>NZ_JAUFRY010000004.1:0-617760 GCF_030755175.1 Mycobacterium sp. TY814
TGTCGGCGGCACCGGCGGCAAAGGCGGACAAGGCAGCACCGGCACCAGCGGCGGCGGGACCGGCGGCCAAGGCGCGGCCGGTGGTGACGGCGGCCACGGCGGCGCCGGCGGCGCAGCCGGCGCCACCAACGGCGGCACCGCCGGAACCCAAGGCGCCGGCGGTCAAGGCGGCATAGGCGGCACCGGCGGCCAGGGCGGCCACGGCGGGACCGGCACCGATAACAGCACCAACCCCGGCATCGCGGGTGGCGCGGGCGGCACCGGCGGTACCGGTGGCACCGGCGGAGCAGCAGGCCTCGGCGGATCAGGGTCCAGCACCGGCGCCTCCGGCACCGCCGGCGACGGCGGCACCGGCGGGGTCGGCGGCACCGGCGGCAAAGGCGGACAAGGCAGCACCGGCACCGCCGGCGGCGGGATCGGTGGCCAAGGCGCGGCCGGTGGTGACGGCGGCCAGGGCGGTGCCGGCGGCGCAGCCGGATCCGGCGGCGGCGGCCAGCAGGGCGCGGGCGGTCAGGGCGGCATCGGTGGTGTCGGAGGCGTCGGAGGCGTTGGCGGTGCCGGCACCGACAACAGCACCAACCCGGGTGTGGCTGGCGGCGCGGGCGGCATCGGCGGTATCGGCGGCACCGGCGGCGCAGCCGGCCTCGGCGGGTCCGGGTCCAGCACCGGCGCCTCCGGCACGGCCGGTGACGGCGGGGTCGGCGGCATCGGCGGCACTGGCGGCGCTGGTGGACAAGGCAGCACCGGCACCGCAGGTGGCGGGACCGGTGGCCAGGGCGCGGCCGGTGGAGACGGCGGCCAGGGCGGCGCCGGTGGCGCAGCCGGAGCGACCAACGGCGGCACCGCTGGCACCCAAGGCGTGGGCGGTCAGGGCGGCATCGGCGGAATCGGCGGCGTCGGAGGCGTTGGCGGTTCCGGCAGCGACAACAGCACCAACCCGGGTGTTGCCGGTGGCGCGGGCGGCGTAGGCGGTGTCGGCGGCACCGGCGGCGCGGCAGGCCTGGGCGGCTCGGGCTCGAGCACGGGCGCCTCGGGCACGGCCGGCGACGGAGGTGTTGGTGGTGTCGGCGGGACCGGCGGCGCTGGTGGACAAGGCAGCACCGGCACCGCGGGTGGCGGATCCGGCGGTAAAGGGGCGGCTGGCGGTGACGGCGGCCAGGGCGGCGCCGGCGGCGCAGCCGGAACGGGCGGCGGCGGCCAGCAGGGCGCGGGTGGCCAGGGCGGCATCGGCGGAGTCGGTGGGACCGGTGGCGACGGCGGTGTTGGCACCGACAACAGCACCAACCCGGGTGTGGCCGGCGGCGCGGGCGGCGTAGGCGGCGTCGGCGGCACCGGCGGCGCGGCAGGCCTCGGCGGATCCGGCTCCAGCACCGGCGCATCGGGCACGGCCGGTGACGGCGGGGTTGGCGGGGTTGGCGGCACCGGCGGCAAGGGCGGGGCCGGGGTTACCGGTACCGCGGGTGGCGGAACCGGCGGTCAGGGCGCGGCCGGTGGAGACGGCGGCCAGGGCGGTGCCGGCGGTGCAGCCGGAGCCACCAACGGCGGCACCGCCGGCACCCAAGGCGTGGGCGGTCAGGGCGGCATCGGCGGCGTCGGCGGCGTCGGAGGCGTTGGCGGTGCCGGCAGCGACAACAGCACCAACCCCGGCATTGCGGGTGGCGCGGGGGGCATCGGCGGTATCGGCGGCACCGGCGGCGCAGCCGGCCTCGGCGGATCCGGGTCCAGCACCGGCGCCTCCGGCACAGCCGGCGACGGCGGGGTTGGCGGCATCGGCGGCACCGGCGGCAAGGGCGGGGCCGGAAGCACCGGGACCAGCGGCGGCGGGACCGGTGGCCAAGGCGCAGCCGGCGGTGACGGCGGCCAAGGCGGCGCCGGCGGCGCAGCCGGAGCGACCAACGGCGGCACCGCCGGCACCCAAGGCGCCGGTGGCCAAGGCGGCATCGGCGGAGTCGGCGGCCAAGGCGGCCACGGCGGTTCCGGCGCCGACAACAGCACCAACCCCGGCATCGCCGGGGGCGCGGGCGGCACCGGCGGTATCGGCGGCACCGGCGGAGCAGCCGGCCTCGGCGGATCCGGCTCCAGCACCGGCGCCTCCGGCACAGCCGGCGACGGCGGCGTCGGTGGTGTCGGCGGCACCGGCGGCAAGGGCGGACAAGGCAGCACCGGCACCGCAGATGGCGGAACCGGCGGCCAGGGCGCGGCCGGTGGAGACGGCGGCCAGGGCGGTGCCGGCGGTGCAGCCGGAGCCACCAACGGCGGCAACGCCGGCACCCAAGGCGCGGGCGGTCAGGGCGGCATCGGCGGCGTCGGCGGCGTCGGAGGCGTTGGCGGTGCCGGCAGCGACAACAGCACCAACCCGGGTGTGGCTGGCGGCGCGGGCGGCATCGGCGGTATCGGCGGCACCGGCGGCGCAGCCGGCCTCGGCGGATCCGGGTCCAGCACCGGCGCCTCCGGCACAGCCGGCGACGGCGGCACCGGCGGTGTCGGCGGCACCGGCGGCAAAGGCGGACAAGGCAGCACCGGCACCAGCGGCGGCGGGACCGGCGGCCAAGGCGCGGCCGGTGGCGACGGCGGCCAAGGCGGCGCCGGCGGCGCAGCCGGAGCCACCAACGGCGGCACCGCCGGCACCCAAGGCGCCGGTGGCCAAGGCGGCATCGGCGGAGTCGGCGGCCAAGGCGGCCAAGGCGGGACCGGCACCGACAACAGCACCAACCCCGGCATTGCGGGTGGCGCAGGCGGCACCGGCGGCATCGGCGGCACGGGCGGAGCAGCAGGCCTGGGCGGATCCGGCTCCAGCACCGGCGCATCCGGAACAGCCGGCGACGGCGGCACCGGCGGTGTCGGCGGCACCGGCGGCAAAGGCGGACAAGGCAGCACCGGCACCAGCGGCGGCGGGACCGGCGGCCAAGGCGCGGCCGGTGGCGACGGCGGCCAAGGCGGCGCCGGCGGCGCAGCCGGAGCCACCAACGGCGGCACCGCCGGCACCCAAGGCGCCGGCGGCCAAGGCGGCATCGGCGGCGTCGGCGGCCAAGGCGGCCACGGCGGGACCGGCACCGACAACAGCACCAACCCCGGCATCGCCGGTGGCGCAGGCGGCACCGGCGGCATCGGCGGAACCGGCGGCGCCGCAGGCCTCGGCGGGTCCGGGTCCAGCACCGGCGCATCCGGCACGGCCGGTGACGGCGGCACCGGTGGTGTCGGCGGGACCGGCGGCAAGGGCGGCGCCGGGACCGCAGGGAGCAGCGGCGGCGGGACCGGCGGCCAAGGCGCGGCCGGCGGTGACGGCGGTCAGGGCGGTGCCGGCGGCGCAGCGGGCGCCACCAACGGCGGCACCGCCGGAACCCAAGGCGCTGGCGGTCAAGGCGGCATAGGCGGCGTCGGCGGCCAAGGCGGCACAGGCGGCACCGGCATTAACAACACCACCAACCCCGGCATCCCCGGCGGTGACGGCGGTGCGGGCGGCGTTGGCGGAACGGGCGGCGCGGCAGGAAAGGGCGGCGCTGGCTCGAGCACCGGCGCGGCCGGCACCTCCGGCAGCGGCGGCGTAGGTGGCACCGGCGGCACCGGCGGCCAAGGCGGGCAAGGCAGCACCGGCACCGCAGGTGGCGGCACCGGCGGGCAAGGCGCGGCCGGTGGAGACGGCGGCCAAGGCGGAGCCGGCGGCGCAGCCGGAGCCACCAACGGCGGCACCGCCGGAACCCAGGGCGCAGGCGGTCAAGGCGGCATAGGCGGCATCGGCGGCCAAGGCGGCACGGGCGGCACCGGCGTCGACAACAGCACCAACCCCGGCATTGCGGGTGGCGCAGGGGGCACCGGCGGGATCGGCGGAACCGGCGGCGGTGCCGGCAAGGGCGGCACTGGCTCGACCACCGGTACGGCCGGCACCGCGGGTAATGGCGGAGTCGGTGGCACCGGTGGCACCGGCGGCAAGGGCGGGCAAGGCAGCGCCGGCACCAGCGGTGGCGGCATCGGCGGCCAGGGCGCGGCCGGTGGTGACGGCGGCCAAGGCGGCGCCGGCGGCGCAGCTGGAGCCACGAAGGGCGGTACCGCTGGTCTCCAGGGCGCCGGCGGCAAGGGCGGCACCGGCGGGATCGGCGGCCAAGGCGGCATTGGCGGTACCGGAACCGACAACAGCACCAACGCCGGGGTCGCCGGCGGTGCAGGTGGCACCGGCGGCACAGGTGGAACCGGCGGCGCAGCCGGCCTCGGCGGCACCGGCTCCACCATCGGTACGGCCGGCACTGCCGGCAACGGTGGCGCGGGCGGCGTCGGCGGAACTGGCGGCAAGGGCGGCGCCGGAGCCACTGGGACCACAGGCGGCGGCGCCGGCGGCCAGGGCGCGGCCGGCGGCGACGGCGGCCAAGGCGGAGCCGGCGGCGCAGCCGGCGCCACCAACGGCGGCACCGCCGGAAACCAAGGCGCCGGCGGCAAGGGCGGCATCGGCGGCGTCGGCGGCCAGGGCGGCACCGGCGGAATCGGCACCGACAACAGCACCAACCCCGGCGTCGCCGGCGGAGCTGGTGGAACTGGCGGTATCGGGGGCACCGGCGGCGCAGCCGGCAAGGGCGGCACCGGCTCCACCATCGGTACGGCCGGCACCGCCGGCGACGGCGGCGTCGGAGGCACCGGAGGTACCGGCGGACAGGGCGGACAAGGCAGCACCGGCGCTAGCGGTGGCGGCATCGGCGGCCAGGGCGCGGCCGGCGGCGACGGCGGCCAAGGCGGCGCGGGCGGCGCGGCGGGAGCCACCAACGGCGGCACCGCCGGAAACCAGGGCGCCGGTGGCAAGGGCGGCATCGGCGGAATCGGCGGCCAGGGCGGCATCGGCGGTATCGGGACCGACAACAGCGCCAACCCCGGCATCGCCGGCGGAGCCGGTGGAACCGGGGGCACCGGCGGCACCGGCGGCGCAGCCGGCAAGGGCGGCACCGGCTCCACCATCGGTACGGCCGGCACCGCCGGCAGCGGCGGCGTAGGCGGTACCGGCGGCACCGGCGGACAGGGCGGACAAGGCAGCACCGGCATCAGCGGTGGTGGCACCGGCGGCCAGGGCGCGGCCGGCGGCGACGGCGGCCAAGGCGGCGCGGGCGGCGCGGCGGGAGCCACCAACGGCGGCACCGCCGGAAACCAGGGCGCCGGTGGCAAGGGCGGCATCGGCGGAATCGGCGGCCAGGGCGGCATCGGCGGTATCGGGACCGACAACAGCGCCAACCCCGGCATCGCCGGTGGCGCGGGCGGTACCGGCGGCATCGGCGGCACCGGCGGCGCAGCCGGCAAGGGCGGCACCGGATCCGTCATCGGCGCGTCCGGCACCTCCGGCAGCGGCGGCGTAGGCGGGACCGGCGGTACCGGCGGCAAGGGCGGACAAGGCAGCACCGGCGCTAGCGGTGGCGGCATCGGCGGCCAGGGCGCGGCCGGCGGCGACGGCGGAGATGGCGGTGCCGGCGGCGCAGCCGGCGCCACCAACGGCGGCACCGCCGGAAACCAGGGCGCCGGCGGCAAGGGCGGCATCGGCGGAATCGGCGGCCAGGGCGGCACCGGCGGAATCGGCACCGACAACAGCACCAACCCCGGCATAGCCGGAGGCGCGGGCGGCACCGGCGGCAGTGGCGGCACCGGCGGCGCAGCCGGCAAGGGCGGCAGCGGCTCGACGACAGGAGCCGCCGGCACAGCCGGCGACGGCGGCGTCGGAGGCACCGGCGGTACCGGCGGCAAGGGCGGACAAGGCAGCATCGGCACCAGTGGTGGCGGCAACGGCGGCCAGGGAGCAGCCGGTGGTGACGGCGGCCAGGGCGGTGCGGGCGGCGCTGCCGGAGCCACCAAGGGTGGCACGGCCGGAAACCAGGGCGCCGGTGGCAAGGGCGGCATCGGCGGCGTCGGCGGCCAAGGCGGCGCTGGCGGTATCGGCACCGACAACAGCACCAACCCGGGCATCGCCGGTGGCGCCGGAGGCACCGGCGGCATCGGTGGCACGGGCGGGGCGGCCGGCCTGGGTGGTGCCGGATCAAGCACCGGCGCGGCCGGCACCGCCGGCAACGGCGGCGTAGGTGGCACCGGAGGAACGGGCGGCAAGGGCGGACAAGGCAGCACCGGCACCAGTGGTGGCGGCATCGGCGGCCAGGGCGCGGCCGGTGGTGACGGCGGACAGGGCGGTGCGGGCGGCGCAGCCGGCGCCACCAACGGCGGCACCGCCGGAAACCAGGGCGCCGGTGGCAAGGGCGGCATCGGCGGCGTCGGCGGCCAAGGCGGCGCCGGCGGTACCGGCGTCGACAACAGCGCCAACCCCGGCATCGCGGGTGGTGCCGGAGGCACCGGCGGCAGTGGCGGCACCGGAGGCGCAGCGGGCAAGGGCGGCGCGGGTTCGACCACCGGCGCGGCCGGCACCGCCGGCAACGGCGGCGTAGGTGGCACCGGTGGCACCGGCGGCAAAGGCGGACAAGGCAGCACCGGTACCAGCGGCGGTGGCATCGGAGCGCAAGGCGCTGCGGGTGGTGACGGCGGACAGGGCGGTACCGGCGGCGCCGCCGGGACAACCAACGGCGGCACCGCCGGAACCCAAGGCGCCGGCGGCCAGGGCGGCATCGGCGGCACGGGTGGAACGGGCGGCCAGGGCGGCGTCGGCACCGACAACAGCGCCAACCCCGGCATCGCGGGTGGCGCCGGCGGCACCGGCGGCAGTGGCGGCACCGGAGGCGCAGCGGGCAAGGGCGGCGCGGGTTCGACCACCGGCGCGGCCGGCACCGCCGGCAACGGCGGCGTAGGTGGCACCGGTGGCACCGGCGGCAAGGGCGGACAAGGCAGCACCGGTACCAGCGGCGGTGGCATCGGAGCGCAAGGCGCGGCTGGCGGTGACGGCGGACAGGGCGGTACCGGCGGCCTAGCCGGGACAACCAACGGCGGCACCGCCGGAACCCAAGGCGCCGGCGGACAGGGCGGCATCGGCGGAATCGGCGGCCAAGGAGGAACGGGCGGTACCGGCGTCGACAACAGCGCCAACCCCGGCATCGCCGGTGGCGCCGGCGGCACCGGCGGCAGTGGCGGCACCGGAGGCGCAGCGGGCAAGGGCGGCTCGGGTTCAACCACCGGCGCGGCCGGCACCGCCGGCAACGGCGGCGTGGGTGGCACCGGCGGCACCGGCGGTAAGGGCGGTGCCGGTAGCGCCGGCGCGATTGGCGGCGGCGCCGGCGGCCAAGGCGCGGCTGGCGGTGACGGCGGACAGGGCGGTACCGGCGGCCTAGCCGGGACAACCAACGGCGGCACCGCCGGAACCCAAGGCGCCGGCGGTCAGGGCGGCGTCGGCGGCCAAGGCGGCGTTGGCGGCCAAGGCGGGTTCGGCACCGACAACAGCACCAACCCCGGCATCGCGGGTGGCGCCGGGGGCACCGGCGGCAGTGGTGGCACCGGCGGCGCGGCCGGCAAGGGCGGTAGCGGTTCGACGACGGGTGCCGCCGGCACGGCCGGCAACGGCGGCACCGGTGGCACTGGCGGCATCGGCGGCATGGGTGGACAAGGCAGCACCGGCGCGATCGGTGGCAGCACCGGCGGCCAGGGAGCCGCCGGCGGCGACGGCGGACAAGGCGGTGCCGGCGGCGCAGCCGGAGCCACCAACGGCGGCACCGCCGGAACCCAAGGCGCCGGCGGACAGGGCGGCGTCGGCGGCAAGGGCGGACAGGGCGGCACCGGCGGCATCGGCACCGACAACAGCACCAACCCCGGCACCGCCGGCGGTGCCGGGGGCACCGGCGGCAGCGGCGGCACCGGCGGCGCGGCCGGCAAGGGCGGCAGCGGTTCGACGTCAGGAGCCGCAGGCACGGCCGGCAACGGCGGCACCGGCGGCACCGGAGGCACCGGCGGCATGGGTGGACAAGGCAGCGCCGGCGCGATCGGTGGCGGCACCGGCGGCCAGGGCGCCGCCGGAGGCGACGGCGGACAGGGCGGTGCCGGTGGCGCCGCGGGTAAAGCGAACGGCGGCACGGCTGGCGTCCAGGGCGCCGGCGGACAGGGTGGCTTCGGCGGCAAGGGTGGCCAGGGCGGCACCGGCGGCATCGGCACCGACAACAGCACCAACCCCGGCATCGCCGGCGGCGCCGGGGGCACCGGCGGCACCGGCGGCACCGGCGGCGCAGCCGGACTCGGTGGGACCGGCTCGACCACGGGCGCGGCCGGCAGCGCCGGCAACGGCGGCACCGGTGGCACCGGCGGCACCGGCGGCATGGGCGGACAAGGCAGCGCCGGCGCGATCGGTGGCGGCACCGGCGGCCAGGGCGCGGCCGGCGGCGACGGCGGACAAGGCGGCGCCGGTGGCGCCGCGGGCAACGCCAACGGCGGCTACAACGGCGTCCAGGGCGCCGGCGGACAGGGTGGCTTCGGCGGCAAGGGCGGCCAGGGCGGCACCGGCGGGTTCGGCACCGACAACAGCGTCAACCCCGGGGTTGTCGGTGGCGCCGGCGGCACCGGCGGCGTCGGTGGCACGGGAGGCGCGGCAGGCAAGGGCGGCGCCGGCTCGACGGCAGGAGCCGCGGGCACGGCCGGTAACGGCGGCACCGGTGGCACCGGCGGCACCGGCGGCATGGGCGGACAAGGCAATGCCGGCGCGATCGGTGGCGGCACCGGCGGCCAGGGTGCCGCCGGCGGCGACGGCGGACAAGGCGGCGCCGGTGGCGCCGCGGGCAACGCCAACGGCGGCTTCAACGGCGTCCAGGGCGCCGGCGGACAAGGTGGCCTCGGCGGCAAGGGCGGCCAGGGCGGCACCGGCGGGTTCGGCACCGACAACAGCGTCAACCCCGGGGTTGTCGGTGGCGCCGGCGGCACCGGCGGCGTCGGTGGCACGGGAGGCGCGGCAGGCAAGGGCGGCGCCGGCTCGACGGCAGGAGCCGCGGGCACGGCCGGTAACGGCGGCACCGGTGGCACCGGCGGCACCGGCGGCATGGGCGGACAAGGCAATGCCGGCGCGATCGGTGGCGGCACCGGCGGCCAGGGCGCGGCCGGCGGCGACGGCGGACACGGCGGCGCCGGTGGCGCCGCGGGCAACGCCAACGGCGGCTTCAACGGCGTCCAGGGCGCCGGCGGACAAGGTGGCCTCGGCGGCAAGGGCGGCCAGGGCGGCACCGGCGGCATCGGCACCAACAACAGCTCCAACCCCGGCATCGTCGGTGGCGCAGGCGGCACCGGCGGCGTCGGCGGCACCGGAGGCGCGGCCGGCAAGGGCGGCGCCGGCTCGACAGCAGGAGCCGCCGGCACGGCCGGTAACGGCGGCACCGGCGGCACCGGCGGCACCGGCGGCGCGGGCGGACAAGGCAATGCCGGCGCGATCGGTGGCGGCACCGGCGGCCAGGGCGCGGCCGGCGGCGACGGCGGACAGGGCGGTGCCGGTGGCGCCGCGGGCAACGCCAACGGCGGCTTCAACGGCGTCCAGGGCGCCGGCGGACAGGGTGGCTTCGGCGGCACCGGCGGCCAGGGCGGCACCGGCGGCAACGGCTCCGACAGCATCAACCCGAGCACAGCCGGTCAAGCCGGCGGCCAGGGCGGCACCGGAGGCGACGGCGGCGCAGCCGGCAAGGGCGGCACCGGCTCCACCACGGGTGCCGCAGGCTCCGCCGGCAACGGCGGCACCGGCGGCCTGGGCGGCAACGGCGGCAAGGGGGCCGACAACACCACCGCCGCATCCGCCGGCCAGCAAGGCGCCCAGGGCGGCACCGGAGGCGACGGCGGCCAAGGGGGCGCTGGCGGGGCCGCCGGCAAGGCGAACGGCGGCTTCAACGGTGCCCAAGGCGCCGGCGGCCAGGGCGGCGTCGGAGGCACCGGCGGCAAGGGTGGCACCGGAGGCAACGGCACCGCCAGCACCAACCCGAGCACAGCCGCTCAAGCCGGCGGCCAGGGTGGCACCGGAGGCAGCGGCGGCGCAGCCGGCAAGGGCGGCACCGGCTCCACCGCGGGTGCCGCAGGCACCGCCGGCAACGGCGGCACCGGCGGCCTGGGCGGCAACGGCGGCAAGGGGGCCGACAACACCGCCATCGCTTCCACCGGCCAGCAAGGCGCCCAGGGCGGCGCCGGAGGCGACGGCGGCCAGGGAGGCACCGGAGGCACAGCCGGAGCCACCAACGGCGGCACCGCCGGAACTCAAGGCGCCGGCGGCCAGGGCGGCGTCGGCGGCACCGGCGGTAAGGGTGGCACCGGCGGCAACGGCACGGACAACAGCGCCAACGTGGGCATCGCCGGCGGCACCGGCGGAAAGGGCGGCACAGGAGGCACTGGTGGCGCCGCCGGACAGGCCGGTGTCGGCTCTACGGCAGGCACCGCCGGTACCGCGGGCAACGGCGGCGCGGGCGGCCTGGGCGGCAACGGCGGAAACGGCGGCAACGGGACCACAGGAAGCAGCGGCGGCGGTGTCGGCGGGCCCGGTGCCGCCGGCGGCGACGGCGGCCAGGGCGGTTCCGGAGGCTCAGCCGGCGCCACCAACGGCGGCACCGCCGGCATCCAAGGTGCCGGGGGCCAGGGCGGCAACGGCGGCAACGGCGGAACGGGCGGAACGGGCGGCCAAGGTGCCACCGACACCGGCAGCGGTGCAGGCACCGGCGGCACCGGCGGCCTGGGCGGCAACGGCGGCAAGGCCGGCGCGGCGGGAACCGGCTCTACGCCGGGCACCCAGGGCAACGGCGGCAACGGCGGCAAGGGTGGCGACGGCGGCCAGGGTGGCACGGGCGCGGCGGGGCCCAACGCCGCCACCGCCGGCAATGGCACCGGCGGTGGCACCGGGGGCACGGGTGGCCAAGGTGGTAACGCCGGCACCGGCCTTACCAACGGTGTCAACGGCAGCGGTGGCAACGGCGGCGTAGGCGGAACCGGCGGACAGGGCGGTGTCAGCACCACAGCCGGCGGTAGCGGCGGCAATGGCGGCCAGGGCGGCAAGGGGGGCACCGCAGGGATCGCCGGCACCGGCGGCACGGGTGGCACCGCCGGCAACGCCGGCAACGGTGGCACCGGCGGCAATGGCGGTGCCGGCACAGCAGGGACGTCCGGGGCGGCCGGCAGCGGGGCTGCGGGTACCAACGGCGGCCAGGGTGGCGCCGGCGGCCAGGGTGGCAGCGGCGGCAATCCGATCGGCACCGGCGGCGCCGGCATCGGCGGCAACGGCGGTCAGGGTGGCGCCGGCGGGGCAGGCGGCAATGGCGGTAGCGGTGGGTCGGGCGCATCGGCCATCGCCGGCGGGAATGCCGGCAACGGTGGTGCGGGCGGCGCCGGTGGCGCTTCTGGCGGCGGCGGGACGGGTGCCAACAGGGGCAGCGGCGGTACCGGCGGCGCCGGCGGAGCGGGTGGCACCGGCGGCGACGGCGGAATCGTGACTGCCTCGGGTGCGACCGGCAAAGCGGGTGGAAACGGTGGTGCGGGCGGTGCCGGTGGGCAGGGTGGGGCCGGACTCACCAGCACCGGCATCAACGGCAGCGGCGGTGTAGGCGGCAACGGTGGCAACGGCGGTGCCGGCAGCAGCGGCGCCACTAACACCGGCACCGGCACCGGCGGCGCAGGCGCCAATGGCGGCACCGGAGGCAACGCCGGTAACGGCGGCAATGTCGGTGGTGGGGGAACCGGCGGGGACGGCGGTCAAGGCGGCAGCGGCGGGACCGGTGGCACCGCCGGCAACGGCGGCAACGGCGGCAACGCGACAACCCCCGGAGCTACCGGCGGCACCGGTGGAAATGGCGGCCAAGGCGGAAACGGCGGCAACGCCGGCAACGGCGGCAACGGCAGCGCGACCGGTAAGGGCGGAAATGCCGGTATAGCCGGTAACGCCGGCATCAACGGCAACGGCGGCAACGGCGGCAACGGCGGCAACGCAACGGGAGCGAACAACGGCGGCAAGGGCGGCACCGGCGGCAACGGCGGCAACAGCGGGGCCACAGACCAGATCGGCGGCAACGGCGGCAACGGCGGATCCGGCGGAACGCCTGGCAACGCCAGCGCAGGCGGAGCCGGCTCCGTCGGCGGTCAGGGCGGCAAGGGCGGCGCCGGCGGTACAGCGGTGAACGGTACCGGAGGCGCCGGCGGCACCGGCGGAATCGGCGGGGACGGCGGCAACGGCGGCACCGGCGGCACCGGCGGCCTCAGCCTCACGGCCACAACGCCCGGCGCGAACGGCGGAGCAGGCGGCGCCGGCGCCAATGCCGGGGCCGGCGGACAGGGCGGCGACGGCGGCGCCTCGAGCAAAGGCATCGGCGGTACCGGCGGCATCGGCGGCGCGGGCGGCAGCAACCTCGGCGGCGCGAACGGCGGCAACGGCGGCACCGGCGGTGGCAGCGGAGTCGCCGGCGGCATCGCCGGCAACGGCGGCGACGGCGGCGCCAACGGGGTAGGCGGAACGGGCGGCAACGGCGGCAAGGGCGGAACGGGCGCCACCAAAGCGGGTGCCGGCGGCGCCGGTGGGGCCGGCGGCCAAACCGGCGGCGGCAGCGGCTCAAGCACCGCCACGATCGGCAACGGCGGTGCCGGCGGAACCGCACCCGTGGGCGGCACCGGCGGTACCGGCGGTAAAGGCAGCACTGGCGGCGCCGGTGGAATGGGTGGCACCGGCGGTATCAGCGGCAGCGGCAACACCGGCAAGTCCGGCACCGGCGGCGCCAGCGGTTCGGCAGGCGGAAATGGTGCGGCGCCGAGTGGCAACACCGGCGGCAAGGGCGGAACGGGCGGCCTGGCCGGTCTCAGTGGCGGCGCCGGCGGGGCCGGCGGCGCGCCCTAACCGCGAAAAACGTTATGCGTCAGGCAGTCGCGTGCGCGGCGTGCACATCGTCGGCCGGCCGTGCCTCAGTCTGCTCCTTGGCCCACCGATAGTCGGGCTTGCCGGCCGGTGACCGTTTCACCTCGTCTACGAACCAAAGACTGCGCGGCACTTTGTATCCCGCGATCTCGGAGCGAACGAAGCTGTCCAGCTCGGCCAGCGACGGGCGCGCCCCTTCCCGGGCCTGCACCACTGCCGCGACGTGCTGGCCGTAGCGCGGGTCCGGCACCCCCACCACCAGTGCGTCGAACACGTCGGGGTGACCCTTCAACGCAGCCTCGACCTCTTCAGGGTAGATCTTCTCGCCGCCGCTGTTGATCGACACCGACCCACGGCCCAGCATCGTTACGGTGCCGTCCTCTTCGACCAACGCGTAGTCGCCCGGAATCGCATAGCGCACACCGTTGATGGTCTTGAACGTCTCGGCAGTCTTCTTCTCGTCCTTGTAGTAACCGACGGGGATGTTGCCTTTCTTCGCAATGAACCCGCGCACACCCGAACCCGGCTTCACCTCGTTGCCTTCGTCGTCGAGCACGACGGTGCGGTGATCGATGGTGACCCGCGGGCCACCGCTGTGCGGCGCGTCCTTGGCGACGATGCTGGTGCCACCGAACCCGGTCTCCGACGAGCCGATCGAGTCGGTGATGACGCGATTGGGCAGCAGCTCAAGGAGTTTCTCCTTGATGCTCGGCGAGAACAGCGCCGCAGTGCTGGCCAGCAGGAACAGCGACGACAAGTCGTAGTCGTTGTTCTTCTCCAGCGCATCCAGTAGCGGCCGCGCCATCGCGTCACCGGTGAAGAACAGCAGGTTCACCTTGTGCTTGTGAATCGTGCGCCATACCTCGTCGGCGTTGAATTCCGGTGCCAGCACCGTGGTTTGGCCTCCGAAGATCGACATCCAGGTGGCCGATTGGGTGGCCCCATGGATCATCGGTGGAATCGGGTACCGAACCATGGGCGGATTCGCCGCGGCGGCCTTGGCGAGGTCGTACTCGTCCTTGACGAATTCCCCAGTGGCGAAATCGGTTCCGCCGAGTAGCACGCGGTAGATGTCTTCGTGGCGCCACATCACGCCTTTCGGGAAGCCGGTGGTGCCGCCCGTGTAGAGGAGGTAGATGGCGTCGGCGGTGCGCTCGCCGAAGTCGCGCTCGGGCGAACTGTCAGCGATCGCGGAGTAGAACTCGACGCCCCCGTAGCGCTGGTAGTCCAGATCGCTGCCGTCCTCGACCACCAGCACCGTCTTGACGTTCGGGGTGTCCGGCAGCACGTTGGCGACCCGGTCGGAGTACTGGCGCTCGTGCACCAGCGCCACCATGTCGGAATTGTCGAAGAGATAGCGCAGTTCGCCCTCGACATAGCGGAAGTTGACGTTGACCAGGATGGCCCCCGCCTTGATGATGCCCAGCATCGCGATCACGATCTCGATGCGGTTGCGGCAGTAGAGGCCGACCTTGTCGCCCTCGCGCACACCTTGGTCGATCAGGTAATGCCCGAGGCGGTTGGCCTTCTCTTCCAGTTGGGCGTAGGTCAACTGCTCGTCACCACAGATGAGAGCAACACGATCCGGCACAGCGTCTATGGCGTGCTCGGCAAGGTCAGCAATATTCAGAGCCACGGCCACCAAATTAGAACGTGTTACATTTCTTGACAAGCTCACACCCCATGTCGAAGAAGAGGCGGTAGCCGTGGCGGAGCAGCCAGCAAACGAATCCGGGCCGGACGCGCTGGTCGAGCAGCGCGGTCACACCCTCATCGTGACGATGAACCGGCCGCACCGCCGCAACGCTCTGAGCACTGAAATGATGCAGATCATGGTGGAGGCGTGGGACCGCGTGGACAACGATCCCGACATCCGCTGCTGCATCCTGACCGGTGCCGGTGGCTACTTTTGTGCGGGCATGGACCTCAAGACCGCAACGCAGAAGCCGCCGGGTGACTCCTTCAAGGACGGCAGCTACGACCCGTCACGCATCGACGCCCTGCTCAAAGGTCGCCGGCTCACCAAGCCGTTGATTGCGGCGGTGGAGGGACCGGCGATCGCCGGCGGCACCGAGATTCTGCAAGGCACCGATATCCGGGTGGCCGGCGAGAGCGCCAAGTTCGGCATCTCCGAGGCCAAATGGAGCCTGTACCCGATGGGCGGTTCGGCCGTCCGGTTGGTCCGGCAGATCCCCTACACCGTCGCATGCGACCTACTGCTGACCGGACGGCACATCACCGCTACCGAGGCCCTCGAGATGGGCTTGATCGGGCACGTCGTCCCCGACGGTCAGGCCTTGACCAAGGCGCTCGAACTCGCCGAAATCATCGAGAACAACGGCCCTCTCGCTGTGCAGGCGATCCTGCGGACCATCCGCGAGACCGAAGGTATGCACGAGAACGAGGCGTTCAAGATCGATACTCAGATCGGCATCCAGGTCTTCCTGTCCGACGACGCGAAGGAAGGGCCGCGGGCGTTCGCCGAGAAACGCAAGCCCGAGTTCAAAAACCGCTGACCCATTTTCGCGCCGGGCGTGGCCCCTCGCGCGCTCAGCGTCGCACCCTCGCGCCTCGCGCCCCGCGCCTCGCGCCCAGCGCCCCCTCGCCCCCAGCGCCCCCTCCTCGCGCCCGCGCCCCCTCGCGCCCCGCGCCCCCTCGCGCCCCGACTCCCCCTCCTCGCCGAGCGTGAACATACTGCGAAAATTACGTGCATTTTTCGCAGCCAGTTCACGTTCGGCGGGGCTGTCGGACCCTTACGACAGAGTGCGGAGCCGTGACGGGACCATTCATCGGCAGCGAAGCCATCGCAAAGGGCATTCTGACGCCATACCAGCTGCGCAGCCGCTACCAAGCAATCCATCCGGACGTCTATATCGCAAAAGGCACCGAACTGACCGCGATACAGCGCGCCTACGCCGCTTGGCTGTGGTCGAAAGGGCGCGGGATCGTGGCCGGACAGTCCGCGGCCGCGTTACACAAAGCCAAATGGGTCGATCACCGGAAGCCTGCGGAGCTCCAGTACGAGAATCGGCACCCCCCGAAAGACATTGTGATTTGGTCGGACCGGGTTGCGCCGGAGGAAACGCAGGTGGTCGCGGGCGTACTTGCGACCACCCCCACTCGCACGGCCTTCGATCTCGCCTGCCACTATCCACTCAACAAAGCGGTCGCGGCGATCGACGCACTCGCACGTGTCACGAAGCTCCAAACCGCTGACGTAGAGCCTCTTCTCGCGCACTACCGAGGCCACCGCAACATCCGCCGAGCCCGAAAAGCCCTGGCCCTCGTCGACCCGGGCGCACAGTCCCCGAAAGAGACCTGGCTGCGGCTGCTGGTCATCCAGGCCGGCTATCCGCGCCCGCAGACGCAGATCCCAATCTACGGCCGATACCAAGAACTCGTCGGCATTGTCGACATGGGCTGGGAGACAATAAGAGTCGCGCTCGAATACGAGGGCGAGCATCATCGGAGGCCAGGGCAGTTCGCCAAAGACATCGCGCGCTACGAAACGATGACGACCGATCTTGACTGGATCGTCCTCAGAGTCACCAGCCAGGACACCGCGGGAGGCATTCTGGGCCGGCTTGCCGTCGCGTGGTCGACCCGCGCGTCTACCCCAACACCGGCGCGCTCGGCGTGAACACCACCGGCATCGACTCCAGGCCGGACACGAAGTTCGCCGGCCGCAACGGCAACGCGGACTCGTCGGCCAAGCGCAGATCAGGCAACCGCTGCAACACCCGCGACGTCATCAACGACAACTCCAGACGGGCCAGCTGGTTACCCATGCAGAAGTGGGTGCCGAAGCCAAAAGCCAAGTGGCTGTTCGGATTACGACGGATATCGAACTTCTCCGGCTGATCGAAGACCGACTCGTCGAAGTTCGCTGCCTCGAACAAGAGCATGATCTTCTCCCCCGCCCTCAACGAGGTGCCGTGAAAGTCCGTGTCTGCGGTCAAAGTCCGGCACATGTTCTTCACCGGCGACGTCCAACGCAGCATCTCCTCGATGGCACCCGGCAGCAACGAAGGGTCGGCCACCAGATCCGCGAACTGATCCTGATGCCGCACCAGCTGCTCGGTCCCGCCACTCAACGTATGCCGGGTGGTTTCGTCCCCGCCGATCAGGATCAGCAAGGTCTCCATGACGATCTCTTCGTCCGACATCCGCTGACCCTCGACCTCGGCATTGATCAGGATCGAATAGAGGTCGTCGGTGGGCTCCGCACGGCGCTTGCCGATCAGGTCCATGGTGAAGGCCGTATAGCCGGCGAATGCCTCCATGACCGTCTGGAACTCCGCCGAGGTCGGGTCGATGTGCGACGACAGCCCGCACACCAGATCATCCGACCATTTGAGCAACATGCCCCGCTCTGAAGGCAGCACGCCGAGCATGTCGCCGATCACCGCCATCGGCAACGGCGCGGCGATGTCGCGGACGAAGTCGCACTCCCCCCGCTCACACACCGAGTCGATCAGGGTGTCGCACAGCTCCGCGATCGACGCCTCTTTGTCCTTGACCCGCTTGCGGGTGAAGCCCGCGTTGACGAGCTTGCGACGCACCAGGTGCGCTGGGTCGTCCATGTCGATCATGTAGGGCATACCCGGCTGGTCGGGACGGATGCCCCCGGTGCTGGAGAACAGCTCCGGGTTGCGCTCGGCGTCAAGGATCGCCTGATACGTTGTCGCACCTGCCAATCCGTTGCGGTCCCGGAACACCGGCTGGTTGGCCCGCATCCAGCGGTACGCCTCCCGCGCCGCAACCCCGTCGGCATAGAAGTTGCCGTCCGCCAGATCGATGTTCAAGATCGTGTCCGGAATCGTTGACGTCATCTACAGCCTCCAGTTTTCTGCCTCGAGGCCATTACAGTAAGCCCCATGCCTGTCTCGCAACACACCATCGCCGGAACGGTTCTCACCATGCCGGTCGTCATTCGCAAAGCCGATCAGCATTCCGCGATGTTCTCCGTCGACGCCGACGCAGCCCAGCGCCTCATCGACTACAGCGGCCTCGAAGTCTTCCAATACCTGCCCGGCCGGGCCATTCTGCTGCAACTGCTGGTCCGCTACATCGACGGCGATCTCGGCAAATACCACGAGTACGGCACCGCGTTCATGGTCAACAGGCCAGGCACCCACGACAAAGGCATCCGCGCCATGGCCGGCGCGGCCACCTTCATCCACCAACTGCCGGTCGACCAGGAGTTCACCCTCGAGGCCGGCCGCACCATCTGGGGATACCCAAAGATCATGGCGGACTTCAACGTTCGGGAGGGACGCAAGTTCGAGTTCGACGTCAGCGCCGACGGTCAGTTGATAGCTGGCATCGAGTTCAGCCGCGGACTGCCGCATCCGGCGCCCAAACCCCAGACATTGACGACCTACTCCTGCCTGGACGGCGTGACCCGCGAGACCACCTCGACCATGCAGACCACGGGTGTGCGGACCCGGCTCGGTGGTGCCAGGATCCGTCTCGGCGAGCACCCCTACGCCAAGGAACTGGCGACGCTGGGACTGCCCAAGCGGGCGCTGATGACGCAGTCGGTCACCAACGTGGAGATGTCGTTCGGCGACGCACGCGCCGTCTGACACCATCTCCATCCGGCCAATCTAGAACGTGTTCTAGCGAGGCCGCAAGCACCGGCCTCAGGTCAGCGCGGCGAGGTCGCGCACCTGCTCAACGCTGCGAGCACCGACCACCATCATGGTGACGCCGGATGCCTCCCAGGCCACGATCTGCTTACGCACGTAGTCCAGATCACCGACGATCATGGCGTCGTCGACCAGCTCGTCCGGGATGACCTTCGCCGCCTCATCCTTGCGGCCCGACCGGAACAGCTTGGTGACCTCGTCGACCACCTCGGAATATCCCATCCGGCGGTAGACGTCGGCGTGGAAGTTGGTGTCTTCGGCGCCCATGCCGCCCATGTAGAGCGCCAGGTACGGCTTGACCGCCTCGAACGTCCCGGCACGGTCCTCGGTCACCACCACCTGTGCGGTCGCGCAGACCTCGAAGTCCTCCCGGCTGCGGCGGGCGCCGGGCCGGGCGAATCCCTCGTCCAGCCACTCGTTGTAGGTGTCGGCCATCCGCGGCGAATAGAAGATTGGCAACCAGCCGTCGCAGATCTCGGCGGCCAGCGCGACGTTCTTCGGCCCTTCCGCGCCCAGCATGATCGGGATGTCGGCGCGCAGCGGGTGGGTGATGGGCTTCAGCGGCTTACCCAAACCCGTTGTCCCCTCGCCGGTCAACGGCAACGGGTAGTGCGGCCCATCGCTGGTCACCGGCTTCTCCCGGGCCCACACCTGGCGCACGATGTCGATGTATTCGCGGGTACGCGCCAGCGGCTTGGGGAAGCGTGCCCCGTACCAGCCCTCGACCACCTGCGGGCCGGACACGCCCAGGCCGAGGATGTGCCGGCCGCCCGACAGGTGGTCCAACGTCAACGCCGCCATCGCGCAGGCGGTCGGGGTGCGCGCGGACAGCTGCACCACCGAAGTGCCCAGCCGCACGCGCTGCGTCTCCCGGCCCCACCACGCCAGCGGCGTGTAGGCGTCGGAGCCCCATGCCTCGGCGGTGAACACGGCGTCGAAACCGGCCTCCTCGGCGGCCGCGACGAGCTCCGCGTGGTTCTCCGGCGGCTGAGCGCCCCAATAACCCAGTTGCAATCCGAGCTTCATGCGTCGCCTTCCCAAGGCCTTCCAAAGGGCCTAGTTGAAACCATTCTTAGAACCTGTTCTACTCGAATGCGTGACAGCCAGCTCAAGCGGCCCGGCCCTGATCGATCACCCTGAGCCGCCCCTCTCTGCCCCGTTGACGTTGTCCTTCGACTACACCCGTTCGGTGGGTCCCACGCTGGGCAAGTTTTTCACTGCACTGCGTGAGCGCCGCGTTCTGGGAGTACGCGGTTCCGATGGCCGGGTACATGTGCCGCCGCCGGAATATGACCCGGTTACCTACGAACCGCTGGGCGAAATGGTACCGGTGGAAAGCGTCGGCACCGTCGTTTCCTGGACCTGGCAACCCGCGCCGATCGGCGGTGAACCGCTGGACCGGCCGTTCGCCTGGGCGCTGATCAAGCTCGACGGTGCCGATACTCCGCTGATCCACGCCGTGGATGTCGGAGCCGCCGGTCCTTCGGGCATCAAGACCGGCGACCGGGTGCACGTGCACTGGGCCGACGAGACCGTCGGTGCCATCACCGACATCGCCTACTTCGCACCCGGCGACCAGGCCGAGGACGTGCCGGAACCCCAGGCCGGACTGGACCCGGTCAGCATGATCATCACGCCGGTCTCGCTGACCATCCAGCACACCGCATCCCACGAGGAGAGCGCCTACCTGCGGGCGATAGCCGAAGGAAAGCTGTTGGGCGCCAGGACAGGTGAGGCCGGAAAGGTCTACTTCCCGCCGCACGGCGCCGACCCGGCCACCGGCCTGCCGACCACCGAGTTCGTCGAGCTGCCGGACAAGGGCACGGTGACGACGTTCGCCATCATCAACATCCCCTTCCAGGGCCAACGCATCAAGCCGCCCTACGTCGCGGCCTACGTGTTGCTCGACGGTGCCGATATTCCGTTCCTGCACTTGGTCGCCGACGTGGACGCGCACGAGGTACGCATGGGGATGCGGGTCGAGGCCGTATGGAAACCCCGCGAGGAGTGGGGATTCGGGATCGACAACATCGAATTCTTCCGGCCCACCGGCGAACCGGACGCCGAGTACGACACCTACAAGCACCACCTGTAAAGGGCACAGCTACACATGAGTGATCGCAATGTCGCGGTGGTCGGCTTCGCCCACGCGCCGCATGTTCGCCGTACCGACGGCACCACCAACGGCGTCGAGATGTTGATGCCGTGCTTCGCACAGCTTTACCAGGACCTCGGCATCAACAAGTCCGACATCGGCTTCTGGTGCTCGGGCTCCTCCGATTACCTTGCCGGGCGTGCGTTTTCGTTTATCTCGGCGATCGACTCGATCGGCGCGGTGCCGCCGATCAACGAGTCACACGTCGAAATGGATGCCGCCTGGGCTCTTTTCGAGGCCTACATCAAGATCCTCACCGGCGAGGTCGAAACCGCGCTGGTGTACGGCTTCGGAAAATCCTCGGCGGGCATTCTGCGCCAGGTCCTGACCCGCCAGACCGACCCCTACACCGTTGCGCCGCTGTGGCCCGACTCGGTGTCGATGGCCGGGTTGCAGGCCCGGATCGGGCTGGACTCCGGCAAGTGGACACCCGAGCAGATGGCTCAGGTCGCGCTCGATTCGTTCGCGCAGTCCGAGCGCAACGACTCCGAGAAGCCGGCCAAGAGCATCGACGAACTGCTGGCCCGCCCGTTCTTCAACGACCCGTTGCGCCGCCACGACATCGCTCCGATCACCGACGGCGCCGCCGCGATCGTGCTGGCCGCCGATGACAGAGCCCGGGAACTGCGCGAAAACCCGGCCTGGATCACGGGAATCGAGCACCTTATCGAGACGCCGGTGCTGGGTGCGCGCGACCTCACCACCTCGCCGTCCACCGCGGCGTCGGCAAAGGCCGCCACCAACGGCGACACCGCCATCGACGTCGCCGAGATACACGCGCCGTTCACCCACCAGCACTTGATCCTGGCTGAGGCGATCGGGTTGACCGACAAGACGAAGGTCAATCCGTCCGGCGGTGCGCTCGCGGCCAACCCGATGTTCGTCGCCGGACTGGAGCGTATCGGCCTGGCGGCACAACACATCTGGAACGGATCGGCACAGCGGGTGCTCGCGCACGCCACCAGCGGGCCTGCGCTGCAACAGAATCTGGTCGCGGTCATGGAAGGACAGAACTGATGGCCGGCGCAGGAGCGCACCTCGCCGCGGTACTCGGTACCGGGCAGACCAAGCATGTGGCGAAGCGCAAAGACGTGTCGATGAACGGCATGGTTCGCGAGGCCATCGACCGGGCGCTGGAAGATTCGGGCTGCACCTTCGACGACATCGACGCCGTCGTCGTCGGCAAGGCACCCGACTTCTTCGAGGGCGTCATGATGCCCGAGTTGTTCATGGCCGACGCAGTCGGCGCGACGGGCAAGCCACTCATCCGGGTGCACACCGCGGGTTCAGTGGGTGGCTCCACCGGCGTGGTGGCGGCCAGTCTGGTCCAGTCCGGCAAGTACCGGCGGGTGCTGGCGATGGCCTGGGAGAAGCAGTCGGAATCCAATGCCATGTGGGCACTTTCGATCCCGATTCCGTTCATCAAGCCCGTGGGTGCGGGCGCCGGTGGGTATTTCGCCCCGCACGTCCGGTCCTACATCCGCCGGTCGGGCGCGCCGCTCAACATCGGTGCCATGGTCGCGGTCAAGGACCGGCTCAACGGGGTGCGCAACCCGCTGGCCCACCTGCACCAGCCCGACATCACCGTGGAGAAGGTGATGGAGTCCCCGATGCTGTGGGACCCGATCCGGTACGACGAGACGTGCCCGTCCTCGGACGGTGCCGCCGCCGTCGTCATCGGTGACGAGGAAACGGCCGATGCCAAGGTGGCTGAGGGCCGTCCCGTCGCGTGGATCCACGCCACCGCGTTGCGCACCGAGCCGCTGCAGTTCTCCGGCCGTGACCAGGTCAGCCCGCAGGCCAGCCGTGACGCGGCCGCCGCGCTGTGGAAGGCCGCCGGCATCACCAGCCCGATCGACGAGATCGACGCCGCGGAGATCTACGTGCCGTTCTCCTGGTTCGAGCCGATGTGGTTGGAGAGCCTCGGTTTTGCCCCCGAGGGCGAGGGCTGGAAACTCACCGAGGCGGGCGAGACCGCTATCGGCGGACGAATCCCGGTCAATCCGTCCGGCGGCGTGCTGTCCTCCAACCCGATCGGCGCCTCCGGCCTGATCCGCTTCGCCGAGGCTGCCATTCAGGTTATGGGCAAGGGCGGTGACCATCAGGTGCCCAATGCCCGTAAGGCGTTGGGCCACGCCTATGGCGGCGGTTCGCAGTATTACTCCATGTGGGTAGTCGGCAGCGACAAACCGGAGGAAGCTTCGATATGAAGTACACGCTCAGTATCGCGTTCAGCCCGATCGAGCAGATGACCGAGCTTGCCAAGACGGCAGAGGAAGTCGGGTTCGACTCCATCGCGTTACCGGATTCGATCTTCTACTTCGAGCAGCAGTCCGTCGACTATCCCTACACCGCCGACGGCAAGCGGATGTTCGACGAGAACGCCCCCTGGGTCGATCCGCTGATCTTGGCGGGCACGATGGGCGCGGTTACCTCGAAGCTGCGGTTCTACACCAACGTGATGAAGCTGGGTTCACGCAACCCGCTACTGCTGGCCCGTCAGGTCGGCTCGGTGGCCAACCTGACCAACAACCGCTTCGGCTTCGGCGTGGGAATCGGCTGGGCACCAGAGGAATTCGAGTGGTGCGGGGTGCCGTATGCGCGTCGCGGCAAACGCGTCGACGAGATGATCGAAGTGATCAAGCTGGTACTGGCCGGCGGGATGGTCGAATTCCACGGCGAGTTCTACGATTTCGACCGCCTGCAGATGAGTCCCGCGCCCAGCGAGCCGGTGCCGTTCTATGTCGGCGGCCACACCGACGTCGCCCTCAAGCGCGCCGCCCGGGTCAGCGACGGGTGGACCAGCGCGATGATGACGCACGCCGAACTGGACGAGACCATCAAGAAGCTCAAGGCACTGCTCGCCGAAAACGGCCGCGCGGACGATCCTTTCGAGTACCAGGCCGTCTGTATGGACAAGTTCGGCGTGGACGGCCATCGGGAGCTGGCCGAGATCGGGGTGACCGACTACATCACCATTCCGTGGGTGTTCGACGGCCTGGCCTTCGATGCGCCGCTGGACAAGAAGCAGGACTCGATGAAGCGGTTCGCCGACACCTACATTCATTCCGGCTGGCAGGACAAGTGACCAATCCGGCGCACGAGGCGGGCCGGCGATCCCGCGAGGCGGTCGCCGCTCGCGACAAAGACGCCTGGCTGGCCGTCTTCGCCGATGACGCCATTGTCGAAGACCCCATCGGCCCATCGGCTTTCGACCCGGAAGGCAAGGGCCACCGCGGCCTTGAGGCGATATCCGCGTTCTGGGACAAGGCAATCGCGCCCACCACGAAGATCGAGTTCTTCTTCCGCGACACCTACCAGTGCGGCAACGAGGAAGCCAACGTCGGGCACATTCTGATCACCACGGGCGACTACCAGACCACGGCCGAAGGCGTTTTCACGTACAAGGCCAACGACGAAGGGCAGATGGTGGCGCTGCGCGCGTACTGGGAAATGGACCGGGCCGCCGCCGCCACCCGCCGAGTGTGAAGCCAGTCTCCCCCCGCCGAGTGTGAAACTGGCCGCACATTCGGCCACGAGCGTGCAGCTGGCCGCACATTCGGCCAGGGCTAGGCCGGCTCATTCGGCCAAAGCTAGGCCGGCTCGATCGGCTCCACCCCGGCGATATGCCGCTGCGCCAGGTCCCGATAAGCCTGCGGGTTGACGTTGACCCACATCTCGGCGCCGGTGCCCTCGATCGGCCCCTTCACTTTCGCGGGCGCGCCGGTCACCAGCATGCCGGGCGGAATCTGGGTTCCACCCACCACCACAGCACCGGCCGCCACCATGCAGCGCGCGCCGATCACCGCGCCGTCGAGCACCGTCGCATGGTTCGCGATCAACGCCTCGGAGCCGATGTGCGCGCCGTGGATCACGCACAGATGCGCCACGGTGGCCCCGGGACCGACGTCGACGGGGATGCCCGGCGGTGCGTGCAGAACCGACCCGTCCTGCACGTTCGCGCCCTCACGGATCACTACGGGCGCGTAGTCGCCGCGCAGCACGGCGTTGTACCAGACGGACGCCCCCGCCTCGACGGTGACGTCACCGATCAGGGTCGCGGTCGGCGCCACGAACGCGGTGGGATCGACCTTCGGCGAGCGGCCTTCGAAAGAGAACAGCGGCATCAATTACATATACCGCAATGCGCATACGCCCCCAGCAAACTCAGCCAGACTCGCCGTCGTTGCGCTTCCCCGCCCCAAAACTGTAACGTGTTCTAGTTAGTACCCGTGATCTGGAGGTGACAGGTGAGTACCGACACAAGTGGAGTCGGTGTCCGGGAGATCGATGCCGGCGCGTTGCCGACCAGATATGCCCGAGGATGGCACTGCCTGGGCGTGGCCGAAGACTTCCGTGACGGCAAGCCGCACTCGGTTCAGGCGTTCGGCACCAAGTTGGTCGTCTTCGCCGACTCCACGGGCGACATCAAGATCCTGGACGGCTACTGCCGGCACATGGGCGGCGACCTGTCCGAAGGCACCATCAAGGGCGACGAGGTCGCCTGCCCCTTCCACGACTGGCGGTGGGGCGGCGACGGCCGCTGCAAGCTGGTGCCCTACGCCAAGCGCACCCCCAAGACGGCGCGCACCCGGGCGTGGACGACGGACGTTCGCGGCGGCCTGTTGTTCGTCTGGCACGACCACGAGGGCAATCCGCCGGACCCTGCGGTCCGGATCCCCGAGATTCCGGAAGCCCACAGCGACGACTGGACCAATTGGCGCTGGAACCGGATCCTCATTGAGGGATCCAACTGCCGGGACATCATCGACAACGTCACCGACATGGCGCACTTCTTCTACATCCACTTCGGCCTGCCGACGTACTTCAAGAACGTCTTCGAGGGCCACATCGCGTCGCAGTACCTGCACAACGTGGGACGCCCCGACGTCAACGATCTCGGCACCTCGTACGGCGAGGCGGAATTGGACTCGGAGGCCTCCTATTTCGGCCCGTCCTTCATGATCAACTGGCTGCACAACAGCTACAGCGGCTTTAAGTCCGAGTCGATCCTGATCAACTGCCACTACCCGGTGACTCAGGACTCCTTCGTCCTGCAGTGGGGCGTCATCGTCGAAAAGCCCAAGGGCATGGACGAAAAGATGAGCGACAAACTGTCCCGAGTCTTCACCGAGGGTGTGAGCAAGGGCTTCCTGCAGGACGTCGAGATCTGGAAGCACAAGACCCGCATCGACAATCCGCTGCTGGTCGAAGAGGACGGCGCCGTCTACCAGATGCGTCGCTGGTATCAGCAGTTCTACGTCGACGTCGCCGACGTCACCCCGGAGATGGTGGAGCGCTTCGAGATGGAGGTCGACACCGCCCGGGCCAACGAGTTCTGGAACGCGGAAGTCGCCGAGAACCTGAAAGCCAAAGAGGCCGAAGCGGTTTCCGACGAAGCGGTTTCCGACGAAGCGGTTGCCGACGAAGTGCCGGCCGAACAGCACTGACCGAAATGTCCGACGACCAGCCGGCGGTTCCCGACGTCGATAGGCTCGCCCGGTCGATGTTGATGCTGCACGGTGATCACCATGATCACGACGAGCCGCACGGCTCCAACGGAGGGTCCGGTTCGTGGTCGAAGTCACGGGATTTCGCCGACGATCCGCAGCGGGCCGCTGCGGTGGCCGAGGCCAGCCGCGCGGACCGGGAGCGCTATCTCACTGGCGGGCTACGCCCGGTGGACTGCCGCTTCTGTCACGTCACCGTATCGGTGCGCTGGTTGGGTCCGGGTCACACTGCGGTGCAATGGAATACCGAGGCGTCGCAGCGGTGTGCGCACTTCGCCGAGGTGCGGGCCTGTGGTGGGAACACTGCACGCACCCGTTCCTGCCCCCGGCTCTCCGACAGCATCGAACATGCGGTGGCCGAAGGGATCCTGGAGGCTGCGGAGTAGTTGTCGCTACGGGGCCGGGCAACGACACTGGCCAACAGCCGAAGTCGAGTGCCGCGCTGCCCGAGTAGCAGCGACAGGCAGCGCCGATCACAGCCCGGCGAACCGCTCCTTGACTTGCTCGGCGGTCAGCCCATAATCGGCCAGCGAGTACTTGTGCTTGGGCGCACGCGCACCGGTCTGACTCTCGGCGTGACTGTCCTCCATCGCCTTTCGCGCCTCGTCGGTCAGTGTCAGACCGAAATGGCGGTATACCGAGGCGACCGTGCCCAACGGGTCGGCGATCAGATCACGGTAGTCCACATCGCAGAACTGAGCCGGATTGTGCGACGCGCGAACGGTATTGAAGCGCTCCAGCCCCCGCGACCAGGTTTCCATCGAGTCGGCGCCGATCTGGGCGCCGGTGAACGACGTCGACCAGCCTTCAACGGTGTGCTGCGCCAACGAGCACATTGACGCCATGATCGTCTCCACCGGCCGGTGGGTCTGGATCACCAAAGCGTCAGGATAGGTCGCCATCAACGCGTCCAGCGCGAACAGATGGCTGGGATTCTTGAGCACCCAACGCTTGTCGGCGTCATTCATTCCGATGAGCTGGAGATTGCGGCGGTGCCGTTGGTAGGACGGGGTCCAGTCCTGTTGCGCAAGCCACTGTGCGTAGCTCGGTACGTGGGCCAACGTCTCGTAGGACACCGAATGCAGCGACTGGCGCAGCAGCTGCCAGCATTCCTCCAGCTCGTAGGCAGCCATGAAGTGCAGCCCGGTGTACTCCGGGTTCTCCTGGTGGTGTTTGTTGAACTGCTCATTCAGCTGGCTGTACCAGGGGTTCGAGTCCCAGGTGTCCCGGGGCGGGCGGGGCTGCGGGAACTCGGCCAGCCACAGATGCAGTCCTTGGTGCGCCGGATCGGCGCCCAGCAGCCGGTGCAGCACCGTCGTGCCGGTGCGCGGCAGTCCCGTCACGAAAATCGGCTGCTTGATGGCCACGTCCGCATAGGCCGGGTACTGCTTCCATGCCGACTCCGACAGCAGCCGGGCCACCAGCGCGGCGCGCAGGAATACCCGATTCATCTTGCTGCCCAACGCCGTCAGGCCCGCTTCGCGCTTGTAGGCGTCCAGCAGCACGCTCAGCGCTTCGCGGTAGTTGTCGTCGTCAGTGCCGAAGTCGTCCAGACCGGTCATTTTGGTCGCCGACGCGTGCAGGTCGTCGACGGTTCCGACGTCAGTTCGCTCGGCCATTAGTTGTGGTACTCCCCGCAATTGACGTCCAGCGTCTGTCCGGTGATGC
Organism: Mycobacterium sp. TY814; assembly: GCF_030755175.1. Classification (NCBI taxonomy): domain Bacteria; kingdom Bacillati; phylum Actinomycetota; class Actinomycetes; order Mycobacteriales; family Mycobacteriaceae; genus Mycobacterium; species Mycobacterium sp. TY814. Next base: position 27,736 of record NZ_JAUFRY010000004.1, read on the forward strand.
CGCTGGACAGGTCGCTGGCCATGAACAGAATCGCCGAGGCCACCTCGTCCTCGGTGGGTAGCCGCTTCAGATCCGAGTTCGCAGCGGTGGCCTGGTAGATCTGCTCGGCGGTGGTGCCGTACTTACCGGCCTGGTGGTTGAAGTAACCCTGCAGCGTGTCGCCCCAGATATAGCCCGGTGCCACGGAATTGACGCGAATACCTTGCTCGCCGAGTTCGGTCGCCAGCGACTGCGACATCGACAGCAGTGCCGACTTGGCCATCTTGTAGGCCCCGTACTTGGCCTGGGAGTGCCGGATCACCATTGAGTTGACGTTGACGACGGAACCATTCGACGCGGCCAGCGCGGGCGTGAATCCCTGGATGAGCCGCAAGGCCCCCAGCGCACTGAGCTCGATGGCGTCGCGGATGTGCTGAAATGTCGTGCCCGCCAACGGCTTCATCGACGGCACCCGGAACGCATTGTTGACCAGCACGTCGACCTTGCCGTACGCCTGCAGGGACGCCTCCACCAGGTTGCTCACCTGGGCGTCGTCGGTGATGTCGGTGGGCACCGCGACCGCCTTGCGACCCAGATCGACGACCTGCTTGGCGACGTCGTCCAACCGGTCCGCGCTGCGCGCTGCCAGCACCAGGTCGGCCCCTTCGAGGGCACATCGGCGCGCCAGCGTCGTGCCCAGGCCCGGGCCGACGCCACTGATCACTACCACCTTGCCGTCGAGCATGTCGGTCATCCCAGCATCCTTGCCGCAATCTGCAACTGGCGCAGCGCGATCCGCGTCCGCCAGTCGTCCTCGGAAATCTTGTTGTGCTCGAAATAAGGCAGCGAAGCCGGCACCGCGTCGACGTCGACCAGCTCGACGGTCGGGCCGTCGGCCTCAGTCAGCTCCCGGGACACCCGCTGCCACCGGAACTGCAGGAACCCGCGCCGATGGCCCAGCGTCTCAACCCAATTGGTCACTCCGGGATTCTGTTCGCTGACGACGATGCGGACCTTGCCGTCCGGATCAGCCTGCGCCTGAGTGTTGTTCAGCGAAGTCTGGTGGTTGATGTAGTCCAGCGAGATGTACCACATGCTGCCCAGCTGGAAGCCCAGATACGGGGCGTCACTCACAGGCACCGTGATCACCAGCGCTTGTTCCGGTTGCAGGTCGAAGTGGCCAACCGACGAGTACTGGGTCGCCAGACCGCCGGGAGTCAGTCGCGGCGGCACCATGGTGTTGACCGGGATCTTGAGGTAGAACCACTGCGGAAACTGCAGCCACGTCTTGACCCGGTTGACCAGCTGTTTACCCGCTGTGGCATAACGCTTTTCGATCAGCTCGCGGGTCAGCGGCGGTGGCGCGGTGCCCGCGGTGTCCACCCGTTCGATGGTCAGCGTGCCCCGGGTGGCCGACCAGTCACCGTAGACCTCGCGCATCACGAGTTGTCCCGGACTGGTCGGCCGCAACCGCCACTCGAAGGTGCCGTCGGCAGCGATGTCGAGTTCGCGGTCGTCGAACGCGGCCTGGCTGGCGGGCACGTTGTCGTCGGTGTATTCACCACCTAGCAACTGAAAGCTCAGGTCGGTGGTGGTACCGCGCACCCCACGCACCACGTAGTCGTGGTCAGCGTGGACGCGGGTGCCGAAGTAGAGGGTGTCCGGATTGTCCAAGCCCATCTTGGTGAACGGGCCGGTTCCGGACTGCAGGAAGGGATGGTCGCGTTCGTAGTCGAAGGCCAGATGCATGCAGCCGGTCACACAGCCGGCCAGATACTGCAGTCCTTCGAGGAGGTCGGCTTCGGTCTCGATGTGCGGGGCGGCAGCCACAAGCTTCTCGGCTTCCGCGATCGCTTCGGTGAGCGCGTCAGAAAACACGTAACTGACGCTAGAACGTGTTCCTATTTTGAGTCAACCGCGAACATTTGCGCGTGTCGCGCATAACGCTCACCGACGAAGCCCGATCACCTCAGGACGTGCACTCGTTGGCCAGCGTGATCAGCGCCTGACGTACGTCCGGGTGCCGATTGAGGTAGTCGACCAGATTGGTGCCCGACCCCGACGCCTGCGAACGCGCGGTGATCTCCGCCTTCACGTCGGGGTGCTTGTTCAGGTAGCCCTGTACCTGTTCGGACGCCGTCTGGCCGAAGGTGGTGTTGCACTGCTGGCCAGGGTCGGCGGCGGCCACAGGCATCACGATCAGCGCGGCACCGGCGGCACCCAGCAGTCCGCCAGCCAGCATCCTGGAAATCCTCGAAGGCAGGGTCAACATCGGAATGCTCCTTCACGCGGCGCGGGTTCTGCAGTCGAGGGTACTCGCGCGCAGGTGACAAAAACCGCGGCAAAAATGCACCACGGCCACGTTGAGCGGCCGCTGCTGACGCTCCAACCAGGCGCTTTAGGCGTTCGCCTCCTGCTCGCGCTTGATCTCCAGCGCGATGTCGATCAGCTGGTCCTCCTGGCCGCCGATCAGCTTGCGCTGACCCGCCCGGTGCAACAACTCATGTGCCGGGACGCCGTAGCGCTCGCCCTGACGCACGGCGTGCTTGAGGAACGACGAGTACACCCCGGAGTAGCCCATGATCAGCGCGTTGCGGTCCAACAGGCATTCGGCCGGCATGGCCGGGCGCACCACGTCCTCGGCGGCGTCGGCAATGTCGAAGAAGTCGATTCCGGTCTTGACGCCGATCTTGTCGAACACCCCGATCAGCGCCTCTACCGGCGCGTTGCCCGCACCGGCACCGAACCGGCGCACGCTGCCGTCGATCTGCTTGGCGCCGGCGCGCACCGCCTCGACCGAGTTGGCCACCCCGAGTCCGAGGTTCTCATGTCCGTGGAAGCCCACCTGCGCGTCCTCGCCGAGTTCGGCGACCAGCGCCGACACCCGGTCGGCCACACCGTCGAGCACCAGGGCCCCGGCCGAGTCGACGACGTAGACGCATTGGCAGCCGGCGTCGGCCATGATGCGGGCCTGTGCGGCCAACTTCTCCGGCGGGATGGTGTGCGCCATCATCAGGAACCCGACGGTTTCCAGCCCGAGTTCGCGGGCCAGCCCGAAGTGCTGGATGGAGACGTCGGCCTCGGTGCAGTGGGTGGCGATGCGGCAGATCGAACCACCGTTGTCCTGCGCCTCTTTGATGTCTTCTTTGGTGCCGACACCGGGCAACATCAGGAAGGCGATCTTGGCTTCCTGGGCGGTCTCGGCGGCGAGCTTGATCAGTTCCTGCTCGGGGGTCTTGGAGAAGCCGTAGTTGAACGACGAGCCCCCGAGGCCGTCGCCGTGCGTCACCTCAATTACCGGCACCCCGGCGGCGTCGAGCGCCGTCACGATGGAGCGCACTTCGTCCTTGGTGAACTGGTGCCGCTTGTGGTGCGACCCATCGCGCAGCGAGGTGTCGGTGATCCGGACGTCCCATGCGCCCTCGAAAATGTGGCCGCTCATCGTGCGCCTCCCGTCACAGCCAGCGTCTCTTTGGCGATCTCCTCGCCGACCTTGGTCGCGGCCGCGGTCATGATGTCCAGGTTGCCGGCATACGGCGGCAGGTAGTCGCCGGCGCCCTCGACCTCCACGAACGTGGTCACCACGTGGTTGCCGCCGTTGACCACCGACGGTTCGTCGAATTGCGGCTCATTGAGCAACCGGTATCCCGGCACATAGGTCTGCACCTCGGCCACCACGTCGTGAATGGACTTCGCGATCGCGTCGCGGTCGGCGTCCTCGGGAATCGCGCAGAAGATGGTGTCGCGCATGATCATCGGCGGGTCGGCCGGGTTGAGGATGATGATCGCCTTGCCGCGGGCCGCACCACCAATGGTCTGGACGCCGCGCGAGGTCGTCTTGGTGAACTCGTCGATGTTGGCCCGGGTGCCCGGCCCCGCGGACACCGACGCCACCGACGCCACGATCTCGGCGTAGGGCACATCCACGACTCGGGACACGGCATAGACGATCGGAATGGTCGCCTGCCCGCCGCAGGTGATCATGTTGACGTTCGGGGCGTCCAAGTGTGCGCGCAGGTTCGCCGGCGGAATCACCGCCGGACCGACCGCGGCCGGGGTCAGGTCGATGGCCCGGATGCCGGCCGCCTCATACTTGGGCGCCGCCGCCTTGTGCACGTAGGCGCTGGTCGCCTCGAACACCAAATCGGGCTTCTCGTCCTGTTCCAGCAGCCAGTCCGCCCCCTTGTGGCTGGTCTCCAGCCCCAGCTTGCGGGCCCGTGCCAAGCCTTCGCTCTCGGGGTCGATACCCACCATCCAGCGGGGCTCCAGCCAGTCGGATCGCAGCAGCTTGTACAGCAGATCGGTGCTGATGTTGCCCGATCCGACAATGGCCACACTCGCCTTAGCCGGCATATTGCTCCTAACCCCATGGTCGCGACCCGCTTCACCCGGCAACGCCGCGCTCGCGATCGCTCCTATTCTGTTTGGTCGCGACCCGCTTCGCCCGGCTACGCCGCGCTCGCGATCGCTCCTATTCTGTTTGGTCGCGACCCGCTTCACCCGGCTACGCCGCGCTCGCGATCGCTCCTCCTATTCGAAGGAAAGCCGAACGGTACCGAGGCCCGCGAAGTCCGCGACGAACTCGTCGCCGGCCCGCGCGTCGACGGCAAAGGTGCACGATCCAGGTAGAACGATGTCACCTTTCTTCAGCCGCACACCAAAACTTTCCACCTTGCGGGACAGCCAGGCAACGGCGGTGACCGGGTTGCCCAGCACCGCGTCGCTGCGGCCCTCGGCAATCAGCTCCCCGTTGCGGGTCAACTTCGCGTCGATCGCCTTCACGTCGACGTCGCCCGGCGATACCCGGGCCTGTCCCAACACGAAGCCCGCCGAGGAGGCGTTGTCGGCGATGGTGTCGCAGATCTTGATCTGCCAGTCCTTGATCCGGGTGTCGATGAGCTCGATCGACGGCACCAGCGCCTCGGTGGCGGCCAACACGTCCTCTTCGGTGCACTCCGCACCAGGCAGGTCACCCGACAGGATGAAGCCCACCTCGACCTCCACCCGCGGCAGCAGATACCGGGACGTAGGCACCGGGACATCCTCGAACACCTGCATGTCATCCAGCAGATGGCCGTAGTCGGGCTCGTTGACGCCCATCATCTGTTGCATCACCGGCGACGACAGACCCACCTTGTGCCCCACCACCCGGGCACCGTCGGCGATCCGCCGGCGGATGTTGAGCAACTGAATCTCGTAGGCGTCGATGACGTCGATGTCGGGGTACGCGGGCGAAATCGGGGCGATTCCCTCGCGGGTCCGTTCGGCCTGGGCCAAGTCGGCAGCTAGCGCTTCCCGGGTCGCATCAGTGAGCATTTACCGAAGTTCCTTCGTCCGCTTGACCGGGCCAGTAGCGCCCAGCCCGGGCAATTCTATAACGTGTTCTACATGACAGCACAGGAGTACGACGTCGTCGTGGTGGGTAGCGGCGGCGCCGGTATGGTGGCTGCCCTCACCGCCGCGCACCGCGGCCTCTCGACAGTAGTCATCGAGAAGGCGCCGCACTATGGCGGCTCGACCGCCCGCTCGGGCGGCGGCGTGTGGATCCCGAACAACGAGGTTCTGCGGCGCGACAAGGTGAAGGACACCACCGAGGCCGCCCGCACCTATCTGCACGGCATCGTCGGCGACGTCGTGGAGCCCGAACGCATCGACACCTACCTCGAGCGCGGGCCCGAGATGCTCTCCTTCGTGCTCAAGCACACGCCGCTGAAGATGTGCTGGGTGCCGCGCTATTCCGACTACTACCCGGAGGCGCCGGGCGGACGGGCCGACGGCCGGTCCATCGAGCCCAAGCCGTTCAACGCGCGCAAGCTGGGTCCCGACGAGGCCGGTCTCGAACCCGCCTACGGCAAGGTCCCGCTCAATGTGGTTGTCATGCAACAGGACTACGTGCGACTCAACATGCTCAAGCGGCACCCGCGCGGCGTGCTGCGCAGCTTGAAGATCGGCGGACGCACGATGTGGGCCAAGGCAACCGGCAAGAATCTGGTCGGCATGGGCCGGGCGTTGATCGCGCCGCTGCGAATCGGGTTGCAGCGGGCCGGAGTTCCGGTCGTGCTCAACACCGCGCTCACCGACCTCTACGTCGAGAACGGCGTGGTACGGGGCGTCTACGTGCGTGACGCGGGAGCTCCGGAGTCTGCGGAGCCACGGTTGATCCGGGCCCGGCGCGGCGTCATCCTGGCCTCGGGCGGTTTCGAGCACAACGAGCAGATGCGGGTGAAGTACCAGCGTGCCCCGATCACCACCGAGTGGACGGTGGGCGCCAAAGCCAACACCGGCGACGGCATCGTTGCAGGCGAAAAACTGGGTGCTGCATTGGATTTGATGGAAGACGCCTGGTGGGGGCCGACGGTGCCGCTGGTGGACGCCCCGTGGTTCGCGCTGTCGGAGCGTAATTCGCCTGGTTCGATCATCGTCAATATGTCCGGCAAGCGGTTCATGAACGAATCGATGCCCTACGTCGAGGCATGCCATCACATGTACGGCGGCCAGTACGGCCAGGGCCCGGGGCCCGGCGAGAACATTCCTGCCTGGCTGGTGTTCGACCAGCAGTACCGGGACCGCTACATCTTTGCCGGATTGCAGCCCGGACAACGGATTCCGCGTAAGTGGATGGAGTCCGGCGTGATTATTCAGGCCGAAACGCTGGAAGAGCTGGCCGGTAAAGCCGGGCTACCGGTCGACGAACTCAGCAAGACCGTGGCGCGTTTCAACGGATTCGCGCGCTCCGGCGTCGACGAGGACTTCCATCGCGGGGAAAGCGCCTACGACAAGTACTACGGCGACCCGACCAACAAGCCGAATCCGAACCTCGGCGAGATCACCCACGCGCCCTACTACGCCGCCAAGATGGTGCCGGGCGACCTGGGCACCAAGGGCGGCATCCGCACCGATGTCCACGGACGCGCCCTGCGCGACGACGGCAGCATCATCGAAGGGCTTTACGCCGCAGGCAATGTCAGCGCTCCGGTAATGGGACACACCTACCCCGGCCCCGGCGGGACCATCGGGCCGGCCATGACGTTCGGATACCTGGCGGCACTACACATCGCAGGAGAGCGCTGACATGCCGATCGACGTCGAAGTCGCGCTCGCCGCGGAACTGGATCCCATCGAGTTCTCCTGGACGAGTACCGACATCCAGCTCTACCACCTCGGCCTGGGTGCCGGCGCCGACCCCATGGACCCGCGCGAACTGCGCTACCTGGTCGACGACACGCCGCAGGTGCTGCCCACCTTCGGTAACGTCGCCGCGACCTTCCACATGACCAAGCCGCCCACCGTGCAGTTCCCCGGTATCGACATCGAGTTGAGTAAGGTACTGCACGCCTCGGAGCGGGTGGAAGTGCCTGCGCCGCTGCCACCTTCGGGCTCGGCGACGTCGGTCACCCGGTTCACCGACATCTGGGACAAGGGCAAGGCCGCGGTGATCTGGAGTGAGACCACGGCAACGGCGCCGGACGGCACCGTGTTGTGGACGCAGCGGCGGTCCATCTTCGCTCGCGGCGAAGGTGGCTTCGGGGGTGAACGTGGGCCGTCGGGTTCGGACGCCGCACCCGACCGCGCGCCGGATCTCGAGCTGGCGATGCCGATTCTGCCGCAGCAGGCGCTGCTGTACCGGCTCTGCGGCGACCGCAACCCGCTGCACTCCGACCCTGAATTCGCTGCTGCCGCAGGCTTTCCGCAGCCGATCCTGCACGGCCTGTGCACCTACGGCATGACGTGCAAGGCCATCACCGACGCCCTGCTCGACGGCGACACCTCAGCCGTCGCGGCCTATGGCGCCCGCTTCGCGGGCGTGGCGTATCCGGGCGAGACGTTGCAGGTCAACGTCTGGAAGGAAGACGGCCGTTTCCTGGCCGGCGTTGTCGCACCAGCCCGCGAAAACGCCGTCGTGCTCAGCGGCGTGGAGTTGGTGCCCGCGTAGCCCCATTCCGCCGAGTGTGCGGCCAGCCGCGCGTTCGGCCTCCGGTGTTGCGGCTAGCCGCACATTCGGCTCCCCAATGCTGAGCGAACACGACTGATAATGTCGGCGGACTTGTCGCCGGCCAGCACTCGAATCACAGTCCAGCCAAGACGCTCGAGCATTTCCCGCCGCCGGCTGTCCCATTTGTACTGCCGCTGATCGGTTCTGTGCTGCTCACCGTCGTACTCAACTGCGACTTTCAAGTCGGGCCAGCCCATGTCGAGATACGCAAAAACGTCGCCAAACTCGTCGCTCACCGGAATTTGGGTCTGCGGCCTGGAAAAGCCGGCTTGCACAAGCAGCACCCGCAGCCAGGACTCCTTCGGAGATTGCGCACCGGCATCGAACAAGTCGATTGCCCGACGCGCACGCACGATGCCTCGTCTTCCACTGTATCGACGCGACAACAGCTCTACGTCCGCCGCCTTGATGTCGGTCGCCCGAGCCAGCGCGTCAATGGCCGCTACCGCTCTCGTCGTTGGATACCAGCAGCCGAGATCCAAGGCAGTCCTTCCCGGGGAGGTGACAACCATGCCGTCGATCAGCTGGATCTCGTCTTCATCTATGCGGTCGCGGTGCACACGGATCCCGGGTGGGCACCGACGATTACCGTGCAGCAATTCCACTGCCTGACCATCGTCGACCCATCGGCTGCCGTGCAGCACCGCCGCCGAGTATCCCGCGAGCACTCCACAGCGACCCGTCCACAGCCACCCGGCCTCGGCTCGTGACGTGGCGCTAACCGCCGCATTCCGCCCCACATAGACGTCTGGAAACAGGCGGCGATAGCGGGTAGACAGTTCAGACTTGGTCAGGACTCCCGTAGCGAGGGCCTCGCTACCAATGAACTGCTCACGCACGGTGGCAGCCTCGCACGCAGGGCCGCGGCGGTCACTTCAACTGTCTACACCCCGCCGAGTGTGCGGCTAGCCGCACCTCCGCAATCGAGTGTGCGGCTAGCCGCACACTCGCCGAAGGCAAAAAGGCTCAGCCGAGGATCAGCCCGGACGTCGGCACACCCGTCCCCGCGGTGACGAGCACGTGCTCGACGTCCGGAACCGGGTTCACCGACGTTCCACGCAATTGCCTTACACCCTCGGCGATTCCGTTCATCCCATGGATGTAGGCCTCACCCAGTTGACCGCCGTGCGTGTTGATCGGCAACCGCCCACCGATCTCGATCGCCCCGTCGGCGATGAAGTCCCTGGCCTCACCGCGGCCGCAGAACCCCAACTCCTCCAACTGAATCAGCGTGAACGGGGTGAAATGGTCGTACAGCACCGCGGTCTGAATGTCAGCCGGCGAAAGGCCGGACTGCGACCACAGTTGATCCCCCACCACCCCCATTTCGGGCAGCCCGATCTCGGGCCGGTAGTAGCTGACCATCGTGTACTGGTCCGGACTGGATCCCTGGGCCGCCGCCTCGATGACGGCCGGCCGGTGTTTCAGGTCGCGCGCCCGCTCCGCCGACGTCACCACGATCGCCACCGCGCCGTCGGTCTCCTGACAGCAGTCCAGCAGGCGCAGCGGCTCGGCGATCCACCGCGAATTCTGGTGGTCCTCAATGGTTATCGGCTTCTCGTAGAAATAGGCCTTGGGGTTGTTCGCCGCGTGCCTGCGGTCGGCCACCGACACCGCGCCGAAGTCCCGGCTACCGGCGCCCGACCAGTGCATGTACCGCCGGGCGATCATCGCCACCTGCGCGGCCGGAGTCGAAAGACCATGCGGGTAGGAGAACGAGTTGTCCACACCGGTCGAATCGGCGTTCTCGGTCAGCCGGGTCTGTACCTGGCCGAACCGCATGCCGGAGCGCTCGTTGAAGGCGCGGTAGGCCACCACCACGTCGGCCACCCCGGTGGCCACCGCGATCGCGGCCTGCTGGACGGTGGCACACGCCGCACCGCCGCCATACCCGATCTTGGAGAAGAACTTCAGATCACCGATGCCGGCCGCGCGCGCCACCGCGACCTCGGTGTTGGTGTCCATGGTGAAGGTGGTCAACCCATCGACGTCCGAAGGCGAAAGCCCCGCATCATCCAACGCGTCCAAAACGGCTTCCGCAGCCAGCCGCAGCTCGGAACGGCCGGAATTCTTGGAGAAGTCGGTAGCGCCGATCCCGACGATGGCCGCTTTACCGGACAACATCTACGCGTCCCCCATCGTCAGCGTCACGGTCGCAATGACATGGTTGCCAAGGCTGTTGGCGCCGATCACCTTTACCGTGATCAACCCGTCCTCGACCGCCGTCACCTCACCGGAGAAGGTCACCGTGTCGTGGGCGTACCACGGCACGCCGAGCCGCAGCCCGATCGACTTGATCAACGCCGACGGCCCGGCCCAGTCGGTGATGTAGCGCTGCACCAGACCAGTATCGGTCAGGATGTTGACGAAGATGTCCTTCGAGCCCTTCGCAACAGCCTTGTCCCGGTCGTGGTGCACGTCCTGAAAGTCGCGCGTAGCCAACGCTGTTGAGATGATGAACGTCGGGTCGCCGTACAACTTCAACTCGGGCAGGGCAAAGCCCACAGCAGGCGCGCTCATGCCTCCGGCTCCCAGGCGTACAGGGTCCACTCCGGCCCAGATTCCCCGGCCGGGAAATCGATATACGTTGCATGGACCGGCATTCCGATCTCCACCGCGGCGGGATCGACGCCGCGAAGTTCGCCCAGCATCCGGACGCCTTCCTCCAGTTCCACCAGCGCGATCACGAAAGGCAGTGTGCGGCCGGGCACTTTCGGCGCATGGTGCACCACGAAGCTGTACACGGTGCCGCGTCCGCTGGCCACCGCATAGTCAATGGGATCGGCCGGGTCCTGCCATACCGCCGGCACCGGCGGATGCTGCAGCGAACCGTCGGCCAGCTTCTGGATTCGCAGCTCGTGCGCCTTGACGCCCTCCCAGAAGAACGCGGTGTCGCGTGACGACGCCGGGCGCATCATCGCATCCGCGTCCAGGTCGTCGGGCACCGCAGCACCAGAAGACCCTGAAGCGGGCTTGAATTTCAGGATTCGCCAATTCATCTCGGCGACGTCTTCATCGCCGACCCGCCACACGATGTGCTGGTTGATGAAGAAGCCCTCACCCAGAGCGGTCTGCTTCGGCCCCACCACGTCGCCCATTTCGGAGGTGATGCTGACGTCCTCGCCGGGCCGCAGATAACGGTGATAGGTCTGCTCGCAGTTGGTCGCGACCACCCCGATATAACCGTTGTCGTCGAACAACTTCATCATCGGGCCCATCGGGTCGTCGTCCGGGCGAGCGCCGTTCAGGCCGAACATGGTCCACACCTGGATCATTGCCGGTGGCGCCACCAGTCCCGGGTGACCCACCGCACGGGCCGCGGCCTCGTCGACGTAGATCGGGTTGCGGTCGCCGATCGCTTCCACCCAGTTGTTGATCATCGGCTGGTTGACCGGGTCTCGCCCGGTGCGCGGCTTACCGCCACCTGCCGCGACAATCTCGGCGATGGCTTCTTGGAGTTCGCTCATCGAGGCACCCTCGGCACCTTCAGACCCGCCGCCGCGATCATCTCGCGCATCACCTCGTTGACCCCGCCACCGAAGGTGATCACCAGGTTGCGTTTGGTCTGCGAGTCCAGCCACTCCAGCAGCTCCGCGGTGTCCGGCTCGGCCGGGTTGCCGTACTTGCCGACGATCTCTTCGGCGAGCCGCCCGATGTACTGAATCTTCTCGGTACCAAAGACTTTCGTCGATGCCGCATCGGCCACGTTGATGTCCTCGCCGGCCGCGGCGACCTGCCAGTTCAACAGCTCGTTGACCCGCCACAGCGAGTAGATCTCCCCGAGCGCCCGCTTGACGTCGTGGTGGTCGATCGGAGTGACGCCATTGCCGCCGGGCTTGGACGCCCAGGCGTGCAGGCGATCGTAGATGCCGGCGGTACGACCGGCCGGCCCGAGCATCACCCGCTCGTTGTTGAGCTGGGTGGTGATCAGCCGCCAGCCGCCGTTCTCCTCGCCGACCAGCATGTCGGCCGGGACTCGCACGTCGTTGTAGTACGTGGCGTTGGTGTGGTGCGCGCCGTCGGACAGGATGACCGGCGTCCAGGAATAGCCGGGATCCTTGGTGTCCACGATCAGGATCGAAATGCCCTTGTGCTTCACGGCTTCCGGGTCGGTGCGGCAGGCCAGCCACACGTAGTCGGCGTCGTGGCCGCCGGTGGTCCACATCTTCTGGCCGTTGACGATGTACTCGTCGCCCTGGCGCACCGCCGAGGTCCGCAGCGAGGCCAGGTCGGTGCCGGCCTCCGGCTCGCTGTAACCGATCGCGAAGTGCACCTCGCCCGCGAGGATCGCCGGCAGGAACTTCTTCTTCTGCGCCTCGGTGCCGAACTGCTGCAGCACCGGACCCACCGTCTGCAGCGTCACCGCGGGCAGCGGCACATCGGCCCGGTGCGCCTCGTTGACGAAGATGGATTGTTCGATCGGCCCGAAACCCAAGCCGCCGTACTCTTTCGGCCATCCCACGCCGAGCTTGCCGTCCTTGCCCATCCGGCGGATCACCGCTCGATAGGCCTCGTTGTGGCGGTCCTGCTCCATCGCTTTCGCCTCGTCGGACGAAATCAGATTGGTGAAATACTCCCGCAGCTCCGCCTGCAGCTGGCGCTGCTCAGGGGTCAAGTCGATAAACATCTACACTCCCACCAGATCTAGTCGGTGTGATGGCCCGCCCAGCAATCGGGTCAGGTCCTTGATCGTGGAGTAGTACCGGTGCATCGGGTAGGTGATGTCCATACCCATGCCACCGTGCAGGTGATGACATGTCTGCATCACCGGTGGCGCCTGCGAAGCCAGCCAGTATCCGAGCACGTCGAGATCGGAACCGGCGTCGCGTCCCTCGGCCAGTTTCCAGAGCACCGCCTTGGACGCCAAATCGAGTGTGCGCGAAGCGATGTAGACCTCCGCCAGCTGCGCCGCAACGGTCTGGAATGTCGAGAGCGGCTTGCCGAACTGCTTGCGCCCGGCCACATAGTCAGCCGTCAGCCGCAACGCTCCGGCCACCAGGCCGGCGGCATAGGCACCGGTCATGGCCAGCACCAGTTGGTTGACCCGCGCCGCCGTAGCACCGGCCAGCACGTCGGCGTCGGCGACCGCGACATCGGTGAAGGTCACTGTGTACTCGTCGGAGCCGCTGGATGTCGGGGTACGGACCAGGCGCACGCCATCGGCATTGGGCGACACCACCACCACACCGGTGTCGGCCGTCACCAGCATCCAGTCCGCCGACTCCGCGTACCCGACAGCGACTTTCACCCCGGACAACCGCCCGCCGCTGAACGCAACCGAAGGCCGGTCCGGCAGTGGGGAACCGGGTTCGTTCAGTGCCGCGGTCAGCACCCCGCCACCGGAAACTGCGGCCAGGTAGCGGTCCTGCTGCTCCTGCGACGCCAGTTCGATCAGCGGCACCACGCCGTAGCCCAGTGTGACCAACGCCGGTGTGATGGCGCCGTGGCGGCCTGCTTCGGTGAGCACGGTGCCCACCTCCGCCAGACCTACCCCGTCCCCACCCAGACGTTCGGGCACCGCCAATGCCGTCACTCCGCCGTCCGCCAGTGCGGCCCATGACAATTCGCGGCTCAGTACCGACTTCACGACGTCGGCGACGGCCTCCTGCTCTGCGCTGAGATTGAAGTCCATCGTGATCAGTGCGCCACCGCGTTTTTGCCGGTGTAGTCGACCTGCCAGTGCTTGATTCCGTTGAGCCAGCCCGAGCGCAGCCGCTCGGGCTCACCGACCGGGGTGAGGTCCGGCATGTGATCGGCCACCGCGTTGAAGATCAGGTTGATGGTCATGCGGGCCAGGTTAGCGCCGATGCAGTAGTGGGCGCCGGTGCCGCCGAAACCGACGTGCGGGTTCGGGTCGCGCAGGATGTTGAAGCTGTGCGGGTCGTCGAACACGTCCTCGTCGAAATTGGCCGACCGGTAGGACATCACCACCCGCTGGCCCTTCTTGATCTGCACGCCGCCCAGCTCGGTGTCCTCGCTGGCGGTGCGCTGGAACGCCGAAACCGGTGTGGCCCAGCGGATGATCTCGTCAGCGGTGGTCGACGGCCGCTCCTTCTTGAAGAGCTCCCACTGATCGGGGTTGTTCGCCAGGGCGATCATGCCGTGGGTGATCGAGTTGCGCGTGGTCTCGTTGCCGGCCACCGCGAGCATGATCACGAAGAACCCGAACTCGTCGTCGGAAAGCTTTTCGCCGTCGATGTCGGCCTGGATGAGCGTCGTGACGATGTCGTCGGTGGGATTCTTACCCCGCTCGTCGGCCATCGCCATCGCGTACACGATCAGCTCCATCGAGGACTGAGCCGGATCGACGGTGGCGTACTCCGGGTCGGTGCCACCGGTCATCTCGTTGGACCAGCGGAAGAGCTTGTCGCGGTCCTCCTGGGGAACGCCGAGCAGGCCGGCAATGGCCTGCAATGGCAATTCGCATGCCACCTGCTCGACGAAGTCGCCGCTACCCGCACTGGCGGCGGTCTTGGCGATGTTCTGGGCCCGCTGGGACAGCTCCGCTTCCAGCCTCCCGATGGCCCGGGGGGTGAAGCCGCGGGAGATGATCTTGCGCAGCCGGGTGTGGTGGGGTGCGTCCATGTTCAGCATGACGCTGCGCTGCAGTTCCACCTGCTCGCGCTTCATCTCCGGCGGCCAAGTCGGGATGGCGCCGTTCATCCAGCTGGAGAAGAGGTCGCTACGCCTCGACACCTCTTTGACGTCTGCGTGGCGGGTGACGAGCCAATAACCGTGGTCCTCGAACCCACCCGCGCCGCCGGGGATGTCGACCCAGTGGATCGGCTCCGCCTTGCGCAGCCAGGCGAGCTCCTCGACGGGCAAACCTGCGAGGTTGACGTCGGGGTCGAGGAAGTCGAAGTCGGCGGGAATATTGGGGGGTGCCATGTAGGGTGCGCTCCTTTTACAACACTATTTGCAACGTGTTCTAGTGCCAGTAAAACACGGCTCCTGCGCAGATAAAAGGCAGGTAACCATCCTTGCTTGTCATAGTAATGAAACGTGTTCTAGCCTGGCTTCATGGGTAACCCGGTAATCGTCGAAGCCACTCGCAGCCCTATCGGCAAGCGCAATGGATGGCTCTCAGGACTGCATGCCACCGAACTGCTCGGGGCGGTGCAGAAGGCACTGGTCGAGAAGGCCGGTATTGAGGCCGGAGACGTCGAACAACTCGTCGGCGGCTGCGTCACGCAGTTCGGCGAACAGTCCAACAACATCACCCGGGTGGCGTGGCTGACGGCCGGACTGCCCGAGCACGTCGGCGCCACCACGATCGACTGCCAGTGCGGCAGCAGCCAGCAGGCCAATCACCTGGTCGCCGGGTTGATCGCCACCGGTGCCATCGACATCGGCATCGCCTGCGGTATCGAGGCGATGAGCCGGGTGGGTCTGGGCGCCAACGCCGGCCCCGACCGCGCGGCGATCCGCGCGGCATCCTGGGACATCGATATGCCGAATCAGTTCGAGGCCGCCGAGCGCATCGCCAAGCGCCGTGGCATCACCCGCGAGGAGATCGACGCATTCGGCTTCGCCTCCCAGGCGAAGGCCAAGCGGGCTTGGGAGGAGAACCGGTTCGAGCGGGAGATCTCGCCGATCGTGGCGCCGGTGCTCGACGAGAACAAGCGGCCGACCGACGAGCGCGCGCCGGTCACCCGCGACCAGGGTCTGCGCGACACCACGTTGGAGGGGTTGAGCCAGCTCAAGCCCGTGATGGAGGGCGGCATTCACACGGCGGGCACCTCGTCGCAGATCTCCGACGGCGCGGCCGCGGTGCTCTGGATGGATGAGGACAAGGCCAAGGCGCTCGGGCTGCGGCCGCGGGCCCGAATCGTCAGCCAGGCCAACGTCGGCGCGGAGCCCTACTACCACCTCGACGGTCCCGTGCAGTCGACGGCGCGGGTGCTGGAGAAGGCCGGGATGAAGATGGGCGACATCGACATCGTGGAGATCAACGAGGCTTTCGCGTCGGTGGTGCTGTCCTGGGCGCGGGTGCACGAGCCCGACATGGACCGGGTCAACGTCAACGGCGGCGCCATCGCCCTGGGCCACCCGGTGGGCTCCACCGGAGCCCGGCTGATCACCACCGCGCTGCACGAACTGGAGCGCACTGACCAGAGCACCGCGCTGATCACCATGTGTGCGGGTGGCGCGCTGTCGACCGGGACCATCATCGAACGCATCTAGACCGTGCACGTCTCCGAGGAGAGTCGCATCGCCGCGGCTCAGAGCTACATCGATGCACTCGTCAGCCACGACGCCGAAGCCGTTCCGTTCGCCGCCGGATGCACCCGCATCGAATTGGGCGTGAAGAACGGCTTCTCCGGTAATCACCTACGGCGCGGCCTGAATCGCGGATTGCAGTACCGCGTCATCGCCGATGCCACGCCCCCGCACTACCGCATCGAGGGCGACGAGGTACACGCCCGCTACGACGTCTTGAGCAAGGCGGCGCTCGCCGGTCGGCGAATCGCCGCGCGGGTCGACGAGACGTTCGTGATTCCGGCCGAAAGCCCCACCGGCAAAGCCGAAATCCAGCACATCAGAGCCAGTTTCACGCCGTTCATCCAGCACTAGGATCAATTCATGCCGAAATCTCCCCCGCGCTTTCTGAATTCGCCGCTGACTGATCACTTCATCAAGTGGATGTCGCGACTGAACACGTGGATGTACCGCCGCAACGGCGGCGAAGGTCTCGGCAGCACATTCCAGAAGATCCCCGTCGCCCTGCTGACCACCACCGGTCGCAAGACCGGTGAACCCCGGGTCAGCCCGCTCTACTTCCTGCGCGACGGTAACCGCGTCATCGTGGCGGCATCGAAGGGCGGCTCGGCCAAGAACCCCATGTGGTACCTCAACCTCAAGGCAAACCCCAAGGTGAAGGTGCAGATCAAGAAGGAAATCCTCGACCTCACCGCACGCGACGCCACCGACGAGGAACGCGCCAAGTACTGGCCGAAGCTGGTGGACATGTACCCGACCTATGAGGACTATCAGGCCTGGACCGACCGGACGATCCCGATCGTCATCTGCGACCCGTAAAAATCCCGCGACCGCGTTGATTCTGCGTCCAGGGCGCGACGCACCCGCACATTCGCACCCTGTACGCAGAGTCAACGCAAAACGCTAGGCCCCGTATACCGGAACCGGCGTCCGTGACTTGGCCAGCAGGTCGGTGACCACCGGCCCCAGCTCGGTGGGATCCCACTTCGCGCCCTTGTCGATCTGTGGTCCGTGCGCCCAACCCTCGGCGACCCGGATCAGCCCGCCCTCGACTTCGAAAACCTTTCCGGTGACGTCCCGGGACTCGACGCTGCCCAGCCACACCACCAGCGGCGAGACGTTCTCCGGGGCCATCGCGTCGAATCCACCGTCCTCCGGGGCGGCCATCGTCTCGGCGAACACGGCCTCGGTCATGCGGGTACGGGCGGCGGGCGCGATCGCATTGACCGTGATGCCGTAGCGCCCGAGTTCGGCGGCGCCGACGAGAGTCAGCGCCGCGATTCCGGCCTTGGCGGCGGAGTAGTTGCCCTGCCCGACACTGCCTTGCAGGCCGGCGCCGGAGCTGGTGTTGATGATGCGGGCATTCAGCTCGTCCGGGCCGACGGTGCCGGCCTTGATCTGCCGGCGCCAGTAGCCGGCCGCGTGCCGCAGGGTGGCGAAGTGACCCTTGAGATGCACACGGATGACGGCGTCCCACTCACTTTCGCTGGTATTGGCCAGCATCCGGTCACGGATGAATCCGGCGTTGTTGACCAGCACGTCGAGGCCGCCGAAGGTGTCGACCGCCGTGTCGATCAGGTTCTGCGCGCCGGTCCAGTCGGCGATGTCGTCGCCGTTGGCCACGGCTTCCCCACCGGCGGCGGTGATTTCGTCGACCACCTGCTGCGCCGGGCTTTCGCCGGCCGATCCGTCCAGGCCCACGCCGATGTCGTTGACCACCACCCGTGCGCCTTCGGCGGCGAACGCCAGGGCATGCGCACGGCCGATGCCGCGGCCCGCGCCGGTAACGATGACCACTCGGCCGTCAACCAAACCCATTGCCACTACTCCTTTTCCGTCATTTGTTGGCGCTCGAGGCGGCCAGATACTGCGGCGGCTCCCCACCGCCGTGCACCTCCAGCGTCGCCCCACTGATGTACGACGCCACGTCGGATGCCAGAAATGCTGCCGCCCAACCGATGTCGACAGGCTTGGCCAGCCGGCCCAACGGCACGGTGGCCGCGACCCGGGCGACCGAGTCGGCGTCGCCGTAGAACAGTTCGGACTGTTCGGTCTCGACCATGCCGACCACCACCGCGTTGACGCGGATCTTGGGCGCCCACTCGACAGCCAGGGTGGTGGTGAGGTTTTCGAAGCCGGCCTTGGCCACGCCGTAGGCGGCGGTGCCCGGCGTGGGCCGGCGCCCGCTGACGCTGCAGATGTTGACGATCGAGCCGCCGTTCGGCTGGTTCTGCATCACCGCGTGCGCATGCTGCGAAACCAACAGCGGTGCAAGCACATTGAGCTCGACGATCTTGCGGTGGAAGTTGTGCGTCGCCTCGGCGGCCAACACGTACGGAGAACCGCCGGCGTTGTTGACCAACACGTCCAGACGCCCGTACTGCTCCACTATCGTCCCCACCAGGCGCTTGACCGACTCCTCGTCGCGAATGTCGCAACTGTGGAACTCGTGCGGAAAGCCCTCGACCGGGCGTCGCGCACAGGCGACGACCGTCGCGCCCTGCTCGGCGAAAACCGAACTGATACCGGCGCCGACGCCGCGAACGCCGCCAGTCACCAGCACCACACGCCCGGCCAAACCCAGATTGATGCTGCCGGGGGCTGATTGGGGTTCGGTCACTGTGCTAGCGTACCAAGCAAGTGCTTGCTTAGGTAACTGACCCCAGCGGACTCAGCAGGAAGTGCCATGACGATCACCTCCACAACGACAGAACCCGGAATAGTCGCGGTCACCGTCGACTACCCGCCCGTCAACGCCATTCCGTCACAAGGATGGTTCGAACTCGGGGACGCCATCACGGCCGCCGGCCGGGATCCGCAGACCCATGCGGTCATCCTGCGGGCCGAAGGCCGCGGCTTCAACGCCGGCGTCGACATCAAGGAAATGCAGCGCACCGAGGGCTTCACGGCGCTGATCGACGCGAACCGCGGGTGCTTCGCGGCATTCCGTGCGGTCTACGAGTGTGCGGTGCCGGTGATCGCCGCGGTCAACGGCTTCTGTGTCGGCGGCGGCATCGGCCTGGTGGGCAACGCCGACGTCATCGTCGCCTCCGACGACGCGATCTTCGGGCTGCCGGAGGTGGAACGCGGCGCACTCGGCGCGGCCACCCATCTGTCCCGCCTGGTGCCGCAGCACATGATGCGGCGCCTGTTCTTCACCGCCGCCACCGTGGACGCCGCGACGCTGCACCACTTCGGCTCGGTGCATGAGGTGGTGCCGCGCGCTGAGTTGGACGAAGCCGCGCTCAGAGTGGCCCGCGATATCGCCGCCAAGGACACCCGCGTCATCCGCGCCGCCAAGGAGGCGCTGAACCTGATCGACGTGCAACGCGTCAACTCGAGCTACCGCATGGAGCAGGGGTTCACGTTCGAACTCAACCTCGCCGGTGTCGCCGACGAGCACCGCGACGCGTTCGCCGGAACGGCAAAGGGCAAGAAGGAATGACGCCGGCGACGATGCAGCGGGGGTCCCGCCCGCTTGCAGGGGACGAAGCGATGAGGAGGAGCGGCGCATGACCCGCGACAAGACGACCACTCTGGACGACGCCGTCGCGCACGTAGAGAGCGGCATGACGATCGGTATCGCCGGCTGGGGATCGCGCCGCAAGCCGATGGCCTTCGTGCGGGCGCTGCTGCGCACGGACGTCACCGACCTGACCGTCGTCACTTACGGCGGCCCGGACTTGGGCCTACTGTGCTCGGCCGGCAAGGTCAAGCGGGTCTACTACGGGTTCGTCTCCCTGGACTCGCCGCCCTTCTACGACCCGTGGTTCGCCAAGGCCCGCACCAGCGGCGCCATCGAGGCCCGCGAGATGGACGAGGGCATGCTGCGCAACGGCTTGCAGGCGGCGGCACAACGGCTGCCGTTCCTGCCGACCCGCGCGGGGCTCGGCAGTTCGGTGCCGGACTTCTGGGAGGGCGAACTCAAGACCGTCACCAGCCCCTACCCCACCGACGGCGGGTACGAGAAGCTGATCGCGATGCCGGCGCTGCGGCTCGACGTCGCGTTCGCCCACCTCAATCTCGGTGACAACAGGGGCAATGCCGCATACACCGGCATCGACCCCTACTTCGACGACCTGTTCCTGATGGCCGCCGACCGTAGATTCCTGTCGGTGGAGCGCATTGTGCCTACGGAGGAACTGGTCAAATCGGTTCCCCCGCAGGCGCTTTTGATCAACCGGATGATGGTCGACGGCGTGGTGGAAGCGCCTGGTGGCGCTCACTTCACCACCGCCGCACCGGACTACGGCCGCGACGAGAAGTTCCAGCGGCACTACGCCGAGGCCGCTTCCACCGAAGAGGGCTGGCAGCAGTTCGTAGCCACCTACCTGTCCGGCGGCGAAGAGGATTACCAGGCCGCCGTGCGGAAGTTCGCCGAGGAGGCAGCGAAATGAGCGGCACCCGAGCAGAAGTATGCGCGATCGCCTGCGCCGAGTTGTTCAGGGACGCGGGCGAAATCATGATCAGCCCGATGACCAACATGGCCTCCGTCGGGGCCCGGCTGGCACGGCTGACCTTCTCCCCCGACATCCTGCTCACCGACGGCGAGGCGCAATTGCTGGCCGACACCCCGGCACTCGGCAAGACCGGACCGGTCGAAGGCTGGATGCCGTTCGGTCGGGTCTTCGAAACCCTCTGCTGGGGCCGTCGGCATGTCGTGATGGGCGCCAATCAGGTTGACCGCTATGGCAATCAGAACATCTCGGCGTTTGGCCCGCTGCAGCAGCCGACCCGGCAGATGTTCGGGGTCCGCGGCTCACCAGGCAATACCATCAACCACGCCACCAGTTACTGGGTCGGTAGCCACTCCAAGCGGGTGTTCACCGAAACCGTCGACGTCGTCTCCGGCATCGGTTACGACAAGGTCGATCCGGACAACCCGGCGTTCCGGTTCGTCAACGTCTTCCGGGTGGTGTCGAATCTGGGTGTCTTCGACTTCGGCGGACCGGACCACACCATGCGGGCACTGTCCCTGCACCCCGGTGTGTCCCCCGACGACGTCCGCGAGGCCACCTCGTTCGAGGTGCACGGCCTCGACGAGGCCGGTGAGTCCCGGCAGCCCACCGACGACGAACTGCGACTCATCCGTGAGGTCATCGACCCGAAGGCGCTGCGCGACAGAGAGATCCGGTAGTGAGGATCAAGACGCCGCTGACCGAGCTGGTCGGCATCGAACACCCGGTGGTGCAGACCGGGATGGGATGGGTGGCCGGTGCCCGGCTGGTGTCGGCCACGGCCAACGCCGGCGGGTTGGGCATTCTCGCCTCGGCCACCATGACGCTCGACGAACTGTCGGCGGCCATCAAGAAGGTGAAGGCCGCGACGGACAAACCGTTCGGCGTCAACATGCGTGCCGATGCCGCCGACGCCGGCGACCGCGTCGAACTGATGATCCGTGAGGGCGTCAAGGTGGCGTCCTTCGCGCTGGCGCCCAAACCCGAATTGATCGCCCGGCTCAAAGAGGCTGGGGCCGTGGTTATTCCGTCGATCGGGGCGGCCAAGCACGCCCGCAAGGTCGCCGGGTGGGGCGCCGACGCGATGATCGTGCAGGGCGGTGAAGGGGGCGGGCACACCGGTCCGGTTGCCACGACCCTGCTGCTGCCGTCGGTGCTGGACGCGGTCAAGGGCACGGACATTCCGGTGATCGCCGCGGGCGGGTTCTTCGACGGACGCGGACTGGCAGCAGCGCTGTCCTACGGCGCAGCCGGGGTTGCCATGGGCACCCGCTTCCTGCTCACCTCGGATTCCACGGTGCCCGACGCCGTCAAACGGCGTTACCTGGACTCGGCACTGGACGGCACCGTGGTCACCACCCGCGTCGACGGCATGCCGCACCGGGTGCTGCGCACCGGCCTGGTGGAGAAGCTGGAAAGCGGCTCGCGGGCACGTGGTTTCACCGCGGCGGTACGCAACGCGGCCAAGTTCAAGCAGATGTCGCAGATGAGCTGGCGGTCGATGATCCAGGACGGTCTGGCGATGCGGCACGGCAAGGAGCTGACCTGGTCGCAGGTGGTGATGGCGGCCAACACCCCGATGTTGCTCAAGGCGGGACTGGTGGAGGGCAACACCGACGCCGGCGTGCTGGCATCCGGCCAGGTGGCCGGCATTCTGGACGACCTGCCGTCGTGTGCCGAGCTGATCGAATCGGTCGTCGCGGAGGCCATCGAGCATCTGCAGGCCGCGGCGAAGCTAGTGGAGTAGTTGACGCGTGTCGACTAAGCTCTTCCAGCTATGTCGACCGTCGAGCAGGCACCAGCGACCTCCGGGTCCGCCGCGCAGCACGCGCTGCCCGATCCGGGTGAAGCAGTTCCCAAGCTCGCGCTGCCCACCATCGGGATCTTTCTCGCGTCGCTGACCGCGTTCGTCACCACGACGGTCGGCTACATCAACGGCTGGTCACCCTGGTGGGTGACCATTCCGGTCAACGCCGCGGTGACGTTCGTGATGTTCACCGTCGTGCACGACGCGTCGCACTACTCGATCAGCTCCGTGCGCTGGGTCAACGGTCTGATGGGGCGGCTGGCCTGGCTGTTCGTCGGCCCGGTGGTCGCCTTCCCGTCGTTCGGCTACATCCACATTCAGCACCACCGGCATTCCAACGACGACGACCAGGACCCGGACACCTTCGCCTCGCACGGCAAGTGGTGGCAGCTGCCGCTGCGCTGGTCGATGGTGGAGTACTTCTACTTGCGGTACTACCTGCCGCGCGCCCGCAGCCGGCCGGTCGTCGAAGTGGCCGAGACCGTCGTGATGATGACGCTGTCCATCGCCGGACTGGTCGCGGCGATCGTCACCGGAAACTTCTGGATCCTGGCCGTCGTCTTCCTGATCCCGCAGCGGATCGGCCTCACCATCCTGGCGTGGTGGTTCGACTGGCTGCCCCATCACGGTCTGGAAGACACTCAGCGCACCAATCGCTACCGCGCAACCCGCAATCGCGTCGGCGCCGAATGGCTGTTCACCCCGGTGCTGCTGTCGCAGAACTACCACCTGGTGCACCACCTGCACCCGTCCGTGCCGTTCTATCGGTATCTGCGGACGTGGAAGCGCAACGAAGAGGCTTACCTGGAGCGCAACGCCGCCATCAACACCGTCTTCGGGCAGCAACTGAATCCCGACGAGTACCGGGAGTGGAAGGACCTCAACGGCCGGCTCGCCAAGCTGCTGCCGGTTCGGATGCCGTCACGCTCGAGTTCGCCGCACGCCGTCCTGCACCGCATCCCGGTCGCGTCGGTGGACCCGATCACCGCCGACAGCACCCTGGTCACCTTCGCGGTGCCGGAGGACCTGCAGGACGCGTTCCGGTTCGAGCCGGGTCAGCATGTGACGGTGGTGGGCGCCGAGGGTGTTCGGCGCAACTACTCGATCTGCGCCCCGGCGACCCGCGCGCAGTTGCGGATTGCGGTCAAACACATTCCAGGCGGCGCCTTTTCGACGTATGTGGCCGAACGACTGCAGGCCGGTGACGTGCTCGAGCTGATGACCCCGACCGGACGGTTCGGCACCCCGTTGCATCCGCTGAACCGCAAGCACTACGTCGGCCTGGTGGCTGGCAGTGGCATCACGCCGGTCTTGTCGATCCTGGCGACGACCCTGGAGATCGAAACCGAGAGCCGGTTCACGCTCATCTACGGCAACCGCACCAAGGAATCGACAATGTTCCGCGCAGAGCTCGACCGCCTCGAGTCGCGCTACGCCGACCGGCTGGAGATCCTGCACGTGCTGTCGGGCGAGTCGTTGCACACTCCGGAACTGCGCGGCCGGATCGACCGCGACAAACTCAACCTGTGGCTGACCGGCAACCTGCAGCCCGAGGCCGTGGACGAGTGGTTCATCTGCGGGCCGATGGAGATGACGACATCGGTGCGCGAGTCGCTGCTCGAGCACCGCGTGGATCCCGAGTGCATCCACCTCGAGCTCTTCCATGGGTTCGAAACCGGTTCCGCCGCAGAGCATTCCTACGAGGCCGCGACGGTGACATTCACGCTGTCCGGTAAGCAGTGGACGTATGACCTGACCCCCGGCGACTCGATCCTGGAGGGAGCGCTGCAGGTTCGCGACGATGCGCCGTACGCCTGCATGGGCGGTGCGTGCGGAACCTGCCGGGCGAAGCTGGTCGAGGGCAACGTCGAGATGGACCACAACTTCGCGCTCGGGCAGGCCGAACTGGACGCGGGCTACATTTTGACCTGCCAGTCGCACCCCACGACGCCGTTCGTCTCGGTCGACTACGACGCCTAGGGCCAGCGCCCCGGCCCCCAGCGCCCCTCGCGGCCCCTCACGGCCCCGGCCTCGCCCCTCGCGGCCCCTCGCCCCGCCCCTCGCGGCCCCTCGCCCCGCCCCTCGCGGCCCCGGCCTCGCCCCTCTTCGCCGAGTGTGAATCTCACGACGCGACACGCCGGCGGAGCGTCGTGAGATTCCCACTCGCGGTAATACCCAGCGCCATTAGCCATCCTGGCGACTCTCACACCCCGCTTCCCTTCGCCGAGTGTGAATCTCACGACGCGACACGCCGATTCGGCGACGTGAGGTTCATGTTCGCGACTTCCCATGCCTCGGCCCCGCGGCCCCGCGGAGTCCCGGAGTCCCGGACCGCCCGCCTCGCGGGGTCCAGGGTCACCAGCGCCATCCGGCCGCCTGCATGGCCGCGACAACTCGAGCAATGAACGTTGCCTCCCGGTAGCGGAGCAGGTCGTTGCTGACCCTGACGATTGTCCACCCCAGGTCCATCAGTGCGGCGTGCCGGTCGATATCCCGCGCACGTTGTTCCGGATCCGTCCAGTGCTGCGGGCCGTCGTATTCGATGCCAACGCGCAGCTCCTCGTAGCCCATGTCGATGCGGGCCACGAAGTCGCCGTATTCCCCATGCACCCGGATCTGTGTCCGTGGTTTCGGTAGCCCCGCGTCGATCAACACCAATCGGGTCCGCGTCTCTTGCGGTGACTCCGCCCCTCCGTCGACCAACGGCAATATGCGGCGAAGCCGGACCAACCCGCGCGCACCGCGATATCCGGCAACGACGGCCTCTACCTCAGCGAACTTGAGATCGGTGGCGTTCACCAAAGCGTCGAGGCGCTGTACGGCATGTAAGCGGTCAGCGGTTCGCCGGCCGATATCGAATGCCGTGCGCGCCGGAGTGGTGACCGTGATCCCGTCGACAATCAGTACCTCGTGCGGCGCCAAACTGTCGGTATGAACGACGATGCGCGCCGGGGGTTTTCGATTGTCGTGCACCAGTTCCGCGTCGAGCGCCGGGCTGACCCACTTGGCGCCCAGCAGCGCCGCGGCCGAGTTGCCGGCGACCACGCCCCGTCGGCGCGACCACAACCACGCGGCCCGTGCGCGCTGGCCTGCCGTCAGCTCAATACCGGCCGGGCCGTACACCCCGGGATAAACGGGCTCGTACAGACAACGCAGTGCGCGCTCGCTGATCGCCTTGCCGGCCAGGGCTTCGGCGCCCAGAAACGGCCAATCCATCCGGGCATGCTGTCAGCCGGGCGCGTTCACCGCCGTCGCCCATCCCCAACCATCGCCGACTGTGAATTCCACGACGCGAAACGCCGATGGAGCGTCGCACGTTCCACACTCGACCCCAGGTGCGAGGACCTAGAGGCGCTCGATGATCGTCACGTTCGCGGTGCCGCCGCCCTCACACATCGTCTGCAGTCCATAGCGACCGCCGATGCGCTCCAAGGTGTTCAGCATGGTGGTGAACAATTTCGCACCGGTGGCGCCCAAGGGATGCCCGAGTGCGATCGCGCCGCCGTTGGGATTGACCTTTTCCGGGTCGGCCTTGATCTCCTTGAGCCAGGCCATCACGACAGGGGCGAAGGCCTCGTTGATCTCGACGGTGTCGATGTCGTCGATGGATAGGCCCGTCTTCTCCAGCGCATAACGGGTGGCGGGGATGGGACCGGTGAGCATGAACACCGGGTCGGCGCCGCGGGTGCTGATGTGGTGGATGCGGGCACGCGGCGTCAGACCATGGTCTTTCACCGCCTGCTCGGACGCCAACAGCACCGCGGATGCCCCATCGGAAATCTGGCTGGCCATCGCCGCGGTCAGGCGACCACCGTCGACCAGGGTCTTCAACCCCGCCATCTTCTCCAGCGACGACTCGCGGGGACCCTCGTCCACCCGGAACGGGCCGGTTTCGGTTTCGACGGTGAGGATTTCGTTGTCGAAGTTGCCGCCGCGAATCGCGGCGAATGCCCGCTCATGACTGGTCAGCGAGTACTGCTCCATCTCTTCCCGCGACAGGTTCCACTTCTCCGCGATCATCTCCGAGCCACGGAACTGGGAGATCTCCTGGTCACCGTACCGGTGCAGCCATTGCTTGGATTCGTTTGTGGGCGAGGTGAATCCGAACTGTTCACCGACAGTCATCGCCGACGAGATCGGGATCTGGCTCATGTTCTGCATGCCACCGGCGACGATCAGATCCGCGGTACCCGACATGATCGCCTGCGCGCCAAAGGAAATGGCCTGTTGACTGGATCCGCATTGCCGGTCGACGGTGACGCCTGGCACCTCTTCCGGATAGCCGGCGGCCAGCCACGAGAGTCGGGCGATGTTGCCTGCCTGCCCGCCGATCGCGTCCACGCAGCCGGCGATCACGTCGTCAACGGCAGCCGGGTCGACGTCGGTCCGCTCCAGCAGTCCCCGCCACCCCAGGGCACCGAGATCGACAGGGTGGATTCCTGCCAGCCCGCCGCCACGCTTGCCAACCGCGGTACGCACCGCATCGATGACATATGCCTCGGAAAACCCAGCCATGTTCAGACTCCTTCTTTTGCAATTCCGCCCAGAACGATGGCGAGATATTTCTGACCCACCTGATGTGCGGTGAGCGGTCCGCCGGGTTGATACCAGCGGACCGACACCCACGTGGTGTCACGGATGAAGCGATAGACCAGGTCGACGTCCAGGTCGGGCCGGAAGTAACCCTCCTTGACGCCCTGTTTGAGCAGCTCGACCCACATCGCGCGCTGCTGCTTGTTGCGTTCGTCGATGTAGGAGAACCGTGGCTGCGACGAAAGCCGCTGCGCCTCATCCTGGTAGATGACGACCTGGGCGTGCCGATGTTCGATGGCCTCGAACGACGCCATGAACAAGCCTTTGAGCCGCTCCAAGGGGTTGGGTTCGCTGTCGACGATCTCGCGGTAACGTGCAAACAGCCAGTCGAGAAATCCGCGCAGCAGCTCGTCGACCATCTCCTCCTTGGAGGCGAAGTGGTGATAGAGACTGCCGGAAAGGATCCCGGCGCCGTCGGCGATGTCACGCACGGTGGTGGCGCGCAGGCCGCGCTCGGCAAACATCACCGCGGCGAGTTCCAGTAACTCGTCTCGGCGGCTGTTAGCCTGACCGGCCACTCGCTCCACCCGCCCAGCCTATCAACCAAGCGCTTGCTCGGCCAACACCGGTCATGTCATCTGTTCGTCGATCTCACACTGAGCGCACAGGGAGCACCGGCCTGGGCAACCCGGATCGGGCCAACGCGGCTTCGAGAGAGGCGGGAACTTGAACACCCCGCCGGCAACCCGGGCTCCGATCACAC
Organism: Mycobacterium sp. TY814; assembly: GCF_030755175.1. Classification (NCBI taxonomy): domain Bacteria; kingdom Bacillati; phylum Actinomycetota; class Actinomycetes; order Mycobacteriales; family Mycobacteriaceae; genus Mycobacterium; species Mycobacterium sp. TY814. Next base: position 55,488 of record NZ_JAUFRY010000004.1, read on the forward strand.
CGCGGATCGGACCCGATGCCGGGCAGGCGTGCTGCTTTTTCGATTCAATCGGCGCGCGGGGGCGGCGCCGAACAGGCGAGTTTTTGGACCTTCCGACGAGGCTGCGACCGCGTCCGTGAAGGGTATGCCGCTGCAGTCTCATCTGTGCCTTTCTTGATAGAGAAACCAGTCCGGCGGGCGTATTCAGCCGCACCCGGCCGTCGCCGATACTTTAAATCCATTTTTCGGCCCTGCGACTGAGCAAGGCGCCCGGGTAATTCCCGCAGAGGCATGTCGTCCGTACCGATATACCCGGTCTCAACCACGGCGCCAGCAACCGCCGCAAAGCGTCTGACACCCAAAGAACGCCCACTCCGCCCGGAATTCTCGAAACTTTTAGCAAAAACGAAACATGGCGGGTAGCGCAGTCGTATTGTCTGCGGCGTCGGGCTTACTCGTCGCGGGCGGCGGGTTTAACGGAGGTCAGCGCTGTGAACTTTTCCATGCTTCCACCAGAGGTCAACTCCCTACGGATGTTGTGCGGCGCTGGGTCAGCACCCATGCTCGAAGCCGCGGCGGCCTGGTCGGGCCTGGCCGAGGAATTAGGTTCGGCGGCAGACTCATTCGCCTCGGTGACCACCGGGCTGACCAGCCAGGCCTGGCAAGGCCCGGCCGCGGCGGCGATGACCAAAGCAGCCAGCCCCTACTCGGCGTTCCTGCGTGCGGCGTCCACCCGCGCCCTGACCGCCTCCGTCGGCGCCAAAGCCGTCGCCGAGGTCTTCGAGGCCTGCAAATCCGCGATGGTGCACCCCGAGGTGATCTCCGCCAACCGCCAAGCCATGGTGCAAGCGGTCCGCACCAACTTCTTCGGCTTCAACGCCCCCTTCATCGCCGCCGCCGAGGCCGCCTACGAGGAGTTCTGGGCCACCGACGTCGCCGCAATGTTCGGCTACCACGGCGGCGCCTCCGCGGTGGCCGCCCAGCTGTCGTCCTGGCAGCAGACCCTGCAGGGCCTACCCGGCATCGGGCAGCTCTTCGGCGGCGTCAAGGGAGCCGCACCGGCTGCGCCCGGGGACCCCAACATCGGCATCGGCAACAAAAACGGTGGCCTGAACGTCGGCAACGGCAACAACGGCAGCAACAACGTCGGCAGCGGCAACATCGGAAACCAGAACATCGGCGGCGGCAACATCGGCAGCGCCAACGTCGGCAGCGGCAACAACGGGAGCCGGAACTGGGGCTCCGGCAACATCGGAAACCAGAACATCGGCTTCGGAAACCTGGGCGACGCGACCACCAGCTCCAACCCAGGTGCCAACGTCGGCCTGGGCAACCTCGGTAACGGGAACTTCGGCCTCGGCAACCACGGCGACTCCAACGTCGGCGGCGGGAACACCGGAAATGGCAACATAGGGTTCGGGCTTTCCGGTAACAAATTGATCGGCATCGGGGGTACCTACTACGACTCGGTCACCGGCCAATTCCACTTCGACGGCCTGAACTCCGGCACCGGCAACATCGGCTTCGGCAATTCCGGCACCGGAAATATCGGATTCTTCAACTCCGGTGATGGCAATCTCGGTCTGTTCGGCTCTGGATTCCATGCGCCTACCGACCCTGAATTCGGGAAACTACAAGGCATCGGCATCGGCAACTCCGGCTACGGCAACATCGGCATAGGCGAAAGCGGAACCGGGAACTTCGGCTTTGGCAACTCGGGCACCCTGAACACAGGGTTCTTCAACTCGGGTGACGTCAACACCGGAGCCGGCAACGCCGGAGGCGGTATCCTCACCGGAGGCAACACCGGCTTCTGGAATTCCGGTCACACCAACACCGGTAATGGCAATTCGGGCAATGTGAACACCGGCTTCTGGAACTCCGGAAACTTCAACACCGCGTTCGGTTCCACTACCGACGTCAGTGCCACGTCGTCAGGCTTCAACAACATCGGTTCCAATGTCTCGGGCTTCAACAACTCGGCAAGCGGCGGGGTGGGACACGGCTCCGTCTCAGGCATCGGAAACACCGCCAGCGGCGGCTCGTTATTCAACGGCTACACCTCCGGCTTCTTCAACACCGGCGTCACCGGTCCCCTCCTCACATTCCCGAGCGGTTTAGTCAGCGGCTTCAACTCGGGCGCGTTCAACTCGGGTACCGGCATTCCTGGGTTCTTCAGTCTCATTGCCCGATTGCAGCAACTTTGAGCCCCAACGGGCGCTGAAGTCCAAGTGGCCGAGAGCCTTTCACACAGCAAGTAGCAGGTCGCGTTCATTTCGCGGCGGATCGGCCCTAGTGTCGAGGTCAGTTCGCTGCGCGGCACGTTAGCGACAGCTGCTGCAGCGCTCAGGTGAGATCGGCCGGCCAGCGTTGGTCGGCCCAGACGCGGACGTCCGTTTGATCGGGGCCCTTCGATCTCCGGGATCGTCCACCTCAGCCGGCCTGGAGCGCCCGCGCACACCCCCCGCCACCTGCGCAAATTAATTAGCCAGCGTAAATTTTCCCGAAATGCCATGTGGCGTAGCCACGCTCACCGTAGTGTCGGTCAAAGTTTGCGCGACAGCGGTCATGGGGGGCCGCCGCGAATCAACCGGGGGGAAAGCGTGTCGAACTTTGCGGTGTTGCCGCCTGAGGTCAATTCGTTGCGGATGTTCATCGGTGCAGGGTCGGCGCCGATGCTCGATGCAGCCACCGCCTGGGCGGGTCTCGCCGATGAGTTGGCAACGGCCGCCGAGTCTTTTTCGACGGTGACCTCGGGACTGGCCGGCCAGTCCTGGCAGGGCCCGGCTGCGGCAGCAATGGCTGCGGCTGCGGCGCCGTACGCCGGATTTCTCAGCGCCGCATCGGCCAAGGCGCTACTCGCCTCCAGCCAGGCAAATGCAGTGGCAAGCACTTTCGAGGCCGCCCGTGCCGCGACGGTCCATCCGCTCGCGGTAGAGGCCAATCGCAACGCCTTTGTTCAACTCGTGCGCTCAAACTTCCTCGGGCTCAATGCACCTGCGATCGCGGCGGCCGAGAGCATCTACGAAGAGATGTGGGCCGCCGACGTCTCGGCGATGACCGGCTACTACACCGGCGCGTCGGCCGCGGTTACCGACCTGATTCCGATTCCGGCTGGGCTGCAACAGATTATCAACACGCTGCCCAACCTGGGCCTCGGCAACATCGGCAACGCCAACCTGGGCGGCGGCAATGTCGGCGGCGGCAACGTAGGTAACGGGAACTCGGGCAGCTCCAATCTGGGCGGCGGAAACAACGGCAGTAAGAACATCGGCAGCGGTAACGTCGGCAGCGGAAACATCGGCGGCGGAAACTTCGGCCAGAACAACATCGGTTTCGGGAACAGCGGCCTCGGCAACGGCTTTCGGTTCGCCGGTGATGGCGACAACAACATCGGTTTCGGCAACAGCGGAAACAACAACGTCGGCCTGGGCAACAGCGGCGACCGAAACCTCGGTGGCGGCAACAGTGGCAACAACAACATCGGATTCGGTCTCACCGGCGACAATCTGCTCGGGTTCGGCAACGCCTACCTCGACCGGTCGACCGGTCAATTCGTCTTCACCGGACTGAATTCCGGCAACGGCAACTTCGGTCTGTTCAACTCCGGCAACAACAACATCGGATTCTTCAACTCCGGCGACGGCAATGTCGGTCTCTTCAGCTCCGGCTCAAATCCTTTCGCGCCCGGCAGCCTCAACAACCTGGGCTTGGGTAACTCCGGCACCGGTAATCTCGGGCTGTTCAACGCGGCCTTCGGCAACACCGGCGTAGGCAACGGGGGCAGCGTCAACACCGGCTTCGCCAACGGAGGCAGCGTCAATACCGGCTTCGCGAACGCGGGAAGCTGGAACACCGGTTTTGACAACGCGGGTCTCGCCAACACGGGGATCGGAAATACGGGCGACTCGAATACCGGGCTGTGGAACTCCGGCGGCCAGAACACCGGTTTCGGCGCGGTCACCGACAGCGGCGCCGCCGGCTCCGGCTTCTTCAACAGCGGCGCGGGCACGTCGGGGTTCTTCAACTCCGCCAGCGGCCCCGGCAGCGGTTTCCTCTCCGGCATCGGGAACAGCGCCAACGGGTCACCGGAGGTGAACGGCCGAGGCTCGGGCTTCTTCAACTTCGGCCTACCGACCCCGGCGAGCACCGATCCCCTGGACGGTGTCATCAGCGGCTTCAACTCCGGCCTGCTCAACTTCGGGTCGTCGTTGTCCGGCATCTTCAGCCTGGGCCGCCTGCTCGGCTAGCTGGTCTCGGCCGCGTGGGAAAAGCCCCACGCGGCAGGCCGATTTAGCGTCGGACAGTTCACGTCGGCGCGCCAGCTAATGCCCAGGCGATACTGACAAATATCCTTCGGGACCGTCGTAGCATTTTTGCTGCACTCCCATTTCCATTCGGGCACGGTCGCCTCGCTCGGCGGCCGGCGGAAAGGGCTGGAGGTCGGTCATGGTCAGCTATCCGATGTTGCCGCCGGAACTCAATTCACTGCTGATGTTCAGCGGTGCGGGGCCCGCACCGATGCTGCAGGCGGCCGCCGGCTGGGACGCATTGGCCGACGAATTGGCCACTGCGGCAAACACATTCACGTCAGTGACATCCGGACTTGCCGGGCAGGGCTGGCAGGGACCGGCCTCCCTGGCAATGACCGCGACGGCTGAGTCGTACGCGGCCTGCCTCAGCGTGGCATCGGCCCGCGCGTCAGCGGCTGCCGGGCAAGCCCAGGCGGTGGCCAGCGCCTTTGAGACAGCGCGCGCGATAACGATCCACCCGTTGGCCGTCGCGGCCAATCGCAGTGCCTTCGTCCAGTTGGTCAGGTCGAACATTCTCGGGCTGTTGGGTCCCGCGATCGCCACCGCGGAGGCGCAGTACGAGCAGATGTGGGCGGCTGACGTCGCGGCGATGACGGGCTATCAAGCCAGTGCAGCGGCGGCAGCCGCACAGTTGAACCCCTTCGCCCAATTGCTCGCGGCGCTGCCGAATCTAGGCCTCGGCAACAAGGGCGGTACCGGCAACATCGGCAACGGCAACAACGGCACCGCCAATATCGGCAGCGGCAACACCGGTAGCGGAAACATCGGCGGGGGCAACGGCAGAACCGGCTTTCCCGCCGTCGGGAACTTCGGGAGCGGCAACAACGGAAACAACAACGTCGGCTCCGGCAACGTGTCGAACGGCAACGTCGGGTTCGGAAATACCGGAGATGCGTCAAGTCCTAACCCCGGCAACAACTTCGGCCTGGGTAACGCGGGCAACAATAACTGGGGCCTGGGCAACCGCGGCAACGACAACCGGGGCGGTGGGAACATCGGCAGCAACAACATCGGCGGCGGAAACAACGGCAACGGAAACATCGGCTTCGGCAACACCGGCAACAACAACGTCGGCATCGGCCTGACGGGCAACAACCAGATGGGCATCAACCTGGCCGGCCTGTTCAATTCGGGCAGCGGCAACATCGGATTCGGCAACTCAGGCACCGACAACATCGGCTTCTTCAATTCAGGCCACGGCAACATCGGCATCTTCAACTCCAGCACCATCTCGACCACCCTCGCTCCCAATCTCGGCATCGGTAACGCCGGTCAGGGGAACGTGGGCATCGGCAATTCGGGCGCCGGAAACTTCGGCTTAGGGAACGCCGCCAATTTCAGCACCGGCTTCGGCAATTCCGGCGCGGAGACCACGGGCTTTGGGAACGGCGGAACCGTCAACACCGGTTTCTGGAATTCCGGCGTCCTGAACACGGGGTGGGGGAATTCGGGCGGCCTGAATACCGGTTTCTGGAATTCGGGCAACGTGAACACGGGCAGCGGGCTCGCCACCGACGTCGGCGCCATCCAGTCGGGCTTCAACAACACCGGGCCCGGAGTGTCGGGATTCTTCAACAGTGCCACGGGCCCGGGCGCCGGCAACATCTCCGGCTTCTTCAACAAGGCAAGCGGCGGAACGACAAACGGCCTGGTCTCGGGCTTCGGGAACACCGCGGTACCGGGGTCGCTTCCCAATCCCAACGTCAGCCAATTCGTGTCGGGCGTGCTGAACACCGGCAGCTTCCTGTCCGGGGTATTCAATATCGAGCAACTGCTCAAGCAGCTGCTGTAGTACCCGGGCTCAGCGCACGGACACTTGGGGCGGATCCTGCGAGACGTCGGCCTTGACGCTCATGAAGCTCCGCACCACGCCGGACTTGTCCCCGCCCGATTTGGTCTTGGCCGTAAGCGGGAACAGCACATCACCGCTATAGCGCGCATCGAGGTGGTAGGGATCGAAGATGCTGAGCTTGAGCCCGCTGGTATCCGGTGAACCCCAGGTGACGGTGCCGTCGACGATGTCTGAATCGCGCGCTCGCTGGGGGCAGTTGGGCGGTGCCAACTGCGTTGACTTCGTGCAGCCGGACAGGGCCGCCGTGATGGCCGACATCGTTGCCGACTGCCCCGCGTCGCTGAGCGTGAAATCGAAGTCGTTGAAATAGCCGCCCGACACCGAAAGTCCGTCGAGCAGATACAGCTTCTTCTGCTGCACCGCGAGGTTCGAGTTGTTGCTCGACGCGTCGATGTAGCCCGGGAACACGTACACCGGGGCGGTGCCGACGGGACGGCCGAAGAAGAGCAACGTCTTGAGCGCATCGTTTTCCAAGCTGCCGAGCGGTTCGATCTTGGTCGCGGCATGCTCGAGCTTCCACGTCTTCCCGGATTTCTTCACCGACATCGTGACGTCTGAGGTGTTTTCACCGAACTTCGCGACCACATGGACCCGGGCAAATCCCAGACTGTGCTCGGAGTCGTCGCTGAGAATCTTGACCCCGCTGATCGGCCAGCGCGCGATCTGCTTCCTGAGGATGTCGTCCGACAGGAATTCGTCAGAACCCGGTTGATCGCTGCTGTAACTCAATGCCGCGGCGGCGTCTCCCCGCGCCAGCGCATCCAGGTAACCCTTGACGGCGTCACCGGCCTTGCCCGAGCCACTGTCACCGGTTGACGCCAGCACCACGACGAGTGTCACCACCGCGAGAATCACACTCGCAATGACACTTAGCGCGATGATGAGCGGCTTGCGACTTCGCCGCCCGGGCATGGGCGGCGGGCCGAACTGACCAGGTATCGGCGGCCCTGCCGGCCAGGCAGGCGGTCCCTGCGGAGGGAGACCGGGCGGCACCGCTGGATTCGGCTGCCCAGGCCACGCCGGCGGGCTCGGCGCAGGCTTGGCAGGAAGCCAGGCGGCCTGAGTCGAGCCGTCTGCGGGATTGGGCGGGTTTTCCCACGGGTACGGGTCCGGCCTGTAGGTCACCGAACGACTCCTACCAGCAGTAACGTACTGCGCATCATTTCCCCCGGGTGTGGACGGCGCCGAGCGGCCGTCGTGTGAACTGCCTCTTAGCCTAAGGCGCACCTGCGGGTAAAAAACGCGCGAAAATTGAGCCGAAGCTCACGCGTGCTGGTTGGATACCGAGATCACTTCTCCGGTCAGATAACTCGAGTAGTCGCTGGCCAGGAATGCAATCGTGGCCGCCACTTCCCACGGTTCGGCCGCACGTCCGAACGCCTCCTGCGCCTCCAGCCGGTCCAGCAGCTCGGCCGAGGTCGTTTTGTCCAGGAACTTGTGCCGCGCCAAGCTGGGCGACACGGCATTGATCCGTACCCCGTACTCAGCGGCTTCGATTGCGCTGCAACGGGTCAGGGCCATCACGCCCGCTTTGGCCGCGGCATAGTGCGACTGCGAGTGCTGGGCGCGCCACCCGAGCACGCTGGCGTTGTTGACGATCACACCGCCGTGCGGCGCGTCCCGGAAGTACCGCAATGCCGCCCGGGTGGCCCGGAAAACGGACGTCAGCGACACGTCCAGCACCCGGTCCCACTCCTCGTCGGTCATGTCGGCCACCGGTGTCTGCCCGCCCAGTCCAGCATTGTTGACCAACACGTCCAACCGGCCGAGGCGCGCGGTGCACGACGAGATCAGCGCGTCAACCTGAGCGGTGGACGTCACGTCGCACACCACATGCTCCACCCGGCCCAGTCCCAGAGCCGACAACTCCGCGGCGGTCTCGCCCAGCCTGCGCTCGTGGTGATCGGAGATCAGCACATCGGCGCCTTCGGCCAGCGCACGGCGCGCGGTGGCCGAGCCGATGCCGGTGCCCGCAGCAGCGGTCACGACCACTACCTTGCCCTGCAGAAGCCCGTGTCCCGCAATCTCTTCCGGCACTTCGGACAAGCTCACCCCTTGACCTCCCTCGGCAGACCGAGCACCCGCTCGGCGATGATGTTGCGCTGAATCTCGTTGGACCCGCCATAGATGGTGTCCGCGCGGGTGAAGAGGTACAACCGCTGCCATTCGTCGAATTCGCCGTCGTCCAAAATCAGCCCCGGCTTGCCGATCACGTCCATGGCCAGCTCGCCGAGCGAACGATGCCAGTTGGCCCACAACAACTTCGACACGTTGTCCTGACCGGGTTGCTCAACGTCCATGGTGGCCAGCGCATAGGACCGCATGGCGCGCAACCCCGTCCAGGCCCGCGTCAGTCGTTCCCGGATGAAGGGGTCAGCGGTTGCGCCGGTGCGCTCGGCCAGCTTGGCCAGGTTGGAAAGTTCGCGGGCATAGACGATCTGCTGGCCCAGCGTCGAGACGCCGCGCTCGAAGGTCAGCGTCCCCATCGCGACCCGCCATCCGTCACCCGGCTGACCAACCACCAGCGAGGCCTCGGTCCGGGCGTCGTCGAAGAACACCTCGTTGAACTCGGCGGTACCGGTGATCTGGATGATCGGCCGCACCTGAACACCCGGTTGATCCAGTGGCACAAGCAGATACGACAGGCCGGCGTGACGCTTGGAGCCCTTCTCGGTGCGTGCGACCACGAAGCACCACTGGGACAGGTGGGCAAGCGAAGTCCACACCTTCTGGCCGTTGATCACCCACTGGTCGCCGTCCAGTTCAGCGGTGGTCGCGACGTTGGCCAGGTCGCTGCCGGCGCCGGGCTCTGAGTAACCCTGGCACCACAACTCGGTCACATCGAGGATTTTGGGCAGGAAGCGTTGCTGCTGCTCCGGGGTCCCGTACGCGATCAGCGTCGGCCCGAGCAACTCTTCACCGAAGTGGTTCACCTTGTCGGGGGCATTCGCGAGTGCGTATTCCTCGTAGAACGCGACCCGGTGTGCGGTCGAAAGCCCGCGGCCGCCATGCTCCACCGGCCAGCCCAGGCAGGTCAGTCCCGCCTTGGCCAGGTGCTGATTCCACGCCCGGCGTTCTTCGAACGCTTCGTGCTCGCGCCCCGGGCCACCCAGGCCCTTCAATGCCGCGAATTCGCCGACCAGATTGTCGGCCAGCCATTGGCGGACCTCCGCCCGGAACTCTTCGACGTCCTGCATAACCTGTAGGCTAACCTACCAAGCACTTGCTTTGTTAGCCCGGCAGGAAGGAGCGGCCATGTCCTGGGGGCAGTCCCCTGCAGGGCGGGGACCCGACCCGCTTGCCGGAGACGATCCCCGCACCATTCCCGCGGCGCTGGATCGTTTCGCGAGCGAACTTCCCGACCACGACGCGCTGATTACCGATGACCGCACCTTCACCGCCGCCGCGCTGCGCGACGAGGTACGCCGGGCGGCGGCCGCGCTCATCGCGTTCGGCGTGCAGCCGAAGGACCGGGTGGCCATCTGGTCGCCGAACACGTGGCACTGGGTGGTGGCATGCCTGGCCATCCATCACGCCGGTGCTGCCATGGTGCCTCTGAACACGCGCTACACCGCCGCCGAGGCATCCGACATCATCGCGCGGACCGAGGCACCGGTGCTGTTCGCGGCGGGGAGGTTCCTGGGTGCCGACCGGGCCGCGGACCTGGACCGCCAAGCGCTCCCCGCGTTGCGCCACATCGTGCGGATCCCGATCGACGAAAACGACGGCACCTGGGACGAGTTCATGGCCCGTGGTGGCGACGTCGCCGCGGTCCAGGCACGCGCGGCGGCGGTCGAGCCCGACGACGTCAGCGACATCCTGTTCACTTCCGGTACCACCGGCCGCAGCAAAGGGGTGCTGTGCGCGCACCGGCAGTCGCTCGCGGCTTCGGCCGCCTGGGCCGCCAACGGCAAGATCACCAGCGCCGACCGCTACCTCTGCATCAACCCGTTCTTCCACAACTTCGGCTACAAGGCCGGCATCCTGGCCTGCCTGCAGACCGGTGCGACGCTGATCCCGCAGCTGACCTTCGACCCGGTGCGCGCCCTGCAAGCCATTGAGCAGCACCGCATCACCGTCCTGCCCGGACCGCCCACCATCTACCAGACCCTGCTCGATCACCCGGCCCGCGGTGACTACGACCTGAGCTCACTGCGGTTCGCGGTCACCGGGGCGGCCACCGTGCCGGTGGTGCTGGTGGAACGCATGCAGTCCGAACTCGACATCGACATCGTGCTGACCGCCTACGGGCTGACCGAGGCCAACGGCATGGGCACGATGTGCCGCGCCGAGGACGACGCGGTGACCGTCGCCACCACCTGCGGACGCCCGTTCGCCGGATTCGAACTTCGCATCAAAGACGCCGAAGAGGGCGAAGCGGGCGAAGTGCTGCTGCGCGGGCCCAACGTCATGTTGGGCTACCTCGATGATCCCGAGGCCACAGCTGCGGCAATAGATCCCGACGGCTGGCTGCACACCGGCGACATCGGTGTGGTCGACGAGGCCGGTAACCTGCGCATCACCGACCGGCTCAAGGACATGTACATCTGCGGCGGCTTCAATGTCTACCCCGCCGAGATCGAACAGGTACTGGCCCGGATGGACGGCATCGCCGACGCGGCGGTGATCGGCGTGCCCGACCCGCGACTCGGTGAGGTCGGACGAGCGTTCGTGGTCGTCCGGCCCGGTGCCACCCTGGACGAAGCGGCGGTAATTGCCTACACCCGTGAACATCTGGCGAACTTCAAAGCACCGCGTTCGGTGCGGTTCGTCGACGCGTTGCCGCGAAATGCCGGCGGCAAGGTGGTCAAACCACAACTGCGAGAGTTGGCCTGAATTGGATCTCACACTGGACGAAGAAACGCTGGCCTTTCAGGCCGAGGTCCGCGAGTTTCTCGCGGCCAACCGCGAGCACATTCCGACGAAGTCCTACGACAACGCCGAAGGCTTTGCCCAGCATCGGGTTTGGGACAAGGTGCTGTTCGACGCCGGCCTGTCGGTGATCAACTGGCCGGAAAAGTACGGCGGTCGCGACGCGCCGCTGTTGCACTGGGTGGTCCTCGAGGAGGAGTACTTTCGCGCCGGAGCACCCGGGCGGGCAAGCGCCAACGGTACTTCCATGTTGGGGCCCACGCTGTTCGCGCACGGCACCGAAGAACAGCTGGACCGGATTCTGCTGAAAATGGCCAGCGGCGAACAGATCTGGGCGCAGGCCTGGTCAGAGCCGGAATCCGGCAGCGATCTGGCATCGCTGCGGTCCACCGCCACCAGGACCGACGGCGGCTGGCTGCTCAACGGGCAGAAGATCTGGAGTTCGCGGGCGCCGTTCGCCGACATGGGCTTCGGGCTGTTCCGCTCGGATCCGTCCGCGCAGCGGCACAACGGGTTGACCTACTTCATGTTCGACCTGAAGGCCGAGGGCGTCACGGTGCGCCCCATCGTCCAGCTCGGCGGCGATACGGGCTTCGGCGAGATCTTCCTCGACGACGTGTTCGTGCCCGACCACGACGTCATCGGCGCTCCCAACGACGGCTGGCGCGCGGCCATGAGCACGTCGAGCAACGAACGCGGCATGTCGCTGCGCAGCCCGGCCCGATTCCTGGCCGCGGCCGAGCGACTGGTGCGGCTGTGGAAAGACAGCGGCTCACCGCCGGAGTTCGCCGAACGCGTGGCCGACGGCTGGATCAAGGCGCAGGCCTACCGCCTGCAGACCTTCGAGACCGTCACCCGTCTGGCCGGCGGCGGCGAGCTGGGGGCCGAATCGTCGGTGACGAAGGTGTTCTGGTCAGACCTCGACGTGGAGTTGCACCAGACTGCACTGGACATTCGCGGCGCCGACGGCGAACTCGCCGGGCCGTGGACCGAAGGACTCCTGTTTGCGCTCGGTGGCCCGATCTACGCCGGCACCAACGAGATTCAGCGCAACATCATCTCGGAACGACTGCTGGGCCTACCCAGGGAGAAGCGCTGATGGATTTCGCGATAGACGAACAACAGCGAGACTTCGCTGCCAGCATCGACGCCGCGCTGGGTGCCGCGGATCTCCCGGCGGCCGTGCGCGCCTGGGCTGCCGGTGACACCGCACCCGGCCGCAAGGTGTGGGAACAACTGGCCAACCTGGGCGTCACCGCGTTGATCGTGCCGGAGCGCTACGACGGTATCGATGCCTCGCCGGTCGATCTGATGGTCGCGATGGAGCGGCTCGGACACTGGTGCGTGCCGGGCCCGGTGACCGAATCCATCGCCGTGGCCCCGATTCTGCTGGCGGACGATCAACGCAGCGCGGAGCTGGCCTCCGGCGACCTGATCGCGACTGTCGCGCTTCGGCCGCACGTGCCGCGTGCCGTCGACGCCGACGGCGCCGGACTGGTGCTGCTGGCGGATCAGGGCAGCGTCAGCGAGTGCACAGCGAACCAGCGACACGACTCGGTGGATCCCAGCCGCCGGATCTACGACGTCGCCGCCTCGGGCGATGCGTGGTCAGCGGATACCGAAAAGGCCTACGAATTGGGCGCGCTGGCCACCGCGGCCCAGTTGATCGGCGCGGCCGGAGCGCTGCTGGCCGGTAGCGTCGACTACGCCAAACAGCGCTCCCAGTTCGGCCGGGTGATCGGCTCGTATCAGGCGATCAAGCACAAGCTCGCGGACGTACATATCGCGGTCGAACTGGCCCGGCCGCTGGTGTATGGCGCGGCGCTGTCGCTGGAACCGCGCGACGTCAGTGCGGCCAAGGTCGCCGCGGGTGAGGCGGGACTGCTGGCGGCACGCTCGGCATTGCAGACCCACGGCGCCATCGGCTTCACCCAGGAGCACGACCTGTCGCTGCTGCTGTTGCGGGTGCAGGCACTGCGATCCGCCTGGGGTACACCGGAATCACATCGACGCCGAGTACTGGAGGCGCTGTCATGACTTCCTCTGAAGAACGGGAGATGCTGCGGGAAACCGTGGCGGCCCTGGTGGCCAAGCACGCAAGCCCGGCTGCGGTGCGCGCGGCGATCGAGTCGGATCGCGGCTATGACGAGTCGCTGTGGCGGCTGCTGTGCGAGCAGGTCGGCGCGGCGGCCCTGGTGGTCCCCGAGGACCTGGGCGGGGCGGGCGGCGAACTCGCCGATGCGGCAACCGTTTTGCAGGAGCTCGGGCGCGCTCTGGTGCCCTCTCCCCTGCTGGGCACCACGTTGGCCGAACTCGCGTTGCTGGCCGGAACCGAACCCGACGCCGAGACGTTGGCAGCGCTCGCCGAGGGCAGCTCCATCGGGGCGCTGGTGCTCGACCCCGATTACGTGGTCAACGGTGACATCGCCGACGTCGTGGTCGCCGCCGACGAGGGACGGCTCACCCGGTGGACCCGGTTCAGCGCGCAACCGCTGGCGAGTATGGACCTCACCCGGCGGCTCGCCAGGCTCGAGCCCGAGGAAACCGAGCCGCTGGGCGACGACCCGGGCCTGGCCGACTTCGCGGCAATCCTGTTGGCCGCCGAGCAGATCGGCGCTGCGGAGCGTTGCCTCGACCTCACCGTCGAGTACGCCAAGAGCCGGGTGCAGTTCGGCCGGCCCATCGGCAGCTTCCAGGCGCTCAAGCACCGGATGGCCGACCTCTACGTCGTGGTCTCCGCCGCCCGCGCCATCGTCGACGAAGCCTGCACCGCGCCCGGCCCCACCAACGCCGCCACCGCACGACTGGCGGCCACCGAAGCGCTCAACACCGTTGCAGCCGAAGCCATCCAGCTGCACGGCGGCATCGCGATCACCTGGGAGCACGACATGCATCTGTATTTCAAACGGGCGCATGGCAGTACCCAATTGCTCGAGTCGCCGCGAGAGCTGCTGGACCGACTAGAATCCGAAGTACTCTCGACACCGTGAACGATCATGTCGCCCAACGGGCCGGCATCCCACCGTTCTATGTGATGGACGTGTGGCTGGCGGCCGCCGAGCGTCAGCGCACCCACGGTGACCTGGTGAACCTGTCGGCCGGCCAACCCAGCGTGGGCGCCCCGGAACCGGTGCGGGCCGCAGCCGCGGCCGCATTGCATCTCAACCAGTTGGGCTACACGGTGGCGCTGGGCATACCGGAGCTGCGGGCGGCGATCGCCGCGGATTACCAGCGCCTGCACGGCATCTCCGTGGAACCCGATGCGGTTGTGATCACCACCGGTTCCTCAGGCGGTTTTCTGCTCGCGTTTCTGGCGTGCTTCGACGTCGGCGATCGCGTCGCGATGGCCAGCCCCGGGTATCCCTGTTACCGAAACATCCTGTCGGCGTTGGGATGTGAGGTGGTGGAGATACCGTGTGGGCCGGAATCGCGGTTTCAGCCCACCGTGCAGCTGCTGGCGGAACTCGATCCCCCCGTCAAGGGTGTCATCGTCGCCAGTCCGGCCAATCCGACCGGCACGGTGATCCCCCCTGAAGAACTGGCCGCGATCGCCTCGTGGTGCGACGACTCGGGGGTGCGGCTGATCAGTGACGAGGTGTACCACGGCCTGGTCTACGACGGTGCGCCGCCGACCAGTTGCGCGTGGCAGACATCGCGAAACGCGGTGATCGTCAACAGCTTTTCCAAATACTTCGCGATGACCGGGTGGCGGCTCGGGTGGCTGATGGTACCGACGGAGCTGCGCCGCGCGGTGGACTGTCTCACCGGGAATTTCACGATCTGTCCGCCGGTGCTGTCGCAGATCGCCGCGGTATCGGCGTTCAGCCCCGAGTCGATCGCGGAGGCCGAGGCCAACCTGCAGCACTACTCCGTCAACCGCTCGATGCTGCTGGACGGTCTGCGCCGGATCGGTGTCGACCGGCTGGCGCCCACCGACGGAGCGTTCTACGTCTACGCCGACGTCTCCGACTTCACCACCGACTCGTTGACGTTCTGCTCGAAGCTGCTGAAGGAAACCGGGGTTGCGATCGCACCGGGCATCGATTTCGACCCGGCACGCGGGAGTTCCTTCGTCCGGCTGTCCTTCGCCGGTCCGACGAGCGATATCGAGGCGGCGCTAAGCCGGATCGGTTCCTGGCTGCCGGGCCAGTAGCGCGTCCACCCGCGCCTGAAGGCCGCCGGGATCGGGTACCTCGATCCCGAACCGCGTGCGCACGGTGTCCACCACCGCGGCCCCTTCCTCCAGCAGGATTTTTTCGCTGCCGTCAGTCCGGTGGATCGTCAGGGTGCGCCCCGCCAGGTTCACGCGGGCATCATCGGTGACTGCGGCCACCATCAGACCGGTCACGAAGTGCGACGACGGGTGCGTGGAGACGTACCAGCTTCCCACCGTCAGATCGATCGGCGGGCGGGTCTGGGTGGTGAACTCGTACAACGCCTGCCACTGGCCGCGGACTTCGGCCTGCAGGACCATCCCGTCGCCGCGGTCTTCGAGCCGGAACCGTTCATGTGCCGTCTGCTGCACGCCGCCGGTTGCCAGGCGCAGCGGCGACGTTGGCGTCTGGCCGCCGAAACCGACATCGACCAGATACGGTCCCGCGCAGCCGGGAAAGCTCACCGCGAGCAGGGTGTGTGTCTGGGCCGGCACCGGCGCGTCCGGCGGACTCATCCACACCACGCGTCCGCCGAGCCGGCGCACCTGAAAGCCGAGTTCGGCCAGCACGTAGCCCATCAGGCCGTTCTGCTCGTAGCAGTAACCGCCGCGGCGCCGGTGAACGAGCTTGTCGGTCAACGCATCTGCGCTCAGATCGTCGACCGGCACGCCCATGAAGGGGTCGAGGTTCTCGAACGGGATGGTGCGGGTGTGGGCGGTGACCAGCGCCTGCAGCACGTCGAAAGTCGGCTCGGCCGCACCCTCGTAGCCGACCCGGTCGAAGTATGCGCTCACATCCACTGCCATGAAGCCATTCTGGCCTGAACCGCGACCACGCAGGTTCAGGTTCGCTACTGTTGACCTCGCGAAACAACCATCGCGCGGAGGGGAAGCGTCGAATACATGCCTGAAGAAACCGACGGCGCGCCAGTTTCAGGCGGCCTCGCCGACGAGCTGACCGCCGCTGGCTTCGAGGACGCACGGCAGGTGGGCCGCGGCGGCGCAGGCGTGATCTACCGCTGCTACGAGACGGCCCTCGGGCGACACGTCGCGGTCAAGGTCCTGCCGTCGCACTTCGACCAGGAGAGCAGGGAGCGGTTTCTGCGCGAGGGTTACGCGATGGGCGGGCTCTCCGGACATCCGAACATCGTGCACATCCTGCGGGTCGGGATGACAGTGAGCAATCGGCCATACATCGTGATGCCCTATCACGCCGCTGATTCCCTCGCGGTCCGGCTGCGTCAGGAGGGGCCGGTGCCCTGGCCGGAGGCGCTGCGCATCGGGGTGAAGCTCTGCGGGGCACTGGAAACCGCACACCGCAACGGCACCCTGCACCGCGACATCAAGCCCGCGAACGTACTGATCAACGATTACGGCGAGCCCCAGCTCAGCGACTTCGGCATCGCCCACATCGAAGGCGGATACGAGACGGCGACCGGGTTCTTCTCCGGCACCATCGACTACACCGCCCCGGAAGTCATGACCGGCAATCCGGCCACGGTGGCCGCGGACATCTACTCGCTGGGCGCCACCATCTATGCGCTGATCGCCGGCAACGCCGCGCACGAACGCCGCAAAGGCGAGGACCTGATTGCGCAGTACCTGCGGATCAGCTCCACCGGCATCCCGGACATGCGGCCCGACGGTATCCCCGATGCGGTGTGCTCAGCGATCGAGCACGCGATGTCGGTGGACCCGGAGCAGCGGCCGGCATCGGCGGAAGCCTTCGGACGGGAACTGCAGGCCGCCCAGCGCGCCAGCGGGTTGAAGCCCGACTCGATGGCGATCACCAGCGTGGGGGACAACACCGGGCGCACGTCAGTCGCGGCGCCGGGTGTCTCGGTCACTCCCCCGGCGGCCACGGGAATGACGCGGGAGATCCCGCCCCCGGGACGGGACGAAGGCCCCACGTCCGCGATCAGCCGGTCGATCCCCCCGCCGGCTTCGGATCCCGCCATCACGAGCAACCCGGCCGAGGCCGCGCGGATCCTGCGCGACGCGCACGGCACCCACACTCAGGCGATGGTGACGCCGACCCCGACCACACCCCCCACCAAGCCCGCCAACCGCAAGAATCTGCTGCTGATCGGCGCGGCGGTGCTGGTGGTGCTGCTGTTGGTCGCCGGCGGCGTCTTCCTCGCGGTGTCGGGCGACGACAAGAAGACCAGCGCCTCGAGCCAGTCGCGGACCCAGGCACCGGTCCAGTGGAAGGCGATCACCAATGCGCGCATCGCGCGCGACGCAGCGGCGACCACGCAATCGGACGGCACCATATGGATTTTCGGCGGCGTCGGCAGCGACGGCAACGTCACCGGACGTCACGAAGGGTACGACCCGGCCATCGACGAATGGAAGGGCGGCGACGACCTGCCCGCTCCCGTTCAGCGCGCCATGGCGGTGACCTGGCAGGGCAACCCGGTCGTGCTCGGCGGCTGGAAGACGACCGGCGCCAAACCCGTTGTCACTGACCAGGTTTGGCGAGTGGTGAACAGCCATTGGGTCGAGCTGCCGCACCTGCTACAACCCCGCGCAGCCGCGGCCGCGGCGGTAATCGGCGACCGGATCGTCGTCACCGGCGGAGTGGACGCCAGTGGCGCGCTGCTGAACACGACCGAGGTCTTCGACGGCAATTCCTGGACGCTGGGCGCTCCGCTGCCTACGCCGCGCCAGATGCTTGCCGCCGCCACCAACGGCAAGCTGATGTACGTGGTCGGCGGCTCCAGCGGGAGCACCGACTCGGCCGCCGTCGAGGCCTACGACCCGGACGCGAAGACATGGTCGACGTTGCCGCCGCTGCCGCGGCCGCGCAGCGATCTCGGTGTCGCGATCGCCGACGGACGATTGGTGGCGGTCGGTGGTCTGTCCGGGGGCGAGGTCCTCAAAAGTGTGTCGGTGTTCGACTTGATGGCCAAGACCTGGGACGGGTTGCCGGACATGGCGACCGCGCGGCACGGAATGGCGGTCGCCGCCGTGGAGAAGACGGTGTATGCGATCGGCGGCGCCACCGGGCCGGGCGATCAGCAGGTGGTGTCCGCGGCCGAGGCGCTCACCCTGCCGGCACGCAAGACACAGCCCGCCGCGCAATGGCGCACGCTGCCGGACGCGAAGAGTCCGCGGCTGATGATGGCGTGGACGGTGCAGGGCGACAAGATCTGGCTGATCAGCGGCTTGTACAACGGATCGGTTCTGACCACGGTCGAAAGTTATGACCCGCGCAGCGGGGTCTGGGAGACCGGCCCACCCCTGCCCATCCCGCTGCACCACGCGGCGGCGGCCACGTACCGCAACGAGGTCGTGGTGCTCGGCGGTGCGAGCGACAATATCGCCGATGCCTCCAACAGGGTCTTCGCGTTGCGGGGCGGTAGCTGGGTCGAGTTGCCGAGCCTGACCCACGCCCGGGCCGCACCGGCGGCCGCGGTGGTCGGCGACAAGCTCGTGGTCGTGGGCGGACAGAACGCCAAGCAACTGGTGCAGCAGACCGAGGTGTTCGACGGCACGTCGTGGAAGGACGCGGCCAAGATGCCGACCCCGCGCGAGCACCTCGCGGCGGTATCCGACGGCACCTACGTCTACACCGTGGGCGGCCGGTTCCTGTCGGCCGACAAGAACTCGGCCGCGTTCGAGCGGTACGACCCGCAAGCGGACGCCTGGACGAAATTGGTCGACATGCCGACTCCGCGCGGAAGTTACGGCGCCACGTTCATCGACGGCCGCGTGGTCGCGGTCGGCGGTGAGGAGCCGACACAGGTGCTGGCCGTGGTGGAGGCGTACGACATCGCCGACGGCAAATGGTCGACGTTGCCGCCGATGCCGACGGCGCGCCACGGCGAGGCGGTGGCGACCGTCGGCCACACGATCTACGTGATCGGCGGGGCCAACCGGCCGTCACATGAGGGCGGCACGGCGACGGTGGAGGCCCTGGACTTCATGTAGCACTGCTCAGGGCTTGTTTTATTTCTGTGGAATATGGGGATCCGCTCCAGACGGCCCTCCGGACGGCCACGGCACAACAGCAAACCGCCCTAGCAATGGAGCTCACCATGAGTACCAGCAATATCGTCCTGATCGTGGTTGCCGCACTGGTGATCATCGCGGTGATCGTCGCACTGATCGTCGTGTCCACCAAGGCAAAACGGCGTCGCCAGATCCAGCAGGCCGAGGAGATCCGCGAACAGGCCAGAGTGGAGTCTGCCCGCGTCGAGCGTAGGGAAGCGCTGGCCGAGGAAACGGCGGCGCGGGCCCGCGCCGCGCAGGCCGAGGCGGAGGCGAAGGCCGCCGAAGCAAAACGTCTGCAGGACCGCGCGGCCGCCCATCAGAGTGAGGCCGCGACGTCGCGCGAGCAGCTCGATGAGCAGTGGAAGCGCGCCGACACCATCGACCCGAACACCCGGCTCGAGCGCGCCGAACAGTCCCAGGCCCAGGACGCGGTCGTCACCCGCGAAGGTTCCTACGACGACACCGACCATTACCGCGGGGCGCGCACCTAGCCTCTCCGGCACCGGGCCGTCAGCCGGAACGGGAGTTCTCCGCAGCTCCCGTTCCGGCTGGCGGCCCGAAAGTTGTTGTACCGGGTGCGCCCTGGTGGATCCGCCCCCTTAGCGCCCCGGCGGCGGCCCGGGGTTCAGGGGGCCGATCGGGTCAGCGCCGGCGTGACTGCCCGTCTTCGGCCCGATGTCGGAGACCTGCCAATGGTCGCCCACTTTGTTGACGGTGACCTGCAACAAGATCACCGATACCCGCGACTTCGGGTTCTGCAGGTTGCGGGTCGTCTGTGCGGCCGACACCACCACCTGATACACCTGCCCGGGCTGGGCTACCGCGTCGGTGGCGAGCACTTCACCCGTCGAGGTGACCTGCGCCTGCGTCATGATGCCCTTGAGCAGATCGGTGGCGTTGACGTACTTGTCCTTCAGCGTCTGTGACACACCGTCTTCCACCGAACGGAAGAAGGCGTCGGGGTCCTCGAAGGTGTAGGTCAGCGACTTCAGCGCGTAATCCTTGGCAAGCTTGGCCGCGGCGTCGCGGTCGGAGTCGGCCTGACGCACGGCGGCCAGTTCACCGGCCACGGTCCGGTACTTGTCGAATCCGAACCAGCCACCCGCGAGAGCCGCGATCACAGCCAGCGCGAGCACCCAGAACCGCCTGGTGCGCAACCGGTTCGGTGGATCAGACTCAGCGGCCCCGGTGTCCTGGCTGGCCCCGGTGTCCTCGGTGGCCTCGGTGTCCTGGCTGGCCTCGGTGGCCTTCGTGGCCTCCGTGGTCTCCGTGGTCTCGTCTTCGTCGATCAACGTGTTGCTCATCGGTTTCCTTCCGGGACGCTCACCTGCACGCGGACTCCGCCTGCATCGCTAAAAGTCGACTCCCACACGTCGACGAAGTGCCCCGCATCGACCTTGAAGCCCCGTAACGGTGCGGTCGCCGGTTCCAAAGCCGCCGCAAAGGTACTCAGCGGCCCCGACAACATGTCGAGATATTGCTTGAGGTTGGCGACCAGGGTGGGAACGGGGGCGCCGGGGGCGAACACGCCGTCGGCGCTGTGGGCATACGTGTCGACCTCGCGAGTCAGCTTGGCCAGCGCCAAGATTGAGCTCGGCAGCAGTCTGCCGCTGCGACTGAGCACGCCACCGACGTCCTGGTCGCTGATGTCGGTGGTCAGTGTGGCCAGGTTGCCGAAGAGCGTGGCGAGTATCTGCTTGTTGTCGCGTTCGATCTTGGCTGCCCCGGCCGCGGTGGTGGCCAGTGAGTCGATGGCGGCGTCGTTGCCGGCGAACACCTGCGAAACCGTGCCGACGATATTGTTGACGTGCGTCGGGTTGAGCACCGAGAGCAGCGCATTGGCCTTGTTGAGCAGGTCGCTCACCGTGACCGCGGAAGCCACCCGTTCGGCGGGGATCACGGTGCCGTCGCTGAAATAGGGCGGGGCAAGGTGTTTCGGGGTGAAGTCGATGTACTGCTCGCCGACCAGCGACAGGTTCTGGATGCTGATCGCGCTGTCGGCGGGAATCGGATGCCCCTGGTCGAGGTCGATCGACACCTTCAATCCACTTGCGGTGGTGCGGATCCCGGTCACTTTGCCAACCCGGATGCCGCGCATCGTCACCTGCGAGGTCGGCATCAACCCACCGGAATTGTCGAGCAGCAGCGTCAGCCGGGTGCGCTGGGCGGTCGGCTCCGCCTTGAGCACTCCGAATGTCAGATATCCCGCGCCCAGCAGCGTCGCGACCGCGAGAATCACCACGGTGACGGCGGCATTGAATTTCATGGCAGCATCCCCATCGTCCGCATTGCGGCTATCGCCTCGTCCGCCCTCGCACCGGGGCTGACCGACACGCTCAGTCGCGGACCACCGTTGCTGTAGAACGGGATCAGCTTGTCGCGGATCAGCGCGACCATCTTGTCGGCCATCGCCGGCAGCGACGTGTCGGCCGACGCGATCGTCCGTACCGTCGGCGTGATGTAGGACAGCATCTGCAGGAAGTCGGGTGTGTTCGGTACCAGCAACTCGCCGCCGTAGCGGCCCAGATCCTGCGCGCACACCAGCAGTTGGACGATGCTCGGCAGCACCGCCGACATCGCCCGCAGACGCACCGGCCCCTCGTTGATCAAGCGGTCGAAAGCACCGGTTTCGGCCAGCAGGTCATTGCTGACACGCTCTGTGCTGCCCAGGATTTCGTCGATCTTGTCCTCGTTGGCGGCCAGGTCGCGCAGCATTCCGGACAGCTTCTGACGCATCCGGTCCAGCTCGGCCGGATCCTTGGAAAATGCTTTGTTGAAGTTGACGACTGATTCTTCCAACGTGTTCAGCGACCCGCCCGACACCAGAGTCGACACCGAGCGCAGGATGTCCTCGACGTTGTCGGACGGCACGGTGTTGCGCAGCGGTATGGTGTCGCCGTTATGCAGGTGACCTGGCGCCGGGGTCTCAGCCGGCAACAACGCGATGTAGATGTCCCCCAACACTGTCGCCTGCCGCAACTCCGCCCGCGTGTTCTGGGGCAGTTTGACGCTGTTGTCGACGTCGACGTAGGCGACCGCCGTGCTGCCTACCAATTGGACGCGGTCCAGCACACCCACCTGGACACCACCGAGGTCCACTTTGGCGCGCGCCGGAAGATTCAGCACACTCGAGAATTCGATCTTGACGGTGTACTTACCGGCCGGCACGTACGCTCCGGGCACCGGTAGCCGGGCCGGATCGAGCGAACAACCCGAGAGCAGGCACGCCAGCGCCAGCGACAACGCGGCAAGCCAACGCCTGGTCATGACGCCGCCCCGAGCAGGAGGTCGGTCATCCCCAGGGTGACCGAATCAGAGTTCGCACCGGGTGCGCACGCGTCCTCGGCGCCCGGCACATTGCGCTGCCGCAGCACGCTGCAGATCGTGCTGGCCTGCGACGGCGACATCGCCACCTGCGGTGGTAGGTAGGTGACACGGTGCGATCCCCAGGCCGGCTGATACTGCGACGCAACCCAATTGGTGACCGGCGGCAACGCGTTGATGAAACCCACGATCTGGGGGGTGTATGCGGTCAGGACATCCCTGAGCCACGGGATCAGCTTGTCGCCGATGTTGTTGTACGCCCTGGGCCCGAACCGGTTCAGCGCGTCGACCAGCAAGGGTAAGGAGTGCGCGAGATGCGCGAGCGCCGAACCGAACCCGTTGGACAGGCCCTCGATCATGCGCAGGCTCTCCGGCAGGGTCTGCAACACGGTGGTGAAGGTATCCCAGTGCGCGAGCAGGTCGGAGGTCAAAACCTCGCTGTTGGACAGCAGTTGCCGGTACTCGGCATCGGCATGGTCGGGGTCCCCCACCAGGGCGACGAGATTGCGCAACGTCTGGTTGGTCTGTGGGCCGGTGCCCTCCAGCGAACGGCTCAATGCCGCCAGGCTCTGATTGATCGCTTGGGCACCAGGCGCTTTCGCCGGATCCGGCCCATCTCCCAGGATGGTGCCCGCGAGTTTGTCGACGGCGGAGAAGGTTTGACTGACGCTGATCGGCGTCTTGGTGGATTCCAGCCTGATGCACTGGGCACCAGAAAACTTCGGGCCACCGGCGTAGGGCTTGGTGAGCTCGACGTGCCGGTCGGCGACAATCGACTGCGAGTAGGTGAGCGCCCCCACATCGGCCGGCAATTCGAGATCACCCGGCACGGTGAAGTCCACCTGGACGTAGTCGGGCTTGTTGGCGATCGCTGTCACCGAACCCACGTCGATGCCCAGCAACTGCACCTTGTTACCGGGGTAAAGCCCTACCGCATCGCTGAATTCGGCGCACAGCGCCCTCGTTTCCGGCGCCATCGCTTTGGCACCGGTGACCGCGGCGGCCACGATCCCGACGACCACGGCGAACAAGGCGGCACCGATCCAGGTGGATTTCTTGTTCATGTCAGCACTGCTTCACCATGTTGGGCAGACAGACCGGGGCCTGCACCACCCGGTTGCTCTGGTCTACGACGACGCCGTGTCCCTGCAGCATCGGCAGCATCACATTGACGATCTGGGAAAGGCCCTCGCTGGCCTTGCCGACCCGCTCCGGGTGCGCCACCAGTGCGGTGATGATGTCGTCGATGCCGTTGATCGACGGCGCCAGCTCGCGGTTGTAGAACACCATGACCCGGTCGATGATGCGGGTCAACTCGCCGAGGAGCGTGAAGAATTCGACGATGTCGACCGACTTGGTGGTGTAGCGCTGCCCGACCAATGCGAACTGCTCGATCAGGGCGGTGAGTTGCTCACGTCCCGAAGCGAAGGCGCTCGCCGCATCGTTGACGAAATCCAGTCCACGGTGGAAATCACCACTCATTTTGCTCAAGGATCCGGTCAACTCATTGGCAGACTGCAGGATCTCGCGCAGCGCATCGGGGTACTTGTTGGTCGCGTTGGCGAGTTCGGTGAACGTGTCATGGATGACCTGTCCGTTGACATCCCGCAGAAACGGGGTCACGGCCTGGATGATGTCGTTGCCCTCGAACGGCGTCTTGACCCGCTGCGGCGGAATGACGTTGTGGCCCAATGGCGTACTGCCCTGGGGATCGAGGGCCAGGTAATGACCGCCCAGTGGCGTCAACAACCGGATGTCCAGTGTCGAATCGCGTCCGACCGCCACCGAGCGATCGACGTCGAATGTCATCTCCACCAGCGTCCGGTTCAACCGGACCGCGGTCACCTTACCCACCGGGACACCGGCGATACGGACCTCATCACCGACGCGCACCCCGCCCGACGTCCCCGCGTGCGCCGTGTAGCCGGCCTGCCCTGCCGGATTGACGTACGCCAGCCCGGTGGTGACCAGGGCAACCACGATCGCGAACACACCCACGATGCCCAGCCGGCGGTTGCGCACAGCTTCACCGCGATCGTCGAGAACCCGGCGTCTACGGATGCCTATCATCGGCACACCACCAGATCCTGTTGCGCGAAGGACACTTCGCCGATGCCCGGCAGCCGCACCTCGCCGTTGGAACAGGCGAACGCTGGGCGCTCGTCGTCGACCAGGGAGTCGCGCAGCCCCTGAATGAGCGTGGGGGTCAGGGACAGCCCGGCGATCACGGTGGGTGTCTGCGGGAATAGTCGGGTAGCCAATCCGTACAGCGGCGACGTCGACCCGTCGAAACCGCGTTCAGCGGTCTGCAAGACCCGGACCAGGCTGCGCAGCATCGGCAACTCGATGTCGATCGAGGTGCGGAACTGCTCAGCCTTGGATGTGAAAGTGGCCAGCGCGCCGTTGAGCGCGTTGATGAGTTCGAACAGCTGCTGCGACTTGCCGCCGAGGTCGTGCGACAGGTCGCTGAGGTTGTGCAGTAGCAGGGTGATGACGGCCTGCCGATTGACGGCGTACTTGGAGATGGCGTCGAGATCACGGAGCACCGGCCCGATTCCGGTGTCGTCGCCCTGGATGAGCCGTAGCAGATTCTCACCGAACTGATTGAGCTGCGCCGCATCCAGCGTCTGGAACACCGGACGGAAACCGTTGAAAAGTTTGGTGATGTCGAACGAAGGTACCGTCTGCCCCACCGGGATGGCTGCGCCGTTGGGCAGTCGCTGCCCGGCCCGTTCAGCTGAGGAGGACGTCTGCACCAACTCCACGTAGCGTTGACCCAGCAGGTTCTGATAACGCACGGCCGCAATGGTGTTGCGGTACAACGGGTGTTCGTTGAGCGCACTGAATTGCACTCGGGCAGTGCGCCCTTCGAGCGTGATCTGCTCCACCTTGCCGACCTGCACTCCGGAGATGCGGACGTCGTTGCCGACGTCCAGGCCGGAGACGTCGGTGAACGTCGCCGAATAGTGCGAGACCGCACCGTTGACCGGACTGCGCAGCGCGGTGAGCAGCAGCACCGCGCACACGGTGGCGACCGCGGTGAACACCGTCAGCCAGAACACCGGCCTGGCCAGCTTCCTCATCGGTGCGGCCCCCCGTCCAGGGAGACTTCAGTACGCAGCCGGACCTGGCCGTCGACCACTGTCAGCGCACCGTCCGCGCGATCGACCAGGCTGGAGAGCCGGTCATAGGCGGGTGCCAGGCTTCCGGCGGCGAACGACGCCGGTATGCCGACATTCATGATCGCGTTGACCAACTGGATGATCCAGGTGTTGTTCTCCCCGGCCAGCCGGCCGACATCGACCAGGAGTTGCCCGGTCTGCCCGAAGACCAGGTTGGTGCGCTCGACACCACCGGGACCCACCAGCGGAGTCAGCCCGTCCACCAGATTGGTGCTCAGCCCGACCAGCGGAATCGCGTCACCCAAGCCGGTCACGAACGATGCCAGCACCGAAAGCGACTGGGCGACAGGCATGGTGTCGGTGTCGGCGATGATCTTCGCCAGATCCGATCCGGCCCTGGCCAGCGGCTCGACGACGTCGGCGTGCCGGCGCAGCACCTCGATGACATGGTCGAATTCGGGGTTATCGAAACTGCGGCTCAGCTTCAGGCCCTGACGCAACAGCCCGGTGATCGATGCTGCCTGCACGTCGGCACTCATCACCAGGGTCTGGTTCGACCGCAGCGCAGGACCGTTGCCGTCGCTGACGAGTTCGACCGCAGCCGTGCCGAACACGTTCGACGAGGTGAATCTGGCTTTGGTATCGGTGGTCAGCGCCGCGGCCTGGTGCGGGTCGAGTACCACCGTCATCCGCTGCCGGTTGTAGCCGACCGACTCCAGCTCCTTCACCGAGCCGATGGCCAGGCCGTGGAACTTGACCTCGGCGCCGGGCGCCAGGCCCTCGCCGATCGTGTTGGCGATCACCGTGAGCTTGAAGGTGTCGTCGTAGGTGCCCTGGGCGGTCTGGTAGAGCACCGTGCCCACCAGGGTCAACACCCCGGCGACCACCAGGCCCCGGATTCTCAGGGTGGCTACGGTCGCGCGTCGCGCGACCAGATCTCGAATCATCATGTGCTACCCCGACAACCGCAGGCCCGGATTGTTGCCCCAGAACACCAACGTCAGCACCATGTCGGCGACGACCACCGAGATCAGGCTGGCCCGGATCGCGCGGCCCGAGGCCTGGCCGACTCCCTCCGGCCCCCCGGCCGCGTAATAGCCCTCGTAGCAATGGATTGCCACGATCAACAGCACGAAGATGGCGGCCTTGACCACCGAGAGCAGCACATCGGACGGTTGGATGAAGGCGTCGAAGTAGTGATAGTAGGTGCCTGACGACTGGTGGTGCACCACATTCACCACCAGTGAGCAGAACACGTAACTCAGCACCAGCGACATCAGGTAGAGCGGGACGATGGTGATGATGCCCGCGATCACGCGGGGAGTCACCACGTAGGGGATCGACGAAATACCCTGCACCTCAAGGGCATCGATTTCCTCGGAGATCCGCATGGAGCCGATCTCGGCGGTCATCCGGGTGCCCGCCTGGGCACCGAATCCGATCGCCGCGATCATCGGAGCCATCTCGCGGGTGTTGGCGTAAGCGGAGATGAAGCCGGTCAGCGGGCCCATGCCGACCATGTCCAGCGCGGCATAGCCCTCGATGCCGACCGAAGCACCGATCGCGGCGCCCATGAACACCAGCACGCCAACCGTCCCGCCGCCGACGATCAAAGATCCGTTGCCCCAGATCATGTCGACGAGGATGGCACCGGTGTGACGCCGGTACCGGGTCACGGTCCGCGGTATCGCGCCAAGCGCCAGGATCAGGAAGCTGGCCTGATGCCCCAACCGCTCGAAAAGCGACAGGCCCCGATAGGCCACGCTCAATGGCACGCGCAGCGCCAGGCCAATCCCGCCCGGGCGGTAACTGGACGGCTTTGCCACATACCCTGCCATCAGCCCACCTTCGTCGGCATCAGCGTGGTGACCAGCTCGGTGATCACCAGGTTGAGCAGGAAGACCGAGACCACACCCAGCACGACGGAGGCGTTCACCGCGTCAGCCACCCCGCGCGGGCCACCCCTGGCCTCCAGCCCGCGCTGGCAGGAGATGAGCGTGACGATCACACCGAAGAGCCAGGTTTTCAGCAGCGCCACCACCAGATCGCCTGTGGTGGCGAATGATCCGAACGACGCGATGTAGCTGCCGGGGGTGCCGGACTGGAAGGCCACATTGATCACGTAGCCGGCCGACAGCCCCATGAAGATGATGAAGACGCACAGGAACGGCGCGACCAGGATCATCGCCGCCAGCCGCGGGGTGACCAGGCGCTGCACCGGGTCGATGCCCATCACGCGCAGCGCGTCGACCTCGTCCCGGATGCTGCGCGCGCCCAAATCGGTGGTGACGGCGGCGCCGGCCGCACCCCCCAGCAGGAGAGCGGCGACGATCGGCGCGGCCTGCCGGATGACGCCGAGGCCGCCGGCCGCTCCGGAGATCGACGTCGCACCGACCTGCTGGATGACGCTGCCCACCTGGACCGCGACGATGACTCCGAACGGGATGGAGATCAGCAGCGCGGGGATCGCGGTGACGCTGACGATGAAGGCGGCCTGGTGCAGCGTGTCCCGCCACGGGTGGCGTAGCCGGAACAGATCCGCGATGAGATAGACCGCGGACTGCACCGACAATTCGAAGAAGCGTCCCAGCGTCTGCAGCGATCCGTCGGCCTTGCGCGCAATTCGGCGCCCACTGCGGACGACCCGCGAAGTGCTGCGTCGAGGCAGGGCGGGCGGGGCGGACGCGACGGACGGAGCTGGTGCCTCGATGACCGGATTCACCGTGCCGTGCCCTCCCGCGCGCCGAGCGCAGCCGCGTAGACAGACGAAAAAGACATGACGGTTCCCCGGGAGCAGATGAAGGGTTGACAGCCAACTGACGTTGTTGGTGGTTTCGCACACTACACAGCGACCGTTATGAAAGCGAGGCCTGAACGTTATTTTCTTCAGACCCTGCAAATGGGGTGTCTACGCGTTTGACAAGGGGCGCTGAATTCAGATGTAAAGTTCATTTACGCGCGGACGATCCGTCGCTCATAAACGGCGGCGCGTCAAGCCTGAAAAGATTTCCGACCAATTTCCGGGGAACCGTGGTATACCGGCCGCCGCGGGTTTAGGCTGCGCTACATTTACCGACCCAAGACATTGGAGGTTGCCGTAATGGTGGCATCGCCCTCCCGAACGGCCGCACAACCCGCCGCATCTCTCGCCTCACCCGCCGATGCACTCCGCGCCGAGTATGACGTGGTGATTCTCGGCTCCGGCTACGGCGGCGCCATCACCGCCGCGCGCCTCGGTGTGGCTAATGCACGGGCCGGGGGGAAACTGCGCATCGCCGTCTTCGAGCGCGGCTCCGAGCATCCGACCGGCACCTTCCCGGAGACCGAGAAAGCTGCGGCAGCCGAACTGCGTTCACCGCTCAACCCGCTGGGACTGATCGAACTCGAACGCTTCAAGACCATCGACGTCATTCACGCGAACGGACTGGGCGGCACCTCGCTCATCAACTTCAACGTGGCGATCGTGCCGGACCGCGAGGTGTTCCTCGCGTCGTGGCCCAAAGAGTTTCAACGGCTGGTGGAGCAGGAGCGCGAGGGGGTCGGCGGGCTCGAGGAGTACTACGGACGGGCGCGGCGCATGCTTGGCGCGGTGCCCTACGCGGAGAACGTGCCGCTGCGTCGCGTCGACGCCTTCACCCAGATCGCCAAGAACGCCGGAGCCCAGCTACAGCTGCTCAACCTCACCGTCAGCACCGAAGACCGGGTCACCAGATACGGGGTGCAACGCAGGCGCTGCCCCAACCACGGCGGTGACGGAACCGGCGACAACACCGGCTCGAAGAACACCCTGATGACCAACTACCTGCCGATGGCGGCGCACTTCGGTGTCGAGCTGTTCGCCGGCATCGAGGCACAGCACGTCGAACCGACCGACGACGGCCGGTGGCGCGTCGTCACCCGTCGCACCGACGGCAAGAACAGCAAGGACACCGCCGTCATCGCCCGGCAGGTGGTGGTGTCCGCGGGAACCATCGGCTCCAACGGGATCATGCTGCGCTCCGGCAAGGCCGGGCTGCAGCTGTCCACCCGGCTTGGCAAGAACTTCAGCGGCAACGGCGACAACTTCGGCATCGCCTACAACACCGACATGCAGACCGACACCCAGACCTGGGCCACCACCGACGGCCCACCACGCTCGCTGCTGGCCTGCGGGCCCAGCATCACCGCCGCGATGCGCTTCGGCGCCGACCAGTCCGACCTGCGCAAAAGGTTCACGGTCCAGGATCTGTCGTTGCCCCGCGCGCTGATCGACAGCTTCCGCTTCGGGCTGATGGGCCTGGCCGCGACCAGCTACCGCGACTATCGCAAGGCCAAGCTCGACCGGTGGCGCCGCGACATCACGTTCAACACCGACGGCGCAATGAACCACTCGCTCGGCTTCCTGATCATGGTGCATGACAACTCCGACGGCGAGCTGGTGCTGCGCAAGAACGGCACCGTGCGGATCGACTGGCCCGGTGCACCGACCGAGCTCGTCTACAAGGACGTGGACGCGGTTATGCGGCCGGCCGTCGAGGCCATCGGCGGCACGTACATCAAGAACCCACGCTGGGACAAGCGGTTCCTGGGCAAGCATCTGATCACCGCGCACCCGATGGGCGGGTGCACCACTGCCGACAACGTCGACGCGGGCGTGGTCGACCATGCCGGTCGGGTGTTCCGGCCGGACGGCGGCACCTACGACGGGCTCTACGTGTGCGACGCGTCGGTGATCCCGCGCGCCATCGGCGTCAACCCGTTCCTGACCATCTCGATGTTCGCCGAGCGGACGGCCGAGTTGATGCGCGAAGAGCTCGGGCTGCCCGGTTATGACCCGTCCCTGGAAGGCGACGACCACGCCTGAGTAACCCGGGCACCAAAAAGCCGGCCGGGGAGATCGTGACCACCGCGGCCGGCTTTTGTCGTTGCCACTCAGGTGCGCAGCGCGAAGAAACCGATCATCTCGTAGTGGTCCCGCGGCAGGCGGAACAGGATCTTGCCCAGATACGTGCCGGGCACCACCTCGACCAGTTCGTCGCGGATGCTGCGGATGATGACGTAAGGGTTTTCCTTCACGTCGGAGTAGTCGATGACCATGACCTGGACGTCCGGATCAAGTTTGCCGGCGTCCTGGTAGGTCTTGAAGTCGAAGGCGAGCTTGCCGTCGGCGGCGTCCTTCATCTTGTATAGCGGCCACAGCAGCTTCGACGGCAGCTTGGCGTTGGAGGTCATCCGGTTGTCGCCGGTGCCGGCGGCCAGATCGAAACGCTTGCCCTGCCACGGCATCCAGAGGCTGGTGACGAAGCGGGCCGCGGCGTCGACGACCTGATTGGTGGTGGTCATCACCAGGATGCCGTCGGTCGGTCCGTCCAGATCTCCCGGCGGGGTGCCCTTGCGGAAGATTGCGTCGAGTTCCGCCTCGGCTCCCGCGCTATCGGACTTCGCTCGTTCTTTGAGGTCGACGATCCATTGCCAGGCCTCCTGCGCCGCCTCCCGCTTTCGGAGGTCGGAGACCCGGGATTCGGTTGCTTCAATCGACATTTCATACCCTTATCTGTAAGCGGAGCGCGATGGCCCAGATGTTAACCCCGTCACAGCGGAATTGGAACAGCTTCAGCAAACTAAATCGCAGCGTTTTGTAGTCGACAAATTCAACCGTCGAATGAAAATTCGGCGCTCGTGTAAAGCCGATTGACAGGCGCCGGCTAAAGCCAGGTGTCGTCCGTGGTCGTGGTCAGAAACGCTTCCAGGTCGTCTCGCCATTGCGCCGGCGTCGTCTTGTCCGGCTCGATTCCGGTATAGGAACCGCGGTAGAACAGCAGCGGGCGCGGCTTGATCTGGGGCGCCTCGGACAGCGAATTCACCGCGCCGAAAACCACGAAGTGGTCACCGCCGTCGTGCACCGACGCCACCGTGCAGTCGATGTAGGCCAGCGACCCGTCGATGATCGGCGATCCGAGTTCCGAAGTGTGCCAATCGATTCCGGCGAACTTGTCGGGCTCTCTGGATCCGAAGCGGGCCGAGACATGCTTTTGCGCCTCGGTGAGCACGTTGACGCAGAACCGTCCGCTGGCCTCGATGGCCTGCCAGGACCGCGACACCTTGGTGGGGCAGAACAACACCAGGGGTGGGTCCAGCGACAGCGCGGCGAACGACTGGCATGCGAAGCCGATCGGCACGTCGTCGTGCACCGTCGTGATGATGGTGATCCCGGTGCAGAACTGACCCAGCACGGTGCGGAATGCGCGCGGGTCAATCGGCGCAGCAGTCATTCCTCGAGGCTAGCCACGCATGCCGACGGTGAAGTCGTGACCCCACAGGCTCACCGCGGTGCTCTCCCGCGCAATCCAGTCGTCGTCCTGGACTTTCCTTCCTTCGCAACCGAATTCGACGTCGAAGCCGCCCGGTGTCTTCATGTAGAAGGACAGCATCAGGTCGTTGACGTGCCGGCCCAGAGTGGCCGACATCGGCACCTTGCGGCGCAGCGCGCGGTCCAGGCACAGCCCCACGTCGTCGGAGTTCTCCACTTCGACCATCAGGTGCACGATGCCCGACGGCGTCGGCATCGGCAGGAAGGCCAGCGAGTGGTGCCGGGGGTTGCAGCCGAAGAAGCGCAGCCAGGCCGGCGCTCCGTCGGCGGGCCGGCCGACCACCTGCGGTGGCATCCGCATCGAGTCGCGCAGCCTGAAGCCCAGCACGTCCCGGTAGAAGTGCAGCGCCTCGGCGTCGTCGCGGGTGGTCAGCACGACGTGACCCAGGCCCTGCTCCTCGGTGACGAACTTATGCCCGTAGGGGCTGACCACGCGACGGTGTTCCAGGGCGGCGCCGTGGAAGACGGCCAGTGGGTTGCCGGACGGGTCGTTGAACAGAATCAATTCGTCCACCCGCCGTTCGGCGAGTTCGGCGGCGGTGGCTTCCTTGTAAGGGGTGCCCTCCACCTCCAGCCGCTTCCGGATCTCTTGCAGGCCTTCGGCATTGGCGCATTCCCAGCCGGCTTCGGCCAGTCGGTCCTGCTCGCCCGGGACGATCACCAGCCGGGCCGGAAAGTCGTCCATGCGAAGGTAGAGCGCCCCCTCGACCGTCCCCTTGCCTTCGACCATGCCGAGCACCTTCAGGCCGTAGTCGCGCCAGGCGGCCATGTCGGTGGCCTCGATGCGCAGATAGCCCAGTGACCGGATGCTCATCTCGCACCTCCTAAGAAATCGATGGTCAGCTTGTTGAACTCGTCGAACTTCTCCACCTGAGCCCAGTGCCCGCACTGCCCGAACACGTGCAACTGCGCCCGCGGAATCGTTTTCAGCGCGACCAGGGCCCCGTCCAGCGGGTTGACCCGGTCTTCGCGACCCCAGATCAGCAGCACCGGCTGGCGCAGCTTGTACACCTCGCGCCACATCATGCCGAGCTCGAAGTCCGCGCCGGAGAACGACATTCCCATCGCCCGGGTCGCCTGCAGCGACTCCGGCGTGCTGGCCAGCTCGAAGCGCTGGTCAATCAGCTCGGGGGTGATCAGCTTCTGGTCGTACACCATGACCCGCAGGAACGCCTCGAGGTTGTCCCGGGTGGGCTCCATGGAGAACTTGCCCAGCCGCTTGACCCCCTCGGTGGGGTCGGGTGCGAACAGGTTGACACTCAGACCACCGGGGCCCATCAGGACCAGCTTGCCGGCCCGGTCCGGGTAGTCCAGCGCGAACCGCACCGCGGTGCCGCCGCCGAGTGAATTACCCACCAGCGGAACGCGTCCCAGCTCCAGCTGGTCGAAGAGGCCCTTGAGGGCGCGGGCCGCGTAGCGATTGAACTGCCCGTGCTCAGCCCGCTTGTCGGAGTGCCCGTAGCCCGGCTGGTCGACCGCCAGCACGTGGAACCGCTCGGCGAGCACCGCGATGTTGCGGGAGAAGTTCGACCAGCTCGACGCGCCCGGACCGCCGCCGTGCAGCAGCACCACCGCCTGGTCGTTACCGACGCCGGCTTCGTGATAGTGCAGCTTCAGCGGCCCGTCGACGTCGACTTCCGCAGTGCGCGAAGTGGATTCGAACGTGACTTCTGCGGTGGCGGTCATACCATCGTGTCGCCGGGCGGCAGCCCGAACTCGTTGTTCCCGAAGATTACGTAGGCCCGCTCGGGGTCGTTGGCGGCGTGCACCCGGCCGGCGTGCGCGTCACGCCAGAAGCGTTGCACCGGTGCGTCACTGGCAAGGGCGGTGGCACCGGAGGCCTCGAACAGCCGATCGATCGAGGCGATCGCGCGCCCGGTGGCGCGCACCTGGTCGCGCCGGGCGCGGGCACGCAGTTCGAACGGGATCTCCCTGCCGGCCTGCAAGAGCTCGAACTCTTCGGCGACGTTGCCGCGCAACTGACGCCATGCGGCGTCGATGTCACTGGCCGCCTCGGCGATGCGCACCTTGGCGAACGGGTCGTCCTTGGCCTTCTCGCCGGCGAACGCCGCACGCACCCGCTTGCCCTGGTGCTCGACGTGCGCCTCGTAGGCCCCGTAGGCCATGCCCACGATCGGTGCCGAAATGGTGGTGGGGTGCATTGTGCCCCAAGGCATTCTGTAGACCGGCGCGGTATTGGTCTGGTAACCACCGGCGGTGCCGTCGTTCATCGCCTTGTACGACAGGAAGCGGTGCCGGGGCACGAAGACATCCTTGACGACCACGGTGTTGCTGCCGGTGCCCTTCAGACCGACGACGTGCCACACGTCGTCGATGCGGTACTCGGAGCGGGGGATCAGGAAGCTGCCGAAGTCGACAGGGCGTCCGTCCTTGATCACCGGTCCGCCGAGGAAGGCCCAGGTGGCGTGGTCACAGCCGGAGGACCAGTTCCACGCCCCGTTGACCAGGTAGCCGCCGTCGACGACCACTCCGGCGCCCATCGGCGCATAAGACGACGAGATGCGCGTCCGGGAGTCGTCGCCCCAGACCTCTTCCTGGGCCTGCTGGTCGAACAGCGCCATGTGCCAGTTGTGCACCCCGAGGATCGAGCTGACCCAGCCGGTGGACCCGCAGGCGCTGGCCAGCCGGCGCACGGCCTCGAAGAACAGTGCGGGTTCGCACTGCAGGCCGCCCCACTGCTCGGGCTGCAGCAGGGTGAAGAAACCGACCTCGTCCAGTTCCTGCACCGTCTCGTCCAGCAGGCGGCGCCGATCTTCGGTGGCCTGAGCGCGCTCCCGGATCCGCGGCAGCAGATCATCGATGGCAGCTAGGACCGTCTGCGCATCACGCTGTTGAATAGTGGTCACTGACGTATGCCTCCTGGGAGTGCCGACTTACACAAAGACTAGAACACGTTCCGATTTGTGTCGAGCAGGGTATTCCTGCGGCTGGTAGAGATGCGAATCGGGTTTTCTATAACATGTTCTAGTTGAGACCGAAGAGAGGAAGCGCCTTGACCGAGGCGGATCTGGACCAAGCACCCGACGAGCCGCTGGGCGACCATGTCCTGGAGCTGCAGATCGCCGAGGTTGTCGCCGAAACCGACGACGCACGGTCGCTGGTGTTCGAGGCACCCGGCGATGCACCCGTCCCGGCCGAACGGCTGCGTTATGCCCCCGGCCAGTTTCTGACGCTGCGGGTGCCCAGCGACCGCACCGGCTCGGTGGCGCGCTGCTACTCACTGTGCAGCTCGCCGTTCACCGACGACTCGCTGACCGTGACGGTCAAGCGGACGGCGGACGGCTACGCGTCCAACTGGCTGTGCGACCACGCGCACAAGGGCATGCGCATCCACGTGCTCGCCCCTTCGGGCACCTTTGTGCCCAAGACGCTGGACGACGATTTCCTGCTACTCGCCGCGGGCAGCGGGATCACCCCGATCATGTCCATCTGCAAGTCGGCGTTGTCCGAAGGCAGCGGGCGGGTGACGCTGGTCTACGCCAACCGGGACGACCGCTCGGTCATCTTCGGGGAGGCGCTGCGCGAGCTGGCTGCCATGTACCCGGACCGGCTGACCGTCGTGCACTGGCTGGAATCGCTGCAGGGCCTGCCGAGCGCGGCCGCGCTGGCGGCGCTGGCGGCGCCGTTCACCGGCCGCCCTGCCTTCATCTGCGGGCCGGGGCCGTTCATGGAGGCGGCGCGCGTGGCGCTGGAGACGCTGAAAGTGCCTGCGCAGCAGGTGCACATCGAGGTGTTCAAGTCGCTGGAGTCCGATCCGTTCGCGGCCGTGAAAATCGAGGACGACGGTGACGAGGCGCCGGCCACCGCCGTGGTGGAACTCGACGGCGAGACCCACACCGTGCCCTGGCCGCGCAGCGCCAAACTGCTCGACGTACTGCTCGCCCAGGGCCTGGACGCTCCGTTCTCCTGCCGGGAGGGCCACTGCGGCGCCTGCGCCGTCACTTTGCGCAGCGGCAAAGTGAGCATGGAGGTCAACGACGTGCTCGAACAGCAGGACATCGACGACGGGCTAATTCTGGCCTGTCAATCTCACCCGGAATCTGATTCGGTAGAAGTGACCTACGACGAGTAGTCGCGGGGATAAGTTCTGCGTGGGAATCGGCGGGAAGGGGAGCAGGATGAAGCGGCTGTTACCGGGTCTGGCGCTGGGCGGGCTGCTGATCGCGTTGGCGCCCGCTCCAATGGCTTTGGCCGCCAGCAATACCGCGACCACGCTCTTCCCGGTGGATGACGCCACCCAGATTCAGACGCACAGCTTCGTCGACTGCCATGGCAATGGCAGCTGCGACTTCGTCGCGGGAGCAAACCTGATGACACCCGACGGCCCGGCCGGCTTCCCGCCCGGGCTTTGGGCGCGCCAAACCACCGAGATCCGCTCCAACAGCCGGGTGGCCTATCTGGATGCCCATGCCACCAGCCAGTTCGAGCGGGTGATGAAGACCGGCGGGGGCGACGTGATCACCACCGTCTACTTCGGCGAGGGACCGCCGGACAAGTACCAGACCACTGGCGTCATCGACTCGACGAGCTGGGCGACCGGCCAGCCGATGACCAACGTGATGGTCTTCGTGTGCACCCATATGCAGGTGGTGTACTCGGGCGTCAACCTGACTTCGCCGAGCACCTGCGCGCAGACGAATTTCTCCTAGGTCGCCTTGCTGTCGTGCGGCCCGTGACAAGGCAATCCGCTCCTCCAGCCTGTAAAAAGGCAGCGAAAGTACGAGTAAACAGCTGCAGAATTACAGCCTCGGCGAAACCGACTCCGCGACAGGGCACAGTGCGCGGGCTACCCCGCCAGCGCCTTCGCCCTCTGCGGTCGCCATCCCCGCCCAACCAGTGCCCGCCGGACGCGTTCGATGACTTCTTCGCGTGTGTCCTCGCCGATGACGCGCACCACGATCCAGCCCAAGTCCTGCAGCTTGCGCAGCCGTTTCTGGTCCCAGACGTAGCGCGGGCGTGAGCTCCGGTGTTCGTCGCCGTCATACTCGGCCGCCACGCCGAACTCCGGCCACCCCATGTCGAGCAGGGCTAGAGTGTGAAAGTTGACGACGATCGGGATCTGGGTGACCGGCCTCGGAAAGCCCGCATCGATCAGTAACAGGCGAAGTTCGGTTTCCTTCGGCGACGCGGCGCCGCCGTCGAGAAGATCCATGGCGGCCCTCAACCTTCGGATGCCGCGTGCTGCCGGGTACCGCTCCGACAACCTGAGCACAGCGTCAGGGGAGAACCGCGTCGCGCGAATCAAAGCATCCAGCCGTGTTATCGACTGATCCCGCGGCAAAAGGCGCCCCAGGTCGTACGCCGTTCGGATCAACGTTGTGACCGGCAGGCCGGCTATCCGAGTGACTTCGTCATCCGCCAAGGTCTGCTCACGAGCAGCGATGCCAGCTGGTGGCCTGGTGCTGGGGCAGACCAACTCGATGGGCACATCGGCGTCGACCCACTGCGCGCCATGCAATGCCGACGCCGCCACCCCGGCGACGACCCCACGCTGCTGCGACCACAACCATGCCGCAAAGGTCCGTTCTCGCAGCGAAAGCTGTTGTCCCGCCGGGCTATAAATTCCGGGGAAGATCCGGCGATACCACCGTCGCAACTCGTGTCGGGTCAAATCTCCCCGTGCGATCGCCTCACTGCCTCTGAACACGTTTGCCGACATGGCCTTGATAGTGGCTTCGGGGTACGACAGCCCCACCGACCCTGTAAATCCGCAGCGAAAGTGCGTGTAAAGCCCACCACATCTACAGGCTCGGCGAACAGCAACCGCCTAGAGACCTACCGCGGCAACCCCAGCAACCGTTCGGCAGCCACCGTCAACAAGATCTGCTCGGTACCTCCGGCGATCGTCAGACACCTCGTGTTGAGGAAGTCGAACACCGCACGGTTGTGCACCAACCCGCCGCCCTCGGACACGTCCATGGTGAATTCGGCGAGCTCCTGCCGGTAGCGCACCCCGATCAGCTTCCGCACGCTGGACTGCGCCCCGGGATCCTTCCCACCGACGGCCAACATCGCAATGCGCTGATCGAGCAGCGCCCCGGCCTGCGCCAGCAGGATCAACCGGGCCAGCCGATCCTGTTGCGCCGCATCGAGATCCATCTCAGACAACACCCGGAGCAGCTCTTCCATCGGATTGCCCAGCGCGGTTCCGGTCGCCATGGCGATTCGCTCGTTCGCCAGCGTGGTGCGGGCCAGCCGCCAGCCGTCGTTGACCGAGCCGACCACCATCTCGTCGGGGACGAACACGTTGTCCAGGAAGACCTCGTTGAACAACGAGTCGCCGGTGATCTCGCGCAGTGGCCGGATCTCGATGCCCGGCGACTTCATATCGACCAAAAAATAGGTGATGCCTTTATGTTTCGGCACCTCGGGGTCGGTCCGGGCGAGGCAGACCCCCCAGGCAGCCTTCTGTGCGGCCGACGTCCAGACCTTCTGCCCGGTGAGCAGCCACCCACCGTCCCCACGCACGGCCTTGGTGCGCAGCGACGCCAGGTCCGAACCGGCGCCCGGCTCGGAGAACAGCTGGCACCACAGGAAGTCACCACGCAGGGTGGCGGGGACGAAGCGCTCGATCTGCTCAGGCGTGCCGTGCTCGAGGATGGTCGGCGCCGCCCACCACCCGATCACCAGATCCGGCCGCTCGACGCCCGCCGAGGCCATCTCCTCGTCGATCAACAACTGCTCGGCCGGCCCCGCTCCCCGCCCGTAGGGCGCCGGCCAGTGCGGCGCCTGCAGCCCAGCTTCGGCCAGCGCGACCTGTCGTTTCTCGACGGGCAACGCAGCCACGTCGGCGACCGCAGCCGCGATCTCCGCGCGTTGCCCCTCGACCTCGGTCAGGTCGACGGACAGTTTGCGCCGCACACCGTCCTGGGTCAGCGCGGCGACTCTGCGCTGCCAGTGCTCCAGACCACCCAAGAACCGGCTGATGCTGTGCGCGCGACGCAGATAGAGATGCGCGTCGTGTTCCCAGGTGCAGCCGATTCCGCCGAGCACCTGGATGCAGTCTTTGACGTTGGCCTTGGCCGCGGCGATCCCGATGCTCGCGGCCGCGGCGGCCGCGATCGCGAACTGCGAGGAATCCGGATCGGACGCCGCCCTGGCTGCATCACTGGCGGCCACCTCGGCCTGCTCCGCGCGGCACAGCATCTCCGCGCAGATGTGCTTGATGGCCTGGAAGCTGCCGATGGGCTTGCCGAACTGCTCACGAACCTTCGCGTAAGCGACCGCGGTTTCCAGCGCGTACCGGGTCACCCCGGCGGCTTCGGCCGCCAACAGAGTCGCGGCCAGGTCACGCAGGCCGGGAGCCTCGATCACCGTGGCAGGCACCGACGTCAGCTCCACCCGGGCCAGCGGCCGGGAGAAGTCGGCGGCCGCCAACGGTTCCAGCGCCACGCCGTCGGCGTCCAGGTCGACGAGCACCCAGGTATCGCCGGCGGGCAACAACAGCACTCCACCCGTCGCGGCGCCCAGCGCCCAGGGAACCGAACCGGACGCCGCCTGCCCGTCCACCGACACGTCGCCCTCGAGCGCCAGTCCGGCGAAGCGTTCACCGGCCATCAGCGCGCCCAGCAGCTCGGTATCGGTGACGACCAGGGTTGCCAGCGCGGTCGTGGCGACCGGTCCCGGCACCAGCGCCTTGGCGGCTTCCTCGACCATCGCGCAGAGGTCCGCGATGCTGCCACCGGCGCCGCCGTCGTCCTCGGCGACCGCGACACCGAAAAGCCCGAGGTCGGCAAGCGCGGCGAACAACGGGCGCCACGCTTGCGGGTCGCCCTGCTCCACGGCGCGTACGGCCGCGCTCGCGGTCTCCCCCGACGCCGCGCTGCGGGCCCAGTCGCGCACCAGCTCGCGAGCCGCGAACTGTTCATCGGTGACGGTCGCTACCACCAGCAGTCCTCCGCGTCATCAAATTCACATACCAAGATATCTTTCCTCCACACTAGAACGTGTTCTAATAGTGGAAACAATCAACCGTCAAGTCGGTGGCCATCAGGCCAGTACACGACGTTGGCCCGGCGATGGGGAGGTGGGAGATTTACGCGAAGAATGCGTATCGTTTGCGATCGAATCGCCCGCACGAGGAGCTGCCTTCCACATGTCGCCCGACGGCCAACCGCGCGAGGTTGTGAACATGGCCGTACTGGCTGAATCCGAGCTGGGCTCGGAAGCACAACGCGAGCGCCGCAAGCGGATCCTGGACGCCACCATGGCCATTGCGTCCAAGGGCGGCTACGAGGCGGTGCAGATGCGTGCCGTGGCCGACCGCGCCGACGTGGCGGTGGGGACGCTCTACCGGTACTTCCCGTCGAAGGTGCACCTGCTGGTGTCGGCCCTGGGCCGCGAGTTCAGCCGCATCGACGCCAAGACCGACCGTTCGGCAATGGCGGGCGGCACGCCGTTCGAGCGACTGAGCTTCATGGTGGGCAAGCTCAATCGCGCCATGCAGCGCAATCCGCTGCTGACCGAGGCGATGACGCGCGCGTACGTGTTCGCCGACGCGTCGGCGGCCAGCGAAGTGGACCAGGTGGAGAAGCTGATCGACAGCATGTTCGCCCGGGCCATGAGCGACGGCGAACCGACCGAGGACCAGTACCACATCGCCCGGGTGATCTCGGACGTGTGGCTGTCCAACCTGCTGGCCTGGCTCACCCGGCGCGCCTCGGCCACCGACGTGAGCAAGCGACTCGATCTTGCCGTGCGCCTGCTGATCGGCGATCACGAGAACTGCTAGTCGCGATCGCAAGAGCGGCCGTAGGCCGGTCGCTGCGGGTCGCGACCATCTGGCTAGTCGCGATCGCAAGAGCGGCCGTAGGCCGGTCGCTGCGGGTCGCGACCATCTGGCTAGTCGCGATCGCAAGAGCGGCCGTAGGCCGGTCGCTGCGGGTCGCGACCATCTGGCTAGTCGCGATCGCAAGAGCGGCCGTAGGCCGGTCGCTGCGGGTCGCGACCATCTGGCTAGCGGGTCGCGACAGTTCGGCTAGGCGGGCGGTCCCGAGGTGCGTCCCCGGATCAGTTCGGTGGGGAGCAGTTCGACCGCAGGCAACCCGGACCGCGGCGGCTTGAGCACTAGTTCGCCGGCCCGGCGGCCCTTCTGCAGGCTGGGCTGCGCGACCGTGGTCAGGCCGCGGCTCAGCGCGTCATCGACACCGTCGAATCCGGTGACCGTCAGCTGCCCCGGAACGTAAATGCCATGTGCGCGAAGGTAATCCATCGCCGATAAGGCGAGGATGTCGGCGGTGCACATCAGCGCGGTGATGCGCGGATTGGCCTCCAATGCCACCTTGGCGGCGTCGCCGCCGGAGGTCGGCAGGTGCTCGTAGCTCTCCACCACGGTGAGCGAGTCGGGATCCACTCCGGCGGCCGTCATCGCCTCCCAGACACCGATGATCCGTTCCCGCTGCACGTCGAAGGTCGGCGACTTCAGCCGCTCGGCGTCCACCAGGCCCTGACGCCGGTCCCGGCCCAGCCGCATGGTCAGCAGCCCGATCTCCCGGTGCCCCAGACTCAGCACGTACTCGGCCATCTCGCGCATGGCCGCCCGGTCGTCGATGCCGACCCGGGACACCCCCGGCAGGTCCACGGGCTGATCGACCACCACCACCGGCAGCCGCCGCTGCAGGACCACCTGCAGATAGGGATCGTCATCGCGCACCGAATACACCACGAACCCGTCCACCCCGGCCCCCAGCACCGCCGACGTCCCGTCCTCGATGCTGCGATTGGGACCCACCGCCACCAAGAGCAGGCCCTGGCCCAGCTCTTCGCACGATTGCGCCACGCCTGCCACGAAGTCGCGCGCCGCCGGGTCACTGAAGGAATAGGTCAGCGGCTCGGTCATCACCAGACCCACCGCGCCGGCCTTGCGGGTGCGCAGCGAGCGCGCCACCGGGTCGGGTCCCGCATAGCCCAGCCGCTTGGCCGTGGCGAACACCCGGTCACGGAGTTCTGGCGAGAGCTGATCTGGCCGGTTGAAGGCGTTCGAGATCGTGGTGCGCGACACTTTGAGCTCGGCTGCCAACGACGCCAGAGTCGCCCGCCTGCGCGGTGTGGGACTCACGTTCGGTGACGCTACAACGCATACCGCCGGTCGCATCGACCGACTTTCTAATGGAAACGATTTTCATTAGTATTATGGGTCGGCCAACCGGCCTGGCGAGAGGATGCGACGTGCGGAAGTGGCTTGCGCTCAGCCTGCTCTGCTGCGCCGCACTGACGGGCTGCACCGCCCTGACAGCCTGCGCCGCCGGCAGTGGTCCGGAGCACCCGGGGGCGGTCGCGGTGGTGGCCTCCACGGAAGTCTGGGGCAGCGTGGCACGCGCAGTTGCCGGCGGGCACATCGCCGTCAAATCCATCCTGACCGGACCCGACGCCGATCCTCACTCCTACCAGGCGACCCCCGCCGACGCGGCGACGCTCGCCGACGCCGATCTCGTGGTCTACAACGGCGGTGGGTACGACCCGTGGGTCGACCGGGTGCTGGCCGGACATCCCGGGATCCATGCCATCGACGCCTACTCCTTTCTGGGTCCGGTGAGCGAGGCACCCGACGAGCACGTGTTCTACAACCTCGCCGTCGCCAAAGCGGTGGCCATCGCCATCGCGGAGCGGCTGGCGATGATCGACCCGCCCGACTCTGCGCAATACCGCGCCAACGCCGCCCAATTCGGGCGCGGCGCCGACGCGATCGCCACCTCAGAGCGCGCGATCGCCACCGCGCATCCGTCCGCCGGCGTCATCGCCACCGAGCCCGTCGTGCATTACCTACTCGCCGCCGCGGGACTGATCAATCGCACCCCCGTCGGTTTCGCGGCGGCCAACGAGAACGACGCCGATCCCGCCCCTGCCGACATGGCCTCCGCCCTGGACCTGATCAACCGCCGGGAGGTGGTGGCGCTATTGATCAATCCGCAGACCGCGACCGCAGCAACGGCCGACCTGCAGGCCGCCGCCCGGCACGCCGGTGTGCCGGTGACCGAGGTGTCCGAGACCCTGCCCACCGGATCCGATTACCTGACCTGGCAGCGCAATACCGTCACCCAGTTGACGACGGCGCTGCAGACCGGCAGCTGACACGTGACATCCGTGAGCCGTCCCGCCGCAGTCGGGCAGCTGGCATCCGCGAGCCGTGAAGTAGTCGCGCTGTCTGGTGCCCGGCTGGCCTTCGGCGACCGGGTGCTCTGGGACCACCTCGACCTGTCGGTGGCGGCCGGTGAATTCGTAGCGGTGCTCGGACCCAACGGAACCGGCAAGACCTCACTGCTCAAGGTGTTGCTCGGACAGCAGCCGCTGAGTGCCGGGGTGGCGAAAGTCCAC
Organism: Mycobacterium sp. TY814; assembly: GCF_030755175.1. Lineage (NCBI taxonomy): Bacteria > Bacillati > Actinomycetota > Actinomycetes > Mycobacteriales > Mycobacteriaceae > Mycobacterium > Mycobacterium sp. TY814. The sequence goes on from NZ_JAUFRY010000004.1 coordinate 98,782, forward strand.
GGCCCGGTCGGGTATGTGCCGCAACACCATCCGATCGATCGGGAGGTGATGCTGCGCGGACGCGACCTGGTCGGTCTCGGCGTGGACGGGCATCGGTGGGGCACGTTGCCGGTGCGCGCCGCACACCGGGCCCGCCGTCGCGACGCCGTCCGACTGGCCCTGCGCCAGGTCAACGGTGAAGGACTGGCCGACAGGCGGGTGGGTCTGATGTCCGGTGGCGAACTGCAGCGGCTGCGTATCGCGCAGGCGCTGGTCAGCGACCCGGCGCTGCTGCTGTGCGACGAACCGCTGCTGACCCTGGACCCGGCCAACGCCAAACTGGTCGCGGAGCTGATCAATCGGCGCCGGCGTGACGTCGGGACCGCTGTCATCGTCGTCACCCACGAACTGAATCCGATACTGCCGTACGTGGCTCGGGTGCTGTACCTGGTCGACGGCCGTTTTCGGATCGGCAGCGTCGACCAGGTGATGACGGCGCAGACGCTGTCCGAGCTCTACCGGGCTGACATCGACGTGGTCAAAGTGAAGGACCGCTACTTCGTCGTCGGCGCCCCGGACGGCGAGGCCTGATGAACGAGCGCCTGACCGAAATGCTCGACCACCTGTTCGCCTTCGACCTGACCGCCCATCTGCTCCGGCATGACTTCGTGCAGCAGGCCCTGCTCGCGGGGGTCCTGCTGGGTTTGGTCGCCGGGCTGATCGGGCCGTTCATCGTAATGCGGCAGATGTCGTTCGCGGTGCACGGCTCGGCCGAATTGTCGCTGACCGGAGCGGCATTCGCGTTGCTGGCCGGCTTCGAGGTGGGGATCGGGGCCCTGGTCGGCAGTGCGCTGGCGGCAGCGCTGTTCGGCATTCTGGGTCAGCGTGCGCGGGAGCGCGACTCGGTGATCGGAGTGGTGCTGGCCTTCGGTCTGGGCCTGGCTGTGCTGTTCATCCACCTCTACCCGGGCCGCACCGGGACCAGCTTCGCATTGCTCACCGGTCAGATAGTCGGGGTCGGCTACTCCGGCCTGTTGATGCTGGCGGTGGTGTGCGCTCTGGTGATGGTGGCACTGGGCCTCTGCTACCGCCCCCTGTTGTTCGCCACGGTCGACCCGGACGTGGCGGCCGCCCGAGGCGTGCCGGTGCGCATGCTGGGCGTCGTGTTCGCCGCACTGGTGGGGGTGGTGGCTGCGCAGGCCGTCCAGATCGTGGGGGCGCTGCTGGTGATGTCGTTGCTGATCACTCCGGCCGCGGCGGCCGCCCGCGTGGTGAGCGCGCCCGCTGCCGCGATCGCCACGTCGGTGGTGTTCGCCGAGCTCGCAGCGGTCGGCGGAATCGTGTTGTCGCTGGCGCCGGGTGTTCCGGTGTCGGTGTTCGTGGCCACCATCTCCTTCGTCATCTACGTGTTTTGCTGGTTACTCGGGCGACGCCGCTGAGCAGCATTTAAGCTGGTAGAACGCTCGCCAACGGGGGCGCGGGATGGGGGATCCAGTGCGCTTACAGATCGCGGTGCTGGCCGGTGCATGCATGCTCCTGGCCGGTTGCACCGACGTCGTCGACGGCAACGCTGTCGCCGGGGAGAAGGCCGGCCTGGCCAACCAGACACCGATACCGGTGAGTGCGCTCGACGACCTGATGCTGGACGCCAGCCAGATCAACAGCGCGCTCGGCGCCACGTCGATGAAGGTCTGGTTCAACGCCAAGGTGATGTGGGACTGGAGCAAGAACGTGAACGACAAGAACTGCCTGGCCGTCGACGGCGCCGCGCAGGGCAGGGTCTACGAGGGCACCGGGTGGACGTCGATGCGCGGCCAGCGTCTCGACGACAGCATCGACGACTCCAAGAAGCGCAAGCACTACGCGATTCAGGCGGTGGTCGCTTTTCCCGACGCCCAGGAGGCCGGCAACTTCTTCAAGTCCTCGGTGCAGAGCTGGAAGTCGTGTTCCAACCGCCGGTTCAACGACGTCAGCCCCAACCAGCCCGCCACCGTCTGGTCGGTGGGCGACGTGACCAACGACAACGGCATGCTGACCAGCTCGCAGGTCCAGGAGGGCGGGGACGGCTGGACCTGTCAGCGTGCCCTGACCGTGCGCAACAACCTTGCCATCGACGTCGTCACCTGCGCTTATGACATCAGCGGTCCGTCGGCGACCCAGATCGCCGGCCAGATTGCCACCAAGGTCGCCAAGCTGTAGCCGGCCCGGCCTTCTAAGCTGGCCAGGTGGCCCGCATCGACCTCAACGCCGACCTCGGCGAAGGATTCGGGGTCTGGCAACTCGGCGACGACGACGCCATGCTCGGCATCGTCAGCAGCGCCAACGTGGCGTGCGGCTTTCACGCCGGCGACCCGGCCGGCCTGCTGCGGGTATGCCGGTCGGCCGCCGAGCGCGGCGTGCGAATCGGCGCACAGGTGAGCTACCACGACCTGGCCGGGTTCGGCCGACGGTTCATCGACGTCTCTGCCGAGGACCTGCTGGCCGACGTCGTCTTCCAGATCGGTGCCCTGCAGGCCATCGCGCAGGCCGCCGGCTCGACGGTGGCCTACGTCAAGCCCCATGGGGCGCTGTACAACTCGATCGTCTCGCATCGCGATCAAGCGGCCGCGGTCGCCGAAGCGGTAGCGACGGTGGATGCCTCGTTGCCGGTGCTGGGCATGGCGGGTTCGGCGTTCTTCGAGGAAGCCGGACGCCGGGGCCTGCGCACGGTCGCCGAGGTGTTCGCCGACCGCGCCTACCAACCCGACGGCACTCTGGTTCCCCGCCGGGAACCCGGTGCGGTGCTGGGTGATCCGGCGGTCATCGCACGCCGGGTGGTGAACATGGTCAATGCCGGCGAGGTGACCGCGACCGACGGAACGGTGCTGCGGGTCACCGCGGAATCGGTTTGCGTGCATGGTGATTCGCCCGGAGCCGTGCAGATTGCGACGGCCGTGCACGAGCAGCTCCGCACCGCAGGGGTCGAGATCGGAGCCTTCTGCTGATGCGACTGAAACTCGGGCGTCCCGACCTCTCGCAGCATGCTGAACGCTTCAATGTTCCTCCGGCAGAAGATCATTCACCGCTCTGGGTGACCTGGATGGGGGTTGCCACGATAATCGTCGACGACGGCAACTCGGCGTTGATGACCGACGGCTATTTCTCCCGCCCCGGCCTGGCGGCGGTAGCAGCCGGGAAGGTGGCGCCGTCACCGGCCCGCGTCGACGGATGTCTGGCGAGGGCCAAGGTATCCCGGCTCGACGCGGTCATTCCCGTGCACACCCACATCGACCACGCGCTGGACTCCGCCCTGGTGGCCGACCGCACCAGGGCCAAGCTGATCGGCGGCGAGTCGGCAGCCAACCTGGGCCGTGGATACGGACTCCCGGCCGAGCAGATCGTCGTCGCGGTGTCCGGTGCGCCAATGAGTTTGGGCGCCTTCGACGTAACGCTGATCGAGTCACACCACTGCCCGCCCGACCGGTTCCCCGGCGCGATCAGCGCGCCGGTCAAGCCGCCGGTGAAAGCGTCCGCATACCGCTGCGGGGAGTCATGGTCGACACTCATCCACCACCGGCCGTCGGGCCGGCGGGTGCTTATTCAGGGCAGCGCCGGCTATGTCCCGGGTGCCCTCGACGGCACGAGTGCCGATGTCGCTTATCTCAGCGTTGGGCAGCTCGGATTGCAGCCGCGGTCCTACATCACCGAATACTGGGATCAGACGGTGCGGGCCGTCGGCGCGCGCCGTGTCGTCGGTATCCATTGGGACGACTTCTTCCGCCCGCTGACAGAGCCGTTGCGGGCCTTGCCTTTTGCGGGCGACGATTTGAACGTCTCGATGCGAATGCTGGACGAGCTGGCTGCGCGGGATGGAGTTGAACTGCAGCTACCCACGGTCTTTCGCCGCGAAGACCCCTGGGCATAGACGCTGCTGCTGATCCTCGCTTTCCCGGGTGCGGTTCTGGTGCTTGCCAGGCTGTGCAACGACGAGGGCCTGTTCGAGGCGGCCGGTGCGGCGATGGCGCGCGCGAGTACTCCCGGCTCGGCTTGTAGCCGCCGCCTCATGGTGGCGGTGCTCGCCCTCTGGGCGAGCGTGCAGGTCTTCGGGATCTAGCCTTCCGGGCGGGCTAGCCGGCCGCCGGCGGCCTCGTCATGAACGTCAGGCGGTGCCCGTACGCGGGGGTACGGCGGCCGTTGCCGGCATTGACGAACTGCCCGAATGGCGGCGCCACCGGCATGCTGCTGCCGACCGCCCCTTCCGCCGCTGCCGAGATCGAGGTGGCATTGCCGATCGCTGTCACTCCGGATCCGGCCTGGGCGGTCGCCGACGTCCAACTCACCGGTACCGACAGTCCGCTGCTGAGCGGGACAGCCCTGCCCAGCCCCGCGGCCACGCCACCCACGCTGCTCGACAGTTTGGGCGCGGCCGCAGCCGCGGCCTGCGCCGCCTTTTCCGCAGCCTGCGCGGTCGTGAACAGGTCATTGGCGACGCTGCCGAGCTTGGAGAAGCCCGCTACTTCATCGCCGACGAAGAGAGTGTCTTGCAGACCCTGCGCGAAGGCACTCATGTACGGCGAGATGTATTTGCTGTAGAGCGGCACGAGGTCGTCAAGCGGCGTGTTGGCCACGAGCCACTGGTCGATCGCCGTGAATTGGCCATTCAGCGGCGACGAGAGTGTTTGCAGCAGGTCGCCCACCCGGGGCATCAGCTGCGCTCCCACGCTGTTCAGTTGGGCCTGAACCGCCTGGCCTGCACCCTTGAAGCCGGCAATGGCTTGGTCAACCAGAGCGCCGGGGTCCGTCGCCTCGGCGGGCTGGGGCAACTCGGTCAGCTGCGTCGCCGCCGCCGAGCTGCCCGCGTAGTTGTACATCGCCGCCGCGTCCTGAGCCCAGAACTCGAGGTAGAGAGCCTCGGTTGCCGCGATCGCCGGCGTGTTCTGGCCCAGAATGTTGGTCGCAACCAATGCCGCCAGCAGCGCACGGTTGGCCGCGATCACCGGAGGCGGAATCGACGCCGCGAATGCCGTGTCGAAGGCGGCCGCAGCCGCGAACGCCTGACCCGCGGCCTGACCGGCCTCAGCCGCGCTGCTATCCAGCCAGGCGATGAACGGCGTCACTGCCGACAGCAGCGACTCAGACGCAGGCCCCAGCCACGGCCCGTTGGTGAGCTCGGCGACCACCGACCGATGGCCCGCCGCGGCGACCTCGAAGTCGCCGGCGAGGCCACTCCATGCCGCTGCGGCAGCCAACATCGGCCCGGCCCCCGGTCCCGCATATATGCGCCCGGAGTTGATCTCGGGCGGCAGAAGTCCATAATCGACCATCGCGATTAATCCCCGTATGCGGTGATCGGGCCGGTCAGCCGGCGGCCGGCGGCTTGGCCATGACCGACGGCTTGAAGCCGTACTGCGGGACATTGCGCCCGTAACCACCGTTGACAAACTGTCCGATCGGCGGGGCCATCGGGAAGCTGTTGCCGCCTTCGGCGGCGGCCGGAATCGCAGACGCGATACCAGGATTGGTGGTGGCGTGCCAGGGGACCCAGCTCGCCGGCGCCGACAAGCCGCCGATCGGCACCGCCTTACCCAGGCTGCCGGCAACACCGCCAAGACCGGCACCCAAGTTGCCGGCTGCGCCTGCCGCGGCCTGGCCAGCGCCGCTCGCCGCTGCCGCCGCACCTTCGGCTGCCTTCGCTGCCGCTGGTGCGGCCGGCTTGAGAAGAGTGTTCGCAAGACCGCCTAGCCCGGAGAAACCACTGGTGTTCTGGCCGATAGTCTGCGTCGACTGAATCATGGCAGCGACGGAGTTGATGTAGGGCGACATGTACTTGCTGTACAGCGGAACGATGTCGTCCAACGGGGTGTTGGCGATGATCCACGCGTCGATGGCAGCGCCTTGGCCATTCAGCGGCGACGACAAGGTCTTCATCACGTCGCTAATCCTCGGGCCCACCGTCGAGCCGATGTTGTTCAGCTGAGTCTGAACGCCGGTACCGGCGGCCTTGAACGCCGCGATGCCCTGGTCGACCACCCCCATCGGGTCTACCGCGTCCGCCGGCGCCGCGAGCGGTGTGAGATTCGTTGCGGCCGCCGCACTACCGGCATAGGTGTACATCGCGCCGGAATCTTGCGCCCAGAACTCTGCGTACTGAGCCTCGAGCGTCGAGATCGCCGAACTGTTCTGGCCCAGTATGTTGGTCGCGATCAACTCCTGCAGCAATGCACGGTTTGCCGCAATGATGGGTGGCGGAACACTAGCCGCGTAGGCCCGCTCGTAGGCGGCCGCGGCGACGCCCGCCTGGCTCGCAGTCTCCGCGGCCTGTTCTGCGCTGTTGCTCAACCAGGTGATGAAGGGTGAGACAGCCGAAACCAGCTTTGTTGACGCCGGACCCAGCCACGGGCCGCTGGTCAGAGTCTCGATCACCGAGCGGTGCCCCGAGGCCGCGGCCGCGAAGTCGGCGGCCAGGTTCTCCCATGCCACCGCCGCGCTCACGAGTGACGCCGCACCAGGCCCGGCGTAGATCCGCGCAGAGTTGATCTCGGGCGGCAACATTCCATAGTCGACCATTGCTATGACTCCCCTATCGCCTCAGGTCGTTCAGTGAGCCAACACGGCGTTGGCCGCCTCGGTCGCGGCGTAGCTCGCGCCGTTGGTCGCCAGATTGGCCGCAATCATCGACTGGATCCGGGCCGCCTGAGCGCTCAGCTCCTGGAACCGCTGGCCGTGGGTGGCGAACTGTGCCGCGGTCAGGATCGATACCTCGTCGATGGCGGCGGGAACTACGCCCGTGATCGGCGCCGCAGCAGCCGCGCTGCCCACGTTCAACGCCGCGCCCAGGGACTGCAGCGTGCTGGCGGCGGCCGTCAAGTGCTCGGGCAGTGTGCGTACAAACGACATGAGAATTCCTCCGGCGGTTGAGTGGGATTGGGGTTCAAGACCCGGTCAGTTGTTCGTGAATCGCCGTGAGACGGCGCCTAACCGCTATCGCTCAACGTGACACCAAAAAGCGCGCGATGATACACCGCTAGCTGTGTTTGGTCCATCGTTTTCGGGCCACCCCATGCGAAAGACAGTAGATCCAAAGCGAAGACACAGAAACCGATAACCCCAACAATTCACCGCTTGCAAACTTTTGTTCAGCATGCGTTAAACAACCGGGCAGAATTTAAATCATGACCTGCGGAAATAGGCCTCGCGGCGTACGCCGGCCGAACCTCCGATCCCCTGGCCGAAGTCTTTGAGTTCACTATGACGACACCAGTTCCTGTGAACTCTCACAGAATTACATGACATAACGCTGACTGGGATTCTTGGACCGGCGCCGCGTCTGGACATGGCCTCCTAGCGCCGATCCGCAGACCCACGCCGCCGTCCAGCAATCTCGAACGGCGTCCCGGCTGCCAACGATCGTGCTTGGTATCGACGATGCGCTACGAATCGCCGAACAGTCCGGTAACGCGTCCCGACGACCGCGCCGCCGCTCAGCTTCTGCGTTGCCGCGCGATTTCGGCCAGCACCACTCCGGCGGCAACGGCGGCGTTCAGCGATTCGGCCTGTCCGGCCATCGGGATGGACACCACCTCGTCACAGTTCTGACGCACCAGGCGGGACAGCCCTTTGCCTTCCGAACCCACGACTACCACCATCGGGTCAGTGCCGTCCAAGTCGTCCAGCACAGTGTCGCCACCGGCGTCCAGGCCGACCACCCGTAATCCGCGATCGGCCCAATCCTTCAGCGTCCGAGTGAGATTGGTGGCCCGGGCCACCGGAATGCGTGCCGCCGCCCCGGCGCTGGTCCGCCACGCGACCGCGGTCACCGAGGCAGACCTGCGTTGCGGTATCACCACACCGTGCCCACCCAACGCCGCCACCGACCGCACGATCGCGCCGAGGTTGCGCGGGTCCGTGATGTTGTCCAGAGCGACCAGCAACGCCGGCGGTGTTTCCAGCGCGCTGGCCACCAGATCGTCGGGATGGGCGTACTCGTAGGGCGGAACCTGTAGCGCGATGCCCTGATGCATATGGTTGGCCGTCATCCGGTCGAGATCGCTGCGGGGCACCTCGAGGATGGCGATCCCCTTGTCGGCGGCGCGGGCGACCGATTCGGTCACCCGCTCGTCGGCGTCGACACCGAGCGCGACGTAGAGCGCCGTCGCCGGGACTCCCGCACGCAGGCATTCCACCACCGGATTGCGGCCCAGTACGGTTTCGGCCTCGTCCACCGGCTTCGACGGGCGCTGCTGCTGGGGCTTGGCCCGTTTTGCGGCCGGATGGTTGGGACGCAGGTGCGCCGGCGGTGTCGGACCACGACCTTCCAGCGCGCGGCGGCGCTGCCCACCCGAGCCGACGGTGGGCCCCTTCTTGGAGCCGGCTTTGCGGATCGCCCCCCGTCGCTGTGAGTTACCGGCCATCTACTTACCGTCACCGCCCAGCGTCCACTGCGGGCCGTCCGCGGTGTCGGTGACCTCGATGCCGGCCTGCTTGAGCCGGTCGCGAATCTCATCGGCCAGCGCCCAATTGCGCTGGTCGCGCGCCTTCTTGCGATTCTCGAGTTCGGCCTGCACCAGCACGTCGACCGCGGCCAGCGCCGCCGACGTCTCGTCGCGGGTCTCCCAGCGCTCATCCAGCGGGTCGCAGCCCAGGATCCCCATCATGGCGCGGATGGCGGACGCGCTCCTGAGGGCACCTTCGTGATCACCGGCATCCAGCGCGCGGTTGCCGTCGGCGCGCGTGTGGTGGATCTCCGCCAGCGCCGTGGGTACCGCCAGGTCGTCGTCGAGGGCCGCGGCGAATCGCGGCGTCCATTCCCCGGGACAGACGGCGCCCACCCGGCTGCGCACGCGGTGCAGAAAGTCCTCCACGCCCACATAGGCTTTGACAGCGTCCTGCAGCGCCGTTTCGGTGAATTCGAGCATCGACCGGTAGTGCGCGCTGCCGAGGTAGTAACGCAACTCGGCCGGGCGCACCCGCTGCAGCATCGCCGGGATGGCAACCACATTGCCCAGCGACTTGCTCATCTTCTCGCCGCCCATGGTCACCCAGCCGTTGTGCAGCCAGAAGCGGGCGAACCCGTCACCGGCCGCGCGGCTCTGGGCGATCTCGTTCTCGTGGTGCGGGAAGATCAGGTCCATTCCGCCGCAGTGGATGTCGAACTCGGGCCCCAGGTAAGTGCGGGCCATTGCCGAACATTCGATGTGCCAGCCGGGGCGGCCGCGACCCCACGGCGACGGCCATGACGGCTCGCCGGGCTTTTCGCCCTTCCAGAGGGTGAAGTCGCGTTGGTCGCGCTTGCCGGTGGCCACGCCCTCGCCCTGATGGACGTCGTCGATGCGGTGACCGGAGAGCTGGCCGTAATCCGGGTAGCTCAGCACATCGAAATAGACGTCACCGGCCGCGGGGTATGCGTGACCAGTTTCGATCAGCCGCTCCATTAATTCGACCATCTGAGTGATGTGCCCGGTGGCCCTCGGCTCTGCTGACGGCGGCAGCACGTCGAGCGCGTCGTAGGCGGCGGTGAACGCCCGCTCGTGGGTGGCGGCCCATTCCCACCAGGGCCGCCCGGCGGCCGCGGCCTTGTTCAGGATCTTGTCGTCGATATCGGTGACGTTGCGGATGAATGCCACGTCATAGCCGCGGGCTGTCAGCCAGCGGCGCAGGATATCGAAGGCCACGCCGCTTCGGACATGTCCGATGTGCGGAAGCCCCTGCGGGGTTGCGCCGCACTGGTAGATGGAGACGTGCCCGGCCCGCAACGGCACGAAATCACGCACGGCCCCCGTCGCCGTGTCATGAAGCCGCAATTGGGCACGATCAGTCACGACGTGCCAGCTTACTGCCTGCGCCCCGGGCACCCCGTCGGCCGGTGTTCATCGGAGCGGAATGACCAGCGCCGTCGCGATGGCGGCGAGGCCCTCTCCCCGTCCGGTCAACCCCAGTCCGTCGGTGGTGGTGGCCGCCACCGAGACCGGCGCGTTGAGCAGGCGGGAGAGCACCGCCTGGGCCTCGTAGCGGCGCCAGCTGATCTTGGGCCGGTTACCGATCACCTGCACGGAGGCGTTACCGACCATGAAACCGTGTTCGGTGAGCAGCTCGACGGCGTGGCGCAGCATGTCAGCCCCGGTGACGCCTTTCCAGCGCGGGTCATCGACACCGAATACGCCGCCGATGTCGCCGAGGCCCGCGGCGGACAGCACGGCATCGCACAAGGCGTGGACGGCGACGTCACCGTCGGAATGGCCCGCGCATCCGTCCGCACTGGGGAACAGCAGACCCACCAGCCAACATGGCCGTCCGGGTTCGATCGGATGCACGTCTACGCCCAGGCCGACGCGCGGCATCTGCATCACTGGCGCACTATAGCCCTGGCCAGCAACAAATCGAGTTGCGTGGTGATCTTGAAAGCGAGCGGGTCGCCGTCGACCACCTGTACCTGGCCGCCGGTGTGCTCGACGAGCGATGCGTCGTCGGTGAAATCGCCAGCGCCCGCAGCGGCCCGTTCGAAGGCACGCAGCAGCACTTCGGTGGCGAAGCCCTGCGGAGTCTGCACCGCACGCAGGCCCGCTCGTTCCGGCGTTCCCAGAACCACGCCGTTGGCGTCGACGGCCTTGACGGTGTCGGCGAGCTGCAGCCCGGGCACCACGGCGCCGTGGCCGCTTCGCAGCGCTTCCACCACGCGCACGATCAGCGATGGGGGTGTCAGCGCCCGTGCCGCGTCGTGCACCAGGACGAACTCAGGTCCCGGTTCGGCCAGCGCCGAAAGGGCCAGCCGCACCGATTCGGTACGACTGGCCCCGCCGGCCACGATCGTGGCGAGGTGCCCCAGTATCAGTTTTGCCTCGTCGGTGCGGTCCGGAGGGACCGCGACAACAACGGTGTCGACAACGCCAGACGCCCGCAGACCTTCGACGGCCCGCTCAACCAGCGACTGTCCCTCCAACTGGTAAAACGCCTTGGGTACGCCGGCACCGAGCCGACGTCCAGAACCTGCGGCCGGTACGACCGCGATTACGTTTCCGTTCAGGAGGCGGCAGCCAGGACCTCGTCCAGAATGGTGTCAGCCTTGGCCTCGTCGGTGCTTTCAGCCAGCGCCAACTCGCCTACCAGAATCTGGCGGGCCTTGGCCAGCATTCGCTTCTCGCCCGCCGACAGACCGCGCTCCTGGTCACGACGCCACAGGTCACGGACAACCTCGGCCACCTTGTTCACATCGCCCGAGGCGAGCTTCTCCAGATTGGCCTTGTAACGACGCGACCAGTTGGTGGGTTCTTCGGTGTGCGGCGCGCGCAGTACCTGGAAAACCTTGTCGAGGCCTTCCTGGCCGACGACGTCGCGGACGCCGACGTATTCGGCGTTATCGGCGGGCACTCGAACAGTCAGGTCACCCTGCGCAACTTTCAAGACGAGATACTCTTTTTGTTCCCCTTTAATGGTCCGAGTTTCGATCGCCTCGACTAACGCAGCACCGTGGTGTGGGTAGACGACGGTGTCACCGACCTTGAAGATCATATGATTCGAGCCCCTTTCGTTAGTTCATTCTAACACGCCGGGTTTCTGCGTGTAGATCAACGGTGCAGGTCAGGGGCACGCGACGCGCAATTTAGGGGTTGACAGGCGGGCTTAGACGTGCAGTGGGGTGGTGCCGGGACCGAGAGTCACGCGGCGCTGGGAGCACCTTCGGACCAGGCGCGGACCAGGCGCTCGGCCCAACGGGACACGGCCGGGACCGGCGGCAGGTCCACACCGGGCATCCCGCCGCTACCGTCAGCGGTAGCGTGCTACTACTCTGCATAGTTGAATTGCGCCTGAATTGCGACGGGGCCGACCAGGAGGCATTGCGTGAACCACCCGAACATCCGCCTGCCATTCCGCCCGGCGAAGCTGACCGCATGGCTGGCCGCTGTCGCGCTGGCCGTGGTCGCGCTCAGCGGTTGTGGAACCGGCCAGATTTCCCAGACAGCCGCCCAGGAGCCCGCTGTCAACGGCAACAAGGTCACCATCAACAACGTAGCGCTGCGCGACATCCGCATTCAGGCGACACAGACGACCGGCGACTTCCTGCAGCCCGGCAAGACCGTCGACCTGGTGCTGGTGGCGGTCAACAACTCACCGGACGTCAACGACCGGCTGACCGGCATCACCAGCGAGATCGGCAACGTGACGATCTCCGGTGACGCGAAGCTGCCGGCCGGCAAATTGCTGATCGTCGGCACACCCGAGGGCCAGGTCGTGGCGCCGGGACCCGCGGAGGGCAACGGGGCCGCCAAGGCGACCGTCAACCTCTCCAAGCCGATCACCAACGGCCTGACGTACAAGTTCACCTTCAAGTTCGAGAAGGCCGGCGAAGCCAGCGTCCAGGTACCCATTTCAGCCGGCATGCCGCAGATGCACGAGGGCTCGACCCACCCCTGACCGGCCCGTCGGCGTTCCTTCCCGGGAACTGTCACCGCCTCCCGATACGGTCACGGGGTGGCCAACGCGCGATCGCAATACCGCTGCTCGGAATGCCGCCACGTCAGCGCCAAGTGGGTCGGGCGCTGCCTGGACTGCGGCAGCTGGGGAACCGTCGAAGAAGTGGCCGTACTGGCCGCTGTCGGCAACGGGAAACGCTCGGTGTCGTCGGGGTCGCGGGCGGTGCCGATCAGCGCGGTGGAGCCGAATAAGAGCCGGCACCGGTCCACCGGTGTGGACGAACTCGACCGTGTCCTGGGCGGCGGCGTCGTTCCCGGCTCGGTGACGTTACTGGCGGGCGATCCCGGCGTGGGCAAGTCGACCCTGCTGCTGGAGGTCGCCCACTGCTGGGCGCAACGCGGGCAGCGCGCGCTGTACATCTCGGGAGAGGAATCGGCCGGCCAGGTGCGGCTGCGGGCCGACCGGATCGGCTGCGCCGGCGCCGCGTTCGACGAGGTCTACCTGGCCGCCGAATCGGACGTGCACACCGTCCTGGAGCACATCGATACGGTGCGCCCGGCACTGGTGATCATCGACTCGGTGCAGACGATGTCCACCACCGAGGCCGACGGTGTCGCCGGCGGCGTGACCCAGGTGCGCGCCGTGACGGCCGCGCTGACGGCGGCCGCCAAGGCCAACGGCGTCGCGATGATCCTCGTCGGGCACGTCACCAAGGACGGAGCCATCGCCGGACCGCGCTCCCTGGAACACCTCGTCGACGTGGTGCTGCACTTCGAGGGCGACCGCAACGGCGCGTTGCGGATGGTTCGGGGCATCAAGAACCGGTTCGGCGCCGCCGACGAGGTGGGATGCTTCCTCTTGCACGACAGCGGCATCGAAGGAGTCGCGGACCCGTCGAACCTGTTCCTGGACCAGCGGCCGAATCCGGTCCCCGGCACCGCGATCACGGTGACCCTGGACGGCAAGCGGCCGCTCATCGGCGAAGTGCAGGCGCTACTGGCCACCCCGAACGGCGGCTCGCCGCGGCGGGCGGTGAGCGGCATCGACCACTCCCGGGCCGCGATGATCACCGCGGTGCTCGAAAAGCACGCCAAGCTGCGCCTTTCCGTCAACGACATCTATCTGTCCACCGTGGGCGGCATGCGGTTGACCGACCCCTCGTCAGACCTGGCCGTGGCGACCGCACTGGCCTCGGCATACGTCAACCTGGCGCTGCCCACCACTGCGGTGATGATCGGCGAGGTCGGCCTGGCCGGCGATCTGCGGCGGGTGCACGGCATGGACCGCCGGCTGGCCGAAGCCGCCCGTCAGGGCTTCACGATCGCGCTGGTCCCGCCGGGCTGCACGACGATCCCGGCCGGTCTGCGGGCTCTGAGCGCGTCCACCATCGTCGAGGCGCTGCAGCACCTGATCGGCATCGCCGAGCACCGCGCGGCCGCCGAGGTGGAGCTGCAGCCGCTCGGCAGCCGCCGGTAGGGGTCCCGTTCCGCGGCCCGCCATAGCAGAATGCTCGCTGTGACTCGTCCGACCCTGCGTGAGGCCGTCGCCCGATTGGCTCCGGGCACCGGGTTGCGCGACGGCCTCGAACGCATCCTGCGTGGCCGCACCGGCGCCCTGATCGTGCTCGGCTACGACGAGAACGTGGAGGCCATCTGCGACGGCGGATTCCCGCTCGATGTCCGCTACGCCCCCACCCGGCTGCGGGAGTTGTCGAAGATGGACGGCGCGGTGGTGCTGTCGACGGACGGCAGCCGCATCGTCCGGGCGAACGTGCAGTTGGTACCGGACCCGTCGATACCCACCGATGAGTCCGGCACGCGGCACCGCTCGGCCGAGCGCGCGGCGATCCAGACCGGCTACCCGGTCATCTCGGTGAGCCACTCGATGAACATCGTGACCGTCTACGTCGGCGGCGAACGCCATGTGCTGACCGACTCGGCGACCATCCTGTCGCGCGCCAATCAGGCCATCGCGACCCTCGAGCGCTACAAGACCCGGCTCGACGAGGTTTCCCGGCAGCTGTCGCGGGCCGAGATCGAAGACTTCGTGACGCTGCGCGACGTGATGACCGTGGTGCAGCGGCTCGAGTTGGTACGCCGGATCGGTCTGGCGATCGACTACGACGTGGTCGAACTGGGCACCGACGGGCGCCAGCTGCGGCTACAGCAGGAGGAACTGCTGGGCGGCAACGACGCCGCGCGCGAGCTGATCGTGCGCGACTATCACGCCAATCCCGAGCCGCCGTCGAGGTTGCAGATCGCCGCGACGCTGGAGGAGCTGGACTCGCTGTCGGACACTGAACTCCTCGACTTCACCGCGCTGGCAAAGGTTTTCGGTTACCCGACGAGCGCCGAGGCGCAGGATTCGGCGTTGAGCCCGCGCGGGTACCGCGCCATGGCCGGGATCCCCCGCCTGCAATTCGCCCATGTGGACCTGCTGGTCCGCTCGTTCGGAACGCTGCAGGGGCTACTTGCGGCCAGCGCGAACGACCTTCAGTCCCTGGACGGCATCGGCGCGATGTGGGCCCGCCACGTCCGCGAGGGGCTATCGCAGCTGGCCGAATCCACGCTCACCGAGCACTGATCAGCCGCCCTGCGCCGGCGGCGCCTCCGGCGGCGGCGCGAGCGCCGGACCCGGGGCAGGTGCCGGACCCGGCGGCTGCGGCGGCTGGTTCATCACGAATGGAAGCGGCTGCGAGCGCAGGTTGCCGAGCTGGACCACCAGGTTGTAGGTGCCCGGTCCGATCGCCGGGCGCGGCAGCGGGCACTTCGGCGCCGACCCCATGCCCGTCCAGGTCACCGCGGTGGTGACCTGCTCGCCGGGGGTGAAGGTCTTGACCAGCGTCTCGTTGGACGGCGCGCAGTCCAGGTTGGACCACAACCGCTTGTTGTCCAGCGAGTACACGTACGCCGCCAGCACCGCGGCACCCACGTCGCGCTTGCAGGAAACCAGGCCGATGTTGGTCACCACCATGGTGAATTTCGGCTGGTCGCCGATGTAGTACTGGGGCGAGTTAGTCAGACCCTTGACGGCCAGCGTCGCGTCGGGGCAGTCGTCTCCGTCCTTGAGCACCGGCGGCGGCTGGACCGCGGCGGTCGGTGTCGGCGACTCCGGGTTCAATGCTCCGGGCGGCGCCCCCGGGGCGGGAGCCTCGGTCTGCCCGGCGGGCTGCTGCGTCGCCGGGGCCTGCGGCGCATTGGAGCCAGAATGGCTCTGCGCGGACGCGGGCTTGTCGGCGGGTTTGGCCCCGGCATTGCTACTGACGAGGGCGATGACGATGGCGACAGCGATCCCGACCACGACAACCGCGATGCCCAGGGCTAGTCCCCTGCGCCGCCAGTAGATCTCGGTCGGTAGCGGGCCACGCGGTTCCAGATCCAGCACATTTCCACGGTAGGGGCAGGTCACGCATCTTTGACTGACCCGCCTCGGCGTGTCGCAGGGTTAGCCGGACAGGCCGCGTGTTAGGAGCCGCTAAACCGCCTGCTCCTGCGGCGCCTGTTCGCCGATGTCACCGATGTGGTCCACCAGCTCCGCCTTGCCTTCGGCGAGCTGATAGGTCACTCCGGCAAGCGCCAAGGTGCTGTCGGCCACCCGATCCGCGATCGCGGAGGAACGCGCCACAAGCTGCTTCAGCGTCTCGCTGACATGCCGCTCCTCGAACTCGTCGATGCGGGTCAGGCCGTCACGCCGGCCGGCCAACACCGACGGGACCACCCGTTCCACGACGTCGCGCACGAATCCGCCGGGTATCGCGCCGTCGTCCAAGGCGTCGATGGTCGCCTTTACCGCGCCGCAGCTGTTATGGCCGAGCACCACGATCAGCGGGACGTTGAGCACCATGACCGCGTACTCGATGGATCCCAGCACCGCGCTATCGATGGCCTGCCCGGCGGTACGTACCACAAACACGTCACCGAGGCCCTGATCGAAGATCAGCTCGGCAGCCACCCGGCTGTCCGCGCAACCGAAGATCACTGCGGTCGGCGTCTGGCCGCCGGCCAGCTTGGCTCGGTGGTCGATGCTCTGACTGGGGTGGGCGGGCTTGCCGGCGACGAATCGCTCGTTACCCTCTTTGAGTGCTTTCCAGGCGCTTATCGGGTTGCTGTTGGGCATGCCAGACATTCTGCCGGAACACCCGGTGATCGGCCCAGTACACATACCGGCCACCAATCTTGTCGCCTGGTATGAGCGGTGCAGCCGGGACCTGCCATGGCGCGAGCCAGGGGTCAGCGCATGGCAGATCCTGGTCAGCGAATTCATGCTGCAGCAGACGCCCGTGTCCCGGGTACTGCCGATCTGGACGGACTGGGTGCGTCGCTGGCCGACACCCTCGGCGACGGCGGCGGCCAGTGCCGCAGACGTGCTGCGGGCCTGGGGCAAGCTGGGTTATCCACGGCGGGCCAAACGCCTGCACGAGTGCGCCGTTGTCATCGCCAGCGAGCACGGTGACGTAGTCCCCGACGACGTGGAGACGTTGCTGACGCTGCCGGGTGTCGGTAGCTATACCGCGCGGGCAGTGGCCTGTTTCGCCTATCGGCAGCGAGTTCCCGTGGTGGACACCAATGTTCGGCGTGTAGTGGCCCGCGCCATCCACGGGCGGGCCGACGCGGGCAACCCCTCGGCGACCCGCGATCTCGCCGACGTCGCCGCGCTTCTTCCGAATGACGCTGTGGCGCCGATATTTTCGGTGGCCCTGATGGAACTCGGCGCGACAGTCTGCACGGCGCGGGCACCCAGGTGCGGCGTGTGCCCACTGCAGCAGTGCGCATGGCGCGACGCCGGTTTCCCCGCCGGCGACACCCCCGCGCGCCGCGTCCAGGCCTACGCCGGCACCGACCGGCAGGTTCGCGGGCGGTTGCTGGATGTCTTGCGCAACAACAGTTCTCCGGTCACTCGAGCGCAGTTGGACGTGGCGTGGCTGACCGATGCCGCACAGCGCGATCGCGCTCTGTATTCACTGCTTGTCGACGGCCTGGTCACCCAGACGGCGGATGGGCGGTTTGCACTGGCGGGCGAGGGACAGTAACCCGGCAGGCACCCCAGCGGGTCAGACCCGCGACATCCGGTCGTCGAGCACTTTGAGACGGATCCCTACACTTGCGTAGCTCGTTATACGAAATTTATTTCGTGATGTTTGACAGACGTATTTTTTCTCACGTAATGTGCCTCGCATGTACATCGGACATCTGAAAGCCACGACGGGCGGTGGTGACCAATGACCGCCGTCCTCCTTGCCGTTTTGATTGCGCCCCTGCTCGCATCCGTCACTGCCCTGCTGGCCGGTGACCGGCATCCCCGGCTGGTCGGCCGATTCGGCGCCGCGACCGCGGCGTCGGGACTGATCGCGGCCGCTGTGTTGAGCGTTCAGGTAGTGCTGCACGGGCCGATACACGCCTCGCTGCGTACCGACCAAGGCACCCTCATCGGCGAGGTGACCGCCGGCCGGCTCAGCGCCCTGCTATTGGTGCTGGTGTACGGAGTGAGCACGGTCGTTCAACTGTTCGCACTGCGCTACCTCGCCTGTGACCGCCGGTCGGGCTGGTTCACCGCTGGGACCGGACTGCTCACCACCGCGTCCGCGGGCCTGATGATTTCGGGCACGCTGATCGCCTTAGCCCTCTGCTGGACCCTGGCCGGGACAGCGTTGTGCCTGCTCCTGGCGACTTACTGGGAATTGCCGGCCGCCCGCGACGGTGTGCGACGTACCGCGACCGCATTCGCGCTGGGCGATCTCGCGCTGTGGTCAGCGGTCGGGTTGGTGACGATGCATTGGGGCAATCGAAGCCTGTCCGAGTTGACCGTCAGCAAAGACGCCTCACCGACGATGCTGGTCGCCGCGGTACTGATCGTGGTGGCTGCGCTGTCGCGGTCCGCGCAGATCCCGTTCCACCGCTGGTTGCCGGCTACTCTCGCGGCACCCACCCCGGTGTCGGCCCTGCTGCACGCCGGTGTGGTCAACGCCGGGGGTGTGCTGCTGGTCCGGTTGAGCCCGATCGTCAGCGGATCAGCCCTGGCCATGGGTATAGCGTTCGCCGCCGGCATGTTGAGCATGGTCTACGGAGCCCTGGTGATGCTCACCAAGTCCGACATCAAGGGCTCGCTGGCATATTCGACCATGGCCCAGATGGGCTTCATGATCTTGACCTGCGGATTGGGCCTGTCCGCCGCGGCGGTCTTCCACTTGGTCGGGCACGGCTTCTACAAGGCCACGCTCTTCTTGTCCTCGGGCTCGGCGATCGCCAAGCGGCGCCAGAAGGCCGCTCGCCCGCCCGCGCCGCCGCTGAGCCGCACCCGACGTGCAGCGGTGCTCGTCTCTGCGATGCTGCTGCCCGCGGCCGCACTGTACGCAGCCGGTGCCGTGATGCCGTTGCACACAGCGGAGCACGGCTCGGCGGAAGCGCTGGTGATCTTCACCTGGGCCACCGCCGCGGCGGCACTGATGGGCTGGCTGGCGCGATCGCCCCACTGGCCGGCGGTCGTCGCCGCGGGCGTGGCGCTGCTCGGCGCGGGCGTCGGCTACCTGGCGCTCGTCAACCTGGTGACCGGTTTCCTGTCTCCCGATCTGCCGCCGGTCGCCGTGCCATCGGCCTCCTCGTTGGGCATCGCCGCAGCGGCGGTCGTGCTCGGCGCACTGGCCCTGCTGCGCCAGGCTCCCCCGGATGGCTGGGCCGGCCGCCTGCAGCGTGCCCTCTACACCAAAGCGCTTGTAGCAGGACATGTCTCGGCGATACGCCCGCAGCAGATCCCCACCCCGACCCACTTGACTGCAGAACTGACAGGAGCGCACCGATGACCATCGTCGCTGAACACCTCTCGATCGACGCGCAGCGTGCCCAGCTACGCAGCGAGGTGAATCTGGCCGCGCGGGTGGTTCCCACCCACTACCCGCTGGAGACCTTCATCGCCGTCAACCCGCTGGCCGGACTGGAAGGCATGCCCTTCGAGCAGGCGGTGCTGCGTGCCGGTGACCTCTACGGCGTCGCAGGACTGCTGGATGAGACCGCCTACCGCGACCTCTACCACCGGGGGCGGATCACCGACGCCGACCTCGAATCGACACTGCGGCTGCGTTACCCCACCCTGCTGGACGGAGAACCCATCCAGCTGGGCGCCCGGACGGTGACACCTGCCGAGCTGTTGCGCGACGACCTGCTCAACGGCCGCGTCGCGGCCAAGCCGGTGCGCCGCAACAAGATGCGCAGCGAGCAACTCGCACCGCAGGTCGCCCAAGAGGTAGACGCACAAGCCGCCAAATGGAGTACGGCTTTCTTCGGATCACCCGCGGCGGGTTGGCCGATGCCCGCGCGCGAACGGGGCTTCTTCCACGCCTGGCGGACTCTGGCCGCCGGCGACCACAAGTTGAGCCGGAAAGTCCGCGCCGCCCTGCGCGAGGTGCCCGAACGAGCCGACGACGCTGCGCTGCAAGCGCTGCGGCAGTTGGGCGTCACCGACGACGAACGCATCACCTACCTGCAGGCTCACTTGACCCGGCTTCCCGGCTGGGCGGCGTATGTCCGGTGGTATGCCGAGCGGATGGTCGGCGCGGACCTCCTTGACTACCTGGCCCTGCGTCTGACCTACGAGGCATTGCTGCTGCCTGACAACGCTGCTGAGCCGCCGGCCGATATCGATGCCATCAACCGGCCGGCGATCCCCTCCGCGGAGGAGCGGGCTGCGGATCTCGCGCGACTGCGGGGCCTGAACGGGCTGAGCGATGATGATCTCGCCCCGGCCGCAAGGATCCTGGCGGCGCTTCCGGTCACGGCCCGGCCGGTGGTTTGGCAACAGGCCTACGAGGCGCACTACCGGGACGCACTGCTGAAGTCCTTGACCGGCAGCACTGTTCAGGGTTCCCACGGGCGGCCGCACACCCAGCTGGTGTGCTGCATCGACGCCCGGTCGGAAGGGCTGCGCCGGCACATCGAATCCAAGGGCGGATACGAAACCCTGGGCTTTGCCGGGTTTTTCGCGGTCGCCATCCGCTTCACCGACCTGGTAGGCGGGGCGCCCAACGAGCTGTGCCCGGTTCTGATTCGTCCCCAGCATGAAGTCCGCGAAAGCCCGGCACCTGAAGGTGTGCGTGCGGCCAAGCGGCGACGGGACGGCAGCGCCGTCATGGCCGGCGCCGAAGCCGCTTTCAACACCGCGAAGCAGGCACTGCTGGCCCCGTTCACGCTCGCCGAAGCCTCTGGCTGGGCCGCCGGTCCATGGGCCGCCGCAAAGACGCTGAGCCCGAAAGCCAGCGGCACGCTGCGCCGGCGCCTGCGCGACCGGCTGGCCCCGCCGGCGCCCACCGTCCTGTCCGTCAACGAGAGCGTCGACCTGGGACAACGGGCTCTCTACGCCCAGGTGGCTCTCACCACCATGGGCCTCACCAGCGGGTTCGCCCGGCTGGTGGTGATGTGCGGACACGGCAGCACCACCGAGAACAACCCCTACCAGGCGGCGCTGGACTGCGGGGCGTGCGGCGGGCAACCCGGCGGGCCCAACGCGCGAACCGCGGTCGCCATCCTCAACAACGCCGACGTCCGTGCGGAGTTGCGCGACATGGGGATCTCGATTCCAGACGACACCTGGTTCGTCGCCGCTCTGCACGACACGGCCACGGACCGGGTCTCCGTCCTGGACGAGCATCTGGTCCCGGCAAGCCATGTAGCGGACATGCGCCGGCTGATCGCCGATCTCGAGGTGGCCGGTGCCGAGTTGGCCGCCGAACGCTGCCTCGTGCTACCCGGAGGCCCGGTCCGTCCGGACCCGGCGCGGGCAGCGCGGCACGTCGCCAACCGCTCCGCCGACTGGGCCCAGGTCTTTCCCGAGTGGGGGCTGGCCGGCAACGCTGCCTTCATCGTCGGGCCCCGCGACCTGAGCAGCGGCCTCGACCTGCGGCGACGGACCTTCCTGCACTCCTACGAAGCTGACGTCGACCCAGACGGCAGCGCGTTGGAGACCATCCTGACCGCCCCGATGGTCGTGGCCCAGTGGATCAGTTGCCAGTACTACTTCTCGACGGTTGCGCCGGAGCTGTTCGGAGCGGGAACCAAGACGGTCCACAACGTGGTGGCCGGAGTGGGCGTACTCGCCGGCCACGGCGGTGACCTGCAGCTGGGGCTGCCTCGCCAATCGGTGACCGACGGTCAGACGTTCGGGCACGAGCCGATGCGCCTACTGACCGTCGTCCAGGCCCCGCTCGAGCGAATCGACATGATCATCGACCGCAACCCAGTCCTGCAGCATCTGTTCGGAAACGACTGGGTAGCCCTCGCGGCCCGAGAAAAGCCCGGAGACGACTGGCAGCGCTGGACTCGCAACGGCTGGCGGAGCTGGGAATCGGGAGTCGAAAAGCACAACGCAACTGAGGAGGTATTGCCATGCCACTGAATGGCCTGACAAAAATGACGAAAATCGAAGTGGTGGTGGGCGGCGATCACGCGTCCGCGGTCCGCGACCAGTTCCACAGCGCAGGCGCCACCGGGTTCACCAGTGTCTCGGGCGTCTCGGGGCTCGGGCATCACGGCTATCACCAGGGCCGGCTGCTCTTCAACCAGCAAGCAGCACTCGAAATGCTCATCACCGTCGTGCCGGACACCAAGTCAGAGGCGCTGGTCGCCGGATTACGACGGCTTCTCGAGGGTTCGCCGGGGGTCATGTTCGTGACCGACACCTACGTCAGCCGGCCCGAGTACTTCAGCTGAAACCAACCACAGAAAGGTAACGATAATGTCCAACCCCACTTCCGCCTGGCAGAGCCTGCAAGCCGGAAATCAGCACTTCCACAACACCTTACGGAAGCAGCACAGCGTCGCCAACGGACAGCCGCCCGCCGCCGTCGTGTTCCGCTCCGCGGATTCCGACGTGCCCAGCCAGGTGGTGTTCGGCCAGAGCTGGGGCTCGATCATCGACATCAGCAACTGGGGACACGTCATCGACACCGGCGTGCTGGCCACCCTTGAGTACGCCGTGGGCACCCTCAAGACACCGTTGATCGTCATCCTCGGCCACACGGACTCGAGCGCGATGCAGACGGCCCTCGATGCTTGGAACAATGCCAACTTCCCCGACGGCGCCACCCGTGCCGTGGTCGAACAGGCGGTTTCCTCGCTGGCCCGCAAAGACGCCGGCATCAATACCGCCGACGATCTGACGGCCGCTCACGTGGCGCACGTCGGGGTGTCGCTGCTGCACAAGTCGCCGCTGGTTGCCAAGGCCGTCGACAGCGGACGGTGCGCAATCGTCGCCGCCCTGCTCGACCGTGCGGACGGCCGGGTCCAGGTCTGCGGGACCATCGGACAGGTTTCCGACAACGAGACACCGTTGCTGCGGGTCGTATAAGAAATGCGGGCAGTCGGGCCCGGCGGATTCCGCCGGGCCTGGCTGCCCGCCGGGACATCTCATGAACGCACCCGTTGACTCTTACGCCGGGACGGTGATCGCCATGGGCACCATGCACGGCAAGGAGCGCCAGGTGGCGCCGGCTTTCGCCGCAGAGATCGGTGCCCGGGTGATCGCCCCGCCGGGCATCGACACCGACCAGTTCGGCACCTTCGCCGGGGAGGTCACCCGGACGCTCGCACCGGTGGCGGCGGCCTCGGCGAAGGCCCGGTTGGCCATGAGCGCGGCTAAGGTGCCGTACGGCGTGGCCAGCGAGGCCAGCTACGACACGTGGTACGGAATGCTGGCCGTACACCAGGAAATCCTGGTGTTCCTCGACGACACCCGAGGCATCCGAGTCGTGGAGGGTGTCAACATCCAACGGGCTCCGGGCCCGCCGAAACTGGTCGAAAGCGGCCACGAAGCGGCCGACGCCGCGCGCCGCTTCGGATTCCCCGAGCAGGGAGCGGTCGTCAAAGCCACCGTCGACGGAGAAACGCGGGTGTTCGGCAAAGGGCTGACCGATGCGTTCGCCCTCGTCGAGATCGTCGACACCGCGGTTGCCGCCGCCGACGACCGGCGCGCCCTGCTCGAACCCGACCTGCGGGCACACCACAACCCAGGTCGCCGGGAAGTCCTGACCGCCCTGGCGAATCGACTCGCCGGCCGACTGGCCACCCGATGTCCGGCGTGTCTGTCGCCCGGATTCGGGAGGGTCGCGGTGCGCGAAGGATTACCGTGCCGGATGTGTGGCTCGCCGACCACACTCGTCGCGGCCGACATCCTGGGGTGCCCGGCTTGCGAGCACCGCAGCGAGGACGTCCGCTCCGGGACGGCGGAACCGCGCTACTGCCCGCAGTGCAATCCCTAGCGGGTCGCCGCATTCGGGCCGGCCCCGGTCAGGACAGCGCGGCAACCAGCTCGCCGACGGTGTGGCTGGCTTCAAGGGGGTGGCGCAACCTGCCCTCAGGGTTGACCTCGTAGACGTTGCGGCGGCCCACCTTCGACTTGATCAGGTAGCCCTCGGCGGTCAGGTCGGTCAGAATGGCCTGCACTGAGCGCTCGGTGATGCCGACCCGCAGCGCCAGCTCGCGCGCCGTCAACTCCTCGCCCGTCGAGATGCACAACAAGACATGGGCGTGGTTGGTGAGGAACGTCCAGCTCCGATCCTGCGTTTCTAGCGGGAGCGGGGCTACTCTCCTGCGCTTGCCGGCTACAGCCACTGCTCGATGATACCCATGCCTGATTCGCGTAAACCGATTCGCCAATCCACCCGCGCGCCGCTTTCACTCACCCGGGTGTGCGATCAGGAAGGATTCGACGGCCCGCCGGTACACCTGCGGCGCCTCGTCGTGCACCAGGTGACCCGCTTCCGGGACCGGCAAATATTTAGTCGGATAATCCCTTTGGGCCATTTGACGCATCTGGCCGGGCGGCGTCACAGTGTTTCCCGCCTCGATCAGCAACGCGGGCGAACGCACCGCATTCCACTGGTTCCAGTAGTCGCGGGTACCCCACTCGGCAGCGATCTCGATCCACCGCGCGGGATGCCCGTGTAATCGCCAGCCCTTGCCGGTGCGGTCGAACGCCTCCAGGAAATACTGGCCGGCGACCGGGCCGAACGCGGCCACCACCTGCTCGGCGGAATCGAATTCAACCGGCAGTGCGTACACCCACGGCTCCCACGGTCCGGTGGTCCGGCCGACGAAATCGGGGGCCATGTCCTCGACTACCAGCGCACTCACCAGCTCCGGCCGCTCACCTGCCAGGCACCAGGAGTGCAGGCCGCCCATCGAATGCCCGATCAGCGTCACCGGAGCGCCCAGCGAGCTGACCGCATCGCCCAGATCGGCGACGAAGCGTTCGGTGCTGATCGGGAAGGGGTCCTCGACGTCGCGGCCGCGGTGCCAGGGAGCGTCGTAGGTGTAGACCGCACCCAGCCGCGTAAGCCAGGGCAGCTGTCGCGGCCAGGTGGTGCCGCGTCCCATCAGTCCATGCACCAGAATCAGCGGCCTGCCCGCTCCGCCGCGATGGGTCAGCAGATCGGCGGCCATGTTCGGCACGGTAGCCTAGCCACATGCCAGTGGTGAAGATCAATGCAATCTCGGTGCCCGCCGGCGCTGGCCCCGAGCTGGAAAAACGCTTCGCTCATCGCGCGCACGCGGTGGACAACCAGCCCGGCTTTCTCGGCTTTCAGCTGCTGCGTCCGGTCAAAGGTGAAGACCGCTACTTTGTGGTGACACATTGGGAGTCTGATGAAGCGTTCCAGGCCTGGGCGAACGGGCCCGCGAAAGAAGCCCACGCAGGTGAGCGCGCCAATCCCGTCGCCAGCGGTGCGTCGCTACTGGAATTCGAGGTTGTGCTCGACGTTGCCGGGACCAAACAGGCCGGGTAGGCGGCGCGCCGCGGCGCGCCGGGCACTGGCGCTGAGCGCCGCCGCCGCGCTCGTGGTGACGCTGACTCCGGGCTGCTCTTCATCACCGACGCCGTCGGCGAACGCGGCGAATGTGGGGCGCCGGATCGACACCAGCACTCCCCCTGGTCTGCGCGCCCAGCAGACCATGGACATGCTGAACTCCGAGTGGCCGATCGGCCCGGACGGAGTACGCACCCTGGCCGTCGCCGACAAGGTCGAATCGGTGGAAGCCACCATGGAGAGTCTGTGGTGGGATCGGCCGTTCACCCTGGACTCCGTTTTCATCGGCGCGAACGTGGCGACGTTGCAGTTGATCTCGTCCTACGGGGCGCGCCAGGACGTCCGGATCCATACCGGCGATACCGGCGAGGTCGACCGGTTCGAAGTCGACACCCAACCGCCCCCGCCGATCAACACCTGGTCGGATGTGGATGCGGTGCTGAGCAAGACCGGCGCCCGCTACTCCTATCAGGTGGCCAAGGTCGACGACGGTAAATGCGACCGGGTGGCCGGCTCCAACACCACCCAACCCTTGCCGCTGGCTTCGATTTTCAAGCTGTACGTGCTGCACGCGGTCGCGACGGCGGTCAAGAACGGCACCGTCTCGTGGGACGACCAGTTGACCGTGACCGCCAAGGGCAAGGCGGTCGGATCGTCGGGTCTGGAACTGGCTGTCGGCGATCACGTTTCGGTGCGCAAGGCGGCCGAGAAGATGATCGCCACCAGTGACAACATGGCCACTGACATGCTGATCGAGCGGGTGGGGACGCGCGCTATCGAGCAGGCCCTGGCCACCGCCGGGCACCACGATCCGGCCAGCATGACGCCGTTTCCCACGATGTACGAGTTGTTCTCCATCGGCTGGGGTAAGCCCGATGTGCGCGAGCAGTGGAAGAATGCGTCCCAGCAGCAGCGGGCCGAGCTGCTGCAGCAGGCGAATTCCACTGACTACGAACCTGATCCATTCCGCGCGCACACCCCAGCCTCGGCGTACGGCGCCGAGTGGTACGGCAACGCCGAGGACATCTGCCGCGTTCATGTGACGTTGCAGTCCGATGCCGTGGGCGCGGCCGCACCGGTGCGGCAGATCCTGTCCGCGGTCGCCGGTATCCGATTGGATCCCAATGTGTGGCCCTACATCGGCGCGAAAGCCGGTGGGCTGCCCGGAGATCTGACGTTCAGCTGGTATGCCGTCGACAAGACCGGGCAACCGTGGGTGGTCAGTTTTCAGCTGAACTGGCCGCACGACCACGGGCCGACCGTGACCAGTTGGATGCTGAAGGTCGCTCAGCAGGTCTTCGCGCTGATCGCGCCCCGCTAGACCCGCAGCGTCCAGGCCCCGCCCCGACGGTGCAGGACGGTATGGCTTGACGGAGCAACATCCATGCGCCAGAACGACTTCGGTGGCGCGTCGAGGGCAACCAGAATCGCCGCCCTGATGACCGCCGGGTGAGTGACGGCAACCGTTCGCACGCTGTCGTTGATCTGCCTCAGCCATCCGGCGACTCGTTCCACCAGCCCGACGATCGACTCGCCGCCGTGCGGCGACTGCCCTGGATCGGTCAGCCACAGCTCGAGCTCGGCGGTCGGGATGCTCTCCAGCGCTCGCCCACGCCAACTCCCACAATCCAGGTCCATCAAGCGTGGGTCGGCGGCGGCCTGCAGCCCCAGCAGTTCCGCGGTCTGACGGGTGCGTTGTTCCGGGCCGGTGAACGCCCGGGCCGCCGCGCTGTCAAGACGCCCGACCTGACGGCGGCCGAGGGCACTCAGCGGTTCATCGACGGGAAAACACCCGGCCGACATCGCATCCGTCATCGCGTGCGAGACCAGCGTCAGCCGGGTCGCAGCCGCCGTCACGCTCGGACGCTCTGCGCCGGTGTGCCCTCAGCCAACAGGCGCCCGGCCAGCACCGCGAACACCAGCCCGGTGCCCGCCCATAACACCATCTGGGTAGCCAGCGATACCAGCCTGAATTCATAGAGATCGGCGGCGGGAAAGCCGGGCGGCACTTCGGCGACGTTCGGCAGAGCCAGCGCGACGGCCACCGCCGCGATCACATAGGCACCGGCCGCCAGCAGCCTGGCAGTGAGCGCATCGAATCGGGCCAGCAGCTGCCGGGCCAGCCAGAGCGCGCCGATCGCCAGCCCCACCGACGCCAGCACCATCGCCAGGTACCACAGGGTGCGCGATCCGATCGTGTCCGCCTGTCCGACCGCAGGAGGATTGGGTGGGTATTTCAGAAACGGCACCAGATACGCGGCGACGAACCCGCCGGCCGCCAATCGCAGTGAAAGTGATTGCGGCGCAACGCCTTCTGATCGCGGATAGCGGACGCAGAATACTACCGCGAACAGGGCACCCAGCGCGATGCCGAAGACCAGCACGCCGAAGCCGAGTCCGGCATTGCCCTGGACACCGCGGGAGAACAGTTCCGCGCCGTGCTCATGCACACCCTGGGCGTGCGCGGCTTCGACGCGGTCTTCCTCGAACGCGATGGCGCGGCCGATCACGGGCTCGGCGAACAGCCTGGCGAAAACGAACGCCACCACCGCACCGACCGCACCCGCCAGCAGGCCGCGCGCAATCAGACGCTTCTCCACGGCTGCGGGTCAGTGGCAGGGAAAGCCAAGCAGATGCCGCGCGTCGTGGAAAAACTCGTGCACGTGGGTGTCGCTGCCGAACAGCGACACGGCGCCCTGGTCGATGCCGACGAAATAGATCGCCAGCAGCGCCAGGAAGGCGGTCGCCGCCAACCACAACGCCGCATTGACCCCCGACAAGTCCACCGCTTGCGCCCGGGCAGTCTGAGAACTAGCCACGATCAACTCCTTCTGGGATCTCGCGTCCCAACGGAAGACACTGCTGGCGGGCGCCGGGTCTGACTGTAGACAGTGGCGCGACCGTTCTGGAGTTTCACCAGATTCCGGTGCCCGTCAGCGTGGGCAGTCTATGCCCGTATTAGCCCGACGTACCAGGCCCGCCCGCGCCGGCCTTGGCCAGATCCGGCTCGGCCGGCGGCTTGCGCGTTCCGGTGAACGTGAACACCGCGTCCTCGCCGCTGCCCTCGCCGTCCCAGTTGTCGACGTCGACGGTGACGATCTGACCCGGACCGACCTCTTCGAAGAGAATCTTCTCCGAGAGCTGGTCCTCGATCTCCCGCTGGATGGTGCGTCGCAGGGGACGGGCACCCAGCACCGGGTCGAAGCCGCGCTTGGCGAGCAGCGACTTGGCCTTGTCGCTCAGCTCGAGAGCCATGTCCTTGCTCTTGAGCTGGTTGGCGACGCGGCCGATCATCAGATCCACCATCTGGATGATCTCGTCCTTCGTCAACTGGTGGAAGACGATGATGTCGTCGATGCGGTTGAGGAACTCCGGGCGGAAGTGCTTCTTCAGCTCGTCGTTGACCTTCTGCTTCATCCGCTCGTAGTCATTGGCGCCGCCACCCTGGGTGAACCCGAGGCCGACGGGCTTGGAGATGTCGGATGTGCCCAGGTTCGACGTGAAGATCAGCAC
Source organism: Mycobacterium sp. TY814 (assembly GCF_030755175.1). Lineage (NCBI taxonomy): Bacteria > Bacillati > Actinomycetota > Actinomycetes > Mycobacteriales > Mycobacteriaceae > Mycobacterium > Mycobacterium sp. TY814. Next base: position 127,448 of record NZ_JAUFRY010000004.1, read on the forward strand.
GGTGTTCTTGAAGTCGACCGTGCGGCCCTGACCGTCGGTGAGCCGGCCGTCCTCGAGCACCTGCAACAGGCTGTTGTAGATCTCCTGGTGCGCCTTCTCGATCTCGTCGAACAGGACCACCGAGAACGGCTTGCGCCGCACCTTCTCGGTGAGCTGGCCGCCCTCTTCGTAGCCGACGTAGCCCGGGGGGGCACCGAACAGCCGCGACGCGGTGAAGCGGTCGTGGAACTCGCCCATGTCGATCTGGATGAGGGCGTCGTCGTCGCCGAACAGGAAGTTGGCCAGCGCCTTGGACAGCTCCGTCTTACCGACACCGGACGGGCCGGCGAAGATGAACGAGCCCGACGGCCGCTTCGGGTCTTTCAGCCCGGCGCGGGTACGGCGGATCGCCTTCGAGACGGCCTTGACGGCGTCGACCTGGCCGATGATCCGCTTGTGCAGCTCATCCTCCATGCGCAGCAGACGCGTGGTCTCGGCCTCGGTGAGCTTGAACACCGGGATGCCGGTCCAGTTGCCCAGCACCTCAGCGATCTGCTCGTCGTCGACCTCCGCGACGACATCGAGATCACCTGAGCGCCATTGCTTTTCACGCTCGGCACGCTGGGCGACCAGTTGCTTCTCCCGGTCCCGCAGGCTGGCGGCCTTCTCGAAGTCCTGGGCGTCGATGGCCGATTCCTTCTCCCGGCGCGCCTCGGCGATCTTCTCGTCGAACTCACGCAGGTCTGGCGGCGCGGTCATCCGGCGGATCCGCATCCGGGCGCCGGCCTCGTCGATCAGGTCGATCGCCTTGTCCGGCAGGAACCGGTCGTTGATGTACCGGTCGGCCAGGGTGGCGGCGGCCACCAGTGCGCCGTCGGTGATGGACACCCGGTGGTGCGCCTCGTAGCGGTCGCGCAGACCCTTGAGGATCTCGATGGTGTGCTCCACCGTCGGCTCGCCCACCTGCACCGGCTGGAAGCGGCGCTCCAGCGCGGCGTCCTTCTCGATGTACTTGCGGTACTCATCGAGCGTGGTGGCGCCGATGGTCTGCAGCTCGCCGCGGGCCAGCTTCGGCTTGAGGATGCTGGCCGCGTCGATGGCGCCCTCGGCGGCACCCGCGCCGACGAGCGTGTGCAGCTCGTCGATGAACAGGATGATGTCGCCGCGGGTGTTGATCTCCTTGAGCACCTTCTTCAGGCGCTCCTCGAAGTCACCGCGGTAGCGCGAGCCGGCGACCAGCGAGCCGAGGTCCAGGGTGTAGAGCTGCTTGTCCTTGAGCGTCTCGGGCACCTCGCCGTGCACGATCGCCTGGGCGAGACCCTCGACCACGGCGGTCTTGCCGACGCCGGGCTCGCCGATCAGCACCGGGTTGTTCTTGGTGCGCCGGGACAGCACCTGCATGACCCGCTCGATTTCCTTCTCGCGGCCGATGACCGGGTCGAGCTTGCCTTCCATGGCGGCAGCGGTCAGATTGCGGCCGAACTGGTCGAGCACCAGCGAGGTGGACGGGCTGCCGGACTCGCCGCCCCGGCCACCGGTGCCGGCTTCGGCGGCTTCCTTGCCCTGGTAGCCGCTCAGCAGCTGAATCACCTGCTGGCGCACCCGGGTCAACTCAGCGCCCAGTTTCACGAGCACCTGAGCCGCCACACCTTCACCCTCGCGGATCAGGCCCAGCAGGATGTGCTCGGTGCCGATGTAGTTGTGGCCGAGCTGCAGCGCTTCACGCAGGCTCAGCTCGAGAACCTTCTTGGCCCGCGGAGTGAACGGGATGTGCCCGGAGGGCGCCTGCTGGCCCTGGCCGATGATCTCCTCGACCTGGCTGCGCACGCCTTCCAGCGAGATTCCCAGCGACTCCAGTGACTTGGCGGCGACGCCCTCACCCTCGTGGATCAGACCCAGGAGGATGTGCTCGGTGCCGATGTAATTGTGGTTGAGCATCCGGGCCTCTTCTTGCGCCAGGACGACGACCCTGCGGGCACGGTCGGTAAATCTCTCGAACATCGTCGGTTACCTGCTCTCCCTCACCATTAGGTACTCCGTCTCGGAAAGGCGTTTGCCGGCCGTCGCCGACCTTTTGTCGACTCAGGGACCGACTCCGCGTACCTGCCGTCCACTCTAATGGTCGGCCTGCCGGGGTTCATACCTAGCAGTGCCCAGCGGTGCCTTCACGTAACCGGTTTAACGAGGAAAAGCCCCAATGCGTTTCCCGAGTTGGGCGTCGATCAGTTCGCCACAAGCGAAAACACAAAATCCGGCGCCCAGGCTTCGAGCCCGGGCGCCGGAAAGTTGGTGCCTAGGTGGCGGCGTGGAACGCGTCGATCACGTCGGCCGGGATACGACCGCGGGTCGACACGTTGTGCCCGTTGCGCCGCGCCCATTCGCGGATCGCGGCGCTCTGCTCGCGGTCGATCGCCCCGCGGCCGCGACCCGAACCGGAACGCCCGCGCCGCCGACCGCCCACGCGACGTCCCGCCGCGACCCATTGCTTCAGGTCATTGCGCAGCTTCGTCGCATTCTTGCTAGAAAGGTCGATCTCATAGGTCACCCCGTCAAGCCCGAATTCGACCGTTTCGTCGGCGGAGCCGGCACCGTCGAAATCATCGACCAAGGTGACGGTCACTTTCTTCGCCATTGGCTTACCCTCGCGTTTCTTCCTGTGCAGTTACAGATCCAGTTTGGATAGACTCCCCACTGTCCTAATCTGCCATAAGAACGCATAATACTCAATCCAGACACATCTTGAGCAGTTCAGTTGGAGTGTGGACGAACAATCGGGAACAAAACAGTCTCCCTAATTGACAACCCGGTCAAACACATCAACAACCGATCGATACCCATTCCCGTTCCGGTACACGGCGGCATCCCGAACTCCAGCGCGGCCAGAAAATCTTCGTCAAGTTGCATGGCCTCGTCATCACCGGCGGCCGCCGCACGGGCCTGTTCAGCAAATCTTTCCCGTTGCACTACCGGATCGTTTAATTCCGAGTACCCAGTGGCCAGCTCCATTCCGCGCACGTAGAGGTCCCACTTCTCGGTTACACCGTGGATGCTGCGGTGGTGGCGGGTCAAAGGCGTCGTCTCCACCGGGAAATCCCTGACAAAAGTGGGTGCGGTCAGCGTGTTGCCCACCGTATGCTCCCACAGTTCCTCGACGAGTTTGCCGTGACCAAAACCACGGTTCTCGGGAATCTCCACGTCCAGTTGAGCCGCGATCTCACGTAACCGTTCGACCGGCGTGTCCGGCGTGATCTCTTCTCCCAGCGCTTTGGACAGTGACGAATACATCTGCAGAGTTGCCCATTCTCCGTCGATGTTGTACACACTGCCGTCGGGCATCGGGAGTTGTCTGGTCCCGATCGCCTCGTCGGCCACCTCTTGAATAAGCTCCCGAGTGACGACCGCCGAATCGTCATAGGTCCCGTACGTCTGGTACGTCTCCAACATCGAGAATTCCGGCGAATGAGTCGAATCGGTTCCTTCGTTTCGGAAGACCCGATTTAGTTCGAAGACCTTGTCGAAACCACCGACGATGCATCGCTTGAGGAACAGTTCCGGCGCGATCCGCAGGTAAAGGTCGATGTCCAGCGCATTGGAATGGGTGATGAACGGGCGCGCAGCGGCGCCGCCGGCCAGCGTCTGCAGGATCGGAGTTTCGACCTCCAGGAACCCCCGGCGCTCCAGGGCATTCCTGATTGCCCGGATAACGGCAATCCGTTGCCGGGCCACCGAACGCGCCTGCGGCCGGACGATCAGGTCGACATACCGCTGCCGCACCCGCGCCTCTTCACTCATCTCTTTATGGGCGACGGGCAGCGGCCGCAGCGACTTGGCGGCCATCTGCCACGAATCGGCGAGAACAGACAGTTCGCCTCGGCGTGAGCTGATCACCGTCCCGTGCACGAAGACGATGTCGCCGAGATCGACGTCGGCCTTCCACGCGTCCAGCGATTCCTGGCCCACCTTGTCGAGGCTGATCATCGCCTGCAGCTGGGTGCCGTCACCGTCCTGCAGTGTCGCAAAGCACAATTTCCCGGTGTTACGGGCGAACACCACCCGGCCCGCGACACCGACCACGTCGTCGGTCGCGGTGTCGGTCGGCAGGTCCGGGTGGGCGGCACGGACCTCGGCCAGCGTGTGGGTTCGCTCGAGCGCCACCGGGTAGGGGTCGTGACCGTCGGCCAGCAGGCGGGCACGCTTGTCCCGACGAATCCGGAACTGTTCGGGAAGGTCCTCGACTGGGTTACTGTCGGCGTCTCGATCGGCGGCGCTCACGACGTGCCAGCTTAAATGAGATCGGGGCGGCCCCGTCGGCTGGCGTACAGGCCGCGCTGGGCTATGTGACGCACCCCACCCGTGACCTATCAGCCTCGTACGCGGCACCGCAGCGCCGGGAGCGCTCAGCGCGCGGTCTTGAGCCGGCCCCGCTGGGCGTCGCGGTTGCGCTCGAACACCAGCCGCAGGCCGTGCAACGTCAGATGCTGGTCGTAGTGCTCCACCGTGTGCAGTTCGGGCAGCAGCAACGGCGCCGTGTGCCCGGTGGCTACCACGGCGACGTCGTCCGCGGCGGAGAACCCCGCCACGTCGTCGCGGATCCGGCCCACCAGGCCGTCGACCAGTCCGGCGAATCCAAACACGGCACCGGCCTGCATGCACTCGACGGTGTTCTTGCCCACCACGGATCTGGGGCGGGCCAGTTCGACACGGCGCAACGCCGCCGAGCGCGCCGCCGCGGCATCCGAGGACACCTGCACGCCGGGCGCGATCGCACCACCGAGAAACTCGCCCTTGGCCGACACCACATCCACACAGATCGACGATCCGAAGTCGACCACGATGGCGGCGGTGCCGAATTTGTGGAAGGCCGCCAGACAGTTGACGATCCGGTCGGCGCCCACCTCTTTCGGGTTGTCCACTAGCAGCGGGATGCCGGTGCGCACCCCCGGTTCGATCAATACGTGCGGGACGGCCGGCCAGTACTGGTCGAGCATGATCCGCACCTCGTGCAGCACCGACGGCACGGTGGACAACCCGGCGGCCCCGGTGAGTCGCTCGGCGTCATCGCCGATGAGGCCGTCGATGGTCAGTGCCAGTTCGTCCGCTGTGACCTCGGACTCGGTACGGATCCGCCATTGCTGAACGACCTTGGCGTTCTCCTTGGCTCCGGATATCAGGCCGACGACCGTATGGGTGTTGCGGACGTCGATCGTCAGCAGCACGGTTACCGCGCGCCGATCCGCGGGTCGAGCAGCTCGTCAACGCCGTCGGGCACGTAGGCGGGGTCGCTACCCAGGTCGATCTGCTTGTTGTCGGCGTCGACGAACACGATCCGCGGCTGGTAGGCGCGGGCCTCGGCGTCCTCCATGGTGCCGTAGGCGATCAGGATCACCAGATCGCCCGGGTGCACGAGATGCGCTGCGGCGCCGTTTATTCCGATGATGCCGGTGCCGCGTTCACCGGTGATCGCGTAGGTGACCAGGCGGGCGCCGTTGTCGATGTCGACGATGGTGACCTGTTCCCCCTCCAGCAGGTCGGCGGCGTCCATCAGGTCGGCGTCGATGGTCACCGATCCGACGTAGTGCAGATCGGCCTGAGTGACGGTGGCGCGGTGAATCTTCGACTTCAACATCGTCCGTAACATCAGTTCCTCCAATGGGATTGGGCGTCCGGCCCGGTAGTGGTGCCGGCGAGATCGCCGATTTGGATTGCCACATTGTCCAGAAGTCTGGTGGTGCCGAGCCGGGCCGCGATCAGCAGCCGGCCGGATCCGTTGGTGGGCACCGGGCCCAGGTCTGTGTCGCGCAGCTGCAGGTAATCGACCTCCAGTTCGGGCGTGGCCTGCAGCACCGCATTCGCCGCGTCCAGTGCGGCCTGGACGCCGTAGGTCGCGGCGTGCGCGCCCGCGCTGAGCGCCGCCGAAAGCGCCACGGCCGCTTCGCGCTGCGCCGGGTCGAGGTAGCGGTTGCGCGACGACATCGCCAGCCCGTCGCGTTCCCGGACCGTCGGCACGCCCACCACCTGCACGTCGACGTTCAGGTCGGCCACCATCTGCCGGATCAGCACCAGCTGCTGGTAGTCCTTCTCGCCGAAGAACGCCCGGTCCGGCCGCACGATCTGCAACAGCTTGAGCACCACGGTAAGCACACCGGCGAAATGCGTTGGGCGAGCTCCACCTTCGAGCTCGGCGGCCAGCGGCCCGGGCTGCACCGTGGTGCGCAATCCGTTGGGATACATGCTCGACGCCGAAGGGGCGAAAACGATGTCCACACCCTCGCCGCGCAGTAGTTCCACGTCCTGGTCGAGGGTGCGGGGGTATGCGTCGAGATCCTCACCCGCGCCGAATTGCAGGGGGTTGACGAAGATCGACACCACGACCACCGAGCCCGGCACCCGTTTGGCGGCGCGCACCAGCGTCAGGTGACCTTCGTGCAGCGCTCCCATGGTGGGCACCAACATGATTCGCCGGCCGGTGTGCCGCAATGCTCGGGTGACGTCGGTGACGTCGGAAGGCGCCGAATACACATTGAGTTCGCCCGGCATGAACTTGCGGGGTTGCCCGGCCCTCATCGTGCGAGCACCTCGACGACGTCGGCGGGAGCATGGGCACGCTGAGCCGTCCGCAGCGCATTCATCCGGTAGGTCTGCGCGAGTTGAGGGTCGGTGGCTTCGAGTGCGTGCAGGTGTCCGGCAACGGCGGCGGCGTCGCCGCGGGCCACCGGGCCGGTGAGCGCGGCCTGACCGCGCTGCAACGTGTTCTCCAGCGCTGCGCGCGCCAGCGGGCCCACGATGCGTTCGGCGATTCCCCCCGGCTGGTTGTCGACGCGCTGTCCCCCGCAAGCGGGAGGTTCCCCCAGCCCGAGCAGTTCATCGCCTTTCAGCGCGGCACGCAACGCCTCGAGTGCGTCTGCCAGCACCGTCACCAAGTGGTTGGACGCGTGCGCCAGCGCCGCGTGGTACAGCACGCGCGCGTCCTCGCGGACCGAGAACGGCTCTCCGCCCATCTCCAGCACCAGCGACTGGCCGATGGCGTATCCGACTTCGTCGGCGGCAGTGACGGCGAAGCACGTGCCGGCGAGCCGGGCGATGTCTTCATCGGAACCGGTGAATGTCATCGCCGGGTGGATCGCTACCGGAATGCAGCCCTGCCGGGTGAGCGGGTCCAGGATGGCGATTCCATTGGCTCCGGAGGTGTGGGCCACGATGGTGCCCGGTCGCACCGACGAGGTGGCCGCCAACCCGGCCACCAGGCCGGGCAGCTCACTGTCGGGGACCGCCAGCAGTAGTAGTTCCGCGCCGGCGGCGACCTCCGGCGGCGACAACACGGGGGTATCGGGCAGCCGGCGCTGGGCCCGCTGCAGGGATGCGTGGGATATGGCGCTGCACGCCACCACCACGTGGTCGACGCGCTCCAGCGCGACCCCCAACGCGGAGCCGACCCGACCGGCAGAGATGATTCCCACCTTCAGCCTGGCCGGGCGCAATCCGTCGAACTGCTCCATCGCAGACGACCTCACAGATTTCTTTCGTACGTTCCAGTCCCGCTGCTGGGGTACCGGACGGTCACTACGACTGTAGTCGATCCGTCAGACCGAGCACAGCGTGTCAGGCGTCACGCCGGCGGCGCCGGCCTCCACCGCTGGGCTGCACCTGGAATCTCGCCAGGAGGTCGGCAGCCGAGTGTCCACCGCTGTCCGGGTCGGCTTCGCTCTCGACCGGCTCCTCCGCGCTGCGATGCCGAGGCGCGGGCGGCGCCGGAGCGAGCCGGGGCGGCGGGGGTGCCGGCGGCGGCTCCGGAGCCGGCTCGGGTTGCGAGTCCCGGGGCCGTCCGAGGTTGCCGACACCGAAGTCGCGGTACTCCGCCGAATGGCGGGACCGCGAGCGGCGGCCACCGTACTGCGGCGGGGCCTCGTCCTGGGGTGCGCCGGCAGCGCTGACGTCCGCCTCGTTGGCGTCGTCGCGGTAGCGCCTTCTGCGTCCCTCGGACTCCGCGCGGGCCGGGGCGGGCGGGGCCTCCGCAGGCGCCCAGTGGCTGCCGGGCGTGCCTGGCGGCAACCACTGCCCCTCAGCCGAGACCGGTTGCCAGGCCGCCGGCTGCGGCTGGGGCTGGGGTTGCGTTTGCGGTTGCGGTGGCGGTTGGGGTGGCGGCGGAGGGGGTGGCGGTGGCGGCTGGAACTGCGGCTGCGGCTGCGGCTGGAAGTGCAGCTGCTGCGGCGGCGGTGGTGGCCGGTGTCGCGGCTGGTAGGGCCCGGCCGGCTGCTGGGGCGGCGGCGCATACTCCCGGGCGTTCACCGGTTGCCGCGGTGGCAGCAGCGGTTCCTCGGGGACATCGATGATCGCGACGTCCTCCTCAAGCGCCGGCTCCTCGTCCGGTTCGTCCTGGCGCACGGCGGTCACCCGGTCGCTGGCCACCCAATCGGCGGGCGGGCTCTCGCCGTTCTTGGCGGCGTTGGCCGACCGATCGGTCAGCGCCCGCGCCGCTTCCCGGTTGAGCGTCTCGAGGGCCGGACGGTGTTCGAGGTCGGTGTCGAACAGGATCTCCAGGTTGGTCCGCAACGCCGACAGTTCTGCCCGCAGAGCCGCGATCTCGTCGGCGGCCTGAGCCCGTATCTCGGCGGCCAGTTCGCGGCGCAATTGCGATTCCACCGTCAACTCGTACTCCCGGCGCGCCGAGATCTCGCGATCCAGCTGCAGGTCGTACACCAGCTTCATGTCGCGGGCCCGGGCCTGGTCCGCCTCGGCCTGACGTCGGTACAGCACCGACACGAAGGCGCCGGCCACGGCGGCCCACAGCGCCAGGATCACAGCGAGCTTGAGAAGTTCCACCCGATCGGTGAAAACCAGCGCGGAACTGGCCCCGATTGCCAGGACCAGCAACGTCGTCAAGAGCACCCACCCCGGCCTGCGGCCGCCGCGCCGGACCCGGGCGCCGCGGGACAGAACGGTCATGGCCCCTGACTGTACCCGTGCGAGGTCACTTGGCGTGTCGCGCCAGTCCGGCGATTCTCGGCAGGAGTCGCCGCACCGCCGGACCGGCTAGGTCTCGGCCCCTTCGCCGGGTTCACCGGAATCCTGCGGAGGCGACTTGCAGCAATGCTGCAGCCACATCGCCGCGATCACCAGCGCCAGCGCGCTGACCGCCGCCACCACCGCACCGCCGGTGTCCTCGGCGGCGGCGTGCATCCACGACCGTCGCGGCAGGAAGTACACCAGCACCCCCAGCCACCAACCCAGCATCACCGCGCCCACCCAGGCCGACGCCTTCGCGACAATCAGGCTGCGCGCCACCGCGAGCGGGTGCAACCGGCCGGGTGCGTCGCCGATCTCGCCGTCGCTGATCCTGGCGCGCACGGTGCGCGCCCACAGTGCTTCTGCGACGGCGACCACCAGCAGCGAAACCCCGCTCCACACCGTGATCGGCGGAAAGTACCGATACGACAGGGTGATGAGCAGGTAGCCGACGAACGCCGCGCCGAGCACCACGGCCGTGAGATCGCGCTTGCGGGTCGGGCCCATCAGGTGTCCAGTGCCAGCGCGGTCGGGCGCACCGCGTCGCCGTCGAGTTCGGTGAGCAGCTCCCGCACCGGCCGGGAGAGTTCGGCGGCCGGATCCACGTCCAGCCAGGGCACCAGCACGAACGCGCGCAGATGGGCCCGCGGGTGCGGCAGCGTCAGCTCGGGATCGTCGAGGGTGAGCTGACCGTGCGCTCCGTAGCAGGCGATCAGGTCGACATCGAGGGTGCGCGGCCCCCAGCGGACTTCCCGCACCCGTCCGGCGGCCTGTTCGATCTCGTGAGCCCGGCGCAGCCAGTCGTGCGGGTCGCGGGCCGGATCCTCGGCGATCAACACAGCGTTGAGAAACGGTTCCTGGTCCACCCCGCCCCAGGGGTCGGTCTCGTACACGGGTGAGACCGCGCGGACCGCGTCGCCGAGTCCGTCGACAACCGATTGCAGATGGGCCAGGCGATCACCCATGTTGGAGCCGATAGACAGCACCACTTGCGTCACCGGCGCCGCTCTCCCCCGCACACGCGCCTCATACGACCGAGCCCGCCGGGATCACCGATCCGCGGCCGCCGCGCCGCGACCGTCTGGTCACTACGGCCACGTCGTCGAGAGCCTGAGAGATGGGCGCTTGTGGCTTGTGCACCGTGACCTCGACGGCGTGCACGCGCTCGTCGGCGATCACCTGTTCGGCGATCTCGGCGCCGACGGTTTCGATCAGATTCCGTGGCGTTCCGCCGACGATGTCGGCGGCCAACTGTGCCAGCGCACCGTAGTCATAGGTGTCGGCCAGCTCATCGCTGGCCGCAGCGCGGGCCAGGTCGATCCAGACCGTGATGTCGATGAAGAAGTCCTGGCCGTCGCGCCGCTCGTGGTCGAAGACGCCGTGGCGGCCACGAACCTTGAGACCCCGCAATTCGATTCGGTCAGCCACCGGTCACCGCCCCTTCCGCACCCTGCCATGCCCGGACGACCTTGCGGGCGTCGACCGATGCCCGCACGTCATGCACCCGCACCCCCCAGACGCCGTGCCACATCGCCAATCCGGAGATCACCGCCGTCGCGGTCTCACGGCCGTCGGCCGGTCGCGGCGTGCCGTCGGGGCCGGCCAGCAAGCTACCGAGGAAGCGTTTACGCGACGCCCCCAGGAGCACCGGAATTCCGGTGTCCACCAGCTTGGGCAGGCCGTGCAGCAAAGCCCAATTGTGTTGGCCCGTCTTGGCGAAACCCAGCCCGGGGTCGATCAGCAGCTTGGCGGGGTCAACGCCTGCCGCGACCGCGTCGTCCACGCTGGCCAGCAGGTCGGCACGTACGTCGGCGACCACGTCCAGGTAGTCCGGTACCCGGTGCGGGTGGTCCCTCGATACCGGCCGCCAGTGCATCAGCACCCACGGCACTCCGGCCTCGGCCAGCAGCGGCGCCATGCCCGGGTCCGCCCGCCCGCCCGACACGTCGTTGACGATCCGCGCGCCGTTCTCCAGCGCCGCCCGCGCCACCCGTGCATGCATTGTGTCGATGCTGACCGTAAGTCCCTGCGCCGCAAGATTTTTCACGACCGTGACGACGCGTGCGGCTTCCACAGCGGGGTCCACCCGGGTGGCGCCGGGCCGGGTCGACTCGCCGCCCACGTCGATGATGTCCGCACCTTCAGCGGCCAACGCCAGTCCGTGTTCGACAGCACCGTCAGGATCCAGGTAACGCCCGCCGTCGGAGAACGAGTCGTCAGTGACGTTGAGCACCCCCATCACCTGCATGGGTGCCGAACTCACTTACGCAGGATGAGATCGAGCGCTTCCGCCCGGGAGGCGGCGTCGGACTTGAACTGACCACGCACCGCAGACGTCGTCGTGGTGGCACCGGGTTTGCGGACACCACGCATCGCCATGCACAGGTGCTCGGCCTCGACCACCACGATGACGCCGCGCGGGTCCAGCTTGTGCACCAGGGCGTCCGCGATCTGGCTGGTGAGCCGCTCCTGCACCTGGGGACGTTTGGCGTAGAGGTCGACCAGCCGCGCGATCTTCGACAGGCCGGTCACCCTGCCGTCCACACCCGGGATGTATCCGACGTGAGCCACCCCGTGGAAGGCCACCAGATGGTGCTCACAGGTGGAGTACATCGGTATCTCTTTGACGAGCACCAATTCATCGTGGTTCTCGTCGAACATGGCGTTGAGCACCGAGGTTGGCTCCGTATAGAGCCCGGCGAAGATCTCCCGGTAGGCGCGCGCGACCCGAGCCGGCGTGTCGCGCAGACCGTGCCGATCGGGATCCTCACCGACGGCGATCAGCAACTCACGAACCGCCGCCTCGGCACGCTCCTGGTCGAACGGCCTGGTGCCGGTCTCTGTGGATTCCAGCTGCGTCATCAAATGCTCCGTCGTTCAGCCGTGGGCCGGTGGGTTGGACCGAGTCACATCCTTGTCCAGCTGACCGGAATCGTCCTCGGCGTCGGACTCATCCGGGCCGGGGTAACCGGGAGCCGGTTGCGGCCGGCTGGAAGACGGCGGCGGCCAGCCGGGCGCGTGCCACCCTGCCGGGGCCCCGTAGTCGGGCTGGGTGGTGGCGTGCGAGCCGTTGCCTCCGCGCGAATTCGCACCGTCCCCGTTGCCCTTTTCCGCCTCTTCGGCTGCCTTATTGGCGCGCGCGATCGCCAATTTGAAAGCCGGCTCGGGCACCGGTTGCGGCCACGGCTCGCCCCGCTCGATGGCCAGTTCGCCGGGCGTCTTGATCGGCGGCTTGTCCGAGGGGATCCGGCCACCGAAGTCGTCGAACATGGTCAGCCGCGGGCGCTTCTCGACGTCACCGAAGATCGCTTCCAGCTCGGGCCGGTGCAGCGTCTCCTTTTCCAGCAACTCGCCGGCCAGCGTGTCCAGCACGTCGCGGTATTCGGTGAGGATCTCCCAGGCTTCGGTGTGCGCGGCCTCGATGAGCTTGCGGACCTCTTCGTCGATTTCGCGGGCGACCTCGTGCGAATAGTCCGGCTGGGTCCCCATGGTGCGCCCCAGGAACGGATCGCCGTGTTCGGTGCCGTACTTCACCGCGCCCAGGCGCGCGCTCATCCCGTATTCGGTGACCATCGCCCGGGCGACCTTCGTGGCCTGCTCGATGTCGGATACCGCGCCGGTGGTCGGCTCGCGGAACACCAGTTCCTCGGCTGCGCGCCCGCCCATCGCGAAGACGAGTTGGGCGATCATCTCCGAGCGGGTCCGCAGGCCCTTGTCCTCTTCCGGCACCGCGACGGCATGTCCGCCGGTGCGGCCGCGGGCCAGGATCGTCACCTTGTAAACCGGGTCGATGTCCGGCATCGCCCAGGCCGCCAGCGTGTGCCCGCCCTCGTGGTAGGCGGTGATCTTCTTCTCCTGCTCGCTGATGATGCGGCCCTTGCGGCGGGGGCCGCCGATGACCCGGTCGACCGCCTCTTCCAGCGCCGGGCCGGTGATGACGGTGCCGTTTTCCCGGGCGGTCAGCAGCGCTGCCTCGTTGATGACGTTGGCCAGGTCGGCGCCGGTCATGCCGACGGTGCGCTTGGCCAGGCCGTCCAGGTCGGCGTCCGGGCCGATCGGCTTGCCTTTGGAGTGCACCCGCAGGACGGCGCGGCGGCCGGCCAGGTCCGGGTTGGTCACCGGGATCTGGCGGTCGAACCGTCCCGGCCGCAACAAGGCGGGGTCCAGGATGTCGGGCCGGTTGGTGGCCGCGATCAGGATGACGCCGGCGCGGTCGCCGAACCCGTCCATCTCGACCAGCAGCTGGTTCAGGGTCTGCTCGCGCTCGTCGTGACCGCCACCTAGGCCGGCGCCGCGCTGGCGGCCGACGGCGTCGATCTCGTCGACGAAGATGATGCACGGGCTGTTTTGTTTTGCCTGCTCGAAAAGGTCCCGGACGCGCGATGCGCCGACGCCGACGAACATCTCGACGAAGTCGGAGCCGGAGATGGTGAAGAACGGAACGCCCGCCTCCCCCGCCACCGCGCGCGCCAGCAGCGTCTTGCCGGTGCCGGGCGGGCCGTAGAGCAGCACGCCCTTGGGGATCTTGGCGCCGAGGGCCTGGTACCTGCTGGGGTTCTGCAGGAAGTCCTTGATTTCGTAAAGTTCCTCGACGGCCTCGTCGACGCCGGCGACGTCGGCGAAGGTGGTCTTGGGCATGTCCTTTGACAGCTGTTTGGCTCGCGATTTGCCGAAGCCGAAGCCCATCCGGGCGCCGCCCTGCATGCGGGAGAACATCACGAACAGCCCGACCAGCAGCAGCAGCGGCAACACGTAGACCAGCAGCTCGCCGATCAGGCTGCCTTCGTTGACCACGGTGCTGACCTTGGCGTTCTTGGCGGTCAGCGCGTTGAAGAGGTCGACACCGTAGCCCGTGGGGTACTTGGTGATGACCTTGTCGGAGTTCTCGGTGTCGTTGTTGCCCTTTTTCAGGGTCAACCGCAGCTGTTGTTCGCGGTCGTCGATCTGTGCGCTCTTGACGTTGTCGGTGTTGATCTGGGTCATCGCCACCGAGGTATCGACGGGTTTGTAACCGCGGGTGTCATCGCTGAAGTAAAAGAACGACCAGCCGAGCAGCACCAGCACAGCAACTGCCGTAACGGTGCGGATCACGTTTCTACGGTTCATCAATCATCGGCCGTGGGGGCCAGGTCCTTCCGATAAACGCAGCTGGAAATGTCCAGGTTACCGCCCATGGCGATCGCAAGCTCCGGCAGAGCCGGAGCGCAGCGGGTCGCCACGGTTGTTCCCCGGCGATCGCAAGCTCCGGCAGAGCCGGAGCGCAGCGGGTCGCCACGGTTGTTCCCCGGCGATCACAAGCTCCGGCAGAGCGGATCGCCTTTGTCTCTTGGTCAACGATCGGGAGTTCCCGGCCCGTCGCCGAGCGTGCGGCCAGCTTCACATTCGGCGCCGAGCGTGCGGCCAGCTGCACGCTCGGCGGAGGGGCTACCCGTAGTAGCGGGCCTCGATCACATTTCCGTCGGGGTCGGCGAAGTAACAACCCTGCGGCGCCCAACCCCGGGCACCGAAGCTGTTGTTCAGTCGCGCGCTGGTGTCCACGCCCCGGGTCTGCAGCCGGCGGTCCAGCGCGTCGTACTCGTCCTTCGTCATGGCCAGGCAGACGTGGTTGACCGGATGGCCCGCACTGCCGGCAACCTTCGTCATCGCCTCGGTGTCGCCGGCGCCGCCGGCCGGCAGCAGGTCGATGATCGAGTCGTCGCAGACGCGCACACTCGGGAACGGCGCCTCGCCGGACCGAAACTCCTCGAACCGGACGGGCGCCAGGCCTACCACCGTGGTGTAGAAATCCATGGCCTCCGCGGGGTTGTTGGTCCAGAGCACCACATGGTCCAGCTGCATGAGGCCATGATGCGCGGGGGTCCCGCCGATAACCACCGGCGGCCCCTTCTCAGGCCGGTGGCGGTGTGATTTGGTGAGACGATGGCCCTATCAACCGAACGGTTAGTTGACACCAACGGTGTGCGGTTGCGCGTGGTCGAGGCCGGGGAGCGCGGTGCGCCCGTCGTGGTGCTGTGTCACGGCTTCCCGGAACTCGCTTACTCCTGGCGACATCAGATCCCGGTGCTCGCCGACGCCGGCTACCACGTGCTCGCACCCGACCAGCGCGGCTATGGCGGCTCGTCGTGTCCGGCCGCGATCGAGGCCTACGACATCCACCAACTGACGGCCGACATCGCCGGCTTGCTCGACGACGTCGGCGCCCAGCGCGCCGCCTGGATCGGCCACGACTGGGGCGCCATGGTGGTGTGGAACGCGGGCCTGCTGCACCCGGACCGCGTCGCCGCCGTCGCCGCACTGAGCGTTCCGCCGGTGCCGCGCGCAAAGCGTCCGGTCACCGTCGCGCTCCGGCGCACGTTCGGCGAAAACTTCTTCTACATCCTGTATTTCCAGGAACCCGGTGTGGCTGACGCCGAACTCAACGGCGACCCCGCGCGGGTGATGCGCCGGATGATGGGAAGCCTGCAGCTCACCGGCGACCAGGGCGCGGCATTGCGGATGGTGGCGCCGGGACCTGAGGGTTTCATCGACCGGCTCCCGGAGCCCGAAGGGTTGCCCGACTGGATCAGTCAGGACGAAATCGACCACTATGTAAGCGAATTCACCCGCACCGGTTTCACCGGCGGACTGAACTGGTACCGCAATATGGACCGCAACTGGGAGACGACGCCGCAACTCGACAGCGCGAAGATCACGGTGCCCTGCCTTTTCATCGGCGGCACAGCCGACCCGGTGCTGGCGTTCACCCGCAGCGACCGCGCCGCCGAAGTGGTGAGTGGCCCCTACCGCGAGCTGATGATCGAGGGGGCGGGGCACTGGCTGCAGCAGGAGCGGCCCGCCGAAGTCAATTCCGCCCTGCTGGAATTCCTCAAAGGAGTGGAATGGTGAGTGCACCAATGCGTTTCGGAGTCTTCATCACCCCGTTTCACCCGACCGGCCAATCGCCGACGGTGGCGCTGGAGTACGACATGGAACGGGTGGTCGCACTGGACCGCCTGGGTTACGACGAGGCTTGGTTCGGCGAACACCATTCGGGGGGTTACGAGTTGATCGCGTGCCCCGAGGTCTTCATCGCGGCCGCCGCCGAACGCACCAAGCACATCCGGCTGGGCACCGGCGT
This sequence comes from Mycobacterium sp. TY814, assembly GCF_030755175.1. Taxonomy (NCBI): domain Bacteria; kingdom Bacillati; phylum Actinomycetota; class Actinomycetes; order Mycobacteriales; family Mycobacteriaceae; genus Mycobacterium; species Mycobacterium sp. TY814. The sequence continues at coordinate 143,547 of NZ_JAUFRY010000004.1, forward strand.
CGTTTCGCTGCCGTATCACCATCCGCTCATGGTGGCCGACCGCTGGGTACTGCTGGATCACCTGACCCGGGGACGCGTCATGTTCGGCACCGGGCCGGGCGCGCTGCCTTCCGACGCCTACATGATGGGCATCGATCCGGTCGACCAGCGCCGGATGATGCAGGAATCGCTGGAGGCGATCCTGGCGTTGTTCCGCGCCGCGCCGGACGAACGGATCGACCGCCATACCGATTGGTTCACACTTCGCGATGCGCAGTTGCACATTCGTCCCTACACCTGGCCGTATCCCGAGATCTCCACGGCCGCAATGATCTCGCCGTCCGGACCGCGACTGGCCGGCGCGCTGGGCACCTCACTGCTGTCGCTGTCGATGTCGGTGCCCGGTGGATTCGCCGCGCTGGAGAACACCTGGGACGTCGTGTGCGAACAGGCCGCGAAGGCAGGACGCGCCGAGCCCGACCGCACCGATTGGCGGGTGCTGAGCATCATGCACATCGCCGACACCCGTGACCAGGCGATCGAGGATTGCACGTACGGGCTGTTGGATTTCGCCAAGTACTTCGGTGCCGCCGGCTTCGTCCCGCTGTCCAACACGGTCGAAGGGGCGCAATCACCGCGCGAGTTCGTCGAAGACTATGCGGCTAAGGGCAATTGCTGTATCGGCACGCCCGAGGATGCCATCGCTTACATCGAGGATCTACTGGAACGCTCGGGCGGTTTCGGCACCCTGCTGTTGCTAGGCCATGACTGGGCGTCGCCCCAGGCGACCTACCACTCCTATGATCTGTTCGCCCGCAAGGTGATTCCTCACTTCAAGGGCCAGCTCGAAGCGCCGCGGGCCTCCCACGAATGGGCCAGGGACAAACGCGAGGAACTCATCGGCCGTGCCGGTCAGGCTGTCTTGCAGGCGATTACCCAGCATGTGGCCGAGCACGACGGCGCCGCCAACTGATGCGCGCGTCGGTGTTGCGCGACGGGCGCATGGTGTACCGGGACGACGTCCCGGACCCGGTGCCGGGACCGGGACAGGTGCTGGTCGGGGTCCGGTGTTGCGGAATCTGCGGTTCGGACCTGCATTTCGCGGCACACGGTGCCGACGTGGTGGCGCTGAGCAATCAGCTGGCCCGGGGCCGGGGCGGCATGGACCTCGACCTTGGCCGGGACGTCTTCATGGGGCATGAGTTCAGCGCCGAAATCCTCGAGGCCGGACCCGATACCGAAACCCATCCGCCCGGCACCCTAGTGACGTCAGTGCCGGTAGTGCTGTCCGACAAAGGCGTTGAACCGATCGTCTTCAGCAACACCACGCTCGGCGGATACGCCGAGCGGATGTTGCTCTCGGCCCCGCTGCTGCTGCCCGTCCCGAACGGCTTGGACGCCAGGCATGCCGCGCTGGCCGAACCGATGGCGGTGGGATTGCACGCGGTGAACAGGTCCAAGATCGAGGCGGCTGAAACCGCACTGGTGATCGGCTGCGGACCGATCGGCATCGCCATCATCGCGGCGCTGCGAGTGCGCGGGGTGGAACATATTGCGGCATCGGACTTCTCGCCCAAGCGGCGCGAGCTGGCGGCCACCATGGGCGCCCACCAGACGGTCGATCCGGCACAGGGGTCGCCGTTCGACAGCGTCAAAGCACGGGTGGTCTTCGAGGCCGTCGGGGTACCCGGCATCATCGACGACATCATGTGGCGCGCCCGCAACGGCACCCGGCTCGTCATCGCCGGCGTGTGCATGCAGCCCGACACCGTGCATCCGTTCTTCGGCATCGCGAAGGAGATCAGCCTGCAGTTCGTCAACGCCTACACACCCGAGGAGTTTGCCGACTCGTTGCGTGCGATCGCCGAGGGCCTGATCGACGTCGCACCCATGATCACCGGCGAGGTCGGATTACAGGACGTCGGAACGGCATTCGACGATCTAGCAGATCCGGAGCGGCACTGCAAGATCCTGGTGACGCCGTAGAGTTCATCCCGCAAACGGTGGCCGGGTCATCACCGTCGGGTGGAACCCGTAACGCGGAGCGTTCGCGGCAGCTGCGCCGCGGCCCAGACCACCGGTTAGCGGCATGCCGCCGAGCAGGTGTTGGCTGGGCAATGGAGCCGCGGCCGCGTTGGCGCCCGCGCCGCTGAACGGCAATGCCGATACCCGGCCGAGACCGGGGGTGCCGGCCGCCCACGCATTGGGCACCGATAGGCCTCCAATCTGTGCGGCGGTTCCGATCCCGCCCAGTCCCGGGAGGACCGAGGGCGCCGGGATGGCAGCAGGCAGCGCCTGCAATGCCTTGGCGCCCTCGGATGCGGCGTGCGGCAGCAGGGACGTGCCGAGTCCGTGGATGTCCCTGAAGACGGTTGCGAAGAGCCTGACCGGAGAAACCAGCCTGATGAAGGCGTCGACACCCGTGCTGCCGTCGATGGTCGCCGACCCCGTCAGACCCTCCACCACGTCGCCGAGGAGGCCGGCCACCACAATCCCGTCACCGTTGGAGTTCCAGGTGTGCCCCGTCAGGCCCAGTGCCGCAGCGGGATTGCTGAGCCAGGGCGGCGCATTGGTGAAACCGGCCATGGTTAGCAGACTGCTGGGCAGGGTGTTCATCAATTGCTGCAGCGCCAGGGTGTCGCCTGCCGCGGCGCCGCCAACGGCTTGGCCCACTGCCGCCGCCTGAGCCGCCAAGCCCGACGGTGTGGTGGCGGTTTGCGGTGGGACCAACTCGGGGAGCGCCGCCGCCGCAGCCGACGCGCCGGCGTAGCTGTACATGGTGCTGGCGTCCTGCGCCCACATCTCGGCATAGTCAGCCTCTACCACGGCGATCGCCGGAGTGTTCTGGCCGAAGATGTTGGTGGCCACCAGAGTTGCCAGTAATGCGCGGTTCGCCGCTACCTCCACTGGCGGCACCGTGCCGGCGAATGCGGCCTCGTAGGCGCTGGCTGCCGCGGCCGCCTGGACACCGGCCTGCTCGACCTGCGCGGCGGTGGTGCTCAACCATGTCAAGTGTGGCGAGACCGCAGCGGCCATGGCCGCCGATGCGGGCCCCAACCAGGGACCTGCGGTAACGCCGGACACCAACGACCGATACGACGCCGCAGTGCTGTGTAACTGCGCGGCAAGGCTTTCCCAGGCAGCGGCCGCCGTCAGCATCGGTCCCGAACCCGGACCCGAGTACATCAAGGTTGAGTTGACCTCCGGCGGCATCAGCGCGAAACTCATAACCATCCCCCGCTAGGCGATCGTCGCCGCGTTGGCGGCCTCGGTATCGGCATACGAGCCGGCGGAGACGGCCAAGGTGGTGGCCAGCTCGTCCTGAACGGCGGCAGCCTGAGCGCTGATGACCTGATAGAGCTTTGCGTGCGCGGCGAACTGGGTAGCGGTCAGTACCGAAACCATGTCCGCCGCAGCAGGTACTACCCCGGTGGTCGGTGCTGCCGCGAACTCGTCCCCACTGCGCGCCACGGCGTTGATCGATTGCAACTCACCAGCGACTCCGGCCACGATCTCTGGCCGTGCGATCACTTGTGACATGTTTCCTCCCGTAAATGCATGTTGTGGAAGCAATTTCCCCCGTTGTCAGCTCACTGACGGCGACGCCGCACTCCTACGCCCGAACGTCTGCGAAGCGGCCACTGGCCAGGCTATGGGAGCCCCCCGCTGGCAACACAAGGCTTCTCGCGGCCTGTTCATCGTCGAGTTGACAACTATTCATCCACGGCAACGCATCTCAGTGTTAAAATGCCGCATTCTATGGACTATGCATGAGGATCTGAGAAGGTCGCGGTTGCGGACTATACTGCCCTTCTTGCCATAGTTGTTGTCCGCCAATAGATTTGCTGTTGGCACGCACCAGGTTGGCATCCCAGGAATTCTGCGGTGCACAGAGAAGAAACCAAATAGTCCAGTGCGCGAAGAGAATTGCGCAGGTGAACACCCGGCGAGCGAACATCTCACGACTTCGCCTGCGGCACAACGAATGCTGAACGGACGTAGCCTACGCCGACGCCATTGCAGTTGAAGCTGTTACGGCGCAGGCCTTTTCGCCCCTTCTGGGGCGGAGCTGCACCAGCGGCGTCAGGTCGGGCCCGCCAATGAGGCGAGTTCTTCACCACCTTGGCCGCGGTGCTGCAAATGCCGAACGGCGGCAGCTTGTGCTGCCGCCGTTCGGTTCGAAGATGCTACTGCGCCGGTCTTTTCGTCATCCCCCGGACGGAGGCTGTACGACCACCGTCGGCTTGAAGCCGTAGCGCGGCGCTGCGAAGTTCGCCACGCTCCGGCCAGTGCCGGCGCCCGGCACCATCGGCAACCCACCGAACGCAGCGGTGGCGGGTTCGGCTGCGGCCGCACCACTCATTCCGTTCAGTGCCACCGTGATCGGGTTCGCAGCCGGCGTGCTGATCCAGCTGGCGGGAACCGACATCGCGCCGACCTTGGCCGCGTTGCCGGCCGCGCCGGCGATTCCGCCCAAGGCATTGCCCAGACCGCTGCCGAAGGTGGGGGCAACGGCCGCCGCCGCTCCCTCGGCCGCCTTCGCGGCACCCTCGGCAGCTTTGGAAGCAGCGGGAAACGCGCTGTGGAAGAGACCGTCAAGGTCCTTCATCGCGGTCGTGCTGAGACGGAAGGGAGAAACCATCCTGATGTAGGTGTCGAACGCGGTGCTGGCGTCGACCGTCGCCGATCCGGTGAGACCCTCAACGACGTCACCGAGCATCCCGTTGATGACAATCCCGTCACCGGTGGCGTTCCAGGTATGTCCGGTCAGACCCAGGGCCGCCTGCGGGTTGGCGAGCCAGGGCGGGGTGTTGGTCAGACCGGCCATCTGGCTCAAGGCCTTGGGAATCTCGTGCAATCCCGCTGCCGCGGCGGCCGAGTTGAGGGCGTTGAACTGCGCGTTGACCTGGGCACCCAGGCCGGCCAGGCTGGTGGCTATGTACTGAGGAGTCAGGGGCGGCAGGGCGGTTGCCGCCGCCGACGCGCCGGAGTAGCCGTACATTGCAGCGGCATCCTGCGCCCACATCTCCAGGTATTGCGCCTCGGTCGCCGCGATGGCAGCGGTGTTTTGGCCGAGGAAGTTTGTCGCCAGAAGCGTCGCCAGCAGCGTCCGGTTGGCCTCGACCACCGGCGGCGGGACTGTGGCCAGGAAGGCGGCCTCGTAGGCACTCGCCGCGGCAGCAGCCTGCGAACCGCTTAGCGCGGCCTTTTCGGCGGCGCTGTTGAGCCACGCGATCTGCGGCGTTGCGGCGGCCGCCATGGCAGCCGCCGACGGCCCCTGCCAGGGCCCGTCGGTGAGGCTGACGACTACCGCTCCATATGAGGCCGCAACGGACTGCAATTCACCGGCCAGCGCGTCCCACGCGGCGGCGGCGGACAGCATCGGCCCCGAACCCGCACCGGCATACATCAGCGCCGAGTTGATCTCGGGCGGAAGAGCTGCGAAGTCAATCATGAGGTCGCCCTAACCGATCGTGGCGGCGTTGGCGCCTTCGGTAATCCCATACGAGGCGGCAGACAGCCCCAGGGTGGCCGCGAGCTGCTCTTGCACCGCCACCGCGTGCGCGCCGATCTCCTGATAGAGGTTCGCGTGATTGGCGAACTGGGTGGCGGTCAGCAGTGACACCAGGTCGGACGCGGCCGGAGCGATCACCGTGGTCGGGCCGGCGGCAGCCGAATTGCCGGCGCGCATGGCCGCGTTGATGGACTGCAACTCCCCCGCGGCACCAGCCAATGTGTCGGGCTCTGCGTAGACGAGCGACATGAAGGTTCCTCCCTGATTGCAATGTGCACTCACAGCGTTGCGCGCCCAATGACTTCGTCGTCATCGGACGCGTTAGCGGATCTGAACTCACGTTAAGCAAGCGGGCGGAAACAACAACAGGCTTCCTACAGCCTGTTCATTGCCGAGTTAGCAATTATTCATTTGCCTCCCGATAAACGCAGGAGACAATCGAGATTGTTATGAATCATATTTGTTTCAAATATGATTTGAGAATCATATGAATCCATTGGATTCTGACTCCATAATCTATTTAATGCGGTATGGGCGCAGCCGGTCGCGCCCCCGGGCCTGCACACCTCCCCCATTGCCACTGTGATCAAAAACACTGTGCGCCAGCACTTAAGCGCGTACGGCCGCATGCGCAATGACGGTCCGCAGAGATACGGCACCCTGCCCCTGCGCAACGCCGCCCTGTCACAGAATCGCCAGGTAAATCTGACCGCGCGCGCGTCGGGCAATGATCTCGATAGGCGAATGACTACGACGACTCCTCCGTACCCGGCGGAAATGCGGAGCGACCGGCCTACCGCTTTGCCGAATTGTTGAAGTCGCGTTGGGTGAAACCTGAAATGGGCATGCGCCAGCGAGCCGGTTAGGTCCTTTGCTGGCCCTGCCGTCGGCGCCGGGCGGCTAAGGTGCCAGGCATGCCGATCGCAATCCGCGCCCGCAGGTCGATTGCCGCCGCGGGCCTCGCCCTGGTCACGTTGTCGGCCTGCGACTCGCACACTGCGGCGCCGTCACCAGCGACCACACCGCGGCAGGTGACTGTGGTCGGATCCGGGCAGGTGCAGGGCGTCCCGGACACCCTTACCGCCGCCGTGGCCATCGAATTCACCGCACCCGACGTCACCACCGCCATGAATCAGACCAACGACCGCCAGCAAGCGGTGATCAATGCCCTGCAGGGGGCCGGCGTGGACCGCAAAGATATCCGCACCACGCAGGTCAGCCTGCAACCGCAATACACCACGCCTGAATCCGCCGGATCCGCCACGATCGCCGGCTACCGGGCCACCAACGGGATCGACATCAAGATTCATCCCACAGATGCCGCGTCCAAGCTGCTGTCCCTGATCGTCAGCACGGGCGGCGACGCCACCCGGATCGGCTCGGTGAGTTACTCGATCGCGGACGATTCGCAGCTGCTCAAGGACGCTCGGGCACGCGCCTTCGAGGACGCCAAGAACCGTGCCCGGCAGTATGCCCAGCTCTCGGGCCTCAGCCTGGGCAAGGTGCTGTCCATTTCGGAAGCCTCCGGCGCGACGCCCCCGCCCGGCCCGCAGCCCGCGCCGCGCGCCGCGATGGCGCCGCTGGAACCCGGCCAGCAAACAGTAAGTTTTTCGGTGACCGCGGTGTGGGAGCTGGACTAGTTACTGGTAGACGCGAGGGTCCAGGGTGCCGATGTAGGACAGGTCCCGGTAGCGCTCGTCGTAGTCCAGGCCGTAACCGACCACGAAGTCGTTGGGGATGTCGAAACCCACGTACGTGATGTCGACGTTGGCACCCACGGCTTCCGGCTTGCGCAGCAGCGTGCACACCCGCAAGGAGCGGGGGTGGCGGCTGGTCAGGTTGCGCAACAGCCAGGACAGGGTCAGGCCGGAGTCCACCACGTCTTCCACGATCAGCACGTCGCGGTCGTGGATGTCGCGGTCGAGGTCCTTGAGGATGCGCACCACTCCCGACGAGGACGTCGAGGACCCGTAGGAGCTCACCGCCATGAACTCGAACTGGGTCGGCAGCGGAATGGCGCGCGCCAGATCCGTCACGAAAAGCACAGCGCCCTTGAGCACGGTGATCAACAACAGGTCCTGGCCGGTGATGGCCGCCAGATCCTGGTAGTCCTCGCCGATCTGTCGGCCGAGCTCAGCGATGCGGCCCTGGATCTGCTCCTGGGTGAGCAGTACCGACTTGATGTCCCCCGGGTACAGCTCCGCCGTCACGAGCACAGCGTGCCACGCCTACCTGAGAAGAACCAACGCAGGCGTCAAATTGCCTGCTGGCGCAACATAAGTACGCCGTCGCTGCGACCCGCGAAGAGGCGCTGACCCCGCAGCCTGGACCCGACCGCCACCCCGCCCTGGCCCCGCCACGCCGTGATCAGCGCGTCCACTGCCCGGATCTGCTTGTCGGTCAGTCCGACCGCCCCGCCGGCCAGCAGCCAGCTGCGGATCACGCGGCGGCGCACGGGGGCAGGCAATGCGGCCAAGCCAGCCGCGTCCAGCCCAGCTCCGGTCGAGACGTCGGTGAGCGCCTCGGCGGCGAGCGCGTCGATCAGGTCGGTGTCCTCACGCAAGGCGGTCGCGGTGCGAGCCAGCGCCTCGGCGACACCGCCGCCCAGCACGTCCTCCAGCAGCGGCAGAACCTCGCTCCGCAGCCGGGCACGGGTGAACCGCCGGTCCACGTTGTGCGGGTCCTGCCAGGGTGTCAGGCCCAGTTCGGCGCAGGCGGCGTGGGTGCTCACCCGCCGTATCCGCAATAGCGGCCGGCACCAGGGCGGATCGTACGGACGCATGCCCGCGATGGACCGGGCCCCGGAGCCGCGGCCCAGCCCCAATAACACCGTCTCGGCCTGATCGTCGAGCGTGTGCGCCAACAGCACCGGCCCGTCCCGCTGGGCTTCCAGCGCGCCGTAGCGGGCTGTGCGTGCGGCGGCCTCCGGGCCGCCATCCGACGTCACCTCGACACGCAGCACCTTCGCCGCGGCACAGCCGAGCGAAAGAGCTTGTTGCCGTGCGGTTTCGGCAACGGATGCGGAATCTTGCTGCAGGCCGTGGTCGACGATCAGGGCGGTGGTGGGCAGCAGGCCCGCCGCAACCGCGGTCAGCGCCAGCGAATCCGGCCCGCCGGACAGCCCCACGCTCCAACGATCGGTTCCACCCAGCTGGGTCTGCGCGAATTCGCTTACTGCCCTGCGCAGTTGGGCTACAGCACCCTGTCGATCCATCGCTGTGGGTGATCGATCTCGGCGGGCAGGGGCAACGTCTCGGGGCCCGTCCAGACCGCGTTGAACCGCTGCATCCCGACCCGGTCCACCACGTGGTCCACGAACGCCTTGCCGCGGGTGTACTGGCTGAGTTTGGCCTCGAAGCCCAACAGCGCACGCAACAACCGCTGCAACGGCGGCTGCTTGCGCTGTCGACGTTCGTCGAACTTGCTGCGGATGGCGGCGACCGAGGGCACCACCACCGGCCCGACGGCGTCCATCACGTGCTCGGCGTGGCCTTCCAGCAGCGTCCCGAGCACCAGCAGTTGGTCGAGGGCCTGACGCTGCGGCTCGGACTGCACGGCGCGCACCAGTCCCAGGATTCCTTCGGGGTGGGATTCGTCGCGTCCCCGGTTGCGGACGAAGTCGGCGAGCCGGCCGGCCACCTCGCGGATGTCCTCGGCGGGCTCCTGGGTCAGCAGGCCCAGCGAGCTCGACATATGGCCGGCGATCCAGGGGTTCGCCGTGAACTGCACCCGGTGGGTCACCTCGTGCAGACACACCCACAACCGGAAATCCGACGGGTCGACCTTCAGCTGCCGCTCCACGGCGATGACATTGGGATACACCAGCAGCAGCGTGCCGGCGTCCGGGCTGGTGAACGGGTCGTACTGGCCGAGGATGCCGGAGGACACGAAGGCCAGCACGGCACCCGTCTGGGCTCCGGTGAGCCGGCCGGTGAGGAAGCTGTGCGGCTTTTCGGCGCCGTTGGTCATGGCGCGCATCGACTCGGCGGCCGCCCGGATCCATTCCGGCCGGTCCACGATGCGGGCCGGAGGCACCGTGTCATCGGTGATCAGACCGGTAACTTCGCGGACCGGCGGCTCGGCCTGCTCGGCCGCCCGGGTCAGCTCCTCCATCACCTGCCGGCGGGTGTAATCAGAGGTGACCGGCCCCCCGCGGGCCAGCTTCTCCCCCACCGTGGCGGCGAACCGCCAGTCGACGGCATTGCCCATCGACAGGCCGGACGATGACGGACTCATGTCGCGCACCCGCAGAACCACAGCTTGGTGGCCAGCGCGTCCATCGCGTTGCGGCCGTTGGGGCCGGCGTCGTTGGAGATGAAGGCGAAGGTGAGGACCCGTCCGCTGGCGTCGGTGAGCACCCCGACCAGCGAGTTCACCGCCGTCAGCGACCCGGTCTTGGCGCGCAGCCAGCCGGCCGGGCCCTGGTTGGTGGACCGGTCCAGGAAACGTTCGCCCAGCGTGCCGCTGCCGCCGGCGATCGGCAACAGGTCCAGCAGCGCCCGCAGCGACGCCTGATCCGGTCCGGCCGCGGCCTGCATCACGCCGTCCAGGGTCCGGGCCGTCAGACGGTCGTTCACCGACAACCCGCTGGAGTCGACCAGTGCGGCGCCGCCGGTGTCGACGTGGGCCGTGTTGAGCCGGCTGGTGACGGCGTCGACCGCACCGGTGAAGCTCTGCGGCCGATTGATGGCCGCGGCCACCTCACGGCCGATGCACTCGGCCATCACGTTGTCCGAGGCGTTCATCATCTGCGACAGCCGCTGGATCAGCGGCGCCGACTGCACCACCGCGAGCTGGCGCGCGCCGGCCGGCGCCGACCCGATTGTCACCTGCGCAGGGTCGAGGCCCAGGGCAATGGCCAGCTGGCGTCCGGCATCCAGTGCCGGGGTCTTGGACCGTCTCGAGTTGACGGTGGTCGGCTGGATGCGTCCGGCGTCGATCATCGCGGACTCGATCGGAGCCACGTCGCCGTTGTCGATGTCGGCCGGGTCCCAGCCGGGTGCCAGCCCGGGACCGCTGAACGCCGAGGTGTCGACCTGCACGGCCGTCGGAGTCATGCCGCTGCGGTGCACCTGTTCGACCAGGTCGCTGATCCGGGCGGCACCCCGGTACCAGGTCTCCACACCCGGCGGTGCCGCCGACAGCGTCGGGTCGCCGGCGCCCACCAGCACGACGGGCCCCTGCGCGGCCTGACCCGCCGCCACCACCCTGGTGCTGATGCGGGCCTGCCGGTCCAGGGTGAGCAGGGCCGCTGCCGCGGTCAGCACCTTGTTCGTCGAGGCCGGCACCATCGGCAGGTCGTCGAGCTGCCGCCAGAGTTCCTTGCCGGTCATGGCGTCGGTGATCCGCCCGCCCAGCTTGCCGAGATTCGGATCGGCCACCGCGGGCGCCAGCGCCGCCGTCACGCCTTCCGAACTCGGTGCGGCGGCATTGTCGGCCACCGGGCTCACCCCCGCCTTGACCGTCGGCGGCCGGGGCGGCGGCACGGGTGAGCGCGCTCCGTTGGGTCCGTGACCACCGGTGGTGAAGAGCACCGCGGCGGCCACCACGGCCGCGACGAACGCCAGCACCACGAGCCCGACCAGCACGTGGGTGGACTTGCGCCAGCGTTTGGGCCCCATCAATTCCTCAGCGATCGCGTCGTAGCTCTGCTTTTCGAGACCCATTCTGCCGAATCGGCCGTAGAGCACTGCCGCGGCACCTGCTCGACTACTGTGTACCCGTGCAATTCGACGTGACCATCGAAATCCCAAAGGGCCAGCGCAACAAGTACGAGATCGATCACGTGACCGGCCGCGTGCGCTTGGACCGCTACCTCCACACCCCGATGGCCTACCCGGCCGATTACGGCTTCATCGAGGACACCCTCGGTGAGGACGGTGACCCGCTGGACGCGTTGGTGCTGCTGCCCCAGCCGGTGTTCCCCGGCGTGTTGATCGAGGTGCGGCCGGTGGCGATGTTCCGGATGGTCGACGAGAAGGGCGGCGACGACAAGGTGCTGTGCGTGCCGGCCGGTGACCACCGGTGGGATCACGTCCAGGACATCGGCGACGTCCCCCAATACGAGCTGGACGACATCAAGCACTTCTTCGAGCACTACAAGGACAACGAGCCGGGCAAGTTCGTCAAGGCGGCCGACTGGGTGGGCCGGGACGAGGCCGAGGCTGAGGTGCAGCGGTCGGTGGAGCGGTTCCAGGCCGAAGGGCACTGAAGTCCGCGTCCGATAGTGTCGCGACGGTGACGGACGGCGCGGGTACCACCGGAGCCACCGGCGCGTCGGTGGGCCCGGTCGCACGCGGCAGCGTCGCCCGGGTCGGCACCGCAACGGCGGTGACCGCGCTGTGCGGCTATGCGGTGATCTATCTGGCGGCGCGCAACCTGGCACCCGGCGGCTTCTCTGTCTTCGGCGTCTTCTGGGGAGCGTTCGGCCTGGTCACCGGCGCCGCCAACGGCCTGCTTCAGGAAACGACCCGCGAGGTCCGCGCGATGCAGTACCTGGACGTGCTCCCGGACGGCGAACGAACGCATCCGCTGCGCGTCGCCGGCATGGTCGGACTGGCCTCTGCCGTCCTGATCGCGGGCAGCTCGGTGCTGTGGAGCGGACGAGTCTTCGTCGAGGACCGCTGGCTGTCGGTCCTCCTGCTCAGCGTCGGACTGGCGGGTTTCTGCCTGCACGCGACGCTGCTGGGCACGCTCGCCGGCGTCAACCGGTGGGGCCAGTACGGCGCGCTGATGGTGACCGACGCCGTCATCCGGGTGGCGGTCGCGACGGCGACCTTTGTGCTCAGCTGGGGGCTGGTCGGGTTTCTGTGGGCGACGGTCGCGGGGGCGGTGGCCTGGCTGATCATCCTGGCCACCTCGCCGACAGCCCGTACAGCGGCACGTGTGCTGACGCCCGGCAGCACCGCGACGTTTCTGCGCGGCGCGGCCCACTCGATCACCGCGGCGGGCGCCAGCGCCATCCTGGTGATGGGGTTTCCGGTCCTGCTGAAGCTGACGTCTACCGAGCTGGGCGCCCAGGGCGGCGTCGTGATTCTGGCGGTGACGCTGACCCGGGCGCCGCTGCTGGTCCCGCTGACCGCCATGCAGGGCAACCTGATCGCGCATTTCGTCGATGAGCGCAGCCACCGGTTGCGGGCCCTGATCTCGCCCGCCCTGCTCATCGCCGGGATCGGCGGGGTCGGGGTACTGCTGGCCGGGCTGGTGGGGCCGTGGTTGCTGCGGTTCGCGTTCGGTTCCCAGTACCAGGCCAGTAGCGCGCTGCTGGCCTGGCTGACGGCCGCCGCCGTCGCCATCGCCCTGCTGACCCTGACCGGTGCCGCGTCGGTGGCGGCCGCGCTGCACCGGGCGTACTCGCTGGGCTGGGTCAGCGCCACCGTCGCCTCCGGGCTGCTGCTGGCGCTGCCAATGGCACTGGAGACCCGCACCGTCATCGGCCTGCTGTGCGGTCCCATGGTGGGAATCGCCGTCCATCTGGTCGCGCTCGGACGCGGCGGACGCGTGTAATTTTGGCCTTGAAATGGCCCTGAAAATGGATTACTCCGACGCCTGGATCATCGTCCCCGCCTTCAACGAAGCCGCCGTCATCGGCGAGGTCGTCGCCGAGTTGCGAACGGTCTTCGACCACGTCGTCTGCGTGGACGACGGCAGCGCGGACGGCACCGGCGAGATCGCCCGGCAGGCTGGCGCGTTCCTGGTGCGTCATCCCATCAACCTGGGCCAGGGTGCGGCGATCCAGACGGGCGTGGAATACGCCCGAAACCAGCCCGGCGCCCAGGTCTTCGCCACCTTCGACGCCGACGGACAGCACCGCGTCAAGGACGTGACCACGATGATCGACCGGCTGAAGCAGGGCGACGTCGACATTGTGATCGGCACCCGGTTCGGCCAGCAGGTCACCAACCGGCCCCCGTTCCTCAAGCGCATGGTGCTGCAGACCGCCGCGCGGCTGAGCCGCCGCGGGCGCCGGCTCGGCCTGACCGACACCAACAACGGCCTGCGGGTGTTCAACAAGACCGTCGCCGACGGCATGAACATCACCATGAGCGGCATGAGCCACGCCACCGAGATCGTCATGATGATCGCCGAAAACCATTGGCGGGTGGCCGAAGTGCCGGTCGAGGTGCTCTACACCGAGTACTCCAAGTCCAAGGGGCAGCCGTTGCTCAACGGCGTCAACATCATCTTCGACGGTTTTCTGCGAGGGAGGATGCGGAGATGAAAAGGACCGGAGAATGAACTGGATCCAGGTGCTGCTGATCGGCTCGATCATCGCGCTGCTGGTGTTCCTGCTGCGGTCGCGGCGCAGTGCGCGGGCCCGCGCCTGGGTGAAAGTGGGCTACGTCCTGTTCGTGCTGCTGGGGGTCTATGCGGTACTGCGACCGGACGACACCACGCTGGTGGCGCACTGGTTCGGCGTGCGGCGCGGCACCGACCTCATGCTCTACGGGCTGATCATGGCGTTCAGCTTCACCACGCTCAGCACCTACATGCGCTTCAAGGACCTGGAGTTGCGCTACGCCCGGCTGGCTCGCGCGATCGCGCTCGAGGGAGCGCAGACGCCCGAAGTCTAGGCGTGCTTGTGCTGGCGGAAGTACTCCACGGTGCGCCGCACACCCTCGTCCAACCCCACCTGTGGCCGCCAGCCCAAAACCTCTGCGGCCCTGGCAATGTCGAGGCATGACCGCTTCAGGTCGCCCAGCCGCGGCGGATGGAACTCCGGGTCGTCGGGGCCGCCGACCGCAGCCGCGACCGCGGTATGCAGCTGACGGTCCGAGGTCTCGATGCCGGTTCCGACGTTGAAACGCTGCCCGCCCCCGGCATCCCCGGCCGCCTTCACGAAGGCGTCGACGACGTCGTCGACGAACACGTAGTCGCGGGTGTTGGAGCCGGCACCGAAGACTTTGGTGGGCCTGCCTTCCAGCAGGGCCTGGGCGAAGATCGCCACCACGCCGGCCTCGCCGTGCGGGTCCTGGCGCGGCCCGTAGACGTTGGCGGGCGCGATGTGCGAGCAGTCCAGGCCGTACAGATGCCGGAAGGTGTTCAGGTAGATCTCCCCGGACACCTTCCCGGCGGCATAGGGCGAGAACGGGTCGGTCGGCACCGTTTCGGGCGTCGGGTACTGCGGCGGCACGCCGTAGATGGACCCGCCCGACGAGGTGTGCACCACCTTGCGCACTCTGGCACGCTGGGCCGCTTCGGCAAGCCGGATGGTGCCGATCACGTTGACCGAGGCGTCGAACTGCGGGTTGGCCACCGAGTGCCGGACGTCGATCTGCGCGGCCAGGTGAAAGACCACCTCCGGCTTGTGCTCACCGAGGATGGCGTCCAGGTCCGACGTGACGATGTCGGCCTCGACGAAGACGTGTTCCGGGTTGTCGGCGAGGTGCTCCAGGTTGGTCGCCCGGCCGGTGGCGAAGTTGTCCAGGCCGACCACCGTGTGCCCGTCGGCCAGGAGACGGTCGACTAGCGTCGACCCGATGAAACCGGCTGCCCCGGTGACCAGTGCTCGCACCGGCCCACCATACAGAGTCGCCGCGGTGGCAGCCGCGCTGATCGTCGCGCAGCTGGGCGTTCGTGCCGTGTTGGCGTTCGGTGGCTACTTCTATTGGGACGATCTGATTCTCATCGGCCGGGCCGGCACCCAGGGCCTGCTCTCGCCGTCGTACCTGTTCGACGACCACGACGGACACGTCATGCCGGGCGCGTTCCTGGTGGCCGGGGCGATCACCCGGCTGGCCCCGCTGGTCTGGACGTGGCCGGCGGTCAGCCTGGTGGTGCTGCAGTTAATCGCGTCGCTGTCGCTGCTACGCGCCCTGTACGTGGTCCTGGGCTGGCGTCCGGTGCTGCTGATCCCGCTGACGTTCGCACTGTTCACGCCACTGGGGATCACCGGCTTCGCCTGGTGGTCGGCGGCGCTCAACTCGCTGCCCATGCTGACGGCACTGGCCTGGGTCTGCGGCGACGCCGTGCTGCTGGTCCGTACCGGCAACGCGCGCTACGCGGTCACGGGTGTGCTGGTCTACTTCGGCGGCCTGCTGTTCTTCGAGAAGGCGGCGGTGATCCCGTTCGTCGCGTTCGCGGTGGTGGCGCTGCTGTGCCACGTGTCCGGGGACCGGGCCGCCCTGCGAACGACGTGGCGCGGCGGTCTGCGGTTGTGGGTGGCGTCGCTGGCGCTGACCGCGGGCTGGGTGGCGCTGTACCTGGCGGTGGTGAACCAGCGACGCTGGAGTTCGGATCTGGCGATGACCGGGGCCCTGTTACGCCGGTCGGTCACCCACGGCATCGTGCCGGGACTGGCGGGCGGGCCGTGGGACTGGGCGCGCTGGGCCCCGGCCTCCCCCTGGGCCACTCCACCGACGTCGGTGATGCTGCTGGGTTGGTTCATTCTGGTTGGGCTGCTCGCTGTTTCGCTGATCCGCAAACGGCGCATCGGGTTGGTCTGGCTCACCGCGGCCGGGTACGCGGTCGCTTGCCAGGTGCCGATTTATCTGATGCGGTCGTCGCGGTTCACCGCGTTGGAACTGGCGCAGACGCTGCGCTATTTTCCCGATCTGGTCGTCGTGCTCGCGCTGCTGGCCGCCGTCGCCTTCACTGCGCCGAACCGGGAGTCGTCGAGGTGGCTGGACACCTCGCGGACGCGTACCGCACTGACAAGCGTTGCGGCGCTGTTGTTTCTGGCCAGCAGCCTGCATTCGACGCTGACGTTTCTCACGTCCTGGCGCGACAATCCGGCCGAGCCGTACCTGAAGAACGCTCAAGCCGGCCTGGCGGCCACCGATTCCGCGGTGCCACTGCTGGACCAGGAGGTCGATCCGTTGGTGCTGCAACGGGTGGCGTGGCCGGAGAATCTGGCCAGCCACATGTTCGCCCTGGTCCGCGATCGACCCGAATTTGCCTCGGCGACAACGCAATTGCGGATGCTGGACAGCAAGGGCAAACTGGCCGGCGCCCGGGTGACCTGGGTGCGGACCATCACACCCGGTCCCGTTGCAAACTGCGGCTACTTCGCCCAGCCCGATCAGCCGGCCCGCATGGTTCTGGACGGGCCGTTGTTGCCGGCCGACTGGACAGTCGAGCTGAACTATCTGGGCAACACCGACGGCTCGATGATGCTGGCGCTGTCGGAGGGGCCCGAGGTCAAGGTGCCGGTGCACCCGGGACTCAATCGTGTGTACGCGCGGTTGCCGGGCGCCGGGAGCGCGATCACGGTACGGGCTACGACGGCCGCGCTGTCGCTGTGCCTGGCCTCGGGACCGGTGGGGTTTCTGGCGCCGCTCTGAGCCGCCGAAATGAAACGTTCTGACGGGCGATCCCGATACCCTTCTTGTCGACCAGTCCGAGTGGGAGGGCAGCGTTGTCGAACCTTGTTGCGGTTCCGGAGCTGATAACCTCCGCGGCAACGGATCTGGCGGGTATCAGGTCGGCGCTGTGCGCCGCCAACGCGTGCGCGGCGCCGCCCACCTCGGCCGTGCTGGCCGCCGGAGCCGACGAGGTGTCGGCGGCGGTAGCGGCGCTGTTCTCCGGCTACGCGCGGCAGTATCAGGCGCTGAGCGCCCAATCCGAGGCTTTTCACGACCGCTTCGTGCAGTTGCTGACCTCGGGCGCCGGGGTATACGCCGCGGCGGAAGCCACCAACGCCGGTCCGCTGCAGCCGGTGCTGGACCTCATCAATGCGCCCACCCAGGCGCTGCTGGGCCGGCCGTTGATCGGAAACGGGGCCGATGCCACGACGCCGGGAGGCGCTGGCGGGGCCGGCGGCCTGCTGCTCGGCAACGGCGGAAACGGCGCGGCCGGCGGGGCCGCTCAGGCCGGCGGCGCCGGCGGCGAGGCGGGTTTGATCGGCAACGGCGGTCGGGGCGGAACCGGCGGCAGCGGAGCCGGTGGCGGCGCCGGCGGCGCCGGCGGATGGCTGCTGGGCAACGGCGGTGGCGGCGGATCCGGCGGACTGGGCGGCGGCTTCGGCGGCGCCGGCGGGGCCGCCCGGGTGATCGGCTTCGGGGGCATCGGTGGTGCGGGCGGAGTCGGCGCACTCAGCGGCACCGGCGGCGGCGGGGGCGCCGGCGGCCAAGGTGGTTTCCTGTTCGGCGGTGGCGGCAACGGCGGTGCCGGGGGCTTGGGTGGATTGGCGGGTGGCAGCGGCGTAGGGGGCAATGGCGGCGCCGGTGGAGCCGGGGGCGCCGCAGGCCTGCTGTACGGCAACGGCGGCGTGGGCGGGTCCGGCGGCCAGGGCGGTGAGGCCGCAGGTGTCGCGGCCGGCGTCGGCGGCGACGGTGGCGCCGGCGGCCGGGGTGGTGACGCCGGATGGATCGGCACGGGCGGGAATGCCGGCGGTGGTGGAGCCGGCGGGGTCGGCGGAGTCGGCGGGTCGGGGGGCGACGGCGGTGACGGCGGGGCCGGCGGATCGGCGAAGTATCTCGGCACCGGCGGCAGCGGCGGGGCCGGCGGAGTGCCCAGTCCGCCCTTCGGCGTCGCCGTCGGCGGCACCGGCGGGCCCGGTGGCGCGAAGGGCCTGATCTTCGGCGCGGCCGGCTTACCGGGGCCCGACGGCTGAGCCGCCCTGGCTAGCATCCCAGGATGACCAGCTACGAGACCCTCAACTTCGCCCAGGACGGGCCCGTCACACGCATTGCGCTCAATCGGCCCGACGCGGCGAACAGCATCGACGATGTGATGGCCCGCGAGCTGATGGATGCGGCAAGCCGCTGCGATGTCGCCGAGACGAAGGTCGTCCTGCTCACCGGCAACGGCCGGTTCTTCTGCGCCGGAGGTGACCTGCAGGCGATGGCGCGCTCGCCCCTGGGTGCGGGCCGATTCGTCAAGGGCATCGCCGACGACCTGCACCGGGCGATCTCGACCTTCGCCCGCATGGACGCCGTGCTGGTCGTCGCCGTGAACGGCGCCGCGGCCGGGGCCGGATTCAGCCTTGCCCTGATGGGAGATCTGGTGCTGGCCGCCGAATCCGCGTCCTTCACGATGGCCTACACCAGGGCGGGACTGAGCCCCGACGGCAGTTCGTCGTACTACCTGCCGCGGCTGGTGGGAGTGCGGCGCACCCAGGAGCTGATGCTGACCAACCGACGGCTGTCGGCCACGGAGGCGGCACAGTGGCACCTGGTCACCGAGGCCGTGCCCGACGACGCGCTGACCGACCGGGCCGAAGCTCTCGTCACCCAAATGAGCTCTGCGGCAAAACTTTCCAGTTCGTCGGTGAAGAAGCTGCTGCTCATGAGCTTCAGCAACGGCTTGGAGGAACAGATGGAGATCGAAGGCCGCATGATCGCGGCATGCGCCGGTGGCCCCGACGGCCGGGAGGGCATCGACGCGTTCCTGAACAAGCGCCGACCCGAATTCGCCTAGGAGGGCCAGAGCAGCGCGGGGATCGCCCCTGGCGGCGGCCAGGCATGGTCGTTGCGGTAAGCCCATGTCTCCCAGGGGTTGTCGTAATAAGCCAGCGTCGTGATCACGCGGGACAAGTCTTCCTCGGGGTGCAACAACCAGTAGCCGTAACCGGCGATCGTTCCGCCCGTAGTCCAGGCGGAATAGCTGGCCGAGAACAGCGGCCCGAACAACCGGTTCTGCCAGACGTGCAGTGCTTCATGGTTGAGCATGAGATCCACGGCCTTCGGGCTGTAGCCGAGATGACTAGTGACGTTGCCGAACGTGGTGGCATAGCCGGGGAGCCCGATGCCGCCCCGGTAGACGTGCGAGCCCGCTACCGCGCTCAGCGCTGCATCGTAGTTGGAATTCGGGGTCGAATCGTTGACGATCTGTACGGCATAGCCCAGTGCGGTGCCCGGCGCCCCCCACGTGTAGTCCAGCAGGAAAGCGGCCCAGCCGCGCGGGTCACTGAAGTCGTAGATCGCGAATTGGCGAGCGATGAACCCGGTGACGCGGTCGATGGCGGAGCCGACCAGCAGTGACGAGTTCGTCGCCTCGGCGGCCGCGTACGTCTGGGCCGCCGCTTGGATCGACTGCCCGAACTGCTGTAGCAGCGCCCCCGTCTGCGCGCCCAGTGCCTGGTACTGCTGGCCGAATCCGGAGAAGAGGGCGGCGACCGCCACCGATATCTCGTCGGCGGCCGCCGACGCGAGAGCTGTAGTCGGCGCAGCCGCGGCCAGCCGCGCCGCCTCGAGGCCGGAACCGATGCCTGCGACGTCCGCGGTCGCCAGCGTCAGCAAGTCTGGCGCCACGAACAGCTGCGACATGCGGTTTCCTCCCCCAACCTGGAACGACTCCTGATTATGGACGGGAGTCGCCGGCGCCACCGGCATTTGATCGGCGTGGGAGGTCGAGCAGTGGAGCCGCCTAGGAGAATCGAACTCCTGACCTATTCATTACGAGTGAATCGCTCTACCGACTGAGCTAAGGCGGCCGTACCCTCGCGGGCGGCACGAGTCTAACGCAGTTGCTGGCCGATGGTTGCGACCATGGCGTCGACGGCGAACTTGGGCTTGACGTTGATCGCCAAGGCTTCACGGCATTCCAGCACGGCTTCGATGCAGCGCAGCAGCCGCTCGGGGGTGGCGTGCCCGGCCAGCGACGCCACCCGCTCGGCCATGTCAGGATGGTTCGCCCGAACCTGGCCGGCGTTCGCGGAGACCACCAGCGCATCCCGGAAGTAGGTGGCCAGGTCGATCAACGCCCGGTCCAGTGCGTCACGCGAGGCCCTGGTCTGCCGGGATTTCTGCCGTCGCTCCAGATCCTTGATCGCTCCTGCGGCGCCGCGCATCGCCCCGGCCGCACCTTTGCCGGTGCCGCCCGCTCCCAGCGCGGTGCGCAGTTCTTCCGTCTCGGCCTCGGCCCGCCCGGCAGTGAGCGCCACCGCCTCGGCTTCGGCCGCGGCGACCAGTTCCTCGGCCGCGGTGTACGCGCGCGCCGGCCGCGCGGCGTCACGAACCAGCTCCAGTGCCTGCTCGCGTCGCTGCCTGGCCTCCGGGTCAGTGGCCAGCCGGCGCGCCCGGCCGACGTGCCCGCCGCTGACGGACGCCGCCCAGCCGGCGGTGCCGGCGTCCAGTCCGTCGCCGTCGATCAGCACCTGCGCGATGGCCTCGGTGGGCGGTGTCACCAGCGCCACGTGCCGGCACCGGGAGCGCAGGGTGACGGCGATGTCCTCGGGATCCACCGACGGGGCGCACAGCAGGAAAACCGTCGACGGAGGCGGCTCCTCGACGACCTTCAGCAGGGCGTTGGCGGCGCCTTCGGTCAACCGGTCGGCGTCCTCGATCACCACGATCTGGTGGCGACCGGTGGTGGGGCGCCGGGACGCGACCTGCACGATGCCCCGCATCTCGTCCACACCGATCGACAGGCCTTCGGGGATGACCCGCCTGACGTCGGCGTGGGTGCCCGCCATCGTCGTCGAACAGGCGCGGCACGTCCCGCACCCCGGCTCGCCTTCTGACGTGCATTGCAGCGCCGCCGCGAAGCACAGAGCGGCCACCGAACGGCCGGAACCCGGCGGACCGGTTATCAGCCATGCATGTGTCATAGTTCCCAGGCCGGCGCCTGCGTGACTCTGATCACCCTCGGCGGCACCGCGTGCGGACCGGGCGGCGGCGAGCAGTTCCGCTTCCACCGCCTGCTGGCCTACCAGCCGTGTAAACACCCCGGTCATCATCGGCAACAGTAGTGAGGACCCCCGACGGAGACCGATCAGCATCCGTTTTGCGATAAATCCGTGATCTTTCGGCAACTTTTGCCCACGTCGCACGACCTGCCGGGGACACTTTTAGTTTCCGGCGAGTCCCCGCTGACCGATACGGTGGGTGCGTGACCATGGCAACAACACTCCCGCGGCGGATCAGTGCATTCGCCAAGTGGGTGGTGCGCACTCCATGGCCGGTTTTCTCGCTGAGCATGTTGCAGGCCGACATCATCGGGGGCTTGTTCGTTCTGGGCTTCCTGCGTTACGGTCTGCCGCCGCACGACCGGATCGAGCTGGGCGACCTGCCGACGCTGAACGTCGCGATCTTCATCAGCTCGGTGATTTTTCTGTTCTTCGCGGGGTTCGCCTGGAACCTCAAATTGCTGGTGCCGGTTTTCCGCTGGCAACGCCGCGACAACCTGCTGGTCGAAGCCGACCCGTCGACCACCGAACTGGCCCGCACCCGGGCATTACGGATGCCGTTCTACCGCACGTTGACCAGCGCGGCGTCCTGGGCGGTCGGGAGCGTGGTGTTCATCATGGCCAGCTGGTCGGTGGCACGCCAGGCCGCGCCGGTCGTGGTGGTCGCCACCGCGCTGGGCGCCACCGCCACCGCGATCATCGGCTACCTGCAATCCGAACGGGTGCTGCGCCCCGTCGCCGTGGCCGCGCTGCGCAGTGGCGTACCCGAGAGCGTGCGGGCACCCGGCGTCATCCTGCGATTGATGCTGACCTGGGTGCTGTCGACGGCCGTCCCACTGCTGGCGATCGTGCTGGCAGTGGTTTCGGACAAGATCGCGCTGCTGCACGCCTCGCCGGAGAAGCTGTTCAACCCCATCCTGCTGCTGGCGCTGGCGGCCCTGGGCATCGGAGCGGCCAGCACACTGCTGGTGTCGATGTCGATCGCCGACCCGCTGCGTCAGCTCCGCTGGGCGCTGTCGGAGGTGCAGCGAGGCAACTACAACGCGCACATGCAGATCTACGACGCCAGCGAGCTGGGACTGCTGCAGTCCGGCTTCAACGACATGGTGCGCGACCTGTCCGAACGGCAGCGGCTGCGCGACCTGTTCGGCCGTTACGTGGGCGAGGACGTGGCCCGGCGGGCCCTCGAGCGGGGCACCGAGCTGGGCGGGCAGGAGCGCGACGTCGCGGTGTTGTTCGTGGACCTGGTGGGGTCCACTCAGCTGGCGGCGTCGCGACCGCCCGTCGAGGTGGTCCACCTGCTCAACGAGTTCTTCCGCGTCGTGGTCGACACCGTCGGCCGGCACGGCGGGTTCGTCAACAAGTTCCAGGGCGACGCTGCGCTGGCGATCTTCGGCGCGCCGATCGAGCATCCGGACGGCGCCGGCGCCGCACTGGCCGCCGCCCGCGAGCTGCACGACGAGCTCATTCCCGTGCTGGGATCCGCCGAGTTCGGTATCGGCGTCTCGGCGGGCCGCGCCATCGCGGGGCATATCGGGGCGCAGGCGCGTTTCGAGTACACCGTCATCGGCGACCCGGTCAACGAAGCCGCCCGGCTCACCGAGCTGGCCAAGCTGGAGGAAGGGCATGTGCTGGCCTCGGCGATCGCGGTCAGCGGCGCCCTGGACGCCGAGGCCCTGTGCTGGGACGTGGGTGAGGTGGTCTTTCTGCGTGGCCGCGCCGCGCCCACGCAGCTGGCACGCCCGCTGAATCTGGCCGAGCCGGAGGGCGCCTGTGAATCGGAGGAAGTCTCCAGCGACGCGGGCCGCTAGCTGCGCTTGACGGCCTTCTTGGCCGGCGCCTTCTTGGCCGGTGCTTTGCGGGCGGTCTTCTTCGCGGTCCGCTTGACCGGCCCGCGGGCGCGGCGGTCGGCCAGCAGTTCGGCGGCGCGCTCATCGGTGATCGACAAGACGTCGTCGCCCTTGCGCAGGCTCGCGTTGGTCTCTCCGTCGGTGACGTACGGCCCGAAGCGGCCGTCCTTGATCACCATCGGCTTGCCCGAAGCAGGGTCGTTGCCCAGCTCACGCAGCGGAGGCGCCGAAGCAGCTTGCCGCCCCGAACGTTTGGGCTCGGAGTAGATCTTGAGCGCTTCGTCGAGGGTGATGGTGAACATCTGGTCCTCGGTCGCCAGCGAACGAGAATCGGTGCCGCGCTTGAGATATGGGCCATAACGCCCGTTCTGGGCGGTGATCTCCTCACCGGAGGCAGGGTCCACGCCGACGACCCGGGGCAGCGACAGCAGCTTCAGCGCGTCCTCGAGCGTCACCGTCTGCAGGTCCATGGTGCGCAACAGCGAACCGGTGCGCGGCTTCGGTCCGGTGGGCTTCTTGCCCTTCTTGGCGCCGGCGGCGGCGCCGCCGTCGTCACCCTCGGGCTTCGGCAGGACCTCGGTCACGTACGGCCCGTACCGGCCGTCCTTGGCCACGATCTCGTGGCCCGTCTGCGGGTCGACGCCGAGCACGCGTCCCTCCTGCGGAGTGGCGAAAAGCTCTTCTGCCACTTCGAGAGTCAGCTCGTCGGGGGTCAGCGAGTCGTTCAGGTTGGCCCGCTGCGGAGTCGGTTCACCGTCGTCACCGGTCACCGTGCGCTCCAGATACGGCCCGTTCTTGCCGACACGGACGTAGACAGGCCGGCCTTCGGCATCGTCGAACACCTTGATGGAGTTCACTTCTCGCGCGTCGATGCCTTCGAGATTGACGCCCACCAGCTTCTTCAGGCCACCGGAGCGGGCCACCGAGTCGGGCACCCCGTGGTCGCCGCCGAAGTAGAAGTTGTTGAGCCAGTTGGTGCGTCGCTCGTTGCCGGAAGCGATCGCGTCGAGTTCGTCCTCCATCGCCGCGGTGAAGTCGTAGTCGACGAGGCGGCCGAAATGCTGTTCCAGCAATCCGATCACCGCGAAGGCGATCCAGGACGGCACCAGGGCGCTGCCCTTCTTGTACACGTACCCGCGGTCCTGGATGGTCTTGATAATGGACGAGTAGGTGGACGGCCGGCCGATACCCAGCTCCTCGAGCGCCTTGACCAGCGAAGCCTCGGTGTAGCGCGCGGGCGGGTTGGTGGAGTGGCCGTCCGGCGTCAGCTCGATGGCGGCCAGGCGCTGCCCCGGCGACAGGTTGGGCAGCCGGCGCTCGGCGTCGTCGGCCTCGCCGCCGGCCAGTTCGTCGACGGTTTCCACGTAGGCCTTGAGGAAGCCCGGGAAGGTCAGCGTGCGCCCGGACGCCGAGAACACCACCTGCTGCTCACCGGCGCGGCCTTCGATGCGCAGGCTCAGCGTGGTGCCCCGCGCATCGGCCATCTGCGACGCCACCGTGCGTTGCCAGATCAGCTCGTAGAGCCGGAATTCGTCGCCGTCGAGCTCGCGGCGCACCGCGTCCGGGGTGGCGAAGGTCTCTCCGGCGGGCCGGATGGCCTCGTGCGCCTCCTGGGCGTTCTTCACCTTGCGGGTGTATTGCCGCGGCGACGGCGAGACGTACTCCTCGCCGTAAAGCTGCCGCGCCTGGTTGCGCGCGGCGGTGATGGCCGACTGCGACAGGGTCGTCGAGTCGGTACGCATATAGGTGATGTAGCCGTTCTCGTACAGGCGCTGCGCGATGCTCATGGTGCGCTCCGAGGAGAACCGGAGCTTGCGGCCGGCCTCCTGCTGCAGCGTCGACGTCATGAAAGGCGGGTACGGACGACGGGTGTAGGGCTTCTCGTCGGCCGAAGCGACGCTGAGCTGCGCGCCCTGCAGGCTGGTGGCCAGCGCGGTCGCACCGGCCTCGTCGAGCACCACCACTTCGTCGGCCTTGCGCAAGGTGCCCAGTGAGTCGAAGTCACGGCCGGTGGCGACCCGCAGGCCGTCGACGTTGGTCAGACGTGCGGCGAACGTGGGCGGCTGGGCCTGCGGGTCGGACACGCTCGCGTCCAGCCTGGCCAGGATGTCCCAGTAGGACGCGCTGCGGAACGCCATCCGGTCGCGTTCGCGCTGCACGATGATCCGGGTGGCAACCGACTGGACCCGGCCCGCCGACAGTTTGGGCGCGACCTTCTTCCACAGCACGGGGCTGACCTCGTACCCGTACAGCCGGTCCAGGATGCGGCGGGTTTCCTGCGCGTCGACCAGATCGATGTCCAGGTCGCGGGGGTTTTCGGCCGCCTCCAGGATGGCCGGTTCGGTGATCTCGTGGAACACCATCCGCTTGACCGGGACACGCGGCTTGAGCGTCTCCATCAGGTGCCAGGCGATCGCCTCGCCTTCGCGGTCACCGTCCGTTGCCAGATAGAGCTCGTCGACGTCCTTGAGCAGGCCTTTGAGCTCGGTGACGGTGCTCTTCTTCTCCGGACTGATGATGTAGAGCGGCTCGAAGTCGGCATCGACGTTCACGCCCAGCCGCGCCCACGGCTCGGACTTGAACTTCGCGGGCACGTCGGCGGCGGCCCGGGGCAGGTCGCGGATGTGACCGCGGGACGACTCGACGATGTAATTGGAACCCAGATATCCAGCCAGCTTGCGCGCCTTGGTGGGCGACTCCACGATCACGAGTCGCCGGGTGCTGCCGTTTCGGCCGCTGCTGCTAGCCCTCTTGGGGGCCCGGTCAACCAACTGCGCCTACGCTCCATCTCCTGTGTCGGTCCCTGGGCGGAACCGTCTCGCAGAAACAATGACAGGGCGGCTCCCCGATATTCCGGATTTCCGGTCCACCTTTGGTACGCCGCCACGCCGTTGCCCCGCGGGCAACTGACAATTTCGCACCATTGGGCGGGCCCGCGCAAACCGGCCCACCCCGGCATGGGTGGCACACAGCGGTCAGACGCGTGGCCACTGCGCTGCCGCATCCGGGCCCTGCGGGGCCTCTCCCACGTTCTCTACCAGGCGCGATAGTCTGCGGCGACCGCTGATCCGCAGTGCCGGGCGGGCACCGCGGGTACCGATCAAAGTGGGTGCGATGCCGACCCTCATCAGAGCCGACGCCAGCGGTGAATGGGTGTCCGGCGCGTGCGGATCCAGCCCGAGCAGGTAACGGTCAGCCTCTGGGCTGCCTGCCGCCAACGTCCAGGCCCGCAGCTCCCGCGGCCCGGGCAGCCAGCGCGGCGGAACCGTCTTCACCGCCCCTCGGGTCCACTCGGTCGCGATGCCGCGCAGCGACGGGTCCGCGGACGTCCGCACCAACGGGTGGTCCTCGTCGGTCCGGGTGATCTCGGGGGCCAGACCCGCCTCCCGGATCATCTCGGCCAGCGCCTCGGCACGCCAGGGCTCGTCGACGACCACCGACAGCCTGGCACCGGCGCCTACCGTCACTATCTGACCGGGTGCGGCCAGCAACCCGCACAAGTCTTCGACCGCGGGCGGGACCGATTCCGCGGCGAAGAAGGAAAGCTGGCTCACGCCACAGACAGTAGGCGAGCGAGTGGGCACGCGGCTCCTCCGTATCGGCGCGGCGGGCCGGTTCCGCTGTCCCAGAAACGAAAACCCCCGGACTGCGCCGGGGGTTCCGTCTGGGAATCTGCTCGAATCAGAGCGAGCGGACTCCGGTGGCCTGGGGGCCCTTAGGGCTGTGGCCGATCTCGAACTCGACCTTCTGGTTTTCTTCGAGGGTGCGGAAGCCCGTCCCCTGGATCTCCGTGTAGTGGACAAAAACATCCGCGGATCCATCTTCGGGGGCAATGAAACCAAAGCCCTTCTCCGCGTTGAACCACTTCACAGTTCCCTGTGGCATCTCTCGATCTTTCCTTTTCTTTCTGGGTGCGGGGCGCCGCCTTTCGATGCCCCGGGCCAGCCGCGACCGCCATACCTCGCAGAGTCGCCGGAACTTCACCCGACAGATAACCTCGCAGGAACCGCGACCGCAACGTCGATCCTGCGAAAGTTTTACACGAACACAGAAGCTGCGACCGCAATCAGTCAACCATGTTCAACGCGTCGGCGACAGTCTCTAGGCCCAGACATACCGCCGAATGGCGCGTCAATTTACGTCAGCGTCATCACCGGGGGCCGCGCCCGGCCGCGACGGGGCCGAGAAAGGTATCTGATGGCGAGTTTCGGCAGTGAACTGCTTGCCGCCGCGCTCGCCGGGACCGCACCCGACGAGCATCCGCTGCGGCACACCGCCGAGCTGCCGCCCCGGCCCGGCCGGCCGCAGGGTTGGCCGGCGTGGGCCCGGCCCGAGGTCGTGCGGGCGTTCACCGGCCGGGGAATTACGGTGCCGTGGTCGCATCAGTTGCAGGCCGCCGACCTTGCGCACGACGGGCGTCATGTGGTGGTGAGCACCGGTACCGCTTCGGGGAAGTCGCTGGCCTACCAGCTGCCGGTGCTCAACGCGCTGGCCGCCGATCCGCGGGCCCGGGTGCTCTATCTCTCGCCCACCAAGGCACTGGGGCATGACCAGCTGCGCGCGGCGCAGGCGCTGGTCACCGCCGCCGAGCTCGGCGACGTGGCGCCCACGGCCTACGACGGAGACAGCCCCACCGAGGTGCGGCGGTTCGCCCGTGAGCGCTCCCGGTGGATCTTCTCCAATCCCGACATGATCCACCTGTCGATCCTGCGCAACCATGCCCGGTGGGCCGTGCTGCTGCGCGGACTGCGCTTCCTGGTTGTCGACGAATGTCATTATTACCGAGGGGTTTTCGGTTCCAACGTGGCGATGGTGCTGCGTCGCCTGTTGCGGCTGTGCGCGCGCTATTCGTCGTACCCGACCGTGATATTCGCCAGCGCGACGACAGATTCCCCCGGACTGACGGCGACCGAGCTGATCGGCCAGCCGGTGACGGAGGTCACCGAGGACGGCTCGCCGCAAGGGGCGCGCACCGTCGCTTTGTGGGAGCCGGCCCTGTTGACCGACCTGGTGGGCGAGAACGGCGCCCCGGTGCGACGGTCGGCGGGGGCCGAGGCATCCCGGGTGATGGCCGACCTGATTGTCGAGGGCGCGCAGACCTTGACCTTCGTGCGGTCCCGCCGCGCCGCCGAGCTGACGGCGCTGGGTGCCCAGGCACGACTGGGTGAGCTGGCGCCGCAACTGGTTCCGACTGTCGCCTCCTATCGCGCCGGATATCTTGCCGAGGACCGCAAAGCACTGGAGAACGCGCTGGCCGAGGGTCAGCTGCGGGGTGTGGCCACCACCAACGCCCTCGAGCTCGGCGTCGATATCGCGGGCCTGGACGCGGTGGTGCTGGCCGGGTTTCCCGGAACGGTCGCGTCGTTCTGGCAGCAGGCCGGCCGATCGGGGCGGCGCGGTCAGGGCGCGCTGGTGGTGCTCATCGCCCGCGACGACCCGTTGGACACCTACCTCGTGCACCACCCGTCGGCGTTGCTGGACAAGCCGGTCGAGCGCGTCGTCATCGATCCGCGCAATCCCTACATCCTGGGTCCGCAACTGCTCTGCGCGGCAACCGAACTCCCGCTCGACGAGGCCGAGGTGCGAGCTCTGGACGCCGTGGAGGTGACTGAGGGACTTGTCGACGACGGACTGCTGAAACGCCGCGGCAGCAAGTACTTCCCGGCACCCGGTATGGAACCCCACGGGGCGGTCGACATCCGCGGCTCGATCGGCGGTCAGATCGTGATCGTGGAATCCGACACCGGACGCCTGCTCGGCAACACCGGTACCGGACAGGCTCCGGCCTCCATTCATCCGGGCGCGGTGTACCTGCACCAGGGCGAGAGCTACGTCGTCGACTCTCTCGACCTGGAAGAAGGCATCGCTTTCGTCCACGCCGAGGACCCCGGCTATGCCACTTTCGCGCGGGAGATCACCGACATCGCGGTGACCGGACCGGGCGAGCGTTCTGCCTTCGGACCGGTCACGCTGGGCCTGGTGCCGGTGACGGTGACCCACCAGGTGGTCGGATACCTGCGCCGGCGGGGCAATGGTGAAGTGATCGACTTCGTCGAACTCAGCATGCCCGAGCATTCGTTGCCGACTACGGCGGTGATGTACACCATCGAGCCGGAGGCATTGGAGCGCAACGGTATTGAGTTGCTGCGCGTACCGGGGTCGCTGCATGCCGCCGAGCATGCGGCTATCGGGCTGCTCCCCTTGGTAGCCAGCTGCGACCGTGGCGACATCGGTGGACTGTCCACCGCGCTCGGTCCCGACGGTCTGCCGACCGTCTTCGTCTACGACGGATACCCGGGTGGTGCGGGATTCGCCGAACGCGGTTTCCACCGCGCCGCCACCTGGCTGGGTGCCACCGCCGCGGCCATTCAGGCGTGCGAATGCCCGAGCGGGTGCCCCTCGTGTGTGCAGTCGCCGAAGTGCGGCAACGGCAACGACCCGTTGGACAAGGCGGGTGCGGTGCGGGTGCTGCGACTGGTGTTGGACGCCATCGGACGCGTCGAGTAGGTCGCCCGGTCCTCCCCCAACAGGAGGAGGAAACTTCATCCTCCGGACCCGCCTGTTGGCCGAAGATGCGGAAACCCTTGTTGAGCGATGGTGATAGCTGCATCACCGGCGCTAAGCAAGGGGCAGCAGCGATGTCATTCGTAGTGGCCAGCACAGAGGCAGTGGCAGCGGCAGCAACCGACGCGGTGCGTATCGGGTCGACGCTGCTCTCGGCAAATGCGGCAGCCGCGTCGGCCACGACCTCGGTGCTGGCCGCGGGCGCCGATGAGATCTCGGCAGCGCTGGCCGCGCTGTTCTCCGGGCACGGGCAGGCCTATCAGAGCCTGAGTGCGCGAATGATGGCATTTCACGACCAGTTCGTGCAGACCCTCGATGCCAGCGCGACAACGTATGCCAGGGCGGAAGCCGCCAACGTCTCGCCGTTGCAGTCGGTGCTGGACGCCCTCAACGCGCCGGTCCAGGCGGCGACCGGACGGCCGCTGATCGGCAACGGCGCGAACGCCGCCCCGGGGAGCGGGCTCAACGGCGGGGATGGCGGGTGGCTGATCGGCAGTGGCGGGGCCGGCGGCTCCGGTGTAACCGGCGCCAATCAGAACGGTGGCAATGGCGGTTCCGCCGGCCTCATCGGCGCCGGCGGTGCCGGCGGTGCGGGCGCGAATTCACCGGTGCCCGGAGGCGGCGCCGGCGGTGTCGGAGGGGCGGGCGGTACCGGCGGATGGCTCTGGGGCACTGGCGGCGCCGGTGGCGCCGGCGGAATGGCCGGCACGGGCGGATATGGCGGCAATGGCGGGGTCGGCGGAGCAGGTGGGCTGTTCGGTGGTGGCGGCGCTGGCGGCACCGGCGGCCAGGGCGGTGCCGACAACGGTGGAACCGGTGGCGCCGGCGGAGCGGGCGGACTGCTCTCCGGACTGGTCGGCAACAGCGGCGGAAACGGCGGCGCAGGGGGATACAGCGGTGCGACCGGGGGCGCCGGGGGCGCCGGGGGCGAGGGCGGGTTCTTCGGCGGGTCCGGCGGTGCCGGCGGGGCCGGCGGTTACGGCAGCGGCGGCGGCGGCGGCGGAACGGGCGGCACCGCGGGGGCGTTGTTCGGGCACGGCGGCGCGGGTGGCCTGGGAGGTGACGCCATCGGCACCGGGGGTCGTGGTGGCGCCGGCGGTGACGCCGGACTGTTGTTCTCTACCGGCGGGGCCGGTGGAGGCGGCGGGTCGGGCTATCTCGACAGCGGCGGATCCGGCGGATCCGGCGGCAACGGCGGTCTGCTGGGATTCGGCGGCAGCGGAGGGGCCGGCGGCTTCGGCGGTGGCGGCGTGTGGGGGTACGGGGGCGTCGGTGGCACAGGTGGCGACGGCGGCCGAGGCGGCCTGCTGTTCGGCAATGGCGGTGCCGGTGGGGCCGGCGGCGAGGGCGGCATTACCGGCGGAGGTAATGGCGGCAACGGCGGCAACGCTGTCCTGATCGGCAATGGCGGCAACGCCGGCACCGGCACGGTCACAGGTACCGGCGGTACCGGCGGGACCGTGCTGGGTCTGGACGGCTTCCACGCCTCGCTCAGTCAGAATCCGCTGCACATCGCCCAGCAGCAGGTACTGCAAACGATCAACGCGCCCGTTCAGTCCCTGACCGGGCGCCCGCTGATCGGCAACGGCACCCCTGGTGCGGCGGGGAGCGGAGCCGACGGTACTCCCGGCGGATGGTTGCTCGGCGATGGCGGCGCCGGCGGCGCCGCCGAAAGCGGCAGCGGACTCAGCGGCGGCGCCGGCGGAGCGGCAGGACTCTTCGGCACCGGAGGCAATGGTGGGGGCGGCGCGGCACCCCCCACCGGCACGGGAGGTACGGGTGGCGCCGGTGGCGCCGGCGGATGGATCTCCGGCAACGGTGGAATCGGCGGGGCGGGCGGCGGCGGACACAACCTCGGCGGAGTCGGCGGCCTCGGCGGCGCCGGAGGCACCGGTGGGAACGGCGGACTATTCGGCGCTGGCGGACAAGGTGGGGTGGGCGGCACCTGCCTCACCGGAATCGGCATCGGCGGCACCGGCGGCACCGGCGGAACCGGCGGACTGCTAGGACCCCTGTCCGGCGGTGGCGCCGGCGGCGACGGCGGAATGGGAATCAGTTCCGGCGGCGTCGGCGGCCGGGGCGGCGACGCCGGCCTCCTGGGCGGCTCGGGTGGTGGAGGCGGATTCGGCGGCCCCGGTGAGAACGAAGCCGGTGGCAACGGCGGAGCCGGCGGCAACGCCGGGCTGGCTTTCGGCGACGGCGGGATCGGCGGCGCTGGCGGATCGACGCACGGGGCGATATTCAAGCCCGGCGGCATAGGTGGCGACGGCGGCGCCGGCGCGCGACTGTTCGGCAACGGCGGCGCCGGCGGGGCCGGCGGAAACACCTACACCCAGAAAGGCGGCTTTGGAGGCGCCGGCGGCGCCGCCGGACTGATCGGCGGCGGCGGGGCCGGCGCGGCCGGTGGCTATGGCAGCTTTGATCAATCCGGTGACGGCGGGCGCGGCGGGGCCGGAGGGAGGTGGTTGGGCTTCGGGGGCGGCGGTGGCGCCGGTGGCCCGGCTGGGAGCTCATTCGGAGCAATTGGAGGGCTAGGCGGGCCGGGCGGCGCTGCCGGGTGGTTCGGCGGTGGCGGCAACGGCGGCAATG
Source organism: Mycobacterium sp. TY814 (assembly GCF_030755175.1). Taxonomy (NCBI): domain Bacteria; kingdom Bacillati; phylum Actinomycetota; class Actinomycetes; order Mycobacteriales; family Mycobacteriaceae; genus Mycobacterium; species Mycobacterium sp. TY814. The sequence continues at coordinate 175,612 of NZ_JAUFRY010000004.1, forward strand.
GCGGCACCGGAAGCAGCACCGGATTGGCCGGCATCGGTGGCGCCGGCGGCACGGTGTTCGGGCAGACGGGACTCGACGGGTTGCCCTGACCGGCCTCCGCTCGGCGGCCTGGTACCTCCCCAAAATTGGTGGTTTCATTTTTCGGAAAAGGCGCTACGGTGCTCATATCCATCGCTGCACAGCGAGGGATAGCAGACACTGGCCGAGTCTGTCGTCGTAGACCGATTGGGAGGTGTCATGTCGTTTGTCAACGCGGCGCCCGACCGCTTGGTGGCAGCCGCTCGCAATCTTGCGGGTATCGGTTCAACGCTCAGCGCTTCCAATGCAAGTGCCGCGGCGCCGACACTGGCCGTGTCGGCAGCTGCCAGCGATCAGGTATCGGCCGCGGTCGCCGCGTTCTTCTCCGGACATGCCCGGGGCTATCAGACGCTCAGTGCTCAGGCAGCGAAATTCCACGACCAGTTCGTGCAGGCGCTCAACGCCGATGCCAACAGTTACGCCTCAACCGAGTCCGCCAACGCCTCCCCGCTTCGCCAATTGTTTGATGCAGCACCCGAAACGGCCGCGCCCGGCAGCGGCGAGACGATCAAGGCGGCTACCGGAGCACCCGCCGGCGCTACCGGCGTTCCGTACGACGGGGGTGTCGTTCGTGGCGGTACTGCGAATCCTCGATCCGGCAGCGCGGCCCGCCCGGTGGGCGGCGGCTCCGCGCCCAGGGGAGTGGGGAATGGCGCGTCGACCGAAGCGGGCACGCCCAGCGGGACATGCGGCAGCGGCGGTGTGTTGGTCCGCCCCGCGACATTCAGCCCACCCGCGGCCGGCTGGTCCGGCGGTGCTGCCAGAGCCGGTGCGTCCGGCGGACTGCTGAGCCGCCTGGTCGACGCCGACGGCGGAAACGACCGGTCCGGCAGTGGCAGCGACAGTGGCAGTGGCAGTGGCGCACGCAACGGCGTCTGGCTCGACGGGATCCGCGGTGCCGGCCTCAAGGGCTGTGGCAGCGGGCTGCACACCGTCCAACGCGGTCTCGGAGCCGGCGGCAGTGGCGGACTGCTGACCGGCGCCAACGTTGTCGGCGGCGCGTAAGAATTAGCTTTCGGCCGGCGCCACGTCATTACCCTTTAATGAAACCGCGGACGCGTCGGCTATATCGGCTTGGGGCATTTAACGCCCACCGCGTTGGACTGCTTTGGCCGCCACTTGACGCTTCCCTAAAAGAATTTCAAATTCCTGCTTTCCGCACAGGTGCGCCAAGGTGCCATTGTGCAAATAACCCGGCGACGTTCCGACAGCAATTTCATAACGGCGCGGAATGCAGGCAAACCACGCGCATCGGAGCGGAAATCGATACGATCCGCTCGGGCGCGCCCGCGACTCGGGACAGAAAAACGAGCACACTGGGCCGATCAGCCTGCCGACGACTCACCCCCGGAGCCATATTTACCCAGACAGCTTGCGGTGCAACGCATTCCATGCTGCCCGATCAGCAATGGAAGACGATCGGTGTGATCCCGAACACCAATGACGGTGCATATCCGATGGATGGCGACCGACCCCTCGACGGTCGACCTCCACGGACCTGCCGATGCGGTCGACAACACAATCCGAGGTCGCACAGCCAAACTGCGAATGCAGCAGCAACGTACCCGGCTTCGACTACCCGACGCAACATGCAAGTGGGCCATTTCACGAAAAAATTTCGACCCGAATCCGCCCGACGGTATGACAAACGCGCAGTCCTATACCCGCGCGTGCGACCCTTGCGCGGAATGCCTACTACGGCACTCAACTGGGCGCCGGACACCGTCGTGCTGTACGTGCAAATGCCGCGGAGACAACAGATTTGACGCCTGAGTCAGCGATTGACCTCAGGCCTGCCCGCCTGACGGACCGGGAAGGCGGACAGGTCGTATCTGATCGCGGGTCTTGCCGGTGACCGAGTCAGCAGATCCAGCCGACTCTCAGTGGCCGTGGGGTCCGCCGCCGGGCGGCTGCCGGGCGAATCGCAAGAACGGGCTAAAGCCTCGGTGGCCTGCCGAATCTGCCTTGAACCGCAACGAAATTCCGCCTGGCTTCGTACCTGCGGAACCGTGCCGGGGGTGCCGCTCACGCACCCTGCCCTGTCAACGGGGCGACCGGTGATCGCCTAAGCTGCACCCTATGGGCCACGACTGGCTGCTCGTGGAGACGCTAGGGGACGAACCTGCCGTCGTCGCTCAGGGACGGCAACTCAAGAACCTGGTTCCGATCACCAGCTTCCTGCGCCGCAGCCCGAACTTGTCGGCCGTCAAGACGGCGATCGCCGAATCGGTGCAGACCGGCCAGGCACTGACCAGCATCACTCCCAAGAGCGACCGCGTCATCCGCACCGAACCGGTGATGATGTCGGACGGCCGCATGCATGGTGTGCATGTGTGGACCGGACCGATCGACGAGGAGCCGCCTGAGCGACCCGTGGTGGGTCCGCTGAAGTGGGACCTGACCTGCGGGGTGGCGACCGACACACCGGAGTCGCTGGCCAACAGCGGCAAGAATGCCGAGGCCGAGGTGACGTACGGCAGAGCCTTCGCCGAGGACCTGCCGTCACGGGAACTCAACCCGAACGAAACCAAAGTCCTGGCCATGGCGGTAAGGGCGGAGCCGGGCCAAACACTGTGCAGCACATGGGACCTGACCGATTGGCAAGGCAATCCCATCCGGATCGGCTTCGCCGCCCGCAGCGCGCTGGAGCCAGGAGCGGACGGACGCGACCACCTGGTGGCCCGCGCCATGAACTGGCGTGCCGAACGCAAAGGCCCAGCGGTGGTCGCGGACGACCTGGCACAGCGGATCCTCAACGGCCTCGCGCAGGCCGGCGTGCACCGCGCGCTCGTCGACCTCAAGAACTGGACCCTGTTGAAGTGGCTGGACGAGCCGTGCTCGTTCTACGACTGGCGCGGCAACGAGGGCAGGCAGCGCGTCCACCCCGATGACGAAGCCGTGTTGCATTCCATGACAGAAGAATTCACTGACGGAGCGACCAGTCGGGTGTTGCGGTTGCCGGGTAACGACAGCGAGTGGGTGCCGGTGCACGTCACCGTCAACCGGGTGGAGCTGGAACCCGAGACCTTCGCCGGCTTGATCTCGCTGCGGTTGCCGACTGAGGACGAGGCCGCTGCGGCGGGATTTTCGGCAGTAATCGACCCCACCTAACCGAAACCTGCGTGGCGACGCACCCTGTCGCGATACCGTGCCTGGCAGGCAGCCGTGATTGGCCGCGGTGCGGAGGTATTCAGATGTCGCTCCTGCGCGTGAGCCCGGAACTGCTCAACACTGCCGCAGCGGACTTGTCCCGCCTCGGGTCCGGCATCAGCGCCGCAAACGCGGCGGCAGCGGTCCCGATCGGCTCGCTGCTGCCTGCGGCTGAGGATGAGGTATCGGCCGCCGCGGCAGCGCTATTCAGTTCGTACGGTGTGATCTATCAGGAAGCAACCGCGCGCGCGGTCGCATTCCACAGCCAGATTGTCGATGCACTGGCTCTCGGGGCAGCGTCGTACGCGAGTGCCGAAGCCGACACCAGTACGACCCTGCTGAACGCCATCAACGCCCCCGCTCAGGCATTGCTGGGCCGGCCACTTATCGGTAACGGCAGCAACGGTGCGGCGGGGACCGGACAGAACGGCGGGCCGGGTGGGATCTTGATCGGCAACGGAGGAGCTGGCGGTTCCGGCGCCCCTGGGCAGAAGGGCGGAAACGGCGGGGATGCGGGACTGTTCGGCACTGGCGGTGCGGGGGGAGTGGGCGGATTCGGCCTCCCTGGTGGTCACGGCGGCCCAGGGGGCTCCGGCGGTTCGGGCTGGCTGTTCGGCGGTGGTGGGAACGGTGGTACCGGCGGTGGCTCTCTGGACGGCAACGGTGGAAGCGGCGGGTCCGGCGGCAACGCGGGATGGTTCGGCGTCGGCGGCAGGGGTGGCGTCGGCGGGGTCAGCGCCCACCATGTCGGTGGTAGTGGGGGATCCGGCGGCCACGGCGGCGGCGTATTCGGTGCCGGCGGCGCGGGGGGCAACGGCGGACAAGCCGACGACGATGTTGGGGGCGCCGGGGGATCCGGCGGGCATGGCGGCTGGCTGTACGGTGCCGGGGGCGCCGGCGGGACGGGGGGAAATGGCGGCCAATTCGGCGGTATCGGCGGAGTGGGCGGCACGGCGGGGCTGATCGGCAACGGTGGTGCGGGCGGCGACGGCGGCACCGGCCTCGCGGCCCAGGGCGGGATCGGGGGTGTAGGCGGCGCAGCCGGGCTGGCCGGTTCTGGCGGTGACGGGGGACAGGGCGGGACCGGAGGTACCGACGGCGGCATCGGTGCCGCGGGCGGACGTGGCGGAATGCTGATCGGTTCCGGCGGGGCAGGAGGCGACGGCGGCAATGGCCAACCCTCCACCGGTGGCGACGGTGGAGCCGGCGGGGCGGCCGGGTTGTTCGGGTCAGGTGGCGCCGGCGGAGACGGCGGCGTCGGTCACGACAAGGGTGGCGCCGGTGGCACCGGCGGGTCCGTCTTGCTCTGGGGCGACGGCGGAACCGGGGGTGATGGCGGCGTTGCCGGCCTCGACGGCGGGGCGGGCGGTTCGGGGGGCAACGGCGGTGTGCTTTACGGTGCCGGCGGTGCCGGCGGCGCAGGCGGCTGGGGCGGTTTCAGCATTGCCGGACACGGTGGAGACGGAGGCGCCGGCGGGAAGGCCGGGCTGTTCGGAAGCGGCGGAAATGGTGGGGCAGGCGGCATCACCGCCGCCGTCGGCAGTACCGGTGGTGATGGCGGCAAAGGCGGCGACGCGTGGCTGGTCGGCGATGGCGGAAACGGCGGGGACGCCGGGCCCGCGACCAACCCGGGGCAGGCCGGTGCCGCCGGGACGGGCGGTCTTGTGCTGGGTCAGGCTGGTGTCGGGGGATCGTCTTAGCGGGCGGGCAGGACACGGCGCGCCCATCGCTTGGCGATGGCCACCTCGCGTTGGCCTGGCCGGAAAGCTAAGTCCCAGTTACTGGCCCCGCCCGCGCGCCAGCACGCGCCGCGCCCGCGACAGGCACAGCTATCTCGACGCTGACGACTAGATCGAGGTCTTGCACCACGCACTCGACATCGCGAACCCGCATCTCCCGGACCACGGCCCTTGCGCGCGCACAGGCCACCGAAGCACCTTGCGGCAGCGCTGCGGCCCCGGCGAGGGCACCGAGATCGGCCGCCGCCTGAGCCCGGTGGCGCGCCACCACCACCGAACCCACATAGACCCCTGCCGCCGTGATGAACAGCAGTACGGCGACCATCGCCACCCCGACCAGCGTGGCCGAGCCGCGATCATCGCGGTTCCTCGGCCGACACCGCTCGAGCGGCAATGTCGATGGCCGGCAAGAGCTTTGAGCGTGCGACGACGGTGGCGACCAGATAGCCGCCGTCACGACGCAGCCGCACCTGCGCGCCCGGCGGAGCGATCCGCCGCGCCACTTCGAGCGCGTTGTCGTGGTCGCCGCGCGCCGCCAACCGGGCCGCTTCGCGTGCCGCGTCGACGCAGCGCACTTGCATCGACACGGCCGTGATCCCGGCCAGGCACAGCACCAGCACCACCACCAGAGCGGCGATCGCCAAGGCCGCCTCGACGGTGCTCGCGCCCGCACTGTCGGCTAGACCTTGGTGCTGAGTGCACGACCGATGATGTGGTTGAGTGCGGACACCACCGAGTCGCCCGTCACGACGGTGTACAGGATCGCGCCGAAGGCCGCTGCCGCTTTATTTATCTGATCCCTGACGGGCCATAGGGAGGCAAGAAACCCTGTGATCATTGTGTTTGTGTGGTGCGGCATGGATGAAGAAGTTGAGGCACCTATGGCATGTGGCCGTGAGTGGGCCGCTGCGCGGACGGACCGCGAGGACAGAAATTTGTGACAAAGCCCTCGCGCTGGATGGCTGATGTTCTTTACTGACTGGTAGGCCCCTCGTATCTGTTGCCGACGCGCCCGAAGGGGCAAGGGTGCTCGGGGTGCTCGTGGTCGGAGGGAATCGAATGGGTAGCGATGGTCGCTCATCGGCCGACCCCAGCAACGATGTGCGTGTGGAGCGAAGGCGTCCCAGGCAGGCTGACCAATCGCCTGCTGACACGCTCCGCGAGCTGCCCGCCCTGGTGGTACTTGAGCGGATACCGATCCCAGTGCTTGCCATCGGGCCGGACGGCATGATCGTGTTCGTCAACTCGGCGTTCGCGACCATGCTCGGTCACACGCAAGACGCGCTTGTGGGTCTGGAATTCCACAGCATTTTCTACAACCTGCCCAACATTCAGCCGGTAGTCACGGTGATGCGCGCGTATGCAAATGAACTTGTCGAGCTGGTTCATCGCGACGGGTTCATCGTGCAGGCGAGCATGAGCAAGTCCGCAATGGCGCGCCACGACGATGAAGTGGTCCTGGCGACCTTTCACGACCTCACCGACCAGTTGTGGGACGACGGACAGTAACGGGGCTGATCCGTCGTGGCCTTCGCCTGCCAGAGGACTCGTTTGCAGGCCTGGCCCGTGCGATTGCCGGGTTTGTGTCTGCGGGATGTTCATGTTGTTTCCATTTGGTCGGTGGTGTCGCGGATCATTTGTCGCAGGCTGGATCTGACGGCGATGAGGTCGTCTTGTGCCTCGGTGAGTTGGTCGCGCAGCTTGAAGTTGTTTTCGGCCAGTTCGGCGTTCGCGTTGTGAAGTTCCTGGTTGGCCTGTAGTAGTTCCTCGATTCGCAGGCGTAGGTGGGTGGTGTTTTGGTCGTCGAGTTGGTGGCCGAGTTGTTCGCGTAGGGCTTGGGTGAGTCGGGTGATCTCGCCGCGTAGGGCACGGTTGTCTTGGCGGATGAGTTCGAGGTCGGTTCGCAGGCTGGCCTCGCTGGCGCGGGTGCCGGCCAGTTGTTGCCTGTGCGGTTGTGCGGCTTGGTAGTCGCGGCCGGCTTGGATGTATTCGCGGACGCCGTCGGCGTAGACCAGCCAGGTTGATACTTTTGCTGCTCGTGCGATTAGGGCGAACGTGATGGGCGTTTCGGTTTGTTTGATTTCGTCGACGGCGGCGAAGACGCGGGCTCGTTTTTGGTGAGAGTCCCGTTGGCGGGCTTCTTTGAGGACGCCGGCGGGTGTGCGGGGTGCGGTCATCGGGTGCTCCTGTCGACGACGGTTAGGGGGATGGATGGGCTGGTTCGTGCTGCCCGGGCTTTGCGCAGGGTCGCTGAAGCGTCATCGACCCGTTGACGCTGTTCGGGGTCAAGGGAATCCAGCTGGGCGCGCATGGCGGTGATCACGGTCTCGAATTGGTCGATTTCGGCGGTGAGGTTGTCGACGACGAAGTCAGCGGCTTCGATGGCTCGTGCGGTTTCCCGATTGGCCTTCAGTGCTCGGGTGTGGTCCTCGATCGCTGGGATGTAGGACGGGTCGGGCCGGTAGAAGCCGCAACCGGAGCATTGGAATCGGATCGGGCAAGCCTGGCCTCCAGCTTTGACGTTGGACGGCTCGATGCAATTGCCGTAGGGCACTGCCACTGACCGCAGTTCGTAGCCTCGTCGTGAGGATGGCTTGTTGCCGCCGAGTCGATCAACGGTCAGGGACGCGATGGTGGCGACCGCTTCGCGTTTGCGGCGCAGGGAGATGTCGTAGTAGCCCATCGTGGTCGCAATGTGTTTGTGGTCCATCAGATCCCGTAGAACGTCAACGGGGACGCCGGCGTCGGCGTGACGTTGGGCGTAGCTGTGCCGAAACAGGTACGGGTAAACCGATATGCCTTCGAGTGGACGTGTCTGACCGGTGGGGTCGGCGATGTTGTCGTTGATCCAGCTGACCCAGCTGCGCAGCGCGTCACCGACGGTTTGGGTGCGTAAGTGTGGAATCGGCGCGTGGGATGTGCGTGCGGGAAACAGGTAGTCGGCGCTTGGTAGGGCGATATAGGCGCCGGAACGGATCTGTTGCCAGGCGCGGATTTCCGCGGCGGTCTGTTGGGTGATCGGCAGCCGGCGGCCCATCCTCTTGCCTTTGGTGTTGTCCCAGAGCAGTTCGGGCTCGGATCCCTCGACGAGGCAATCGGCACGCAGTTGGCAGACTTCTCCGGGCCGGCGGCCGGTGTCTCGCAGCAGGACGTAGACGCAGCGGAACATCCGGCTGACCTGCTCGTCGGTCAGGCTGCTGTGGAGTCTGCCGCGGGCCAGCGCATCGAGGTTGTCGTCGAGCAGCCTGATGACGTGCTCGGGTAATCCCTGTCGCGCGCGCTCTTCGTTCGGTGATTCGGTATCGGTGATGGAGTGGTGGCGTTGGCGGATGAACCCGCTGGGCAGATCGCGCAGCGGGCCGATGGCGCGGCCGTAGTCGAGTAGGTCGCTGAATCGGCTGAACAGGATCCGTCGGGTCTGGACGGTCAGTGGTGCGCCGTCGAGGCGTCGTAAGGTGCGAAATGATTCGACGACGGCGTCCATGTCTGTCACCTGCAGCGCGGTCAGGTCCTCGCCCCCACCGGGTCGCGTGGCCAGGCCGGCGGAGGCGGCCGCGGCGGCTCGAATGGTTTCGACGATGACGTAGGTGGGGATGCGGCCGATCTCGGCTTGGGCCCATCGACGGGTCACGTCGTTGAGCCAGCTCACGGTGATTGGGGTGAAGTCCAGTGCGCCCTTGCGTCGGCGGCTGCCGCCATGCCTGGCGGGATCGTAGGTCAGGCCGAGGGTGACCAGATCCCAAACCTGCCGATCGGTGTGAGCTCGTCCGCTCACTTGCTCGTAGGCATCGTGCAAGGTGCGGCCGAACTCGAACAGGTGAGCACCGGCGTTGGCGTTTCGGACCTGCCGGGTCTGCAGCCGTTCAAACTTCGTGGTTCCGAATATCGTTGCCAGGCTTGGTGTCTGACCCAGCGTGACAACCACAGTGCGCATCGCGTTCGGGTCGATTCGTCCATTGCGAGCGTCGCGCTGCTGCAGGGCGTAGAGAAGTTCCCACCGCATCTGATCAGCAAGGGGGACGAGGGAGAACATGTTGGCGGCAAGATGTGGCGTTTGGGTGCTGGCCCACTGCTTGATGGAGGACCGGCTGCCGCTGCTTCGATACCGGTTACGGTGCAAGGTGCAAATCCCTGTAGTGCAGGACGATTCCAGCTCGCAGCCCACGACCAGACACTCCGGCAGCGCATCGTGGGGCATGGCGACCGTGGTGGCCCAGTGCCTGAGGCTGGGCGAGCGCCTGCTGCGTTTGTAGACGTGCCAGCGAACCTGGTGGTCTTCACAGAGCCCCTTGGCAAGCGGCATCCGTGCGCAGCGGACACCGTCGCGGCATACCAGGCACGTGCCGGGCCGGCGCTCACCGGGCCGGTGCTTGCGCGCCGGGGGCACGTAGGTGGCCGAAAAGGCTTCCAGCGGCAACCCTGACGCCATATGCGCCAGCCGGCACTGCCGGCACATACCCGAACTGCGAAGGGCGATCCCGCAAGCACTGCACGGCCTGGTAACGGTCTGCGGATGGCTCAGATCGCCGATGAACAACCACATCGAGTGATCCCACTCCCGGGGGCGCCACCTGACGTCAGTGTTACGGCGTAACCAGGTCATCCAGTCAACCGCGGGCGACGGCTGGTCAGGAGATTCGACGGAAACCTGCTGTGCTGTCGATGCGATCATCGGATCGCCCACTTCGCTGCAACCAGCTCGACCGCCCGCCGTTTGGTGGCGTCGGTTGGGTGCAGGTAGCGCTCCATCGACATCGCCGAGACGTGCCCCAGCAGGCGCTGCACGGTGTCTCGCGCTGCACCGTTTTGCATCCACTCCGTGGCGGCGGTGTGGCGCAGCATGTGCGGGTGCGCGGTGAATCCCACACGGCTTGAGAGCCGCCCGAACAGGGCGTAGGCGTTGCCGTAGCGCATCCCGGCACCTAGCGGCGGCCGGTAGATGTTGACAAACACCATGTCGGAATCCGCTGCAGCCGCGACGTCGTCGCGCTCATGCTGGTAGTCGGCATACAACCCGACCAGCTCGGCCGGTATCGGAATTGAGCGCGGACAACGCGCTTTGGCGATCGCACCGTTCTCATTCATCCGTCGCCGAACATGAACGTGCGGCCCGCCGATCGAACAGCCCAGACCCGTCGAGGACGTCAACAAGTGCAAGTCCTCGCGGCGCAGTCCCAACGCCTCACCGATGCGCATACCGCTCACCGCTAATAGCGCCACCAGCAATCGGTCACGTGCATTGGTCGTGGCCTCGATCAGCTGCTCGACCTGCTCGAGCATCAGGCTGCGGGTCTCTGGAAGCGTGGCCGGCAACCGCAATGTCTTGACCTGCACTACGGAAAACTGCGCGTTTTCGCCCTGGTCGTAGCCAGGCAAGTACCGGATATGCCGCGGCGTGGCCAGTCGTTCGACGAGTTCGACCGACACCCATCCCTGGGCTGCCCCGAACCGCAGGAACTCACACACCGTGGTCATGATGTGGTTGGCCGTATGCGCCGAGCGCAACCGTGCACTACCCCGAGGCGGTGTCGCGGCCAACCAATGCAGGAACTGCCCGAGTTCGATGAATTCGATTGCTCGCCAATCAATTCCGGTCGACGAGCAGTAGGAGAGAAACAACGCTACCCGGCCGGCATAGGTTCGCTCAGTGTTAGCGGAACGGCCCTGAGCTCGCAGCGATGCAAGATACGCCGACCCCTCACGGTGCAGCAAGTACGAATCTGAGGCAATCACATAGCGAGCCGCACCGCCGGCATCGGACACAGCCCGTTCAGCGATAAATGAAGTAGTCATGTGCCGAACGTAAATGCCGTCACCTACGACATAGCGGATAACACTGAGGCGTGTCATACCAGACTGCCAAGACCGAATGTGCCTCGATGAGCGCCTGGCAGGCAGATAACGATAGTGCCGATTGCGTACTCGACCGTCGACATGCCCGACTCGTCGCTCGCCAGCATCGTCAGACGTGTGGCGATCACCCGGAACTTGTTGCGCATCAATGTATTCCTTCCTCATATCAATCCCGACTGCAAAACATCTCCGGCCAACCCGGCGACCACCGGAACGATGCCGAGGCACACGAAGGCCGGTAGGAAACACAACCCGAGCGGTCCCGCGATCAGCACTCCCGCCCGCTCCGCGGCAGCTGCCGCCGCGGCTGCGGCGTCGTGGCGAGCCTGCACCGCGAGTTCGGCAACGCCATCGGCGAGGGCGGCCCCCGAAGACGACGATCGACGAGCCAGCCGCAGCAGGCCGTCGATCTGGCCGTCGGTTTCGCCCCGATCCGCCGGCGTCGACCATGCGACGGACGGGTCGGCACCCAGCGCGAGCAGATCCGCGGCGCGCCGCAATGCCAGCGCAAGTCGCGGCGGCGCGGATGCGGCGGTCGCCGACGCGGCCGTCGCGACGGCCATACCCGCCAGCAGGCACACCGCGAGCACGTCCAGGCTCGACGCCATCGCCAACGGATCCGGGCCGCGCCGACCCTCGCGGCGGCGCCGGGACGGCCGCGGCAGCAGCCCCGCACGAGCGCGCACCACCGAAGGGCCCGCACCGATCAGCAATGCCACGGCTAATAGCGCCGCCGAGACGCTCACGTCGCGGCCGCGCGATCGGTGATCCGGTCCGACCAGCACAGTCCCGCGCAGGTCAGCGTCACGCCCGCCAGCAGAAACCATCCGCCCGCACCGCCCCCGAACAGGAATTGCAGCGGCCGGGCGCCGATCAACTGCCCGAGCAGCAGGCCCAGCAGCGGCAGCCCCGCAAGGATGGCCGCTGTCGCGCGGGCACCCGCCATATCCGACTCGACCTTGGCCGAAAACCGTTGCCGCTCAGCAATGTCACGCTGAGCCGCCCGCATCAGCGTGGCGATCGCCAAGCCATGATCGCTGGCCAGCTGCCAGCACACCGCCAGCCGCTCCCAGTGTTGCGGCAGCACCGACGATCCCGCCGCGGCACGCAGTCCGGCGGCGACGTCGGCGCCCAACCGGGCTCGCGCCGCTACCGCCCGCAGGCCAGCTGACACCGCACCGGTGGTCTCACCGGCTGCGACGTCGAATGCGAGAACCGGGTGGGCGCCCACCCGCAGTTCACCAACCAGCACGTCGAGGCCCGCTTCCAGCGCCCGCCCCGCGGCGGCGGCGCGCCGAGCGCTGACGCGACGGCGAAAACGGAGGCCTACGACGACGCTTACCAAGGCGACCGATAACACCGTCGTCAACGGCAGCAGAAACGCCGCGACGACGCCGACGCACCCGGACGCCCACAGTGCCGCCCGCGACCCGATCGCGATTCGCCGGCCCGGCGGTGTCACGGGGACCAACCGGGCCCGCGGCGACGCGGGCGATGCCAGCAGCGCCAACGACAACAACAGCGCCGCAAGTTGCAGTCCCGTCATGCCGGCATCCGAGTCCGTAGCACCGCGTCCAACTCGGCGGCAGCGTCCATTCTGCCGTGGTCGGCGTGCCACGCTGTGACCACCCGGACCAACCCGCCCCCGGACCGGCGCAACAGCGCGATCTCGCCGAGCCGTCGCCGTCCGGCGCCGTCCCGTGTCATGTGCAGGAGCACCTGCACGCCTTATCTGTAATTACCTGGTCTATGGCTAGCAATATATGCGCGTTGATCTGATTATTTATCGTGAGATACATGTATCCTATGGTGGTGGGAAGTTGCACATTAATGGGCGGAGTAACAGTTGGGCGTGTTACTTGCGCAGACTGCTTTAGTGTGCGAAATTCGCCTCATGAACCTACAAAGGTGGCTGGATCGGATCGTTGCCGATCATCGGCCGTCCTGCGCGACGTTGCGCTACGACTTGGAGAGGGTGATCCCGAAGGTCGCCGCGATGTACAAGCCGTGGTTCGAGGATCCGCGGGATGTCCACGGGTTGGCGTTCTGCGCGAACGTGCGATTGTTGGTGTTGCGGGAGCGCGAGTTGCGCGGCCCGATGCCGGGCGACACGCTGCTGAGCTCGTGCGGCAGTGGGCTCTCGGTTCAGCTGTCCGATTCACGCGGGATGGATTTCCGGCTGCGGCGCTGGCCGTCGCGGGTGCTGCACGGCGAGCGGGTCCGCATGGTCATCACCCCCGGCGGCGGTCAGCATCCCATGGCGGCGACGGCGGCGGCTCCTGGGGAGCAGATGACCCTCGACGAGGGTGCGCAGACGCGGTTGTTCCCGGCGCCGACATCCACCCCGATGGGCAAGCCGGACATCGCCGCGTTGTGGTGGCCGACCAAGGACGGGTATGGCCTGGCAGAAGCGGAGTTGGCGGCGGTGATCGATATCGACAACGCTTCTCGGGTACAGATTTTGGCGTCCACACCGTTGCCACCGGTCACCGAGTCGCCGCTATTGTTGGGCCCACCCCCGGCTCCGATCGTGCCCACCGACGACTTCGGCGAATGGGCTCCACCATCGGCGGCCTCGGGTACCGACGACCCCGACCAGCCAGAACCGGCCTAGCGGGTCGTCGCAGTGGGGGGCGACGCACAACTTGTCGCGGGGTCGTTATTGAATCGGGGCTGCGATGAACACGACCGTGGATGTGTACGGGTTACGGGTCAACCAGGCCCGGGTGATCCGGGCGATGACCGTGACCGCAGTGATGGAATCGTTGGGCTGGAAGCATTCTCGGCTCAACCGGGTGGAACGTTCGGCGACGACCACATTGTCGGCCGAGGACTTTGAGCGCTTGGTGGCGGTGTTGAGGTTCCCGGCGAAGTTCTTCACCACGGTGCCGACCTCGCGCGTGCATCCCCGGGATCTGCTGTTCCGGGCGCCGCGGTCGATTACGGCGACCGAGCGGGAGTATCTGGCGCAGTTCGCGGCGTTGGCAGGTGAGTTCCTCGACGAGTTGCACACTCGGGTGAAGTTGCCGCCGGTGCGGGTACCGGTGCTCGACAGTGAGACACCGGTGGATCAGGCGGCTGCGGAGGTCCGCAAGGCGTGGGGGTTGGACCCGGATGCGCCGATCGGTTATCTGACGCATGAGATTGAACGCAACGGGGTGGCGATTGTGATGCGCCGGCTGTTGACGTCGTCGTCGCGGCGCATCCTCGGCGATGAGGATTCCACCGGCAAGCTCGATAAGCATCTGGGGTATTCGGTGCGGGTCGGTGAGTTCAACACCAGGCCGTTGATTGTGGTGCGGCAGTCGAGTTCGTGGGAGCGGACTCGGTGGACGCTGTCGCATGAGGTGGGGCATCTGGTGTTGCATGCCGCGGGATCGGTCAACGAGGAGCGGGAAGAGCAGGCCTCAGCGTTCGCTTCGGAGTTCTTGGCGCCGGCGGCGGTGCTGGCCGATGAGGTCTCGCGTGCACCGTCGTTGGCGGAGTTGTTGCCGGTCAAGGCCCGCTGGGGGATTTCACTGGGGGCGTTGCTCAAGCATCTGCATACCTCGAAGCTGTTGAGCGACGAGCGGTTTGAGGCATTGCGGCGCCAGCTTTACACCCGCACGAACACCGAGACCGACACCACGTGGGGCCGGGTCGAGCCGGGCTGGAAAGACCGCGAGGTGGAGCGTCCGCGGCTGCTCAGTAAGTGGTTGGAGATGGCGTTCTCGGCGACGTCGCCGGTGATGTTGGCCCCGTACGGCCTGATCTGGCCGCAGGACATGTTGGAGGACTTCGCCGTTGGTCAGCGCACCGGGCCGCCGGCCAACACTGCGCGGGTGGTCGAGGAGCCGGCATCGGTGGTGGCGATGACCGGCACGCACTCCAATGTGGTGAGGTTTCCGGTGGGCCGGCGGCGGCGGGGCTGAAGGTCTGTCTGGGTCGGGGACTGACTAGTGGCGCGAGTTCAGCGGGTGAGTTTCAGCGACGGCGAGCCCGACACCCACACCGTGGTCGGTGCCGACCATCTGCCGATCCCTGCGGCCGCGCAGTATCTGCGGTTCCTGCGCGATGGCGGCGGTTCGCCGAACACGGTGCGGGCGTATGCGGCGGGGATCGCCGAGTGGTTCACCGTCCTCGAGCACACCGGGCATGCCTGGGATGACTTTCCCACCAGACTGTTCGGGCAGTTCCTGCGGTATCTGCGCACCGGGGATCTGCCCGGCGCAGCCAGGATCGGACCACCGGCCCAGAAGCTGGCGGCGTCATCACTGCAGCCGCGGGCGGCGGCGGTGTTGTCGATGTATCGATATCACGCCGACGCACACGGCGCCGATCTGCCCTACCAGCGGTTGTTCACCTCCCGCGGCTCGGCGCGGCGCTACCGCCGCTACGTGGGGTTCCTCGACGGGGTCGGACCGCAGCGTCAGGGGGATCGCCCGATCTATGGCCTGCGCAGCCCCGGCCGCAGCGCCACCCCGGTTCTCACGCCTGAGCAGGTCAACGCGATTCTGGATGGCTGCTCGGTCCAGACCGGCGACGGCGGGTGGTCGGGTGGGCCGGCCGCGGTGCGTAACCGCTTGTATTTCGCGGTGCTCGCGGAGACGGGGATGCGTCCCGGTGAGGCGTTATGTCTGCGCCATCACGACTTTCACATCGGCGCCGGCGGGACCCCGTTCCTCGATGTCGTCGACCGCCAGGACCATCCGCACGGGGTGCGGGCCAAGACCGGGACGCGGCGGCTCTATATCGGTGATGATCTGGAAGCGCTGTATTCGGAGTATGTGTGGCAGCTCGTCGCGATGGCTGCCGACGTGACGGTCCCCGATCTGAGCACCCATTTTGTGTTCGTCAATCTTGCTCGGGGAGAGCAGTTCTCACCGATGCGGATGGAGACGATCTATGAGAAGGTCCGCGGCATCAAAGGTGCTCACCCGCAGTTGCCGCCGGAGTGGACTCCGCACTGGATGAGACACACCCACGCCACCGCCCTGTTGCTGGCCGGGGTGCCCGCGCACGTGGTGATGCGCCGCCTCGGGCACGCCGACGTCCAGACCACCCTGTCGACCTACGGGTGGGTCACCGAGGACGCCGAGATGCGCAGCCTGGCGCACTGGCGCAACTATGTGGCCGGCTGGAAAGGGCTCACCGATGCCCAGCCGTGACGACCCCACACCTGTTGCCCGCCAATCCAGTCCGTCGTGGCAGGCGCAGTGGTCGGCCGTGCCCGAGGCCTGGCGGCGCCCGGTCTATCAGATCGACGCCGCACCCGCCGATACCGTGTTCCTGCGTAACCGGTACTACCTGCGTGAACACCGCGGCCGCGCCGAGCACGACTTCACCCCCGCCGCGGTGCCGCCACGGTTCGCCGACGAGATCGCCTGGTGGGTGTGGTGTTGTCACCACGAAGGCCTGCGCAAGATCGAACCGTCGCTGCTGCGCTGGGCCGGCCAGGCGTTGAGCGCCGCGGCCACCGAATACCGCGGCCAACGCCGCCGCCCACCGGCCAGCATCACCGACCTGGAGTCCGCCGCGATCGTGCGGGCGGCGATGCTGGTCTTCGAGAAACGCAACGCCCGGCTGCCCTCTGCCGGTGCCCGACGCAACATCACTCACTTGGTGGAGCATCTGCACCTGTATCTGTCGGTGCGCTGCACCGACACCGCCTGGTGGGCGCACGACATCTGGGACCTGCAGGCCGATCCCCGCATTCCGCAACGCGAACACGAGCCCCGACACGACCTGACCCTGAACCTTGCCGCGATCACCCCGGCCTGGCTGCGCGAAGGGGTCCGGTTCTGGCTACGGACCTGTCTAGACGCCGAGCTGCTGCGGTGGTCTTCAGCGGTGGAACGCTGCCGCGACACCGCGCGACACCTCGGACCGTTTCTGGCCGCCCGCGGCGCCACCGACCCCGTACTCACCGAGGATCCCGCCCAGCTGCGGCTGATGTTCACCGAATTCACCGAATACCTCAAATCACCTGCCGCAGGGGCCAAGCCGGACAAACCCCTGTCCCAGGCCGCCATTGACGCTACCCAGTCTCAGACCCAGGTGTTCTACACGTTCATGGTCGACCACGGCCCCGAGGCGGCCGCGGCCACCGGCGAACCGCGCTGGGCGCAACTGAGTGCGGCACACACACGGTTGTGGGGCCCAGCTTTCCGCACCCGCCGCGCCCACCGGCCCCGCGAGCTGACCTGGTACTCCACCGCCGAACTGCAACGCATGCTGGCCTACCTCGACGTGCTGGCCGCCGACCGCACCGCCCTGGTCGGGCTGACCCATCCCGATGGCAGCGTCTCGCTGGTCAAAGGCCTCGGTGATCCCCAGGCCGCCCGGATCTGGCTGCTGCAGGCCCTCACCGGGCGGCGGGCCTCTGAAATCCTGATGCTCGACCACCAGCCGCTGCAACCCATCCCGGGAACGTCGCCCGACGTCGACAACGCTGACCCTGATGCATTCGTCGCCAAGCTGCGTTACCAGCAGACCAAAGTCGACGGGGTGGAGCCGACCATCCTGGTCGAGCAAGCGGTGGTCAACGTCATTGCCGAACAACACCGCTGGCTGAAGGCGAGGTTTCCGCACCTGACACCCAAGTACTTGTTCATCGGCACCAAAAGCAACCTCAACGGCCAGCGGCCCCGCCCATACGCCACCTATTCCCAGTCGCTGGTCAAACTCGACGACCTGCACGGCCTGACCGATGCGGCGGGAAATCCGTTACGGTTCAGTCAAACCCACCGGCTGCGCCACACCCGGGCCACCGAGCTGCTCAACGACGGGGTCCCCATCCATGTCGTGCAGCGCTATCTGGGGCACAAGAGCCCGGAGATGACGATGCGCTATGCCGCGACCCTGTCCGCCACCGCGGAAGCAGAGTTTCTCAAGCACAAGAAGATCGGCGCCCACGGCGTCGAGATCGCGATCAGCCCCGCTGACATCCTGGATATGACTCAACTGTCGGCCCGCACCGACCGGGTGCTGCCCAACGGAGTGTGTCTCCTGCCGCCGTTGAAATCGTGCGACAGGGGGAACGCGTGTTTGAGTTGTGGGCATTTCGCAACTGATGTCACCCACCGGGCCGAGTTGGCTGATCAGCATGCCAGAACCTTGGCGCTGATCGAGCTGCGCCGTGATCAATACCGCACCCGCACCGGCCGGGAACTGACCGACGACAACGTCTGGATCGCCGCCCGGCTGCGCGAGCTACACTCCCTGGAAGCCATCCTGGACCGGCTGGCCGCCGAACAGTCCGACACCGCGGCCTGGATCAGCGGCGCCGGCACCCACAAGCGGCTGCCGTTGACGCCGATCGCCACCCGCGGCGCCCACGACTCGGCCCTGCACAAAGCCGACCCGCGGCAACGCCCGTGACCGCCACACAAGCATCGCTGAACGCTCTGGCCGCCCACACCCAGAAAAGACGGGACTCCGTCGACACCCGAGCCCGCAAAGCACTGCAAAGCCTGCGCCGCGAGAAGGCCGACATCACCATCAGCAGCGTCGCCCGCCGCGCCGGAGTGACCCGCAAAAGCATCCACAACCGTCCCGAGCTGCTGGCCCAGATCGAGGCGCACCGCACGCTGAGGGCGGTCGGCGAGGGCCCGCCGCCCGCACCGGAGCCGGGCGAGTCCAGCATCGTCGCCGCACTGCGCAACCGACTGACCGCCAAAGACACCCACATCGCGCGACTGCGCACCCAACTGCGTGAACGCGACCAGATCATCGCGGTCCTGCAAGGCGAACTGGAACGACGGGACTCGGCCACCTAAGCGGGCAATTGGACGCGCCGCTCAGCGGTCGACTGGCCCGAAGGCGTGGCGCAGCAGCAGTCCGGTGCCCCGGTCGATGCGCTCACGTGCTTGGCCGGCCGAGAGCCGGTGGCCACTGAACGCGGTGAGGTTGGCCAGCCACACATCGGTGATCAGTCCGGCGAGGTCGTGGTGGCGCTCGGTGACGGTGTTGCCGCCCAGGGCGCGGGCGAAAAGCTGGTGCAGGATGTCGGCGGCTTGGGTGACGGTGGGCGCTGCGGTGGCATCAGCGACCACCAGGGCGCGGGTGGTGGCTTCGGTCAGTTTCGGGTCGAGCTGCCATTCGGCGTGCAGTCGTGAGGTCAGGGCGGCGACCCGCCGGGCA
Source organism: Mycobacterium sp. TY814 (assembly GCF_030755175.1). Taxonomy (NCBI): domain Bacteria; kingdom Bacillati; phylum Actinomycetota; class Actinomycetes; order Mycobacteriales; family Mycobacteriaceae; genus Mycobacterium; species Mycobacterium sp. TY814. The sequence continues at coordinate 194,553 of NZ_JAUFRY010000004.1, forward strand.
GGCGTGATGTCGTGGTGGTGCCACGCGCACTCGGCGGCCAGTCGGTCGAATTCGCGACGCAACACCGCGACCAGCAGGTGCGGTTTGGACGGGAAATACCGGTACAGCGTCCCCACACCAATGCCGGCGACATCAGCCACCGCACGCATCTGTACCGCGCTATAGCCCCCGCGGGTCGCCGCATGCAGGGTCGCATCCAGGATCGCACTCGCGTGGGGTGCGTCAGCGGCAGGCTGCGCCGCGGTCATGACATCTCGGCGCCGGATCCGCGAGCCCGCCCCGGGCAACCCGCTCTCGACGGTGATCGTGTTCCACCGGCCCGACAGTCACCCATACCGACCCCCCGCTACGAGCAGTATCCCTACGCTACCGTTCGTACCAGGTGGCGTCCGTAATCCGGTGTAAATGGTCCTTCGGAGCTTCTGGCTTCGGTGGGTGATGTTACGCCGTTGCGCTGATGGCTTCGGTGGTGCTGCTCGCGGAGTCTGGGGCGTGCTGGGGCCGTAGTTGTCGGGGTGGGTGCAGCAGGCTGCGGCGTAGGTCTTGGAGCTGGCGTACCCCGGCCGGGGTCATGGCGAGTCCGCGCCAGCCGCGAGATGCGCGGTCCAGTACGGCCCAGGCGATGCTGACACAGCTGGTTTCGCCGGGGAAGCGACCGATAACCTTTGTGCGGCGGCGGGTTTCACCGAAGGTGCGTTCGATGAAGTTCGAATGCCGAATACGGTGCTGATGTTCGGGCGGGAACCGCAGGTAAGCGGTCAGGCCCGCGCGGTCGGTGAGCAGGATCTTCATCGCCGCGGGGTAGGTGGGTGCGTAGCGGGCCGCGAACACGTCCAGTCGGGCGTCGATGAGTTCGACGAGGTTGGGGCCGGCCTCGGTGGTGGCCTCGGCGGTGTCGAAGCAGGCCCAGTAGCCGTCGCGGATCTCGGCCTGCATCCCGGCGGGAATCTTGGCCAGCACGTTGCGGACTCGGTGAATCAGGCAGCGTTGACGCAGCGCGGTCGGGAAGATCTGCTCGATCGCCGCGATCAGGCCGGCCGCGCCGTCGGAGACGACCAGCAGCGGACACCCCAGCCCCCGCTCGGTGAGATCGGTCAGGAAACCCGCCCAGGCGTCGGTGGACTCCACCACTCCGGGGGCCAGGCCCACGAAGATGGGCTTGCCGGCGGTGGTGATGCCCCACGCGGCCAGGATCGGCTCGGCTGGTGAGCCGGGATGCATCCGGAAGAAGGAGGCATCCAGGAACAGGTAATCGAGCACCACATCGCCGAGCGGGCGCCGCGCCCAGGTGTCGTACTCGGTCTTGATGGCTTGACATATCTGGGAGACAGTCGATTTCGAGATCGCGGCCTGATCACCCAGCGCATCGGCGAGGGTGGCTTCGACATCGCGCACCGACAGCCCGCGCACGAACGAAGCGATCACCAGCGATTCCAGCGCGTTGGTCTTGGTGACGTGCTTGCCGAACAGCCGTGAGGCGAACGCGGCGGTCGTGCCGCGCAGCTTGGGCCGCTCCAGGGTGATCGGACCGGCAGTGGTCTTGACCGTCGCAGCCCGATAACCGTTACGCGCACCGGGCTGCGCGTCTGCTGCGGTGGCGCTGCGTTGGTAGCGCTCACGGCCCAAGAACTCGGTAATCTCGGCCTCCAACGCGGCCTGCATCAGCAACTGCGCACCCAGCCGTGCCACCTCCTCCAGGATCTCGGGCAACTCACGATCCGAGGCGAACAACTCGTCGATCTTGGCGCGAACACGATCGGTCGGCGATACTCGTGCAGGCACGGGCGTAGGTCCTTTCCTTCGATGACTTGGCGGTCTCGAAGCAGAACCTACGCCCGGCCCCTTTTACACCGGCTTTAGGACGCGACCTTCGTACCACAACGGTGGGCGGTGCAGCGGTGAGTCCCTGGTTGCCGACGGCGTCGAACCGGCCGGCGTTATCGGGTGCGGGCGTGGGCGTTGAGAAAGTCGTCGATGAGGTGTTCGCAGTCCTCGCGGTTGATGGCGCGCAGGCCGGTCAGGCGGGCGAAGGCGATCGGGCCGACGAGTTGGCACATGGCGAGGTCAACATCGAAGTCGTCGAGTTCGGCGGCGGCAGGGCTTTGCAACAGCTCGGCGAAAGGCTGCCGATAGTGGGCCACGACGCGGGCGCGCAGGGCGTAGCGGTCACGGACCTCGTCGGGGCGCTGCGGTGTTGGCCCCAGGGCGACCCAGGCCAGCGTGGTGGCGTGCAACGGTGCCTCCTGAAACAGGACCGCTTGCCGGTTCAGCAGCTCGATGAGCTGTTCGCGCAGCGGGCCTTGCGCCGGCGGCGGGCTGACCTGGGGCAGCAGCCGCTCGAAGGTGGCGGCCAGCAGGTGGGTGGAGCTGGTGAAGTGGCGGTACAGGGTGGTCCTTGCCACCTTGGAGGCCTTGGTCACTGCCTCGATGGTGACAGCTTCGACACCGCCGGCACTGAGCAGCTTGGCCGCGGCGTCGAGCAGCCGGGTCCGTGACCGCGCCAGGCGTGGATCCACCTCGTCGTCGTCATCGACCACGCGTTCCTCTGCACCCGACTCCACCTGTTCACCGTAATCCTCACCGCTGGGCGTTGACGCCGATACCGCGGACCCGCACCGCTACGGGACTGGCGCTCTCCGAAACGATACTGTTAGTATCGGAGAGATACCATTAGTACTGGCATCGCCGCGCAGGCCAACACCGAGGGGGTAAGGCCATGGTGAATCACTTACAACGCCGGGAACTCATCCGGCGCCAAATCCAGGGCCCGACGGCGGCGACGTCGCCGAAACGGCGGCTTGCAACAGCTACCGGGCGCACCGGCGCAGCGGTGGCGCGGGCGGCCAAGCGGCTGCTGCCCGGCGTGGCGCTCGTCGAGGAGGTCCGCCACGTCCGCCACGACCTGGCCAAGCTCGGGCACGCCCGGGTCGCGACCACGGGCGATCGCGTGCGTCCCCGCCACTATCCGCCGCGGTCGTGTTCCTATCTCGACGACGAATTGATGAACCGGGAGATGTCGGACTGAGCGCAGTCGCGACTGCCGCTGGCGGGGGGCAGTGGCGTGACCGCGCGGGCAGGCGGCGATCGGCAATCGGGGGTGTTGCGATTCGCCAGATGCCGCACGAAGATACCGAGAGTACTGTTGCGATACCGACAGTTTTCTTAATGCCGCCGGGGGGCCGGGATGGTAATCAAGGGCTGGGGCGATGCGGGCATGGCGACGTTGAGCCGCCCCGAGGAGCAGCGTGACGCCGCGGCGGCGGCGCGGGGCCGCGACACCTACAGTGAGCGCCTGGCGCGGCTGTCGGGCTTCGCGATCCGGCATACAACGTTGGTGATCGGAGCCTGGATCGTCGCCGCGGTGGTGCTGGCGATCCTTTTCCCGCAACTGGAAACGGTCGTCAAGCACCAGTCGGTGCATCTGATACCGCCCGGTGCGCCGTCGCTGCAGACCGTGGACCGGATGGGCTCGGCGTTCGGTGAACAAGGCTCCAAGACCACGATCTTCGTCGCGATGGAGGATCCCAGCGGGCTGACCCCGCCGGTCCGGCAGCGCTATGACGCGCTGATCCAGCGGTTACGGGCCGACACCAGCCACGTCCAGCAGGTCCAAGACCTCTTGGCCGACCCGGTCACCGCAGCGCAAGCCCTCAGCGCGGACGGCAAAGCATGGTATGTGCCGGTGGGGGTGGCCGGAACCCTCGGTGATCCCAGTGCCGCGGAATCGGTGCGGGCGGTACGCGGGATCGTCGCCGAGGTTTTCGGGCACTCGCCGACCACCGTGCGTGTCACCGGCCCGCCGGCCACCTTCAGCGATCAAATCGACTCCGCTGAACAAGATCTGATCCTCATCTCGGTGGCCACCGCCGGGCTGATCGCGATGATCTTGCTGCTGATCTATCGGTCGGTGTTCACCGCGATGCTGCCGCTGCTGGTCATCGGTGTCAGCCTCGCGGTCGGGCGCGGTGTGCTCTCCGGACTCGGTGAAGCCGGCATGCCGGTTTCTCAATTCACCATTGCGTTCATGACGGTGATCCTGCTGGGCGCCGGTACCGACTACTCGGTGTTCCTAATCAGCCGCTACCACGAACAGCGCCGCCAACACGTGCCCGCCCAGGCCGCGGTCATCCACGCCACCGCCACCATCGGCCGTGTCATCGCGGCCTCCGCCGCCACCGTCGCGCTGGCATTTCTGTCCATGACCTTCGCCGAACTGAGTGTCTTCGCCGCACTCGGCCCGGCCTGCGCCATCGCCGTGGTCATCGGGTTCGCGGCCACGGTCACCCTGTTTCCCCCCGTACTCACGCTGGCCGCCCGCCGCGGGATCGGTGAACCCAACACCGACCGGACCCGCCGCTACTGGAACCAGATCGCGGTGGCCGTCGTACGACGCCCCATGCCGCTGCTGGCAGCCAGCCTGATCTTCGTCCTAGCGCTCTGCGCGGTGGCGACCACCATGCGCATCAGCTACGACGACCGCCACGGCCAAACCACCACCTCAGCCAGCAACGAAGGGTATCGACTGCTGGATCGCCACTTCCGCAAAGACACCGTGATCACCGAGTTCCTGGTCGTGCAATCACCCACCGACATGCGCACCAGCCGAGGACTGGCCGACCTCGACGAAATGGCCTCCCGCATCGCACAACTACCCGGTGTCACCAAAGTCTCCGGAGTTACCCGCCCCGGCGGTAACCGCCTCGAACAAGCCCAACTGTCCTGGCAGAACGGCCAAATCGGCGACCGGCTCGCCGGCGCGGTCAACGACGGCCAATCCCGCCGCAGCGATCTGGGCCGACTCGCCAACGGCGCCGACCAGCTCGCCGACGGGCTCACCCAACTCGACACCAGCCTGGGCACCGCGCTGACCCCGCTGATCGGGCTCTTAGGCAAAGCCCAAACCGCGGGCATCCAAACCCAGCGTTTGCGGTCGCTGCTGCAAGAGCTTTCCACTACCGCCCCGACCGTCGAGCACGCGATCGCCTCTGGACCCGCACTACACCACCAAGCCGAACAAGCCCAAACCGCCATCGCCACTCTCGAACCCCTCATCGCCGCGATCAGCAGCTGGCCCGCCTGCGCCGCCGCCACCGAATGCACCCAACTGCACGACCAAGCCCAACTACTCATCACGTTGCGCGACAACGGATTCTTCGACCACCTCACCACCCTCGCCGACCTCTATCAGCCGGACACCAACGCCGGCGGCGGCACCCTCGCCGAAGTGACCCGGCTCATCACCACCCTGGACAACGCCTTAGGCGCCGCAGGCTCCGGCGACCTCGCCGCCAACATCGGACAGCTCCAAACCGGCGTCCACCAACTCGCATCCGGTGCCCACGCCCTGGCCACCGGCGTCCACACCCTCGTCGACAGCAACCTCGAAACGCTCTCCGGCATGGGAAAAATCGCCGCCCAACTCCAACAATCAGCACGCTCAGCAACCGGAACAGACACCGCCAGCGGCTTCTACCTCCCGAACGACGTCTTCGACAACCAACAATTCGCCGACGTCGCCAAACACTTCCTGTCCGGCGACGGCAAAACCGCCCGCTACGCCATCGAATCCAGCTACGACCCCTACAGCAGCGACGCGATGACCCTGGCCCGCCGACTCACCGAAGTCGCCGACGCAGCACGCCCCAACACCTCACTGGCCAATACCACCATCGCCATCGCCGGATTCCCCGCCGTCAACGCAGACATCCAACGCCTGCTCTCCGCCGACTTCCGTCTGATGGCCATCGCCACCCTGCTCGTCGTCGGCCTCATCCTGATCGTCCTACTCCGCGCCCTGGTCGCACCGCTCTACCTACTAGGCACCGTCATCCTCAACTACGGGGCATCACTAGGAATCGGCACCCTGGTATTCCAATACGGCCTCGGCAATGAAATTGCCTGGCCCGTACCACTTCTGGCGTTCATCATCCTGGTCGCCGTCGGCGCCGACTACAACATGCTGCTCATCTCACGACTCCGCGAAGAATCCACCCGCAACATCCGCGTCGGCGTGCTCCGCACCATCGCCAACACCGGCTCCGTCATCACCTCCGCCGGACTCATCTTCGCCGCCAGCATGTTCGGCCTCATGATCGGCTCGATAGCAATCATGATCCAAGCCGGACTCATCATCGGCTGCGGCCTACTCCTGGACACCTTCGTCGTGCGCACCCTCACCGTGCCCGCCATCGCCACCCTGCTCCGCGAAATCAGCTGGTGGCCACAACGAAACCCACTGCGCCACAAACCCGCTCCCGCCCAAACCTAGGCACACCCACCGGGACCGACCATGACCACCGCCAACCCCACACCCCCCACCCTCAGAGACCGACGCCGCACCGAACTACTCACCCACATCCACGCCACCGCACACCAACTCTTCGCCCAACACGGCTACTCCGCAGTCACCACCGACGACATCGCCGCCACCGCCGGCATCTCCATCAGCACCTACTACCGCCACGCCCCCAACAAAGAACACCTACTCACCGCACCGATCCAACAAGCCATCGCCCACATCACCACCACCTACAACACCCGCCCACACACCGAAACAGCGGCCACCTCCCTCATCCACCTCCTCGCCGATCACCTCGGCGAAACAGCCAACCGACACTCCCAACAGTGGAAACAAGCCCTGCAGACCGCACCACACCTACTCAACAGCTCAACACTGCTCAGCGACAACCAAACCCGCCAACTCACCACCATGGTCGCAACCCGCATGAACACCGACCCCACCACCGACATCCGCCCCACACTGCTCATCCACACAGCCCTGAGCACTGCACAAATCGTGCTCCAACACTGGCTCAACACCACCACCCCGCCACTGCACACCCAACTACAACACGCCCTTCACATCACCCTCGCCGGATTCCAATAAAAGCACCGCGCCTTCCCGCCGAAGCTTGAGCGGCCCCATCCCCACACCCCACCCACCGACCCCAGGACGCACTACTCACATCGCCCCATCCACCAGCAACGCCAACGAATCTCAACAACACCGCCACCATCAGATACGACCCACAGATAACACTGTCCCCCACGAAGGAAACCACCCTCAACGACATCATGGGACACAACCAGAAACACCCCTTAACCGCCTACAGATAACACCGCGGCGGCGAGTTGACTATGCAGAGCGCCGCGGTCGAGTCCGCCGAGTGCGCCGAGTGCCTCCAATCGGGCGGGTACCTCGCCCGGGCTGTTGGCATGCAGCGTGCCCGCGCCCCCGTCGTGCCCGGTATTGAGAGCGGTCAACAGATCGACCACCTCGGCTCCCCGGACCTCTCCCACAACGATCCGGTCGGGACGCATCCGCAGCGCCTGTCGCACCAGCTGACGCACCGTGACCTCGCCGGCACCCTCCACGTTGGCGCATCGCGCAACGAGCTTCACCAGGTGCGGATGATGCGGGGCCAGTTCGGCGGCGTCCTCGACGCATACGATCCGCTCGCCCGGCGAGACGGCACCCAGCATCGCCGCCAGCAGCGTCGTCTTGCCGGCTCCCGTGCCACCGCATACCAGGAAGGCCAGCCGCGCGCCGATGATGCCGGACAGCAGTTCAGCGGCCCGCGGTGCCACGGTGCCCGCAGCCGTCAGGGCCTCCAGGTTCTGGGTGGCCGGCCGCAGCACCCGCAGAGACAGGCAGGTGCCTCCGGCTGCCACCGGTGGCAGGACGGCATGCAGGCGCACCGCGAATCCACCTGCCCCGATCCCGGTCAGCTGTCCGTCCACCCACGGCTGGGCATCGTCGAGCCGGCGGCCGGCGGCCAACGCCAGCCGTTGCGCAAGTCGCCGCACCGCAGCCTCATCGGCAAATCGAATATGGCTGCGCTGCAAACCATTTCGATTGTCTATCCAAATCTCGTCCGGCGCCGTCACGAGTACGTCGGTGGTGTCGTCCGCGCATAGCAGCGGTTCGAGGATGCCGGCGCCGGTCAATTCCGTCTGCAGCAGCCGAAGGTTGGCGAGCACCTCCGTGTCGCCGAGTACTCCCCCGGATTCGGCGCGGATCGCCGCGGCGACCACACTGGCGCGCAGCGGACCGGGCTCGGCGGCCAGCCGCTCCCGCACGCGCTCGATCAACGAGCCCTTCACGCCGCGCTCCTGCCGAGCGCGCCACGCCTGCTCGGCAAGACTGCAAGTACCGAGCGTGCCGCCACAGCCAGCGGGCTTCGCCGCCCCAATCGCAGGCCGCCCCGCTCGAGCTGGTCGGACAACCCCGGCTCGGCACGCATCGACGCCAGCAGCGGTGCTCCGGCGATGTCGGCAACCTCGGTGGCCAACAATCCGCCCGGCGCCGGCCCGCGGACCACCAATCCGAGGTTGGGATTGATGGCCGTCAGCACTGGGACGAGCGCCGCGGTGGCCGCACATCCCCGCACATCGCAGCGGCTGACCAGCACCACCAGTTCGACGCTGTCCAGGGCGGCACGGGTCGCCTCGGTCAGACGCCGCGGGAGATCACACACCACCGTGACGCCGCCGCGGCGGCCCGCGTCGATGATCGCGGCAACCGGGCCGGGCTCCAACTCATAGCCGCGCCGGGTGCCCGAGAGGACGCTCACCGCGTGATGCCGCGGGAGCGCCTCGCGGATCGCCGGCCAACTCAGCCGTCCGCCCTGAAGTGCCAGGTCGGGCCACCGCAGTCCGGGAGTGGACTCCCCTCCGATCAGCAGATCCATGCCACCGCCCCACGGGTCGAGGTCGATCAGCAGCGCGTTGCCCGCACTGTGTGCCAGGGCGGCGGCGAACAGCGAGGCCCCGGCACCGCCACAGCCTCCGATGACTGCCACGCCCTCGCCGTCGCGGCCGTGGTCACGCGCCGACTCCGCGGCTTCAGCGAGTTCGGCGACCAGCTCGCGCTCCTGTTGCGGCAGCTGCAGCACCCGCTCGGCACCCACTGCCACCGCGGCCGCCCAGGCGGCCGCCTCTGCGTCGCCGCCCGTGACCACGCTGACGTGGGCGCGCCGCGGAAGTGCGTCCCGGCCGCACCGCTCGGCCGCCGCCCGATCGAGCACGACAGCCGCGGCCGCAGACCACGACTTGCGGCTCACCGAACCTCGCTCGCCGGTATGTACCACCCGGACCCCGACGGCTGCGGCCACCCGGTCGATTTCTTCGCGCAGATGTGGTTCCGCCACGATCGCCAGGACCCCCGATCCGCTGGAATCGGCGAGGGAACCGCCCGGGGAAAGTTCGTTCACCACTCCACCGTGCGGGGCGGACGGTATTGGACACCAGTGCCAAAGCGGGATCTGTGGAGAAAGACCGGTCTGTGCACCGAGTCGTTCGCTGGGCACTGGTCCGTTCTGGAAAGGACGTCGTTCCCGCAACGCATGTGTTGCGGGATTTCACTACCCGGGAGAAGATTTTTTACCCCAGAAAAGGGACGACCCCCGCCAGGGGGGGAGGAGGCGGAGGCCGTCGTGTATCAGCCCCGGGGGGTCGGGCTGATACACCCTCGGCTCAAGGCCGAGTAATGCTTACTATACACATGCCAGCCGGGATTCACGCAAGTACTCCGCGCAAGGAAATAAGGGCTTGAGCCGTGTAAATGCGGTGGGCTCAAAGACAACAGCCGTATTCAGCCGTCCGGTTTCGGCTCAACATCGCAGCCCTGCGGGTTCGCCGACCTATGCTGGACTGGTGACCGTCCCCGACGAGGCCGCGCCGCAGCAAATCTCACCGCAAACATCGGAGCCGGCGCCACCGAGTGCCCGCACCGCTGCCTTCTTCGACTTGGACAAGACCATCATCGCCAAGTCGAGCACCCTGGCGTTCAGCAAACCCTTCTTCGCACAGGGTCTGCTTAACCGGCGGGCGGTGCTGAAGTCGAGCTATGCGCAGTTCATCTTCCTGCTTTCCGGCGCCGATCATGACCAGATGGATCGCATGCGCACCCACCTGGCCAACATGTGCACGGGATGGGACGTCGCGCAGGTGAAGTCGATCGTCGCCGAGACGCTGCACGACATCGTCACACCGCTGGTGTTCGCCGAAGCGGCCGATCTCATCGCCGCGCACAAATTGTGCGGCCGCGACGTCGTCGTGGTGTCCGCGTCGGGTGAGGAGATTGTCGGCCCCATCGCCCGCGCCCTGGGCGCCACCCACGCAATGGCGACCCGCATGGTGGTGGAGGACGGAAAGTACACCGGTGAGGTCGGCTTCTACTGCTACGGCGAGGGCAAGGTGCAAGCGATCCGCGAGTTGGCCGCCCGCGAGGGCTACCCGCTCGAACATTGCTATGCGTATTCCGACTCGATCACCGACCTTCCGATGCTGGAGTCCGTGGGCCACCCGTCGGTCGTCAACCCCGATCGCGGACTGCGCAGGGAAGCCCTCGAACGCGGCTGGCCCGTGTTGTCGTTCTCCCGTCCGGTATCGCTGCGCGATCGCATCCCCGCGCCCTCGGGTGCCGCGATCGCGACCACCGCCGCAGTGGGTGTCACCGCGGCGGCCGCCGGCGCGGTGACGTATGCGTTGTTGCGCCGCTTCGCCTTCTAGCGCTCTCACCGCAGCAAACACTTAGTGGACGCAATTAATTTGCGTTGCACAACTTTGACACGTCTAGGCCTTGCTGTGCCTGTGGTCTAGTAGTACAAAGGAGTCACGGCAGCCTGGTGAGGCCAAGGTCGATCCGGAAGAGAAGGTTCGATCTCCCAACCCGGGCACCCAGCACGGTTCCCGGCACCCACGCGGAGTCATAGCCACTGATATGGCAGAAGTGTTGCGGGCCTGCGTAATTGCGAAGAATGGAATGCCCCGACGGCCCTTTGGGTGGGGTCGCAGCAGGAAGTGTCGCAAACGCGCCGAGGCCACCCACGCAGCCCAGAAATGCACGCTTGGTAACCGAGAACCGTGTTGGCGGGCGGCGATTCGATAAATTCGGATCGCCGCCCGCTTTGCATTTCCGCATCGTTTTTGCAGCGACCCGCCAGCTACCCTCGGGGAATCGATTCCGCGATCGCCAGCGCCTCCTGCGCGCCCGACCTCATCGCCCGGCAACACAGCACCAGCCAGGCCGCGACACCCTCGGAAGTCCCCTCGGCGAACTTCGTCGCGGCGTCGCGGTAGGCCGCCGGCTGGCGCATCCAGGTCACCTCGGGCACCCCGAGCCCGTGTGGATCCAACCCCGTGGCGATGGTCACCAGACGCGACACTCCGCGTGCCACCACGCCGTCGGCACTGCCGAACGGCCGCAGCGTCAACAACTCACCGTGCGCCACCGCAGCAACCACCGGCGCCGAGGCCTGAGTGGGACGGCTGACCACTTCGGCCAGCAACTCCAGCCGCCGCCCGATGTCGGTATCGGTTCGCGGCCGGCCCAGCCGATCATCGTCGACCAGATCGGCTGCGGCGAGCACGTGCAACCGAGCCAGCGCTTGCAGGGGCGCCCTCCGCCAAACCGCGACGAGCGCTCCCCCACCGCCTTCGAGGGCCTGGGCCACCCGGAGCGCACCGGCGAACACCGGGTCGCTGATCCCGCCGCCTTCGGACACCGTGTCGGCCAGATCGTCCATCCGCACCGGGCCGCCGTCGAGGACCGACGATGCCCGGGCCGCCCGCAAGGATGCCTCCGCGGCGGTAACGGGCCAGCCGCGCAGGTTGGCGCGGTGCCGGTGAGCGCGGCCGAGCGCCTCGCGGGCCCGGTCGCTCGCTTCGGCGACGCCGGGCAGTTCCATCAGCGGAGCCAGCGGGTCAGTCACAGGTTGCCAACCTATCGGGGCCCGGCCGGGGCGCCGGGAATGGCCTCCAGCAGTTGGCGCGTGTAGGCGTGGGCGGGCCTGGTGAACACCGCTTCGGTCGGCGAATGTTCCACCACCTTGCCGGACTGCATCACCAGCACGTCATCGGAGATCTGCCGCACCACGGCCAGATCGTGGCTGATGAACAGGTAGGTGAGCCCCAGGTTGGCCTGCAATTCGCCCAGCAGGTCGAGGATCTGCGCCTGCACCAGGACGTCGAGCGCCGACACCGCCTCGTCGCAGACGAGGACGTCCGGTCGCAGCGCCAACGCCCGCGCGATCGCGACCCGCTGCCGCTGGCCCCCGGAAAGCTCGCGGGGCAGCCGGTCGAACACCGACGACGGCAGTGCCACCTGCTCCAGCAGCTCGCGCACCGCCTGCTCGCGCTGCCGGCGGTCGCCCACCCGGTGAATCCGCAGTGGCTCCTCGATAGCGCGAAACACCGAGTACATCGGATCCAGACTGCTGTACGGGTTCTGGAACACCGGCTGGATGCGGCGCCGGAATGCCAGCGTCTTGCGCACCGCGCCGACGTCGGTTCCGTCGAAGACAACGCTGCCAGACGTCGGTGGCAGCAGACCGAGCACCATGCGTGCCACGGTCGACTTCCCGGAGCCGGACTCCCCCACCACCGCCAGCGTGCTGGCCCGTCGCACCCGGAAGGACACCCCGTCGACCGCACGAAATTCCGTCCGCCGCCAGGGCACTCCGCCGGATTCCGGGTAGACCTTGGTCAGCCCCGACGCCACCAGGATGTCGTCCTGGGCGCGGGCATGTTCGGCCGCCTCGGTCGCAACCCGCTCCCGAATCTGCGCGGCGCGTTTGTCTCGCGCGGTCACAGACGGGGCCGCGGCCACCAGCCGCCTGGTGTACTCGTGCCTCGGCTCGCGCAGAATGGCCTGCGCGGCACCGGATTCGACGACCGTTCCGTGGTGCATGACGACTACGCGCTCGGCACGCTCGGCGGCCAGCGCCAGATCGTGGGTGATCAGCAGCAACGCGGTTCCCAGTTCATCGGTGAGCCGCTGCAAGTGGTCGAGGACCTGCCGTTGCACGGTGACGTCCAGCGCCGACGTGGGTTCGTCGGCGATCAGCAACTGTGGCCGGCCGGCCAGGCCGATGGCGATCAGCGCGCGCTGACACATGCCGCCGGAGAGTTGGTGCGGGTACCGCCCGGCCTGCTTGTCCGGGTTGGGCATGCCGGCGTCGGCGAGCAACTGCACCGCGCGCCGCCGCGCATCGCGCCCCTCGGTGTTGACCCGCAGCGCCTCGCGGACCTGGAAGCCGACCTTCCACACCGGATTGAGATTGGTCATCGGATCCTGTGGCACATAGCCGATTTCGCGTCCGCGGACGGACCGCATCAGGCGCCGGCCGGCACCGGTGATGTCCTGCCCGTCGAACATGATGCGACCGGCGGTGATTCGTCCGCCGGGTGACAACAGCCCGAGGATCGCGGCCGCTGTGGTGGATTTCCCGGAACCGGATTCGCCGACGACGGCCACGGTCTGGCCGCGGCGGACGCTGAGATCGACGCCGCGGACCACCGGTTCGCCGGTGCCGAACCGCACCTGCAGGCCCTCGACCGACAGCAACCCCTGACCGGTCATGCCCGCCACGCCCGGGATGCCGGATCCAGCCCGTCGCGCAACGCGTCGCCCATCATCATGAACGCCAACACGGTAATCGCCAGGGCGCCAGCGGGATAGAAGAGAATGGCGGAGCCGGCTCGCAGCCGCATCTGCGCCACGTTGATGTCGCCGCCCCAGGACACCACTGTGGTCGGCAGCCCGACCCCGAGATACGACAAAGTCGCCTCGGTGACGATGAAGACTCCGAGTGCGATGGTGGACACCGCGATCACCGGGCCGATCGCGTTGGGCACCACGTGCCGTAGCAGAGTGCGAAAACTGCCCAGGCCCAACGCCTTCGCTGCCAGTACATAGTCGCGGCCACGCACCTCGAGCACCGAGCTGCGCGCGATGCGCGCCACTTGCGGCCACCCGAACAGAGCCAGTATCGCGACCACCGTCCATACCGTGCGATGGTGCATGACCTGCATCAGCACAATGGCGGCCAGCAACAACGGCAATGCGAAGAACACGTCGGTGATGCGCGAGACCAGCGCGTCCACCCAGCCCCCGTAGAAACCGGCCAGCGCGCCCAGGGTTCCACCGACGACGAATACGGCCAGCGTGGCGCCCAGGCCGACGGTGACCGAGGCGCGCGCGCCATACACGGTGCGCGCGTAGATGTCGTGGCCCTGGAGGTCGGTCCCGAACCAATGCGTGGCCGACGGAGGCAGCAGACTCTGGCCGGGGTCGGCGTAGCCGGGATCGGCACCGGTGAACAACGCCGGAAATGCGGCGACCAGCAATATCAATCCGATCAGCACCGCGGCGACGACGAACTTGGGACGCCTATACATAACGGATCCGCGGGTCCAGCGCCGCATACAGCAGGTCCACCAGCAGATTGCTGATCAGATAGATCAACACCAGCACCGTCACGATCGACACGACCGTCGGCGCCTCCTGACGGGTGACCGCCTGATACAGCACGCCGCCGACCCCGTGAATGTTGAAAATCCCTTCGGTCACAATCGCTCCGCCCATCAACGCACCGAGATCGGCGCCGAGGAAGGTGACCACGGGGATCAGCGAATTGCGCAGGATGTGGACCGTCACGACCCGCGGCCGCGACAGCCCCTTGGCGGTGGCGGTTCGCACGTAGTCGGCATGCGCATTCGCGGCGACGGCGGAGCGCGTCAACCGCACCACATACGCGAATGACACCAGACCCAGCACGATCCCGGGTAGCAGCAACCGCCCGAAAGTGGCCCGTCCGCCGACGGTGACCGGAGCCCAGCCCAGCCGGACGCCGAACACGAACTGCGCCAGAAAGCCCAGCACGAATATCGGGATCGCGATGATGACCAGTCCGGTGACCAATACCGTGGCATCGAAGATGCCGCCCTGGCGCAGTCCGGCGACCACCCCGAAACCGATGCCGAGCACTCCCTCCACCACGAGTGCGATCAGCGCCAGCCGGATGGTCACCGGAAAGGCATGTGCCAGAACAGCACTGACCGGCAGACCGGAGTAGGCGCGGCCCAGGTCGCCGTGCACCAAGCCGCCCAGGTAGCGCAGGTACTGCACCAGGAACGGATCGTCGAGGTGGTAGCGGGCCCGCAGTTGCGCGGCCACTTCCGGACTCAGCGGCCGATCCCCGGCGATCGCGGCCACCGGGTCGCCGGGCAGCAGGAACACCATGCCGTAGATCAGCAGCGTGGCGCCCAGGAAGACCGGGATCATGACGGCGACCCGGCGCAGCACATACCAGTACATCAGCCCATCACGCCCTTCACGATGTTCTCGTAGTCGGGCAGCCCGTTCCAGGTGGGCTTGACGTTGCTGACCTGGCTCGACCATCCGATGACACTGATGTAGTACCACAGCGGCACGGCGGGCATGTCGTGCAACAGGATTCGTTGTGCCACGTTGGCCAGCACATCGGCCTGACGCAAGTCCGGCGCGGCTTCGGCGGCCGCCAGTGCGGCGTCGAATTCCCGGCTGGAATATCCGACGTCGTTGGACCCGGCTCCGGTGGCGTAGAGCGGCGCCAGGAACTCGATCATCGACGGATAGTCACCGATCCAGCCGGCACGAAACGCGGAGTCGATGGTGCGGTTCGTGATCTGGGTCCGGAATCCGGCGAAGGTCGGCTGCGGTGCGCCGACCGCGTCGATGCCCAGGGTGTTCTTGATGCTGTTGGCCACCGCGTCCACCCACTCCTGATGGCCGCTGTCGGCGTTGTAGGCGATGGCGTAGCTACCGTTCCACGGCGCCATCGCATTGGCCTGCGCCCATAACTGGCGGGCACGTTCAGGATTGAAGTCCAACGCTTCGTTGCCCGGGATGTGCGGGTCGAAGCCCGGCAGTGAACTTGCGGTGAAGTCACGCGCCGGACTGCGGGTGCCGTTGAAGATCTGCTGACAGATCTGTGGGCGGTTGATCGCCGCCGCTATCGCCAACCGGCGCAGCCTGCCTTCTTCGCCGCCGAAATGCGGTAGCCGCAAGGGCGTATCGAGCGACTGGCTGACGGCCACCGGCCCCTTCACGGCGTTGCCGCCCAGGTCGCGCTGATAGATGGTCAGTGCGCTGGACGGAATCGTATCCAGCACATCGAGATTGCCCGACAGGAGATCGGCATACGCGGTGTCCAGATTGGCGTAGAACTCGAACCGGAGTCCCTTGTTCCTGGGTTTGCGGTTGCCGTGATAGTCGGAGTTGGCCGCCAGGTCGATCTTGACGTTGTGTTCCCACGCCGGTTCGTCCGGACGGTCGTCCAGCTTGTAGGGACCGTTGCCCACCGGATGCCGACCGAACGCCGCCATGTCGCGAAAAGCCCACGAGGGCAACGGATAAAACGCGTTGTGGCCCAGACTCAACATGAAATCGATGGTCGGCGCCCGCAACCGTACGGTGAACTCGAGGTCGTTGACCACCCGCAGCCCGGACATGGTGGTCGGCTTGCCGTCGCCTGCGGCCGCCGATAACCCGTCGAAACCCTCGATCGGGCTGAAAAACTGCTGCTGCAGTTGGGCATTGACGCTTGACGCGCCGTAGTTCCACGCATCGACGAACGAGTGGGCCGTGACCGCAGATCCGTCAGTGAATTTCCAGTCCGGCTTGAGGACGATCCGGTAGTTGATGTTGTCGACGCTCTCGATCGATTGCGCGACCTCCGGCGAGGATCGCCCGGCGGCGTCGTAGGACACCAGGCCGGCGAACAACCGGTCGATGATGCGGCCACCGTTGCTGTCATTCGTGCCGGTCGGGATCAGTGGATTGGGGGGTTCACCGCCGTTGACCACCACCACGTCAGGTGTGAGCATTCCGCCGCCGCACCCGGCCAGGCACGCAGCCACGAGCAGGACAGCCAGCACCACCCGCATCGTCCGGCCCACAGGACCGACCCTAGAGCGTGCTATGACGGTGGCGCCGGTTCGATGACCACCTGGGTTACCGGGTGCACCTGCAACTGGCAGCTGTCGATCGCCGCCGGCACGGTGACCGGATCGCCTCCACCGGGCGGGACGACGCTCAGGTCGGTGTAGTTGGGACACGGGTCGCCACTGGCATTGACCGACACGCCCTCGACCACCGCCTCCGCCCGCTGCGAGGGCGACACCGTGACGGTCGGCGGCACGTCGAGGCCGCTCGGCAGCCCACCCATGTATCCGCGCAGCGTGGGCTGCGCCGTGACAGGCGGTCCCCCGCTTCCCGACTCCACTCTGGGGTAGCCGCTGAGCGTGCAGGGCTCCGCGCCCGGGGCCGGCGCGAATATCAGGGTCACCGCGCGGTGGCCCACCGCCGCCTCGGGCCCGGCGGCGGTCACCACGACCTGCCCTGCGGAGCATGGCGCGACGTCAGTCGGCGCCGCCCACCCGGGCGGGGCCGTAATGCCCGCGCCGACCACCAGAACAGCGACTAACCGAAATGCGGGTGCCATGAGACGAATTGTCCGGCAGATGGACTCCCGGTGACGAATCGAAGCCCGTCCGTGTCCGCACCGCCGCGGAGTTACGCTCACACCCGTGACCGCTACCGAAGCAGAGCACCCCGGTTCCTACCCGCCTCCAACGCAGTTCGCCGAACAGGCCAACGCCCGGCCGGAGCTGTACGAGCAGGCCGAGGAAGACCGGTTGGCGTTCTGGGCCGCCCAGGCCGACCGGCTGTCGTGGGAGACGCCCTACACCGAGGTGCTGGACTGGTCGGACGCGCCGTTCGCCAAGTGGTTCGTCGGCGGCAAGCTCAACGTCGCCTACAACTGCGTGGACCGGCACGTCGAGGCCGGCAACGGCGACCGGGTCGCCATCCACTGGGAAGGCGAACCGCAGGACCAGCGCCGCACCCTGACCTACGCGCAGTTGCAGCAGGAGGTGTGCAAGGCCGCCAACGCGCTCACCGACCTCGGCCTGGTCGCCGGCGACCGGGTCGCCATCTACCTACCGCTCATCCCCGAAGCCGTGATCGCGATGCTGGCCTGCGCACGGCTGGGCGTCATGCACAGCGTGGTATTCGGCGGCTTCACCGCGCACGCCCTGCGGACCCGGATCGCCGACGCCGACGCCAAACTGTTGATCACTGCCGACGGGCAGTTCCGCCGGGGCAAGCCGGCGCCGCTGAAGGAAGCCGCCGACGAGGCGGTGTCGGTCGAGGACAGCCCCGTCGAACACGTTATGGTGGTGCGGCGCACCGGAATCGACGTCGCATGGAACGACGATCGCGACCTGTGGTGGCACGACGTCGTGGACAAGGCCTCGCCCGAACACACCGCCGAAGCGTTCGACGCCGAGCAGCCGTTGTTCCTGCTGTACACCTCGGGCACCACCGGCAAACCCAAGGGCATCGTGCACACCAGCGGCGGCTATCTGACGCAGTGTGCGTACACGATGCACGCCATTTTCGACGTCAAGCCGGAGACCGACGTGTTCTGGTGCACCGCCGACATCGGCTGGGTCACCGGGCACACTTACGGCGTCTACGGCCCGCTGTCCAACGGCGTCACCGAAGTACTGTACGAAGGCACACCCAACACCCCCAGCGAGCACCGCCACTTCGAGATCATCGAAAAATACGGTGTCACAATCTATTACACGGCCCCGACGTTGATCCGGACGTTCATGAAGTGGGGCCGCGACATCCCGGACGCGCACGATCTGTCGAGCATCCGGCTGCTCGGTTCGGTCGGCGAGATCATCAACCCCGAGGCGTGGCGGTGGTACCGCGACGTCATCGGTGGGGGCCGGGTGCCGGTGGTGGACACCTGGTGGCAGACCGAAACCGGCTCGGCGATGATCTCGCCACTGCCCGGCGTCAGCGAGGTCAAACCGGGTTCGGCCATGACCCCGCTGCCGGGGATCTCGGCCAAGATCGTCGACGACCACGGTGAACCGTTGCCGCCGGATGCCGAAGGGGAAGCCCACGTCACCGGCTACCTGGTGCTGGACCAGCCGTGGCCGTCGATGCTGCGCGGCATCTGGGGTGACCCCGAGCGATACCGCAAGACGTACTGGTCGAAGTTCGCCGACAAGGGCTACTACTTCGCCGGCGACGGTGCCCGCTTCGACCCCGACGGCGCGATCTGGGTGCTGGGCCGCATCGACGACGTGATGAACATTTCCGGGCACCGCATCTCCACCGCGGAGGTGGAATCCGCGCTCGTCGGACACCCCGGCGTGGCCGAGGCGGCCGTCGTCGGGGTCACCGACGACACCACCGGCCAGGCCATCTGTGCGTTCGTCGTGTTGCGTTCCAACTACGACGTCAGCGAAGGGACCGTCGAGGAGTTGCGCGGCGAGGTCGCCCACGAGATCTCGCCGATCGCCAAGCCGCGCGAAGTACACATCGTGCCCGAGCTGCCGAAAACCCGCAGCGGCAAGATCATGCGCCGGTTGCTGCGCGACGTCGCCGAGAACCGCGACCTGGGCGACACGTCAACACTGTTGGATCCCAACGTGTTCGACGCTATCCGCGAAGCGAAGTAATTCAGGCGATCGGAACGAACCCCGAGCCCGGGCGGTTCTTGGCGACGATGTCGTCCAGGTCGGTGTTGATCGACATCACCACCGCCGGCGTGTGCAGCGGGATGTACTTGGTGACGCAGCTGGGCAGGCTGTCACTGAAGGCGCCGTGGATCATTCCGACCAGCAGGTTGTCGACGGTCACCGGGGCTCCGGAGTCACCGGGGCCACCGCAGACCTGCATCAGGATGCTGCCCGGGTCCTGGCCCGGACCCCAGGTGACGCCGCACGAGTTGCCGGTGGTGCGGCCCTGCTTGCACGCGACCTGACCGAAAACCGGCTCCGGGCCGATCCCGTTGATCGCGAAGCCGTTGACGTTGTTCACCGGGTTGACCTTGGCGGGATCGAATTTGATCACCGCATAGTCCAGCCCGTCGTTGCCGGCGACCATCGTGCCGACCTGGCCGCGGTTCTCGGCGCCCTCGGCGGCCACCGGCGCACCGGGGCCGCCGCAGTGGGCAGAGGTGAATCCAATGAGGTCGTTGAACTTGTCGTGACCGATCGCGGTCAGCGTGCACAGCGTGCCGGTGTTGACCACGATGCCCGATCCACCCCCCAGGGCGACCTTGTCGTCTGCGGATGCGGTCTTCGCCGGCAGGAACAGAAGGCCCAAGAAAACGGCCAGGACGGCCGCGGCAGAAGCCGATTTCACGCCGCTTCGCGCCTTCTGCAAAGTGATACCCCGTTCGGTTGTCAAAGATTGGAGTGAGGAATCTCAGACCAGTGGGCCAGTGTAGAGGATCAATGCATACGTCCCGCCGCACTTGCGACGGCCCTCGGCTGGCCTCGTCCGGCCTCGCGCCGCATGGCAACATAAACCGCGACTACGCGCACTGCGCGGCCCAGAGGGACACCGCGGGCCGCGAGACGGAGAGGACGGTCTGTGAGCAAACCCGATCGAAAGAACGGTGTGCCGAGCACGCTGACCACGATCCCGTTGGCCGACCCGCATGCCAGGGCCGGTGAGCCGTCGGTCGGTGACCTGATCAAGGATGTCACGACCCAGATGTCGACCCTGGTGCGCGCCGAGGTCGAATTGGCCCGCGCGGAGATCACCCGCGACGTCAAAAAAGGCCTGACCGGCAGCGTCTTCTTCATCTCCGCCCTGGTCGTGCTGTTCTATTCGACCTTCTTCTTCTTCTTTTTCCTCGCCGAGCTGTTGGACAACTGGCTGTGGCGCTGGGCGGCGTTCCTGATCGTCTTCGGCATCATGGTCGTCGTCACGATCGCGCTGGCGCTGTTCGGCTTCCTGAAGGTCCGCAGGATCCGCGGGCCGCAGAAGACCATCGAATCGGTCAAAGAGGCGCGCACCGCCTTCGCCCCCGGCCACGACAAGACCCCCGCGGGCCCCAAGCAGCTCCCGGAGCACCACGGCAAACACGAGAAGCCGGAGAACAACGCCCCCACCGATCCCTCGGGCTGGTAAGTGCCGGCTCCAGATCCGTCGGTCGTCCGCATCGACGGGCCTTGGCGCCATCTGGATGTGCACGCCAACGGCATCCGGTTCCACGTCGTCGAAGCCGACGCCGGCAACCCCAACGGCGCCGGCATCGGTCGGCCCCTGGTCATGCTGCTGCACGGCTTCGGATCGTTCTGGTGGTCGTGGCGCCACCAGTTGCGCGCCCTCGCCGGAGCCCGCGTGGTCGCCGTCGACCTACGCGGCTACGGGGGCAGCGACAAACCGCCCCGCGGCTATGACGGCTGGACGCTGGCCGGCGATACCGCCGGGCTGATCCGGGCACTCGGACATTCCTCGGCGACGCTGATCGGCCACGCCGACGGCGGACTGGCCTGCTGGGCCACCGCACTGCTGCATTCCCGGCTGGTGCGCGGCATCGCCGTGATCAGTTCGCCGCACCCGGCGGCGTTGCGACGGTCCACCCTCACGCGCCGGGACCAGGGCCGCGCGCTGCTGCCGACGCTGCTGCGGTACCAGGCTCCGTTATTGCCCGAGCGACTGCTGACCAGACACGACGGCGCCGAGATCGAGCGCCTCGTCCGCAGCCGTAGTGGCCCCAAATGGCTTGCTACTGAAGACTTTTCGCAGACGATCCGGTACCTGCGCCAGGCCATCCAGATCCCGGGCGCCGCGCACTGCGCACTGGAATATCAGCGATGGGCGGTGCGCAGCCAGCTACGCGGGGAAGGCCACCGGTTCATCAAGTCGACCACCGCGCAACTAGGTGTGCCCCTGCTGCACATCCGTGGCGACGCGGACCCCTACGTCCTGGCCGCGCCCGTCGAACGCACCCAGCGCTACGCGCCGCACGGGCGCTATGTATCCGTGGCCGGGGCAGGCCATTTCAGCCACGAAGAGTCACCCGAGGAGATCAACCGGCTGCTGACGCGATTTCTGGCCAAGGTGCAGCAGGTCAGCTGACGCAAGCCCCGGTGCTCACCGGCGCGGTGGCGCCGATCTTGGAGAGCTGGCCGGCCACCTCCTCGGCCGTCAGCACGAAACCGGTGTCCGCGTCGTCCACGGCCGCACCGAACACCACCCCGAGCACGCGGCCGTCGAGGTCGATCAGCGGCCCGCCCGAATCGCCCTGCTCCACATTGGCCCGGATGGTGTAGACGTCGCGGGTCACCTGCTGCGGGCTGCGGTAAATATCCGGCCCGCTGAGCTTGATGACTTCCCGGATGCGCGCCGGGGTGGCCGTGAAGTTGCCACCGCCCGGATAGCCCAGCACCACCACGTCGGTACCGGTCTTCGCGGGGGTGTCGTCGAACACCAGCGGCGCGGACGGCAGACCCGGGACAGCCAGGATCGCGATGTCCACCTGCGGGTCGTAGGAGACCACCGTGGCGTCGTAGTTCTTGCCGTTGGCCTGCAGCGAGACGCTGCTGGAGCCGGCCACCACGTGCGCATTCGTCATCACCCGCTCGGGTGAGATCACGAAGCCGGTGCCTTCGAGCACCTTCTGACAACTCGGCGCCAGGCTGCGTACCTTGACCACACTCGGCGCGGCCGCCGCCACCACCGGGTTGTTGGCCAGTGCCGGGTCCGGCGAGGCAACCGGTATCACCGGGGTACGGCTGAACGGCTCCAGCACCGCGGGCAGGCCAGAGGTGTTCAGCAGCGCCGAAAGGCGTTTGGGCACCGTCTTCAGCCAGGTCGGCGCCACCTCGTTGACCTCGGCGAGCACCCGTGAACCCCGGACCGCGGCGGCCAGTTCCGGCTGGTCCTTCGATTGGGTCAAAGGCGTCGCCAACAGCCAGGCGGCGGTCAGCACCACCATCAGCTGCACGCCGACACCGATGACGGAGTCGATGGTGCGGATCGGCCGGTTGCGGATCGCGCCGCGCACCGCGCGTCCCAGCACCACGCCGGCGACCTCACCGACCACCACCAGCGCCAGGATCAGGAACAGCGCGGCGAACAGCTTGGCCCGCGGAGCGGCGATATGGCTGACGATGTGCGGCGCCAGCAGCACGCCGGCCACCGCGCCCAGCACGACTCCGGCGAACGAGAGCACCGAACCCAGCGCGCCGGAACGCCATCCGGAGATGGCGGCGATGAACGCGACCGCCAGGACGGCGATGTCCAGCCACTGCGAGGGCGTCATGGAATTCATCGCAGCCCGCCCCTCAACCCGTCCGAGTCACCGACCAGCACCATCGCGTCGTCCAACTCGCGGATGTCGTCGGTGTCCCAGGGCTGCGCCCAGCCCGCGACGTCGAGTACCGCAGAGATCACCTGGCCAGTGAAGCCCCACACCAGCATCTGGTTCAGCAGAAACGCCGGTCCGGCCCAGCGGCGTCCCAGGGTGCCCCGATAGACCATCAGCCGATTCTCCGGGTTGATGAAAGCCCGCACCGGGACCCGGGCGACGATCGCGGTCTCGGCGTCGTTCACGACCGTCACCGGGCCGGGGTCAGGCGAGTAGGCCAGCACCGGGACGACGTGGAAGCGCGACGGAGCGATGAAGGTCCGTTCCATGGTCACCAGGGGGTGCAGCCTCCCGGTGTCGATACCGGTCTCCTCGCGCGCCTCCCGCAGGGCGGTGGCAACCGGGCCCTCGTCGCCGGGGTCGGATGCGCCGCCCGGGAAGGCGGCCTGCCCGGCGTGATGACGCAGGGTCGAGGCCCGCACGGTCAGCAGCAGGTCGGCGTCGTCGGGAACGCCGCCGTCGGCGGCACCTGACTCCGGTCCCGAGAAGAGCACCAGCACGGCGGCGTCCCGGCCGCCCCGGCCCAACGACTTGGCGGCCGTCACCATGGCCAGTACGTCAGCCGGCAGCCGGCGACGGTATGCATCGGGAATCTGGTCGACGTTGTCGATCAGCGGCCGCAACCAGGCCGGGCCGGCGTCAGGAGTGAGTGCGACCGTCCCCCGCTCGCGCGCGGTACCCGCAGCAGTCACCGGCACCTCATCTGATTCGTTCACCCCGCCTCACTCCCCGACCGCGGCCGCAATCTCGTCGGCGCTGTCGAATGCCCGCGGCAGGGTCTGCGCAACGCTACCGTCCGGCCGCAGCACGACCGTCGCGGGCATCACGTTTGCCACCCGCAGCGCGGCCGCCACCCGGCGGCGACCGTCCTGCAGCGTCGGCAGATGAACGCCCAGCTCGGCCAACCGCAGCAGGGCAGCCGTCTCGTTCTCGTCCTGATGCACCGTCACCACCGTCACGTCGGAACCCGCCCGACGTTGATACTCGGCCATCGCGGGCAATTCGGCAGCGCACGGCCCACACCAGTAGGCCCAGAGGTTGATCACCACGCGCCGTCCCGCCAGCGCCTTCGCCACGTCCACCGCGGAACCGTCGGCCGCACATTCGGCCACCACGCCCTGCAGGACCGGGACGCCCGGCCCTGTCCCCGGGGCCGGACAGGGCGCCAGCGCGGCCCGTTGTCGCGGTCCGGCCAGTGCCTCGGCGGTGTCGGCATCCCGGTGTTCGCGCCCGGCCTGCCCCTGCGGGGTCGTCGGCGGCGCCGCGTCGTCGTGCAATTGCGCCACCAGCGCCACCACCAAAGCGACCACCACCGCCACGACCGCAATGGTCCAGCGGGCAGCACCGGAGAGCCCCTTCATGCCGCGAGCGGCTACAACCCGGCCAGGGCCAACAAGTGGTCGGTCTCCGGGCCCTGGACGAGTGGAGCGGCCAGCAATGGCTCGGTGGGGCCAAGCCCGTAGGTCGGGCAGTCCTTGGCCAGGACACACACCCCGCACGCCGGCTTACGGGCGTGGCACACCCGGCGGCCGTGGAAGATCACCCGGTGGCTGAGCAGGGTCCATTCCTTGCGTTCAATCAGTTCGCCGACGGCGTGCTCCACCTTGACCGGGTCTTCTTCGGCGGTCCACCGCCAGCGGCGCACCAGCCGGCCGAAATGGGTGTCGACGGTGATGCCGGGGATGTCGAAGGCGTTGCCCAGGATGACGTTGGCGGTCTTGCGGCCGACCCCCGGCAGCGTCACCAATTCCTCCATGGTGTGGGGCACCTCGCCGTCGAACCGCTCGACAAGAGCCTGGCCCAGTCCGATGAGCGAGGTGGCCTTGTTGCGGAAGAAGCCGGTGGGGCGGATCAGCGCCTCCAGCTCGTCGCGATCGGCCTGCGCATAATCCAGCGCGGTCCGGTACTTCACGAACAGCGGCGGCGTCGTCAGGTTCACCCGCTTGTCGGTGCTCTGCGCCGACAGGATCGTCGCGACGGCGAGCTCGAGCGGCGTGGTGAAGTCCAGCTCGCAGTAGACGTGCGGAAATGCCTGCGCCAGCGTCCGATTCATCCGGCGCGCCCGTCGCACCAAACCGGTGCGGGTTTCGTTGGCGAAGCGCTTGGCGACCGCCTGCTTCGTCCCCTTTTCCTTGACTGGGGACGACTTAGCCGCTGACACCTACGACAGAGTACTGATTTCGTAATCTGGCTGAGACCTTGGCCATGTTTACTCGATTTGTGTTGTGGTTGCTGGTGGCCTGCATCCCCGCGTTGCTGATGTTGGCCGCGCTGGGGCTGGGGCGGCTGGAAAAGTCACTCGCCCATGACACCGTGACCGCCTCCGATGTCGCCGATTTCCTCGATCACGCCGACGCTGTCGACGTCCGTACGCTGGCCCGCGAGGGGATGCCGGAGGCGCTGGAGCTGCTGCACCGCCGTCAGGCGCTCGGACTTGAAGCCGCGCCGCAGCCCAGAGCGCTGACCGGGCGGCATCACGCCGAGACATTCTTTGCCGCCGACATGGTCGGGCGTATCGAATCCGGCCTGCCGACCCGCATCCAGGGGCGGTATCTGAGCAATACGCAGTTTACGGTGATTCGACACGTTAATCGTGTGTAGCGTTGGCAGGCCGCACCGTTTGGCCTACCTTTAGACTCGTGTCGGCCGTCACAGGTTGGCCAGCCCGTATCTACTCGTCGGAAACTGAAGAGGCAAGAAGAGGCAACGTGGACGAGATCCTGGCAAGGGCCGGAATCTTTCAAGGGGTTGAGCCCAGCGCAGTCGCCGCACTGACCAAGCAGTTGCAGCCCGTCGACTTTCCCCGCGGACACACCGTTTTCGCTGAGGGTGAACCGGGTGACCGGCTCTACATCATCGTCGCGGGCAAGGTGAAGATCGGTCGTCGCTCACCCGATGGGCGGGAGAACCTGCTCACCATCATGGGCCCGTCGGACATGTTCGGTGAGCTGTCGATCTTCGACCCGGGCCCGCGAACGTCGAGCGCAACGACGATCACCGAGGTGCGTGCGGTCTCGATGGACCGCGACGCGCTGCGGGCGTGGATCGCCGACCGTCCGGAGATCGCCGAGCAGCTGTTGCGCGTCCTGGCCCGCCGGTTGCGGCGCACCAACAACAACCTGGCCGACCTGATCTTCACCGACGTGCCCGGCCGGGTGGCCAAGCAGTTGCTGCAGCTCGCACAGCGTTTCGGCACCCAGGAGGGTGGCGCCATGCGCGTCACCCACGACTTGACCCAGGAGGAGATCGCCCAGCTGGTTGGCGCGTCCCGGGAGACGGTCAACAAGGCGCTGGCCGATTTCGCGCACCGCGGGTGGATTCGCCTGGAGGGCAAGAGCGTGCTCATCTCGGACTCCGAGAGGCTCGCGCGCCGAGCGAGGTAAGCGCGCGCGCCCAGCGCGCGTCCGCGACACTTATCTGAGGTACAGAACACGCCGGCGCAGGTGTGCGTGGTTTCAATTTCGGCGCGCCAAACCGCCCGGACGCGCGACGTGCCGGAAACCGGCGCCGCAGCCGCTACGCCCGCAGGTAGTCCAGCTGCACCTGCACCGACCACTCAGCGGCGTCCCACAGCTTCTCGTCGACGTCGGTGTAGACGTGTTCGACGACCTGGCGGGCGCTGGCATCCTCGCCGAGTTCGCGCAGCGCCGACCGCACCTGCTCGAGCCGCTCGTTCCGGTGCGCCAGATACCCCTGGGCAACCGCGTCGAGAGCCGGCAGTTCCGGCCCGTGTCCAGGCAATACCGCCCGCCGTCCCAGCCCGCGCAGCCGGTGCAGCGATTCCAGGTAGGCGGTCAGATTGCCGTCTTCCTTGTCCATCACGGTGGTGCCGCGCCCCAGCACTGTGTCGGCCGTCAGCACCGCGTCCTCGAGCACGAACGACAATGAATCGGCGGTGTGCCCGGGCGTCGACATCACGGTGATCCGCAGACCGGCGGCGTCGATCACCTCGCCGTCGACCAGCTCGCCGCCGAACCCGCGCAAGAACCCGCTGCCCGCCGAGCGCACCGTCGCCCCGGTGAGCTCGACCAGCTTGTCGATGCCGTCGGTGTGGTCCCCGTGCCGATGACTGATCAGCACCAGAGTGATGCGGCCCAGGGCGGCCACCCGTGCGATGTGCTCGTCGTCATCGGGTCCCGGGTCCACGATCACCAACTCGTCGCTGCGCGGACCACGCAGCACCCAGGTGTTCGTGCCTTCCAGCGTCATCAGGCCGGGGTTGTCGCAGAGCAACACCGAGGCGGTATCGGTCACCGCCCGCAGTTGGGCGTAGGCGGGATGGGCGAGCGCTGACCCGGCCACGGCCGCTACCCGACCTCCACGATCATTTCGACTTCCACCGGCGCGTTCAGCGGCAGCTCGGCGACACCCACCGCCGAGCGTGCGTGCACACCGTTGTCGCCGAACACCTCGGCAAGAAGTTCTGAAGCGCCGTTGACGACGCCCGGCTGACCATGAAAGCCCGGCGCGGAGGCGACGAATCCGACCACCTTCACCACCCGGGTCACCGAGTCCAGACCCGCCACGGAATCCACCGCGGCGAGCGCATTGAGGGCGCACACCCTGGCCAGCGCCTTGCCCACGTCGGGGGCGACGTCAGCGCCGACTTTGCCGGTGGCACTCAACTTTCCGGCGACGAGCGGCAACTGGCCGGCGGTGTAGACGAGATTTCCGGTGCGCACTGCCGGCACGTAGGCCGCCAGCGGTGCCGCCACCTGCGGAAGCGTCAGGCCTAGCTCCTCCAGGCGTGCTTTCGCGCTCATCCGGCCGGACCCTACTTGGGGCGCTTGAGGTAGGCGACGTGCTGCTCGCCGGTGGGGCCGGGCAACACCGCGACCAGCTCCCAGCCGTCGGCGCCCCACTGGTCGAGGATCTGCTTGGTGGCGTGGGTGAGCAGCGGAATCGTCGCGTACTCCCATGTGGTGGGTTGGGTCATGGTCGCGAGCTTATCGGGCAAAACAGCAACGGCTAGCATGCGATGGTGGCAAACACATCGAGCGGCGGTAGTACCGTCGGGTGGCCCTCGCGGTTGTCGAAGGCTCGCCTCCATTTCGTAACCGGCAAGGGCGGTACCGGAAAGTCGACCATCGCGGCCGCCCTGGCGCTGACCCTGGCGGCTGGCGGGCGCAAGGTCCTGCTGGTGGAAGTCGAAGGGCGCCAAGGGATTGCCCAGCTGTTCGACGTCCCGCCGCTGCCCTACCAGGAACTCAAGATCGCGACCGCCGAACGCGGCGGCCAGGTCAACGCGCTGGCCATCGACATCGAGGCCGCGTTCCTGGAGTACCTCGACATGTTTTACAACCTGGGCATCGCGGGCCGGGCGATGCGCCGCATCGGCGCCATCGAGTTCGCGACCACCATCGCGCCCGGGCTGCGTGACGTGCTGCTCACCGGGAAGATCAAAGAGACGGTGATCCGGGTCGACAAGAATCGCCTGCCGGTCTACGACGCGATCGTCGTCGACGCACCCCCGACCGGCCGCATCGCCCGCTTCCTCGACGTGACCAAGGCGGTGTCCGACCTCGCGAAGGGCGGACCGGTGCACTCGCAGGCCGAAGGCGTGGTCAAGCTGCTGCATTCCGACCAGACGGCCATTCACCTGGTGACGCTGCTGGAAGCGCTGCCGGTGCAGGAAACGCTGGAGGCCATCGAGGAGCTCGCCGAGATGGAGCTGCCGATCGGCAGCGTCATCGTGAACCGCAACATCCCCGCCTACCTGGGCAGCGACGACCTGGCCAAGGCCGCCGAGGGCGTGGTGGACGCCGACGCCGTGCGTTCCGGGTTGGCGACGGCCGGAATCGAGCTCGAGGACGCCGATTTCGCGGGCCTGCTGACCGAGACCATCGAACACGCCACACGGATCAGCGCTCGCTCGGAGACCGCCCAGCAGCTCGAGTCGCTGCAGGTCCCCAGGCTGGAGCTGCCGACGATCTCCGACGGAGTCGACCTGGGCAGCCTCTACGAGCTTTCGGAAGTACTTGCGCAACAGGGAGTTCGGTGACATGACGCAGCCACACAAGCCGCAAACCCTTGATATGGCCTCGATTCTGGCCGATACGACCAATCGGGTGGTGGTGTGCTGCGGCGCGGGCGGCGTCGGCAAGACGACCACCGCGGCGGCGATAGCACTGCGCGCGGCCGAATATGGGCGCACGGTAGTGGTTTTGACTATCGACCCGGCCAAGCGACTCGCACAAGCGTTGGGAGTCAACGACCTTGGCAACACGCCGCAACGTGTTCCGCTGGCTCCGGAGGTGCCCGGCGAGCTGCACGCGATGATGCTGGACATGCGCCGCACCTTCGACGAGATGGTGGTCCAGTACTCGGGATCCGAACGGGCGCAATCGATTCTGGACAACCAGTTCTATCAGACGGTCGCCACCTCCCTGGCCGGCACGCAGGAATACATGGCCATGGAGAAGCTGGGACAGCTGCTGGCCCAGGACCGCTGGGACCTGGTGGTGGTGGACACACCGCCGTCTCGCAACGCCCTGGATTTCCTGGACGCCCCCAAGCGTCTGGGCAGCTTCATGGACAGCCGGCTGTGGCGCCTGCTGCTCGCACCCGGCCGTGGCATCGGGCGGCTCGTCACCGGTGCGATGGGTCTGGCCATGAAAGCGATGTCGACAATCCTGGGCTCGCAGATGCTGGGCGACGCGGCGGCGTTCGTTCAGTCGCTGGACGCGACGTTCGGGGGCTTCCGGGAGAAGGCTGACCGCACCTACGCGCTGCTGAAGCGGCGCGGCACCCAGTTCGTGGTCGTCTCGGCCGCCGAGCCCGACGCCTTGCGCGAGGCGGCTTTCTTCGTCGACCGCCTGTCCCAGGAAGGGATGCCGCTGGCCGGGCTGGTCCTGAACCGCACCCATCCGCTGCTGTGTTCGCTGCCGGTCGAGCGGGCGATCGACGCCACCGAAAAGCTCGAGGCCGAGGCGAACGGTTCCGAGGCCGCGTCCCTGGCGGCCGCCGTGCTGCATATCCATGCCGATCGCGGTCAGACGGCCAAAAGGGAGATCCGGCTGCTGTCCCGGTTCACCGGCGCCCATCCCCATGTGCCCGTCATCGGAGTGCCCTCGTTGCCGTTCGACGTCTCCGACCTGGAGGCGCTGCGCGCCCTGGCCGATCAGATCACGTCCGCTTGATCGCGCGCTGACCTGCGACGATGCTTCTGCGCACGGCCGTTATTTGACGCCCATTCAACGGCCGACCCGAACAACATCAGTATCTACTGCCCCAAAAACCCCGCTGACCTGCGTTAATGCAGCGATCCGGATAGTTCGTCCTGCTAAGCTGTAACAATAAAGTAATGATGGAGGCGGACTCAAAATGAGGCGCCTGGAACTCCGCGGACCCCCGCCGTCCGGGCCGTGAGGCCACCTGCCGGCGATCGTCGAGTTACGTCAGCAACCAACTCTGTAAAGGTGTCATGACCTGCGGTGACGGCGCTCAGAACCGCCCTTATTTGACGCTCATTCAATGACGGTCAGCAGGCCCAATCGGCGCTGCACCGCAAAAAAGGGCGCTGACCAGGGAAAATAGCCGGGCGCAACTACGACGTCCAGCTAAGCTGTAATAAAAAAGTAATGACGTGAGGGCCCGCAGCACGCGGGTTTGCGCAGCCGGTCAGACGATGTTGCGGCGCTTGCGCTTGTCGAAGTAGTCCGACCAGGACACCACCTCGGGGTGCTGCTTCAGCAGCGCCCGGCGCTGACGCTCGGTCATGCCGCCCCAGACGCCGAACTCCACCTTGTTGTCCAGGGCGTCCGCGCCGCATTCCTGCATTACAGGGCAGTGCCGGCAGATAACAGCGGCCTTGCGCTGGGCGGCGCCGCGTACGAACAGCTCGTCGGGATCCGTCGCCCGGCACAACGCCTGCGACACCCAGGTGATGCGCTCCTCAGCCTCGACGCTGCGGAGCAGATTGCCTGTGGACGTGAGGTTGGTCCTTCGTGCGCCCGGACGCGTTCCTGACACGAGCTGATCCCTTCCTTCCGGTCGCCGCCTGCGACCGCCCTCTTCGGGTACCAGCCGACCATGCGATTCGAGCCACAATGTGCACATCGGTGTTACCTGAATCTCACTGCGTCTCTAAGTTAGGGGTTGGGACGCCAATTGCGCAACAGTCCGATAACGCTTTTTCTGGGACGTTCGTGCCGTCTTGCGTCGACCGGCCGGGCAAAACAGGGCCGGCTTGTCCCCTTTTGGGGCTCTGACCAGTGCAGTCGCAGGAAATTCACAGTTCCCAGGGGTAGCGGACCGGTCCGACAGCTGCTACAGAAATTTTTTTCCAGCCGCACGGCGCGGGGGGGTGACGAGAGGTCGCTACTGTAGTACGCATGTCCGAGCGTCCCCCGGTAGCACTCACGCTGCTGAAGCTCGCGGGCTTCTGTCTGCTCGCCAGCGTGGTCGCCACCGCGCTCATGTTCCCGCTCGCCGGTGGCGTGGGGCTGATGTCCAACCGCGCCTCCGAGGTCGTCGCCAACGGCTCGGCTCAACTCCTGGAGGGACAGGTGCCGGCGGTGTCGACGATGGTCGACGCCAAAGGAAACACGATCGCGTGGCTGTACTCCCAGCGTCGTTTCGAGGTGCCGTCGGACAAGATCGCCAACACCATGAAGCTCGCGATCGTGTCGATCGAGGACAAGCGGTTCGCCGACCACAACGGTGTGGACTGGAAAGGCACGCTGACCGGCCTGGCCGGCTACGCGTCCGGGGATGTCGAAACCCGCGGCGGTTCGACCATCGAGCAGCAGTACATCAAGAACTACCAACTTCTGGTGACGGCGCAGACCGACGCGGAGAAGCGCGCGGCCGTCGAAACCACCCCGGCGCGCAAGCTGCGCGAGATCCGCATGGCACTCACGCTGGACAAGACCTTCACCAAGCCGGAGATCCTCACCCGCTACCTGAACCTGGTGTCGTTCGGAAACAACTCATTCGGCATCCAGGACGCCGCACAGACCTACTTCGGGGTCAACGCGATCGACCTGAACTGGCAGCAGGCGGCGCTGCTGGCCGGCATGGTGCAGTCGACCAGCGCGCTCAACCCGTACACCAACCCCGAAGGCGCACTGGCCCGGCGCAACCTGGTGCTGGACACCATGATCGAGAACATCCCCGCCGAGGCCGACGCCCTGCGCGCCGCCAAGACCCAACCGCTCGGGATCCTGCCGCAGCCGAACGAATTGCCGCGCGGCTGCATCGCGGCCGGCGATCGCGCCTTCTTCTGCGACTACGTGCAGGAGTACCTCTCGCACGCGGGGATCAGTAAGGAACAGGTAGCCCGCGGTGGTTACCTGATCCGGACCACGCTGGATCCCGACGTCCAGATTCCGGTCAAGTCGGCCATCGACAGGTTCGCGCCCCCGACGCTCAGCGGCATCTCGAGCGTGATGAGCGTGATCCTGCCCGGCAAGACGTCGCACAAAGTGGTGGCGATGGCCAGCAACCGCAAGTACGGCCTGGACACCGAGGCCGGCGAGACGATGCGGCCACAGCCCTTCTCCCTGGTCGGCGACGGCGCCGGATCAATCTTCAAGATCTTCACGACGGCGGCCGCGCTGGACATGGGCATGGGCATCAACGCCCAGCTCGACGTCCCGGGCCGCTTCCAAGGCAAGGGGCTGGGCAGTGGTGGCGCCAAGGGCTGCCCGAAGGACACCTGGTGCGTGATCAACGCCGGTAACTACCGCGGCAGCATGAGCGTGACGGACGCGCTGGCCACCTCGCCCAACACCGCGTTCGCCAAGCTGATCTCGCAGGTCGGCGTGTCCCGGACGGTGGACATGGCCATCAAGCTCGGCCTGCGGTCCTACGCCAACCCCGGCACCGCGCGCGACTACAACCCCGACAGCAACGAGAGCCTGGCCGACTTCGTCAAACGGCAGAACATCGGCTCGTTCACCCTCGGCCCCATCGAGGTCAACGCGCTGGAACTGTCGAATGTCGCCGCCACGCTCTCCTCCGGCGGCATGTGGTGCCCGCCGAACCCGATCGACAAGCTCATCGACCGCAACGGCAACGAGGTCTCCGTCACCACCGAGACCTGCGAGCAGGTGGTCCCCGAAGGACTGGCCAACACGCTCGCCAACGCCATGAGCAAGGACGCGGTGGGCAGCGGCACGGCGGCCGGTTCGGCCGGAGCGGCCGGCTGGAGCCTGCCGATGTCCGGCAAGACCGGCACCACCGAGGCGCACCGGTCTTCCGGCTTCGTCGGCTTCACCAACCGCTACGCGGCGGCCAACTACATCTACGACGACTCGCCCTCGCCGACCGACCTGTGCTCGGCCCCGCTGCGGCATTGCGGCAGCGGTGATCTGTACGGCGGTAACGAGCCCGCGCGCACCTGGTTCACCGCGCTACAGCCGATCGCCAACAACT
The DNA here is from genome assembly GCF_030755175.1 of Mycobacterium sp. TY814. NCBI lineage: Bacteria > Bacillati > Actinomycetota > Actinomycetes > Mycobacteriales > Mycobacteriaceae > Mycobacterium > Mycobacterium sp. TY814. The sequence goes on from NZ_JAUFRY010000004.1 coordinate 227,942, forward strand.
TTGGCGAGGTGCACCTGCCGCCCACCGACCCGCGGTACATGGACGGTTCGCCGGCCGGGCGGGTGCCCAGCGTGGCCGGTCTGGACATCGACCAGGCACGTCAGCGCTTGCGGGATGCCGGTTTCCAGGTCGCCGACCAGCCCAACTCGGTCAACAGCAGCGCCAAGTATGGCGAGGTCGTCGGAACGTCGCCGACCGGCCAGACGATTCCCGGCTCGATCGTGACGATTCAGATCAGCAACGGCATCCCGCCGCCACCGCCGCCGCCGCCCGAGGGCGGGTTGCCGCCGGAGGTTGTCGGATCGCAGGTCGTCGAAATACCCGGCCTGCCCCCGATCACCATTCCGCTGCTGGCGCCTCCACCGCCGGCACCGCCGCCCCCCTAGGCGCTGATCACGCGAAGAGCCGCGCGTCGAGTCGGTTCCCGGCAGTAAACTGCCTGGCATGGCTGAGGTACTCCCTGTCGCGTTGAAGACCGGAGCCGCAGTGCTTGGCTCGGCGGTCGCCGGGATCGGCTACGCGGCGTTCGTCGAGCGCAATGCATTCGTACTGCGCGAGATCACGATGCCGGTGCTGAGCCCGGGTTCGACCCCACTGCGGGTGCTGCACATCAGCGACCTGCACATGACACCGAACCAGCGGCGCAAGCAGGCCTGGCTGCGCGAGTTGGCCAGCTGGGAGCCCGACTTGGTGGTCAACACCGGCGACAACCTGGCCCACCCCAAGGCGGTGCCGGCGGTGGTGCAGGCCCTGGGCGACCTGCTGTCCCGTCCCGGGGTCTTCGTCTTCGGCAGCAACGACTACTTCGGGCCGCGCCTGAAGAACCCGATGAACTACCTGACCAACCCCGATCACCGGATCAAGGGCGAGCCGCTGCCCTGGCAGGACCTGCGTGCGGCGTTCACCGAACGGGGTTGGCTCGACCTCACCCACAATCGCCGCGAGTTCGAGGTCGCCGGTCTGCACGTCGCCGCCGCCGGCGTGGACGACCCGCACATCGACCGAGACCGCTACGAGACGATCGCCGGACCGGCCAGCCCCGCCGCCAATCTGCGGCTGGGACTGGTGCACTCGCCGGAGCCGCGGGTGCTGGACCGCTTCGCCGCCGACGGGTACCAGCTGATCATGGCCGGCCACACCCACGGCGGACAGCTGTGCCTCCCGTTCTACGGCGCGCTGGTCACCAACTGCGGGCTGGACCGCTCCCGGGCCAAGGGCGCTTCCCAGTGGGGCTCTCACACCCGGCTGCACGTCTCCGCGGGTATCGGCACCTCACCCTTCGCGCCGGTGCGGTTCTGCTGCCGGCCCGAGGCGACCCTGCTGACGCTGATCGCCACCCCGATGGGCGGCCGGGATTCGACCAGCAACCTGGGGCGCTCACAGCCAACCGTGTCCGTGCGTTGACACAGACCCGCATCGCGGCCCGAAGTCTCTCCCGGACCTGGACCGACAATGCGATCCGGCTAATCGAGGCGGACGCCCGGCGCAGCGCCGACACCCATCTGCTGCGGTACCCGCTGCCGGCCGAATGGGGTTCCGGGGCCGGCGTCGAGCTCTACCTCAAGGACGAGACGACCCATATCACCGGAAGCCTCAAACACCGGCTCGCGCGCTCCCTCTTTCTCTACGCGCTGTGCAACGGCTGGATCGATGAGGGCACGACGGTGGTGGAGGCGTCCTCGGGTTCCACCGCGGTGTCGGAGGCCTATTTCGCGGCGATGCTGGGTTTGCCGTTCGTCGCGGTGATGCCGGCGGCGACCAGCGCGAGCAAGATCGCATTGATCGAATCACAAGGCGGCCGTTGCCATTTCGTGGAGAAGTCGAGCGAGGTCTACGCCGAGGCCGCTCGGGTCGCCGCGGAGACCGGCGGCCACTATCTGGACCAGTTCACCAACGCCGAGCGTGCCACCGACTGGCGCGGCAACAACAACATCGCCGAGTCGATCTACCTGCAGATGACCCTGGAGTCCCACCCGATACCCGCCTGGATCGTGGTGGGGGCCGGCACCGGTGGCACCAGCGCAACGATCGGCCGCTACATCCGCTATCGGCGGCACGCGACACAGTTGTGCGTCGTCGACCCGGAGCATTCCGCGTTCTTCCCGGCCTACGTCGACAACCGGGCCGACGTGGTGACCGGCGCGTCCTCGCGGATCGAGGGCATCGGCCGGCCGCGGGTGGAACCGTCATTTCTGCCGTCCTTGGTGGACAGGATGGTCTCGGTGCCCGATGCGGCTTCGATCGCGGCCGCCCGCCACGTCAGCGCGGTCCTGGGCCGACGGGTGGGCCCGTCGACGGGCACCAACCTCTGGGGTGCTTTCGGCCTGCTGGCCGAGATGGTCGCCGAGGGCCGCCAGGGTTCGGTGGTGACACTGCTGGCCGACAGCGGCGATCGCTATGCCGACACCTATTTCGACGACGAATGGGTGGCCGCCCAGGGGCTGGACCCCCGTGGTGCCGCCCGGGCGCTGGCCGAATTTGAACGCTCCTGCCGCTGGGACTGACCCGCCGACCTGCCGTTTGGGAGGTGACTGGTCCGGTGCGATAGGCTGTCGAGGCTTCAAGCGGGGTGTGGCGCAGCTTGGTAGCGCGCTTCGTTCGGGACGAAGAGGCCGTGGGTTCGAATCCCGCCACCCCGACTCTGTGATGTCTCAGGACATGCGCATAGGTCCGAACCCTCTTTTAGGGTTCGGGCTTTTTCTTTGGGCGTCCGGTTGGGGTGCCGCGGGGTTGGTAGTCCCTGGTGGGGTCGAGGGTTAGCTGGCGCAGGAGTTCGCCGGTGGCGGCGTTGATGATGCGGATCTCGAGGTTGTGGACGAGGACTAGGACGCGGGTGTGGGCGTGGGTTCGGCCGATACCGATGTGGTGGAGGCGGCCGGCGTGGCGCAGGGTGAGTTTTCCGTAGTTGTCGATGCGGTCGGTGCGGACGCGGTTGTGGGGGTCTTGGCGTTGCCCTGGGGTGGCTTTGGGTCGGGCGGTGTAGCTGGTGGCGGGGGTGGCGTGTTGGGGTAGGGAGCGGTGGGGGCGGTGTTGGTTGTAGATCTCGGTGAAGGTGTCGAGTTGGGTTTGTAGGGCGGTGATGGTGGTGGCGCGGGGTTGGCTGGTGAGCCACTTTTTGAGGGTTTGGTGGAATCGTTCGACTTTTCCGCAGGTGGTCGGGTGGTTGGGGGTGGAGTTGATTTGGATGACGCCCAGTCGGTGCAGTTCGTGTTCGAGGTGGTTGCGTCCGCCTTTTCCGCCGGCCAGTCGGGTGGTGAAGACCATGCCGTTGTCAGTCAGTGTGGAGGTTGGAATGCCATGGGCTGCATAGGCTTTGCGGAAGGCGTCCAGGACGATGGGTCCGGTGATGCGGTGGTGGGCGGTGACCGAGAGCGCGTAGCGGGAGTGGTCGTCGATGAAGCACAGGATTTCGGTGTGGGTGGTGTCGGCGAGCCACCAGTGGGTGAAGTCGGCCTGCCAGCGTTCATTGGGTTGTTCGGCGGCGAAGCGGATGTAGGAGGACTTGGGCCGTTTGTGGGGTGCGGGAGTGATGAGGCCGGCTGTGCGTAGGTGGCGGTGGATGGAGTTGACCGATACGTGCAGGCCGTGGTGATGGGTCAGATGCCAGGCGATGGTGTGCGGACCGTTGTCGAGTCCTTTGCTGGTCAGTTTCTCACGCAGCTCGACGATCAATTCGACGGTGGACTGCGGTAACCGGGTGGGGCTGGTGTGTGGGCGCCGCGAGCGCGCCTGGAAGGCTGCGGCGCCTTCGAGCTGATAGCGCTTGATCAGCCGCGAGATCCAGGATTGGGAGACCCCGTAGGTCCGAGCGACCTCGGATTGGCTGCGGCCCTCGATGACAACGGCAGTGATGACCAATCGGGCTTTCGACACTCACGAAACGTCGCCCCAAGACCTATGCCTATGTCTTGAGACACGCTATGCGCATGTCCTGGGATCACACACCGCCACCCCGACTCTGTTCTACCGACCAAAAATGCGTCGGACCGAAACCGCGTTTCCGCAGTTCCGGTCCGACGCAACTAGCTCAGGGCGCAGGCGAGTGCGCTAGAACCAGACTCTTCGGCCTCCGACCGGGCGCCCAACCGCACCCAGAATCCACAGAATCACACCGACGAGCACGAGAATGCCGCCGATTGTGTAGAGAATTGGGATGCCGGCGAAATAGCCGATCAGCAGCAAAATAATTCCCAGGATAATCACGTCGCGCCCCTTCTGTTGAACGCTGTCTAATTGGCAGATCCAACCTCCGTGTACCCCGCGAATTGTGGGTCCAATCACATCGCTCTGTCACAGATCTACATCGAAGATCCGTGCAGCGCCGCCACTGCCACTACCACCCAGGTCGCCGATATCACCAGCGCCGCGATAGCCTCGCGCCTGCCCTGTGGGAGGGTTTCAGGCTGCAACAACGCCGCGATCGCGCAGAAGACACCCAGCAGCACCGCTCCGACGATGCTGAATACCAAGGCCGCCGAGGCGTAACCGCTGGTGGCCGGTTCCGGCGCCGCACCCACAACCGCCTTCCTCGAAAAGTTGGTCGTCATGGCAGCACCATGGCACCCGGCCCTGGACGGGTTCTAAACGAATTCTTGGAGCGGCCGGAATCGCACGCTCGTGCCGCGGCGCGGCGCGAGCATGATGGACCGGCGCACCGCCTGCTCGGGCCGGGAATCCACGGAAATGAATTCACCTTCACGCAGCAATACGTGCAGCACCGTAATCAGCTCCCGCATCGAGAATGCGGCGCCCAGGCAGCGTTTCACCCCGCCACCGAACGGCAGCCAGGCATACGTCTGAGGCCGGACACCCAGGAACCGCTCCGGCCGGAATTCCCGTGGCGACTCGTAGACGGCCGGATCCCTGTTGATCGCGACGATGTGGACGACGATCCGGGTCCCCGCCGCGACCTCGTAGCCGCCCAACCGAAAGGGTTGCGCCGCCACCCGGGAGGTCAGCGGGGCGGGCGGGCGTACCCGCAGCGCCTCATCGATCACCGCCGTCGTGTACTCCTCGCCGCCGGCCGTCGCCTCGTCCCGCACCCGCCGCAGGGCATCGGGATGATGCAGCAACAGGTCGAACACCCATGCCAGGGTGGTTGCGGTGGTTTCGTGGCCGGCCAGCATCAAGGTAATCAGGTCATCTCGAATCTCGCTGTCCGACAGCCCGTCGTCGGATTGAGCGCACATCAACAACGACAGGATGTCGCGGCGGGTGGCCAGCCCGGGGTCGTTGCGGCGCTCGGCGATGAGCCGCATGACCACGTCGTCGATCTCGCGATTGGCCCGCGCCCGCGCCGGCCACACCCGCAACGTGCCGAGCCCGCGCAGCGCGTAGCGCACGGTCAACTGCTCTGATACCCCGAGGTTCAGCAGGTGTTCGAAGGGCCGCCCCAGCCGCCGGACTTCTTCCGGCTCCTCGACGCCGAAGATGATTCGGACGATCACATCGAGCATCAGCGCCCGCGCGGCCTGCAGCATCTCGAAAGGGCGGTCGACGGGCCACGCGCGCATGGCCCCCCGTGTCGACGCTTCGATCACCGGCACGTAGGAGTTGAGCGCGGCGCCGTGCAGCGGTGGTGTCAACATCCGGCGCCGCCGCAGGTGCTCCGGTTCCTCCTGGACGAACATGGACCCGGATCCGTAGATGGCCGCCGCAGGTCCCACCCCTTCGCCCCCCAGCAGCACATCCGTCGGCGCGGTGAAAACTTCTTTGGCCAGCGCCGCATTGGACACGATCGCAACGTCACCCAGGCTGAGGATCGGCATGGTCATGATGGGGCCGTACCGGCGGATCAGCCGCATCATCCGGCGTTCGCCGCCGATCAGGTAGGCCAGTGCGTACGCCGCGGCGAAGGCGCTACGGAACCCGCGCGGAGCGGGCAGTCCGGGTGGAGGGCTCACACGCAGGGATTGTCCTCCTACGCGGGAGTCACGCGCAGTCGGCGCAGATCTGCCGTCCGCCACTGGTGTCGCGCAATCGGTTGCGGTGCTGCACCAGGAAGCAACTCGAGCAGGTGAATTCGTCGGCGCGCTGCGGGATCACCACGACCGAGAGTTCTTCGCTGGAGAGGTCCGCACCCGGCAACTCGAAGAAGAGCGACTCGTTCGGGTCGTCGTCGACCACAGTCGTGGTCAGCTTCGGCACGGGTCCCAGCTCACGCAGTGTGGATCGATCCGCGGCGTCGGCATCGGTCACGCGGCGGGCGTCATAGTCGCTGACGGTAGTCATGGCAGTTCCTTCCTGCGGAGGGCCGGGCCGGCCACCACATGGTCGCCCGTTGGCACAGGCAGTACCCCATTCCGCAGCCGCCCACACCCCTTCGGCGGGAGGAAATCTCAGATGTGCTATCGCGCGCCCGCGGGTGTCAGCGAGCGGTGAGTTGCAACGTCGGCCAACTGCCCGGGTACAGCACGGCCTGCTTGGCAAGCGCGCGTTGACGACGCATGTCGGCACGCTGGGTGCGCGCCACCCAGGCCAGGCCGAGCCAGGGCGACATGATGGCCAGTACAAGTGCCACTCCGGCCAGCAACTCGTGTCCCGATGCCATTGCGACCAGCCCGATGACCAGACCGACCGCCCAGGTGGCTGCAGCTACCAAACCGGGCACGCTCACGGCGCGCTCACCCGAGTCGCTGGTCGTGGCCGGCCCGTGGACGAGCGGGTCTGTCCCGATGTAAACCATGCTCACTCCCAGAGACGTAGGAAACCTCATTACGGTTACTATATCCCAGGGATACAGTTGCCGCACTCGCCAATTTTGGTGGCGGCTCCCCAGGATTACGCATCATCCTGTTGAGTTCCCGGAGAGCGGGTACAAGTCGACTGTGAGTGATACCGCGGTGCTGATCATCGATATGTTCAACGACTACGACCACCCCGATGCCGAACAACTGGCCGACAACGTTGCCGGCATCATGGATCCCCTGGTCGGGCTGGTGAACGACGCTCGCGACAACGACGGCGTCGACCTCATCTACGTCAACGACAACCACGGCAACTTCACTGCCGACCGCCGCTCGATCATCTCCGCCGCGCTCGACGGCAAGCGGCCCGAACTGGTCAAACCGCTGGTGCCGCCGGAGGACACCTACGTCATCACCAAGGTCCGCCACAGCGTCTTCTACTCGACGGCGCTGGATTACCTGCTGGACCGCTTGAAGAGCCGGCGTCTGGTGCTAGCCGGCCAGGTCACCGAACAGTGCATCCTCTACAGCGCACTGGACGGCTATCTGCGCCACTACGAGGTGGTGGTGCCGCCTGATGCGGTGGCCCACATCGACGAGGAACTCGGTTCGGCCGCGCTGAAGATGATGGAGCGCAACATGAGCGCGGAGCTGGTGGACGCTGCGCACTGCCTGTCCTAGCGCGAGCCCAGACCCCACACACCCAAGACCTGAAGGAGGTCGCGATGACCGGTGGCAAAGAGAAGAGCGAAGAAGACGTACAGGGCGACGAGCACGTCGCCAACTCACGCGAGGGACGCGACCAGGACGGCGACTACGTGGGACGCACGGCCGCCGACGACGATTTCGACGCCGGTATGACCGGCGCGGAGGCGCGCAGCCAGCAGGAGTGACGCAGCGGGCGGTGACTCAGCGGGCAGGAGTGACTCAGCGGTGCAGGTCCGCCACCAGCGGGCGGTGATCTGAAATCGGCATCAGCTCCGCGACCGTCGCGCCGGCACGCAGTTCCCTGTCGTCGGTCACGATGTGATCGAGCTGCCGGGTCGGCGCGTCGGCCGGAAACGTCGCCGCCGATGCCAGTGGCCGCATCCCGGTCCAGCGGTGGACGGGAGCGGGCGGGAGGTTGAGGTCGCCGACCAGCAGCCGCGGCCCCGGCAGTCCCCGCAGGTCCCGCATCAGGCGCCGCAGCTGACGCACATTCCACGCCGGCACGAAGGACAGGTGGGTGTTGGCCACCGTCATCAGCCCCAGCGGCGTCTGCAGTCGCGCGATCACGGCAGCCCGCGGCTCCTCGTCGACGATCATCACCTTGTTGGGGCCCGGCAGATACATCGGGAAGCGCATCGGAATCCGGGGTAACCGCACCACCTGCCAGCTGGTCACCGGGAAGCGGGACAGCAACGCGATCCCGTATGCCGCGGTCCCCGGTTGTTCGCGTCCGGTAGCCGCCATCCAGGTCGCCCCCGGCGTTCCCGAGATGGCGGCGACGAACCGGTGCTCCACGGCACCCATCGCCTCGGCCGCGGCCGCGGTCAGATCGGCCCGGCCGGACCGCGGCTGGTCGAAGTCGACTTCCTGCAGGGCGAGCACGTCCGGATCGAGACGCCGCACGCAGTCCCGTAGCCGTTGCGGGTCGACGCCGTCGCCGACGGTGCGGCCGTGCAGGATGTTGAAGGTCGCTATCCGCATGTCCGCTCCCGCGCGCCGGGAACGTTCTCCCGCGCCGCCACCGAGCGACCGTCGGCGGTGTCGAAGACATCGATCACGACGTCGTCGTCGCAATATCGCCCCAGTGGTGTCAGCCCGGGCGTGGCCGCAATGACGGCGTGCGCCGCATCGCCGGTGAGCAGATAATCGTCCACCGGGTGCCGCCAGTGGGCGGCGACGACAGTCGCGCCGCGCACCAATCGCGGACACTCCCGTCGCAGTACCTCCGCGAGGGTTTCCGCCGCGAGGTAGTAGGCGATCTCGCTGAGCACCAACAGGTCGAACGGGCCGCCCGCCCACGGCTCGTCCAGGGATCCACGCGAGAGCGTCACGCGGTCGCGGCAGCCGGCGTCCCGCAGCCGGGCGTCGGCGGTGCGAATGGCCGCGTCGGCCACGTCGACGGCGGTGACGTGGTCACAGCGCGCCGCCAACTGCCCGGTCAACGTCCCGATCGAGCAGCCCGGCTCGAACGCGTGCCGATACCTCGGTCTGGGCAGCAGTGCCAGCGTGATGGCGTACTTGCGCTCCTCATACCAGCGCGTCGACAACTTCCATGGGTCGTCCGCGCCGGCGTAGATCCGGTCGAAGTACGCGTCGGGCAGTCGCGTGGTCACCGGAAAACCATCTCCCCCACGGCAAGTAGCCGCTCGAGCACAAACGGCGGCAACACCGCCGCCGGGGGCTCGAATTGGCTTCGAAAGCATTGTGCGGCTTGACTTTTGCGCTCCACCGCCCAGCGCGACAGGGAAATTCCGCGGGCTCGATCCCAGGGCACGTCCGGATCATCCGGGGTGGCCCAGTGCCACATCCACAGCGGATACTCGACCAGGGTCACACCAGCGCGTGCACAGGCCGTCGCAGCCGCCCGGCCCACTGCCTCATGGTCGGGGTGACCGTCACCCCGCCAGGTCGCCGCGCACCAGGACCCGGGCGGGCACGCGTCCAAAAGTCCACTGAGCTGACCCGCCAGATGATCCTCGTGCTCGGCCAGCTGCCCGTCGGGCAATCCGAGCGACAGCGGCGGCCCCACACCGAGAACAGCCGCGGCAGCGCGAAGCTCGGCACGGCGCGCGTCCTCGAGTCGAACCCGCTCAGCCAGCGACGAATCCGGGCGCGCGGCCCCGCCGTCACTGACCGACACGACCCGGACGGGCACGCCGGAAGCAACCAGCTGCGCCATCGTCGCGCCCATGCCCAGGGTCTCGTCGTCCGGATGCGCCGCCACCACGACCAGAGATGTGCAGGTCAGCGCCAGCGTCGGTGGACGAAGCGCGGAAAGCCAGTCCTGCGCGGGGGTGCCGCCACCTGTTAAAGGTCTGGCGGCGAATCGCGGCCCGTTGGTGGGCGGCGTGACCCTCAACGGCTGGGCCGGCCGGCCAAGCGGCCGAGTTCGGCCAGGTCGCGCTCGGCGTGACTCTGCCGTATGTAGATAGTCAGGTCGGCCACCCGCTGGGCGTGCCGGCCGTCCTGGCAGAGCGGGCCGGGCCCAAGTGCGCGTCCGGTGCGGGTGATCGCTTCGTCGACCGCGTGTTCCACGACCGCGCGGACGCGTCGGGCCAGCAGTTGCGCGGCGCGCGCCCGGTCGAACGGATCTGCGTCGATCTGCGCGGCGGCCGCGGCCAGCATCGCATCGCCGGCGGCCAGCGCGGCGTCGACCGCGCCCAGGTGTGCCAGAGCGTAGGCGTCTGCCGACTCGCTGCGGGCGCAGCGGTACAGCGGGTCGGCCACCCGGCGGGCACCGCCGAGCCAGCAGGCGGCGACGCCGATCGCCCCGTGCCAGAACCCGGCACGGCTCAGGTAGTCCCCGGGCTCACCGACCAGGATCGCGTGCACGTTGCTGAATTGCACCGACCGGGTGTCACTGCCTGCCATCCCGGGGTTCCACCAGGTACTCGGCAGCGGCTTCACCCCGGCGTCGGTAAGGGTGACGGCAAACAGGCCACGCTCGCCGCCTTCCATGTGCGCGGTGACCAACGCGTTCGTGCAGAACCCGGCGCCCGAGCACCAAACCTTGATGCCATTGAGCTGGAACTCATCTCCGGAGACGCTGGTGGCGGTCAGCTTCGCGTCGGATGCCTCGGCCGCCCACACCCCCCACAGCTGATTGGGCTCGGGCGGCTTACCCCCCAGCTCATGCAGGATGGCGACCGCATCGACGTGGGCTTCGGCGATGCGCGCCGCCGCGATGTCGTCCTGGGCCAAACGCGTCAGCTGCTGCAGGCGGTCTGCGGTGTATCCCGCCGCCGGCAACGGCAATTCCAGTCGTCCCGATTCCAGCCAGTGTTGAACTAATCCGGCGGTCATGCGACATCCCCCGTCGCGCTTTCTGAGAGCGTGCTCAAGTGATCAGCAAATCCGCGTGGCGCCCGAGCCTGGATTCGCGCCGAAGTGACAACCGATCGTGCGGTATCTCGGCAAATTCGGTAGCCAGCATGCTCGAACCGCGCTACCAAGTCAACATCCTCACCGGACGTCAGGGCCCGAAAGCCACCGACGCGCCAGTAGGCCGATGAGCTGAAAGCCATGTTGGCGCCATGAATATGGTCATGTTCGTCGTCCACTCGCGCGTCGTAGTCGTGCTCGTACTTGTCCACCACTTCGCTGCGATGTTGTTCCCAGTCCGTGACCCTCACCAGGCCCAGGAACATGTCCGCGCCGCAATCGAGTTGCCGCACCAACCAGTCGGGATTCACGGTGCTGTCGGCGTCGGTGGTGGCATACCAAGAGTTGGTGTCCGTCCCGCCCCAATCCCGCGCATAGTCGAATCCGGCTGCCCGCGCCGCACCCACGTTGCGGGATTCCACCCGGACGAAGTGAACATCGGTTCCGTAATCGCCGGCCAGCTGGGCACTCTCGTCTTCGCTGGCATCGAGCACCACGACGATGACGACCGGCAAAGGGACGCACAGGGCCGCGGTCACTACCGCCGACAGACAGTCGGGAAGACTGTCCTGCTCGTTATGGGCCGGAATGACGACCGCAATATGGTCGTAAGTGCGCGACGCTGCGGCTGACACAATGAATCTAAGTTCCCGTTTAGATTCCAACTAAACGGTTGAGCAACAGCACAACCCGGCCGGCAGGTTGCCGTGATTGAAGGCCGGGTATGCCCTACCGACCATGACTCCCTCCCCCGAGCCTCGCGAACTTCGTGAAGCGTTGCGCTGTGCGGCATCGGCGCTCAAAGAGCACGGCCCGGCGTTCGCATTGGCGGGCAGCTACGCGCTGTGGGCCTATGGCGCACCCGAGCCGACCCACGACGTCGACTTCATGCTGGCCGAAGCCGACGTGCCGGCGGCCGCCACCACGCTCGGCAAAGCCGGATTCCGAATCGAACGTCCTCCGGAGGACTGGCTCTTCAAGGCCCACTTCGGCGAGACGGTGGTCGACGTCCTGCACCGGGTCAACGGGGTGACGGTGACTGCGGATGCATTGGACTGCGCCGAGCAGCGCGTGGTGCTGGCGGTATCGATCCCGGTACTGCCACCAACCATCGTGTTCATTCAGAAACTGCGCGCTCTCACCGAGCACTACTGCGACTTTGCGAAGTTGATTCCCCCCGCGCGGGCGATCAGGGAACAGTTGGACTGGGACCGCATGGCCGCGGAGACAGCGGACAACGATTTCGCGGTCGCATTCCTGGCGCTGGTCGACCGTCTGGGTCTACGGAGCTGACGGGATAAAACCCGCGATTACGGGTACTTAGCTGCACCATGGACCCGCAACCGAGTCGTGGACTTCGACGTGACCAGGACCTGGAAGACGTGGTCGTCGAACTACAGCAGAACGTGACCGACGAACGCCGCGACAAGGACGTGCCCGGCAACGCGACCGAGCGCGAGCAGGCACCGGTCCAAGGGTCGGAGGACGAGCCGCCGGACTGATCAGTGGTTGCGCAGCTTCTGGACCAGTTTGTCCTTCGTCAGGCTCGAATACCCGGACATGCCCAACTCTTTGGCCCGCTTCTTCAGTTCCGGCACGGTCCAGTCCGCGTAGGAACCGGACTTGCCGCCCTTGCGTGCGACCTTGGACTTACCCTGCGCGGCGGCAGCATTCGAGATCCGCGCGGCCTTCTCCTTCGACTCACCCTTCTGACGCAAGTCTTCGTAGAGCTTTTCGTTCTTGATTGACGAATTCGGCACAGCAGCCACCTCCTACAACGTTCCCGCAGCGAAGGATGCCCGCATCCGGGCCGCACTAACCCCCATGCCCCGGAGTGAAATCTTCTGCTGGGCCGGACTTTTGATTCAGATGAAATTCGCTTTGGCCGTGAAACTTCTGTGCCGACCCCGTGATCTGTTTGAGCCGATCCGGACCGGGAACCCGACCACGCGTTACCGCGGCTACCGGTCGCGACAGCTGCAAAAAGATGGGAAATTACATGAGCGAGAAGGACAGTGGACCCGAATCAGGCGCCGAGGGTGTCGCCGAAGCCGCCGAAGAGCGGCAGAAGTCCAACCAGTAACTCGTTCACTACCGGGGCTGAACGACTCGGTGACGCAGATGACGAAACCCAAACCCGCCGTGGCGACGACGAGGGAATGCCTGAACGACTTCGTTGTTCTGCGCACCCGTGGCGTACTGGACGGTTCCACCTACCGGGGGTTGCGCGACAGCGTCATCAGGGCGGCATTGGACGAACCCCGAGCGGTGATCGTGGACGTGGACCGTCTGGCCGTGCCGTCCCCGTCCGCGTGGTCAGTGTTCACCAGCGCGCGCTGGCACGTTAACACCTGGCCAGGCGTGCCGATTATGTTGGTGTGCAGCGACAGTCGTCAAAGGCGCGCCATCGAGCACTGCGACGTGGCGGGATATCTACCGGTTCACTCCACCTGTGAGTCCGCCCTGGTCGCGGCCGCCGAACTCCCCTCGCCCAGTCGCCGCCGAGGGCGCGCGGAGCTGCCGAGAAGCCGAGTCAGCATCCGTCTTGCGCGCACCATGATCGGAGGGTGGCTCACCGCCTGGTCGGCCGAGCGCCTGATACCGGTCGCCAACACGATCGCGACCGTCTTCATCGAAAACGTATTGGAGCACACGGACAGCGCGCCGCTGCTCATTATGGAGAGCCGCGGAGACGCCGTGGCGGTCGCCGTCGAAGATCGCAGCCGGCAGCCCGCCAGCCGCCTCGAAGCGGCAGGCTTCGGCGTTGACATCGTTTCCGGCCTGGCGATCGTCGCCGTCTTATGCCGTTTCTGGGGTAGCACGCCGACATCGTCGGGCAAGACGGTGTGGGCTTTGATAGGAGCGGAAAACGAGCTGGGATGACGGCGTGCGGCGGGCCGATGCCAGGGTCGGCACCGGTCCCGGCGTGGCTGACCTGCATCTCCTCTCCCGCTGCGCGCGGTGATCCGTTGTTTATGGGCCCCCACCGGCCCTATCCAGCGCTGTCCAGTAAGCGAATCACTTGCTCCGCGCCGTTTGTCCGGCACCGGGCGCGGTAATGCAATGCTGCGTGAGAATCGCCATTGTCTGGGGCGACGACTTCTCTGGCGACGAGCTGGACCTCGTCGGAAACCGCCTGGAGGACGAATGCCAACAACTTTGCGCGGCGCTGGCCGGCCACGGCCACACCGTGACGGCGTTGCCACGCCGACCCCCTGAGCGTGCTGATTCGTCCTACCGGACCACGCCGGCGAATGTCGGGCCGCCCGCACCCGTCCCGGCAGCGAAGGTCCTGCCTTTTGTCGGCGATTGGGCTGCTGAACTATCCCGACACTGGGCCGGCGAACCGCCCGACGTCGTGCACAGCTTCGGATGGCTGGGCGGACTGGCGGCACAGCTGGCGGCTCGTCGCAGCCGCTTGACCACCGTGCAGAGCTTTCACGGCTTGGCTGCGACGGGTTGCGGTCCGGGCGCTGGGCAGCCGAGCGATTCAGAACGTGCCCGGATCGAACCTCTGCTGGCTCGCGGTGCCACCTGGGTTACCGGGGGCAGCAGCGAAGAACTCGGGGTGCTGACCAGATTGCGCCGCAATCGGGCACGCACGTCGGTCCTTTCAGCCGGAGTCGACGTCGACCGCTACGCGTGCACTGACCCCACCTGGGCGAACCACGACACCCACCGGATAGTGCAAATTGCGCCGAATCTACAGCCGTGCAACGGATTTGACAGGACAATTCGGGTCTTGCCGCACGTGCCGGACAGCGAGCTGGTGATCGCGCAGAGCTCCACCGATGACGCCCGCAACAGAAGAGAGCGGGCCAAGCTCAAGCGCATGGCCAGCGGACTGGGCGTCGGCAAACGTGTCCACTTCGCGGGTTACGTTGCGCCCGAGGATATTCCTCCGCTGCTGTGGTCCGCCGATGTGGTCGCCAGCACACCGCGGCTGGCACCTCGCGCCGGCTCAGCACTGCAGGCGATGGCCAGCGGGCGAGCCGTGGTCGGGACGGCCGTGGGCGCTCTGACGGACACCGTCGTCGGCAACGTCACCGGCCTGCTGGTGTCCCCCACCAAGCCGCACGAACTGGCCAGGGCACTGAAAACCATGCAGAGTCAACGGTTCCAGTGCCAGAGCATGGGTTCGGCCGGCCGCTCCCGGGCGATGTCGCGTTTCACCTGGGACCGGATCGCCCAAGACGCGCTGAGCATCTACGACCAGGTGAGCCACCTGAAAACCGTTGCCACGGCTTAGGACAAAGAGACTATGACAACCGCGCCTTATCCTCAGGAAACCGACCGGTCGCCGGAGACACGCGCGCCGGACGCAGTCCGGTACGAAAAGTTTCATACCAGCGACTCCGAGGCCGCCCAGCGATTCTTCGCCCAGGCCTACCACCCGGGCTGGCGGATCAGCAGCCTGGCCGGCGGCTCGTCGGTCACCCATCATCGCTTCGTGTCCGAAGCGGTCACCGTCGACGAGTTGCTGATCGAAGGCCGGGTGGGCTGCGAAATCCGGGCCACCGATGCCGCGGTGGTGATACACCCCCGTGCGGGCTCGCTGACACTGGCCGGTGACCCCGGCACCAGGATGGACACCCCGGTCATCGCCGCCGACGATCTGCCGTGCGCCATCCAAGCGAACACGGCGCGATTTCATGTCGTCCAGCTGGATCTGCGGCACCTCACCCAGGTCGCCGCGGACCGAAACGGGCCGCTGCCCCAACAGATCCGCTTCGCCGGCTGCCGCCCCCGCTCCACGGCCGTGGCTCGGACATGGAGCCAGGCACTGGATTACGTCATCGCCGGCTTCTCGCACGCGGAAACCGCACAACAACCGCTGGTCGTCGGCGCGGCCGGCCACCTGCTCGGTGCCGCTCTGCTCGAATGCTTCCCGTCCAACATGAGCGACGGCCAGGACCTGCTGCGCAACCCGTCGGTGCCACCGACCCTCAAAGGCGCGATCTCGTTCATCCATCGCCACGCCGGAGATGGCATCGGGGTCAACGATGTCGCCGACGCGCTGCGCATGACCTCCCGCGCGGTCCAGTATCTCTTTCGGCAACATCTCGAGACCACACCCACCGAGTACCTGCGGCGTGTGCGACTACACCGCGCGCATCAGGAATTGGTCAACAGCGACCGGTCCACCACCACCGTCAGCGAAGTGGCCCACCGGTGGAGCTTCGCCCACACCGGGCGGTTCGCGGCCCTGTACCGCAAGACCTACGGTCAGAGCCCGCACGCCACCCTGCAACAGTGACGGCGCTATAACCCTTCGCGGGTGCGCAGCAGCCGATCGACCCGGTCGGCCGCGTTGTCGTTCAAGACGTCCTGTGCGGTGATCTCGTCGACTACCCGCTCGGCGATATCGCGCAGCTTGACGTTGGACTCCTGCGAGAGCTTGACCAGCAGATCGAAGGCCGACTCGGCATTGACGCCGTACCGCAGCATCAGGATTCCCATCGCCTGGTTGATCACCGCGCGTCGCGAGTCGACTGCCAGCAGCGCCTCACTCAGGTGCTTCTGCAGGTCAGCGTCGAATTGATCGGTGACGTCGATGTAGAAGCCGCCGATACCGAGCAACCGGCCGTCCGGCCCACCGAACCGGTCCCCCACCACGACCACCACATGCGTTTCGCCGCGGGTGTCGACGATTCGATGCCTGCTGCTGAAGGCGGCACCGTGCCGGCGCACCTGCTCGATCAGCTCTGGAACTGTCGGCTTCTCGTCCGGATGCTTGTGTTTGATCAACAACTGGGTCGTCGGCTGCACGGTACCCGGCTCGTAGCCGTGCATCCGTGCCACCTCGTCCGACCACTCCCAGCGGTCCTCACGGGCCAGGTAGCGAAATCTCCCCACCGGTGGCCACCGGCGACCCCTCTTTCGCCGCGAATCTGCGCACACCAGACTCATGATATTCCGACGGGCCCCGCCCGGCTGAACTTCGGTGTCTGCTGCATTCGCATTCCGGACAAAGTACGGAAAGCGAACGATGTCGGCTCAAGCCGTTTTGGCCAGCTCCGAGGGCCGGGTCTTCTTGTCGCCCTTGGCTATTCGGCGGATCATCTCCCGAGTGGCTTTCTCCAGCACACCTTGCGCGCCATCCGGCCGATCAGAACGGGCGGCCCGCCGCACCGCCGCAGCGATGGTGATGCCGTCGCGGTAACCACCGACCACCCGCGGATCCACATAGGAACTGCGGGCGACGGCCGGCGTGTTCCCCAACTCCTCGGAGACCTCCCGCATCACCGCAGCCTCGACCCGTTTGGCGACCCGCTGCGATACCGCCGGGTCCGCATCGGCGAAAGCCACCGCGGCGAGGACGGTGCCGTGCCACGTCCGCAGATCCTTCACGCTGTAATCCGAGCCGACCAGCTCCTTGAACCGGGCGTTGAGGTCGTCGCTGTGCACGTCGACCCATTCGGCGGCGTTGCGCCACACCAAGAATCGCCCGCTGCTGCAGTCGGTCCTGCGCAGCAGCGCCCGCACCGCCCGCACCACCTCGGCATTCTCGATCTCGTACTGGCGCTGCACGCCGCTCTTAGCGGGGTAATCGAAGGCCACCGCGTCGCGGCGCAGTGTCACATGTTCACACAGCAGGGTGGCCAGGCCGTAGGACTCGTTCTCCTCGGCGTACTGTTCGCCGCCGGCACGGAAGTATCCCAAGTCGAGCAGATGCAGCCCGAGGGCAAGGACCCGGTCGCGGGTCAGGCCCCGTCCCGCCAGGTCGCTGGCGATCCGCTCGCGCCAGGCCGGCAGCTCTTTGGACATCTCCAGCACCCGGTCGAACTTCTCTTCCGCCCGCTCCTGCTGCCACCTCTGGTGGTAGAGGTACTGGCGACGGCCCGCTGCGTCAGTCCCCACCGCTTGGATATGCCCGTTGCCGTACGGCGCGATCCAGACCTTCTTCCACGCCGGCGGGATCACCAGATCCTTGATCCGCTGCAACGCCTCGGCGTCGGTCAGCCGCTCGCCGTCGGGCCCGTAGTACGCGAAGCCCTTGCCCCGCCGTTTCCGCGTGATACCGGGCTTGGTTAAAACACTGCGGCGCAGCCGCATCGAAGTCCTCCGCTGTCCCCGACGTCACGTCGGCTGCACGGTGGATAACCCGCTCCGCAGGGGCTCACACCTGCCGGCCGCGGGTTCGTAGCAGCAACGGTACGAAACGACCACCCGGCGGATACGGAACGACCCGCCACTTCGTTGTGGCGGGTCGTTGCGTCGTGGCCGGCGAATCAGCCGGCCATGAATTCCTGATATGCCGATTCCAGGTTCGGCGGCAGCGCAGAAACGTTGCACTGCCGTTCGGTGTCGCCGATCGGCGCCAGAATTCCCCGCAGGTCGTAGTACTCGTTGGGATGCGCGGTGAAGTAGCCCCGAAGGTTGGCGGCTGCCTCCCCACGCGGCTGCCCGTACGCCGCGGTGACCACCTGGCTGGCGCCCGGGTGGCCGGCGAGGTACTGCTCCGCCGCACCCCGCGCGGACATGACGGTGGAGCTGACGCCGTCGGGGGTGCAGTCGGGTGCTGCCACGGCCACTGGCGCGCCGGCGATACCGACGACGATTCCCCCGAGCAGACACCCGGCGCTGATGCCGGCAACGCGGCGGCGGGCGGCGATGCTGCTGAATTTCATAATGTTTGTTCCTCCGAATGAGTGAACCGTTAGCTGGGGGCCCGATCCCCTGAAATCCAAAGTAGCGGAACCAAAACCGATCTTCGGCCGACGTTCGCGCACCATGAATGGGTGCCCGCTGCCGGGCTTGGTAAACATGTGACGCAAGGAACTCAGGTGGCATAATTAGCTAAGCAAACAAGCCAACAAAGTCGCCGAAAAATGAGAATTCTTAGAAAGTGGCGCGATTTCTTAGACGATCGTGATCCGGGTTCGTGACGTAAACGTTATCCGCGGGGACTGGATCAACCGTTGAGCTTGGCTTCCCGCACTCCGGTCAGGGCATCGTCGAGCGTCGGATACAACGGAAAGGTCTTGTCCAGACCGGTCAGGTGAATCGGCCTTCTGGTCGCCGGCCCGCGCGCCACCACACCGAACTGCGCAGAATCGCCGAGCTTCTCGTATGTCGCCGCCAGGATCTTCAGGCCCACCGAGCCGAGGAACTCCACCGCGGACAGGTCGATGATCAGCGCTTCCGGATTGTCCACCACCACACCGCCGATGGCTTCTTCCAGGGCCGGCGCGGTCACCAGGTCAATCTCGCCGCCGATACTGAGTACGACGATGCCGTCATGGTCTGCGACCGCGGCGGTGATCGAATCAGGAGCAGACAACTGGCGATCCTTCAGTCCGGGCGGGTGGCGAGTGTGCTGCAAGCCTAACCTGCCGTGCTTATCCCAAGAAGTAGAAGACCTCAACACGTCCGTCGCCACAGCTCAAGCTAGTCTCCCCTTAGGGGCCTGCGGTGGGCTAGGAGCGGCTTGGAGGGGCACATGTCAGATTCGCCGTCAGAATCCAGCAGCACCGGTAACAGCGTCTCCTCCGAAGGTTTGCTACCACAGCTGGTGCAGCACCTGCGGCGAAATCGGACCGCGCTGCGCGAAGAATGGGCCCGCCGGATCACCGAGGCGGAACTTCTCACCGCGATGACCCCCGAAGAAATCTTCTCCGAGGCGACCGCCGTCTACGACAATTACGTGGAAGTGCTCGAGACCGGCAGCGTCGAGGCGCTGCAGGATTACGCGCGCGACCTTTCCGAACGCATCATTCCCCGGGGCGTGGAGACCGACGAGGTTCTCGGCATAGTGCTGTTGCTGCGTGACGTCCTCGCGCGCTCGTTGTTCGAGAAGTACCAGGCCGAATTCGACATGCTCAACCGCGTGCTGGACGCCTACGAGCCGGCGGCGAACCGCATCGCCAACACGGTGGGCGTCAGCTTCGTGCAGGAGCGCGAGCGCATCATCCGTCAGCAGCAGGAGGCAATCCGCGAGCTGTCGACCCCGGTGTTGCAGGTCCGCGAGCAGCTGCTGATTCTGCCGATCATCGGCGTGCTCGACAGCCAGCGCGCCCGGCAGGTCACCGAGCAACTGCTGCGCGCCATCCGCGCCAACCGCGCCAAGGTGGTCGTCATCGACATCACCGGTGTCCCCACCATCGACTCCACGGTGGCCAATCACCTGGTGCAGACGGTCGACGCGTCGGGACTGATGGGCGCGAGCGTCATCATCACCGGCCTGTCGTCCGAAATCGCACTGACCCTGGTGACCATCGGGCTGGACCTGTCGAAGATGAATGCCGTCGGCGACCTGCAGGGCGGCATCGAAGAAGCCGAGCGCCTGCTGGGTTACGAAGTCACCCGCACCGGCGAATAGGTCGGCGACCCGTCCATGCCCGTACCGATTCTGAAGCAGGGCGCGATCCTGATCGCCACCGTTCAGGCCGCGCTCACCGACTCCGACACCGAGCGGTTGCGCGAGGACCTGATGGAGCGGGTCAGCAGGTTCCGCGCGCAGGGGATCGTCGTCGACGTGACCGCCATCGACGTGATGGATTCGTTCGCGGCCCGGTCATTGCGCACCATCGCGCACATGACCCGGCTACGGGGGGCCACCACGGTGATCGTGGGCCTGCAACCGGAGGTCGCGTTCGCCATGGTGCAGCTCGGACTGGCTTTCGACGACATGAGCACCGCGCTCGACCTGGAAGAGGGCATCGCGCTGCTGAACAAGCAACTGGGGCTGGGTAAATCGATGATCGGGCGCGATGGTGGCGGGTGAGGTCGTGGTCGCCATCAACACCTCCGACGACATCGTCGCTGCCCGCAAAGCCGGCCATCAGCTCGCCCTCGATCTGGGATTTTCCCTGACCGACGTCACGATGATCGCCACCGCGATCTCCGAGATCGCCCGCAACATCACCAGCTATGCCGGGCACGGGGAGGTTCGGGTCGGCGTGGCCGACCGGGAGGGACGCAGGGCGCTTATTGTGCGCGCCGAAGACGAAGGTCCCGGCATCGCCGACATCGACCGGGCGATGGAGGACGGATACACCACCGGTCGCGGGCTGGGCATGGGACTCCCGGGTGCCCGGCGCCTGATGGATCGCCTGATCGTGGAGTCCTCGCTGGGGCGCGGAACGGTCATCGAGATGTGGAAATGGGTTCCGGCCCGTGCCTGACCGAGCCCGGTCGGCGGGTCGGTTCGGTCCGATCGAGTGGGCGACGGCGGGTCGCCCCCGCCCGGGCGAGCAACTCTGCGGCGACCAGGCCATTGCGGTGGAGGTGGACGGCGAGGCAGCGCTGTTCGGCGTGCTGGACGGGCTGGGCCACGGACCGGCCGCTGCCGGCGCCGCGCTCGCGGGAGTCGAGGCGCTCGCAAATGCCCGCGGGGAGCGGCTGGAGGTTCTGGTCGCGCTCTGCCACCGGGTGCTGACGGGCACCAGGGGTGCCGCAATGTCGCTGGCCCGCATCGATTTTCAGACCAGCAAGCTGACCTGGACCGGTATCGGCAATGTCCGCGCGAACCTGGTGGCCAAGAGCGTCGGCGGCGTGCAAGTCCGTTCCAGCGCCCGGCTGGCCGGCGGCATCGTCGGTTACCGGATTCCGGAAACCCGCCCTGCACAAGTGGTTTCGATACGAACCGGCGATCTGCTGATGATCACCAGCGACGGCATCTCCGAGAACTACCTCGACCACATCGACTTCGCGGCTTCCGCTGCCGACATCGCCGAGCAGGCCTTGGCCAAACACGCCAAGGAAACCGACGACGCCATGGTGCTGGCCGCACGTCACCGGGGTATCACGACATGACCTACACCGACGAATTTCACGATCACTACCGCGCTGCGCTGCGGACCTATCTGCAAACGCGCAACGAGGACAGCCTGGCGGTGGGGCACGAACTCGGGCGCCGGGCGCTGCAGGAACAGATCAGCATGCTCGACATCATCGAGAACACGTTCTGGCTCCTTGACGAACTCTCGCAGACCGAGCAGGTGGATCGAGGCACCGCGCTGGAGTTCGTGTTGCAGACCCTGGCCCCGCTGGACGTCGCGACCCGCGGATTCATCGACGGCACAAGGCGGTACGCGCAGGAACGGGCCCGCGCCGAAGACCTTGCCGACCGGGACAGGTTCCGCACCGCGTTGGTGAACTCGCTGCAGGAGGGTTTCTTCGTCGCCGACGAGCACGGCGCGGTGGTCGAAATCAACAGTGCCTTCGCCGAGATTCTCGGATACGGCGCCGACGGTCTGCCGTATTCGTGGCCACAACCGTGGCTGGTGGACCGGGACGGCACCTACGCCGAGCAGCAGCGGGTCCGGGAACTGGGCAGCGCCGAGTACGAGATCCCGGTACGTCACCGCGACGGGCATCCGGCGTGGGTGGCGGTGAGTATCAACGCCGTTCGCGGTCCCGACGGCGGGCCGGACGTGTACGTCGGGACCGTCCGCGACGTCACCGCCCGGCGGGCCTTCGCCGCCCGCGAGAGCGCGGTCATGCGCTTAGCCACCTCGGTGAGCGTGGCCAAGAGCGTCGCAGAGGTGCTGGAGATCACGCTGGGCGAGAGCCGTGCCACGGTCGACGTGCGCCGGGTGGTCGCGGTGATGTGGCCGTCCGGCGAGGCCGAACCGCAGGTGATCGGCGCGGGCGATCCGCAGGAATCGAATTGGCGCACCATGGATTCCGGACTACGGAAGATCTTCCAGGAAGCCCGCCACCAATTGCCGCTGACCGCGAAGACGGTCGAGTGGCCGGACGCCCCCGGCAAGGCGCGCGGTTTGGTCGCGATGCTTTCCGGCGCCGGGGACGTGGCCCTGTGGCTGGAACTCGCTGCACCGCGCTGGGTAAGTGCCGAGGACAAGCTGCTGGTGACGATGCTCATCGGTCATCTGAGTCTGGCCATTCAGCACGTCAGGCAGTTCGAGGCCGCACGGGTGACGTCGCTGACCCTGCAACGGGCGATGCTGCCGCCGATGACGCCGCCACCCGGTTTCGCGGTGCGGTACGAGCCCGCGGTGCCGCCGCTGGAGATCGGCGGTGACTGGTACGACGTCCTTCCGATCGACGAGACCCGCATCGGCATCGTCGTCGGCGACTGTGTGGGGCGTGGGTTGCCTGCCGCCGCGATCATGGGCCAACTGCGCAGTTCCGCGCGCGCCCTGCTGCTCACCGGCGCCAAACCGGCGCTGTTGCTGGAGCAACTCGACGCCGCGGCGTCGCTCATTCCGGACGCGTACTGCACGACGGTGTTCCTGGCGATCATCGACACCGAATCCGGCGTACTCGAGTACAGCAACGCCGGGCACATGCCCGCTGTCCTCGTCCGGCCCGAGGCGGGCACGACGCTGCTCACCGAGGCCAGTTCGGTACCACTGGCGGTGCGCCGCAACGAAACTCGACCGCAGGCGGCCGAGCTGCTGCCGCCGGGGTCGACGCTGATCTGGTTCACCGACGGCCTGGTGGAGCGCCGGCGCGAGTCCATCGACGAAGGACTTGCCCGCGTCGCCGATGTCCTGTCAGACAATGCGGGGCTGCCGATCGATGCAGTTGCCGATGCGGTGCTCGACCAGCTGGCACCGGCGGACGGCTACGACGACGACGTCGCGATGGTTCTGTACCGGCACCGGTTGGCTCCGCTGCGCCTCGAAACGCCGGCGACCGCGGAGAATCTGGCACCCATCCGGCGGGCGCTGACTCCCTGGCTGCAGGCCGCCGGCGTCCTCGAGCTGCAGGCCTCCGACATCGTGCTGGTGATCAGCGAGGCATGCACCAACTGCGTCGAGCATGCCTACGAAGGACACGAGGTCGGCACCATGCGGCTCGATGTGGAGGCCTCCGACGGAGAGATCCACGCGCGGATCGTCGATTCGGGATCGTGGAAGCCGCCGGCCGCCGATCCCGGAAACGGCGGCCGGGGCCTGCCGCTGATGAGGGTGATGAGCGAGTCGATGGAGATAGACCACCGCCCCGACGGCACCACCGTCGACATCGTTTTTCGTTTGCCTGCCGGATAGCGGGGTAGAACATCGTGGTGACCCACACGTCGATCACCGTTGAACCCGCCCTGCCGGCGGCCCACGGTCCCTTGTCGACGGCTGTACGCCGCATTCTTTCCGCACCGGTGTCCCGCGAGCCGTCGAGCGGCATCGGAGCGTCGGTGCGCGACTCCGATCCCTACGGCCTGGACCTGCAGCTGGCGCTGTACATGTGCTACGAACTGCACTACCGCGGCTTTGCGTCGGTGGATCCGGGATGGGAATGGAACCCCGCGCTGCTGGGCTTACGCGCGGAACTGGAGCGCGTCTTCCTGGCTGGCGTACGTCGCGACGTCGGGCCCATCGATGCCGGCCACACCGCCGCCGCGGAAATGGAGTCGCTGACCATCGAACCCCGTCAAGGCACCGGTCCGTCCTGGTATCTGCGGGACAGCGGGACCTGGGAGCAGATGCGCGAATATTTCGTGCACCGATCCCTCTACCACCTCAAGGAGGGCGATCCGCACGCGTTCGCTATCCCCCGTCTGACCGGAACCGCCAAGGCGGCGTTCGTCGCGATCGAGTTCGACGAGTACGGTGCCGGCTCGGGCCCGAAGATGCACCAACAGCTTTTCGCCGACTTGTTGAACGCGGCGGGCCTCGATTCGACTTACCTGGCTTACCTGGACGCGGTGCCGGCGGAGGCCCTTGCGGCGGTGAACCTGATGTCTCTGTTCGGGTTGCACCGGCGGTGGCGTGGCGCCGCGGTCGGGCATTTCGCATCCACCGAGATCACCTCACCGCCGGGGTCTCGGCGCATGGTCGACGCGCTGCGGCGGATGCAGGCGCCCGCCGAATGCGTGGCTTTCTACCAGGAGCATGTGGAGGCCGACGCGGTGCACGAGCATGTGGTGCGCAACGACGTGGTCGGCGATCTACTGGCCCGCGAACCGCACCTGGACAGCGATATCGTCTTCGGAATCCGTGCGCACGCCGCCGTCGAAGACCGGTTGGCCGACGCGCTGATGAGCGCCTGGCAGCAGGGGCGGTCGTCCTTGCGGCGGTTGCCCTGAGTGAGTCAGCGTTCGGCGTTGAGCATTCGCTCGACCTTGGGGCCGCGGCACCGCCGGTGACTGGTGTCGCACAGCGGGTAATCCTGGCTGCGCCGGCACGTGCACACGGCGACCATGAACCGATCGGACTCCACTACGTCACCGCCTGGCGTCTCGATCCGCGCCGGGCCGGAAACCAGCACCGGCCCGTTGGGTATTACCTGCACGCGAGTCGTGCTCACGGCTTGTCCGCCCGGATCACCACAATCTGCTCCTTCCGGCAACCGCGCCCGATGCGGCCGGTCTCCTCCAGCCATTGTGCTCGCGCCGTCAACACCGGTCCGAACGGGATGAGCTGTGATGCAACGACATCGGCCTTCAGGCCGGTGTCACGCAGGGATTGCACAGTCTGCTCGACACCGGCGAGGGCCGAGTGCACCAGCAACAGCGATCCACCGTCTGCCAGCAACTTCGACGCTGACCCGCACAGCGGATCCAGGACTAACCGCCCGTCCGGACCCGCGTTGTAAGCCCGGGACGGGCCGGCGATGGACGCGATAGTGCCCGTGTCATCCAATGGCGGGGTCGGCACATAGGGCGGGTTGGAGACGACGACGTCATACGGGCCATGATCCAGCGCCTTGACCCAAGATCCCTGCCGCACATCGACATCCACCCCGGCGCCGGCCGCGTTGCCCCGCGAGTACATAACGGCCGAGGGGCAGATGTCGTAGGCGGTCACACTTGCGCAACCCATTTCGGCTGCCGAGATGGCGACGAATCCTGAACCGGTGCAGAGGTCGAGCACTCGGCGTTGCGGAATCAGACCTGACCGCCGCATCGTGTCGACCAGCAGGTAGGAGTCGTACTGAGGTTGATAAACCCTTTCGGCAATCAGAGATTCGACTGGCGCTGGGTAGGTGGTCGTCACGGCAAGCCTTTCTCGACCCGTCGGAGGAATTGCCGTGGCGATCACGGCTCGGCGTTTTGATGCCCCCAAATTTGGGTGTTAAAACCGATTTCAGGAGTTTGTCGTTATTCGGACGAAGCGGCGGGCACCTCGGCGAATTGCCGCAAAATCGTTGAACAAAAGGCCGACAAATCTCTTGGTGACCGACTGGTGATCAGATTCCCGTCGACCACTACTTCTTCGTCGACGACGCGTGCTCCGGCGTTGCGGAGATCGGTGCGGATGCTCGGGTATGAAGTCAGGGTGCGGCCGGCCACCACGCCGGCTTCGACCAGCGTCCAAGGGCCGTGACATATTGCCGCGACGGGCTTTCCGGACTCCACGAAATCGCGGACGAATGAAACCGCGGCTTCATCGGCACGCAGTTTGTCCGGGTTGACGGTGCCACCCGGCAGAATCAGACCGTCATAGTCCGCGGCGGACGAGTCTTCCACAGCACGGTCCACCGTGATCGTCCCAGCGGGTTCGAGATCGTGATTGCGGGCTTGGATTTCACCGGTTTTCAGCGACACGATGTCGATTCGCACCCGCTTCCCGCAGCGCCTCACGGGGTTGCTCGAGTTCGATTTTCTCTACGCCGTCGGCGGCTAAGATGGCAATTCTTTTGCCGTCCAATGTCATCGACAATGCTCCTTTTAGGGATTCAGAACCACTTTTGTGCAGTTGTCCTGCTTGTGTTTGAAGATTTCGTAGCCCTTCGGCGCCTGGTTCAACGGTAAATGGTGACTGATGATTGCCGTCGGATCGATCTCACCGTTGCGGATCCGTTCTAGCAGCGGACGCATGTAGCGGTGGACGTGGCACTGTCCGGTCTTGATGGTCAGCGAGCGGTTCAGCACCGCCCCGATCGGGAATTTGTCCATCATTCCGCCGTAGACACCGACGATCGAAATCGTGCCGCCGTTACGACAGCTCATCGCGGCTTCCCGAATCGCGTGTGGCCGTTCGGTTTCCAGCCGCGTGGCCTGCTTGACCCGGTCATAGGCGTCGACCACCTTGGAACTGTTGCGGGCCTCCATACCGACCGCGTCGATGCAGTGGTCGGGCCCCCGGCCGGCGGTGATCTCCTGCAACTCTCCGAGCACCGACGTTTCAGCGAAGTTCAGCGGGGTGGCCCCCAACCGCTCCGCCAGCTCCAATCGGTAAGGCACCCGGTCGATCACGATCACCTGTGCCGCGCCGAGCAGCCGGGCGCTCACCGCCGCGAACAGGCCGACCGGACCGGCACCCCACACCGCGACGACGTCGCCGGGTGTGATGTCGCACATTTCGGCACCCATGTAGCCGGTCGGGAGGATGTCGGAGAGGAACAGCGCCTGGTCATCGGTGAGGTCGTCGTCGACCTTCAGCGGACCGACGTCGGCGAACGGGACGCGTGCGTATTCGGCTTGCCCACCGGCGAATCCGCCGAGCATGTGCGAATAGCCGAAGAGGCCGGCGGGGGAATGCCCCATCAGCTTCTCGGCGATTCCCGCGTTGGGGTTCGAGTTTTCGCAGAGTGAGTAGAGGTCACGGTCGCACGCCGAGCAAGCTCCGCAGGCGATCGGGAACGGCACCACCACCCGGTCGCCAACCTGGAGATTGTCGACGCCCTTGCCGACTTCCACCACCTCACCCATGAATTCGTGTCCGAGGATGTCGCCGTCTTTGACGGTGGGGATGTAGCCGTTGTAGATGTGCAGATCCGAACCGCAGATCGCGGTCGACGTGACCCGCACGATGGCGTCTCGGTCGTTGAGAATCTTGGGATCCGGAACCGATTGCACCTCAACGTTATTGCGCCCCGCCCAGACTGTGGCCTTCATCGCGACACCACCTTGCCTGAGGGCTGGGCCGGCTGCTGATGCAGCTGCCGGCGTGCGACAGTGCCGTCCGGCGATCCGTCTGACCGCAACACCTGACCGGTCTCCAGGATCTGTTTGAAGCGGCGGAGATCGTCATTGACCTGCTGATCGGGAGACTCCCCCAGGAGGGTGGCCGCTGCCTTACCGAGCGCACCGCCGGGCATCTGGTAGGCCATCGTGACCCGTACCTCGGTGCTTTTGCCCGTGGGATCGGGGGTGAAGTCGACGCACCCGCTGTTCTCGATTCCCGAGCCCGGCAGCGATTGCCATGCGATCCGCTTGCCGGGCAGGTCCTCGGTTATCTGCGCGTCCCACTGAACAGGTTGCCCGACAGGCGAATTGGCGACCCAGTGCGAGCATCCGTCCTGTGCGGTGGTCACCGATTGCAGGTGGTGCATGAACGTCGGCAGGTTTTCCAGGTTACGCCAGAAGCCGTACACGTATTCCGGAGTGCGCACAACGGTGACGGCGGCGCGCAACGTCCGGGGCGACTGACCACCCGCGTGGCGGGCGGTGTCACCATGCGTGGTGCGCAGCGCTGCATAGAGGTCCGCCCCGCCTATCGTAGTGAGCGCGGCAGCGGTAATCAGGCCGCGCCGGCGCCGGCCGGGCCCACGGCGCATGACGCCTGCCCCCAGGAACGCGACGTCGAGCACGTCGCCAGCGACGCGAGTCCAGACGAGTTTGTCCGGGCCCGCCAACAACGCTGCGCCGTGCCCACATTCACGCATACCCAAGGCACGGATAATCGCGCGGGATCGCCTCGTTTCGTCTACGCCGGCAAGCGCTGCGATTCTCCCCGGTGCCACGATTTCGGACAGCCCGAGGCCGAGACTTGCCGCACCCAGTGCTTTGACCAGAACCGCCGTCTTACTTGCCGCGGAATCGTTCATTGGTCGAACTCCTTGCGTCGCCGGATAATCCGGCGTTCGTCATTGCGTACTGTTCAGCGGATCCGACCCGCGATTGCGCCATCGCCAACGGCAGCGATACCCGTGCAACGGCCACCCAAACGTGGCGTTCAGTCAGCTCGAGGCGCTGCGCAGCGCATCGAGCAATGGCTCGGCGGCTTCCTTCAGGAATTGCTGTTGAGTGTCGCCACCGATCTGAACGAGCGCGATATCTGTGAAACCGGCTTCCCAGTAGGACTTCGCGACCTCGACGATCGCATCCAGGTCCGGACCGCAGGGGATGCTCTCCGCTACATCCTCGGGCCGCACGAACTGTGTTGCGCCGGCGAATCCGGCGGGCGTCGGCAGGTCCGCGTTGACTGTCCAGCCGCCGGCAAACCAGCGGAACTGATCGTGTGCCCGGGCGACCGCCGCGTCGCGGTCGGGATCCCAGCACACCGGCAGCTGCCCGACGACCCGGCCGGCGCCGGGCCAGCCGCCGCTCTGGCGGGCCGTGCGCCAGGCGTCGACCAGTTCCTGGTCGGGTTCCACCGCGATGAGGTGGTCGGCCAGTTTGCCGAACTTCTCGACGCCCCTGGCGCCCGCCATCGCCACTCCGATGCCGGGCGGCACGTCCGGTGCGTCCCACAAGCGGGCGGAGTCCACCTGGAAGTATTCGCCGCGCCAGTCCACCAGTTCGCCGCCGAAGAGTTCGCGGATGATCTTGATGGCTTCGCGCAACATGTCCTGGCGGCGCTCGACGGTCGGCCAGCCTTTGCCGACCACGTGTTCGTTGAGATTCTCGCCACTACCCAGGCCCAGCGTGAAGCGTCCGTCGGAAAGAATCTGCACGGTGGCGGCCTGCTGAGCGACGATCGCGGGGTGGTACCGCATGGTGGGGCACGTCACGTAGGAGTAGAGATCGACGCGTTCGGTGGCGTGCGCCACCGCGCCGAGCACAGCCCATGCATTGGGGGCGTGACCCTGGGAAGTCAGCCACGGCGAAAAGTGATCGCTGCAGACCTCGAAGTCGAATCCCCGTTGTTCGGCCGAAACAGCATCGCGCACAAGCTCTTTGGGACCAGCTTGCTCTGTCATCAGGGTATATCCAAACCGGGGCATACCTGGGGGTACCCTGCGACCGGCGATGCAAACGGCGTTGGGTTTTCAGCACAAGCCTCCGCCTGCGGCGCACCAACTCAAAGGAGTGCCGGTGAGTGGCGCCTTTTCGCCGTCGCCTCAGCGTGAGGTGTCGACCGGTCCCTCAGAAGGGTGGCGGGTCGTCGTTGGGGTGTGGTGGTGGGTGGTTGTCGGCGTAGGCGAAGTGGTCGGCGGTGGTGGAGTCGGTGGCGGTGCGGGCGTTGTGGTTGGCGCGGCGTTCGGCGGTGACGCGGGCGGCGCGGTCTTGGGTGCGGGTGCGGCGGCGGGTGGGCATCATCGCGGTGCGTTCGGCGCAGTAGTCGGCCGGTGGGGTGGTTTGGGCTTCGGGGGCGGGCATGCCGCCCACGGCGTGGCACAGGCTGGGAAACAGCAGCGCGGAGCCGGGGGTGGTGACGTGGGTGTCCCCACCCGGGGAGGTCAGGATCAGGGTGCCGTCGGCGAGTTGCTGCTCGCTCCAGCCCCAGAACGTTTTCATCAAATGATGCGTGCGGCAGTAGCACTTGAGGTTGCCGGCATGGGTGGGCCCACCCTGGGCATAGGGGATGGTGTATCCAGATCGCAGCCGGTGGCCGGTACCTCGCAGCCGGGCCAGCGGCACGTCAGATCCCGGGCCCGCACGAAATCGGCCAGCCACTGCGAGGGGGTGTAGTGGGGTTCGGGGGCGGCGTAGCCGGGTTGGATCAACGGCACCTGTTTGGCGGTCCGGGCCACCTCGGCCAACACCTCAGCGGTGATGAGGTCCTCAGCACCCAGCACGCACCCTGGGCTGTCGGAGTGCCCGTTAAGGGTGGCGGCTTCGGCGACCACATGGATCACCA
Source organism: Mycobacterium sp. TY814 (assembly GCF_030755175.1). Classification (NCBI taxonomy): domain Bacteria; kingdom Bacillati; phylum Actinomycetota; class Actinomycetes; order Mycobacteriales; family Mycobacteriaceae; genus Mycobacterium; species Mycobacterium sp. TY814. The sequence continues at coordinate 258,375 of NZ_JAUFRY010000004.1, forward strand.
CCGGCGAGGCGGGCTTTCTCGCGCCGGCGGCGCAATCGGAGCGGCCGCATTCACAGCCCAGCCGGGTCGCGTCAGCAGCCAGCGCCCCCAGCGCGTCAGCGCGGCGCTGGGCGGCGGTACGCGGATCGTTCGGGCACACCGTGGCCGCCAACGCTGTCAGTCGCGCATCGAGGGCCTGGGCGTCGGTACTGCGCAACCGGCCGTCGATCTGCGACAGCCCGTCGGACTCGCCGCCGATCCACACCTCCCGATCCGTCTGCGCCTCTTTGCGGCGGCGCACCGCATCGGCATCTGCGTTAACGACGATCGCATCGACTTTCTGCGACAGTCGCCACCGGCTTAGCGAGGGCCACCGTGTCACCCGCGCGGCGACCTTGGCGTCCACGACCGCCAGCACCTGCGGGTCCTCGATCAGATCGGTGCGGAACACGATCGTGGAAAACGCTTCCAGGTCGATGTCCCCGGCACACAACACCGCGGCCACCTGCGGCAGCCGCTCGCGCATCGCCCGGGCATAGCGCAGCTTGGTCTCCGCGCGGCCCTGACTGATCTTCAGCCCCGCGGCCACCTCCCCGGCCACGGCCTTCATCGTGTCGATCGCCCAGTCCTCGGTCTCCCCACCCCGGGCCAACCGGTAGGCGAACAACTCCCCGATTGCCACCAACTCCGCGGCCGTGGCCTGATTGACCAGCCGCGCCGCCCCGCCGATCCGCGCCACCCACCCCGACGACTCCGCGGTTTTACCCAACAAACCCTCGCGGTGTTCGAACATTTGCCCCATCAGCGCATCGAAGCGCGCCATCCGCTCGGCCGCGGTCAGCTCGCTGAACGGTTTCCCCTCCCACGACGAAGCGGGCATCGGTTCGAACATGTGTGCGATACTACTCGGGCCCGCCGACAACACCCCGCGCCGGACTCACGCCCAGGTCAGAGCCGGTCTTTCACCGCCGCCGACAGCCTCGAGCCGTCTGCCTTCCCCTCAGCGATCCCGGTCGCCACCTTCATGACGAGACCCATCTCTTTCCTGGAAGGCGCGTGCCCCAACGTCTCGGCAACCTGGGCGATCGCGGTCTCAACGACGTCGACCACCTCGGCATCGGTCAGCGGCGTCGGCAGGTATTCGTCGATGATCCGCGCCTCGGCATGCTCGTTGGCTGCGAGCTCGCCGCGACCATTCTGTGTGTAGATCTCGGCGGCCTCACCCCGCTTGCGAGACTCCCTGGCCAACACCTTGAGCACCTCGTCATCGGTGAGCTCCTTGGCCTCTTTCCCCGAGACCTCTTCAGTCTGAATCGCCGCCAACAACATGCGCAGTGTCGCAGTCCGCAACTTGTCCTGCGCCTTCATCGAGTCGGTCAGGTCCGCCCGCAGCCGGGATTTGAGTTCCGCCATTGCACAGACGCTACGCGCTGACCCGGGGACCTACATTGAGAAATGCACCAACCGCCGACAGGATGGACCCCATGACAAACGACGACAGCCGCTGCCTACGGTGAGCACGCTGCCGCCTGAATACCCGGGTGACACTTCGCCGGGATCCGCCGGTCAAGAGCCGCCCCCGGCCTACGAGCCGCCTCCGGCATACGGACCACCTCCCGCATACGGCCCGCCTCCCGCTTATGCCGCGACAGGCGGGTACGGTCCGTCCGCCGGTTACGGGCCACCTCCGGGTTACGGTCCGCCCGCGGGCTATGGCCACCCGCCGGGCTACGGCCAACAGCCTTCCGGCTACGGCCCGCCCTCGGGCTACGGGCCCCCACCGGGCTACGGCCCGCCCGCGGGCTACGGGCCCCCGCCGGGCTACGGGCCCCCGCCGGGCTACGGCCAAACCCCGCCGGACTACGGTCCGCCATTGATCCCGGGCGCCGTCAAGCCCGGCATCATTCCGCTGAGACCGCTCACCCTGAGCGACATCTTCAACGGTGCCGTGGGCTACATCCGGGCCAACCCGAAGCCGACTCTGGGCCTGACGGCCATGGTCGTGGTCGTCATGCAGGTGATCTCGCTGCTGGCGACCATCGGTCCACTCGCCGCCGCGAACTCACTGCAGACCAACAAGTCCGAGCCCAGCCTGGGCGCCGTCGGCGCATGGACGGCGTCGCTGGGCGGCAGCGCCCTGGTCAGCTGGCTCGGCAGCATGCTGCTCAGCGGCATGCTCACCGTCATCGTCGGGCGCGCGGTGTTCGGCTCGCCGATCACCATCGGCGAGGCGTGGGCCAAGGTCCGGGGCCGCCTCCTGGCGCTGCTCGGCCTGGCACTGCTGGAAGCCGTCGGCCTGGCCGTGATCATCGGGCTGGTGGTGGTGATCCTGATCGGCGTCGGAGTGGCCGCCAATGCCGGCGCCGCGGTGCTGGTCGGGTTCCCGTTGTTGTTGCTGGTGGCCGCATTAATCGCCTATGCGTACACGGTGCTGATGTTCGCGCCGGTGCTGATCGTGCTGGAACGGCTGCCGGTCTTCGACGCCATCACCAGGTCATTCCGGTTGGTGCGCAACGGCTTCTGGCGGGTACTGGGCATCCGCGTACTGGCGGCCATGGTGGTCGGCATCGTCGGCGGGGCGATCTCGGCACCGTTCAGCATCGTCGGTCAGATTTTGTTGATGGGAGCGTCGAGCACCACAACGCTGTTGGTCGGCACCGCGCTGTCGTCCATCGGCGGCGGTATCAGTCAGATCGTCACCACCCCGTTCGTTGCCGGCGTCGTGGTGCTGCTGTACACCGACAGGCGCATCCGCGCCGAGGCATTCGATCTGGTGCTGCAGACAGGTGCGGCCGGCGGCATGGCAGCCGTGGAATCCACCGACAACCTCTGGCTCACCCGGCCTTACTGAGGAGCACAGTGCCCGCCATCGACATCGACCGCGATGCCGCGCACGATGCTGCGCAAAGCGAGTTGAACAAGCCGATCTATCCCAGGCCGTCGTTGACCGACGAAATCTTCGACAAGATCAACGAATTCCTGCTCAAACTGATGTTGAAGGCGTCGCACGTGTCGGGTGGATGGTTCACGGTCACCGTGCTGCTGATCTTGCTGGCCATCGCCGTCTTCTTCGCCATCCGGATCGCACGCCGCACCATCCGCACCAACCGCGGCGGTGACTACGAACTGTTCGATGCCGGACAACTGACCGCCGCACAGCATCGGGCGACCGCGGAATCCTACGCCGCCGAGGGCAATTGGGCGGCTGCCATCCGGCATCGGCTGCGCGCGGTGGCCCGTGAGCTGGAGGAGACCGGGGTGCTCACTCAGGTTCCCGGACGTACCGCCAACGAGCTGGCCCATGACGCCGGCGAGGCACTGCCCCACCTGGCTGCGGAGATGTCCCAGGCGGCAACGGCTTTCAATGACGTGACCTACGGCGAACGGCCAGGGACACAAGCCGCCTATCAGATGATCGCCGACCTCGACGACCATCTACGTTCGCGGTCCGCCGCGTCGCCGGCGGTGGCACAACCCGCCGCACCGGAGTCATGGGCGAAGGTCCGGTGACGCTCACCCGCGCCGGAGTGCCGCCTGGCACCACGCAACAACGACGCCCGTGGCGTGGGGTGCTGCTCACGCTTGCCGCACTGGTCATCGTCGCGTCGATCACCACATACCTGACCGCGCCGCGACCCGGCGGCACCATGGACCCGGAGGCCACCAGCCCCTCCGGCGCGCACGCTCTGGTGACACTGCTGAGCGACGCCGGCGTCGAGGTGGTGGTCGCCAACACCGTCGCCGAGGTCCAGCGCGCCGCCCGGCCGGACACGTTGCTCCTGGTGGCGCAGTCCCAGTACCTGACCGACAATTCGTTGCTGGACAAGCTGTCCAACGCACCCGGTGATCTGCTGCTGGTGGATCCGACGTCGCGGATCCGCGCCGCTCTGACGCCGCGGCTGCGCGTCGGGGCCGCCAGCAACCTGGACAACGAGCCGAATTGCGATCTCCGCCAAGCCAATCGGGCCGGCACCGTAAATCTCGGACCGAGTGACGCCTACCGGGCCAAAGGCGACCTCGATCTCGTCAGCTGCTACGGCGGGGCGCTGGTCAGCTACCGCGACGGAAGCCGTACCGTCACCGTGGTCGGCACCAGCCACTTCATGCAGAACGACGGCCTGCTGGAAGAGGGCAACGCCGCACTGGCGATGAATCTGGCCGGCGCCCGGTCCCGGCTCATCTGGTACGCCCCGCAGCGCGCGGAGGGGCACACCTCGGAGCCAGCATCACTGATGGATCTGATCCCGGAGAACGTGACCTGGATGGTCTGGCAGCTCTGGCTGGTGGTAATCCTCGTTGCGCTGTGGAAAGGCCGGCGGGTCGGCCCACTGGTCGCCGAAGACCTGCCCGTCGTGGTGCGCGCCTCGGAGACAGTGGAAGGCCGTGGCCGCCTCTACCGGTCGCGGCGAGCGCGCGACCGAGCCGCCGAGGCGCTGCGCACAGCCACACTGCAACGACTGATGCCCCGGCTGGGCCTGGGCCCCAACGCATCGCCGCCCGCGGTGGTGATGACGGTGGCCCGGCGCTGTGGCGCCGACCCGGATTTCGTCCAGTACCACCTTTTCGGACCCCCACCGGCCAACGACTCCGATCTACTCCAGCTAGCCCGTGCACTCGACGACATCGAAAGGCAGGTCACCCACTCGTGACAGAACCGGATTCCGCCCGCGAGGCGTTGCTGGGATTGCGAGCCGAAATCGGCAAAGCCGTCGTCGGGCAGGAGGGCGTGGTCAGCGGCCTGGTGATCGCGTTGTTGTGCCGCGGCCACGTCCTGCTCGAAGGCGTTCCGGGGGTGGCCAAGACGCTGATGGTCCGTGCCCTGGCCGCAGCGCTGCAACTCGAATTCAAGCGGGTCCAGTTCACGCCCGACCTGATGCCCGGTGACGTCACCGGCTCACTGGTCTATGACACCCACACCGCGGAGTTCGCCTTCCGGCCGGGCCCGGTGTTCACCAATCTGTTGCTGGCCGACGAGATCAACCGCACGCCACCCAAGACACAGGCGGCGCTGCTCGAGGCGATGGAAGAGCGCCAGGTCAGCGTGGACGGCGAACCCAAGCCGCTGCCGGACCCGTTCATCGTCGCCGCCACCCAGAACCCGATCGAGTATGAGGGCACCTACCAGCTGCCCGAGGCCCAGCTCGACCGCTTCCTGCTCAAGCTGAACGTCACGCTGCCGCCGCGCGACGCCGAGATCGCGATTCTCGGCCGGCACGCGCACGGATTCGATCCGCGCGACTTGTCTGCGATCAAGCCGGTGGCGGGTCCGGCGGAGCTGGCCGCCGGACGCGAGGCGGTGCGTCAGGTGCTGATCGCCGACGAGGTGCTGGGCTACATCGTCGACATCGTCGGGGCCACCCGCTCCTCCCCCGCCCTGCAGCTGGGGGTCTCACCGCGCGGGGCGACCGCGCTGCTCAATACCGCCCGGTCCTGGGCGTGGCTGTCCGGCCGCAACTACGTGACGCCCGACGACGTCAAGGCCATGGCCCGTCCGACGCTGCGGCACCGGATCATGCTTCGCCCGGAAGCCGAACTCGAGGGAGCCACCCCCGACGGTGTTCTGGACGGCATCCTGGCCTCGGTCCCGGTGCCCCGCTAGTGATCCTCACCGGCCGCACCGGACTGTTCGCGCTCGTCTGCGTCCTGCCGATCGCGGTATCACCCTGGCCGGCAAAGGCTTTCGTGATCCTGCTGGCAGTATTGGCAGCGATCGTGAGCATCGACGTGGCGCTCGCTGCCAGTACTCGCCGGCTGCGCTTCGTCCGATCGCCGAACGGTTCGGCCCGATTGGGTCAGCCGGTGGATGCCGGCCTGTTGGTCCACAACGACGGACGGCGCCGTTTCCGTGGTCAGGTTCGCGACGCGTGGCCGCCCAGCGCCCGCGGTGAGCCCCGAACCCACCGGTTGGTCATCGCGCCGGGGCAGAGCCAGCAACTGCACACGCAGCTTCGGCCGGTCCGCCGCGGCGACCAGCGGGCCGCGGTGGTGACGGCGCGCTCGATCGGGCCACTGGGTTTCGCGGGCCGGCAGAGTTCGCAGCCGGTACCCGGCCAGGTGCGCGTGCTGCCGCCGTTCCTGTCCCGCAAACACTTGCCGTCGCGGCTGGCGAAGCTGCGGGAGATCGACGGCCTGCTGCCGACGCTGATCCGCGGGCAGGGCACCGAATTCGATTCGCTACGTGAGTATGTCGTCGGCGACGACGTCCGCTCGATCGACTGGCGAGCCAGCGCGCGGCGCAGCGACGTTATGGTGCGCACCTGGCGGCCTGAGCGGGACCGCCGTGTAGTGATCGTGCTGGACACCGGACGGATGGCGGCGGGGCGCGTCGGCATCGACCCGACGGCCGCCGACCCCGCCGGCTGGCCGCGGCTGGACTGGGCGATGGACGCCGCGCTCTTGTTGGCGGCGTTGGCCTCTCGCGCCGGTGACCACGTCGACTTCCTCGCGCACGACCGGTTGAGCCGGGCCGCCGTCTTCGGTGCGTCGCGCACCGAACTGCTCGCCCAGCTGGTCGACGCGATGGCCCCCCTGCAACCGGCGCTCGTCGAATCCGACTGGCGGGCAATGGTTGCCGCAATTCTGCGACGGACCCGGCGGCGGTCGCTGGTGGTGTTGCTCACCGACTTGAACTCGACCGCGCTGGACGAGGGACTGCTGCCGATGCTGCCGCAGTTGTCGGCCAAACACCATGTGCTGGTTGCCGCGGTGGCCGACCCGCGGGTCGACGAGCTCGCGGCCGGCCGCAGCGACGCGGCGGCGGTCTATGACGCCGCGGCAGCCGAGCGCTCCCGCAACGAACGCCGTGCCATCGCCTCCCGGTTGCGGCGCAGCGGGGTGGAAGTCGTCGACGCGCCACCCACCGACATCGCACCCGGCCTCGCCGACCGCTATCTGGCGATGAAAGCGACCGGACAGCTCTAGATCTCAGGCGCCCAGTGTGAATTGCACGACGCGTCGGCGGGGTGTCGCGTCGTGCAATTCACACTCGGCCAGGGAAAACGGGCCTAGGAGGTGGGGACGTAATCCGGGGCGTCCTCGATATCGCCGGTCTCGCCGGCGGCCACGCCCCGTCGTCCGAAGTAAATGATGTAGGACAGGAACGCCGCCTCGGCGAGGACGCCGATGGTGATACGGGCGAACGTCGGCAGCGGCGACGGCGTCACCATCGCTTCAATCAGCCCCGAGACCAGTAGCACGCCGACCAGCCCCACGGCGACCGAGACCACGCCGCGCCCCTCCTCGGCCAGGACCTGACCACGTGGGCGATCGCCGGGGGAGATCACCGACCACCCCAGCCGCATGCCCACCGCGCCGGCCAGGAACACCGCCGTCAGCTCGAGCAGCCCGTGCGGCAGCAGCAAACCCAGCAGCAAGCCGCCCTTGCCCGCCGGGAACATCAGACCAGCGATGACGCCCACGTTGGCGGCGTTCTGGAACAGCACAAACGGAATCGGCGCGCCGAGCAGCACCGCCATCGCGATGCATTTGGCGGCCACCCACGAGTTGTTCACCCACACCTGCAGGGCGAAGGCCGCGGCGGGGTGCTCGCTGTAATAGGACTCGACGTCGTGGTTGATCAATTGGTCGATATCGGCCGGGGTCCCGATGGCGGACTGTACTTCGGGACTGCCGGCCACCCAGAACGCCATGACCACCACCACGGCGAAGAACGCGAGGGCCGTCGCCAGCCACCACCGCCAAGACCGGTAGGCCACCACCGGGAACGACACGGTCCAGAAGCGGACGAACGTGCTGCTCAGCGGGGCATGCGCGCCGGTGACCGCAGATCGGGCCCGGGCCACCAGGCTGGATAACCGGCCGGTGATCAGCGAGTCCGACGACACCGACCGCAGGATCGACAGGTGGGTGGACACCCGCTGATAGAGCTCGACGAGTTCATCGATCTCGGCACCGGTCAGCGAACGGCGCTTCTTGATCAACTGGTCGAGCCGGTCCCAGGTGCCCCGATGGGTGAGCAGGAACGCATCGACGTCCACTTGGGCAGCCTACCCAGCCTGTAGCGTTTCGAGGTATGTCGGAGGTGGTGACCGGGGACGCCGTAGTGCTCGACGTCCAGATAGCCCAGCTACCGGTGCGCGCAATCAGCGCGATCATCGACATCATCGTCGTCTTCATCGCCTACATCCTCGGAGTGACGTTGTGGGCGGCCTCGCTCGCCCAGTTCGACGAGGCACTGACCGTCGCATTTCTGATCATCTTCACGGTGCTGGCGATGGTCGGCTATCCGGTGGTGATCGAGACCGCAACCCGGGGCCGCTCGGTGGGCAAGATGGTGATGGGTCTGCGGGTCGTCTCCGACGACGGCGGACCGGAACGATTCCGCCAGGCGCTGTTCCGCGCACTGGCCGCCGTGATCGAGATCTGGATGCTGCTCGGCAGCCCCGCGGTGATCTGCAGCGTGCTCTCTCCGAAGGCCAAGCGCGTCGGCGACATGTTCGCCGGCACCGTCGTGGTGAGCGAGCGCGGACCCCGCCTCGGCCCACCGCCGGTCATGCCGCCGGCACTGGCGGGGTGGGCGGCGTCGCTGCAGCTCTCCGGTCTGTCCACCGGCCAGGCCGAGGTGGCCCGGCAATTCCTCTCGCGGGCGCATCAATTGGATCCGGCGCTGCGTAATCAGATGGCGTACCGGATCGCCAGCGACGTGGTGTCGCGCATCGCGCCGCCGCCCCCGCCGGGCGTCCCACCGCAGCTGATCCTGGCCGCGGTACTGGCCGAACGACACCGGCGGGAACTGGCCCGGCTGCGCCCGCCATCGGCATCCGGGTGGCCTCAGCCGGCGCCATCACCAGGCTGGCCGCAACCGCAGGGATGGCCGCAACCGCAGGGATGGCCGCAACCGCAGGGATGGGTGCCGCCGCCCGGTCAGCCCCCGGGTCAGCCCCCCGGTCCGTCACCCGTCCCGGAGCCGCCGCAGGGCGGGGCGACCACTGCCGCCCCGGCACAAACCCCGGAAATCACCGAGGCCGGCGGCTTCTCCCTACCGACTTAGTACTGGGCGACGGAGGCCGCCAAGATGGCGACGTCGGTCACCAGCAACCCCAGACCGATCAGCGGGACCGCGATGCCCCAGTGCCGTTTGGCGGTGAAGACCGAGGTGATGATCACCAACACCGCCACCAGCGGGGGACCGTAGAAGAAGACGTCGAAACTGATCCCGCCGCCGAGGTTCGGGCACTGGTTCTGGGTACACGAGTCGGTACTCATCACCGCCCCGAGCGCAAAAAGCATCACGATCGCGGCCGCGGGGACTGTCAACAGGGCCAACACCCAGTTGACCCGCGAACGAGCCCTGTCGCCGTCGTCGCCCGCCGGATCGGTGGCGCTGCCGGGTCCGGTCATGGTCCGGTAGCGGTTATTGCCGTTCACCCGTCAGGTGCTACCCGGCGTTCGGGGTGCGCAAACGGTCGAGGTTCGGGCCCGCAGGACCCCAGGCGGTTGCCTTCCGATACTTAGCGATATATCGTGATACGTAGTGATACACCGGAGCGTCGGTGAGCGACGCCCCACTAGACCAGAAGGACTACAACGATGAACACCCTTTTCACTCCCCCTACCGGGCCGTTCGGCCCACGGCCCGGATTCGGCTTCGGCCCGGGCGCCCGGCGGCAAGCCCGCCGGGAATTCTTCGAGAACATGCGCGAGCAGGCCGGCAGCCACGACGGCCCGATGGGCTTCGGACCGGGCTTCGGACCGGGCTTCGGACCGGGATTCGGGGCCGGCTTCGGCCCAGGCTTCGGGTTCGGGCCCGGTGGCCGCGGCGGACGCCGGGGCGGGCGGGGCCGGCGCGGCGACGTGCGGGCCGCCATCCTGGCGCTGCTCAACGAGCGGCCGATGCACGGCTACGAGATGATCCAGCAGATCGCCGACCGCAGCAACGGAATCTGGAAGCCGAGCCCCGGCTCGGTGTACCCGACGCTGCAACTGCTCGACGACGAGGGCCTGATTACGGCCAGCGAAACCGACGGCAGCAAGAAGCTGTTCGAGCTGACCGAAGACGGTCGCGCCGCAGCGGCGAAGGTGGAGACCCCGCCGTGGGACGAGATCGCCGAAGGCGTAGACCCGGGACACATCAATCTCCGGACCGCCGCCCGTCAGCTGTTCGGCGCCGTCGGCCAGTCGGCCCATGCGGCGAGCGCTGAGCAGCAGCAACGCATCGTCGACGTGCTCAACAATGCACGCCGCGAGATCTACGGCATCCTCGGCGAGGACTGAGATCCCGCGAGCGGACCCTGGATCAGGACACGTCCACCCAGTCCAGGGTCCGCTGCACCGCCTTCCGCCAGCCTGCGTACCCTTCGGCCCGCTGTTCGTCGTCCCAGTTCGGCGTCCAGCGCTTGTCCTCACGCCAATTGGCGCGCAGCTCGCCGGGACCTTCCCAGAAGCCGACCGCAAGGCCGGCGGCGTAGGCGGCGCCCAGGGCGGTGGTCTCGGCCACCACGGGCCGCACCACGTCCACACCCAGCACGTCGGCCTGGATCTGCATGCACAGGTCGTTGCCGGTGATTCCGCCGTCGACCTTCAGAATCTCGAGGCGGACGCCGGAGTCGGCCTCCATGGCGTCGACGACGTCGCGGCTCTGGTAGCAGATCGCCTCCAAGGTCGCGCGAGCCAGGTGAGCGTTGGTGTTGAACCGGGACAGCCCGACGATGGCCCCGCGGGCGTCGGAACGCCAGTAGGGCGCGAACAAGCCGGAGAACGCCGGCACGAAATACACCCCGCCGTTGTCGGCGACCTGCCGGGCCAGCGACTCACTCTGCGAGGCGCCACTGATGATGCCCAGCTGATCGCGCAGCCACTGCACCGCCGAGCCCGTCACCGCGATCGAACCCTCGAGCGCGTACACCGGTTTGGCGTCCCCGAATTGGTAACACACGGTGGTGAGCAGCCCGTTCTGAGAGCGCACGATCGTCTCGCCGGTGTTCAGCAGCAGGAAATTGCCGGTGCCGTAGGTGTTCTTGGCCTCTCCGGCGTCCAGGCACACCTGCCCGACCATCGCGGCATGCTGATCACCCAGCACACCCGTGATCGGCACCTCGCCGCCGATGGGGCCGGTTTCGGACGTGACACCGTAGGGTTCCAGCGGCGACGACGGCTCGATCTTGGGCAGCATCTCCCGGGGAATCGAGAAGAACGAGAGTAATTCGTCGTCCCAGTCCAGCGTCTCCAGGTTCATCAGCATGGTCCGGCTGGCGTTGGTCACATCGGTGACGTGCACGCCGCCGCGCGGTCCGCCGGTCAGGTTCCACAGCACCCAGGTGTCCGCGGTGCCGAACAGGGCCTCACCCTTTTCCGCCGCGGCGCGAACCCCGTCGACGTTCTCGAGGATCCATTGCAACTTGCCGCCGGAGAAGTAGGTCGCCGGCGGCAGACCCGCCTTGCGCCGTATCACGTCGCCGCGACCATCCCGGTCGAGCGCCGACGCGATGCGATCGGTCCGGGTGTCCTGCCAGACGATCGCGTTGTAATAGGGCCGGCCGGTTTTGCGGTTCCACACCAGGGTGGTCTCGCGCTGGTTGGTGATGCCCAGTGCCGCAATACTTTTCGCGGATATATTGCTGGAGTTGAGCACGGACATCAGCACGGACGCGGTGCGCTCCCAGATCTCCACCGGGTTATGTTCCACCCAGCCGGCCCGGGGCAGGATCTGGTCGTGCTCGAGTTGATGACGAGCCACCTCGGCACCGTCATGATCGAAGATCATGCAGCGGGTACTCGTGGTGCCCTGGTCGATGGCTGCTACGAATTCCGGCGACTCGGCCAACTCCGGCCTCTCCTAGGGTGACGTTGGACACTGCAGGTACATGATCGCGCAGCGGCGGGCCGGGTTGCGCGCGGCCCGGGAAACCTGTTCCATCGGTCAGGTGGGCGAAGAGGTCAAGCGCACCACGTATGACCGCGCACATCGGCGGGAATACCGGCGCAAAGTGCGGGTGTGTCTCGACGTATTCGAGACGATGCTGTCGCGTACCAGCTTCGATTCGGAGCACCCGCTCACCGGCATGGAGATCGAGTGCAACCTCGTCGACGCCGAATATCAGCCGGCCATGTCCAACCGATTCGTGCTGGACGCCATCGCAGATCCCGCCTATCAGACCGAATTGGGCGCCTACAACATCGAATTCAATGTGCCACCTCGTCCATTACCCGGACACGCCACCCTGGACCTGGAGAAAGACGTCCGGGCCAGCCTCAACGACGCCGAACTCAAAGCCAATGGCAGCGGTTCGCACATCGTGATGATCGGCATCCTGCCGACCCTGATGCCCAAACATCTGTCCGCCGAAGGCTGGATGAGCGAGTCGAACCGCTACGCGGCCCTTAACGAGTCGATCTTCGAGGCCCGCGGCGAGGATATCCCCATCAATATCGCCGGCCCCGAACCGCTGAGCTGGCAGGCCGCTTCCATCGCACCCGAATCCGCTTGCACCAGCATGCAATTGCACCTGCAGGTGGCCCCGGAGGACTTCGCCGCCAATTGGAACGCGGCGCAGGCACTGGCCGGCCCCCAACTGGCGCTGGCCGCCAACTCGCCGTATTTCTTCGGCCACCACCTTTGGGCGGAAACCCGCATCGAATTGTTCGCCCAGTCCACCGACACCCGCCCCGAAGAACTGAAGACTCAGGGGGTGCGGCCGCGGGTCTGGTTCGGCGAGCGGTGGATCTCCTCGGCCGTCGACCTGTTCAAGGAGAACATCCGCTATTTCCCGTCGCTGCCGCCGGAACTGTCCGATGAGGATCCGGTCGCGGAGCTGACGGCGGGACGCACACCGCGGCTCGCGGAGCTGCGCCTGCACAACGGCACGGTGTATCGGTGGAACCGGCCGGTGTACGACGTCTACGAGGGCCGACCTCAGTTACGCCTGGAAAACCGGGTACTACCGGCGGGACCCAGTGTCGTTGACATGCTTGCGAATTCGGCCTTTTACTACGGCATGCTGCGGACTATGTCCGAAGCCGAACAGCCGGTGTGGTCGCAGATGAGTTTCCCGGTGGCACACCGGAATTTCCTGGAGGCCGCTCAACGAGGAATCGAGGCGCAACTGCACTGGCCGGGGGTGGGCGAGGTGAGTACGCGAAAACTGTTGTTGGACAAGCTGCTACCGATGGCCCACGAGGGTCTGCAGCGCTGGGGTGTCGACGTCGAAGTCCGCGACCGCTTCCTCGGGGTCATCGAGGGGCGGGCCAGGACCGGACGCAACGGCGCCAGCTGGCAGGTGTCCACGGTCACCGCACTCGAGGATGCCGGCATGACCCGGCCCCGGGCCCTGGCCGAGATGCTGCGGCGGTACTGCGAGCACATGCACGCCAATGAGCCCGTGCATACCTGGCCCGTCCGGGGCGGCTAACCGATTTCGGCCAGCTGAGTCAACCGCACGCTGTTGCCGGACGGGTCGCGGAATCCGCAGTCGATGCCATACGGCATCTCGTGTGGCTCTTCAGTGAATTCCACTCCACGGGAACGCATTTCGGCGTAGGCGGCGGCGCAGTCCTCGGTGGTGAGGAACACCGTGCCGGCAAAACCCTTCGCCATCACTTCGGCAACCTGCTGCTGTGTCACCGCGTCCATGACCGGCTCCCCCGGAATCGCCATCAACACGATGGACACGTCGTCCTGGCCCGGAGGGCCGACCGTGAGCCACCGGAAACCGAGGTCTGGCAGTGAAACATCCTGCCGCACTTCCATACCCACCTTCTCGGTCCAGTACTTCAGAGCGACTTCCTGGTCGTGCACCCAGAGGTGGGCGCTGGCAATCTTGAGCATGGGCACCACGCTACGGCCCGGCCCTGCTGTCCGTCTTCTCCCCGTGTGCTGTCTTGACGCGGCTGTCGGCGGGTGGGCGGGTGTCGCGGGCGAGGATGCAACTCGGTACCCGCGCGTGCACCGACGCTGGTGGAAGGCCGGCCCGATAGGCGGCCGGCGGCATCCCGTACACGCGGGCGAAACTCGTTGTGAACGAACCGACGCTGCGCAGTCCGACCATGACGGCGATATCCGCGACGGATCGTTCGGTGTAGCGCAGCAACGCCGCCGCTCGCTCCAGCCGGCGCGTCTGCAGGTACGCGCGCGGCGATTCACCGAACGTGCGGGTGAACATCCGGCTGAAGTGGGCCCGCGACAGACCCGCGGCCGCGGCCATGTCATCGACCGTGATCGGCTCGGCGTAGCGGGCGTCGGCGAAGTCCTTCGCGCGGAGCAGGTAGCGGGCCGGCGGCGGCTGCGACATATGTCCCAGTATGCGGCGGGCGTACGTTGGGAGCCATGACGGATCAGGTGATGGACTGGGATGACGCGTATCAGGAAAAGGTTTTCCAAGCGCCGCCGCCCTGGAATATCGGCGAACCGCAACCCGATCTGGCGGCACTCGTCGCCGCCGGCCAGGTCCGCGGCGAGGTGCTGGACGCCGGATGCGGGGTCGCTGAGTTGTCACTCGCGCTGGCGGCCGCCGGTTACTCCGTTGTCGGAATCGACAATTCGCCCACGGCCATTGCCGAGGCGACCAGCACCGCACAGCAGCGCGGGCTCACCACGGCCACCTTCGTGGTGGACGACATCACCCGATTCTCGGGGTATGACGGCCGCTTCAATACCGTCATCGACAGCACGCTTTTCCACTCGCTGCCCGTCGAGCACCGCGCCAACTATCTGCAAGCGGTGCACCGTGCTGCGGCGCCGGGTGCAAGCTACTACGTCCTGGCATTCGCCAAGGGCGCCTTCCCGGCCGACGCCCCCTACCGGCCCAACGAGGTCGACGAGCAGGAACTACGTTCGGCCGTCGGCGAATACTGGGAGATCGACGACGTCCGGCCCGCGGCGATCCACGGGAACATGCCCCAGGTCCCGGACATGCCCGAGGTTGCGGACATGCCAGCGCCTCCGTATCCCGTCGACGACAAGGGCCGCGTGATGATGCCCGCTTACCTGCTGACGGCGCACAAGGCGGATCAGTAGTTCTGCAAGAAGATCCCGGCCAGGTTCGACCCGATGCTCTGCAGGCCGGACACGAAGCTGCTGACGTTTGCCGGCAGCGTACCGATGTTGCCGAGACCTGACACGCCGCTGCCCAGGACCGAAAGACCCGAGGACCCTTCGCCGAACACGTTGTAGCCCGAAGCGCCGATGAGTCCCAACGGGTTTCCGCTGAAGAAGCCGGACACCCCGCTGCCGTTGTTGAAGAATCCCGAGCTGTTGCCACCACCGGTGTTGAAGAAGCCCGACGTCGTGAAGATGTTGTCGGTGGTGTTGCCGTAGCCCGGCGTCGGCGGAATCTGGAACTCGAACAGCTTCTGGCTCGGCAGGTGGATGCTCGGAATGTAGATCTCCGGCAGGTTGAAGGCGCCGATACCCAGCGGCGGAATGACCAGCGGCGGCGTGACGAAGCCCGGGAAGTCGATCTGCGGCAGGATGAACTCGCCGATGGCGATGTTGGGAATCCCGATCGACGGCAGGTCGAACGCGGAGGCAATGACCTGGGGCAGGTTGAACGCCCCCAGCGCGATCGGCGGAATCCCGATCTCGGGCAGCGAGAACGGCCCCGACGTGAGTTGCGGCAGCAGGAAGTCGCCAATGGAGATCGGCGGGATCGTCAACGCCGGAGTGGAGAACTCGGGCCAGCTGATCGGCGGCAGCACGATCTCGCCGAGATCGATCGGCGGAATGGTCAGCGGCGGGGTGGTGAATTCCGGCCAGCCGACCTGCGGCAGATCGAAGGAGCCGAGATTTATCGACGGAATGGTCAACGCCGGCGTCGAGAACTGCGGCCAACCCACCTGCGGCAGATCGAAGTCCCCGAGCTGAATCGGCGGGATCGTCAGGGCCGGCGTCGAGAACTGCGGCCAACCCACCTGCGGCAGATCGAAGGAGCCGAGATTTATCGACGGGATCGTCAGGGCCGGCGTCGAGAACTGCGGCCAACCCACCTGCGGCAGATCGAAGTCCCCGAGCTGAATCGGCGGGATCGTCAGGGCCGGCGTCGAGAACTGCGGCCAACCGATCTGCGGCAGCGTGAAGCCGCTGAACTGCACTGGGTTGAAAGTGATGGACGGGATGTTGAAACCGGACAGCCCGATCGACGGAATGATGTAGTTGCCACCTGCATTGCTGATGTTGAGAGTCGGCAGGGTCATCGCACCGATCTGGATGCTGGGGAAGCTGAATTGCTCGATGTAGCCCTGCGTAGTGAAGCCCAGCGAAATCGCGTTGATGTTGAAGGTACCGAGGTCAATTCGGTAGGTGGGGGCCGCAATGAAGCTCGTGTCCAGGGTGATGAGCGTCTGGTTTCCGCCCGGGACGGAGATGTTCGGGAACTGTATACGCGGGATATTGATCTGCGGAACGGTGACCGAAGGCAGGTTCCAGCCCGTGACAGTTACGGTCGGTGTCTGGAAGGGCGGAATGATTACCTGCGGTAGATTTATCGGTGGTACCGCTATAGGCGGCGTAGTGACGGACGGCAGGTTAAACCCTCCCACCGTAAGCGCTGGCGACTGGTAAGCCGGAACCGTTATCGCGGGTATACCGATCTGGGGCAGACCAAAGCTACCGATATTGATATTCGCCGGCGTCGTGTACGCCGGAATAGTGATCGCCGGAATACCAATCTCCGGCAGACCGAAACTACCGATATTGATATTCGCCGGCGTCGTGTACGCCGGAATAGTGATCGCCGGAATGCCGATCTGCGGCAGTGAGAAACTACCGATATTGATATTCGCCGGCGTCGTGTACGCCGGAATAGTGATCGCCGGAATGCCAATCTCCGGCAAACCAAAACTACCGATATTGATATTCGCCGGCGTCGTGTACGCCGGAATGGTGATCGCCGGGATGCCGATCTGCGGCAGGGCGAAGCTGCCGATCGTGATGGTCGACGGCGTCGTGTACGCCGGAATGGTGATCGGCGGGATACCGATCGCCGGCGTCTCAAACGCGCTCAGCGACGCGATCGGTGACAGGAAGCCACCGATGTTGATCGGCGGGACGGTGATCTGCGGCAGGTTGAACGCCGAAACCAGGACATCTGCGGGCGACGTGAACGGCCCGATGCTGATCGGCGGGATGTCGATCGTCGGCAGGTCGAACGGGAGGATCGTGATGTTCGCCGGTGTCGTGAACGGCGGGATGGTGATGGGCGGGATACTGATCTGCGGGGTGTTGAAGGCGCCGACCAGAATCTGCGAGATGTCGACGGGTGGCAGCTGGATGTCCGGGGTGGTGATGGCGACGACGACGCCACCCTGCTGGTCACCTGTCCAGCCGATGCCGTTGTTCATGTTGCCGGTGTTGAGGGCACCGGTGTTGAAGTTGCCCCAGTTGGAATAACCGGTATTGGTATTGCCGATGTTGAAGCCGCCGGTGTTGTACGAACCGGGGTTGACGTCGCCCGTGTTGAAGCTGCCGACGTTATAGGTGCCCGTATTGGCGAATCCCGCGTTGAAGGCTCCGGTATTGAAGGTGCCCGGGTTGAATAACCCGGTGTTGACGGTACCCGAGTTGCCGATGCCGGTGTTGAAGCTGCCCGAGTTGAAGAGTCCGTAGTTTCCGTTGCCCGAGTTAAAGAAGCCGATGTTTCCGGTGCCGGAGTTGAACAACCCGAAGTTGCCGCTGCCGGAATTCAGGTTGATCCCGAACTGGTTGTCGCCGGTCAGCCCGATGCCGATGTTGTTATTGCCGGTATTGCCGAAACCAATGTTGAAGTTACCGCTGTTGGCAAGGCCCTTATTACCGATGCCGAAGTTCCCGAGACCGATGTTGGACGTTCCCAGGTTGCCGAAGCCGATGCTGAAATTGCCGATGTTCGCATCGCCCAGGTTGGAGATGCCGAAGTTGCCACTGCCGATGTTGCCACTGCCGACGTTGCCGAAGCCGAAGTTGCTTGCCCCGACATTCGCCCACCCAAGCGTGAGTTGCAGCGTCTCCCCGGCGGCGCTCGGAAGTCCGGCGGCAGCCGCAGACCCGGCGGCCAGCTGAGCCGGCAGACCGGCAAGGGCTTTCAGCGGCGCGGTGAACGGGGCGAGCGCAGCAGCTGCGGCAGAGGCACCGCTGTAGTAGCCGACCATCGCGGCCACGTCCTGGGCCCACATCTCCTCGTACGCGGCCTCGGCGGCGGCGATAGCCGGTGCGTTCTGGCCGAACAGGTTCGACAGCACCAGCTGCACGAAGCCATTACGGTTCGCCGATACGGCTATTGGATGAACGGTCGCTGCCACGGCCGACTCGAAGACGCTGACAACGGCCTTCGCCTGAGCCGCCGCACCCGAGGCCTGCGCGGCCGCAGCACTCAGCCACCCGGCATAGGGCAGCGCCGCCGTCGACATCGCCGCGGCCGCCGGTCCCTGCCACGCCTGACCGGTCAACCCGGCCGTGACTGAGCTGAAAGATTGTGCGGCCGAACTCAACTCAGCCGCCAGACCATCCCAGGCAGTGGCCGCCTCAAGCAACGGGCCCGGCCCTGCGCCCGTGAAGAGCCGAAGCGAGTTGATCTCAGGCGGTAGTACAGCAAAACTCATCGAAAGAGGACCCTTCGTCACTGGATCGATCGCCAACGCGGCGAATCGCGCAAGTGTCAGGTGCCCACCCTTAACAACCCGTCGGCGTTCGAAGCAGAAGTTACTCCACACACGCGCAATATGCACGATTTTCGTACGAGAATTTTTGCGGCACAGGCGGAGCAAGGTCTCCGGTTTGAATCTAGCCCGCGGCGGTAACCGCCGTCGCTTCGATCAGCGCCTCGACGAAAGCTTCCAAGTCTTCGGTCGAGGTGTCAAGGTGCGGGGAGATACGCAGCACCGGCGCCGTCAGCTCCATCGGGGCGCGCTGCACCCCGGCATAGGTGGTCAGGATCCGGCGCTCGGCCAGCAACCACTCTCGCACCGCTTGCGGGTCGGAACCGTCGGTAGGCGCCAAAGTCGTTATCGCGCTTGGCTCCTCGACTTCCTCGACCACCGCCCAGCCGGCGACGTCGGTCAGCAGCCTGCGGGCGATGCCGCCCAGTTCGGCGAGCCGGGACCGCACCAGCTCCGGACCGCACGCGAGATGCTCGCCCACCGCCACCGAAAATCCCACCCGCGCAGCGACATTCGCTTCTCCGAAGCCGAAGGGCACCGGTGGCCTCAAACGCTCCATCAACTCGGGCCGCATCGCCAGCACCCCCACCCCGCGCGGTCCCGCCAACCATTTCCGCGACGACGAGTACGTGACGTCGGCTCCCACCGCGCAGTCGACCTGGCCCAACGCCTGCGCGGCGTCCACCACCAACGGCACGCCCAACTCGCGACACAACCTGGCCGTCATCGCCAACGGCTGCACCGTGCCGCGGTGGCTGGCCACCGGCGTCAGGTGGACCAGGTCTGGCGGGTTCTCCTCCAACTGGTATGCCGCGTCGTCGATGGCCAGCCGGCCATCGTCGAGGGTGGGGAGCTGGCGTATCTCGAATCCGTGGGCCTCCATCACCGCCAGGTTTGGTCCGTACTCACCGGGCAGACAGGCCAACGTGCGGCGGTCGCGGGGCCAACTGCGCAACAGCAGCTCCAGGGCATTCAGGGAACCGGTCGTGTAGACCACCTCCGGATCGACCAGACCGCAAAGCCTCGCGACCGCGGCGCGCCCCGCGTCCAGCACCGTCGACGCCGCCTCCGCCGCGACGTACCCGCCGACCTCGGATTCGTGCAGCGCATGACGCGCCGCCGCGTCGAGTGCCGCCAGACTCTGGCGCGAGCACGCCGCGCTGTCCAGGTGCAACCCCGCCGCGGGAGGCCGGGCGGCGCGCCACTGCTCGGACAGCGCCTGGCCGTTACTCACTTGGCGGCCAGTGACAGACCAAAGTCACCTGCGTCGTCGGTCCACCACCGGACCCGGCGCAATCCCGCGGCAGTCAGCTCATCACGCACCGCGTCCGGACGGAACTTGCACGAAACCTCGGTGATCATCTCCTCGCCCGCGGCGAAGTCGACGGTCAGATCCAGCGCATCGACGCGTACCTGTTGGCGGCGCGTGGAGCGCAGCCACATCTCGATGCGCTCCTCGTCGCTGTTCCACCGGGCGACGTGTTCGAAAGAGTCGACGTCGAAATCCGCGTCGAGCTGCCGGTTGATCACCGCGAGCACATTGAGGTTGAAGCGCGCCGTCACTCCTGCCGCGTCGTCGTAGGCCCGCACCAGCCGGCCGGCGTCCTTCACTAGGTCGGTGCCCAGCAGCAGACTGTCCCCGGGCTGCATCACCGCGGACAGCGCCGCCAGGAAATCGGCGCGCGGCTCCGGCGTCAGGTTGCCGATCGTCGAGCCCAGGAACACGAACAAGCGCCTTCCGCCGCCGGGTATTTCGGCGAGGTGTTCCTCGAAGTCGCCGCAGACCGCGTTGATGGCAACGCCCGGGTATTCGTCCTGGATCGCGCGCGCGGCCGCCGACAGCACGCTCGCGTCGACGTCGAACGGGACGAAGCTGCGCAGCGACCCGCGGTCGCGCAACGCACTGAGTAACAGCCGGGTCTTCTCCGATGTGCCGCTGCCCAGTTCGACCAGCGTGTCGGCCTCGCTGGCCGAGGCGATCTCGGCGGAACGGGCACGCAGGATCGCGGCTTCGGCGCGCGTCGGGTAGTACTCCGGCAGCCTGGTGATCTGATCGAACAGGTCGCTGCCCGCCGCGTCATAGAACCACTTGGGCGGCAACGACTTCGGCTGCTGCTGCAGACCGACGAACACGTCGCGCCGCAACGCGTGCAGCGCCGAGTCCTCGGCCAGATGGTTGGACAGCGTGAGCGTCATCGGGATCCTTTCGAGCGGTTCAACGCAGTCAACTCGACGCCGTCGCCGGTGACTTCCACCAGATGCCGGTCGGGTACGTCTTCCCAGTCCGGGTCGTCATCGTAGGGTTCGCTGGCCAGCACCACGCCGTCGGCGCGGCGCAGTATCGACAGGGTGTCTCCCCATGCCGTGGCTATCAGCCGAGAACCGTTGGCCGCCATGATGTTCAGCCGGGCCAGCGGGTCGGCGGTGCCTACTTCGGCGATGGTGTCACCCAGGGCATCGAGGCCGCGGGCGAAGATGGTGGCAGCCAGAACCGCACTGTCGCATACTGATTCGGCGGTCGGCGAGAGCGGCAACACCGAGCGGTCGACAACTCCGTTGTGCGACAACAACCATTGCCCATCGGTGAAGGGAGCCGTGGCGCTCGCTTCGAGAGGCATGCCGACGGTCGCGGACCGGACCGCGGCCACCACGCAATGACTGCGCAGCACCGGAGCGACGGAGTCGAACGACGTGTCACCCCACAGCGGTGCCGGGCTGCGCCACCGTCGCGGCGTGGGGTCCGGCAGATCCGCGAAAAAGCCCACACCCCAACCGTCGGCGTTCATCAAGCCGTGCTTCTGCCGGCGCGGCGCGTACGACTGCACACGCAGACCGTGCGGCGGCTCGAGGACCAGCGAGGAGACGGTGACCGGTGCGCCCAGCCATCCCAGATGCCGACACATCAGGCGTCCCAGGCCAACCGGACGCCTGAGAAGATCTGCCGGCGGTAGGGGTGGTCCCAATTGCGGAAGCTGGGACGCAGGATGGACTGTTCGACCGCCCACGAGCCACCGCGCAGCACCCGATAATCGCCGTCGAAGAATGGCTGGGAGTAGCGCTCGTAGATCATCGGCACGAAGCCGGGCCACGGGCGCAGCGGCGAACTGGTCCATTCCCAGACGTCGCCCAGCATCTGTTCGGCGCCGTACGCTGACGCTCCCGCCGGGTAGGCGCCCACGGGTGCGGGGCGCAGCGCGCTGCCGCCCAGGTTCGCGCGATCGGCCGTGGGCGGCTGGTCGCCCCACGGGTAGCGCCGACGCGCCATGGTCGCCGGATCCCAGGCACATGCCTTCTCCCACTCGACTTCGGTGGGCAGCCGGGCGCCGGCCCAGTTCGCGTAGGCCTCGGCCTCGAAGTAGGAGACATGCTGCACCGGCTCGTCGGCGGGAATTTCCTCGAGGTAGCCGAACCGGGTGCGGGTGTCGGCATTCCAGAACTGCGGAGCGGACAGGCCTGCCTGCTGACGGTGCTGCCATCCGCGTTCGGACCACCACCGCGGCTGTGCGTAACCCCCGTCGTCGATGAAATCGCGCCATTCGCCGTTGGTGACCGGAACCCGTCCGATCCGGAAACTCGGCACGTCCACGGTGTGGGCGGGCCGTTCGTTGTCCAACGAGTAGGGCTCGGTGGCGGCGTCGACGCCGAGGACGAAGGGCCCGCCGGGCACCGGCACCGACGTGCCGGCCAATTCGGGCCGGCCGGCGGGGACCACCGATGTCTCGCGCAGTAGCGGCGCCCCGCTACGCAGGTTCAGCGCCTGCAGCATGGTCTCGCCATGCTGGTTCTCGTGGCTGATGACCAGCCCGAACTGGAAGTCTTCCGCGTCCTCGGGGAGCCGGTCCAGCGTGTCCAGCGCCGCGTCGCGGACCGTGCGGCAGAACGACCTCGCCTGCGCGGGAGACAGCAGCGGCAGGTCCACCCGGCTCGCCCGGGAGTGCACGAAGGCGTCGTAGAGGCCTTCGATCTCGCGGGGCAGCATGCCCGGACGCTCCGGGTTGCCGTCGCGCAGCAGCCACAGTTCTTCCTGCTGACCGATGTGCGCCAGGTCCCACACCAGGGGGCTCATCAGCGGGTTGTACTGACGGCGCAGTTCGTCGTCGTCGAAGTCGACCAGCCACAACGTTCTGGTGCGCGCCCGCTCGAGGTCGCAGGCCAGCTGTTCTCGTGCTGTCACTGCTCCCCTTGCACCGCACGCGCAGCTTCGGCGACCGTGGCGGCAATTCCATGTTCGATGACGCGGTCGGAGAAGTCGTCGGCCGGACATCGCCCGGTTTCGACGTTGAGCATCAGTTGCTGCATCGCGTCGGCGAGCTCGGCCGGCACGCGCTCGGCGGCGATGGACAGACAACGATTGGCCGCCGCGTAGAGCCGCCGGTCCCGCAGCCCGAGCCGAGCGGCGGTGTCCCAGGCGGTGGCGACCGGTTCGACAGCCGCGGCGGCCAGATCGGCCGCGGCCGGATCGTCGAGCAGGGTGGTGAGTGTGAACACCAGAGCCGGCCAGACCGCGTCGGGCACACTGTCGAGATAGCGGATCTCCAGCCACTGCCGTGGCCGTACCGGCGGGAACAGCGTGGTCAGGTGGTATTCGAGGTCCGCGATGGTGGGCCGGCGATCGCCGAGCAGCGTCCGGCCCTCCACCCAGTCGGTGAACGGCACGTAGTGCGTGACTGCCACCGCGTCCGGGGCGTGCACCATCATCACCGGCGCCTTCAGCGCATACCGGGCCCAGTCGGTGCCCGGATCGTCACCGCTGACGCCCAGCACCGGTCCGCAGCGTGCCGAGTCCATCTGGCCCCAGACCCACTGCCGGGTGGACTGCCAGCCGGAGAACTCACCGGCCAGCATCGGGGAGTTGGCCGCGATCGCGATCATCGTCGGCCCCAGCGCGTGGGCCAGCCGCACCCGGTCGGCCCAGCCGCCCTGCGGTCCGGCGTCGAGGTTCACCTGGATCGAGGCCGTCGAGGTCATCATGGCCGCGCCTGCCGCACCGCTGTGACTGGCGGCGAAGAACTGCTCCATGGCACGGTAACGGGCGCCCGGGTTGATCCGCCTGGGCGAGCGCAACGGATCTGCCCCCAGAAAAACCAGCCCGAGACCGGCGTCGGCCACGGCAGCTCCCAGCACCGCCTGGTCACGGGCCATGGCTTCGATCGCGGGCAGCACGCCGTCAGCGGGTGGGCCGGAGAGTTCGATGGCGCCACCAGGCTCCACGGTGATCGCGCTGCCGCCGGGGAGCGGGCTGATCCACTCCAGCAGGCGGCTGATCTCGTCCCAGGTCGGCCGCCGACCGGGGTCGGCCGGGTCGAAGCAGTGGGCCTCGATTTCGAGGCCGACCCGTCCCAGTGGTCCGTCGACCAGGCACCCGTCGGCGATGTGCTGGGCGACGGCGGCTGAACTGGTCAGCTCGGCATTGGCCAGGTCGAGGTCGTCCAGCTGCGAGCCCGCGCCGGCGGCGATGCGCGTCATTTCACGGTCCCTCCGGGGCAGCTGGATACGAAGCTTTCGACCACCATCACTTCATCTTCCAGAGAGCACCGACATATTCCCGACCTTTTCAGCTGCACGAGGGAGATGGGTACCCAATTCTCACCCCGGCTACTGACCCAGCGCGTTCTGCATCGCCCCGGCCAACACGTTCACCGCGGGCCCGGCGTTGCCAGACTGGCAGACCTTGGCCTGAAGCAACACGTTTTCACGCAGTCGGGTTTGAACGAAACAGCGGCGATCGGTTCCAGCTTCCTGCTTGGTCCAATTCGCGTCGGCAGCGCCGGCCGGTGGGCCGGAGAACGACCACACCTGGGTGGTGCCGTTGTCCAGATGCATTGCCGTCGTCTGACCCGAGCAGCCCACTGTGCGGTCGACGACCCGGTGGTAGGCGCGGTCGGCGGCGTCGTTGGTGGCGAAGACACCGACTGCCTGCTTGACGAGGTGATTCTGGTCGTTGGCCGACGTCTGGGCGGTGGCTCCGTTGAAGGCGGCCAGGTCGGGGTCGTTGTACACCTCGGGCAACCCGATCTCCGCCCAGTTGTTGCATACCGCCAGTTCCACCGCGTACGCCTGGAAAGGTTCGGTGAAGACCGCTTCCCATCCCATCGGCGCGCCGACGATGTTGCCCACCGAGCCCTTGCCGAGCACGGCGTAAGACACCACTCCCGGCTCCGACGGGTGGGCCGTTGCGGTGGCCGCTCCCCCGACGGCCAGATACACGCCCAGCGCCGCCACGGCAAGGCGCATGCCGGGCTAGACCTTGGCCGAGACGGCGACGTCGATGTTGCCCTTGGTGGCCTTGGAGTACGGGCATACCTGGTGAGCCTGGTGGACCAGGTCGTCGGCCGTGCTCTGCTCGAGCCCGGGCAGGTAGCCGACGATCTTGCCGGTGAGTCCGAAACCGCCGTCGGAGTCCTTGCCGAACCCGATGTCGACCGTGACGTCGGTGGCGTCGTCGAGTTTGACCTTTGCCTTGCCCGCGACCAACCGCAACGCGCCCAGGAAGCAGGCCGCGTAACCGGCGGCGAACAATTGCTCGGGGTTGGTGCCCTCGCCGTTTCCGCCCATCGCCTTGGGGGGACGGGTGTCCAGGTCGAGGCGACCGTCGTCTGACTTCACGTGGCCATCGCGGCCGCCGCCCGTCGCCGTGGCTGCGGTGGTGTACACGACTTCGATGCTCATGGGCTCGATCATGCCAGCCCCGGCATCATCAGCCCAGGTTCGCCCGGACTCCCTCTTCGACCTTCTTGCCGAGATCGGGGTCGACGTTTCGCCAGTACTCGAACACCCGGGACAGCACCGGCTCCTTCACTCCCTTGGAGACATGACCGATGATGTTGTGCGCCAACCGATCCCGTGCGTCGTCATCAAGCACCTCGCGGACCAGCGTGCCGGCCTGGCCCCAGTCGTCGTCGTCGGGGCGCAGCGTGTAGGCGGCCCGGATCATCTCCCCGTCGGCCTGCCAGCGCACCTCGGCTGCGCGTGCCGGATCGGCGTGCGGGCCGCCGAATGAGTTGGGCGCGTAAACCGGATCCGAGACGTTCTTGACGCGCATAGCGCCGTCTTTCGAGTAGCTGTTGACCTCGACCTTCGGCGTATTGACCGGAATCTGTTTGTAATTCGTCCCGAGCCGGGCCCGGTGCGCGTCCGAGTAGGAGAAGCCCCGGGCAAGCAGCATCTTATCCGGGCTCAGCCCGGTCCCCGGAACGATGTTGTTCGGCTCGAAGGCGGCCTGCTCGATCTCGGTGTGATAGTCGGTGACGTTGCGGTTCAAGGTCAGCTTGCCGACGTCGATCAGCGGGTAATCGCCGTGCGGCCACACCTTCGTGAGGTCAAAGGGGTTGTAGCGGTAAGTCTTTGCCTCTTCGAACGGCATGACCTGCATCTTGAGCGTCCAACTCGGGAAGTCGCCACTCTCGATGGTTTCGTAGAGGTCGCGCTGGTGATAGTCACCGTCCTCACCGGCGAGTCGATCGGCGTCCTCCTGAGTCAGGTAATCGATGCCCTGGTCGCTGATGAAGTGGTACTTCACCCAGAAGGTCTCGCCCTGCGCGTTGATCCAGCTGTAGGTGTGACTGCTGTAGCCGTTCATGTGACGCCAGGTCTTGGGGATGCCGCGATCTCCCATCAGCCAGGTCACCTGATGCGCCGACTCGGGCACCAGCGTCCAGAAGTCCCACTGCATGGTGTGGTCACGCAGATTGGTTGCCTGCATTCGCTTTTGGGACCGGATGAAGTGCTGGAACTTCATGGGGTCGCGGATGAAGAAGACCGGCGTGTTGTTGCCGACCATGTCGAAGTTGCCTTCGGACGTGTAGAACTTCAGCGCGAAGCCGCGTGGGTCGCGCCAGGTGTCTGGGCTGCCCCGCTCCCCCGCCACGGTGGAGAACCTGATCAGGGTGTCGGTCTTGGTGCCGGGCTGGAACACCGCCGCCCTGGTATAGCGGCTGACGTCGTGGGTCACCTCAAAGTGGCCGAAGGCGCCGCCGCCCTTGGCATGCGGTTGGCGCTCGGGGATGCGTTCCCGGTTGAACTGCGCCATCTGCTCGATCAGGTAGTGGTCCTGAAGCAGGATCGGGCCGTCGGGACCGAGGGTCAACGACTGCTCGTCGCTCGGGGCGGGGCTGCCGCCATCCGTTGTCGTGTAGCGTTCCGTCATTTCGCTATCTCCTCTACCTGAACAATCGGAAAATTAAGCGCACACGGGAAATTCGGGATTCTCTCCCCGTTGATACCCCGAGCCACCGCCCCGAAACTAGGGGCGCGTGGGCGGAGCGCTAGGCGCGGCCGGGGCGGAGGTCGGCGTCTGACCGGGGCTGGCACCAGGCGGGACAGCGCCGGGTGCACCGAGACCCCCCGGACCACCGGGGAAGCCGGGACCCATGCCAGGAGGCGGGCCGCCCGGGTAGCGGAACTGCCAGCCGGGACCGCCGTAGCCGCCGGGACCGTCGGGCCGGAACATGCCGTGGTGGTGGCGATGGTGGTAGCAGTGTCCGCCTCCGAAGATCATGGCAGCGGTGAACAGCACGGTGGAAGCAATGAACACGATCCCGGCGACGATCACCACCCAGGCGGCGACCACGTACAGACGCGGCGGCTTTTCCCGGTACTCCGTCCTGGGCGGCGGCGCGGTGGCAACCGGGGGCGTTGCAGCGGTGGGTTCGGGTGTATCACTCATACCTTCGAATATGGTCCAGGCCCGCAGCAGCGTAAAGGGGAGCGCTCACAAAGTTGTCGTGAATTGATGAAGCCCGGCGCTCGTGGCCGAGCGCCGGGCTGTCGGGTTGAGTGCGTTCAGCGCCCGGGTGTGGGCGAAGGTGTCAGGGTCGGGGTGACCGAGGACGGCACCTGGGCGGGACCGCCAGGTCCGCCGGGTCCGCCGGGTCCGTAGCCCGGGCCGACCTGCTGGGCTCCCCCGTTGGCGGGGAACCCCGAACGGTGCATCATCGCCGGATGGTGCTTGTGGTGCCGGTGGCCGCCACCGTGTCCGGCGGCCATTCCCAACCGGAAGCCGGTGAAGAAGATGACCGAGACGATGAAAACGATGCCGGCGACGATGGCCACCCAGGCCGCGGCCTTGAAGACCTTGGGGGTCCGGTGTTCGACCCGCTCAACCGGCGCGGGTGGTGGGGCTACTGCGGTCGAAGTCCGCGAGGTGTCAGAAATTTCGCTCATGCCACGAATGATCGGGGCCCAACAGTAGGGACCGCTATGCGCTGGTTATGTAGCAGCTGTGAGCGTGAGCCCGCCGCTGACCAGGCATTCTCGTCGATCCGGTGCCCGGAGAAGGACCTCACGTTTTCGGGAGCTTGAACACCTGGCCGCCGTGTAACCCCATGGTGTCGGTGACGTAGACGCTTCCCGTCGAGTCCACCGCGACACCGCACGGTGTCACCAGGCCGGTGAACGGCAGCACCTGCGGAGCCGAGGCGCCCGCGGGCAGTTTCTCCACCAGATTTTTGCCGGAACTGACGACCCAGAGGTCGCCGGCCGAGTCGACGGTGATGAACACGGTCGCCACCAGGCCGGGGAGCGCACGCTGCGGCCAGCACGGCCACGACAGCCGCCACAGATACGACAGCTGGGAAAGTGGTGCGGCCGCGCCTTCGGGTAAGCATGTGACCTCCGGTCACCCCCCCGGTAGCTCGTCAGCCTAGCCGACAAATTCGCGGAAAGTGCCTCTCACCTGGCCGGATCCTTAGCGAGGACGACGGCGTTCGGCCATGACGACGGATGCCGGCGCATCGCCTCACCGAGTTCGCGTTCCCGCAGTCTGACCGCATTCCACTTGTGATGAGCCTGCAGGGCAATGACGTTGGTCTCCTGAGCTAACGCCATGGATTCGATCCCTTCACCTGCGCGCAGCAGTTCGTTGCACCGTCCATTCGAACAGGCCGTGCGGTGAGCCGCTAGGGCCCGAAGTCCTCGCTGGTCCAGGATTAATCTGCAGGCCCACGTGGGTATAGCCCCGCTATGCACGTCTTCGGCCGGGCTCGCATGCTGATCGCCGGATTGGGCTTGACAGCGTGTTGGTGCGGTGCCGGCATCGCCCACGCCGACGACAACCACGAGCAGGAAGCGTGCGCACTGATGGACGACAGCGCCAGTGCCGTCCATTTCGGATATGGCGAGTCGGTCCTGCAATACGCCTACGCGGTGCTCTCCACCAAGATGCCCGCGGATGCCGCCGCGCACGTCCTGTACACCGCCACACAGAACCGCTGCCCCAACCATGCCGCCGACCTGCCGCCCGGCTGGCGGTAACTCAGGGCCTGAACGGATTCACCGCGTACTGAATCACCCGGTACGGCGCCTCACGGCGCGCGTCGGTGTCCCACTGGCTGACGAATATCCGCAGTTCATCGAGGGTTGACCCGGGTGAGATGTAGCCGCCGTACGGCTGGGAGAGCCGGTTGTCATACGGGGGCGGCAGGCTCTCCGGCGGATCGGGCCATTCGTCGTCGTGTCGCACCACGGTGGTCACCGGCGCCGACCCCAGCGACGTCGGGTCCGCGGCCACCCGGACCTCCATGTCGCCGGTGGTGGCGTTGAAGTACGACAGCACCGTCATGCCGTCGATCTGCTTGATGCTCATCTCGCCGATCAGGTCCGGCCACAGCGGCGTCGGCGTCTTGTTCCACCCCGCGCCTGCCGCCCAGCCCTGCCAGCGGGACCGGTCGGTGAACGTCTCGGGCGTAGACCGGTACAGCACCACCGGTTGGCGACGGGTGAAGCTGTTGGCCACGATGTACACCCACCCGGTCGGCGAGTCCGGCCGGGGAATCGGGTCGTAGTAACCGCTGATCTGGGTCTGTCGGCCGCCCTGGAAGGACGCCGCGCGCACCGACCCGGCGACCGTCTCCCACCCGCCGCGGGCCGGGTCGACACGCACCAGCCGGGAGTTCTGTGGGTCCAGATTCTTGGTGGTGGCCACCATCAGGTAATTGCGGCGGTTGATCTGCACCACCCCCGCCGGCAACTGCGACGCGCCGGGCGGCGTGGGGTCGGCCAACAGCGGCCGGCTGATGCCGGTGACTCCGGTGTACCGAACGCCGTCGGGGTCGTCGACCGACGCGGTGTCGACGCGCAACGCGACGGGTGCGTACCACCCCCCGTACCCGACACCCTGGCCCGCGAAGCTGTCGCCGCAGACCTGCAGCAGTTGACTGGGGAATTCGACGAACTCACACAGGTCGGTGGCGCCGATGCCGTAATCCGCGGTGGGCGTCCCGGTTCCGGCCGCCGGGCCCATCCGCAGCACCTGACCCGGCGCCAGCGGCTGCAAAACCGGCTGCGGAACGGGCGCCGGCGGGTCGGCGCGGGCAGGCCAAACGCCGTGCAAGACAAACAGAGACAGCACCGCCAAGCACCGCGCTACCGGGGCGGTACTCAACTCGCTTCGATCAGAGCTCGGCGGCCAGCAGCTCGGCGATCTGGATCGTGTTCAGCGCCGCCCCCTTGCGCAGGTTGTCCCCCGATACGAACAGCGCCAGACCGCGCCCGTCCGGCACCCCGGGGTCCTGCCGGATGCGACCGACCAGCGATTCGTCGACACCCGCGGCGGCCAACGGCGTCGGCACATCGACCAACTTCACCCCGGGTGCGCCGTCGAGCAATTCGCGAGCCCGCTCGGGTGAGAGGGGGCGGGCGAATTCGGCATTGATGGACAGCGAGTGGCCGGTGAACACCGGAACCCGCACACACGTCCCGCTGACCAGCAGGTCCGGGATCCCGAGGATTTTGCGGCTCTCCGAGCGCAACTTCTGGTCCTCGTCGGTCTCACCGGATCCGTCGTCCACCAACGACCCGGCCAACGGCACCACGTTGAATGCGATCGGGGCGACGTACTTGCTGGGCGGTGGGAAATCGATGGCGCCGCCGTCGTGCACCAGCTGTTCGACGTCGTTGATGACCGCGCGCGCCTGCGTCGCCAACTCCTCGACGCCGGCCAGGCCGCTGCCGGAGACCGCCTGGTAGGACGACGCGATGAAGCGGGTCAGCCCAGCCTCGTCGTGCAGCACCTTCAGCACCGGCATTGCCGCCATCGTGGTGCAGTTCGGGTTGGCGATGATGCCCTTCGGCCTACGGTGCGCGTCCCGCTGGAAATTGACCTCGGACACGACCAGCGGCACGTCCGGGTCCTTGCGCCACGCCGAGGAGTTGTCGATCACCGTGACGCCGGCGGCCGCGAACCGCGGCGCCTGCACCTTCGACATCGCTCCGCCGGCGGAGAACAGCGCGATGTCCAGCCCGCTGGGATCGGCCGTCTCGGCGTCCTCGACCTCGATCTCCTGACCGCGGAACGGCAGCTTGCGGCCCTGCGATCGGGCCGAAGCGAAGAACCGAACGGAGGTCGCCGGGAAGTCACGCTCGTCGAGCAGCGTGCGCATCACCTGGCCCACCTGGCCGGTGGCACCTACAACTCCAACGGCAACCATCGTTATCGACCCGTCCCTGCGTACACCGTCGCCTCCTCCTCGCCGCCGAGCCCGAACGCCTCGTGCAACGCCACGACGGCCTTGTCCAGTTCCGTGTCGCGGCAGAGTACCGAGATGCGGATCTCGGAGGTGGAGATCAGCTCGATGTTGACCCCGACGGCCGCCAGCGCCTCACAGAACGTGGCGGTGACGCCGGGGTGGCTGCGCATCCCGGCGCCGATCAGCGAGACCTTGCCGATGTGGTCGTCATACAGCAGCTGCGTGAAGCCGATTTCTTCCTTGAGCGAGTCGAGCTTGGCCACCGCGACCGGGCCGCTGTCCCGGGAGCAGGTGAACGTGATGTCGGTCTTGCCGTCCTCGACCTTGGAGACGTTCTGCAACACCATGTCGATGTTCACGTCGGCGTCGGCGACGGCGCGGAACACCTTGGCGGCGTAGCCGGGGATGTCGGGGATCCCGACGATGGTCACCTTGGCCTCGCTGCGATCGTGGGCGACGCCGGTGAGGATGGGGTCTTCCATAGGTGTGTCCTTGATAGATCCGACGACGATGGTGCCTGGCTTGTCCGAATACGACGACCGGACGTGCACCGGAAGGTTGTAGCGGCGGGCATATTCGACGCAGCGCAGCATCAGCACCTTGGCGCCGCAGGCGGCCATCTCGAGCATCTCCTCGAAGGTGACCTTGTCCAGCTTGCGGGCATTGGGCACGATGCGCGGGTCGGCACTGAAGATGCCGTCGACGTCGGTGTAGATCTCGCACACATCGGCGCCCAGCGCCGAGGCCAGCGCGACGGCGGTGGTGTCCGAGCCGCCGCGGCCCAGCGTGGTGACGTCGCGGGTGTCCTGGCTGACGCCCTGGAATCCGGCGACCAGCACGATCCGTCCCTCGTCCAGCGCGGCCTGCAGCCGGCCCGGCGTCACCTCGATGATCTTCGCGTTGCCGTGCGTGCCGGTGGTGATGACTCCGGCCTGCGAGCCGGTGAACGAACGGGCGTGGGCTCCCAGGGACTCGATCGCCATGGCCACCAACGCGTTCGAGATGCGCTCACCGGCGGTCAGCAGCATGTCGAGTTCCCGCGGCGGCGGAACCGGGCAGACCTGCTGAGCCAGGTCCAGCAGGTCGTCGGTGGTGTCGCCCATCGCAGAAACAACGACCACCACGTCGTTTCCTTGCTTCTTGGTCTCCACGATCCGCTCGGCAACGCGGCGAATCCGGTCGGCGTCGGACACCGAGGATCCGCCGTACTTCTGCACGACGAGCGCCACTGATCAATTCCTGTCTGGACGGGCCTGGATTAAGTCCACAACAGAATACGTGGCGCCGCATCTCGGTTTATCTCCGATGCTGCCTGCCCAAGGGGCTCGGCGTGCTTGGGAGCGGTTTTGGCCAGGCGGTGGGGCGCGGTAGAGTTCACAGCGTGCAGCGGGTGCTCCTTCTCGGACGCCGCGACGGGGTCTGATCCAGACCGGCTTCCCGTCGCGGGTGTTCGCGATGCGCCGGTCTGAGGTTCCCTCTCGAAAAACCCGGAGCAACTACCGTGACTAATCCCGATTCACCCGACGCTTACGTCTCAGCGCGCACCATTCACAAGCCCGCCGGCCCGCCCCGGCCCGGCCAGCCCGCGTGGAACCCGCAACGCGGCACGTCCATGCCGGTCAACCGGTACCGTCCGTTCGCCGACGAAGTGGAGTCCATCCGCGTACCCGACCGCACCTGGCCGGACCGCGTCATCGAGCACGCGCCGCTGTGGTGCGCGGTGGACCTGCGCGACGGCAACCAGGCGCTGATCGACCCGATGAGCCCGGCCCGCAAGCGGCGCATGTTCGACCTGCTGGTGCGCATGGGTTATAAGGAGATCGAGGTCGGCTTCCCCTCGGCCAGCCAGACCGACTTCGACTTCGTCCGCGACATCATCACCGACGGCGCGATTCCCGACGACGTCACCATCCAGGTGCTGACCCAGTGCCGGGACGAGCTGATCGAGCGCACCTTCCTGGCCTGCGAGGGCGCCGCGAACGTCATCGTGCACTTCTACAACTCCACCTCGATCCTGCAGCGCCGTGTCGTCTTCCGCGCCGACCGCGCCGCGGTGCAGGAGATCGCCACCGCGGGCGCACGCAAGTGCGTCGAGGAGGCGGCGAAGTACCCGGGCACCCGCTGGCGGTTCGAGTACTCGCCGGAGTCCTACACCGGGACCGAGTTGGAATACGCCAGGCAGGTGTGCGACGCCGTCGGCGACATCATCCAGCCGACGCCGGACAACCCGATCATCTTCAACCTGCCGGCCACCGTGGAGATGGCCACGCCCAACGTCTATGCCGACTCGATCGAGTGGATGAGCCGTAACCTGGCGCGTCGCGACTCGGTCATTCTGAGCCTGCACCCGCACAACGACCGCGGAACCGCCGTCGCCGCAGCCGAATTGGGCTATCAGGCCGGCGCCGACCGGATCGAGGGCTGCCTGTTCGGCAACGGTGAGCGCACCGGGAACGTCTGCCTGGTCACCCTGGGCCTGAACCTGTTCTCCCGCGGCGTTGATCCGCAGATCGACTTCTCCAACATCGACGAGATCCGGCGCACGGTCGAGTACTGCAACCAGCTGCCGGTGCACGAGCGTCACCCCTACGGCGGCGACCTGGTCTATACCGCCTTCTCCGGCAGTCACCAGGACGCGATCAACAAGGGCCTGGACCAGATGAAGATAGATGCTGACAGCGACGGCTCCGATGTTGAAGACATGCTCTGGCAGGTGCCGTACCTGCCGATCGACCCCAAGGACGTCGGCCGCACCTATGAGGCGGTGATCCGGGTCAACTCGCAGTCCGGCAAGGGCGGGGTGGCGTACATCATGAAGGCCGACCACGGCCTGGCGCTGCCCCGGCGACTGCAGATCGAGTTCTCGCAGGTCATTCAAAAGATGGCCGACGGCGAGGGCGGTGAGGTCTCGCCCAAGGAGATGTGGGAGGCGTTCTCCGAGGAGTACTTGGCGCCGATCCTGCCGCTGGAACGCATCAAACAACGGGTCGACGCGTCGGAAGAAGACACCGGTACCACCAGCATCACCGCCACCGTCAAGATCGACGGGACGGAGACGGAGATCAGCGGTACCGGCAACGGCCCGCTGGCCGCATTCGTCGACGCGCTGGGCACGGTCGGGTTCGACGTGGCGGTGCTGGACTACTCCGAGCACGCGATGAGCGCCGGCGACGACGCGCAGGCCGCTGCCTATGTAGAAGCTTCGGTGTCGATCGCGAGCGCGGCGCAGCCGGGCGAAGCGGGTCGGCACCAATCAGGCCCGGTATCGGGCAGGACCGTGTGGGGCGTGGGCATTGCCCCGTCGATCACCACCGCGTCGCTGCGGGCGGTGGTGTCGGCGGTCAACCGGGCTTCCCGCTGACAGGCAGGGGCGGGCCCGGCCTCGCCGGGGCAGGAAGGCCGGGCCCGTGCTCGGTTGGTTACACCGCGAGCAGTCGCTCGAAGAACTCGCGGTAGTGCATCAGCGCCAGGCGCAGGTCTTCGGTGGATGCCTCCTCGCCGCGTGACCACTGTTCTTCCAGACGTGAACGCGCGTGGGCGAATCCGGTCGTGAGCTGGTCGACCAGGTCGGAGACCAGCACATCGGCCTTCTGGACGCAGTCTTTGGGATCGTCGACGAAGGCCGCCTGCACGCCAGCCCAGCGCGACCGCAGATCCGCGAGGTCCGCGTCACCGAAAAGTGTTTCTTCCGTTGAGGATTGGCTGGACTGTTGATTAGCCTCGCGCGAATGTTGCACCGGCGCCGCAACTTCGCTGCGGGGATCCAGTCTGCCGTCCGGGCTCTCGGCCCGGGTCTCGGAGAACGCGGGTGCCTGCTGCTGTGGTGGCACGCGGTCCTCGGCCGGAGGCGTCGGCTGCATCGTTCGCTGGGATTCGTCGGATGCGCCGCTCACGTCGGTTCGCTCTTCGTGTGTCGTCATTTCTTCGCCTCCTGTGGTGTTGTCTCCAAAAGCTTTTCGAACAGCGCCCGGTAGTGGACGAACGCTTCTCGCTGCTGTTCAGTGCTGACTTCGCCGTGCTGTTGTGACAGGTGAACCGCATGTGCGGCGCGGTAGTTGTCGACGATCTGGGGATGGTCGACCGAGATGTCGGCCGCCCGCTGATCGAAGTTGTCTACGGGATAGCCTCTTTCGCGCATCACATCTGTCACCAGACGATCGGCGACGCCGACGGCAGTAGTGGGGTTGTCGACGAACGCCGTCTGCACCTGATTCCAGCGGGTGGTGAAATCCGACCGGGCGGCAGGCGCCAACGGAACAATGTCCAGCTTCTCCCGCTGGCGTTCGCGCGCGATCAGCTCCTTTTCCGCCTCCTTCTGACCTCCGGTCTGCGATACCAGGCGCTCGTACTCAGAGCCGTAGTGCTGTCTCAGTCGCTGTGTCCTGCGGCGATTCATGGCGTAGCCGACCGCGCCGATCAGCAGCGCGACCGCGAGTACAGCGAAAACCGCAATCAAAATCGTTTCCCAAGTGGGCATTTCGCGCTCCTCTCATACACATGTTGAATAACCGGCCCGACAGCGGCTAAACCCCGCGCGTGGAATTGTTGAAATCGAGTTTTCCCGTTGCGGCAGAGACCAATTCAGTCGACCACCCCTAAAGGGTGCATCGATACACCCCTAAGGGGGTAATCACTCCGACATGCCGCCCGCATCCGGCGCACCGATCACGATCGCGCTCGTCGACGACTACGACGTCGTCGTGAAGGGTGTCGCCAACATGCTCGACCAGTACCGCGACCGCATCGTGATCGCCGAACTGGACTCCACCCTGCCCGTCAAGGACGCGGTGGACATCGTCCTCTACGACTCGTTCGCCCAACCCGAGTCCGATCACGAGGAGATCGGGCACCTGGTCGCCAACCCGCGTTCACGCCGAGTTGTGGTGTATACGTGGAACTTTCACCCAGATCTCATCGAGAGCGCGCGGCGTCACGGCGCCCATGGATATCTGTCGAAGACGTTGCCCGCCCGCGAACTGGTCGCCGCGCTCGAGGCCGTGCACGCCGGGGAGGTGGTCGTCAGCGAAGTGGCCATGCGCGCCCGCAGTGCACCCGGACTGGACTGGCCCGGACGCGGCGAGGGGCTCAGCGACCGCGAAGCGGAGATTCTGGCGCTGATCACCCAGGGCAAGAGCAACGCCGATGTGGCGCGCTTGACCTACCTCAGCCCCAACACGGTCAAGTCCTACATCCGCACGATCTACCGGAAAATCGGCGTCGGAAGCCGAACGCAGGCCGTGTTGTGGGGAGTCGACCACGGCTTCACCCCCGACCATCACCGCATCGAGCACTGGCGCGGCGGTCCCTGACCGCCGTCTTCAGAACAGCGCGAACTGCTCGTCGACCATGACGGTGTCGGCGAACTCCTCCATGCTGCGGCCGCCCACCACCGCCCCGACGCCGTCCATGAACTGCGCGTCGGAGACCACCGGCACCCCCAACTGCAGGGCGTGATAGCCCTTGCCCTGCTCGGGAGCGGTTTCGTTGCACACCACCAGGGAGGTCTCCCGATCGACGTCGTCGCTGTAGGCCAGCCCGGCGTGCAGCATCCGCTCGACGAGTTCCTCATGCGTGCGCCGCACCTCGGCCGCCAGCGCCACCCGCATGCCCTGCACCAGGGGCCTGCCGCGGACGTACCGGCCGGGGTTGAGAAACGGGCAGGGCATCCGGGCGGCGAGCGCCTTCAGTGGCCGCAGCTCTTCATGCGTCACCCGCCCGTTGGGCCAGCGCTGCCGGGTCACCGGACGCACCGGCAGCCAGATGTCGCGGTCGCGCGCCCGCTCGAGTGCGGGAGCCAGGATCCCGGTCAGCACCATCGCGTCGTCGAAAGCATCGTGCGGCCGCTCCTGGGTGACGCCCCAGTGCGCGGCCAGGGTCTCCAGCCGCAGATTGTCGACGCCGAGCTCCAGCCGCCGGGCCAGCTCGACCGTGCACATCACGGAGTCGACCGGCAGTTCGGCCTCGGCGATCTCGGCCTCCGCGGCCAGGAAGGAGTAGTCGAAGGCGACGTTGTGCGCCACCAGCGTGCGGCCGCGCAGCACCTCGACCAGGTCGTCGACGATGTCGCCGAACTGGGGCTGGTCTTCCAGCATTGCCGCGGTGAGACCGTGCACGTGGGTCGGCCCGGGATCCACCCCCGGGTTGAGCAAGCTCACAACCGACTGTTCGACCCGGCCGTCGACGTCCAGACCCAGCGCCGCGACGCTGATGATCCGGGCCTGACCCGGGCGAAAGCCCGTGGTCTCGACGTCGATGACGGCCCATCCCGCGTCCGGCTCCCGCGCCGGCCGACCCCAGGACATCCGGTTCATGCTTTGAGAATGGCACGTCTGACCGACATCGCTGAGTCGCTGCCGCGTCGTGTCGGCGGTTAACCTGCACGGGTGATCACCACGCGCGCACGTCTGGCTCTTGCCGCCGGGGCAAGCGCGCGCTGGGCGTCGCGGGTCACCGGCCGCGGCGCCGGGGCCATGATCGGCGGACTGGTCGCGATGACCCTGGACCGGTCGATTCTGCGACAGCTGGGAGCGGGCCGGCGCACGGTCATCGTCACCGGCACCAACGGCAAGTCGACGACCACCCGGATGACCGCGGCGGCCCTGAGCACCCTGGGCGCCGTGGCCACCAACGCCGAGGGCGCCAACATGGACGCCGGCCTGGTGGCGGCGCTGGCGGCGGATCGGCGGGCCGAACTGGCGGCCCTGGAAGTCGACGAGATGCACGTGCCGCACGTGTCCGATGCGGTGGAGCCGACCGCCGTCGTGCTGCTCAACCTGTCGCGCGACCAGCTGGACCGCGTCGGCGAGATCAACGTCATCGAGCGCACCCTGCGGGCCGGTCTGGCCCGGCATCCCCATGCGGTCGTGGTGGCCAACTGCGACGACGTACTGATGACCTCGGCCGCCTATGACTGTCCGAACGTGGTCTGGGTGGCCGCGGGCGGCTCGTGGTCGAACGACTCGGTGAGTTGCCCGCGCAGCGGCGAGGTGATCGTCCGCGAAGAGGGCCACTGGTATTCCACCGGCGCGGACTTCAAGCGCCCCACCCCGCAATGGTGGTTCGACGAGAAAACCCTCTATGGACCGGACGGTCTGGCGGTGCCGATGCGCCTGGCCCTGCCCGGCGCGGTGAACCGCGGCAATGCCGCACAGGCCGTCGCGGCAGCCGTCGCGCTGGGCGCCGACCCGGCCAAGGCGGTGGCGGCCGTGTGCATGGTCGACGAAGTCGCCGGGCGTTACCGGACGGTCCGGATCGGAACGCATGAGGCACGGATCCTGCTGGCCAAGAACCCGGCCGGCTGGCAGGAGGCGTTGTCGATGGTCGACAAGCATGCCGACGGCGTGGTGATCGCGGTCAACGGCCAGGTTCCCGACGGCGAGGACCTGTCGTGGCTGTGGGACGTGCGCTTCGAGCACTTCGAACAGACCCGGGTGGTGGCCGCCGGCGAACGCGGTACCGATCTCGCGGTGCGCCTCGGGTACGCCGGCGTCGAACACACCCTGGTGCACGACACGGTGGCGGCGATCGAATCCTGCCCGCCCGGGCGGGTCGAGGTCGTCGCCAACTACACCGCCTTCCTGCAACTCAACCGGAGGCTGGCGCGACGTGGCTGAAACTGTGCGGATCGGCCTCGTCCTGCCCGACGTGATGGGCACCTACGGCGACGGCGGCAACGCGGTGGTGCTGCGGCAGCGGTTGCTGCTGCGCGGCATTCCCGCCGAGATCGTCGAGATCACCCTGGCCGATCCGGTGCCCGAGGCGCTGGACCTGTACACACTCGGAGGCGCGGAAGACTACGCCCAGCGACTGGCCACCCGGCATCTGTTGCAGTACCCGGGCCTGCAGCGGGCGGCGGAGCGCGGGGCCCCGGTGCTGGCCATCTGCGCCGCGGTCCAGGTGCTCGGCCACTGGTACGAGACGTCGTCGGGAGAACGGGTGGACGGCGTCGGCATGCTGGATGCGACGACCTCGCCGCAAGACACGCGAACCATCGGCGAGCTGGTGTCCCGGCCGCTGCTGCCCGGTTTGACGCAGCGGCTGACCGGATTCGAAAACCACCGCGGCGGCACCGTGTTGGGACCGGCCGCGTCGCCGCTGGCCGCGGTCACCAAGGGCGCGGGCAATCGGGCCGGCGACGGATTCGACGGGGTCGTGCAGGGCAGTGTGGTGGCAACCTACATGCACGGGCCGTGTCTGGCGCGCAATCCGGAACTGGCCGACCACCTGCTGAGCCAGGTGGTGGGAGAGTTGGCGCCGCTGGAGCTCCCCGAGGTGGACCTCCTGCGCCGTGAGCGGCTGGGCGGCTAGAACGCCTGCAGCCAGTCGCCCAGGCCCTCGAAGGCGGGGCTGTTCGCCAGTGCGGCGTACAGG
This sequence comes from Mycobacterium sp. TY814, assembly GCF_030755175.1. Classification (NCBI taxonomy): domain Bacteria; kingdom Bacillati; phylum Actinomycetota; class Actinomycetes; order Mycobacteriales; family Mycobacteriaceae; genus Mycobacterium; species Mycobacterium sp. TY814. The sequence goes on from NZ_JAUFRY010000004.1 coordinate 297,773, forward strand.
GGCGTCTCCGTTGCCGCGGTGCGGGCCACCACCGGGGTGATCTGCGCTTCGGCCGCCACCGGCCCCGTCGCTCCTGCGCTCGCCACGGTTTCGGCCTGCAATGCCGCCTGGTTGGCGGCGTCCACGGTCGAATAGGACTGCGCGCCCGCGCGCAGCAGCTGCACGAACTGATCGTGGAAGGCGCCGGCCTGGGCGCTCAGTTGCTGGTAAGCCTGGCCGTGCCAGCCGAACATCGCCGAGATGGCCGCCGATACGCCGTCGGAGCCGGGCGGCGGCACTGCCGTCGTCGGCGCCGCCACGAAGGCGTTGGTCGCGGACAGGGTGGCTCCGATATCCGCCAGGTCCGCCGATGCCGCCTCGAGCAATTCCGGTCGTGCGCTTACGAACGACATCGCCATCCCTTCTGCCACGGGTCCGAGCACCGTCGCTCAGGAAGCATTTCGTCTGTTGAGACCGAAACGTTATCAGCAGACCGGGCCGAATTAGAATCCTCTCGCGGGGGCGCGAGAAAGGGATCGCCATGGCCCCTGATATCCGGACGAATGTCGCCACAGCTGTCGCACTGGTGGCCGTGGCCTGCTCGCTGCTCGGATGCCCCGGAACCGCCGCGGCCGATCCCAACACCGCCGGGATGCACGGCGACCCGGGCGCGGCCGCCGCCTACTGGCGTTATCAGATGCAGGAACGCGACTGCGGGGAGATGGCCGTGGCCGATGTCATCGGCCAGCTCACCGGCAACGAGATCTCCGAGGAGGAGATCGACAATGCGGCCGGGACCGTCCCCAGCACCACCCACTCCGGACCGATCTACACGCCGGGCAACAGGACCAGCAACCGCGACCTGCCGGTGCTGCTGACGCACTACGGCATCGCGTCCGACGGGATCAAGACCGACACACCCGCGCTGGAGCGGGCCCTGGATCAGGGCCGCAAGGTGATCGCGGGGGTCAACAACCGGATCCTGTGGAACGAGGGCGGTGACCGCAGCCGGGAGAACCACTTCGTCGTCGTCACCGGCATCGACACCCGGGCCAATGTGGTGCATCTCAATGACAGCGGCATCAAGGCCGGCCGCGACGAGCAGGTTTCGCTCGCCACCTTCGAGGCGGCGTGGGCCACCAGCGACAATTTCGCCGTGGTGACCAGGTGATCCGGCCCTAGACCATCGCCCGGCGCCCGGTGAGCGCACGGCCCAGCGTCAGCTCGTCGGCAAACTCCAGGTCGCCACCCATCGGAAGGCCGGACGCAATGCGCGTCACGGTCAAACCGGGGATGTCGCGCAACATCCGGACCAGATAGGTGGCGGTCGCCTCCCCCTCGGTGTTGGGGTCGGTGGCGATGATCACTTCGGCGATGTCGACGTCGTCCACGCGCTCGCCGATCCGGGTCAACAGCTCCCGGATCCGCAGTTGCTCGGGTCCGATTCCCGACAAGGGATCGAGCGCACCCCCGAGGACGTGATAGCGGCCGCGGAATTCGCGGGTGCGCTCGACGGCCTGGATATCCTTCGGCTCCTCGACCACGCACACCAGCGACCCGTCGCGGCGTGGATCGGCACAGATGCGGCACCGTTCGTCGTCGGACACGTTGCCGCAGACCGCGCAGAACCGGACACCGTCGCGCACCTTGCCGAGCACGGCCGTCAGCCGGTCGATGTCCGGCGGTTCCACCGACAACAGATGGAAAGCGATGCGTTGCGCGCTCTTGGGTCCGATCCCCGGCAGCTTGCCGAGTTCGTCGATCAGATCCTGAACCGGTCCCTCAAACATTCCGCCGTTCAGACCCCCGGGACACCGGGCGGCGGTCCGGGAGGCGCGGGCGGACGCATGCCGCCGGCCAGCGCACCCAGGCGCTCCTGTGCCATCGTGGTGACCTGCCTGGACGCGTCGCCCATGGCGCCGACGATCAGGTCCTGCAGAGTCTCGATGTCATCGGGGTTGACGACCTTGGGGTCGATCGTCACGCCGATGACCTCACCGCTGCCCTTGACGACGACCTTGACCAGTCCCCCACCGGCCTGACCATGCACCTCGGAGTTCGCCAACTGCTGTTGGGCTTCGAGTAATTTCTGCTGCATCTGCTGTGCCTGCGCCAGCAGCTGCGACATATCGCCTCCGGGTTGCATGACAGTCCCCTCGCATCTTGGTCTCGAGTTGGTTTCGCCTGCGGTTGTCGGGCGATTTGAAGACTTCAGCGTAGTCCGCGCCGCGTTACCTTGGCGCAGTGGACGTACGTGTAGGCCTGCGTGTCGGGTTAGCCATGCTCATCGGGATGCTCGTCGCTGCTGCCCAGCCGCTGATGCCTACCGCCGCCGCGGCGCCGGCCAATCTCGCCGGCATGGTCGTCTTCATCGATCCCGGCCACAACGGCGCCAACGACGCGTCCATCGGACGTCAGGTACCCACCGGTCGGGGCGGCACCAAGGACTGCCAGGCCAGCGGCACGTCGACCAACAGCGGATATCCGGAGCACACTTTCACCTGGGACACCGCGCTGCGGCTGCGCGCCGCGCTGAACGCACTGGGCGTGCGCACAGCGATGTCGCGCGGCAATGACAACGCCCTGGGACCGTGCGTCGACGAACGCGCCAACATGGCCAACGCGCTGCACCCGAACGCCATCGTCAGCCTGCACGGCGACGGCGGGCCGGCGTCCGGCCGCGGCTTCCACGTCAACTACTCATCGCCGCCGTTGAACGCCGCCCAGGCGGGGCCGTCGGTGCAGTTCGCCCGCGTCATGCGGGACCAGTTGCAGGCGTCGGGCATCCCGCCGGCCAACTACATCGGCCAGGGCGGTCTCTACGGGCGGGCTGATCTGGCTGGACTGAACCTCGCCCAGTACCCCTCGGTGCTGGTGGAGCTGGGCAACATGAAGAATCCGGCGGACTCGGCGCTGATGGAGTCAGCGGAGGGCCGGCAGAAGTACGCCGACGCACTGGTGCGCGGCGTGGCGGGTTTCCTGGCCACCCAGGGCCAGGCCCGCTAGCCGGGTCAGCCCTCGATTTCCTTCTTCAGGTTTTCCAGCACCTGGCCCTGGATCTTCTTCAGTCCCAGGGGCGCGAACGTCTTCTCGAAGAAGCCCTTGACGCCGCCGGCGCCGGTCCAGGTGGTCGTTACGGTGACGCTGGATCCCGGTCCGGCGGGAGCCACCGTCCAATTGATCACCATCGAGGAATTGGCGTCTTTCTCGATGACGGTGTGGCCCGCGACGTCCACGTTCACCTTGACGTCGCGCACCCGCGACTCGGTCGCCTGCAGGCGCCACTTGGCCACGGTGCCCTGGCCCTGGCCACCCTCGAGCACCTCGTACTCGCTGTACTGCGGGGAGAGGATCTTCGGGCGGACATTCTGGTAGTCGGCGACGGCGTCGAGCACCTTCGCGGGCTCCGCGTCGATCAACACGGTGCTGGCTGCTTTCACCTGTCCCATCAGGTGCAACTCCTCTTTTAGTAGCCGTTGTCGAGAACCACGATATAGGTGGGGCAGCTGCCCAAATTCACCCTCAGCCTTCGATCCGGCGCGCACCCAGTTCGCTTTGCAGCAACTCGAGGGCGACTTCCTCCGGGTCGCGGCGCGGTGCCGAGGGGTCGTCACGGCCCGCTTCGGCGAGCATGCTCTCCTCTTCGTCGCGCTGGACAGAATGGGGCTCGGGCGCGGGCTGTTCCACCTTGGCCGGCGCCGCGCTGATGTCGGCTGCGGCGGGCGAGCCGGTCTCGCAGCGCACCCGCCAGTTCACCCCCAGGGCGTCCTTGAGCGCCTCGACGATGACGTCGGCGTTGCGCTGTTCGGACAGCCGCCTGGCCAGCGGAGCCGCCTCGTGCGCCAGCACCAGCGTGTTGTCCTCGACCGCCAGAACCGTTGCGCCAGAGAGCATCACCGCAGTGGTACGGCTACGTTCGCGGACCTTGTCGCGCACCGTCGGCCACATGCTGCGCACCGCCGCCGCGTTGAGTTCACCCGGGGCCGCTGCGGCCGGCGGAGGGGCCGCTTCGGGGGCAGGTGCCGGCGCGGGCGGCGGTGCCGGTGTGGGCGCCGGCGGCGGGGGCTCCGGCTTGCGCTCCGGCGCGGGTTCGGGCGCGCGCTCCTGGGCGGCGGCCCGCTGGACCGAGCGGCGAACCGGCACGGGGCGGGCCGGAGCCGCGGGCGGCTCTGCCTCGGCGGCCGGGATGGACATGGCCAGCCGGGTCTCGATGCGCTCGACGCGTTGCAGCAGGGCCGATTCGGCGTCACTGGCCGAGGGCAGCAGCAGCCGCGCGCACACCACTTCGAGCAGCAGGCGCGGGGCCGTCGCGCCGCGCATCTCACCCAACCCGGCCTGCACCACCTCGGCGTAGCGAGTCAGGGTGGCCGGGCCGATGCGGGCAGCCTGCTCGCGCATCCGGTCCAGGATGTCCTCCGGCGCATCGACCACGCCGCGGGACACCGCGTCGGGCACCGCCTGCAGCACGATCAGGTCGCGGAAGCGCTCCAGCAGATCCGTGGCGAAGCGCCGCGGATCGTGGCCGGCGTCGATCACCGACTCGACGGCGCCGAACAAGGCCGCGGCGTCGCCCGCGCCCAGGGCGTCGACGGCGTCGTCGATCAGGGCCACGTCGGTCGCACCGAGCAGGCCCAGGGCGCGCTGGTAGTGCACCCGGCCGCCGTCCGATCCGGCGACCAGCTGGTCCAGCACCGACAGCGTGTCCCGCGGCGAACCCCCTCCGGCACGGATGACGAGCGGGTACACCGCCTCGTCGACGACGACGCCTTCCTGCTCGCAGATGCGGCCGATGAGCGCCCGCATGGTGCGCGGCGGCAGCAGCCGGAAGGGGTAGTGGTGGGTGCGCGACCGGATGGTGGGCAACACCTTCTCCGGCTCGGTGGTGGCGAAGATGAAGATGAGATGCTCGGGCGGCTCCTCGACGATCTTGAGCAGCGCGTTGAAGCCCGCGGTGGTCACCATGTGGGCTTCGTCGACGATGAACACCCGGTAGCGGGACTGGGCCGGCGCGTAGAACGCGCGGTCGCGCAGTTCGCGGGTGTCGTCGACGCCGCCGTGGCTGGCCGCGTCGAGTTCGACGACGTCGATGCTGCCGGGCGCGTTGGGGGCCAGCGCCTGGCAGGAGTCGCAGACGCCACACGGAGTGGGCGTCGGGCCCTGCTCACAGTTCAGCGATCGCGCCAGGATGCGCGCCGAGGATGTCTTGCCGCAGCCGCGCGGTCCGGAGAACAGGTAAGCGTGGTTGATCCGGCCCGCCTGCAGCGCGACGGACAGCGGCTCGGTGACGTGCTCCTGCCCCACCACCTCGGCGAAGGTTGCCGGTCGGTACTTGCGGTAGAGGGCCACGGGAGCAGGCTACCCACGCCCGGTGACGATGCGCGCCCCGGAGGTCGCGAGGCGGACGTTATGCGCTGATCACCGAAACCGTGTTGCTGAACATGTTGGCGACATACACCGCGCCGGTGCCAGGGTCGACCGCAACACCCCATGGATTAGAGCCGACGCCGATGGTGGCGGAGACGGTGTGGGTGATCGGATTGATCACCGACACGGTGTTGCTGTCGTAGTTGGTGACGAAGACATAGTCGCTGACCGGGCTGACCGCCACCCCGAACGGTGACTGACCCACTCCGATCGCTGATCCCATGACGGTATTGCTGAACGAGTTGATCATGGACACGGTGTTGCCGAGAGTGTTCGCAACGAAGACGTGGCCGACTGAGTCGACGGCAACCCCCCTCGGATAGGGGCCGACACTGATCGACCCGATCACGGTATTGCCGTTCGGATCGATCACCGACACTGTGTTGCTTGCGGCGTTGGTGACGTAGACATCGCCTCCGGGGTTGATCGCCACCCCGTCCGGGCCCGAGCCGACGCCTATGGACGTAACGGTGTTCAATTGCGGATCGATGACCCGGACGGTGTTGCCGGTGGAGTTGGTCACATAGACGTATCCGCCCGGGTCTGGCTTGACTGCCACCGCGATAGGGTCGGCGCCGACGGGGATCGCTGACCCGATCACGGAATGCGATGACGGATCGATGACCGACACGCTGTTGCCGCCGTTGTTGGCCACATAGACGTAGTGACCTGGGTTCGGACTGACCGCCACCGCTCTTGGTTGATTGCCGACAGCGATTCCTGACCAGGTCACGGTATTGGTGGTCGGATCGATCACCGACACCGTGTCATTCCCGCTGTTGGTGACATAGACGCCGTCGCCGGGATTGACTGCGATTCCCACCGGCACATGAAATCCGGTGATGGTGGCCACCTTGCCCCCGGAGCCACCGTCACCGCCTACCCCGCCGAGCCCGCCGATCTGCCCACCGCTGGCAGTGCCGATGCCACCCGCCTTACCCGCAGCACTGAATCCGGCAGCGGCGGCACCGCCTTGACCACCGCCTCCGCCGACCCCGCCGGTGCCACCTAGACCGGGCGTCCCCGCAGATCCCGGCGCCCCCAGCAACCCCGACCCGAAGAGTCCGGCGGCTCCCCCCGACCCAGCGAGCCCGCCGTCGCCACCCGCACCGCCGACCCCGCCGGTTCCACCCGCCACAGCCCAGGTCGCACTCAATCCACCGGTCCCGCCGGCGCCCCCGGCGCCGCCATATCCGCCGGCGCCACCGGTGCCGCCGACCCCGAACAATCCAGAACTTGCGCCCCCGGCTCCACCGTGACCGCCTGCACCCCCGGCAAACCCCACATCACCCGCACCGCCACCCAGAGCACCGGCGGAACCTACCGCCAACGTCAGCCCACCGGCACCGCCGGACCCGCCGGCACCGCCGAGCCCGAACACCAGCGCACGTGCCACGCCGCCGGCACCGCCAGCACCACCCGCACCGCCGACGCCAGTCGTGCTGAGAGCACCGCCGCCTCCAGCCCCGCCTGTCCCGCCGGATCCCGCTAACCACCCTCCGGCCCCACCCGCACCGCCCGCACCCCCAGCACCGCCTCCGACACCAGGACCACCCGCACCGCCGGCACCGCCACTTCCGAACAGCCCAGCGGCCCCACCGCTGCCGCCCGCTTGCCCGGCCGCTCCTGAGCCCCCCGCGCCGCCGTTACCCCACAACAACCCGCCATCCCCGCCGGCCTGCCCGCTCCCCGCCGCCCCGCTCACACCATCCCCGATCAGCGGACGCCCCAACAGCGCCAGCGTGGGGGCATTGATCACACCCACCACCGACTGCTCCACACCCTGCAGCGACGATAGATTCGCCGCCTCGGCAGCGGCATACGCCACCGAACTCGCCTTCAACGCCTGCACGAAGCGTTCGTGAACCAGCCCCGCCTGCGCGCCGAGTTCCTGGAACTCCTGCCCGAAGCCACCGAACAGGCGCGCCACCGCCACCGACACCTCGTCGGCCGCTGCCGGAAGCAATCCCACCGTCGCCGGCGCCGCCGCCGCCGAAGCCGATGTCGTCGCCGCACCTATTCCGGCTGCCTGGGCCGAGAGCGCCGCGACCACTTCTGGCTCAACCACGAAAAAGGACAGCACGACGCCTCCAAACCATCAGACCGCGCAGCACCCGCCTGCCGCGGCAGCAAGATGTGTCGACAATTTACGCCCCCACAAGACTGCGCAAGGATCTTTCGCGCAAGCAAGGTGTTGGTGCTGCGCTCAGGGCGGAGGCACTCGCACTGCTGCGCCATGAGCGCAGAGTCAACCGCTAAAGCAGCGACTCCGTCGCCGCCAGTAAGGCGCACGTCGAGAGCCCGTCGACCGCGTCGCGCAGATCCGGCAGCGACGGGAAGGACGGCGCGATACGGATGTTCTTGTCCTCGGGATCCTTGCGGTACGGGAACGACGCGCCCGCTTCGGTCACGGCGATGCCGGCGTCCTTGGCCAGGGCGACGGTGCGACGCGCCGTGCCGGGCAGAACGTCGAGGCTGACGAAGTAGCCGCCCTTGGGGTCGGTCCACGAGGCGATCTTGGAGTCGCCGAGCCGCTGGGACAGGATCTCGGCCACCAGGGCGAACTTCGGCGCCAGTATCTGCTGGTGGCGCTGCATGTGCAGGCGTACCCCGTCGGCGTCGCCGAAGAAACGCAGATGCCGCAACTGGTTCACCTTGTCGGGGCCGATCGACCTCTTGGCGGCGTACTGCAGGTACCAGGCGATGTTGCCCAGCGATCCGCCGAAGAAAGACACACCGGCGCCGGCGAAGGTGATCTTCGACGTCGAGGCGAAAATGTACGGCCGATTGGGGTTACCGGCCTTGGTGGCCAGACCCAGCACATCCACCTGCCGGACGAAGTCGTGCGTCAGCGTGTGCACGGCGTAGGCGTTGTCCCAGAACAGCCGGAAGTCCGGTGCCGCGGTCCGCATCTGCACGAGGCGGCGCACCGTCTCCCACGAGTACGTGATCCCGGTGGGGTTGCCGAACACCGGAACCGTCCACATCCCCTTGATCGCGGGGTCCGCCGCGACCAGTTCTTCGATCAGGTCGACGTCCGGGCCGTCCTCGACCATCGGCACCGGGATCATCTCGATGCCCATCGTCTCGGTGATGGAGAAGTGCCGGTCGTAGCCCGGGACGGGGCATAGGAATTTGACCGCCGGCTCCTCTTTCCAGGGCCGCGGCGAGTCGACGCCACCGTGCAGCATGGAGAAGACGACGACGTCGTGCATGAATTCCAGGCTGGCGTTGTTGCCCGCGATCAGGTTCTGCACGGGCAGGCCGAGCAGTTCGGCGAAGATCTCCCGCAGTCCGGGCAGCCCGTGCAGGCCGCCGTAGTTGCGGGTGTCGGTGCCTTCCGGGTCGCGGAAGTCATCACCGGGCAGCGTCAGCAACTGGTTGGACAGGTCGAGCTGCTCGGGTGACGGCTTTCCGCGCGTCAGGTCCAAAGACAGCTTCTTGGCCTGCAGATCCGCATATTCCTGCTGGTGACGCGTGTGCAGAGCCGAAAGCTCCGCGGGGCTGAGGGAGTCGAAGGACACCAGGGACCCTTCCCATCGAGAACGCATATCGAGCGCGGGCATAAGGGGACCCCGCGCACCCGACAGAGCCCATTGACCCTTGCTGCCTTCCGGCCCTGGGGGAGTTCACAGGATAGACGCCGCGCGGGGTCCAACGGCGAGTGTAGTACCTGGGTTTTCCCGACGCGGCGGCGGCAGTGGCAGGTACCCGAGACACTCGGCTCCCGTCAGCAGCTACCATGACCACGGAGGATTCGCCTAGTGGCCTATGGCGCTCGCCTGGAACGCGGGTTGGGTTAACAGCCCTCGCGGGTTCAAATCCCGCATCCTCCGCTGCACGGTCTGCCGTTTGACCAGGGCCGATACCGGTACCGACGGTCGGCCCGGTCACCTTCGGGGGCTTGAGTTCACCAGCTGAGGGAGTGGTATGGGGCGCAAGGTCGCCATCTTGTGGCACGCATCGTTCACGATCGGCGCCGGCTTCCTCTTCTTCTATTACGTCCTGCCGCGGTGGCCCGAGCTGATGGGCGAAGTCGGTAGCGGGGCGGGAATGACGCTGCGCATCGTGACCGGCGCCCTGCTCGGCCTGGCCGCCTTGCCCGTGGTGTTCACCCTGCTGCGCACCCGCAAGCCGGAACTGGCTACACCGCAGATGGCGCTGACCATCAGAACCTGCTCGGTGGTGGCGCATGTACTGGCCGGAGCGCTGATCATCGGCACCGCAATCAGCGAGCACTGGTTCAGCCTGGACACCGCCGGTCAGTGGTTGTTCGCGATCTACGGGGCCGCCGCGGCGATCGGCGTGCTCGGGTTCTTCGCGTTCTACCTGTCGTTCGTCGCGGAGCTGCCGCCACCGCCGCCGAAACCGATCAAGCCGAAGAAGGTCAAAGAACGCCGCGTCCGCGGGAAGAAGCGCGGCAAGACCGGCGCTGTCGCCACGGACGACGACGAAGAAGACGAAGAAGACGAAGACGAAGACGCCGAGGACACCGACGAGGCAGAGGCCACGGAGGTCGCCGGGGACGCCGAGTCTGAGAGCACCGAATCCGACGAAGAGGCCGCGGCCGAGACGGTCGAAGCCGCTGCCCCGGCGCTGAGCGAGGAGGAGCCCGCAGCGGCTTCGGACGACGCGGAAACGGTCGAAGCGCCGGTACCGGCATCCGCGAAGTCGTCCGAGAGCACGTCCGAGAAGACTTCCGAATCGTCCGCGCGGCTGCGCAACCGCCGTCCCAGCGGCAAGACGTCGCACCGCCGTCGCCGCACCAGGGGCGGTGTCGCCGTCGAGGAGTAGTCCTCCGCGGTCACTTATTGGGATCGGTAGCGCAAGCGGCGATCTGTACTTCTGCCATGACGACGCCATCGGGGCGGCGCATGACGGAAGGAAGTCCAGTGAAGCGTGTTATCGCGGTGGCGATCGGAACCCTTGGCTGCGCGTCGGCGTTGGTCGGGTGCTCCAGTGGCGGGCACAGCGCCAGCCCGGCTTCGGGCGGCCCGGCGAGCGTGGCGACCAACAACGGGGCGGGAACCGAGGTCAAGGTGGGCGGCGCCGACCTGCCCGGTCTGAACCCCTCCTCGGTGACCTGCGTCAAGCAGGGCGGCAAGATCAACATCGGCAGCGGCTCCACCGGCGGTCAGCAGGCGCTGGCCGTGGTGATGGCCGACGGTAACCCCCCCACCGTCGAGTCGCTGGCCATGGTCGTCGACGGCAACGCCTTGTCGGTCGCCGACAACATGGGATCCAAGGTCGGTTCGGCCAAGGTCTCGGTGGACGGCAAGACGTACACCATCAGCGGTCAGGCCGAGGGTGCCGACCTGAAGAACCCGATGGCCGGAATGATCACCAAGGAGTTCAACATCAAGGTGTCGTGCGGCTGACGGTGGGCGGTCCGGCGCGGCGGGCATGCAATGCATGTCCGCCGTTCCGGATTCGAGCGGAGATTTATGATGCAGCCGTGTCGATCTCCGACGACCTCGAGCGCGCCCTCGAACAGGCCCACCGCCTGGCGTTCGCGGCCGACGAGGCCGCGGCCCGGGATCTGCTGCTGTCGCTGATGCCGCGGATCGAGCAGGTGGATCGCGACGATCTCCTGCTGGAAGTCTTCGCTCAGCTCGGCGCGATCTACCTGGTTCGGGGCGCCAATGACGGGGTGCGCGAATGCATTCGGCGTATCGGTGAACCGCTGGAGATCTACCGGGACATCCTGGCCGGCAGGCGGCCCGAGGCCGCCGGACAGGTGCGCATGTCGCCAGCCGAGGTCACCCGGATGATCTGCCGCTACTCGCTGCGGGCACAGTTCCTGCAGACCGGCCTGGCCGCGGCAGAGGGCCGGCACGAAGAGGCACACGCCGCCCTTGCTGAGCTGGCCGAACCAGGTCCCGCCGATCTCGCCGACGAGCAGGCGGACCTGCTCACGCACGCCCGGGTGCTGTGCGCGACGGCGTTGTGCGACGACGACCTGCATGTGCAGTCCGTGCCGCTGTGGGAACCGGTGCTCGAGGTCTTGCAACGGCCTGCGGCTGCTACCGAATATGCAGAGCACGTCTGGGTTTTGGCGGCCACCGGGTACGGGCGGTTCTGTGTCGAGACCGGTCGCCTGGCCGAGGCCGAGCCCTGGCTGCGTCGCGCCGGGGCGCGGGCTGAGGCCAGAGGATGGGAATTGGCCCGCGCCCGAACCCAATTGGAGCGCGCGGCCGCATGCTGGTCGGTCGGCGACCACGTCACGACCGACCAACTGGCATCGGAGGCCTACCAGGTGATCAACCGCTACGCGCGGGCACACGACGTCGCCCGCTGCTGGCTGTACATGGGACTCACCCGGCTGGGCAGCGGCGCACTGGAAGAAGCCGACCGGTGCTGGGAACAGGCCGAGCAGCATTGGCGCGACCTGGGCAAGCCGCTGCATCTGCATCGTATTCTGTTGCAGCGCAGCTGGATCGCGATATTCTGGGGACGGTTCGCCGAGGCCGTCGAGCTGATCGCCCAGGCTCGCGAGTTGCTTGATTCCTCCCCGCGCAGCAGCTGGCTGCAGTACGCCCTGCTGGACAATCACCTGGGAACGGTATGGCGCGCCGATGCGTTGTCGGACATGGGATTCGACGGTTCCGGCGACCCAGAGGAGTCGTTGCAGGAAACCGAGGCACGGCAGGCCGAGTCGCTGGGAATTCTGCACGGCGAGGTGGGCACCCCGGAGTATTGGCGTGCCATGACCAAGTTGGAACAGGCCGCCGAACTCAAGGTGCCCGCGGCCCTGGCCGTCGACTCGGTGCGGTATTCCATCGCCGACGCCGATGCGCGATCACGCTGGGCGGCGCGGGTTTCGGCCTCCGTCCTGGCGAGTGCGTTCGCGGTCGCCTGGGAGTGGGAGAACACCCAACTGGTCAGCGAGCTCGTCGAATATCATAGCGCTCGAGGCACTTTCAACACCGAGCAGCAGCAGCGCCGGGTCGGCGAGTGGGAGTCGACCGCCGCCGCGCCTGCGTTCGTCGACGCCGCTGACGAACTCGCGACGGCCCTCGCCGCAGCCGGTCCGTCAGGCGCGGAAGGCGCGGAAGGCGCGGAAGGGAATTCGCTGACGCGGCTGGGACCCCTGCCGCCTTTGCAGATGGATCCCGTGTCCACACCGATCATGAGCCATTATCGCGACCTGGCGTTGCAGCGGTACGGTCGCGCGGTCACCGCCCCCGAGCCCGCGTGGACGACCTGGCCGTGACCACTCCGGGCCCGCAGACGCTCGTCCTGCGGTACGCCGACGTCGGAATCGCCACCTACGGGAGTCTGCGGGTGGTCGGTGACCCGTCACGAACCGTCAACTGGGTGGTGGAGGAGCCGATTCTGCTCGCGGCGCTGGCGGAACTGACCGGTGCGCTACCCGAGCCCTACGGAGACGAGAGCCGCCGCGACGCCATCGAGAGAGCGCTGCGCCGGGGAGCGTTCGCCACGCCGGAGACCGAGCTGACGGCCGCCTACATCCTCGGGGTGCTGTTGATCGGTGCCGCGGGCTGGCAACTCCTGTCCGAGTGCGTGGCATCGCCGCGGCCCACGTTGTTCATCTCCCCCAGCGCCCGGCTGGCCCGGGTTCCGTGGGGGCTGCTGGCGCTGCCTAAATCCGGTCCGAGCAAAGAAGAACTGGTGCGGGCCCGCCAGGATGCCATCACCGCCAGCGGCCGGGTCGCCGCCCGGATTCCCTGGCAACTCGCCGACGTCAGAGACCACACCGACGGGCACCGGTTGATGGAGCTGGCCGACGTGCTGCTGGCGGTGCCGCAGAACATTGTTCACGCGCCGCGCACGCCGGCCCGGTGGGATGTGCGACGGGACGGCCCACCGCTTCTGATCCTGGACCCCCGGGTGCCGGGGCAACGGCCGGATTCCGCACTCGGGTCGGTGCTGGGCAGGCCTTCGGAGCACACGCGGCTGGCGCGGCACTTCGCCGGGTTGATGCAGCGGCGCGGTCTGCTGCCGGGCGTCGACAACGCGGTCGAGCTGTTCCGCCGCTCAGACGCGGACCGGAAGTGGCTGGCCGACTTGCTCGTTCGGCATCCGAGCCGGCTGGTCTACGTCGGGCACGCCAGCTCCGCCGATGGCGCTTCCGGCCAGGCGGATCGGGCTGCGCTCCATCTGGCCTGTGCCGCGGCCGCACCGGGCGACGCGGTGGCCATCGGCAACCACCGCCCGTTGACCGCGTCGGACCTGATCGCGCTACGGTTGCCGATTCCACCGCGAGTGGGGCTGATTGCCTGTGCCTCCGGCGGTGATTACCAGTTCGACGAGGCGACCGGTCTGGTCGCCGCCATGATTCTGGGCGGAGCCGAGCTGGTGACCGCCACCCTGTGGTCGCTGCCGACAACCGCGGCCTACCGGCAGTTCGCCACGCCCGCCGACGATCCGGATCCGATGGCCGACGTGGTGATCGCCGTCGACACCGCGCACGAAGAAGCAGACGCCGGTTGCGCCGTGAATCGTTGGCAGCGGGCGCAAATGCGCCGCTGGCGTGACGGGGATGTGACGGCCAACCCGTTGTTCTGGGGTGCACTGGTCACTTTCGCCGTGGACGGCGCGCGGTGAGCTCAGGCCAGCACCAGACCCGAAGCGCGCACGGCCAGTACGTCGTCGGGCAGCGAAAGTTCCTCAGGTGCAGCAGGATCGAAGGCGACCAGCATCACGAGCCCGGGCCGTAGGGTGGACAGGTCCGCTTCGGATTCATGGTCCACCAGCCGCCCGACGAAGGTGTCGCCATCCACGCTGGATACCTCGATCCACACCTGGCGTTCTCCACCAACGGCTTCCGGCAGGTCGTCGACGACGTCACGCACCGTGCCCACCCCGACGGCGAGGCCGTCTGAGCCGCGCCGCATCGCGCCGGCAATCCGGCCGATCACGAGCACGGCGATCCCGGCTATCAGAACACCCGCTACGGCTATCCATGATTGGTTCATGCGACCAGCTTCGAGGCGCCCGACGGCTACCGAACCCAACTTTTCGGGTACCGCAATTTTTGCCGGTGCCCCTATTCTGTGGTCATGAGCGCCGATCCGCAGGCATCGCCTGCCGCCGACAGTCGTGCGGCGGGTCAACCCCGCCGGGCGGTGATCGACCATGCCTGGCGCGCAATCGGTCCCGGCGTCGAGGTGCTCAGCAGTGACGACGGCGGCCCGCTGACCCGCACGGTCAAACGCATCATCGACCCCCTGGTCCTGCGGTTGAGGTCCAACCCGCAGTTCTCCGCACCCGTCGTCGGCAGCGAGACGGCCGCCGAGATGTACGACCTGATCCTCGACAATGCCAGCCAATTGCGTTTCGCCGCAGCCTGGTTCGAGGTGCTCAAACTCGAGCGCCGCAGACTGCGTATTCGCAGCGGCAATGCCCAGGAGCTGTACTTCCCGGTGTGCTTCGAGCTGGCGGTGACCAAAGGTGCGCCCACACCCCAAGATCGCGAGGCCGCCGCCGCGGTGCTGCACGAGGTGCACCAAGGGCGCGACCGCACCGCGATCGAGGTGCTCAACGACTATGTCGCCGATCCGAAAGTGGTCGCAGCCCTGGCGGCTCAGCTCGAGGCGAGCTGGCGTGACGTCCGGCCCGGCACCGCCGTGCTGGAGCCGTTCCTGGCGGCGTTGACCACGGTCCTCGGTCCCGCCCGCAGCCACACCGCGGCCACCGCACGTCAGCGCGTGTGGTCTTCGGTGATCGCTGACGCGACGCCGTACAACCTGGGTGCCCTCGCCCGGGCCGAGGGTGCCGAGCTGCCGTGGTCGATCGCCGAGCTTGGTTTGAGTTCGGTTGTGCCGCAACGCCCTCCGCAGGTATCGGGCGGTTCCGACGGCGACCGTCCGCTGGATCGGACCGTGGTGGACCGGGTCCGTTCCACCTTGCGGCGCGCGCTGGACCGTGACGCGCTGCCCGACATTCCCCTGCTCTGCGAGGAGGAGGTCGACCGGGCCTGCGCGCCATGGGGTTTGCTCGCGGAAGACAAGCAGGCGACGTTGGTGACCGGCATCGAGGTGGCGGGCGAGCTCGCGCCGTTGGACCGGTCGGTGGCCGGTCGTTATGCGCTGGCCGCGCAGATCCAGTCGCGGCTGCGCAAGGAGGCCTACGTGCTGCACGCGCGGCGGTATCTGGCCGAGGGTGGTCCGATCCATCCGCGCCAACAGCAGGTGGTCGACGACCTGGCGCGGTATCGGCAGCCGTATCTGAGCCGGCTGTGGGCGCGGCTGCACGGACGCGATGTGTGGCAGGAGCCCTGCGAAGACGTCGACGACGTGCGCTCATTGCTCGAGGGGGTGGCCAGGTCGGTCAGCCTGGACCACCGGCAGCGGATCAAGTCGATGCTGGAATTGCAGGTGGCCGGATGAGGCCGGTCGAAGCCGCGCAGCAGCCCCTGCCCCTGGTGGCGGTGCTGGAAGTCAGCGGCGCGGTGCTGTCCTGGATCATAGACAGCGCCGCCGACCCGGCCGACGCGGTGGAAGTGACCATCGTCGACCCCGCCCGGGCCGACTGGCTGTGGCGCGTTTTCGGCGAGTCCGGCCACGTCGCGCTGCTGTCGTCCGTCGAGGAACCGCGGGAATTGACCGGCCTGCGCGTCGCCCCCGGGTCGATGAACCCGCTGCACCGACTGGCACTCGGGCATTGGCTGCGGCGGTGGTGGCCGGCCAGCCAGCGCGACGACATCCCCACCCTCGACCGCGCTCTGCTCGACACCGAGGTGGCCCTGCTGACGGTCGGCGCCCAGGATTTCTTCAGCGACGACACCCTCGATTCCGATGTGACCGGCCTGCTCGCGCCGCACGCCGCGGCCCTGACCGGCCACGCGCGAACGAGTGATTCGCGAGTGCGTGACCTGGTGCGGGCCGGTGCCGAGTTGGCCGACGAGGTGGGCCTGGACGGCGACGACTGGGCGGATCTGTCGGTCGCGCTCGATGATCCGGAATCAGCGCTGTCCATGCCGACGGGTTACCGCGACGACTACGCGCTGGCCGCAGGCGCCGGGGCGGGCCCGCGTTCGTCCGCGGCCATCGGGCAGGGCGTTGCCTCGATCAACTGGGGCGCGGTGCCACCGGGCATCTTCGACGCCGCCGAGGACACCGTGGACTGGAGTGTCGAGGCAGCCGGACCGGCCGTCGTCGCGGTGGTACGGGCGGCCGTCATCGGCCCCGAACCGGCCACCGACATCGCTGTCCGCGTGCAGTCCGGAGACGTCACCGGCGCGGCGGCGCTGGACGCCGGTGGCCGGGCCACCGTTCCCCTGGTCGATGCCCAACGTCGGTACCTGACGGAATCGGCGGCCTGGAACCACGACTGGCCCGCGACCTCGGTGGTCATCGGGGCACCGCTCGCACAGACGGGCGAGCCCCGGGAAGTGCGGGAGCGGGTCCGCAGGTGGGTGCGGGCACGACTCGAGCAGCCCCCGCAGGATGCCTACCTGGCCGAGATTCTGGCGAGTGAGTCTTCCTACTGAGCGTCGGGCCCGCTTTATGCTGAGCGAGTGCCCAACACATATCGCGTCGTGCAGTGGACGACAGGAAACGTCGGTAAGAGCTCGTTGCAGTCGATCGTCGCCAACCATCAATTCGACCTGGTCGGGTGCTACGCGTGGTCCCCGGACAAGGCCGGCCGTGATGCCGGTGAGCTGGCCGGGATCGATCCCACCGGCGTGGTCGCCACCAACGATGTCGAGGCGTTGCTGGCCCTGAAGCCGGACTGCGTGGTCTACAACCCGATGTGGATCGACGTTGACGAGCTGGTCCGCATCCTGTCCGCGGGGGTCAACGTGGTGACGACGGCGTCGTTCATCACCGGACACAACCTGGGTGAGGGACGCGACCGCATCCAGCGTGCCTGCCTGGAGGGCGGCTCGACGATGTTCGGCTCCGGTGTCAGCCCCGGCTTCGCCGAGTTGCTGGCCATCGTGTCGGCGATGGTGTGCAACCGCGTCGACAAGGTCACCGTCAACGAGGCCGCCGACACCACGTTCTACGACTCCCCCGACACCGAGAAGCCGGTCGGCTTCGGACAGCCGATCGGCCACCCCGACCTGGCGCAGATGGCCGAGAAGGGCACCGCGATCTTCGGCGAAGCGGTCCGGCTGGTTGCCGACGCGCTCGGCGTCGAACTCGACGGAATCCGCTGCGTGCCCGAATTCGCGCAGACCACAGCCGATCTCGAGATGGCATCCTGGACCATTGCGGCGGGATGCGTCGCGGGCGTCTACATCAGCTGGCAAGGCTTCGTCGGCGACCGCACCGTCATCGACCTCAATGTCCGGTGGCGCAAGGGCCAGACGCTCGAGCCGGACTGGAAGATCGACCAGGACGGCTGGGTGATTCAGATCGACGGGCAGCCCACGGTGACCACCCGGGTCGGCTTCCTGCCACCCCCGTACTTCCAGGCCACGACGCTCGCCGAGTTCATGGCCCTGGGTCACATCATGACGGCGATGCCCGCCATCAACGCCATCCCGGCCGTGGTCGCCGCGGCACCCGGCATCGTCACATACGCGGACCTTCCGCTGACCCTGCCGCGCGGGACCGTGCCGGCCGGCTGAGCATGAAGCCGCCGGTCAGCGGGTATCCCCTGCGCATGGCTACCAACAACCGATTGAGCAACACAGCGCAGTACTGGGGCGGCAGGGCCAAAGAGACGCTCGGCCGGCTCTCCGGCAACCGGCGCACCCGGTACGAAGGCAAGCTGGACCAGGCGAAGGCGAACGTGAAGGACGCCGGGCTCGATGTCCGGAACGCATTTCGGCGCCGGCGGGCACGGTACTGAGGGTTTCAGCACCCGCCGGGGTTTCAGCGCCCGCCGGGGTTTCAGCACCCGCCGCATTCGGGTACTTCCCACCAGTCAGCCGAAAAGCGAAGAAGGAGCCGGGCATGAGCGCCGAAGACAAGATCAAGAACAAGATCGAGGACCTGGGTGGTAAGGCGAAGGAGACCGTCGGTAAAGCTACGGGCGACCGCAGCACCGAGAACGAAGGACGCTTCGACCAGGCCAAGTCCAGCCTGAAGGACGCCGGCGAGAAGGTGAAGGACGCCTTCAAGAAGTAACAACTTCTGCGAAATGCGCTCAGCGGCATGAGATTTCATGCACCTGGGCGCGACGCCGATAGCCACCCGAAGCTGTCCCGCGCGGTCCGGAACCGTCCGCGCGGGACAGCTTTGTGGTTGATACCCCGGTGTTTGGGCTACCCCCTAGCCATGATCAGTTCACAACGCCTGCTGGCCGGCGCCGGCGCGGTAGCGGTGCTCACCGTGTCCCAACTGGCCGGCGGCCCGGTTCCCGCGGCAAAGGCCGCCCCGTGTCCCGACGTCGAGGTTGTATTCGCCCGGGGCAGTGGCGAGCCCGCCGGAGTGGGCGGCGTCGGGCAGTCGTTCGTCGACTCGCTGCGCTCGGACATCGGACCGAAATCCCTTGGCGTCTATGCCGTCAACTATCCGGCCAGCACCGACTTCGGCAGCAGCGACTTCCCGCTGACGGTCATCGACGGCATTCGCGACGCGGGCTCGCACATTCAGTCGATGTCGTCGGCATGCCCCAACACCCGAGAGGTGCTGGGCGGTTACTCCCAAGGGGCGGCGGTGGCGGGCTACGTCACCTCGGCCGCCGTGCCACCGGGAGTGCCCGCCGCGGCCGTTCCCCAGCCGCTGGCACCGGACATCGCAAATCACGTTGCGGCGGTGGCTCTGTTCGGAACGCCCTCACCGCAGTTCCTGAGTCAGTACAACGCGCCGCAGATCGCAATTGGGCCGCTGTATCAGCCCAAGACGATCGAGCTGTGTGCCGACGGCGACACGATCTGCAACGGGGGCGGCACCACACCCAACTTCGCCCACACCACCTATCCGGTCAACGGGATGACCGGCCAGGCAGCCGATTTCGCGGCGGGACGGCTATAACTAGTCCCGCTCCTCGTCGTCGTCGGGCTCCGGCGTCGGCAGCGGCGGCGACGTCTTGAGCCAATCGCGCAGCCGGAGCAGCCCGTTGATGACGATGGCGAGACCCAGCAGGACCAGCGCCACCACGATGATTGCGGTGGTCACCACACCATGGTGTCAGGCGGCGGGCTTGACCTCGAGTCCGACATGCACCTTGTCGATGCCGCCGCGCACGATCGAGTGCGGCAGGAACCACCAGGCGTGGTACCAGTACCGCCGCAGCACCGCGTTGTAGACCTGCCGCGTCTCCGACTTCGGCAGCACGCGTGCGATCCCCTCCACGTCCTCGCTCTTGGGCTTGCCCAGCGAACCGCTCTTGGCCAGCGTCACCCGCGGGGTGTTGCGGATTCGCTTGACCTTCCACGAGTCGTCGTCGGTGATGATCAGCAACCGGTCGCCATCCGGCACGCCCCAGATCGCGGTCGGCTTGGGCCGGCCATCCTTGGTGAAGGTGGTCAGCAGCAAGTACTTCGACTTGATGACATCTTGGAATCCGACGGCCACGTGTTCCTCCTGGTTCCTCGTGGCTCAAGAATGTGCCTCGAAATGTGCGGGGAAGATACCCGATGCGAGCGAGGCGGAAACCGCCGCGGATTGTGATGCGTCGCACCTACCCCACCGGTCGGGCAACCGGTCGGCGGTTGCAGAATGCCACCATGCACGTTTTGGTAACCGGAGGTACGGGTTTCGTCGGCGGCTGGACCGCCAAGGCCATCGCTGACGCGGGTCACGATGTCCGGTTCCTGGTGCGAAAGCCGGAACGTCTGCAGACGTCGGTGGCCGCGCTGGGTGTGGACACGTCGGACTTCGCGGTCGGCGACATCAAGGACCGCGACTCGGTTCGCGAGGCGCTGCAAGGCTGCGACGCCGTGGTGCACAGCGCCGCACTTGTCGCGACCGATCCGCGCCAGACCGCGCAGATGCTCGCCACCAACATGGAGGGCGCCCGCAACGTGCTGGGCCAGGCCGTCCAACTCGGACTCGACCCGATCGTGCATGTCTCGAGTTTCACGGCCCTGTTCCACCCGAATCTCGGGACGCTGACCGCCGACCTGCCCGTGGTGGGCGGGACGGACGGCTATGGCACATCCAAGGCGCAGGTGGAGATCTACGCCCGCGGCTTGCAGGACGCCGGCGCACCGGTGAACATCACCTACCCCGGAATGGTTCTGGGCCCCCCGGTCGGTGACCAGTTCGGTGAGGCCGGCGAGGGAGTCAAGGCCGCGTTGCAGATGCATGCGATCCCGGGACGCGGCGCGGCCTGGATGGTGGTCGATGTGCGCGATGTGGCTGCACTGCACGCGGCGCTGCTCGAACCCGGACGTGGGCCCCGCCGCTATATGGCCGGCGGCCACCGGCTCGCGGTGGCCGATCTGGCCAAGACACTCGGCGAGGTCAGCGGCACCACGATGGTCTCGGTTCCGATCCCCGACACCGCGTTGCGGGCCGCCGGATCGATCTTCGATTTCGTGGGGCCCTATCTCCCCTTCGACAACCCGATTACCGCGGCGGGCATGCAGTACTACACGCAGATGCCCGAGTCCGACGACTCGCCGGCCGAGCGTGAACTCGGCGTCCACTTCCGCGATGCCCGCACCACGCTTGCGGATACGGTTGCCGCGCTGGATGATTCCGCAAGCTAGCCGAGTGGGATCGCGGCAACGGGGGTCGGTGAGCCCCGCACGCCGACGTCGATCCTGAGCAACGCGCCGATCGTGGTGACGTAGATCTCGGTGCCCGCGAACGCGAGCGAGGACACGAATCGGCCGGGCATGTCGACGATGTGGTCCAGACCTCCCGTTGCATCGAAACGCGCAATGCCGCAACCACTTCCGAGCGCCACCCACACGCCGCCCTCGACGTCGACCGCCAGCCCGTCGCATTCGCCGCGGGGCGCCGCCGCGAATACCGCCGCACCCTGGGGGCCGATGCCACGCACCCGCGCGGCCGCGTATTCGCACACGTACAACCGGGTGCCGTCCGGCGCGTACCCGACACCGTTGGGCCACAACAGATCTGACACAAGAACTGTGGCGGTGCCGTCAGGTGAGAGCTGCACCAGTTCGGTGGGCCCGGCCGTCTCACCCCGCTGATGACGCAGGACACCGACGACCACCGAGCCGTCCGGAGCCACGGTCAGATCGTTGAGACCGGTCGCACCGTCGGCCGCCCATACCGTTCGCGGACCCGCCGGACCGGTATATGCCAGATCCCGTCCGCTGACCAGCAGTCCGCCGTCGGCATGCACCGCGATCCCGCCGATACCGCGACGCTTCTCCAGCACCGTGGACACGCCGCCGTCCGACCACCGGTAGACCCCACCGGCCGTGGTGTTGGCGAACAGCACCGAACCGTCGGGCAGCGGCCGGGGCGCCTCCAGAAGGCCCTCCGATTCCCACAGGACCTCCGTCACGGCATCTGCTCCGCCCACACGATGTGGCCCTCGAAGCCCAGCGCGACCGCCATCTCCAGGTAGCGGTCCGCAAGGCGCGCGTATTCGTCGGCACGGCCCGTGCTGCGTGCCAGCAACGCCCGCATGCGGAGCAGCCAGATGTCGCGGACCGGAAGTTGCTGGTCGGGACGGTGCTCGACCACCCGGTCGAGCGCCGCCGCGGCTTCGGCGACGTCGCCGGCGGCGCCGCGATCGAGCAATGTCTCGACCAGCACTGCCGTGGCGGGGATACCCCAGGTCAGCAGTTGCCCTTCCCGCACCAGGTGCTCCACCACCGCGCGCAACTCGGCGATCGCGTCGTCGCGCTCTCCCCGCCGGGCCCGGTCCCGGGCGGAGTACACGTTGACGATCGGCAGTTCCGACAAGTTGTGACTCTGCCGCTGGAACAGCTCGGTGACCTCGGTGAGCAGCAACTCGCCCCGCTCGTACTCGGTGGCCGTTTCCCGATGCACCAGGGCTACCCCCAGCGTCATCCGCGCGAAGGCCAGCGCGAAATCGTCACCGGACCGTTCGGCGATGCGCAGCGCACCCTCGATTTCGCGTACCGCCCGCACGTCGGGTCTCAGCACGCCGGCCGGTATCGCCGGAAAGTAGCCGTAGGCAACGGCTCTGGCGTAGGACAACGGGTCGGCCCGGCGGGCCATGTCCAGTCCCTGTCGCAGGTCCGCACGCCACCCGGCGCGACCGAGGCAGTAACAGGCGATCGCCCGGGTCGTGTGGGCGATGGCCAAGGGCGATCCGACGATGAAGTTGCCCCGGGCCGGATCGCCGTCAGCCAGGTCGATGACCCGCTGTGACCATTGCAGTACCTGGGACCACTCGGCGCTCTCGCCCTTGGCGTAGATCGACGCGAACGACAACCCCACCGTCAGGGTCGGATCGTCGACCGCCTCGATCAGTGCCACGGCTTCGGACGCCAGCTGCGACGCCTCGCGGATACGCGCCTGATACGCCAGCCCGATCACCATCCCGGCCATGGCGATCGCCAGCGACGCCTTGTCGCCCGCCGCGCTGCACAACTCCCGCAGCTCCTCGAACCTGGCGCCGGCATCGGCATGGACCCGCCACGCGACGCCGCACAGCATGGTGCGCGGCGCAATGCGCAGCGCCATCCGGTGCGGCACATCGGCGGGCAACGCATCGGCGATCTTCTGCGCGCGCTCCCAGCTGAGCAGCGCCGACGCGATGTCGCGATTGGTCGCCCAGTTCGCCGCGCGCATGTGCCAGCCGTAGGCGGCGACTCCATCGCCGGCGGCTTCGAGGTGTTCGGCGATCAGCGCCGCATGCTGATCGACCGCATGGGGCTCCCGCGCCTCGATGGCCTCGGCCAGGCGCCGGTGCAGCCGGGCCCGGTCGGCCTTGAGCTGAGCTTCGTACGCCACGGTTCGAATGAGCGGATGCCGGAACGCGTAGGCCGCATTAGCGGTGAACCGCACCTGGTGCACCAACTCGGCGGCCAGGAGTTCGTCGACGCTCGGATCGATACCGAGGCTGACGAGCAGGTCTTGGGTGAACCGCGACCCGACGATGGCGGCGGCGCTGAGGGTGTGTTTGGCCGCGGGGCTCAACCGGTCGATGCGGGCTGCGATGGTGGCCTGCAGCGTGGGCGGCACGCGGATGTCGGCGACGTCGGCGTGGCAGATGTAGTCACCGCGCTCGCCGCCGAGCACGCCCCGTTCGGCGAGTTCGCGGGTGATCTCCTCGGCGAACAGCGGATTGCCGGCCGCGCGCGCGGCGATGACGTCGGCGATCGCCGCGACCGACGGGTCCCGGCCCAGCAGCTCGCAGACCAGTACCGAGGCTTCGGAATCGGTGAGCGGGGCCAGTGCGAAAGTTTGCGCGCCGGTGACGAGCTGGAGGGCTCCCTGATATTCCGGGCGGTAGGTGAAGAGCACGATCGAGGGGGTCTGGGTCACCACGGTCAGCAGATCCGCGAGCATCGACTCGCTGGCCTCGTCGATCCAGTGCACATCCTCGACCAGGAAGATGGCGGGATCTGTTCGTGCGAGCAGGTAGGCGTTGAACAACGCGGTGAGCCTGCGCCGCCGCGCGTCCGGGTCGATCTTGGGCAGCTTCACCTCGGGGTCGGCAACACCGAGCAGATCGCACAGCAGCCACACGTCCTGCGGGTCGGCCTCGGGCATGCCCTCCTGAACTCGCAGGCGGGCCGCCTCGTCGGCCAGACCGCTGGTTCGGGTGACCGACCGCAGCAGGCGTTCCATCACCCGGAACGGGACGTCGGTGGCGTGCGATTCACAGAAACTGCTGAACACCTCCAGGCCGCGGGTGCGCGCCAGCTCGACGGTCTCGCGCACCAGCCGGGTCTTCCCTATTCCGGCGGGGCCGCTGATGCCGACGACCGACCCGCGCCCGGCCGCCGAACGATCCAGCATGGCCGCCAGCGCCGTCACTTCCCAGCCGCGCCCCACCAACGTCGACACCGGGACTTCGGTGCGTTCGTCATCGGTGGCAACGCTGAGCAACTGGCGGCCGACCAGGGCGTCCACCGCGCCTTTGACGTAGACCTGTTGCGGCTGCCCCAGCACCGTCACACCCTCGACCAGTCGCGCCGTCGATTCGCTGACCATAACCCCGCCCGGGGGAGCCACCGACTCCATCCGTTGCGCGATTCCCACCTGTTCCCCGATGGCGGTGTAACCCAAAGCGCCCGAACCGATCTCGCCGGCGATCACCTCGCCGGAGTTCAGGCCGATGCGCAACGAGAGGGCAACGTCACCGCCGAGTTCGGCGGCCAACCGCTGGGTGGCGTCCTGGATCCCGAGCGCGGTCAAACAGGCCCGCAGCGCATGATCCTCCAGCGCGACGGGGGCGCCGAACAGCGCCATGATGCCGTCCCCGGTGAACTTGTCCACCGTGCCGCCGTAGCGCTGCACCACCGCGGAGGTGCGAGTGACCAGCTGAGTCATGATCTCGCGCAACCGTTCCGGACCGACGGCCGCCGCGATGTCCATCGAATGCACCACGTCGGCGAACAGCACCGTCACCTGCTTGTACTCCGCCTGGGCGTCGGCCCGTGCGATCGGGGCGCCGCAGCCGTGGCAGAACCGGGCGTTTGCCGGCGGTTCGGTGCCGCACTTGCTACAAGCCGCCACGGCTTGTCAGGTTAATGCAATCTGCGCCGATGTTGGGGAACGACAACACACAGACGCGACCAACCGCAAGGATGCCTCGTTCTCAGGTCATTGAGGGCATCGAGTTCACCCGCGCCAGTGGACTCAACCCCAGCCGACCGCGCCAACGGGAATTCACGCGCCTACGCCAGTCAGTGCGGTGGACCGATGCCCGGACGCGAACTTTAGGTGATCTGTATGCGGCTGCAACGCAACAGATCCGATCTTCGTGGCGAGTAATCAAGTGCAGTGTGCATCTGATACCGAAGCGGAGAAATTTTGCCCTTGCCCACTCCGCGTGACACAGGATACGATCCCGAATCACGATCTACTGATGTATCGCAACTGAAACCGCATCGGATTCGAATACATATCCACACTATGGCATACGCGCCAAATGCGTTCGGCAGCAGTTGTTTTCGGTTTTCCACTCTGATGAAGGGATGCAATGGTGGCCGACACCGCCACGAACACGACTCAGCAGTACCCGTTCACGCGACCGGACGCTTTGTCGGCGCCGTGTGAGTTTGCCGATCTCCGGCGGCGCTGCCCGGTTGCCGACGTGCGCTTTCCGGGCGGTGACGCAGCGGTGGTCATCATGCGCTACGACGATGCCAAGCACTTGCTGGATGACCCTCGTATCAGCCGCAATATCTATCGTGCGGATGCCGCCCAGCTTTCCACCACCAGACGCAACGTTATGGAACTCGAGGAAGTCGCCAAATTAGTTGACCCGCCGGAACATACGCGCATCCGAAGATTGTTCATGATGGCGCTGCGCCGAGCCCGCATCGAGCTGCTGCGCCCTAGGATCGACGAGGTCGTCGACGAGCTGATCGATGAGCTGCTGGCCGGACCGATGCCCGCCGACGCTGTCGAGGCCCTCGCCCGCCCACTGCCCAGGCAGATCATTGGTGAGATGTTCGGTTTCCCGCGCGAGGATTGGGACCGCTGCCAGTTCTGGGCCGATCGCATGTTCAGCCTGTCTCGCCATACTGATAAGGAAATGGCCGAAGGCCAGCAAGAATTTGCAATGTACATCTGGGATTTGGTGGAGAAGCGACGCGCTGAACCGACGAACGACTTCTTCAGCGAGCTGGTCGCGGTGTCGGACGTCGACGATGGGCGCCTCAGCCACATCGAACTCATATTTCTCGCACAGACTCTGTTCGCCGCGGGAATCGATTCGACCTGGGTGATGCTGTCCCAGATGATCGGCCTCCTGCTTTACAAGAATTGCTACGGCAGGGTGGTGGCCGATCCGGGCCTTATTGAATCGACGGTCGAGGAGGTGCTGCGCTATCTGCCGCCGTCGAGCCTGGGAGCACTTCGGTACGCAACCGAGGACATCGAACTCGACGATACGGTGATCCCGAAAGGGACCACCATTGCGATCAGTACAACCTCGGCGAACCGCGACTCCCGATTCTTCGACAACTCCGACGACTTTCTTATCGACCGGCCGCACAACCGGCACATCACCTTCGGTTACGGCCCATTCCTGTGCCCCGGCGCGTGGTTGGCGCGCTACGAAATGCAGTCGTTGCTGAAAGGCCTGGTCACCCGGGTGCCGACACTACAACTGGCCGTCGACGTGCAAGAGCTGGAGGCCCGCACCGGGATGATGAACGACGGCCTGCTGTCGTTGCCGGTGAAGTGGTGATCTGGATTCACCCCGAGCAAGGAAGCCCTTTTGATGCCTACAGCAGCCACGACACTGACCGGAGCCATGGCGGTCTTTTTTCTTGTCGCGGGCACGTTGAAGATCGCCGGAATTGAGCCGGTGCGGGAGCGGGCCGCGGCCCTGAACCTGTCGTTCGAACAGTATTGCCTGTTCGGTGTGGCCGAGGTGCCGACGGGAGTCGCGCTGATTATCGGGCTCGGCCTGCCGGCAGTGGCCCGGGCAGCCGCGCTCTTCTTGACCTTGCTGATGATGGTGCTGATCACCGTCCATGTGCGGGCCGGCAGCCCGCCCGGCCGACTCGCACCGCCAATCGCGTTATGGGTAGCCGCCACGGCGCTGACGCTGCTGCTGTTCGCGAGCTGACGATCTACCGAAGGGGTTGTGGCGTAATGCGTTTCGGTCTCTTCATCCCGCAGGGCTGGCGCATGGACCTGGTCGGGATCGAACCTGAACGACACTGGGCCATCATGCGCGACCTGGCCCGCTACGCTGACGGCGACAGCGCGTGGGATTCGCTGTGGGTCTTCGACCATTTCCACGCGGTGCTGCAGACCGCTGGTCAAGGCACCCACGAAGCGTGGTCGCTGATGTCTGCCTATGCCGCGATCACCGAGCGGATCAAGCTCGGTCAGATGTGCACCGCGATGGGCTACCGCAACCCCGTGTATCTGGCCAAGGTCGCCTCCACCGCAGACATCATCTCCGGTGGGCGGATCCAAATGGGCATCGGTGCCGGTTCATTCGAAGACGAGTGGCGCGCCTACGGTTACGGATTCCCCTCAGCGGGTGTGCGGCTGGCCCGGCTCGAAGAAGGCGTGCAGATACTGCTGAGCGCCTGGCGCGACGGCCATGTCACCTTCAACGGCGATCACTACCAGGCACAGGATGCGATCGTGGCGCCCAAACCATTGCAGCCCAACGGTATACCGCTGTGGATCTCCGGCGGCGGCGAAAAGGTGACGCTGCGCATTGCCGCCCGGTACGGGCACTACACGAACTTCACCGGGGAACCCGACGCGTTCGCCCGCAAGTCCCAGATCCTGGCAGAGCACTGCCATAACCTGGGCACCGACTTCGACGCCATCGTACGGTCGGTCGAGCTGACCGCCGTCCTGGGAACGTGCGACACCGATGTCCAATCGCGGCTGCAGCGGATGCGTGATCGATGGGCAGAGGGCCTGCCTGCAGCCCTTGCTGATTCGATGGTCGCAGGTGTGCCGGACACGGCGCTGGGTACACCCGCGCAGGTGATCGAGCGGATCTCCACACTTCGTGAGCTCGGCTGTGAATACGCCATCGTGTGCTTTCCGGAAGCCGCCTATGACAGATCAGGCATCGAACTGTTCGCCCGAGAAGTGATCCCCGCACTTAGCTGAATGGTCGAGGTCCGCGAAAGTGATGTGCACAATGCCTATATCGGGGCGATCCGAGTGTGCAGAAGTCCCTTGTGGCACTTCATCTTCGAATGCGACGATCCGATTGCGGCCGAACACGGCAAGTCTGGACATACCGGCGCGACATAGTCGCGGAGACACGAAAGGTGTTCGGATGGAACTTATCTCGGTAACAGTCCGCTACTCCGGATTGCTGCGCGAATGCTGTGGTGATACGCAGGAGGACAAAGTCGAGATCCCCGCGGGAACCACCATTGAAATGCTCGCCACCGGCCTGATCTACCTTCATCCGCGTATAGCCCCATTTCGCAAACGCGTCCAGGCATCGGTCAATGACACCGTCTTGCCCTGCTCGACGGCACTGGCCGATGGAGACATCATTACGCTGGCGCCACGCCTCGACGACAGCGCAGAAGAACACTGCGGCAACGTGATCGACCTTCCAGCCGCGGCGGACGCATAGAGCCCGACCTTCTTCCCGGGAGGATCATGTTCGATTGCGGAATTGTCACCGCGATGGGGTACCCCCTTGACCGTCCGGATGCGTTATCAGCGCCGATGCAATTCGACGAGAGAAGTGCGCAGCGGCATGGTCGATTGCGGTCTGATGTCACTGCCGCTGCGGTGGTGATTGTGTGGTTGCTTGTTGTCCTAGGTTTCCTACTGAGAGGGTCAGTTTCTCAATGCGTTTCGGCATATTCATCCCACAGGGCTTCCCGATGGATCTCGTCGGCATCGACCCTGCACGACACTGGGGGGTGATGCGCGACATCGCGGTTCACGCGGACCGCAGCGCGGCCTGGGATTCGCTCTGGGTCTACGACCATTTCCACACGGTTCTCAAGTCCAACGACGAAGGCAGCCACGAGGCTTGGTCGTTGATGGCTGCCTACGCCGCAATTACCGAGCGGATCAAGCTGGGCCAGATGTGCACCGTCATGAGCTACCGCAACCCCGTATATCTCGCCAAGGTCGCCGCTACCGCCGACATCATCTCTGGCGGCCGCATCCAAGTGGGTGCCGGCGCTGGATGGGTTGAACACGAATGGCGGGCATACGGTTACGGATTTCCCTCGGCGGGCGTGCGACTGGCCCGCCTCGAAGAGGGCGTGCAAATCCTGCTGAGTGCCTGGCGGGATGGCCGGGTAACCTTCAATGGCGATCACTACCAGGCCCATGACGCAATCGTGGCACCCAAGCCGCTGCAGCCCAATGGGATTCCGCTCTGGATCTCCGGGGGTGGGGAAAAGGTGACGCTGCGCATCGCCGCCCAGTACGCCCAGTACACGAACTTCACCGGTGAACTCGACGCCTTTGCCCGTAAATCGCAGATCCTGGCACAGCACTGTCACAAACTGGGCACCGACTTCGACGCCATCATCCGATCCGTTGACTTGACCGCCGTCATCGGCACTTCGGACGCTGATGTCGAGCAGCGGCTACAGCGGATCCGCAATCGACTGGCCGGGTACATGCCCGCAGACTTTGCCGATTCGATGATCGCGGGCCTGCCGGACACAGCCGTGGGCACCCCCGAGAAAGTGGCCGAGCGCATCTCGAAGATTTGTGCGCTCGGCTGCGAGTACGCAATCATCTACTTCCCCGAAGCCGCCTACGACCGATCCGGCATCGAACTGTTCGAGAACGAAGTGATTCCCGCGTTGTGCTGATGGACGAACGTGATCACCCGTTGGCGGCGAGCGCCCGGTCGGACAGCGCTGCCAGCGCCGGCGCCAGCAGCTTGGAGTATTCGAGTGTCAGGTGACCCGCGTCGACATACACCAGGGTGTTGCCGATGATGACCGGGCAGTGCTGCTTGGTGCAGAACAGATCGGTGAGGTCGACGTACTGCCCGCCACCGGCCTGGACCGCGGCGGCCTCGGCTGCCATGCCGGCCCGGTCGAAGGCGGTCGACATCGGCGGCGCGCACGCCATCGCGTCGGTGAGGTGCTCGGACAGACAGCCGGGCACCGCCGCGTTCAGATGCGGAAGCGGCCCCAGCACCATCACCTTGGCGCCGATGCCGCGCAGTTGCTGCACCAGGCCCTTGAGACCCTCGACCCACGCCGCGTCGTACGACGAGAAACCCGAAAGGAACCCGTTGCTGTGGGTAGCGGTGTACCCGCGGAACACGCTGACCACGACCAGCTTGGGGTGCTCGGCGCGTAGCCGGGACATGATCTCCCCGCGCCACTGCTCGCAGTGCTGGAGATATTCGACAATCGGGGCGACAAAGCGGTTGGCGATGGGCAGATCCATCATCGGGCAGGCCGCCTTGGCCATCGCTTCGATCCGCCAGGGCCGCTGTTTGCCGATTTCCCGAAGCGCCGGGATCCACATTGAGGAATGTGAGTCACCGATGACGGCCACCGTCGTCTTGGACGCCTTGTCTCCCATCGCGCACTCGGGCTGTCCGGCTTGAATCGGCAGGCGCAGGCAGCCGTCGAACATCATCTGCCCGACCTCGCCCGCCGCGTCGGCAAGTGACGGGTCGAGGTTCGACGGAACGTCCTTCATCTCGGCCGATGCCGCGACGGCCGCTTGCACCTGTCCGAAGACGTTCTGCACCGCCGCGTCGTAGGCCGCGATGTCGTCACCGGTGGGCGCCGGCGGAGGCTTGATCGTCAGCGGTGCCGCCGCGGCACCACGCCCGACCGGGATGGGCATCGGGATCGAGGACACGTACATCAGCAGCGCCACACCCACGCACGCGGCGAGCGAGGTGGCGAAGCCACCGACCGCCAGGCTCTTCATCGGCGACTTGTGCAGAACAGCCGCGTAGCGCAGCGGGTTCTCGATGTAGCGCAGCGTCAGCCAGCCCAGCCCGCCGGAGACCACGACCGCGGCCATGAACTTGCCGAACAGCCCCAGCGGGTGACCCACCACGATCGGGGCGAACACCAGCACCGGCCAGTGCCACAGGTACCACGAATACGACAGCCGTCCGATCGCCCGCATCGGCGACCACCCGAGCAGGCGCCCGGCGCCCTGCGACGGGGTGGAGCAGCCGGCGCCGAGCACCAGCGCCGTGCCCAGCACGGGCAGCAACGCGGCAGTGCCCGGATACGGGATGTCCGGGGTGTAGAAGACGCAGGCCACCAAGACCATCGCGGTACCGATCCAGCCGATGGTGATCGCGGCGCGCTCCGGGAGCCGGCTCCACTGGTTGGCGGTCAGGGCAACCAGGGCACCCAGCGCCAGCTGCCAGGCCCGAGTGAACAACGAGAAGTACGCCGCGAGCGGCATCACGTAGGTGACCAGCAGCGACAGCAGGAACGACGACAACGCGATCGTCGTGACCAGCACCAGATAGGGAGTCTTCGAGGGCGGCGCCGGCGGCGCGTCGGCGGATTTCTTGCGCCGGCGCAACCGCCGGATCAGCCACGCCGTACCGACGATCATGGGTGGCCAGAGCAGATAGAACTGTTCCTCCACGCCCAGGGTCCAGTAATGCTGGAACGGCGAGGGCGCGCCACCGGCGAAATAGTCGACCTTGTTGGACGATGAACCAGAAGTTGGGGACGTACAGCGCGCAGGCGATGGCGTCCTTCAAAGCGCTCTGGGCCTGCACCACGGGCAGCAGGAAGGCCGCGGCGATGGCGGTGATGACGCCGATCGTCGCCGACACCGGCAGCAGTCGCCGCGACCGTGCCCCGTAGAACTTCTTCAGCCCGACGGTGCCGGTGGTGCTCACCTGTTTCCACAACTGCCCGGTGATCACGAAGCCGGAGATCTCGAAGAAGATGTCCGGGCCGACGAAGCCGCCGCTGACACCGGGCATGGAGATGTGCCAGCCGACGATGGCCAGCAACGTGAAACCGCGCAAGCCTTCGATGTCGTCGCGGAATCCGCTCTGCGGTGTGTGCTTCGCCTGCGCGTCCGGCGACGGCAGCAAGCTACGAGCGGAGCTGACGTTCTCGGACTGGCGCACGAGTCTCCACTGTATATAAGTGGGCGCGAATACAAGCCTGAACGGCGGCAAGTGACCAAAGGGTGCCCGAACAGGGCCCTAATGCCCTCGCGGCGATCACGCGCCGAGCGGACCATCTCCCCTGGACAGGAGATGCGTGATGACCAAACCGATTCCGCCGCTCGACCTTTCATGGCTGCTGATCGAGTCACCGGGCAGCACCACCCACGTCGGTGCGATGCTGCTGTTCCAGAAGCCGCCCGGCCGCGAGTCGCTGGTGCGCGAGATTGTGGATTCCTACCGGGCCTGCTCGCCGGCACCGCCGTTCAATTACGTGCCGGAGCTACTGAACCGCGGCGGGCCCCACTTCCGCGAGGTGGACACGTGGGACCCGCACTATCACGTCGAGCACCTCGCGTTGCCCGACGGATCCAGCTATGACGACCTGCTGCGATTGGTCGCCGACCTGCACGAGGCGCAACTCGATCGCAGCCGGCCGCTGTTCCGCTGCTGGATCATCGACGGCCTGCCGGACCGGATGTTCGCGATCTACACCAAGACGCATCACTGCATCATCGACGGCGAGTCGGGCCTGAAGCGGTTGTACGACGGTCTCAACCTCTCCGACGAGCCGACCATCCCCAAACCCGCGTTTGCGCTCGACGCGCCCGCGCCGACGCCGCACCCGCCGACACCGCTGATCGGGCGTATCACCGACTCGATCCGCGGCGCCATCACCCAGGTGGGTGCGCTCAATCAGGTTTCGGTCACCGCGCTGCGCAAGGTGTTCGCCGGTCTGTTCACATCCCACCTCGAGGGCAGCCTGCCGTTCGCGGCCCACCACGCGCCCACCAACGAACCGCTCAAGATCGGGCGCAGCTTCGCCACGCTGACGCTGCCGCTGGACGAGATGCACGACGTCGGCCGCCATTTCGGAGCCACCCTCAACGACGTCGCCGCCAGCATCGTCGACGCGGGACTGCACGCGTATCTGCGCGAGACGGGGCGCGCCTTCGGACACCCGTTCATCGCGATGTGCCCGGTCTCGCTGCGCGACGGCGACGACGCGACGATCGGCACCCGGGTCTCGGCGCTGTTCGTGCGGCTCGGCGAGCCGGCCGCCGAGATGACCGAGCGGATTCATCAGGTGACGGAGTCGGTGGCCGCCGCCAAGAGGGAGCTGGCCGCCATGTCCAAAGAAGCGGCGATGACCTACGCCGTGGGACTGGTCGCGCTGGCGGGCCTGGGCTCCTCCACCCATCTGGACCGGGTCGCCCATCCGGCGTGCAACCTGGTGATCTCGAACGTGGCAGGCGCGAAGGAGGTCCGCTACCTCAACGGCGCGCGCCTGCTCGGCATCTACCCGGTCTCCGCGCTGGCCGCGTCGATCGGGCTCAACGCCACGCTGGCGTCCTACCACGACAGCATGGATTTCGGCTTCGTCGGCAACGCCGCGGCGATCGACGACATGTCCAGGCTGGCCCACTACACGCAGCAGGCCTACGAAGAGCTCAAGAAGGCGCTGATGACGAGCCCTCGGCAGGATCAGCCTTTGGTGGACACCGAGACGTAGTCGACGAGCATGGGCTGGCCGGAAACCGTTGCGCCGGTAGGACCTCCGCCGAACGCGTTCGGGAAGGACCCGCCCATCGCCACGTCCAATATGAGGAAGAACCCGTGGTGGGTGGCGTTGTTCCAGTCGGTTGCGGAGACCTGGTTGGAGTTGATGGTGAAGTAGTTGTTGCCGTCCAGGTAGTAGCGCAGCTGCTCGACGCTCGTGCTGCGATCCAATTCGACGGCGTAGGTGTGGTAACTCGTTCCCGCGTTCGGGACGGGGTGTTCGCCGGAGCTGATTCCGGTGGGCTCGTTGAACGGCGGCCCGCCTCCCCAAACATTGCCGTGCAGCGTCGACCACACCGAGCCGCGGCCGTTGATGGACTCCATGATGTCCAGTTCGCCGATCCATGGCCAGTTCGTGGCACCGACGGGCCGCGCCGCCTCGCCGAGCGCCCAGAACGCCGGCCAGTAGCCCTGACCGTTCGTGGTGTTGACGTTGGGCTGCTGAATCGACGCCTCGATGCGCATCACCCCGCCCGGCGGCGCCGCGAAGTCGGTGCGCACCGTCTCGATCCGGCCCGACGTCCAATGGCCGGCGGGGTCCCTGACCGGGCTGATCGCGAGGTGGCCGTTGCCGTCGAGATAGACGTTCTGGGTGCTGTCAGTCATCGTCTCGATCTCCCAGGTGCCCCACTGGGGTGCTGAGTTGCCGAATCCATACTGCGTGCCGAGGTCGTAAATCCAATTCGACCGGTTGACGGTCGAACCCGCGGCGCCGGTGAAATCGTCGCGGAAAATTTCCGTGAAGCCGTCGATACCGCCACCACCGCCCGTGCCGCCACCGCCGACCGTGCCGCCACCGGTGGCACCAGTGTTGCCGCTGACGCCCGCCTGGCCGGCCCTGCCGAGCAGGCCGGCCGCGCCACCCGCAGCCCCGACGCCGCCGGTGCCACCCGTACCGCCGGCACCGACCGCACCTGAACCGTCGGCTGGGCCACCCAGCCCGCCGGTGCCGCCGACCCCGCCGGCGCCGCCTGTCCCACCGTTGCCGAACAGCAACCCACCGTGACCGCCGACCCCACCCGCCCCGCCGGTGCCGCCGATACCGCCGCCCTGACCCGCGAGGCCGGTGGGGCCGATCAGCCCAGCTCCCCCCGCCCCACCCGTCCCGCCAGTGCCGAACAATCCCGCCGCGCCGCCGGCGCCCCCGGTTTGTCCCGGCGCCCCGGACCCGCCGTCACCACCGTTGCCCCACAGGATCCCGCCCGGCCCGCCGGCCTGCCCGGTCCCCGCGGCTCCGTTGCTGCCCTTACCGATCAACGGGCGTCCCAACAACGCAATGAAAGGCGCATTGATCACGCCCATCACGTCCTGCTCGAGGGTCTGCAACAACGAGCCATTGCCGGCCTCCGCGACCGCATAAGCCCTCGCCCCCGCACCCAGAGCCTGCACAAGCTGCCGGTGGTATCTCACGACCTGCGCACTGATTGCCTGATAGGCCTGCCCGTACTCGCCCCAGGCCGCGGCAACCGCCGCCGACACCTCATCCGCCCCGGCGGCCAGCAGCTGGGTCGTCGGAAGCGCCGCCGCGACATTCGTCGACTTCAGCGCCGCGCCAATGCCCGCCAAATCCGTTGCCGCCGAGGCTAATACCTCTGGCACCACAAGCATGTACACCATCAGCAGATTCCTCTCTAGGGAAGGTCGAACGACAGCCGGGTCGGCGGCAGCGAGTTGCCAAGGATCAGCACTGAACTCTGGGAGTTCACGTCGTCGAAGGGGAAGCCGTAGGCGAGGCCGTCAATGCTGTTGGCGTGGAAGAACTCTGACCAGTTGTTCCATCGCCCGCCCGTCGGATAGTAGGCATCGACATTGGCCCATTGGTCCGGAGAATTCGCCACACCGCGGTTGAACGCGGCGTTGAGTTCTGCGAGGAACGCCCCCTGTTGGCCGACGCCGACGAACGGGCCATTGGCGGCAAAGGTCTGCGCCGTCGTCGGCATGACCATCGTGTAGCTCGTGGCGCTGCCCCCGTCGGGGGTCAGGTTGTAGACAAACAGGTTTCCGGCGTCGACGTTGCCGGTCACCGTGTAGCCGGGGCCGTCGTACAGGAATGGATGGGTTTGATACGTCGACCAGAAGTTGTTGATGGCAGGGTCGAGCCAGGAGGCCAAGGCGCCGGGCTGGGCGGTGCGCGGGGCGAGAATTCGCAGCGGGTTGCCGGTGCCGTCGTTGATGATCAGTGACTGGAACTCGGCCGGGAGGGTGCTCGTGTACTGCTGGAACAGCTGAGCCCGTGACAGCGTGATGCCACGGGTGTCCGAGAACCCGGTGGAATCCTGCGTCAGCGTGAACGAGAACGGCAACCCGAATTGGTCCACCTGGGTTGTGTTGCCGCCAAAGGGAATTGCGCCATATTTGTAAGTCAGCTCATACCAGTCGTAAACCGTGTTGTAATTGGGATCGGCAGGATTCGCGGGGTCAAGGCCCGCCCAGCCCATGTTGTCGGGGCTGATGCCGATGTACAGCGGCTGCTTCATCGACAGAAATATCCGGCCGCCCTGAAACTCGGACGGAATCGAGAAGTTGCCCGTCTGGTCGAGAGTGAACGACATATTGGCGTAATTCACCCCGTTGTGCGTGAGGTGGTCGGGGGCGTTGGCGGCGTTGTGGTCGATCGCGTGGGCCACGCCGTTCTGGTCGATCCATGACCACTGGCCGGGTGACGTCTGCCCGAGTGCGGTGAGGTAGATCTGGCTATTGGGCAGACCGGTGTTGTTGACGAAGGGCCCGACCGCGAATCCGGTGGAGCCGCCGGTAGCGCCGTCAGCCCCGGTTGCACCGACGACGCCCGCCTGACCGGCGCTGCCAAACAATCCGGGCGCGCCACCCCCGCCCCCTAGCCCGCCGGTTCCGCCCTTCCCACCGGCACCGAACACGCCTGAACTAGTGGGCGGACCCCCGACGCCACCGGTCCCCCCACTGCCACCGGCACCACCATGGCCGCCGTTTCCGAACAGCAGCCCGCCCTGGCCGCCGATCCCGCCGGTTCCACCCGTACCGCCGAGACCGCCCGTCTGACCCACCGCACCGGTCTTGCCGACCAGTCCGACTCCGCCGGCCCCACCTGTTCCGCCAGCACCGAACAATCCCGCCGATCCGCCGGCACCGCCGTTTTGCCCCGCCGCCCCGGACCCGCCATCACCCCCGTTACCCCACAAGATCCCGCCCGGCCCTCCGGCCTGGCCGGTCCCCGGGGTTCCATTTCTGCCGTTGCCGATCAGCGGGCGCCCCAACAACGCGTTGAAGGGCGCATTGATCGCACTCAGGACGCCCTGCTCGAGGGACTGCAACGACGCGACATTGGCCGCCTCGGCGGTCGCGTAAGCGCCCGCCCCCGCGTTGAGGGCCTGCACAAACCGCTGCTGGAACGAAGCGACTTGCGCGCTGATCGACTGATAGGCCTGCCCGTGCTCACCTAGCAGCGCCGCAATGGCCGCCGACACCTCATCCGCGCCGGCGGCCAGCAACGTCGTGGTCGAACCCGCCGCCGCCGCGTTGGCGTTGGTGACCGACGAACCGATAAGCACCACGTCCGAAGCCGCCGCCAGAACCGTCTCCGGCATCACGCTGACAAACGTCATTCCGCACCTCCGAGCAACCATGCCGCAAAATCTTCGAACGAGGATGGCCGGTGCTTTCCTGCAGGTCAACAGGTTCCAGAGAATTGCGACGAATACCTGACGTAGCGTCCTGGGTGACGTCTCACATATATGCTTTGACCTGCGGTTATTAACCGCCAGGACGGCGTTTTTGTCTTACCTTGAGATGAAATTTCTGACGGTCCGGCGCATGCATTGAAAACGGCCGAGAGCACTTATCTGCGTGCCGCCAGCTAATTACCGATTTGCGACTGCCGATGTCATGAGGGTCGGGTTTCAGGGAGCTTGTGCACCGGAACCGCCTCGCGGGTGCGGATGCTCAGGGCTTGACGACGTCCGCTCACAGCGTTGGAACGAACCCGCCGTCGATGCGGTAGTCGGACCCGTTGATGTTGCCGGCACGCTCGCTGGCGAGAAAGAGCACGAGGTCGGCCACCTGTTCCCGGGTGGTGAAGCGGCCCGTCGGGGTGTCTTCCATAATGTTGGCCAGCACGTCGTCTGCGGGTTCGCCGTTGGCGGCGGCCAATCCGTCGGCCAGGCCCCCCTCGATCCACTTCTCGGTCATCACCAGTCCCGGGCTGATCGAATTGACCCTAATATTCAACGGCCCCAACTCATTTGACAACGCCTTGGCGAGATTGGTGACGGCGGCCTTGGTGGCGCAATAGTCGTAGGTCACCGCGCCGGGGTAATAGGCGTTGATCGACCCGATGATCACGATGGAACCGCCACCGCGACGTTGGATCTCCGGCACTGCGGCGCGGGTGGGCCGCACGATGCCCATCATGTTCAGCTCCCAGGACGCCTGCCACTCGTCGTCGGTGATGCCGACGAAACCCGCCGGGCGGGGAGTGGCGCCGCCGACGTTGTTGACCAGGATGTCGACCCCGCCGCGACGGGCGGCGGCGGCGATCAACTCCTCGCCGCCCCGGGGGCGGGCCAGGTCGACCGATACGTACGTCACGTGACCGGCCTCTTCCAGGGCGAGCAGGTCCTTACCGGGGGTCCGTGACCCGGCCACCACGTGTGCGCCCGCGTCCACGAATGCCTTGGTGACTGCCAGGCCGATCCCCCGGCTGGCGCCCGTAACGACGGCGATCTTGTCCGTCAGATGAAGGTCCATGTCACCTGCTTCGGATAGCCCCGCGTCACAGAATATGTGCGATCGGGCATACCCGGGTGGGTTCTTCACTTCTTGCGATCGGTGTCCCGCGACGGCTGAACGCGCTTCGGTTCGCCCGGCATCTTCGGGTAGTTCGGCGGGTACGGCATGTCGCCCAGGCCGCGCTCCTCGTCGGCGTCCACCATGTCCAGCAGCGCGGCGATGGACTGGGCGTCATCGTCCATTCCGGCCCACGGATCGTCGCGGCGCGCGACGATGTCGGGGACGGTTGCCATCGTGTAGTCGTCCGGGTCGGCGCCGGCCAGCTCGTCCCAGGACAGCGGCATCGACACGGTCGCGATCGGGGTGCGCCGCACCGAATACGGCGAGGCCATGGTGCGGTCCCGCGCGTTCTGGTTGAAGTCGATGAAAATGCGCTCGCCCCGTTCTTCCTTCCACCACGACGTGGTCACCTGCTCCGGGGCACGGCGCTCGACCTCGCGGGCCAGCGCGATGCCCGCCCGGCGTACCGCGATGAAATCCCACTCGGTGGCGATCCGCAGGAACACGTGGACGCCGCGTCCCCCGGAGGTCTTCGCGTAACCCGTCAACCCGAGTTCGTCGAGCAGCGGCCGCAACACGTCCACCGCGACCGTCCGGGCCTGCTCGAACCCGGTGCCCGGCTGTGGGTCCAGATCGATCCGCAACTCGTCGGGATGTTCGGTATCCGGGCACCGCACCTGCCAGGGATGCAGGGTGACGGTGCCCATCTGTGCCGCCCACACGATCGCGGCGGGGTGGGTGACCCTCAGTGCGTCCGCGGTCCGGCCGGACGGGAAGGTGACCCGGCACGTCTCCAGGTAGGCGGGATGGTGCTGCGGCACCCGCTTCTGGTAAATCTCCTCGCCGTCAATCCCGTCGGGGAACCGCTGCAGATGGGTGGGACGGTCGCGCAGCGGCGCAAGCATCGGGCCCTGGGACACCGACACGTAGTAGTCGATCAACCGGCCCTTGGTGCCGTTCGAGCCGAGCTTGGGGAAATAGACCTTGTCGCGATTGGTCACCCGCACGGCGATACCGTCGACGTCGAGTTCTTCTGCTGCAGCGGCCATATCCACAGTCCAGCATGCCGCAGGCCAGAATGAAGCAATGGACTTACCCGTCATGCCACCGGTTTCGCCGATGCTGGCCAAGTCAGTCAAGACGATCCCGCCGGATGCGTCCTATGAGCCCAAGTGGGATGGCTTCCGCTCCATCTGCTTTCGCGACGGTGACGATGTGGAGCTGGGCAGCCGCAACGAGCGGCCGATGACGCGCTACTTTCCCGAGTTGGTCGCGGCGGTCCGGGCCGAGCTGCCGCAACGCTGCGTGCTCGACGGCGAGATCGTGATCGCCACCGACCGGGGGCTGGATTTCGAGGCGCTGCAACAACGTATCCATCCCGCCGATTCGCGGGTGCGGATGCTCGCCCAGCAGACACCGGCCTCCTTCATCGCGTTCGACCTGCTGGCGCTGGGCGACGACGACTACACCAAGCGCCCGTTCGACGAACGGCGCGCCGCGCTGGTCGACGCGCTGGACGGCTCCGGGCCGTCGATCCACGTCACCCCCGCCACCACCGACCGGACCGTCGCGCAGCGCTGGTTCGAGGAGTTCGAAGGCGCCGGCCTGGACGGCGTGATCGCCAAGCCGCTGACCGTCACCTATCAGCCGGACAAGCGGGTCATGTTCAAGATCAAGCACGAACGCACCGCGGACTGTGTGGTCGCCGGGTACCGGGTGCACAAGTCCGGCGACGATGCGATCGGCTCGCTGCTGCTCGGGTTGTACCAGGACGACGGGCAACTGGCCTCGGTCGGCGTGATCGGGGCCTTCCCGATGGCCGAGCGCCGGCGGTTGTTCACCGAGTTGCAGTCCCTGGTCACCGCCTTCGACGAGCATCCCTGGAACTGGGCTGCGCACGAGGCCGGCGAACGCACGCCCCGCAAGAACGAAGGGTCGCGGTGGAACGCGGGCAAGGATCTGTCGTTCGTGCCGCTGCGACCCGAGCGGGTGGTCGAGGTGCGCTACGACCATATGGAAGGCGCGCGGTTCCGCCACACCGCCCAGTTCAACCGGTGGCGTCCGGACCGTGACCCGCGCTCCTGCACCTACGAGCAGCTGGAACAGCCGCTGACGTTCAGCCTGGGCGACATCGTTCCCGGCCTCGGCGCAAAGTAGTACTCCAGCACGGTGTTCGAGTCGTACGGTAGAGCACATGCGGCCGTCGCAAAGACCGGACGTATCTCCGGTTGCCATACCCGCGGAGCTCCGCGCGCGGGTGATGCCGGCAGTGCTCGACGAGCTGGCACGTTGGGGTGTCGAACG
This sequence comes from Mycobacterium sp. TY814, assembly GCF_030755175.1. Lineage (NCBI taxonomy): Bacteria > Bacillati > Actinomycetota > Actinomycetes > Mycobacteriales > Mycobacteriaceae > Mycobacterium > Mycobacterium sp. TY814. The sequence goes on from NZ_JAUFRY010000004.1 coordinate 338,366, forward strand.
ATTCAGCGTGGAAGCGATGGCGGAGCGGCATCGGCTGGATGTCGCGACGATCTATCACTACTGGGGGAACCGTCAGCAACTGATCGTCGATGCCGCGGTCCGCGATGCCGAAGTCTTCCGCTCGACGTTGGACACCGGGTCACTGCGCGGTGACCTGCTTGCCCTCGCCCGCACGCTCGCCGCGGATGTCAACACCCCTATCGGCCGCACCTTCCATCGAGTGATGGTGATGGACAGCCGGGGCGGCCACCACGACGGCGAAACTCGAATGATGTTCTGGCAGAAGCGTTTCAGTGTCCTTCGCTCCGTTTTCGATCGGGCCCGGGAGCGTGGCGAGCTGCGCGACGGCGTGCACACCGTGGCGGCGATCCAGATCGTGACGGCACCCATCTACGTACGCAGCCTCTATATGGAGGATCCCGTCGACGACGGTTACTGCGTGGCCATCGCCGACCTGGCGTGGCATGCGCTGCGCCGGGAATAACCGTTCTGGGCACCCGCGGCCCTTAAGATGACGAAATGCTGCACGTCTCTGCGCTGTTCGTTCCGCGCACCGCCGCGTTCGACGAACAGGGCGCCATCAATGCCACGTCGATACCCATGGCGTGGTTCCAGGTCGATCAAATGCCTTTGTGGGCAACGGTCCCGGTCGTCCTGGTGGTTCACGCCCCGGCGGGCGGCGACTACGACCCGGAGATCCACGTCGTCTGCAAGGACCCGGCCGGAACTCCCCGAGGATCGCTGCGGGCGGCGTGGCACTGGCCGGACGACGGCAATCGCGCCTCCAAATACCGCTGCTTCACGCAGGAACTCTCCTTCCCGGTGGAGACTGAGGGCGAGTACACCCTCGGCGTCTACTACGACGCCGAGGGCAAATTCGAGCTGTCCACACCGGTCCCGATGTCGATCCTGTTGGCCGAGACGGGGCAGACGGGCGAACCGAGCGCCGAAAATTTCGGCGAGCCTGCCGAATAGGCTGGCGCGCGGGCGGATCGCCCTTAAGATGTCGTGATGCATGTAGCCGCTTTGCTCGTGGCGGGCTCCGCCAACATCGATGATTCCGCGATCGACGCAACCCGGGTGCCGATCACCAGCTATGAGGTCAACCAGACCCCGGTGTGGCTGACCGTCCCGCTGGTGCTCGTCGTTCACGCGCCGTCCGGTGGGGATTTCGATCCGGAGTTGTTCATCGTCTGCAAAGACCCGGCCGGGACCATCCGGGGCACGGTCCGCTCGGCCTGGCAATGGCCGGACGAGGACAAGCCTTCCAAGTACCGGTGTTTCACGCCGCAGCTGTCGTTCGCGATTGAGACCACGGGTGAATACACCATCGGCGTCTACGACGACGCCGAGGCGCTGCGGCCGATCGCCACCCCGATACCGCTGATGATCAACATGGCCGGGGGACGTCCGGGACGCAACGGCAGCTGAGCCGCGATCGTCACCCCCGCGGGGTGACGATCGGCTGCTGCCGCGGTTCGCCCGCTGACCGCGCGTGCGGCAAGCGGGCGGCCGCTGTGGCTTCCAGACCGGCCGGCGACGCACACCCGGGCAGCGCAGTACTCAAGAAGCGCCCGAACCCCAAGTGCCGCAATGCCTCCCGGCCGCATCGCCTACCGGCCGCCCCGCGGTCGGTCATCACTTGACCGCAGGGTCCCCAATCCTGTTGTGCTCCAGGGCAATTCGGGCGGTGAAGCCTAGTTTCCGCCCTTACCTCCGTCAGCACCTGCGCCACCTGCGCCACCGCTGCCACCGGTAGCACCGACGGGTGCGGTGCCGTTGGTGCCGGGGTTCGAGGGTTGCCCGGTGCCACCAGCGCCACCGTCGGCACCGCTGCCGCCGTGTCCACCATCGCCACTGCCACCACCGCTGCCGCCGGAGCCTCCGGTGCCTCCGGTCGCGTCGCCGCCGTCACCGCCTTGGCCGCCGGCGCCACCCTTGCCTCCCGCCGCGCCAGCGGTGCCGGAACCGAGTGCGGCGTTGCCGCCGTCGCCCCCGTCACCGCCGTCACCGGCGTTGCCGCCGATGCCCCCGACGGCTCCGGCGTTGGCGGCCGCACCACCCACACCGCCATTGCCGCCGCCGCCGCCGGCACCGCCTACGCCAGGCACGAAGCCGCCGGTTGAACCCGGGGCACCGGTGCCGCCGATACCGCCTTCACCGCCGCGGCCACCTGCGCCGCCCGTGTTGCTCACCGTGCCGCCGGTGCTGCTGCCACCGGCGCCGCCGTTACCGCCGCCCCCGCCTTTGCCGCCGGCGGGAGAGGTGCTGAACGGGGTGTTCAGGTTGCCGCCGTTGCCGCCCTTTCCGCCGTCACCGCCGGCGCCGCCGATCTCCACCTCATCACCGACTCCGCCGCTGCCGCCGTTGCCGCCGTTGCCGCCGACACCGCCGGTCAGCCCGGCACCGCTGATGTTGTTGTCGGCAGCGTTGCCGCCGTTGCCGCCGCTGCCACCCGCGCCGCCCGCGCCGCCGACAGGGCTGATCAGGCCTCCGGTGCCGGCGTTCCCGGCGTTGCCACCGTTACCGGCGTTGCCGCCCGCCCCGCCGTAGCCTGCGGTGCCGAAGCCGTTGCCGCCGTCGCCGCCGTTACCGCCGGCGCCGCCGGCCCCGCTTGCCCCGGCGGTGGCCTTACCGACGGCGTTGCCGCCATTGCCGCCGGCCCCTCCGGCTCCCCCGCGACCCCCTGCGTCACCGGCTGCACTGAAGGTGGCGTCATTGCCGTCGGCACCGTTGCCACCGGCACCACCGGCACCACCGGCGCCACCGGCGCCACTGGCGGCTTGGTTACTGCCCGTGCCGCCCCTACCGCCGTTGCCGCCGACGCCGCCGTTGCCGCCATTAGGTGCAGTGACGTTGCCGATCCCAACGTCGGTGCCACCGTCACCACCATTGCCGGCGTTGCCGCCGGCCCCGCCGGCCCCGGCGACACCGAGTTTGCCGAAGCTGACCCCGCCGTTGCCCCCGGCCCCGCCGTTGCCGCCGTTGTCGCCGGCGTTGCCGGGGTTGCCAGCGTTGCCGTTCGAGCCGTTACCGCCGGCGCCGCCGTTCCCGGCGGTGCCGCCGTTCCCGCTTCCACCAAAACCGGTCCCGTAATAGCCGGCGTCACCACCGTTACCACCCCGGCCACCGTTGGGTGCGTTGCTGCCACCCGTCCCGGTGTCGGTGCCGCCGTTCCCGCCCCTGCCGCCGTTGCCGCCGTTGCCGGCGTTGCCGCCCTTGCCGTCGTTGTCGGTGGAGCCACCGCCGTCGCCGCCGTCACCGCCGGTGCCACCGGCCATACCCGCCTTGCCGGCGCCGCCGTCGCTGCCGTTGGTGCCGTCGCCGCCGTTACCGCCGTCGCCGCCGATCGAGCCGCTGCCCGCCTTCGACCCGGTGCCGGCCTTCCCGGCGTTGCCGCCGACGCCCCCATTGCCGCCGTTGGGTGCCTCAGTGGCGGAAACACCGGGGGCCCCACCGCGGCCGCCGTCGCCGCCGTCGCCGCCGGCGCCTGCGGTGCCGCCCACGCTGTTGGCGCCGGTGGCGTTGCCACCGTTCCCGCCGACGCCGCCGGCACCGCCTTTCACGCCGTTGGCTCCAATACCGCCGGTGCGGCCGGACGCGCCGGTGCCGCCGGCACCGCCGTCGCCGCCTGCGCCCCCACTACCTGCGGTGTCACCGCTGCCCGCCTGGCCGGCATCCCCGCCCCGACCACCGTCACCGCCCGCAGCGGCGGCGGTGGACGAGCCGGCCGGGGTGCTCGCCCCGCCATCCCCGCCGCGACCACCGTTCCCGCCGTCGCCTGCGTTACCCCCGACACCGCCCTTGCCCAGGGCTGCGCCGCCGCTGCCACCGGTGCCGCCGCGACCACCGTTCAACCCTCTGGTGTCGGATGGTGCCGCCTGGGCGTCGGCGCCGTCGCCGCCGCTGCCGCCGTTACCTCCGATAGCGGCTTTGCCGTCTTTGGCACCTATGCCATTGCCGGACCCCGCCGCGCCGGTTTGACCGCCGGCGCCGCCTTGGCCGCCATTCGGCACGTCGGTGGTGGTGCTGGGTCCCGCTTGACCGCCGTTGCCGCCGTTGCCACCGTTGCCGGCGTTGCCGGCCTGACTGTCGGCGCCGTAGGTGAAGCCGCCGGAGCCACCACGCCCGCCGTCACCACCGCCGCCACCAACTGCGCCCGCGCCGCCGGCACCGGCGTTGCCACCGTTGCCGCCGTTGCCGGCGTTACCGCCGGCGGCGAAGTTTCCGCTCGCGGTCCCGCCATCACCGCCGGTTCCGCCGTTGCCGCCGTTGACGCCCGCGTTGCCGATGGTGCCATCGATGCCGTTGGCGCCGTTACCACCGTTACCGCCGTTACCACCGGTACCGCCGTAACCCGCGGTGGCGCCGGTACCGGCGCTGCCGGCGTTGCCACCGTTGCCGCCTCTGCCACCGTCAGGTGCGTTCGCCGCACCGTTGCTGGCGCCCCCATTGCCACCGTTACCGGCGTTACCGCCATTACCGGCGTCGCCGCCGACGCTGCCCTTGCCGGTCGCGTTGCCGCCGTTGCCGCCATTGCCACCGGAGCCGCCGTTCGCACCGTTGACGCCGATGTCGCCGTCGGGCCCGTTGGAGCCATCACCGCCATTGCCGCCATTGCCGCCGTAGGCGCCATTGCCGTTAGTGGTGGTGCCGGTACCGACCTTGCCGGCATCGCCGCCATTGCCGCCGTTACCGCCGCCCCCACCGCTCAGGCCGTTGCCGCCATTGCCGCCGGCGCCGCCGTCTCCCGCGTTGCCACCGATACCGCCGGGACCTGAGGCATCGCCCCCGGCGCCACCGGCGCCACCGGCAGCCCCAGCGCCGCCGGTCCCGCCATCGCTGTTTCCGCCGTTTCCGCCGAGGCCACCATCACCGCCGGACCCGGCGGTGTTCGTGGTGAGGCCGCCGGTGCTGTTTCCGCCCGCGCCACCGACCCCTCCGGCACCACCGGCGGCGCCGGCCCGTCCGCCGTCCTCGTTGGCACCGTTGCCGCCGTTGCCGCCGTTGCCGCCGGAGCCGGCTGTCTCGGCTCCGTCTCCGACGCCCGCGTTCCCCCCGGCACCACCGTTACCGCCCGCGCCACCGTTGCGCTGGGCTCCGAACACACCGCCGGCACCACCGTTACCGCCGGCACCACCGTTACCGCCGGCGCCACCGGCGACACTGATCGCTCCGCCGGTCCCGGCTTTGCCCGCGGCGCCGCCGGCGCCGCCGTTGCCTCCGTCACCGGGGCCACGGAAGGGAGCCTTGCCGCCGTCGCCCCCATTCCCCGCGTCACCGCCGTTCCCGCCGGCCCCGCTGGCGCCGTTGGTGCCGCCGGCACCGGAGTTTCCACCGTTGCCACCGGTGCCGCCCGCACCGCCGTCACCGCCGCTGTTGACGAAGGTCTGGGAACCTGATCCTCCATAAACAAGCCCGTCGGTGCCATGGCCGCCGCTACCGCCCGACCCGCCGACGCCCCCGTTGCCGGCGGTGGTGCCGGTACCGGCATTGCCGCCGTTGCCTCCGTTGCCGCCCGCGCCACCGGCCGGTGCGTAGCCCGAGGCGGCAATGGCATCCTTGCCGCCGTCGCCGCCATTGCCTCCGCTGCCACCCGCGCCGCCGCTGCCACCGACGCCACCAGTGCCGGGCGCGTTACCTCCGGCGCCACCCGTCCCGCCCTTGCCGCCGGCGATGCCCGGATTCGCCTCGGCGCCCTTGATGCCGTCGCTGCCGTCCCCACCGGCACCTCCGTCGCCGCCGATTCCGGCCTTGCCGATGGTCCCCCCGGCGCCGGCCTTACCTGCGTCGCCTCCGCCGCCGCCGTTGCCTCCGCTGCCGCCATTGGCGCCGCCGTCGCCTGCCCGGCCGCCCGCACCTCCGTTGCCCGCGTTACCGCCGACATTGCCTGGTTGGCTGAAGGCCGCGCCGCCGCTGCCGCCGGTGCCGCCCTGGCCGCCCTGGCCGCCGGTGCCACCGGCAAAGCCCTGGCCGCCGAAGGTGGAGTCGCCCCCGGCACCACCAGTGCCGCCGGCCCCGGCATTGCCGCCGGCGCCGGCCGTGCCACCGGTGCCGGCCGTCCCGCCCGTGCCACCGTTGCCACCCGCACCACCAGCGCCACCATTACCCGCCGGAATCAAATCTGGGAGCTTGGCGGTAGAGAAGGGAGTGCCGGCGCCGCCAGCGCCACCCGTGCCGCCGGCGCCGCCGGCCCCAGCATTGTTCTTCGAAATTCCTCCGGTGCTGGCACCGCCGGCCCCGCCACTACCGGCGGCCCCGCCGGCGCCGCCGTTAGCGGCGGCTTGCGGCGACGCGCTCTGCGTCCACGTGCCGCCGGCACCACCATTACCGCCCCGCCCACCCGAGCCGGCGGTTGCGGCGTTGTCGCCGAATCCACCGGCGCCGCCAACCCCGCCGTTACCACCCGCGCCGCCGGCGTAGCTCGAACTAGCCGCAGCCGCGCCGCCGTTGCCGCCCGCCCCACCGTTGCCGCCCGCCCCGCCGCCGGCGCTCGCCACCCCGCCGCTGCCGGAGGTGCCGGCCGCCCCGCCGTCGCCACCCTTACCGCCGGCCCCGCCACCGCCACCGCTGGTGCCATTGCCGCCGTTGCCCGCGTCACCGCCTTTACCGCCACCGCCGGCAGCACCGTTGACCCCGCCGGGCCCGGAATCGCCACCTCGACCGCCGACCCCGCCGGCCCCACCGCCGCCACCGCTGTCCCCGGCCAGACTGCCGGTGCCGTTGGCCCCGTTGGCGCCGTTACCGCCGGCACCACCTTGTCCACCGGCACCACCGTTGCCCGCGGCACCACCGCTGCCGGTGTGCCCGCCGTTACCCCCGGCACCGCCGGCGCCACCGAAGGGCGCCGCGACACCGCCCACACCGGTGTCGGCGCCGGCGTTACCGCCCGCGCCGCCGGTGCCACCGGCGCCACCATGACCCGCAACCCCGCCGGCGCCAGAGCCGCCACCGGCCCCGCCGTCACCGCCACTGCCGCCGGCAAAGCCGGCCACTCCGGCAGCCCCGGCAGCACCGGCTCCGCCGTCACCTCCGACACCGCCGGTACCGCCGTGGCCATAGCCGCCCGCGACACCCCCGCTACCGCCTGCACCCGCGGCGCCGCCGGCTCCGGCGTTACCCCCGACACCTCCGGTGCCGCCGGCCGCACCAACCGCATTGACCCCGGCGCCGCCGCTGCCGCCAGCACCGCCGGTACCGCCGTCACCACCTACGCCACCGTTGCCGTTGATCCCACCGAAGGTGCTCGCACCACTGCCTCCGGCGCCGCCGAGCCCACCGGCCCCGCCGGCCGCACCTGGCCCGCCGACCACACCCGCGCCGCCGGATGTGCCCACTCCGCCTGCGCCACCCTTGCCACCCGCGCCGCCAACTCCGCCCTGCCCATTGATGATGTCGTTGTCGATGCCACCGGCGCCGCCGTTGCCACCGGCGCCCCCGGCCTGGCCAGGCGCGCCTGCAGCACCGGCCCCACCGGCTCCACCATTGCCCGCGACCCCCTGCTCCGAGCCCGCACCGCCGTTGCCGCCGTTGCCGCCGCGCCCACCCGGGGTTATCGCATCACCGCCGGCACCACCATTGCCGCCGTTACCCGTCAGACTGCCGGCCGCTCCCCCGTTGCCGCCCGCCTGCCCAGGCGCACCCGAACCACCTCGGCCGCCGTTACCGAACAGGATCCCGCCATCACCACCGTTCTGCCCCGTCCCGTCCACCCCGTTCGCGCCATCGCCGGATATCGGCCGCCCGAGCAGGAACTGCGTCGGCGCGTTCACCACACCCATCACGTCGTTCAAGAAGGGTTGCAACGGCGATGCGTTGGTTGCCTCAGCGCGCGCGTAGGCCGCCTCCCCCTCGGCGAGCGCCCACACCATGCGCTCGTGAACCTTCGCCGTCTGTGCGGTGATGGACTGGAACTCCTCGCCGAAACCGCCGAACAGGCGCGCGATCGCCGCCGACACCTCGTCCTGGGCCGCCGCGGCTATCCCGGTCGTCGACGGGGCCGCCCACGCGGTGGCCGATCTGATCGCCAGGCCTATGGCAGATAAATCCGTCGATGCTGCGGCAAGAGCTCCGGGAACTGTGACGAGGTAGGAAGACACGTGAACTCCAAAAATTATGTATTCAAGTCGGGGCGGACGGGTGTTGCGGCATTGCATGGGTAACGAATCCCAGCAGCTATGCAGAATCGGCAGTTGTCCCCTGAAAGACAGCTGCATTCTGTCGCGGCTCAAACATTCATCACGCCACCGGGCACTTTTATACAGGCATACGAACCCTCTTGCGCAGCGATGTGCGAAAAACTCCGTGAACTCATGTCGCACTGGGCAATCTGCACAGTGCGGGTGTGCAGTGTGCCCAGAAATCGCGAGTTGTGTTTCTCGGATTCGGCTGCCGCGGCGGAATCCGTTGTCCGGCCTGCGTTTGTCCGCAGCGGGGCAGCAACCACCGACGCGTCGGCTGCCATCGGCGTTCCTATTTCGGCCGCGAGAAATCCGCTCCGAAATGACCACTAGTGAGTTCGCTGAAATTGACCTGAGCAATATCAGAATTTCGAAAAATAACCGCGGCGACAAGGCTTATGGGCACGGCAACGGAACCAGCACGTACTTACCGGTGAATTATGTCGTGGAAAACCCCGGGCTCCGTCCCACCACGCACCGACATCGGCATTTCCCCACCGGCGGAAAGCCGCAGCGAATTCGAAGTTCGGGCGCCGGCAAGGCGATGCCATCCGATTGCCCTCGGAAATCGCGAATTCTCCGTGGTCCATCCGCACCGTAAGTCCCGGCAGTGACGGTGCCGCAAATTTTCTCGACTGCCGCACCTCAATGCCATACCTTCATCCAGAAATGGCACAGCGGTCGGTGGTGGTCAGCACCCCTCCGACAAGCCCTCCAGGCTCGGGTGTGACATCAGCCGATCCAGGACGACCCGCTGGCCCTTGAGCAATTTGTCGCGCGCCTGCGCCACCGAAAACCAGCCGACGCGGTCCACCTCGGGAAACTCTCGCATCCTGCCCGAGCCGCGTGGCCACTCCATCTCGAAGGTGTTGCTGCGCGCATCGGTGACGTCGAGATCGGCCCGGACCGCGAAGGCCGTCACCACCTTGCCGCTGGGTTGCTTGACCGGTCCGAAGTCCAGGCGCGGCCCGGCGGGCACCGGCAAACCCAATTCCTCGGCGAACTCACGTTGCGCCGCCACCCACGGATCGTCGCCCTCGCCGTACTCGCCTTTCGGGATCGACCAGGCGCCGTCGTCCTTGCGCGCCCAGAACGGCCCGCCCGGATGCGCGATCAGCACCTCGACCACACCGGCTCGCTCCCGGTACAGCAACAGTCCGGCACTCAGCTTGGGCACCGGTTAGACCCCTACGGCCTGCTCCAGATCCTTCAGTGAGGTCTCCAGGTGCGCGAGCAACCGCTGCAGGTGCGGCACGCTGCGACGGCAGCCGACCAGACCGAAGTCGAGGTTGCCGCCGTTGTTGACCAGGGTGATGTTCAGCGCCTGACCGTCCGGGATGTTCGACAGCGGGTAACTTCCGTCGAGCTTGGCGCCGCCGTAGTACAGCGGGTCGCCCACCCCGGGCACGTTGGAGATGACGATGTTGAACGGTGGCGGCACCGCGGAGAGGAATCCCGGCACCCCAGCCAGCGTCAGCGGCGCCATATTCAGCGCCGACAACGCCATCACCTGGTACGACGGCAAGTCGGCAAGCACCTTCTTGTTGCGGCGCATCGACTCGGCGATGACCTCCAGCCGATCGGCCGGGTCCTCGACGTTGGTCGCGAGATTGCACAGGATGCTGCCCACCTTGTTGCCACCGCTGTCGGCGTCGGCTTCCGACCGCAGGCTGACCGGCACCATCGCCACCAGCGGCGTGTCCGGCAGCGCGTCCTGGTCCATCAGGTAGTAGCGCAGGGCGCCCGCGCACATCGCCAGCACGGCGTCGTTGACGGTCACGCCCGCGGCCTGCTTGACGCCCTTGATGCGGTCCAGCGAATAGGACTGGGCGGCGCACCGCCGGGCCCCGCCGACCTTCACGTTCAACATGGTGTGCGGCGCGGCGAACGGCAGCGTCAGCTGCTGCTCGAGCAGCGCGGCGCGCGCCAGCCTCAGCGTCGAAGGCGCTACTCCCACAACCGATCCCGCCATCTTGACCAAGGCGCTCAGCGGGTTTGACCCGCCGCCGTCGGTCGGGGGCTTCGGCGGCCGGGGCGGTCGCGGGAGGTTCCACATCGCCTTCACCTCGGTGTCGTCCGGGTCGGTCGACATGGTGCGCTGCATCAGCTTCACCGCCGAGACCCCGTCGATCAGCGCGTGGTGCATCTTCGTGTACATGGCGAAGCGCCCGTCGTTGAGTCCCTCGACGACATGCAGTTCCCACAGCGGGCGGTGCCGGTCCAGCAGGCTGGTGTGCAACCGCGAGGTCAGTTCGAGCAGGTCACGCACGCGCCCCGGCGACGGCAGGGCCGAGCGCCGGACGTGGTAGTCGACGTCGACCTCGTCGTCATAGGCCCAGGCGACCCGCGCGATACCGCCGCCGATCGTCGCGGGGTGCTTACGGAACGTCGGCTGAAATTCGTCGTTGGCGATCAACTTCTCGTAGAACTCCCGGACGAATTCCGGACCCGCCCCCTCCGGCGGCTGGAACAGCGACAAACCACCTACATGCAGCGGATGCTCCCGAGATTCGGTGAACAGAAACATCGAGTCGGTGGGCATCATCAGTTCCATGCCCGCTATTACACCCCGAGATTCCGGTGCAAAGCGAAGGTGTTCTGAAAATCGGGGACGTTAGTCCCCGGTGGACACGGACCACGAGGAGGTGGCTATCAGCTCGCCCCGTTCCAGCCCGGCAGCGCGGTGTTCGTGCACGAGGGCATACTCCGGCGTCGACACCATGTCCATGAACGCTTGCGGAGTCGGGTACTCCACGATGAGAATGGCATCCCACCATGGCTTTTCGCCGACGCCGATGACGTTGGTCGGCGAGTTCCCGCCGTAGCGCACGACGCCACCGACCCGCGCCAGCAAGGGCGCGACCTCTCGGGTGTATCGCTGATAGGACTCCAGCCCACCCGTGGCCTTGAACTTCAGCAGATTGACCATCAGCACCGGGGCGTCGGCCGGCCGCGCCGCCAGCGCCGCGATCTGCTCGACCGAAGTCTCGGCGGTAGCTGTCATCTCAAATCCCCTGTCGTGTAACGAATTCTGGCTCCACCATGCGCCGGTCGGCATTTCCTTGTCTTGACATACCAGGACATCTTTTTGACAATCCGGGACATGTCGGTGGTGCGCGGGACCGCGCTCTCGAACTACCCGCGGCTGGTCGCGGAGCTGGGTGGCGACCCGGCCGCGCTGCTGCGATCGACGGGCATCCGGGAACAGGATGTCGGCAACTACGACGCGTTCATCCCGATCCGGGCCGTCATCAGGGCGCTCGAAACGGCCGCTGAAGCCACCGCCACACCCGATTTCGGCCGGCGGCTGGCTCACGGCCAGGGCATTGAGATCCTCGGTCCGGTGGGGGTGGCGGCGCGCACGGCGGCAACGGTGGCTGACGCACTGGCCATCTTCAGCACATTCATGGCGGCCTACAGTCCCGCGATCGTCCTCTCCATCGCGCCGCTGACGGACCCGAAACTGTCCTTCATCGCGCTCGAGTTCCGGCTCGACGAGGCGATCGACTGCCCGCAGACGATGGAACTCGCTCTGGGCGTCTCACTAGGGGTGTTCCGCCTCCTGATGGGAGCGGAGTTCGCCGCCGTCTCGGTACATCTGCCGCATGACCCGCTGACGCCGAGATCGGGCTATGCCCGATATTTCGGTACCACGCCCCACTTCGCCGAACGCCGTGGCGGCTTCACGGTGCGCACCGCCGATCTGGCCCGGCCGCTGAACCGTGACGACCTCGCCCACCGCGCCGTCGTCGACTACCTGAGCAGCATCACGCCCCTGGGCGCCGGCATCGAGGAATCGGTGCGCACCATCGTCCGGCAACTGTTGCCCACCGGGGCGGCGAGCCTGGAAGTGGTGGCCGCCCAGTTTCACTTGCACCCGAAGACGTTGCAGCGCAGGCTCACCGACCACGGCACCACCTTCGCGGCACTCCTCGACGAGGTGCGCAAAGAGACCGCCGACCGCTATCTGCGCACCACCGGCATCAGCCTGTCGCACCTCGCCCGGGAATTGGGCTATGCGGAGCAGAGCGTGCTGTCACGCTCATCGAGGCGGTGGTTCGGCACCGCCCCGGCGTCCTACCGCAGCCAGCTCAGAGGCCGACCGCCCGCTGCAGTTCCTTCAGTGACGTCTCGAGGTGACTGAGCAGCCGCTGCAGGTGCGGAACGCTGCGGCGGCAACCCACCAGCCCGAAGTCGAGGCTGTCCGCCGTGCTGGTCAGCGTGATGTTGAGGGCCTGGCCGTTGAGCGTCAGCGACATCGGGTAGTTGCCGACCAGCCGGGCGCCGTTGAGGTACCGCGGCTCACGCACCCCGGGCACGTTGGAGATGCAGACGTTGAACGGCGGCGGCGTGGCCTTGGCCAGGCCGGGCAGCGTGTTGAGTGCGGCCGGGCTCAGCAGCAGCAGCGACAGCGCCATCGCCTGGGCCCGCGGGAGCTGCGCCAGCACCTTCTTGTTGTCGCGCATCGAGGTGTGGATCGCCTGCAGGCGCTCGGCCGGGTCATCGAGGTGGGTGGCCAGGTTGCACAGCACTGCGCCAACCATGTTGCCGCCCAGAGCGTCTCGCTCGTTTCGCAGGCTGACCGGCACCATCGCCACCAACGGCGTGTCCGGCAGCGCGTCGTACTCGTCGAGGTAGCCGCGCAGCGCACCGGCGCACATGGCCAGCACGACGTCGTTCAGGCTGACTCCCGCAACGTCTTTGATCTCCCTGACCCGATCCAACTCCCACGACTGCGCGGCGCACCGGCGGGCTCCCCCGACAGCGACATTGAGCATGCTGCGCGGCGCCCCGAACGGCAACGTGAGTTGCTGCTCGAGCAGAGCCGCGCGCGCCAGCCGCAGAGTCGACGGGCCCAGTCCCGCAACCGAACCCAGCGCAGAGCCGGCCTGTCGCAGCAGCCCGGGTGATTTCCGGTCGCGGGGCGCGCGCCGCGGCGCCGGGGACCACGCGGTGCGAAAGGCTGTGTCGTCGGCATCGGTGTTGAGCGACTGCCGCATCAGCGTCACTCCGGATACGCCGTCCACCAGTGCGTGATGCATCTTGGAGTAGACCGCGAACCGTCCGTCGCGCAGCCCCTCGATCACGTGCGTCTCCCACAGCGGGCGGTGACGATCAAGCAGATTGGCGTGCAGCCGAGAGGTGAGGTCGAGCAGGTCCCGGACGCGGCCCGGGGCGGGCAGGGCGGAACGGCGCACGTGGTAGCTGAGGTCGACGTCGTCGTCGGTCGACCACCCGAGATTGGTCAGCGCCCCGTGCCACGAGCTGGGGCGCTTGCGGAACAGCGGCGCGATCTCCTGGGACTCGAGCATCGCCCGGTGGGTTTCCCGCGCGAAGGCGCGGCCCGCCCCCTTGGGTGGCTCGAACAGCTGCAGAGCACCGACGTGCAACGGGTGTTCGCGCGATTCGGCCGACAAGAACAGCGCGTCGATCGGTGACATCAATTCCATGGTGTGCTCCTCCGTCCCACGGAACACACTGTGCGTCACACGGCCGCGGGAAGTCTTGACAGCAGAAGACAACTTCTTGACAGTTCAAGACAAGGGCTGGCCGCAACGGCCGGTTATCCCACTGGCGTGACGCCCGCGTTGGACAGGGTGAAACCCCGGCCCGACCCGACCGTGCACGTGACACCGTTCGTATCCGAGCGGCAGGTGAAGGGGCCGACGCCGGCACTCTGCCCATAACCGAGCACCGGGGTGCCCTGTCCCGCATTGCCCAGGCAGGACTCGCCGTCGCAGGTCTTGAATGCCCCGGTGGGAGTCATGCGCACGGACCGGGGCGGCGCATCGGACTGGCAGTACGCCTCGTCGGTGATGCCACTGCCGCGTTGATAGTTCAACTCGCAGCCGATGTTGCGCGACGGCAGCAAAAACGAACACCACGTCGACGTGCAGACCGGGTTGTCGGCCGCGGCCGCAGGCATGCCGAGGCACGCGCCGACGACGATGATTCCGAGCGTGGTGACTGTGGCCCGATTCAAGGCTCGATACATGGTGGCCCCCCGACCCCAACGGCTAGTGCTTACGCAAGCTAACAGATCCACGGTGCACGAGTGGCGGCTTTCGCGGGATAGGAGGTGGCAGTTACTGTCAAGAAGTCATGATCTGCCACTCTGCTAACCGGAGGTGCCGATGGGGAGCGCGACCAAATTCCGTGTCATTCAGTGGGCCACCGGTGGTGTCGGCAAGGCCGCCATCGAATGCGTGCTCAACCATCCCCAGCTGGAGCTGGCCGGGTGCTGGGTCCACAGCGCCGACAAGAACGGGGTCGACGTCGGACGCATCCTCGGCACCGACCCGCTGGGCGTCACCGCCAGCACCAGTCTCGACGAGATACTGGCGATCGATGCCGACTGCGTGATGTACAGCCCCCTGGTTCCCAACGACGAAGAGGTCATCGCGATCCTGCGGTCCGGCAAGAACGTCGTCACCCCAGTCGGATGGGTTTACCCCGACATGGCGAACCCGCGCGTCCGGGCGATCGCCGACGCGGCGACCGAAGCCGGGGTCACGCTGCACGGCTCGGGCATTCACCCGGGCGGCATCACCGAACGTTTCCCGCTCATGGTGTCGTCGCTGTCCTCGGCGGTCACGCACGTGCGCGCCGAAGAGTTCTCTGACATCCGCACCTACAACGCGCCCGACGTGGTGCGCCACATCATGGGTTTCGGCGGCACCCCCGAAGAGGCGATGCAGGGCCCGATGGCCGGACTACTCGAAGCGGGCTTCAAGCAGTCGGTGCGAATGATCGCCGACACCATGGGTTTTCGTATCGATCCCAATATCAGGACGATCCAGGAGATTGCGGTCGCGACCGGCGACATCGACTACGAGCCGATGACCATCGCGCCCGGGACGGTGGCGGCACGACGGTTCCGCTGGCAGGCGCTGTCCGACGGAGAGCCGGTGATCACCGCCGCCGTGAACTGGCTGATGGGTGAGGACAACCTGGAGCCGGCGTGGGAGTTCGGCGATCAGGGGGAACGGTTCGAGGTGGAGATCACCGGCGATCCCAGTGTGAGCCTGACTTTCAAGGGCCTGCAGCCGCAGACGATCGCCGAAGGGCTGCAACGCAATCCGGGCGTGGTCGCTACCGCCAACCACTGCGTCAACGCCATCCCCTACGTCGTCCCCGCCGATCCCGGCATCAAGACCTACCTCGACCTGCCGTTGATCGCCGGCCGCGCATGACAGCTGTCGTGGGTGACGTCTCGTTCTGCCACCTCGTCGTCGGCGTCACCGACATGGATCGCGCCCTGGCCTTCTACCGTGACGTGCTGGGCATGGAGGTCGTCTTCGAATCCCTGATCTCCGGCGAGCCTTTCGACGCCGTGCTGCACGCGACGCGCAAGCAGGAGGGCCGCGTCGTCGGTGGCCTGCTGGGCGGGTTGATGCTCGAACTGCTGTCGCTGGGGAAGTCGTCGCCCACGCCGGCCCCTCGGGGAGTCACCGGGATTCACAATTTCGCGCTGTCGGTCACCGATCTCGACGACACGCACCGCCGGGTCAGCGAGGCCAGCTACCCACCCGAGCAGAAGCCGTTCGAAATCGGCGGAGTGCGAATGTTTTTCGTCAAGGATCCGGATGGGACCACGGTGGAGTTCATCGAACTTCCGGGTGGGGTGCGCAGCACCTACGAGATGCATCGCGGGGTGCCGCTGCGACTGGGGCCGGCGCAATGACCACGAGCTACTCGCATCCGGAATCGCTGCGTGGGCACGTCGCGATCGTGACCGGCGCTGCCCAGGGCGTCGGCAAGGGTGTGGCCGCCGCGTTGCTCGAGCGCGGCGCTTCCGTGCTGGTGGCGGATATTCTCGCCGACAAACTGGACGCGACGGCCGCTGAACTCGGTGAGATGGGTCCGGTCGAGATGGTGGTCGCCGATCTGCGCGACCCGGACAGTGCGCAGCGCATCGTGGCGGCCGCGGTGGACGCGTTCGGCACCGTGCACGGATTGGTCAACAATGCGATTGCCACCAATGAGCCCAAAAGGTTCGTCGACATCACCGTCGACGACCTGGCTCTGGGCTACGAGGTCGGACCGCGGGCCAGCTTCCTGCTCATGCAGGCCGTGCATCCGCTGATGGCCGCCGCCGGCGGTGGTTCGATCGTGAACCTGGGTTCGGGCACCGGCACCGGCGGTGAACCCAAGTGGGGTGGGTACGCGGCGGCCAAAGAAGGCATCCGCGGGCTGTCCAAGGTCGCGGCGCTGGAGTGGGGACGCGACAACATCCGGGTCAACGTCATCTGCCCGTTCGCCGAATCCGACGGCGTCAAGCTGTGGAAGCAGTTCGCGCCCGACGATTACGCCAAGGCGGTGCGGCGGGTCCCGATGAAGCGCATCGGCGACGTCCGCACCGACGTGGGCGCACTGGTCGCGTTCCTGCTCGGCGCCGATGCGACGTTCATCACCGGACAGACCATCCACGTCGACGGCGGAATCGGCTGCTTCCGATGAACCTGCGCGACCGCCAGCGCGCGCAGGTCCGCGCCGACATCAGGCGGGCAGCGTTCCGGCTGTTCGTCGAGCGCGGCTATGACACGGTGACCACGGAGGAGATCGCCACTGCTGCAGGCGTTTCGCCGCGCACCTTCTTCCGGCACGTACCGACCAAGGAAGAGTTGCTGTTGGGTCCCATCCGTCATGGCGGTGCCGAGGTGGTGAACCTGCTCGAACAGCGGCCGGACAGCGAGTCGCCGGACGTCGCACTGGTCAACGCCATCATCGCCCGTACGAGGTCATTCGGTGACGTGGAGAGCGAAGAGTGGCGCGAGGCGCTGCTCGTGGCGCCCGGATTGCTGAGCAAGGTCACCCTCTACACCCCGGCCGACCGGGAGCGGGCGGTCAAGCTGATCGCCGAGCGGATGGGCACCGACCCCGACACCGACATCCGTCCCGGCCTGTTGGTGCAACTCGGTTTCGCCGCAGGCGATTTCGCCTTCCAGCGGTGGATACGTCAATCGGGGAACTCGCTGGACCGGTACGTCACCGAAGCGCTTCAGGCCATCAAGAGTCCGTACTGGGGTTCGCGATCCTGACCGGCGCGCCGTCCAGCCACGCGACGACCGCCTCGACGGTGTCGGCGTAGAAGGCGGCCAGCATTTCGCGGGTCACATAGCCGAGGTGGGGCGACAAGGTGACATTCGGCAGTCGCCGCAGCGGGTGTTCGGCAGGAAGCGGCTCGGTGTCGAAGACGTCGAGTCCGGCTCCGGCGATGCCGCCGGCCTGCAGAGCCCCGATCAGCGCCTGCTCGTCCACGATCGGCCCGCGGGAGGTGTTGACCAGGTAGGCGTTCGGCTTCATCAGGTCCAGTTCGGGCGCACCGACCAGGCCGCGCGTGCGTTCGGAGAGCACCAGGTGGATCGACACCACATCGGAGTCGGCGAACAAGGCCGCCTTGTCGACCAGGCGCGCCCCGGCCGCTGCCGCCGCCTCCTCGGTGAGGTTCTGGCTCCACGCGATCACGTTCATGTCGAAGGCTCTGGCGTACTTGGCCATTCGCCGACCGACACGACCGAGACCGAGCAGCCCCAGCGTCTTGCCGTTGAGGGTCATCCCGGTCGTCGTCTGCCATGCTCCCTCGCGCATGCGCCGGTGTTCTTCGGCCAGATGGCGGACCGTCGCAATCATCAAGCCCCAGGCCAGTTCCGGTGTCGCATCTCGGACGGCGGCGAATCGGGGGTGGGCGAAGTTCGACTGCGCGACGAGGACGCCGTGTTCGGTCGCCGCGGCCATGTCCAGGTTCGGCAGGCTGCGGCCGACGATGGTGATGAGCTTGAGGTTCGGCAGCCGCTCGATCAGCGTGCGCGGAAACGCCATCCGCTCGCGCAGCGTGCAGAGCACCTCGAAGGGCCGCAGCTGCTCGGCCGCCTCCTCCTCGCTCAGGTGCCGGTCGAAAACGGTGACAGCCGAACGGTTTTGCACCGGCGACCAGTCCGCCAGCTGCAACGCGACGCTCGCGTAGTCGTCGAGGATCGCCACCCGCGGCTGCGCCATCAGCGCCGGTCCTGATGCGCGGCGGGCAATTGCGGTCCGCGCTGTGGCCCCGGGTAGTGTCGCCATGCCTCCCACATGCTGCGGTGCAAACCGGGCACGAGGCGCGGCACGGGCCCGTCGAACACCTGGGCGACCTGGTCATCGGAGTAGGACGGCCAGCCCGGCGTACCGGTCCGGACGAACTCGATCCAGCGCCGTTGCACGCAATCGCTCATCGCCTGATACCGACCGCGCCCGATCAGGGTGAGCAGCTGAAGAGCCGGCATGTCGCAGCCGAAGACCAACGGCACATCCATGGCATGGATGGCGCCCATCCCGATCACGTGCATGACGGCGGGGGCGAAGTCGATGCGGTAAAGGTAGGTCGGCGCGAATTGGGCGTGTCCCTCTGCGACCGCGATCATCGGTCGCACGAAGAAGCAGTCGGTGGCGAGCCGGGTCACGGCCCCCCGGCTCGGATAGTCCGGGTAGTGAGCCAGCACCCGGGCTTTGGCGGCGGGGTCGGTCGCGGCGAACATGCGGTCCACCCGCGCCGGTGTGGTGGGGACGATATCGACGAACCGCCGCACCGGACCCCAGCCGGCGTGACCCAACTCGTCGCGCATCGACCCGATCAGCAGGGGCAGCCGCTCAGCCCGTCCGGCGGCGATCGCCGATGTCGGATCCTCGGGCAGGAAGTCGCCGTCGATGACCGGCGCCAGCGACATCCGGCACGGAACCTCACGCGCCGCCGTCAGCATCACCCGGATCGCCGCCTGGGTGATCGCCGGCGCCGGCGCCGTACGCAGGACTTGCGCGGCCCCATCCGGGTCGGCACCGAGCGCCGCGACACACCGGCGCGCGGTGTCGGCCGCCTGCTGCGGCGTCCGGACCGCATCGGGTACCGGACTCTGCGCGATGGCCCGGTGGAACAGGCCCCGGGAGGCCGGCATGGTGAGGTGGGCGAGAACGGCACTCGCGCCGGCGGACTGGCCCCACAGCGTGACGTTGTCCGGATCGCCGCCGAACGCGGCGATGTTGCGGCGCACCCACCCCAGGGCGGCCACCTGGTCACGCAGCCCGAGGTTCGACTGAAATTCCTTTGCGTACTGAGAGAAATCGACGAAACCCAGGCCGCCCAGCCGGTAGTTGATCGTCACCAGCACGATCCCGAACTTGGCCACCAGCGGCTTGGGGTCGTGCACGGGCAGGGCGGAGGTGCCCTCGAAATAGCCGCCGCCGTGGATGAACACCAGCACCGGGCGGGGCGTAATACCCCGATCGACCGGAGCGCAGACGTTGAGGGTCAGACAGTCCTCGTCCTGCAGCTGCCGCTTCAGCAGGCCCAACGGTGAGCTCAGGCGGTGGGAGTGCGCGGCGTAGCCGAACCGGGTCGCGTCGAGGACGTCCGGCCAGGCCGCGACAGGCTCTGGTGCCCTGAAGCGCAACGGCCCCACCGGGGGCGCCGCATAAGGGATCGTGCGCCACAGGTCGACGTCGCGGAAACGACGGCCGCGCACCGTGCCGGACTCGACGGCGACTTCCAGGTCCATCGGCGCACCTCCCTGCCGTGGAGTGTGCCGCATGCGGGCGCGGCTATCCAGCGGCGGGGTGCTGGCCAATCAACGCGGCGCGCGCGAGGGTCTGCTGCGCCATCTTCACGTGTGCGGCATCGACGAGGACGCCGTTCACCCCGACGGCACCACGGCCACCGGCCTCGGCTTCCCGGTACGCCGCGACATTGCGCTGGGCGCGGGCGATCTCGTCGGCGCTGGGCGCATAAACCTCGTTCGCGACCGGCACCTGCGTCGGATGAATCGCCCACTTGCCGGTGTAGCCGAGCAACGACGCCCGACGTGCGTCGCGCTGGTAGCCGCTGAGATCGCCGTAGTCGGGATAGGGTGCGTCAATGGCGTCGATGCCGGCGATACGGGCGGCGACGATCACCTTGCTGCGCGCGTAATGCCAGAAATCGCCCGGATATTCGCCTACCGGAACGAAGTTGGTGTCCACCCGGGCACCCTGCGACAGCGAGAAGTCCCCGACCCCGAAGATCAGTGCGTCCAGTCGGGGGCTGGCCGCCGCGATCGCCTCGGCGTTGGCGAGCCCCTCCACTTCCTCGATGAGCACCTCCAGGCGGATCTGCCTGTCGAGCCCCTGTTTCGCCTCGAGTTGGGACAGCAGGACGTCCACCCACCAGACGTCACGGGCCGTGCGGGCCTTGGGGATGATGACGGTGTCGAGGTTCGCACCCGCCTTGCTGAGCACCTCGATCAGGTCGTCATGGCACCACCGGGTATCCAGTCCGTTGATCCGGATTGCGCGTGCGGTAGATCCCCAGTCGATATCATTCAGCGCAGCAATGGCTTTGGTGCGTGCCGCCTCTTTGAAAGCGGCGGGCACCGCGTCCTCGAGATCCAGGAAAACCAGGTCGGCGCCGCACTTCGCGGCCTTCTCGAACATGTGCTCGCTGCCGGCCGGTACGGCCAGCTCGGAACGGCGCAGAATCATGGTGTCCTCCCTCATATCACGCCGCGCCGGCGCAGGTCGTCAATGTCGTTGCAGCTCAACCCGAGCAACTCGCCGTACACCTGGCCGTTGTGCTCGCCCAGACGCGGGCCGAGATGGCTGATCACCCCTGGTGCCGACGAGAACCTGGGCACCGGGGCCTGCACCGTCATCGCACCGAGTTCGGCGTCCGCAACGCCGACGAACACCTCTCGATGCGCCAGTTGCTCGTCGGCGACAAGGTCGGTGATGTCGTAGACCGGCGCCGCGGCCACCTCGTAGGACTCGAAGATGTCCATCGCCTCGGAAAGCGTCCGGGCGGCAACCCAATTCGCTACTACCTCGTCGACCTCACCGGCGCGGGCCAGCCGCCGCTGCGGGTCGGAGAAGTCGGCATCGCGCACCAGGTCGTCGCGCCCGATCGCCTGAAAGACCCTCAGCGCCAGCGCCGGTGAGCTCCCTGACATGGCCAGCCACCGGCCGTCCGCCGTTTGATAGGTGTTGCGCGGCGCCGAGATGTCCCACCGGTTACCCGAGCGCTGCGGTACCAGGCCCAGCTGGTCGTAGCCGAGGAGCGTCTGCTCGAGCAGACGGGCAAGCGGGTCAATGAGATTGACGTCGACGAGCTGACCGGGGCCGCCGTGCACGTCACGGTGGTAGAGCGCCATCATCACCGCGTACGCGGCGTTCAGCGACGCGACACCGTCGGCCAGCATGAACGGCGGCAGCGTCGGAGGGCCGCCGCCCTGCCCGGTGATGTGCGCGAAACCGCTCATCGCCTCGCCGAGCGTGCCGAAGCCCGGCCGTTCGCTCTTGGGCCCGGCCAACCCGTACCCCGTGATGTGCAGCATCACGATCCGGTCGTTGACCGCACGGAGCGCGTCGTAGTCCAGTCCCCAGGTGCGTAACGTCTGCGGCCGGGTGTTGACGATCACCACATCGGCGCGCTGAACAAGCCGGCGCACCAAATCCTGACCTTCGGCACAGCGCAGGTCGAGTGTGATCGCAAGCTTGTTGCGGGACAGCGATTTCCACATCAAGCCGACGCCGTCCCGCTGATTGCCCCAGGACCGGATCGGGTCGCCGTGCACCGGCTGCTCGACCTTGATCACCTCGGCGCCGAACTCACCCAGATAGGTGGCCACCAGCGGGGCTGCGGCCAGGGTGGCCAGGTCGAGTACCCGCAGGCCGTCAAGCATGGGCGACCGCCGGGCGCTGCAGCCCGAGATGGCCCCGCAACGTCGACGACTCGTACGCAGTGCGGAACAGGCCGCGGCGTTGCAGCTCCGGCACCACCATGCGCACCACGTCCTCGAACGCGCCCGGCAGATGTGTTGCAGCCAGCACGAATCCGTCGCACGCGCCGGTGTGGAACCACTCGGCCATCTGATCGGCGACCTGCTCACCGGTGCCGACGAACCGCGGTCCCTGCAACAGGGTGGCCCGATGTCCCGCCAGGTCGCGCACCGTCACCGTATCGCCCCCGATGTGCGTGCGCAGGTTCTGCACCAGGCCACGGATGCCCGAGGACGCAGCGATGAGTTCGTCGGTGACCGCGTCGTCCAGATCATGTTGCGCGAAGTCGTAATTCATCAGCTCCGACAGCAGGGTCAGCGACGCCATCGGATGCACCAGGTCGTCCAGGAACATCGCCTCGCGCTCCTTGGCGTGCGACTCCGACTCGCCCACCACGGCGTAAGCCATCGGGCAGATCCGCACCGAGCCCGGATCGCGGCCGGCGTCGGCGATGCGGGCCTTCTGGTCGGCATAGTGGCCGCGGGCGACGTCGATGCCCGGGTCGCCGGTGAAGATCAATTCGGCCCAGCGCGAGGCGAATTCGCGTCCGCGTCCCGACGAGCCGGCCTGGATGATGACCGGGCGGCCCTGCGGCGGGCGCGGCACGGTCAGCGGCCCGCGCGCGGCGAAGTAGCGGCCGACGTGTCCCAGCTCGTGCACCTTGGCCGGGTCGGCATAGCGACCGGACGAGCGGTCGTGCAGCACGGCGTCGTCCTCCCAGGTGTCCCAGAGACCGGTCACCACGTCCATGAACTCGTCGGCGCGGTCGTAGCGCTCGTCGTGCCCCAGGTGGGCATCGACGCCGAAGTTCTGCGCCTCGCTGTCGTTGACCGAGGTGACGACGTTCCAGGCGGACCGCCCCCCGGACAGGTGGTCCAGTGACGCGAAGGTCCGTGCGACGTGAAACGGCGCGTAGTAGGTGGTGGAGTAGGTCGCACCCAGGCCGATATGGGACGTGGCCTGGGCCAGCACACCCAGGATCACCCCGAGGTCGAGCTTGACCGGGCGCGCACCGTGGCTGACGGCCTCGGCGACCGAGCCGCCGTACACCCCCGGCATCGCCAGCCGGTCGTCGAAGAACATCAGGTCGAAGCAGCCCTCTTCGAGCTGCCGACCGATTTTCGCGTAGTAGGACGCATCGAGATAGCGGTGCTCGGTCGCGGGGTGCCGCCAGGACCCCGCATAGACCGAGGTGCTGCCCGCTTGCATAAAGGCCACCAACGCCATCTTGTCGCTCCGCATGGTTTGGAAACCTAACATCTGATATTTCAGATATCAAATGCACCGTTTGATATGCTCTGCCCGTGGCTTCCACCGTCGACATCGCCGGCACGGTCCGCGAGCGCGCCGCCCGTGAACTGCGGGACCGCATCCTCACCGGCGCCCTGCCGGCCGGTTCCCGCCTGGACCTCGACGCCATCACCGAAGAGTTCGCCACCAGCCGCACCCCGGTCCGCGAGGCGCTGCTGGAACTGTCCTTCGAGGGACTGGTCCGGGTCGCCCCACGGAGCGGTGTCACGGTGATCGGTATCAGCCCCGAGGACGTGCTGGACAGCTTCACCATCCTCGGCGTGCTGACCGGGCAGGCGGCGGCGTGGGCGGCGCAGCGCATTGAGCCGGACGAACTCACCGCGTTGCGCGCGCTGGCCGACGACGTGGCAGCCCGTTCCGGTGACGACAGCATCGGCGAAGCCAACTGGCACTTCCACCAGAAGATCCACCGCGCCGCACACTCGCCCCGGCTGATGGCCCAGATCAGGCAGGCGGCCCGGGTGGTCCCGACCAACTTCCTCACGCTGTTCCCCGAGCACGAAAAGCATTCGCTGGACGATCACCGGGAGTTGCTCGACGCGTTCGCCGACCGGGACGCCGCGCGGGCGCGGGAGATCGCCGAACGGCACGTCCTGGATGCCGGACGTTCGCTGGCCGACTGGCTCGAGCAGCGCGCGTAAGGGCGGCCACCCGCGGCGCACGACTGTGACTCAGGCGACGACCCGGCGGCGGGTCACGTCGCGCGATTCACGCTCGCGCTCTGGGTAGGGTTCCATGAGTGCCCGAGATCCCCGCGCAGTACCTGCTGTCGGCTGACGCACCGAGTCCGCGCACGCTGATCGACATCATCCGGGCCACCGCCGCGCGTTACCCCGACGCCGCGGCGATCGACGACGGCGAGGTGCAGCTCACCTACAGCGAGCTGATCGAGGACATGAGCGACAGCGTCGCCTGGCTGGCCGCGCGGGGTATCGGACGCGGCGACCGGATCGGTATCCGGATGCCCTCGGGCAGCTACTCGCTGTACACCGCGATCCTCTCCGTGCTGGCCGCCGGCGCCGCCTATGTGCCCGTCGACGCCGACGATCCCGACGAACGGGCCGAACTGGTCTTCCGGGAGGCCAACGTCGTGGCCGTCATCACCGACAAGGGCATCGAGCGCACCCAGGGCGCGTCCCGGGGCTGGCGCGCCGAGGCGCCGCTGCCGCGCGACGACGCGTGGATCATCTTCACCTCCGGCTCCACCGGCACCCCGAAGGGAGTCGCAGTCAGCCACCGCAGCGCGGCCGCGTTCGTCGACGCCGAAGCGCAGATGTTCGTGCGGGACAGCCCGATCGGGCCGGGCGACCGGGTGCTGGCCGGGCTCTCGGTGGCATTCGACGCGTCGTGCGAGGAGATGTGGCTGGCGTGGCGGCACGGCGCGTGCCTGGTTCCGGCGCCGCGATCGCTGGTGCGCAGCGGGATGGACCTGGGACCCTGGCTGGTCACCCGGGACGTGACGGTGGTCTCGACGGTCCCGTCGCTGGCGGCGCTGTGGCCCGCCGAAGCTTTGGAAGCGGTGCGGCTGTTGATCTTCGGCGGCGAGGCCTGCCCGCCGGACCTCGCCGAGCGGCTGGCGGTCGAGGGCCGCGAGGTGTGGAACACTTACGGCCCCACCGAAGCCACCGTGGTCGCGTGCGCCGCCCGCCTCGACGGCGCCGGCCCGATCAGCATCGGGTTGCCACTGCGGGGGTGGGACCTGGCCGTGGTCGACGCCGAGGGCCGGCAGGTCGACTATGGCCAGACGGGCGAGCTGGTGATCGGCGGCGTGGGACTGGCCCGCTACCTCGACGCCGACAAGGACGCCGAAAAGTACGCGGCAATGCCGACACTCGGCTGGAAGCGGGCATACCGCAGCGGCGATCT
The DNA here is from genome assembly GCF_030755175.1 of Mycobacterium sp. TY814. Lineage (NCBI taxonomy): Bacteria > Bacillati > Actinomycetota > Actinomycetes > Mycobacteriales > Mycobacteriaceae > Mycobacterium > Mycobacterium sp. TY814. The sequence goes on from NZ_JAUFRY010000004.1 coordinate 363,505, forward strand.
GGTGCGGCTGGAAACGGACGGGCTGTATTTCTGCGGGCGCGCCGACGACCAGGTCAAAGTCGGAGGCAGGCGCATCGAACTCGGCGAGGTGGACTCCGCCCTGGTCAACCTGACCGGGGTCAGCGGTGGCGCGGCCGCGGTACGCCGGACCGGCGGCGGCACCGCCGTGCTGGTCGGTTACGTAGTCAGCGCCGACCCGTCCTTCGATATCGCCAAGGCGCGCGACGAACTTGCCCAGCATCTGCCCGCGGCGCTGGTGCCGCGGCTGGTGCTCATCGAGGAGCTGCCCACCCGCACGTCGGGCAAGGTGGATCGCGATGCGTTGCCGTGGCCACCGCCGGGCAGCACCGACGCCGAGGAGACGCCTGATCTGGCGGGCACGGCGGGGCGGCTGGCCGAGATGTGGCGGGATCTGCTGGGCGCCACCGTAACCGGGCAGGAGGCCGACTTCTTCGCCCTGGGCGGCGGGTCACTGGCCGCCGCGCAGCTGGTCTCCACCCTGCGGCAGCAATACCCACAGATCACCGTCGCCGACCTCTACGACCATCCCCGGCTCGGTTCACTCGCCGGGTTTCTCGACGAGTTCGGCCCGCCGCCGCAGGTCCATGAGCGCGTGGTGAAGCCGACTCCGCGCCTGACCCAGCTGATCCAGGTCGCGTTGACGGTGCCGCTGGCGACCGTCGCGGGACTGCAGTGGGTTACCTGGCTGGCGTTGGGGAACAACATTGCTCGTGCTCTGCATCTGGTGCCCTGGACCGTGGCGGTGAGCTGGTGGTGGGTGGCGATCGCGTTCGTGTTGTTCGTGACGCCGCTGGGCCGGATGGGCATCGCGGTGCTGTTCGCGCGGCTGTTGTTGTTCAACGTCGCACCGGGCAGCTATCCCCGGGGCGGGTCGGTGCACCTGCGGGTGTGGTTGGCCGAACGGCTCGCCGAAGCCAGTGGTGCTGAAAACCTGGCCGGCGCACCGTGGCTCGTCTACTACGCCCGCGCCCTGGGCGCCGAGATCGGCAAGGGCGTGGACCTGCATTCGGTGCCGCCGGTGACGGGCCTGCTGACCGTCGGCGAGCGCAGCGCCATCGAACCCGAGGTCGACCTGCGCGGACACTGGGTGGACGGGGACGTGTTCCACCTCGGCACCATCACGATCGGTAACGACGCGACGATCGGGGCCCGCACCACCCTGCTGCCCGGTGCGGTCGTCGGCAAGAACGCCGATGTGGCACCGGGATCGGGGGTCACCGACAAGATCAAGAACGGCCAATACTGGAAGGGCTCGCCGGCGGCCAAGTCCGGGCGGGTGAATCACCCGTGGCCAGACGAGCGGCCGGCGCGAAAGTCCTATTGGGTGGCCGGTTACGGGTTGACCTCGCTGGCGCTGGCCGGGTTGCCGCTGCTTGCCCTGGTGGGAGGGCTGGCCATCATCGCGTTCGCCGTCCGGCACACCCGCACCCTGTCGGAGGCGGTGCTGCCGGCCCTGGTGTGGACACCGTTGGCGGCGCTGGCCGGCTTCGTCGCGTACGCGCTGGTGACCGTCGTCGCCGTTCGGCTGCTGTCCATCGGGCTGCGCGAGGGCTATCACCCGGTGCGCAGCCGCATCGGATGGCAGCTGTGGACCACCGAACGGCTGATGGACGCGGCGCGCACCTACCTGTTCCCGGTATACGCCAGCCTGTTCACCCCGATCTGGCTGCGCATCCTGGGCACCCGGGTGGGACGGGGCACCGAGATCTCCACGGTCTTGCTCACCCCCAAGTTCGCCGTCATCGAGGACGGCGCATTCCTGGCCGACGACACCATGGTCGCCTCCTATGAGCTTGGCGGCGGCTGGATCTACGCCGCCGAGACCACGGTCGGCCGGCGGGCATTCCTGGGCAATTCGGGCATCACGCAGCCGGGGCGCCGGGTTCCCGACGACGGTTTGGTCGCCGTGCTGTCGGCGACGCCCCCGAAGGCCAAGCGCGGCTCCTCGTGGCTGGGCAGTCCGCCGATGCGGCTGCGCCGACGGCCCGCCGAAGCAGACGAGGAGACGACGTTTCACCCGCCCCGGCGCTTGAAGGTGATGCGGGCCGCGGTGGAGATCTGCCGGCTGCTGCCGGTAGTGGTGACGGTGGCGATCGGGGTGACGGTGCTGGGCGCATTGCAGGCGCTGTCGATCACGTTCGGGATCGGCTGGGCGGCGCTGGCGGGTGGAGTGGTGCTGCTGGCCGCGGGTGCGGTCGCCGGCCTGGTGACGGTGGCGGCGAAGTGGGCGCTGGTCGGCCGGATCCGGGCGAGCGAGTTCCCGCTGTGGTCGTCGTTCGTGTGGCGCAACGAACTGGCCGACACGTTCGTCGAAACCGTTGCGGCGCCGTGGTTCGCGCGTGCCGCCGGCGGTACGCCGGTGATGAATCTGTGGCTGCGTGGCTTGGGCGCCGCGGTCGGGCGTGGTTCGTGGTGTGAGACCTACTGGTTGCCCGAGGCCGATCTGGTGGTGCTCGGGGAAGGCAGCACCGTCAACCGCGGGTGCGTGGTGCAGACCCACCTGTTCCACGACCGGATCATGCGAATGGACAGCGTCGTGCTGGAACCGGGCGCCACCCTGGGACCGCACTGCGTCGCGCTGCCCGCCGCGCGGGTGGGCGCCGGGGCCTCCGTCGGGCCCGCGTCGCTGGTGGTGCGCGGCGACGAGGTGCCGGGATCGACTCGCTGGCAGGGCAATCCGGTCCGGCCGTGGGTGAGCCGGAAGAAGGGCCGCAAGAATGCGGCGGACGTCAAGGACAACGCGGCGTGAAGTCCCCGGCGAAGAAGACCACGCAAAGCCAGGCGATGGACCCCTACCTGCCGCAGAACGGCAACTTCGGTTACACGGTGTCACGTTACGAACTCGACCTCGAGTACAAGGTCTCGATCAATCGGTTGTCCGGAACTGCCACCATCACCGCGGTGACCTCGGCCGAGTTGGGGGAATTCACCCTCGATCTGTCCAGCGCGCTGTCGGTGTCCCGGGTTTCGGTCAACGGCAAGCGCGCCGCCCGCTTCAGTTGCCGCAGCGGCAAGTTGCGCATCGCACTGGAGTCGAAGTTGCCGACCGGCGCCGCGATGTCGGTGGTGGTGCGTTACGGGGGCAACCCCAAGCCGCTCCGAACCCTTTGGGGCGACGTGGGATTCGAGGAGTTGACCGACGGCGCCCTGGTCGCCGGGCAGCCCAACGGAGCCGCGTCCTGGTTCCCCTGCAACGACCACCCCAGCGCCAAGGCCGCCTTCCGGATCCAGATCAGCACCGAGAGCGGATACCGCGCCATCGCCAACGGCAAGCTGGTGTCGTCGCGGGCGCGGGCGTCGCAGACCGTGTGGACCTATGAACAGCCGGAGCCGACGTCGACCTACCTCATCACCCTGCAGATCGGTGTGTACGAGTCGGTTCGGCTGGCCAGGACTCCGGTCGCGATCCGCGCGGCGTTGCCCGAACGCCTCAAGGACAACTTCGACCACGACTTCGCCCGTCAGCCCGACATGATGGCGGTGTTCATCGACTTGTTCGGGCCCTATCCGCTCGCCGACGGGTACACGGTCGTGGTGACCGACGATGCCCTGGAGATTCCGCTAGAGGCACAGGGCATTTCGATCTTCGGCGCCAATCACTGCACCGGCAACCGGGGCAGCGAGAGACTGATCGCCCACGAGCTGGCGCACCAGTGGTTCGGCAATTCGGTGACCGCGCGCCGGTGGCGCGACATCTGGCTGCATGAAGGGTTCGCGTCCTATGCGGAGTGGCTGTGGTCGGAGCGCAGCGGCGGGTCCAGCACCGTGGCCCTGGCCCGGTATCACCTCGGCCAGTTGCGGCAGAAGCCGCAGGATCTGCTGCTCGCCGATCCCGGGCCGCGGGACATGTTCGACGATCGGGTCTACAAGCGCGGCGCACTGACCCTGCACGCGCTGCGCGGACAGCTGGGCGACGACAAGTTCTTTGCGCTGCTCAAGGATTGGACGACCCGCTACCGGCACGGCACGGCGAGCACCGAGGACTTCACCGGGCTGGCGGCCAACTACAGCGACGAGTCACTGCGGCCGCTGTGGGATGCGTGGCTGTATTCGACCGAGGTCCCGTGATCACAGGTTAGCCAGGTCGTCGGGCACGTCCACCGCGTGCTCCTGCAGCACCTCGAGCGGTACCACGTCCAGCGTGCGCTCGTGGGTGGAGGCCAAAACCACCGGCGCGGCGCAGCCGTCGTTGTGGGCCCGTAGCCAGTTACGGGCCGTGACGCACCAACGGTCGCCGGGCAACAGCCCGGGAAATCGGTACTCCGGCACCGGCGTTGACAGGTCGTTACCGATCGATCGCTGGTGCTCGAGAAACTCGGCGGTCACGACGGCGCAGATGGTGTGCAGTCCGCGGTCTTCATCGCCGGTGGAACAGCACCCGTCCCGATAGAAGCCGGTGACCGGATCGGTGCCGCAGGGTTCCAATGGGCCACCCAGGACGTTGCGATCAGGCATGGCCTCAGTATCGCGCGTTGCGCCGTTAAACCCCAGCGCACATCGCGACACTGCGCGCGTCGACGAATTTCGGCGGCGCGAAGCGCTGCGGTAGGTTCAGCGGCGTGATACTTACGGGCGCTTTCCTGGCCGACGCGGCCGCCGTCGTCGACAACAAACTCAATGTGTCGGGTGGGGTGCTGTCTCGATTCGCGCTCGGCCCCGACCGCTCAGCCCGCTTCGTCCTGGTGGTGCTGACCCAGGCGGAGCCCGGCAACACCGATCGGACGCTGAAGATCGAGATGCGCCCGCCGACGGACGACGACCCGATCCGGTTGGAGTTCGAGGTGCCCGAAGCCTCGGTGGCCGAGTTCCCCGGGTTCGCGTTCTTCGAGCTCCAGCTGACCTTGCCCAGTGACGGCCGGTGGGTTCTGGTGGTAACCGGGGGCACCGGGGCCATTTCGCTTCCGGTGCTGGTCACCGAATTCACGCCGCCGCCGCAGGGTCCGGCGTTCGGGCTCTGACGTTCGGGCGCTCGCTTGTCCCGGGCGATTAGGCCAGACCTCAGGTCAACGCGGGCAGCACCCGGTCGGTGAGTAGCTGCACCGACTTCCACGCCTCCTCGACGGGCATTCCGCCCACCAGTGGGTGCAGCACGATCGGGCCGTAGTAGTCCACGGCCCGCACTTCGGCGATCAGCTGCTCCGGCGTGAGGAACCGGTAGCGCCCGGAAGCTTTGACCTCCTCGAGCGTCTGAACTCCGGGCAGGTGCATCAGCGATCGTTCGTCGGCCGACCACCCGCCATATGTCACTGCCTCCCAGAGGATGTGCCCGCCCAGTTCGGCCCAGGCCCGGTCCGGGTCCTCGTGCAGGTAGATCATTCCCCTGTTGACCGGACCCGGCATGATGACGAACGGTTTGACACCGGCTCGGGAGCACAGTTCGCGATAGTGGTCCGCCACGTCGGGCAGGTGATCGGCCAGGCTCAGCGGCAGCCCGAATCGGGCCGCGCGCCGCGCCGTGGCGAGCGAGCCTCCGCCCACGTACAACGGCGGGTGCGGCCTGGTCCAGGTTCCGGTGCAGACACCGTCTTCGGTGCCGGCCCACCGGGCCAGCATTTGTTCGACCAGGGCGTCCATCAGCTTGCCGCGCCGGGTGAAATCCACACCGAGTGCCTCGTATTCGACGGTGCGGTAGCCCAGGCCCACCGTGGTGTGCAGCCTGCCGCGACTCATGTTGTCGACGAGCGCGATGTCTTCGGCGAGGCGGACCGGATTCCAGAGCGGACCCAGCGCGCAGTCCACGCTGGCGATCATGGTCGTGGTCCGGGCCAGGAACAATGACGCGGCCATGATCGGGTTGCAGCTCCAGCCGTGCCCGGTCGCATGGTGTTCGTCGACGCTGACCGTGGTGATCCCGTGCGACTCACCCCACTGGGCCAGTTCCAGTGCGGCGTTCAGCAATTCGCTCTGTCTGCGCGGATTTCCCTGCGGCGAGGCGAAATTGAACCGCAGCACGGTCAGGATCATGCCGGTCACAGAGCCTGGGACTGCAGGAAGGCGGCGAAGTCCGGGAACAGCGCTCGGTCGACGATCTCGATGCGCGTGCCGCCGGCGTCGACGTAGTAGGCGAACATCGCGAGCGTCGAGCCCGGCACATCGGCGGTCATCTCGAAGGAGAACCCATTGCCCTCCAACGCTTTAGCGGTCTCGGTGAGGTTGTCGGAGAAATAACCGAGATGATGAACGGCGTTGCCGGGGGCCGCCACCCAGGGGGTACCGGGAACCTCCTGGATCAGTTCCAAGTACGGGGCCTGCAGCGAGTAGGTGAAGTTGGACGTCAGTTCGCGGGTGCCGGTCCCGGTGCGGAAGGGCAGCGTGTAGCGCATGGGCTTGATCCACCGGTAACCGGCCAGCGCGGTGAACCGCGTCATCGCGGCGTCGAGGTCGGGTACCACGATTGCGGTGTGGTAGAGGTCCTCAGGCCGAAGTGCGTGCGCCATATTCCGTCCTCAGATGCAGTCCGATGCGCCGTCCACGACGAACACCGCACCGGTGGTGTAACTGCTGTGTTCGGTGCACAAAAAGGCTACCGTGGGCGCGATCTCGGAGACCGCCCCGAAGCGTCGCAGGGGGACATGCGCCAATTCGGCCTCCACCAGTTCGGTGACCGAATGCATGGGTGCGGTCATCGGGGTGTCGACAGCGCCCGGCGCCACCGCGTTCACCCGGATACCCTGGGGCGCCCACTTCACCGCGAGGTTCCTTGTGACGCAGATGATTCCGGCCTTGGCGGCACCGTAGCCGGGCACCAATGGGACGGCGCGCAGTGCCGACATCGAGGCCAGGTTGACCACGCTGGCCCCACCCGTTGCCGTCGATGCTTTCAACGCGCGGCGCAGCCCGACCGTAAGCCGGTACGGTCCGGTCAGATTGAGCGCCACCGACGCTTCGAATCCGTCCGGCTTGGATTCGTCGAGTCCTCCCGGGAAGTTCGCTCCCGCGTTGTTCACCAAGACGTCGAGTGCGCTGAATCGCTGGGCCAGCGCGTCAACGGAGTCCGGGTCGGTGATCTGCAATTGGTGATAGGTCATGCCGGACAGGTCGGCGTCGTACTCGCCCGCGCTGCCCCTGGTTCCGGTGATGCTCACCCCGGCTCCGGCGTTCCGGAACAGGGTGGCGATCGCGTGACCGATGCCGCTGGTACCTCCGGTGATGAGCGCCGTGGTGCCGGTGAAGTCGAAGCTGACCCGTGCGGTCATGAGTTTCTCGCTATCTGTTTCTTGAGCCAGCTTGTTTCCCAGAAGTTTTCACTGGCCGCCAGTAGGTCTTCATGCGCCTGCCTGAGCACCTCGCGCGCACCGGGGTGATCGCGGGAGACCAGCTCGGCGAGGTGGACCGCGTGCAGCGGCCGCCCGGCGCACAGGTGACTCCGCGCGCGGTCGACCAGTGCGTCGGCACCGGCGAGTTCGACGATGTCGGCCGACACTTCGTCAAACCCGACCGGGTAGAGCTCGGTGGTCGAGCGGTGATGGAACCAACCGGAATAGTTCTCCCAGATAGCCCGCACGTCCCAGGCGACCTTGCCGTACCCCTGGCCCACTTCGGCGTCCGCGGGCAGCGTGATCTCGCGCATCAGCTGGCCCACGTCCTTTCCGGCGTTCATGCCGGCCACCGTTTCATCATGAATGTGCCTGATGGCGTCGCGCAGCCGCGTCAGCTCCGCGTCGATACGCTCCGCGCCGGCGATCGGGTCGAAGTGGCCGGTGACCAGTAACTCGGGCCGCAGCTCACGCACCCGTTCCACCGAGGAGATCGCCGTCAGTGCGTCGCGGTACCGGTCGCCGCGGATGGTGACCAGGTTGGGAATGTGTCCGAAGATGGGTCCGAAAGTGTTCCCGCACAGACAGATCCGTTCCTCCGGGAGCCACACCACCAGCGAGTCGGTGGTCTCGCCGCCGGGCACCGAGATCAGTTCCAGGCGGCGGCCGCCGACCTGAAGGGTGAGCGTGTCGTCGAAGTCGAGGTCGACGGTGGGAACACTCTGCCCGGGCAGCTTCCTGGTGCCCAGCCGCTGTTGAATGGCCCGGATGCCGGTGGCCAGTGTGTCCTGGAACGCGAACGCACTGCGGCTGGCGCGATAGGGGATGAGCCGTTCGTTGTCGTCGCGCCACAGCTTCCAGTTCGCCTGTGCGACAACGACGGTGTCAGGATCGCGGACGCTATCCAGGCCGCCGACGTGGTCGACGTGCCCCTGGGTGAAGATGATGTAGCGCACCGGCGAGGCGTCGACAGCATCGAAATTGGCCCGGTGTACCGGGCCCTCGAAGCCCATCCCGGTGTTGACGATGACCCGGCCCTCGTCGGTGGTGAGCAGGTAGGCGTTCGACAGGCCCGGCGAGCACCAGATTCCGGGGGCGATCGGCTCGGCGCGGTCGGCGGATGCCGGACGCATGGCATCGGCGCCCGGGCGGCTGCGGTACACCGGTTCGGTTGTCACAGGATCTCCTTCATTCGGCGCGGACGTCGAACCTGTCGAAGTAGAAGTCGAATCGCTGACGCAGTTCGTCGGGGGAGATGCCGAAGTGTCGCTGCAGGTCGTATTGGATCCGGCCGTGCTTGCCGCGCGGGTTGCCGTCCAGGTACTTCTGGAAGTGTCGCTGCACCTTGTCGGTCAGTTCCGCGCCGGCACGCCGGTAGAGCTCGGTCAGCAACGGCATTTCGTTGCCGTTGAGCTGATGGAAGCTGATGTCGATGCTGCGTTCGGCCGCAACCAGCTCGCGGTCGCGCACGCACGCACTGAGTAAGCGGTGCACGCGGTCGCTCCAGTAGTCCAACAGCCAGGCGGGGTCGATGCTGGTCCGGCGCAGCCGGTCGGAGTAGGCCATCATGGTGATCGCCGATTGGATCACCGCGACGGGATCGCGGTGGGTGAAAGCCACCGTGGCGTCAGGAAAGGTCGCCATCAGCGGGCCGAGTTGCTCGCAATGCTGCGGGCTCTTGAGCACCCAGGTCCGCGGACCACGCAGAAACGTCAGTGCCTGCAGCACTTTTCGCAGGTACCGGTAATGCCGGTGCTGGTCCAGAGTCAGGTAGTAGTCACGCCAATGGGGCACTCGCGCATGCCATTCCAGGACGTAGGCGGCCAGGTCCAGATCCAGGATCTCGACCTCCTCCTCGATGGCCTCCGGGAAACGGTCGTGCATGGCCGCCACGACGGGCGCGCTGACCATCAGCGCGTCGTGTTCCTGCTTGCACCGGGTGTATCGCGGATCGACGCCGAAGATGTCGGGCCCCTCGCCGACGGCCGGGATCGGCTCCTGGCTCTCCCAGTACGGCAGCGCGCGCCGGCGGGGGTCGGCGGCGATGAGGTTCACCAGGTGGGTGGTGCCCGAGCGTGGCATTCCGACGACGATGATCGGTTTCTCGATCGGGATCGACTCGATCTCGGGGTAGCGCTTGATGAGGTCGGTCAGCGACAACCGGTTGCGCAGCAGCCGCACCACTCGTTGCCGCAGCGTGGAGCGGGAGAGTTGACGCAACCCGTCGTCTCCCTCGATGGCCGCGACGTGCACTCGCAGCCGGTCGGTGATGCCGTCGGTGTCGTCGAGGTCGTCCGCCCCGGCCTGGCCGCGGGCCTCGGCGAGCATCGTGTCGATGTCGAACTCGACGTGGCGGCTCTCGGTGAATTCCAGGATCTGGCGCTGGACGTCGGTCAGGCGGGGCGACGTCAGGTCGTCGAAGTCGATGACATCAGCGTTCGTCGATCCAGCGCCGGCCTCCACCGATCACCTCCCGCCCTTGCGTTGTCGAATATTCGATATAGCATTCGAAAATATGACAATCACGGTAGATGCAGACACGTCGCGCCGTCAACCCGCGTCTCCCCCGACAGAACGCGTGGTCGCCATCATGGAACTGGTGGGATCCCAGCCCGGGCGCAGTTTCTCCCTGGCCGAGATCTCCCGCGAACTGGGGATCAGCCGCGCCACCGGACATGCGATCGTCACTACCTTGGCCAGCCACGACTGGTTGGTGCGCGACGCTGCCGGCGCCTACTCGCGCGGCCCGGGCATCGCGTCGCTGACCGAGGCCGCCGACGAGCGCATCTACCACGGGATTCTGCATAAGCTCGCCGAATCTAGTTGCACGCAAACGTTTTTGGCTCGGCGCGAGCAGAACAGCCTGGTCGTGATAGACAGCGCGGGCGAATCACCGTCGGGCATGCGGATCGATCGGCAACTGCGCATGCCCTTGGTCGCACCGTTCGGCCGCGACTACGTCGCCTGGGGCTCCGCCGGTGCGCAGCGCGCGTGGCTGCAAGGCGTGGGCAAGCCCTCGACGGCGTTGTCACGCCGAATGTCCACGGTGCTCAACGAGATCCGGGAACGCGGTTATGTCATCGAACGACTCAGCCGCGAGTACGTCCGCGTCTATACGGCGCTCCGGGCGCTGGGCGCTGACAGTGAACCCGACGCCATCACCGCGCGACTTGCGCGGGCATTCGCCGACCTGACGGTCATCGATGTGCTGTCCTCCGAATTGACCGGCAACGCGACGCACAATATCGCCACCATCTCGGCCCCGGTCTTCGACGCCGACGGTCTCGTCGCCATGTCGGTCACTGTCGCACCATTCGCCGAACTCACCGGCGCCGAAGTCCGTCGCCTCGGCGAGCTGGTCCGCGCTGCGGCCGAAAACATCGGGCAACACTTCACACAGACGCGGTGAGCGGTACCCTGCAGCGGGAATCGCGTCGCCCCGTTCAACAAGAAAGGCAGCTCCGGTGCTCGTCGTCACTACCAATGACATCCCCGGTTGGGAAATCCAGCGCGTCTGCGGCGAAGTCTTCGGTCTCACCGTGCGGTCCCGAAATGCCTTCGCGCAGTTCGGTGCCGGCTTCAAGTCGATGTTCGGCGGCGAGCTGCAGGGCATGACCAAGAACCTGGCCGAGAGCCGCAATGAAGCGATGTCCCGGCTGATCAACGAAGCGCGCGCCAAGGGCGGCAACGTCATCGTCGCGATGCGCTTTGACACGACGGAGCTCGGTGACGTGTGGACCGAGATCTGTGCCTACGGGACGGCGGTACAGGCCGTGCCGGTCACCGATGGCGCCCGCTACACCGCCTCACAGCTGGGGTACGGCGGCGGCGCCCCGCAGCCTCAGCAGTAGCCGGCCCGGACGTCGGCGGTGCTTATCTCGGGCGGGAGCGGTAGTTTCACCCAGTGATAGTCGGGGCCTTTCTGGCCGAAGCTGCTTCGGCGACGGACAACAAACTCAACGTTTCGGGCGGTGTGCTGCTGCGATTCGCCGTCGAGGCCGATCGGCTGGCCCAATTCCTGCTCGTGGTGCTGACGCAGGCGGAGACCGACAGCCCGGAGCGGCGCGTCGACGTCGAGATCCGCCCACCGACCGATGACGAGCCGCTGAACATCGAATTCGAACTACCCGAGGCAGCCACCATCGCCGAGCTCGGGTTCGCGATCTTTCCGATTGAAGTCACTCTGCCGGTCGACGGCCGCTGGGTTCTGGTGGTGACCGGCGGAGCGGGCATGATCTCGCTTCCGCTGATCGTCAGTGGTTAGGTAGAGCCGATGGGAACACCGAATTACCCCGGCAACCCCGAGCAGCAGCCGCCCTGGGGACAGCAGCCCTACGGCTACCAGCCACCCCAGCCGCCATACCAGCCTGGCCAGCCACCGCCGCCCCCGCAGTATCCGTCCGTCCCCCAATATCCCGGCTATGGGGGCTACGGCGTCGATCCGCAGGCGCCGTTCGGGCGGGATCCGGCCACCGGGATGCCGCTGTCGGACAAGTCCGCCACCACCGCCGGACTGCTTCAGCTGTTCTTCGGTGCGTTCGGGGTCGGCCGCTTCTATCTGGAGTCCACCCAGATCGCGGTCATTCAGTTGTGCCTCGGCTTGGCCGGCCTTGTCCTCACCGTCCTCTGCGGCATCGGCATCTTCATCTTGGCCGGCGTCGGAATCTGGGGCTTCGTCGACGCGATCATGATCTTCACCGGCAGCGTCACCGACAGCTACGGCCGCAAACTGCGCTAGCTCGCTGATGTCGAAAGTGACGGCGGGATAACAATTTCCACCCTCAAATTGTCGCGGCCCGGTATGCCGCGGGACGTGTGCTGCGTTCCGAACTTACCGTCGCTGGGTGCAACGCCGAACCGCTCTGAAGCTGCCACTGGCGTTAGCGGCCGCCACGGCACTGACCCGGACGCCGCGGGCGTCCGCCGAGGCGGGCCGCTGGCCGGCCGACCGTGCGCACAACTGGTATCAGGCGCAGGGGTGGCTGGTCGGCGTCAACTACGTCACCTCGACCGCGATCAACCAGCTCGAGATGTTTCAGGCCGGCACCTACGATCCCCGGCGCATCGACAACGAACTGGGAGCGGCGCGGTTTCACGGGTTCAACACGGTGCGGGTCTTCCTGCATGACCAGCTTTGGGCGCAGGACCGGGCGGGCTTCCAGGGTCGGCTGGCCCAGTTCGTCGGCATCGCGGCGCGGCACGGCATCAAGCCGCTGTTCGTGCTGTTCGACTCCTGCTGGGATCCGTTTCCGCGGGTGGGTCGGCAGCGCGCGCCCACACCGGGCGTGCACAACTCCGGGTGGGTGCAGGGGCCGGGCGCCGAGCACATCGACGACCCGCGCTACGCGGCTGTCATGCAGGATTACGTCACCGGTGTGTTGAGCCAGTTCCGCAACGACAACCGGGTACTGGGTTGGGACCTGTGGAACGAACCGGACAATCCCGCGCGCGAGTACCGCAAGGTGGAGCGCAAGGACAAGCTGGACCGGGTCGCGGCCCTGCTCCCCCAGGTGTTTCGCTGGGCGCGCGCGGTCGATCCGGTGCAGCCGCTGACAAGTGGGGTCTGGCAGGGCAATTGGGGCGATCCCGGTGCGCGCAGCGCCATCGCCGGCATTCAGCTCGACAACGCCGACGTGATCACATTCCACAGTTACGCCCCGCCGGGGGAATTCGAGGGCCGCATCAACGAACTCGAGCCGCTGGGGCGCCCGATCATCTGCACCGAGTACCTGGCTCGCTCACTGGGCAGCACGGTCGAAGGCGTGCTGCCGATTGCCAAGCGGCACAACGTCGGTGCGCTCAACTGGGGACTGGTCGCCGGCAAGACCCAGACCTATTTTCCGTGGAGTTCGTGGGACCATCCGGCGACGGCGGTACCCAAACAGTGGTTCGCCGACCTCCTGCAGCCCGACGGGCGGCCGTTCGCCGACAGCGAGGTACAGACGATCCGCAAGCTGATCACCGGGCGGGAACGCGAGTGATCAGCCCGGCAGATCGAGCGTCCCCATCGGCCGGTTGTAGGCGGATTCAACCATCGGGCGCCACTGCAGTTCGTGGATTCGCTTGTTCTCGGCCGATTCCAACCGCCAGGTGACCATCGGCAGGTAGTACGTGGCCGGTGCGCCCAGAATGTAGGTGGCGTTGCCCTCGACGTATGACTTGTTCCCCGGGTCGGTCAGGCTGAGCTTGCTGTAGTCCAGATGCGGGCCCCGCAGTTCACCGGTACCGCCGACGAAGTTGGAGGCCACTCTGTTGAAACGCGCCACCGAATTCGCCAGGTCACCCGGGCAGTCCGCCCAGAAATCGTATTGCCGGATCAAGACTTTCACCGTGTAACGGGTGTCGGCCGGGAATCCCCTGCCGCCATACGCCGCGTTGCATCCGCTGTTGGAGATGAAAGTGCAACCGCCGTATTTGTTCTCCGGGTCACCGGTGAGAATGAACGTGACGCTTGCGGGATCGATATCACTACCGGGGCCGTACCGGCGCAACCAATCGTCCTCCACCTGAGCGCCTTCGCTGTGACCGAGGACGATCTTGCGGCCCGCCGTGGAATGCAGGAGCTGATTGAGGATATCGGCGCCCTGATGGACGAAGTAAGCATTGGGCAGATTCGTATAAGGGACTTTGACTTTCACATTGGGTGCGGCGAAAAGCTCGCCACGCAACCAGTTCGACGGTAACGGGAAAAAGGCGGGGTTGATCGTCAATACTGTCGCAGCGACGGATTCGTCTGCAGCCCTGGCTTTTACCGGCGTCATTGCGGCGGCAACGACTATTGCCGCCAACGCGATAGACGTTATCAAGCGTCTCACCGGCGCCACCCCATGCGGGCATATATATCATCGCGGGCGTCAAAATCTTTGGGGCGACTGGTGAATCGTGACGGGAATGACGCCGGGCCGCGATCTCGCGCGAGTATCGATGCTGCGCATTTCGGTGTGATCAGGGGTCGCGGTTTAGGCGGCCCGGCGCGCGTGAATCCCCTTGTCGCAATTCCGAGCGAGAGGGGTCCCCACCGTGTGCAGAAGGCGGCGCTGAACCATGGCCGACATCATCGACCTCATCTACGCCGATCACGACTGGATTCGGCGTCAGTTCTTCCGGCTCGACAACGCGAGAAGCGACGACGACCTTGCCGCAATCTGGGCCATTCTCGGTGCCCGCCTCGACGTTCATGCCGAGGCAGAGGAAGCGGTGTTCTACCCGGCGCTGCTCAAACACGGTGGCCATGACCATCCCAGCAATCCCGAAGGCGACCCGGAGGACGAGACCGAGGACGCCATTACCGATCACAACGCGATTCGTGATGCCGTCCGTCGGTCACGCCGGCTCGAGCCGGGCAGCTCCGAGTGGTTCGAGGCCGTTCACGAGGCCCGCGAGCAGAACGGTAAACACCTCGACGAGGAAGAGCGGGAGGCAATGCCGGACTTCATTAAGAGCGCGTCGCTCGAACTCAGGAACGAGCTGGCTCTGCAATGGATGCGGTTCTACGCCGAACGCGAAGCCATCACCGGCATCGACAACCGCGACAAGGACGCGACCGAATACATCGATAAGCATTCGTGAGAAACCCCGGCCGGTGGCGGGGTTCCGCACAGCTGAATTACGGATGGTCTCCGATTCGGCAATTGGTGAGATTGGCGTCGCAGCGAAGGCCGACCGGGGGCGGCGGCTTCGGTGGCGGGTTATCTCCGTCCCAGATCGCGTTGGACACATTGCCCATTCCGCCGAGGAGTGCTCATGGATGGTTCCTTTCTCTGTCGGACTGAGATGAGCCTCGGTGGTTTGCGGAGTTCTCGCGTTTGACGGATCGGGAAGAGCGTCAGCCTCCTTTCACTTTCGCCGGTCGATGGGAACTGCCTCAGCCATTCAGACCTGGTTGGCCGGGGTTGCCGGAATCGGAAGGACTTCCGCCCGCGCCCTTCCCACCGGGGCCACCGGCCCCGCCGGCGCCGCCAAAGCCACCGATGACTCCCGTGCCGCCGTTGCCGCCATTTCCGCCGTCGCCGCCTGATCCGCCCAACTTGCCGTTGCCGCCCAGGCCACCGACTCCGCCCGTACCACCGCCACCTCCGGTGCCCCCTGCGGTGGCGGCACCACCATCACCGGCTCGACCGCCGGCTCCACCGGGGCCACCGACCGTGAAGAGATTGTCACCGTTGCCGCCGATGCCGCCGGTGCCGCCGGTGCCACCGACACCGCCGACGCCCCACTCTGTTCCGCCACCGGTACCGCCAGCTCCACCAGCGCCAGCGGTCCCGCCGTTGATGAAGATCGCTCCGCTGCCGCCGTTGCCGCCGGTGCCGCCCTTACCTCCGGCGCCGCCGACTCCGTTCCCGAATGCGAAGCCACCGTTGCCGCCCCGGCCGCCGACAACGCCGGTCTGGCCGCCAGCCGTCGTCGGGTGACCCGCGTTACCACCTGCCCCTCCGACGCCGCCGTTGCCGTATGTCCCGGTTGCTCCCGTGGCCCCGCCATCGGTGCCGGTACCACCTGCCCCGGCGAAACCACCCGAGCCGCCGGTGCCACCGGCACCGCCAGCCTGGGGGTTGATTGCATCACTGCCCGCCGCACCGGCACCACCGGTACCACCGGTGCCGCCCGCGCCGCCCTTGCCACCATTGCCGCCGCCGACCCCGTTCACGCCGGCGCCGCCGGCGCCACCCTTTCCGCCGTTGCCGCCTTGGGAGCCAAAGCCGCCGTTAGCTCCTGGGCTTCCACCATTGGCACCCGCGCCGCCCGTGCTTCCGTTGCCGCCGTCGCCGCCGGTACCGCCGTGGCCGTCGATGCCCGCGGCGCTGGCACCGTTGGAACCGGCCGACCCGGCCGCACCGCCAGCGCCGCCGTCGCCGCCATTCTGACGGATGCCGCTTGGGGGCAGCACGGAGTCACCACCGCGGCCCCCTGCGCCGCCGTAGCCACCGTCACCGTTACGTCCGCCGATACCCCCTCCGGCACCACCGTTACCGCCGGCGCCGCCGACGCCGCCGGTGCTGCCACCTGGGACACCAAAACCGCCGTTGCTGCCATTGGCGGCAGCTCCGCCGATGCCGCCGCCGCCGCCGGCCCCACCGTCACCGGCGATGCCGGCAGCACTGGTCGCTTGCCCGCCGGTGCCGCCGCTCCCACCGGCACCGCCACTGGCGCCCAGCGTCCCACTGCCGTCGATACCCGCGCCGCCGAACCCGCCGGCACCACCTGCGCCGCCGTCACCGCCGTTACCTGCGCCGCCCGACAAGTTCGTGCCTGCAGCGCCACCGGCGCCGCCGGTACCTCCGGCACCACCGACCCCGGCCACGCCGTTGCTTGAGCCACCAGCCCCGCCCAGCCCGCCGGCACCACCTGCGCCGCCGTCACCGTTGACGCCGCCAGGGCCGCCGGCGTTGCCGCCGGTGCCACCTGCGCCACCGGTGCCGCCCTTGCCACCCGCTACACCGGAATTGAACCCGCCGCTGAGGCCGTCGCCGCCCTTGCCGCCCGTTCCGGCATTACCGCCATCACCGCCGAGACCCGCCGCACCAACACCGCCGCCAGCCGCGCCCCCGGCACCACCGTTGCCGCCGGCGCCACCAGCACCGGCCGTGGTCAGGCTCACGCCACCCATGCCGCCCGCACCGCCGACCCCGCCATCGCCGCCGTTGCCGTTGACACCCCCGGCACCGGCGCTGCCACCAGCGCCGCCGGCACCACCAAACCCACCGGCAAACCCGGCCTGGCCGCCCACGCCAGCGCCGTTATCGCCCGCACCACCAGCACCGCCCCCGCCGCCAGTGCCGCCGGTACCCGCGTTGCCCGCAATGCCGCCGGTGCCGCCGCTACCCGCGGCGCCCCCTGCACCCGCATTACCGCCCGCGCCACCCACGCCGCCGTTACCACCGGCGACGAATGAACCGACTCCGCTGCCGCCGTTGCCGCCCTTGCCGCCGATGCCGCCGTTGCCACCGATGCCGCCACTGCCGTTAGTGCCGCCGGTACCGGCACCGGCGTTGCCACCGGCCCCACCAGCACCGCCCTGGCCACCCGCGGCACCCGCATCGCCGATGACTCCGGCCCCGGATCCGGCCGCCCCGAAACCACCCGCACCGCCGACACCACCAGTGCCACCAGTGCCGCCGTCACCGGACTTGCCGGCCGCACCGGTCACCGAACCGGCACCACCGGCACCCGCTGCACCGCCCTGGCCACCGGCGCCACCGTCGCCACCCTGACCGCCATAGAGGCCCTGGTTGGCACTGTTATCAATCCCGGCCGCACCCGCGCCGCCGTGACCACCCACACCGCCGGTGCCACCAATACCGCCGGCGCCCTGGACCCCGCCGGTCCCAGCACCGGCAGCGCCACCGACACCACCGGCACCGCCCTGACCACCCGCGGCACCCGCATCGCCGATGACTCCGGCCCCGGACCCGGCCGCCCCGAAACCGCCCGCACCGCCGAAACCACCGGTGCCGCCGGTGCCACCCGAGCCGGACTTACCGGCCGCACCGGTCACCGACCCGGCGCCACCAGCTCCGGCGTCACCGCCGACTCCGCCGGCGCCACCGGTGCCGCCGGCCCCACCGACCACCCCAGCCAACCCACTGTTATCCCGGCCGCCGCCGCCGAACCCGCCGGTGCCACCGACACCACCGTCACCACCGGCCCCGCCGGCGCCCTGCACCCCGCCGGTCCCGGCACCCGCAGCGCCACCCACACCACCGGTGCCACCCGCCCCGCCGGCGCCACCAGCAAACCCGGACCCGCCCTCAGGGGCCCCACCAATACCGAAACCACCGGCCCCGCCGACACCACCAGTGCCACCGGCGCCACCAGAGCCCGACTTACCCGCCGCACCGGTCACCGACCCGGCGCCACCACCCCCGGCGTTACCGCCGACACCACCAGTGCCGCCGGTGCCGCCGACCCCACCAGTGGCGCCTTGCACCGCGCTATCGATACCGGCCCCGCCGGTGCCGCCCTTACCGCCCACACCGCCATCACCACCGAGACCACCAGCGCCCTGGACCCCGCCGGTCCCGGCACCGGCAGCGCCACCCGCACCACCAAAGCCGCCCTGGCCACCCGCAGCACCCTCACCGCCGGTGCCGCCGCCGGCCAACCCGGCCGACCCGTAGCCACCCGTCCCGCCGACACCACCAGTGCCACCGACACCACCATCACCGGACTTGCCGGCCGCCCCCACGGTCGAGCCGGCGCCACCGGCACCCGCGGCGCCACCGACACCGCCGGCACCACCGTCACCACCCTGACCGCCGTAAAGACCCTGGTAGGCGCTGTTATCGATCCCGGCCCCACCGGTGCCGCCGGTGCCACCGACACCACCGTCACCACCGGCACCGCCGGCGCCCTGGACCCCGCCGGTCCCGCCACCGGCGGCGCCACCGACACCACCAGTGCCACCCGCCCCGCCAGCGCCACCAGCAAACCCGGACCCGCCCTCAGGAGCCCCACCGATACCGAAACCACCGGCCCCGCCGACACCGCCAGTGCCACCGGTGCCACCGTCACCGGACTTGCCGGCGGCACCCACGGTCGAGCCGGCGCCACCGACCCCGGCGTTACCGCCGACCCCACCAGCGCCACCGGTGCCGCCGACCCCACCCGCGGCGCCTTGCACCGCACTATCGACACCAGCCCCACCGGTGCCGCCCTTGCCGCCCACACCGCCATCACCACCGAGACCGCCGGCGCCCTGGACCCCGCCGGTCCCGGCACCCGCAGCCCCACCGGCACCACCAAAGCCGCCCTGGCCACCCGCAGCGCCCTGACCACCGGTGCCGCCGCCAGCCGCCCCGGCCGCGCCGAAGCCACCGGTCCCGCCGACACCACCAGTGCCACCGACACCGCCATCACCGGACTTGCCGGCCGCCCCCACGGTCGAGCCGGCGCCACCAGCACCGGCGGCGCCACCGACACCGCCGGCACCACCGTCACCACCCTGACCGCCGTAAAGACCCTGATAGGCGCTGTTATCGAGCCCGGCCGCACCCGCACCGCCGTGACCGCCCACACCACCGCCGCCCCCGGCACCACCAGCACCCTGGACCCCGCCGGTCCCGGCACCCGCAGCGCCACCAGCACCACCGGCACCGCCTTGGCCACCCGCGGCACCCACCTCACCAGTGGCCCCGGGCGTGGCCGCATTCGCCCCGAAACCACCGCCACCACCAACACCACCAGCGCCACCGACACCCCCAGAGCCCGACTGACCCGCCGCACCGGTCACCGAGCCGGCGCCACCAGCACCGGCGTCACCACCCTGGCCACCGGCCCCACCGGCCCCGCCGATGCCACCGGCCACCCCGGCCAGCGCACTGTTATCCGCCCCGGCGCCCCCGGCGCCACCGCCGCCACCGACACCACCGTCACCACCGACACCACCAGCACCCTGGACCCCGCCGGTCCCGGCACCCGCGGCGCCACCGACACCACCGGTGCCACCGGCCCCGCCCGCGGCACCAGCAAACCCGGCCCCGCCCTCGGGGGCCCCACCGATACCGAAGCCACCGGCCCCGCCGACACCACCGGTGCCACCGGTGCCACCGGAACCGGACTTACCCGCCGCACCGGTCACCGAGCCGGCGCCACCAGCACCGGCGTCACCACCGACACCGCCGGCACCACCGGTGCCGCCGATGCCACCGGCCACCCCGGCCAACCCACTGTTATCCCGCCCGGCGCCACCGAACCCACCGGTGCCACCCACACCACCATCACCACCAGCGCCGCCGGCGCCCTGGACCCCGCCGGTCCCGCCACCGGCGGCGCCACCCACACCCCCGGTGCCACCCGCCCCGCCGGCGCCACCGGTGAACCCGGACCCGCCTTCGGGGGCGCCACCGATACCGAAGCCACCGGCCCCGCCGACACCGCCAGTGCCACCGGTGCCACCGTCACCGGACTTGCCGGCCGCACCCACGCTCGAGCCGGCGCCACCGACCCCGGCGTTACCGCCGACCCCACCCGCACCGCCGGTGCCGCCGACCCCACCCGCAGCGCCTTGCACCGCGCTATCGACACCGGCCCCACCGGTGCCGCCCTTGCCGCCCACACCGCCATCACCACCGAGACCACCAGCGCCCTGGACCCCGCCGGTCCCGGCACCCGCAGCGCCACCGGCACCACCAAAGCCGCCCTGGCCACCCGCAGCGCCCTCACCACCGGTGCCGCCGCCAGCCGCCCCGGCCGCGCCGAAGCCACCCGTCCCGCCGACACCACCGGTGCCACCGACACCGCCATCACCGGACTGACCCGCTGCACCCACGGTCGAGCCGGCGCCGCCGGCACCGGCGGCGCCACCGACACCGCCGGCACCACCGTCACCACCCTGACCGCCGTAAAGACCCTGATAGGCGCTGTTATCGAGCCCGGCCGCACCCGCACCGCCGTGACCGCCCACACCACCGCCGCCCCCGGCACCACCAGCACCCTGGACCCCGCCGGTCCCGGCACCCGCAGCGCCACCAGCACCACCAGCACCGCCCTGGCCACCCGCGGCACCCACCTCACCAGTGGCCCCGGGCGTGGCCCCAACCGCCCCGAAACCACCGCCACCACCAACACCACCAGCGCCACCGGCACCACCAGAGCCCGACTGACCCGCCGCACCGGTCACCGACCCGGCGCCACCAGCACCAGCGTCACCACCCGCGCCACCCACACCACCGGCCCCGCCGATGCCACCGGCCACCCCGGCCAACGCACTGTTATCCGCCCCGGCGCCCCCGGCGCCCCCGCCGCCACCGACACCACCGTCACCACCGACACCACCAGCACCCTGGACCCCGCCAGTCCCGGCACCGGCAGCGCCACCAGCACCACCGGTGCCACCAGCCCCGCCCGCGGCACCGGCATCACCGATGACTCCGGCCCCGGACCCGGCCGCCCCGAAGCCACCCGCACCACCGAAACCACCGGTGCCGCCGGTACCACCGTCACCGGACTTGCCCGCCGCACCGCTCACCGAGCCGGCGCCACCAGCACCGGCGTCACCACCCTGGCCACCGGCCCCACCGGCCCCGCCGATGCCACCGGCCACCCCGGCCAACGCACTGTTATCCGCCCCGGCGCCCCCAGCGCCCCCGCCGCCACCGACACCACCGTCACCACCGACACCACCAGCACCCTGGACCCCGCCGGTCCCGGCACCCGCAGCGCCACCGACACCACCGGTGCCACCGGCCCCGCCCGCGGCACCAGCAAACCCGGCCCCGCCCTCGGGGGCCCCACCGATACCGAAGCCACCGGCACCGCCGACACCACCGGTGCCACCGGTGCCACCGGAACCCGACTTACCCGCCGCACCCGCGGTCGAGCCAGCGCCACCAGCACCGGCGTCACCACCGACACCGCCGGCACCACCGGTGCCGCCGATGCCACCGGCCACCCCGGCCAACCCACTGTTATCCCGCCCGGCGCCACCGAACCCACCGGTGCCACCCACACCACCATCACCACCGGCACCGCCGGCGCCCTGCACCCCACCGGTCCCGCCACCGGCGGCGCCACCCACACCCCCGGTGCCACCCGCCCCGCCAGCGCCACCGGTGAACCCGGACCCGCCTTCGGGGGCCCCACCGATACCGAAGCCACCGGCCCCGCCGACACCGCCAGTGCCACCGGTGCCACCGGAACCGGACTTGCCGGCCGCACCCACGCTCGAGCCGGCGCCACCGACCCCGGCGTTACCGCCGACCCCACCCGCACCGCCGGTGCCGCCGACCCCACCCGCAGCGCCTTGCACCGCGCTATCGACACCGGCCCCACCGGTGCCGCCCTTGCCGCCCACACCGCCATCACCACCGAGACCACCAGCGCCCTGGACCCCGCCGGTCCCGGCACCCGCAGCCCCACCGGCACCACCAAAGCCGCCCTGGCCACCCGCAGCGCCCTCACCACCGGTGCCGCCGCCAGCCGCCCCGGCCGCGCCGAAGCCACCCGTCCCGCCGACACCACCGGTGCCACCGACACCGCCATCACCGGACTTGCCGGCCGCACCGGTCACCGAGCCGGCGCCGCCGGCACCGGCGGCGCCACCGACACCGCCGGCACCACCGTCACCACCCTGACCGCCGTAAAGACCCTGATAGGCGCTGTTATCGAGCCCGGCCGCACCCGCACCGCCGTGACCGCCCACACCACCGCCGCCCCCGGCACCACCAGCACCCTGGACCCCGCCGGTCCCGGCACCCGCAGCGCCACCAGCACCACCGGCACCGCCCTGGCCACCCGCGGCACCCACCTCACCAGTGGCCCCGGGCGTGGCCCCAACCGCCCCGAAACCACCGCCACCACCAACACCACCAGCGCCACCGGCACCACCAGAGCCCGACTGACCCGCCGCACCGGTCACCGACCCGGCGCCACCAGCACCGGCGTCACCACCCGCGCCACCCACACCACCGGCCCCGCCGATGCCACCGGCCACCCCGGCCAACGCACTGTTATCCGCCCCGGCGCCCCCGGCGCCCCCGCCGCCACCGACACCACCGTCACCACCGACACCACCAGCACCCTGGACCCCGCCAGTCCCGGCACCGGCAGCGCCACCGACACCACCGGTGCCACCGGCCCCGCCCGCGGCACCGGCATCACCGATGACTCCGGCCCCGGACCCGGCCGCCCCGAAGCCACCCGCACCACCGAAACCACCGGTGCCGCCGGTACCACCGTCACCGGACTTGCCCGCCGCACCGCTCACCGAGCCGGCGCCACCAGCACCGGCGTCACCACCCGCGCCACCGGCCCCACCGGCCCCGCCGATGCCACCGGCCACCCCGGCCAGCGCACTGTTATCCGCCCCGGCGCCCCCAGCGCCCCCGCCGCCACCGACACCACCGTCACCACCGACACCACCAGCACCCTGCACCCCGCCGGTCCCGGCACCCGCAGCGCCACCGACACCCCCGGTGCCACCGGCCCCGCCCGCGGCACCAGCAAACCCGGCCCCGCCCTCGGGGGCCCCACCGATACCGAAGCCACCGGCACCGCCGACACCACCGGTGCCACCGGTGCCACCGGAACCCGACTTACCCGCCGCACCCGCGGTCGAGCCGGCGCCACCAGCACCGGCGTCACCACCGACACCGCCGGCACCACCGGTGCCGCCGATGCCACCGGCCACCCCGGCCAACCCACTGTTATCCCGCCCGGCGCCACCGAACCCACCGGTGCCACCCACACCACCATCACCACCGGCACCGCCGGCGCCCTGCACCCCACCGGTCCCGCCACCGGCGGCGCCACCCACACCCCCGGTGCCACCCGCCCCGCCAGCGCCACCGGTGAACCCGGACCCGCCTTCGGGGGCGCCACCGATACCGAAGCCACCGGCCCCGCCGACACCGCCAGTGCCACCGGTGCCACCGGAGCCGGACTTGCCGGCCGCACCCACGCTCGAGCCGGCGCCACCGACCCCGGCGTTACCGCCGACCCCACCCGCACCGCCGGTGCCGCCGACCCCACCCGCAGCGCCTTGCACCGCGCTATCGACACCGGCCCCACCGGTGCCGCCCTTGCCGCCCACACCGCCATCACCACCGAGACCACCAGCGCCCTGGACCCCGCCGGTCCCGGCACCCGCAGCCCCACCGGCACCACCAAAGCCGCCCTGGCCACCCGCAGCGCCCTCACCACCGGTGCCGCCGCCAGCCGCCCCGGCCGCGCCGAAGCCACCCGTCCCGCCGACACCACCGCTGCCACCGACACCGCCATCACCAGACTGACCCGCTGCACCCACGGTCGAGCCGGCGCCGCCGGCACCGGCGGCGCCACCGACACCGCCGGCACCACCGTCACCACCCTGACCGCCGTAAAGACCCTGATAGGCGCTGTTATCGAGCCCGGCCGCACCCGCACCGCCGTGACCGCCCACACCACCGCCGCCCCCGGCACCACCAGCACCCTGGACCCCGCCGGTCCCGGCACCCGCAGCGCCACCAGCACCACCAGCACCGCCCTGGCCACCCGCGGCACCCACCTCACCAGTGGCCCCGGGCGTGGCCCCAACCGCCCCGAAACCACCGCCACCACCAACACCACCAGCGCCACCGACACCGCCATCACCAGACTGACCGGCTGCACCCACGGTCGAGCCGGCACCACCAGCCCCGGCGTCACCACCGACACCGCCGGCACCACCGGTGCCGCCGACCCCACCAGCGACACCGTGCACCGCACTGTTATCCACACCCACGCCACCGGCACCACCGGTGCCGCCCACACCGCCGCCGCCCCCGGCACCACCAGCACCCTGGACCCCGCCGGTCCCGGCACCGGCAGCGCCACCAGCACCACCGGCACCGCCTTGGCCACCGGCGGCACCCACCTCTCCGGTGCCTCCGGGCGTGGCCGCATTCGCCCCGAAACCGCCGGCACCGCCGCCACCACCACCACCGCCGGCACCACCGTCACCGGACTTGCCCGCCGCACCGCTCACCGAGCCGGCGCCACCAGCACCGGCGTCACCACCCGCGCCACCGGCCCCACCGGCCCCGCCGATGCCACCGGCCACCCCGGCGAACGCACTGTTATCCGCCCCGGCGCCCCCGGCGCCCCCGCCGCCACCGACACCACCGTCACCACCGACACCACCAGCACCCTGCACCCCGCCGGTCCCGGCACCCGCAGCGCCACCGACACCCCCGGTGCCACCGGCCCCGCCCGCGGCACCAGCAAACCCGGCCCCGCCCTCGGGGGCCCCACCGATACCGAAGCCACCGGCACCGCCGACACCACCGGTGCCACCGGTGCCACCGGAACCCGACTTACCCGCCGCACCCGCGGTCGAGCCGGCGCCACCAGCACCGGCGTCACCACCGACACCGCCGGCACCACCGGTGCCGCCGATGCCACCGGCCACCCCGGCCAACCCACTGTTATCCCGCCCGGCGCCACCGAAGCCACCGGTGCCACCCACACCACCATCACCACCGGCACCGCCGGCGCCCTGCACCCCACCGGTCCCGCCACCGGCGGCGCCACCCACACCCCCGGTGCCACCCGCCCCGCCAGCGCCACCGGTGAACCCGGACCCGCCTTCGGGGGCGCCACCGATACCGAAGCCACCGGCCCCGCCGACACCGCCAGTGCCACCGGTGCCACCGGAGCCGGACTTGCCGGCCGCACCCACGCTCGAGCCGGCGCCACCGACCCCGGCGTTACCGCCGACCCCACCCGCACCGCCGGTGCCGCCGACCCCACCCGCAGCGCCTTGCACCGCGCTATCGACACCGGCCCCACCGGTGCCGCCCTTGCCGCCCACACCGCCATCACCACCGAGACCACCAGCGCCCTGGACCCCGCCGGTCCCGGCACCCGCAGCCCCACCGGCACCACCCGTGCCACCCGCCCCGCCGGCGCCGCCGGTAAACCCGGCCCCGCCCTCCGGGGCCCCACCAATACCGAAGCCACCGCCACCACCGACACCACCGGTGCCACCGGTGCCGCCGGAGCCCGACTTACCCGCGGCACCGACCGTCGAGCCGGCACCACCCACCCCGGCGTTACCGCCGACACCACCAGCACCACCGGTGCCGCCGACCCCTCCAGTAGCCCCCTGCACCGCACTATCGACACCGGCCCCGCCGGTCCCGCCCTTACCGCCCACACCGCCATCACCACCGAGACCGCCGACGCCCTGGACCCCGCCGGTCCCGGCACCGGCAGCGCCGCCGGCACCACCGGCACCGCCCTGACCACCCGCAGCACCCACCTCACCGGTGCCTCCAGCCGTGGCCGCATTCGCCCCGAAACCGCCGGCACCGCCGCCGCCACCACCACCACCGACACCGCCCGAGCCGGACTTACCGGCCGCACCGCTCACCGAGCCGGCGCCACCAGCACCGGCGTCACCACCCTGGCCGCCAGCACCACCCGTGCCGCCGACCCCACCGGCGGCGCCTTGCACCGCACTGTTATCCACACCCACGCCACCGGCACCACCGGTGCCGCCCACACCGCCGCCGCCGCCGGCCCCGCCCGCGCCCTGGACCCCGCCCACACCAGCACCTGCAGCGCCACCGGCACCACCAGCACCGCCGTGGCCACCGGAGGCACCCGCATCGCCGGTGCCTCCGGCCGTGGCCGCATTCGCCCCGAAGCC
The DNA here is from genome assembly GCF_030755175.1 of Mycobacterium sp. TY814. NCBI lineage: Bacteria > Bacillati > Actinomycetota > Actinomycetes > Mycobacteriales > Mycobacteriaceae > Mycobacterium > Mycobacterium sp. TY814. The sequence continues at coordinate 389,887 of NZ_JAUFRY010000004.1, forward strand.
GCCCGCACCGCCGCCACCACCGGCGCCACCGGTGCCACCGGCGCCCGACTTACCCGCCGCACCCACGGTCGACCCGGCGCCGCCAGCACCCGCGTCGCCGCCGACACCACCGGCACCACCAGTGCCGCCGACACCACCAGCGGCCCCTTGCACCGCAGTGTTATCCACACCCACACCACCGACACCACCGGTGCCACCCACACCACCGCCGCCACCGGCACCACCCGCGCCTTGAGACCCGCCAGCACCGGCACCCGCGGCGCCACCGGCACCACCGGCACCGCCGTGGCCACCGGCGGCACCCGCATCGCCGGTGCCTCCGGCCGTGACCGCATTCGCCCCGAAGCCACCCGCACCGCCGCCACCACCAGCGCCACCCGTACCACCCGAACCCGACTTACCCGCTGCACCGGTCACCGACCCGGCGCCACCAGCACCGGCATCGCCACCCTGGCCGCCGGCACCACCGGTCCCGCCGGTCCCGCCGGCCACACCGGCCAGCGCGCTGTTGTCCACCCCCGCGGCACCGGCACCGCCATGACCACCCACACCACCGCCGCCACCGGCACCACCCGCGCCCTGCACCCCGCCAGCACCAGCACCCGCGGCGCCACCGGCACCACCAGCACCGCCGTGGCCACCGGCGGCACCCGCATCGCCGGTGCCTCCGGCCGTGGCCGCATTCGCCCCGAAGCCGCCCGCACCGCCGCCACCGCCAGCGCCACCCGTGCCGCCCGAGCCCGACTTACCCGCCGCTCCGGTCACCGACCCGGCGCCACCGGCACCGGCGCTGCCGCCGACACCGCCGGCACCACCGGTTCCGCCGACACCACCAGCCACCCCGGCCAACGCACTGTTGTCCACACCCGCGCCACCGACGCCACCGGTGCCACCCACGCCACCATCACCACCAGCCCCGCCGACTCCCTGTCCGCCGGCGTTACCCAGCAGCAGGCCACCCGAGCCACCTGCGCCCCCCGCCCCCGCAGCGCCTCCCGCGCCGCCGTCCCCGCCAGTGCCCCCGGCAATACCAAGCCCAACGCCACCGCCGCCAGCACCGCCGCCACCACCTGCGCCGCCAGCCCCGCCGGCCCCACCCGTGCCACCCGCGCCGAACAACAGCGATCCGCTGCCACCGCCGACACCGCCGGCGCCACCACTGCCAGCCACGCCACCCGTACCGCCCACGGCGCCTGGTGCTGCGCTATCCATGCCAGCCCCACCGTGGCCGCCGACTCCGCCGGCGCCGCCGGCCCCACCGGCCCCGAAGAACAACGAGCGCGCCACACCACCGACGCCACCGGCCCCGCCGTTACCGGCGATGCCGCCCGAGCCACCACCGATACCCCCGGCGCCACCGACACCGCCGGCGCCGCCTGCACCCCACAACCAGCCGCCGCTGCCACCGGCGCCACCAACTCCGCCCGCCATGCCGACCGCACCGGCGCCACCGGCGCCACCGACACCGCCGGTACCGACGAGGCCGGCAGCACCACCAGCTCCGCCATTGAGTCCTGTTGATCCGGACCCACCATTGCCGCCGTTGCCCCACAGGAGACCGCCGGCACCGCCGGCCTGCCCTGTTCCCGGCGCTCCATCAACACCATTACCGATCAGTGGACGACCGAGTAGCGCCTGAGTAGGAGCGTTGATTACCCCCAAGATCTGCTGCTCTACGGCCTGCAGCGGCCCCGCATTAGCCGCCTCAGCCAACCCGTATGTACCCGCGCTCGCAGTCAGCATCCGGATGAAGTCGTCATGGAACACGGCCACCCGCGCGCCCGCCACCTGATACTCCCGACCAAGCGAACCGAAGAGCTCCGCGATCGCCGCCGACACCTCATCACCCGCCGCCGGCAGCACCTCCGCCGTCGCCCCCCAAGCCGCCAGGTTGGCTTGCCTCAGGCCCGCACCCATCGTGGCTAGATTTCCAGCAGCCGCACTCAGGGAATCCGTAGAAGCGAAAACGAAAGACATCAGACAACCCCTTAGTCGCGGCCAGAATATGAAGAGACGAGGCCAGGAGAAATGGCACTCAGAGCGCACCCTACTCATGATTTTTTAGTTGCGATATAGATCACAAGATTTTCATCTGTGCTGCTAGATAGCCATGTTATGCACTATCTTTTCGAGCGTCTCAGATGAGCCGCGGATGTCTTGGGTGGGTCTTTTGTGACCGATTTCGGCGCCACCAAGATTGGCGATTTGCCGTATTCATTGAGCCTTGTTTGTCGCCCGTGAGAGTAATTTTTATCAAATACTTCGGAAATGTCGCGGATACGACATTTCCGTCTCAAGCCTCGCGGGCGCCCCGTTTATATGAGGTGCGCACGCAGAGACGCTGCGTCGGGTCCAGGAACCTCACCCTGCTCGGGAGGACTGGTCGACGCGGTGGCCGGCATGGGGGGGACAGTGATGGCGTGTCAGCAAGCCGTCGAGCTGACGTAGCTACGACCGTCGACACCAGCCGAGTCCCGGATCAAGCGAAGGGTAAGTGTTCACGACACAGTGATAGACGAGGTCATTGGTGACACCTGGGCAGACGACGGATGAGCCGCGTCCGCAGCTCCTAGCACCACCGCCGAATTCGGACTTCTGGCCGCCACCTCACCGGCTCCGAGCCCTGCTCGGTGAAAACCCATCACCCTGAGCAGCCAGCCCATCGACCCGGCCACAGGGACGGGCCTCACCAACAGAAAAACCCCGGCCGATGGCCGGGGAATCTGTAACCGATGACGCGACTCATCACATGGCGGTGGCGGAGGGATTTGAACCCTCGGACGGTTTTAGCCGTCACACGCTTTCGAGGCGTGCTCCTTAGGCCGCTCGGACACGCCACCGCCGAGCAGCTTACCGAACCACCCGCCGCTCACCCCAATCGCTGCCGGGCGAAGAACTCCTCGAGCGGCGCGGCGCACTCCGAGGCCAGCACCCCACCACGAACTTCGGGCCGATGATTGAGCCGGCGATCGCGCACCACATCCCACAGCGAGCCGACCGCGCCGGTCTTGGGCTCCCAGGCGCCGAATACCAGCCGAGCCACCCTGGCCAGCACCAACGCCCCAGCGCACATGGTGCACGGTTCGACGGTGACCGCCAGCGTCGCGCCTTCCAGCCGCCACCCGTCGCCCAGCTCGCGCGCGGCCTGCCGCAACGCCAGGATCTCCGCGTGGGCGGTGGGATCGCCGTCGGCTTCGCGGGCATTGACCGCCTGAGCCAACAAGGCCCCGTCGGGTCCGACGACGACGGCGCCGATCGGCACGTCACGAGGTCCGGCGGTCCTAGCGACCGCCAACGCGGCGCGGATCAGCTCCTCGTCGGAAGCCATCACCGACCGGCGAATCACCGACCGAGACGGTCGATCACCGCCGACAGCTGCTCGGCGAACCCCATCTCGCGAGCGATGCGGCCGAGTTGCTCGTCGGCATAGAGGTCGGTCTCGTCGAGGATGACCCCCAGCACCGCCTCGGGCAGCCCGATATCGGACAGCAACCCCAGGTCGCCCTCCTCGAACGGTTCGGCCTCCTCGAGATCTTCGGGATCGATCTCGGCATCCAGGCTGTCCAGCACCTCGGCGGCGATGTCGTAATCCAGCGCGGCGGTGGCATCAGAGAGCAGCAACCGGGTCCCGGATGGCGCCGGACGCACGATGACAAAGAATTCATCGTCGACGTCCAACAAGCCGAAGACGGCGCCCGAACTTCGCAGCTCCCGCAGTTCGGTCTCGGCGGCCGACAAACTGGTCAGCGCTCTAGGGCCCAGTGGCGCACAGCGCCACTTGCCCTCTTCGCGTACGACCGCGACGCCGAAGCCGTCGGGGGTGTCCGTGGACGGGCCTGCTGCTGAAGCCCGTTGTGCTCCCATGGCCGCCTACGCTAGTCCCTGACCTGGCCGGTGGCCAGATGAAGCGGTCCCAAGCGATCCGTCGCCGGTCGACCTGTGCCAACCTTGCACTGTGGGGAAGACACCGGTGTGCATTCTGGGGCTGGGTCTGATCGGCGGTTCGATTATGCGGGCCGCTGCCGGGGCGGGCCGTGAAGTATTCGGCTACAACCGTTCGGTGGAAGGCGCGCACGGCGCCCAGGCCGACGGGTTCGACGCCTCCACCGACCTCAGCGCCACCCTGGCCCGTGCCGCCGCCAAGGACGCCCTGATCGTGCTGGCCGTGCCCATGCCGGCGCTGCCCGGCATGCTGGCCCACATCGGCGACCTGGCCCCGGACTGCCCCCTGACCGATGTCACCAGCGTCAAGAAGGCGGTACTCGACGAGGTTATTGCCGCCGGCCTGCTAACGCGCTTCGTCGGGGGCCACCCGATGACCGGCACCGCGCACTCGGGCTGGACGGCCGGCCACGGCGGCTTGTTCAACCGGGCGCCCTGGGTGGTCAGTGTGGACGACCACGTCGACCCACACGTCTGGACGATGGTGACGGAGCTGGCCCTGGACTGCGGGGCGGTGGTGGTGCCCGCGAAATCCGACGAGCACGACGCCGCGGCGGCCGCCATCTCGCATCTGCCGCACCTACTCGCCGAGGCGCTGGCGATCACCGCCGCCGAGGTTCCGCTGGCGTTCGCACTGGCCGCGGGCTCGTTCCGGGACGCGACCCGGGTGGCGGGCACGGCGCCGGACCTGGTGCGGGCGATGTGTGAGGCCAACACCAGCCAGCTGACGCCAGCCACCGACCGGATCATCGAACTACTCGGACGCGCCCGCGAGTCACTGGCGCACAACGGCTCGGTAGCCGACCTGGTCGATGAGGGTCACGCCGCGCGCACGCGCTACGAGAGCTTCCCGCGCTCCGACATCGTCACCGTCGTCGTGGGCGCCGACGGATGGCGCCAGCAGCTAGCCGCGGCCGGCCGGGCCGGCGGGGTGATCAGATCCGCTCTGCCAACCCTGGATAGTCGACGATGAACCCGTCGGCGTCCACGACCACGGTGGTGTCAGCCACCGGCGACCGCAGTTTGATCGCATCCAGCCGGCCCTCACTGGTGTAGCTGACGGTCGCCGCGTCGACGGTCATCTCCGGCACATTCACGTAGACCATCGGCAGGACTACGGAGTCCGCCCGCTCGTGAATACCGAGCCGCCGGATAGGCAGTGCGTTGAAGAACGGACTGAACACCAGGTCGACGTCCAGGGCGCCGTTGTACCCGGAGCGTCGCTCCCCCTGATGATCGGTGATCAACCACATGTTCTCTTCGTCACGCGCGATGGCGAGCTGGCGTTCCCGCTCGGCGAGCGTCACCGTCAGGCCGAACCGCTTGGTCGCGCCCTTCTCGTCGGTCTGCAGTTCGTAGAAGGCCCCGAAGGCGGGATTGGTTGCGGTGGCCGCGGCCACGATACGGCCGTTGGCCTTGATTCTCTTGCCTGACAACTGGATTCGCACAGATTCCATGCGCGAAATGTCCTGCGCACGCCAGGTCAGCATCTGCGGCCAGGCGCTAGGAGTCGGTTCAGAGGGGGCTGCGGTCACGCCTCTACCGTAGGACCTGTTGGTCCACGGCGGCAGGTTTGTCCCCAACTGAGACATCACAGCACCGATTGCTACAGCTCAGCCGCCCGCTGCCCGGCGCCGAAGCCCACACCGCCACCGCCATCAGCCCGTCCAGGATCAGCGCCAACGCGGCCACCATCAGCGCACCGACGAGTGCGATGTGAAACTGGCGCTCTTTGATGCCGTCGATCAGGTAGCGGCCCAGTCCACCGAGGCTCGCGTAGGCGGCGACTGTGGCGGTGGCCACCACCTGCAGGGTCGCGTTGCGCAGGCCGCCCAGGATCAACGGCAACGCGTTGGGCACCTCGACCCGCAGCAGCACCTGGTGTTCGGCCATGCCAATGGCGCGTGCGGCGTCGACTACCAGCCGATCGACACCGGCGACGCCGGCGTACGCGCCGGCCAGCACTGACGGGATGCCCAGCAGCATCAGCGCCACAATCGGGGGCCCCAGTCCCAGCCCGTACACCAGCACCCCGAGCAGCAGCACGCCCAGCGTCGGCAACGCGCGCAGTCCGTTGACCGCGCCCACCACGAGTAACTGCCCGCGCCCGGTGTGCCCGATGACCAACCCCACCGGGAGGGCGATGACGGCCGAGGCGACCACGGCCAGTGCCGTGTATTCCAGGTGTTCGCCGATGCGGGCGGCCAAGCCGGCCGGGCCGGTCCAGTTGCTCGCGGTGGTGAGGAAGGACACCGCCTGTGCGACGAAGTTCATCGGGCGCCACCGACGATCGGGGACCGGAGGCGGCGGCCGTGCTCCCACGGCGTCGCCAGACGGCCGAGGATGCTGATCGTCGTGTCGACAACCACCGCGAGCGTGAACATCGCGATGATGCCGGCGACGATCTGCTCGCTCTTGTTCATCTGGAATCCCGCGGTGAACCAGGTGCCGAGCCCGCCGATGCCGATCACCGAGCCGACCGACACCATCGCGATGTTGGTCACCACCACCACCCGAAGGCCGGCCACCAGTACCGGAACAGACAGCGGCAGTTCAACTTTCAGCATCCGGGCCACCGGCCCGTAGCCGACCGCGACGGCCGCCTCGCGCAACTGCGCCGGTACCGCGTCCAGCGCCTCGAGAACCGCCCTGACCATCAGGGCGGTGGTGTAGGCACTCAGCGCGACGATCACATTCACTTCGTCGAGGATCCGTGTTCCGATGATCAGCGGCAGCACGACGAACAGTGCCAGGGACGGAATGGTGAAAACGACGCTCGCGGTCAGCGTCGTCAACCGGCGCGGCACCGGCGCGCGCTGCACCAGCAGACCGATCGGCACCGCAATTGCCAGCCCGATCAACACAGGCAGCAGCGACAGCCGCAGATGGACGACGGTCAGCGCCCACGCGGTGCCCAGATGCGTCAGCAGGTAGTTCATCGGGTTAGCCCTGCACCCGTCTGCGCGCCTGGGCCGCGGCCAGCACGTCAGTGGCCAGGACGCCTCCGACGACCTTCTCCGCGCGGTCGACGGCGACACCGACCGACGACGGCGACGACAGCGCCGCATCGAGGGCCTGGCTGAGGTTGCCGTCGACGTGAAACACCGAACCCACCGATGTCATCGCCTCGGTCAAAGGTTGGCCGCCGCGGTGCCGGCGCAGTCCGTCGGCATCGATCCAGCCTTGCGCCGCGCCGCCGTCGTCGACGACCAGCGCCCACCCATCCGGGAGTGCGGCACTCGCCAGTCCGGCAGCCGGGATCCGCTGGATCTCATGCAGCGGCAGTCCGGTCGCGTCGAGGAGTTGCAGCCACCGGTAGCCGCGCCCGAGGCCGATGAACCTGGCGACGAAGTCGTTGGCCGGCCGGGCGAGCAACCGTGCCGGCTCGTCGTATTGCTGTAGAACACCACCTGATCCGAACACGGCGACGCGGTCGGCGAGCCGGAGCGCCTCGTCGATGTCGTGGGTGACGAAAACGATGGTTTTGCGCAATTCGCTTTGCAGCCGCAGAATTTCGTTCTGCAAAGTGTGGCGGACCACCGGGTCGACGGCGGAGAATGCCTCGTCCATCAACAGAATCGGCGGGTCGGCGGCCAGTGCCCGTGCCACTCCTACCCGCTGTTGTTCGCCGCCGGAAAGTTGCGCGGGATACCGCGACGCGAGCTTCGGATTCAGCCCGACACGTTCGAGTACCTGGTAGGCAGCGGCGCGGGCCGCGCGCCGGGACTGACCGCAGAGCACCGGCACCGTGGCCACGTTGTCGATAACCCGTTGGTGGGGCATCAAACCCGCGCTCTGGATGACGTAGCCGATGCCGCGGCGCAGTCGCACCGGGCTGACCGACGAGACGTCCTTGCCGTCGACGGTCACGGTGCCCGACGTGGGATCAACCATCCGGTTGATCATGCGTAGCGCGGTGGTCTTCCCGCAGCCGGACGAGCCGACGAAGACCGTCAGCTTGCCTTCCGGCACATGCAGACTCAACCGGTCTACCGCCGTTGCGCCGCCGGCGAAAACCTTGCTGACGTTGTCGAAGGTGATCACATCAGCGCTCGATCGGCCGATCGAAACCGTTGTCGTGCACCCATTTCCGGGCCGCTTCGTCGGGATCGACGCCACCGTTGCCGAAGACCGCCGCGTTGAGTTTGGCGATACCGCCGGTGGTCAGCTTCGCCGAGACCGCATCGAGCACCTCCTTGAGGCGGTCCGACTTCTTCTGCGAATTAACCAGCGGCACAATGTTTCCGGCCAGAAAGTTGTGCTCAGGATCCTCCAGCGCCACCAGGTGATCCTGCACCACGGCCGGCGAGGTACTGAAAATGTTGGCGGCGGTCGCCGATCCGTCCACCAACGCCCGCACCGTCACCGGGCCGCCGCCGTCGTTGATCGTCATGAAGTTGCCGGAACTGATATCGAGTCCGTACTTCTGCTTGAGCCCGATCAGCCCGGACGGACGGGTCGCGAAGGCTGACGGCGCGGCGAAACGCACCTCGGCGGAATGCGCAGCGAGGTCCCCGATCGTCTTGAGGCTCCACTTGGCGGCGGTGGCGGCGGTGACTGTGACGGTGTCGGTATCCGAAGCAGGCGACGGAGTGAGAATGGAGAGGTCACCGGGCAGCCGCTGATAGAGCTGCAACTCGACCGCGTCGAGAACGGTGGCCTTTGAGTCCGGCTCGAAGTAGAGCAGCAGATTGCCGATGTACTCCGGAACCAGGTCGATGGAATGGTCTTTGAGCGCCGGGATATACGTCTCCCGGCTGCCGATGCCCATTCTCCGTCCGACGTCGAAGCCGTTGGCATGCAGTGCCTGCGCGTAGATTTCGGCGACGATCTGCGATTCCGGGAAGTCGCCGGATCCCACCACGATGGACCTGGGGCCACCCGCGCCGGATCCGAACGGATCGGGATTGCCGCACGCCGCAATCGGGTATCCGAGCAGCAACACAATCGCGGCGAGTGTTGCCCGCCGCAGCATTTCCACCCTGACGAGACTACGTTGCCGCGATGCCGCCGCAGCCGAGCATGCGAGGAGTTTTCCTGTGGTTTGGTTTCATTCCGTGCCGTATGGGTCAAAGATGGACTCATGACCAGCACCTCTCCTGGCTCGCTTCCGCCGGATGCACCTCGGCCCGACCACTCGCCGTCCCGCAAGACGCCGCCGCCGCAGTCCCGTCCACTGCCCAAGGACAAGGCCTCCGCCTTCACCCGCGCCGGTGCGCTGTGGTCGTCGCTGATCGTCGGGTTCCTGATCCTGATCCTGCTGCTGGTCTTCATCGCGCAGAACACGGCGTCCACCGCGTTCACCTTCCTCGGCTGGCACTGGACGCTGCCGCTGGGAGTGGCGATCCTGCTGGCCGCCGTCGTGGGCGGGCTGATCACCGTTGCCGTGGGTACGGCCCGGATCGTTCAGCTGCGCCGCGCGGCCAAGAAGAACCTGACCGCCGCGCACCGCTAGGTGAGCCTGGCGATCTCGGCGAGTCCGCGCGAGATCAGCGGCGCCACCACCTCGGGAGCGTCGGCGGACGCCTCCTGCCCGTCGGCTTCCTCGGACATGCGCCGACGAAAGTCGATGCCCGCGGCGATGATGGCGAGCTTGAAGTACGCCAGGGCCATGTAGAACTCCCACTGGCCCAGCGGCTGCCCGGACACCAGTGAATACCGGTCGGCCAGCTCATCGGCCGACGGCAGCAGCGGAGACGTCCAAGCGGCCGGAGTGTCGATGATCAGGTCCAGTGCCGGGTCCCGGTAGACGCACATCAGGGCCGCGTCGCTGATCGGATCCCCCAGAGTCGAAAGCTCCCAGTCGACGACCGCACGCACGATGGTCGGGTCCTCCGAATCGAGGATGGTGTTGTCGATCCGGTAGTCGCCGTGCACGATCGACGTCCGGCTCTGCTGCGGAATGGCTTGCTGCAGCGCCGAATGCAACCGTTCGACGTCGTCGTCGCGGCGGTCTTCTGGTAACCGCACCAGCTCCCATTGCGAGCCCCACCGGCGTACCTGGCGTTCCAGGTAGCCGTCGGGCCTGCCGAAGTCGCTGAGCCCGACGGAGGCCGGGTCGATGCTGTGCAGGTCGACGAGCACCCGGATCAGCGAATCCACGCAGCCGTCGATGGCGCGGCGCCCCAGCGATTCCAGCTGTGAGCGCCGGCGCACCACCTGCCCGTCGACGAATTCGACGATCTGGAATGGCGCACCCAGCACCGTGTCGTCCTCACACAGGGCGATCGCACGCGCCACCGGCACCGCGGTGTCCTGCAGCGCGGCCACCACCTTGAACTCACGGGCCATGTCGTGCGCCGAGGGCGTCAGGCCGTGCAGTGGCGGACGCCGCACCAGCCAGCTCGTCGCATCGTCATAGACGCGGAAGGTCAGATTGGAGCGGCCGCCGGAGATGAACTCACCGCGCAGCTCGCCGGTGCGCGGGACGTCCAGTGAACGCAGATACCCGTCCAACGCCGCCAGCTCGAGGCCGTCAAGTCGGTCCACCGAAGTCACCGCACTTGTTTACCATTCACTCCTCAGGATCAAATCGTTCGCTCCTCCGCACGCCGCTACACGGCGCGCATCGTCGACTCACCCCTGCTGGATCGGTTCGCTCCTCCGCACGCCGCTACGCGCCGCGCATCGTCGACTCACCCGCGCAGGTTTCGGGGCAGCAGATCCCACACATGCTCCGTCGCGTTGACCGTCGCCACCGTCGCCTGCCCGGTCCGGGAGAACAGCAGCCGGGTCACCGAGGCGTAGTCGATGGGAAACGACAGCAACCGCGCGGTCCCCAGAATCTCGTGCAGCACCACATTGATCACACCGCCGTGGCTGAACGCGGCGATGGTCTCGTCGGGGTCGGCGGCAGCCACCAGGTCGTCGATCGCGCCGCGAACCCGGGCACGGAACGCGTCCTCGTCGACGGCAGACGGCAGATGCCCCTGCGCCATGCGAGCCCATTCCTGCGGGAACTCGGTTCGGATCTGTTCGATCGGAATGTAGGACGTCAGGTCCCGGTCGTATTCAGCCAGCCGGTCCTCGATATCGATGCTCAGGTCGCGAGCCTTCGCCAGCGGCTCGGCGGTCTGGATCGCGCGGCGTTGCGGGCTGCTGACGACACGAGAGATGGGAAACCGGGCCAGCGCCTCAGGCAGCCGCGCCACCTGCTGCAATCCGGTCTCGGACAGGTCGGGATCGGCACCCTCGCCGTGTTCGCTGCGCAGCGGCAATGCGTGGCGGACCAGAAGGAGTTGCATCTGCCCAGCCTCGCACGCGGGCGTTCGGGGTCTTGCCGGCCTTCTGGAGAATGCTATTCTCCATAAGGAGAGCGGGGTGTGCGGAGCATGGTGGCTGCGAGTAGGACCGAACTGGATGCCGGCGTTCTGGGACGCTGGCTCGACTCCAAGGACGCGGCGGGGCACGGCGAACAGACCGTCCTCAACCAGCTCAGCGGCGGCTCGCAGAACACGCTGTATCTGGTTGAGCGCGGCCCGGAGCGGATGGTGCTACGGATGCCCGGCCCGCGCGCAGACGCCGCGCGCCTTGACGGCCTGCTCCGCGAGATCCGGCTGGTGCGGGCCCTGTCGGGCACCGACGTGCCGCATGCGGAGTTGATCGCCGCCGACGACACCGGCTCGGTGCTGGGTATGCCGTTCTACGTGATGAGCGCGATCGACGGCTGGAGTCCAATGGACGGCGGCTGGCGGGCGCCGTTCGACACCGACCTCGCGGCTCGTCGCGAGCTGGCGTTCCAGCTCGTCGAAGGCGCCGCCAAGCTGGGCCGGGTGGACTGGCGCGCCCAGGGCCTGGAAGGTTTCGGCCGCCCGGACGGCTTCCACGAACGACAGGTCGACCGCTGGCTGGCCTTCCTCGACTCGTACAAGGTGCGGGAGCTGCCGGGACTGGACGAGGCCGCGGAGTGGCTACGGCGCAACCGGCCCGCGCACTACACGCCCGGCATCATGCACGGCGACTACCAGTTCGCGAACGTGATGTTCGCGCACGGGGCACCGGCCCGGCTGGCCGCGATCGTGGACTGGGAGATGACAACCGTCGGCGACCCGCTGCTGGACCTGGCGTGGGCGCTGCTCGGCTACGACGGGGAGGAGCCGCGCGCCGGCGGGTTCTACCTCGACATGGCCGGCATGCCGCGGCGCAGCGAATTGCTGTCGCACTACGAGTCGATCAGCGGACTGTCTACCGAGAACATCGACTACTACCTGGTGCTGGCAAACTGGAAGCTCGGCATCGTGCTGGAGAAGACATACGCCGCGGGCGTTCGGACCGGGAAGGTGGACCCCAAGATCAAAGACGCATTCGGGTCGATGATCCCGCAGCTCATCGCCACCGCCGCAGAATTGGCACGGTCCTGAAATGGGTTACGCTGACCAGCTTTTCGACCTCACTGACAGGGTGGTGCTGATCACTGGCGGTAGCAGGGGCCTGGGCCGGGAGATGGCCTTCGGCATGGCGCGCTGCGGTGCCGACGTGGTGATCGCCAGCCGCAACATGGACAACTGCGTGGCCGTGGCCAAGGAGATCGAGGCCCAGACGGGCCGCACCGCCATGCCGTACCAGGTGCACGTCGGCCGGTGGGACCAACTCGACGGGCTGGTGGAGGCCACCTACGACGCCTTCGGCAAGGTCGACACCCTGGTCAACAACGCCGGCATGTCGCCGCTGTACGGCAAGCTGTCCGAGGTCAGCGAGAAGCTCTACGATTCGGTGTTCAACCTGAATCTCAAAGGGCCATTTCGCCTTTCGGCGTTGGTGGGGGAACGGATGGTGGCCGCCGGAGGCGGCTCGATCATCAATGTGAGTTCGGCCGGCTCGCTGCGACCGAGCCCGGACATCATTCCCTACGCCTCGGCCAAGGCCGGACTCAACGCGATGACGGAGGGCTTCGCGCGCGCATTCGGCCCAACGGTGCGGGTGAACACACTCATGGCCGGGCCGTTCCTGACCGACGTCAGCAAGGCCTGGAACCTCGAGGAGCGTGACACCAACATGTTCGGGCACCTGTCGCTGCGACGCGCCGGCAATCCCCCCGAAATCGTCGGCGCCGCTCTGTTTCTGGCGTCGGACGCGTCCAGTTTCACCACCGGCTCCATCGTGCGGGCCGACGGCGGCATTCCCTGACGAGAGGAGCACTTCGATGGCATGGGACTTCTCCACTGAGCCGGAGTTCGAAAAGAAGCTCGAGTGGGTCCGCGCGTTTGTGCGCGACGAAGTGGAACCGCTCGAAGTGCTCTTTCCCGGCTGTGAATTCCTGCCGCTGAATGAGGAACGCCGCCGCATCGTCGATCCACTCAAGCAGCAGGTCCGCGATCAGGGTTTGTGGGCACCGCATCTGGGTCCCGAACTCGGGGGGCAGGGCTTCGGCGCGGTCAAGCTGACCCTCATCAACGAGATCCTGGGCCGCAGCCCGTGGGCGCCCATCATCTTCGGAACGCAGGCCCCCGACACGGGCAACGCGGAGATCCTGGCCCGCTTCGGCACCCAGGAACAGAAGGACCGGTACCTGGCCGGCCTGTTGTCCGGAGAGATCTTCTCCTGCTTCTCGATGACCGAACCGCAGGGCGGCGCCGATCCGCGGGTCTTCACCACCCGGGCGGTGCGCGACGGTGACGACTGGGTGATCACCGGCCAGAAGTTCTTCTCCTCCAACGCTTCTGTCGCATCGTTCTTCATCGTCGTCGCCATCAGCGACCCGGATGTGCCGGTGCACCACGGCGCGTCCACGTTTCTGATCCCGGCGGGGACACCGGGCCTGACCATCGAAGCCAACCACCACCTCGTCGGGTCCGACCCGCACGAACCGGGCCATGCGCTGGTGCGCTACAACGACGTGCGGGTCGGCCCCGACGCGCTGTTGGGTGAACCGGGCCAGGGCTTTCTGATTCTGCAGACGCGCTTGGCCGGCGGACGTTTGCACCACGCCATGCGCTCCATCGGGATGGCGCAGCGGGCCATCGAGATGATGTCGCGCCGGGCGAAAAGCCGTTTCACACAGGGTAGTTCGCTGGCGGACAAGCAACTGGTGCAGGAGTTCATCGCCGACTCGCACACCGAGTTGATTCCGTTCCGGCTGACGGTACTGCACGCCGCCTGGCTGATCGACAACGGCGACGAACGCGCGGCCCGCGCCGAGATCGGGGTCTGCAAGATCCTGGCCTCCCAGGTGCTGAAATCCATTGCGCTGCGGGCTATTCAGGTCCACGGCGCGCTCGGGCTCAGCGATCAGCTGCCGCTGGTCAACGTGCTGCTGGGCGGCATCGCGCTCGGTCTGGCCGATGGACCGACCGAGGCGCACAAGGTCAACCTGGCCCGGATGCTGTTGAAGGGTTACGAAGCCGAAGAAGGCGAGTGGCCCAGCGAGATGCTCGACGTCCGGCGTGAGGCGGCCCGCAAGAAGTACGCCGGCGTGATCGATCGTGTTCCGGCACTGCCTGATTCGCCGTGAGCGACCGGGTGACCGCGGCCGTCGAGCGTGCCCTCGACGACCGGCAGCGTGCCGCTGCCGAGGAGGTGGAACGGATCCTGGCCGCCGCGGTACGGGTGATGCAGCGGGTGGCGCCCGAACCGCCCCGCGTCAGCGACATCGTCGCCGAGGCCGGGTCGTCGAACAAAGCGTTCTACCGGTACTTCGCCGGCAAGGACGAGCTCATCCTGGCGGTGATGGAACGCGGGGTGGGAATCGTGGTGTCCTATCTGCAGCACCAGATGGCCAAGGAGACCCGGCCGCAGGACCGGGTGGCCCGCTGGATCGAAGGCACACTGGCGCAGGTCGCCGATCCGCATCTGATCAGCATGAGCCGCGCGGCGGCCGGGCAGGTGTCGAACTGGCTGGCCGCCGACCGGGAGATGATGCGGCCGCTGCGTGAGCTGCTGGTCGAGCCGGTGACCGCGCTCGGCAGCACCGACGTCGAGCGTGACGTCGAGGCGGTTTACGGTGGCACGGTCGCGGTGATGCGACGGTACGTCGGGTCGGCCGACCGGCCGGGCCGGGAAGACATCGAGCACCTGGTGAAGTTCTGCCTGCTCGGGCTGGGAGTCCGTTGATGCGCGCCATTCTCTGCAATGCCTACGGCCCACCGGAGGACCTGGTGCTCGCCGAGGTTGCCGACCCGGTGCCCGCCCCGGGTCAGGTGCTGGTGCGGGTGCACGCGGCGGCGGTGAATTTTCCCGATGTGCTGTTCATCGCGGGCAAGTACCAGGTCAAGATTCCGCCGCCGTTCATCCCCGGCAACGAGATCGCCGGCGAGGTGGTGGCCGTCGGGACCGGCGCATCGTTGCACCCGGGCCAGCGGGTATTCGGCACCACCTTCGGAGCGTTCGCCGAGTTGGCGGTGCTGGATGCCACGACGGCCGAAGCGGTGCCCGACGGCGTCGATTTCGGCTCTGCCGCGGCTTTCGGGGTGACCTACCGGACGGCGTACCACGCGCTGCGTTCGGTCGCCCAGGTCGCCCCGGGTGATTGGGTGGTGGTGCTGGGGGCGGCGGGAGGAGTCGGCCTGGCCGCGGTAGATCTGGCAGTCGCGATGGGCGCCCGGGTGCTGGCGGCGGCATCCACTCCGAAGAAACTGGACCTGTGCCGCGAGCGCGGCGCCGAGGCCACCGTCGATTACGACAATGAGGACCTGAAGCTACGCATCCGGGAGCTGACCGGCGACAGCGCGCGCGTCGTCCTGGACCCGGTGGGCGGCTCCTACGCGGAGCCCGCGTTGCGGGGGCTGGCCCGCGGCGGCATGTTCGTCACGCTCGGCTACGCGGCCGGATCCATCCCGGCCATTCCGCTGAATCTGGTGATGCTCAAGGACATCACCGTGCGCGGCATGGAGATCCGCACCTTTATGGGCGACTATCCCGACGAGTGCGCCCGCGACCTCGCCGAACTGTCGCAGTTGTTCGCCGACGGAAAGATCCGGCCCTACATCGGTGCGCGGTTCCCGCTGGCGGAAACCGCTGCGGCACTGCGCTTCGTGGCCGACCGCAAGGTGCTGGGCAAGGTGATCATCGACGTCGCTTGAGGGTTACCCCTCCATCGCGAGCAGACGCAAAATCGCCCAGGAGCGTCCGCTCCATGGCGATTATGCGTCTGCTCGGCCCAGTCACGGGACCACGATGTTGAAGTTGGGGTCGGGGTTGTCGAGCACCGCCAGCAACGATTGCAGCGCGCCCTGGTCGCCCGACACCTCGAGCCCCGGCGACGTGAAGTCACCCATCGCCACGCCGAGAAGCCGGAACTTGGTGTCCAGCTTGACCGTAACGGTCGCGGACGCCGGGTCGGCGGGCACCCGCCGCTGCACCAGCACACCATTGCGCAGCGCCAGCCGGTAATTGGCGTCCAGATCGGCGAACGTGATGTCGATCGCGATGTCCAGATCCCAGCTGCCCGGCCCGTTCACCCGGATGGCCAAGCCGTCGAAGATCTGCTCCGGCGTCAGCTGGGACAGCAGGCTCAGCGACGTCGCTTGGGTCGCGGTCCCGAAGTTGCCCACGCGCAGTTCAGTGGCCCCGCTCATGAAGAAGTTGCGCCACGTCGCGTTCTCGGCGCCGTAGCCCAACTGCTCCAAAGTGTCCGCATACAGCTCACGCGCCGCGGCGTGATGCTCGTCGGTGAACATCGCGTGATCCAAAAGCGTTGCCGCCCAGCGGAAATCGCCTGAATCAAAAGCGGCGCGGGCCAATTCGACCACCCGGTCCAGGCCGCCGAGGGCCTCGACATAACGGGGCCCCAGCGCTTCAGGCGGGTGCGGCCATAACCGGCCCGGGTTGCCGTCGAACCATCCCATGTAGCGCTGGTAGACGGCCTTGACGTTGTGGCTGACCGACCCGTAGTAGCCGCGGGCATGCCAGGCCTGGTCCAAGGCCGGTGGCATCTGGAACATTTCGGCGATCTCCACGCCGGTGTACCCCTGGTTGAGCAACCGCAGAGTCTGGTCGTGCAGGTAGGCGTACAGGTCGCGCTGCAGCGAAAGGAACTCGACGATGTGCTCGCGTCCCCAGGTCGGCCAGTGATGTGAGGCGAATACCACGTCGGTGCGATCGGCGAAGGCGTCGATCGCCTCGGTCAGGTAACCCGACCAGGCATGCGGGTCGCGCACCAGGGCCCCGCGCAGCGTCAACAGGTTGTGCAGGTTGTGCGTGGCGTTCTCGGCCATGCACAACGCCCGGAATTGCGGGAAGTAGAAGTGCATCTCGGCGGGAGCCTCGGTGCCCGGCGCCATCTGAAACTCGATCTGCACACCGTCGATGGTGTGCGTCTCCCCCGTCTTCTTGATATCGATGGTCGGAACGATCAGGCCGACCTCGCCGGTCGACGGTGTCTGACCGAGCCCGCAGCCCACCTGCCCGGACGGCCCGCGATCCAGCACCGTGCCGTACATATACGTGGCGCGGCGCGTCATCGCCGGTCCGGCATAGACGTTCTCCTGTACGGCGTGTGTGGTGAAGCCCTCCGGCGCCAGCACCGCCACCTTCCCGGCATCCACGTCGGCCTGCGACGCAACTCCGAGCACACCCCCGAAATGGTCGACGTGGCTGTGGGTGTAGATGACCGCCACCACCGGCCGGTCGCCGCCCCGGTGCGCGCGATACAACTCCAGCGCTGCCGCGGCCACTTCCGTGGACACCAGCGGATCGATGACGATGACTCCGGTGTCGCCTTCGATGAAACTGATGTTGGAGAGGTCGAGTCCCCGAACCTGATAGATCCCCGGCACCACCTCGTAGAGGCCCTGTTTGGCGGCCAGCGTCGACTGCCGCCAGAGGCTGGGATGTACCGACGTGGGTGCGGGCCCGCCGAGGAACGAGTACACGTCGTTGTCCCACACCACGCGACCGTCGGCGGCTTTGATGACGCACGGCGTCAGCGCGGCGATGAAACCACGATCGGCGTCGTCGAAATCCCTTGTGTCATCGAACGGTAACGCATGCCGGCCATGTGCCGACTCGATTGTCGCGGTAGGAGGCTTGTGATCCACCGGCACCACCTTTCCATCAAAGCAGCCATTCGGAGTGAGACTCGCCTGCAAATTGTTTTCGTTGGACCCTAGCCATTCCGTCCGGAGAAGTCGCATACTGCCGGGGCGGTTCGCAATGACGATGGACCGCTACAACGGCAAAGGAGCACAGGTGAAGCGTGGACTGACGGTCGCTGTGGCCGGAGCGGCCATTCTGGTCGCGGGTCTTTCCGGATGTTCGGACAACAAGTCGAACACGAGTAGCGGTTCCTCGAGCGCGAGTTCAAGCGGAGGCGGCGGCGCCTCCGGCACGAAGGTCATCATCGACGGTCAGGACCAGCACGTGACAGGCACGACCGTGTGCACCACCGCGGCCGGCAACGTCAACATCGCGATCGGTGGGTCGGCGACCGGCATCGCCGCCGTGCTGACCGACGCCAATCCGCCTGAGGTCAAGTCGGTGGGCCTCGGCAACGTCAACGGCGTGACCCTCGCGTACACCTCCGGCACCGGCCAGGGCAAGGCCGAGGCGACCAAGAACGGAAACGCCTACAAGATCACCGGCACCGCCACCGGGGTGGACATGGCCAACCCGATGTCACCGGTGAACAAGCCCTTCGAAATCGACGTCACCTGCTCCTGACTTAATGCGACGATGCGGGCGGTTGCCGACCATTGACCGGCAACCGCACCGCGAATTCCGTGCAGCCGGGTCGGCTGTTCACGGTAATGGTCCCGTTATGCGCTTTGACGACGGCGGAGACGATCGCCAAACCCAATCCAGTGCTGCCGCCTTTGCGTGAGCGTGAACTATCGCCACGCGCGAATCGCTCGAACACCTCCGACTGTTGCGCCACCGGGATTCCGGCACCGTTGTCGGTGACCTGCAGCAGCGTGTGTGTCGGCCCGGTGCTCAGCCGGGTGGTGACGACGGTGCCCGGTGCGGTGTGAATGCGAGCGTTGGCCAACAGATTGGCCATCACCTGATGCAGGCGTGCCTCGTCCCCGATCACCGTCACCGGTTCCGGCGGCAGATCGAGCTCCCACTGGTGATCCGGTCCGGCGATGTGGGCGTCGCTGACGGCATCGACCGCCAGGCGGGACAAGTCGACCGCTTCGCGCTCGAGCGGCCGGCCGGAGTCCAGCCGGGCCAGCAGCAGCAGGTCCTCGACCAACCGGGTGATCCGCTCGGTCTCCGAGGCGACCCGGCTCATGGCATGTGCCACCGCTTCGCGGTCGTCACCCATGCGTTGGGCGAGTTCGGTATACCCGCGGATCGCGGCCAGCGGTGTACGTAGCTCGTGGCTGGCGTCGGCGACGAACTGGCGGACCCGGGTCTCGCTCGCCTGCCGGGTCGACAGTGCGGCGGAGATGTGATCGAGCATCCGGTTGAGCGCCGAACCCAGTTGCCCGACTTCGGTATACGGGTTGGCGTCGGCTTCAGGCACCCGGACCGGCAACTCCACCTCACCACGGTCCAGCGGCAGATCGGCCACCTTGGTGGCGGTTTGGGAAACCCGCCGCAACGGCGCGAGCGCCCGCCGGATGATGACCACCCCGGCGGCGGTCGCGGCGGCCATCGCGATCAGCGTGACGATGCCGAAAATGACCAGCATCCGGAATTCGGTGGCATCGATGTTGGACATCGACAAGCCGGTCACGATCACATCGGCACGGTTTCGGCTGGGGGCGGCGACGACCCGGTACCGGCCCAGGCCGTCGAGGTTCAGGGTCACCGGTGAGCGGCTCCCGGCGATCTGCTCAAGTTGATGCTGGGCTGCCGGCGTCAGAGCGTCGCGCGCACCGCTACTGGTCAGGTACCCGGCGTCGACGGTCCTGCCGTCACTGACCACCGCCGCGACCATGCCGGCCGGCTGGCCCGGCGCGTCCAGAAACCTGGGGCCGGGTCCGGTCTTGACGACGCGCGGTTCGTGCCGGCGGGGCGGTTCGGGGTATAGCAGCGACGAGCGGTAGGAGGTGCCGCTGAGTTGACTGTCCAACTGCGCCAGCAGGTGGTGGCGCAGCGCGAGTTCGGTTGCGGCAGTGATGCCGACACACACGAGGGCGAGGACCACGACCTGCCCGACGATGAGGCGCAGCCGAAGCGACCAGACCCGCGGGCTCCTAGCGCGCCGGCTTGAGGACATACCCTGCGCCGCGCAGCGTGTGGATCATGGGTTCGCGACCGTTGTCGATCTTCTTGCGCAGGTAGGAGATGTACAGCTCGACGATGTTGGACCGGCCACCAAAGTCGTAACTCCATACGCGGTCCAGAATCTGCGCCTTGCTCAGCACCCGCTTGGCGTTGCGCATCATGAACCGCAGGAGTTCAAACTCGGTGGACGTCAACGAAATCGGTTCACCTGCCCGGGTCACCTCGTGGCTGTCTTCGTCGAGGACGAGATCGCCGACGACGAGTTGGGCTCCGCTGTCCACGGTGGTCACGCCGGTGCGCCGCAGCAGGGCGCGCAACCGCAGCACCACCTCTTCGATGCTGAACGGCTTGGTGACGTAATCGTCTCCGCCGGCGGTCAATCCGGCGATACGGTCTTCCACGGCGTCCTTGGCCGTCAGCAGCAGCACCGGCAGACCGGGATTCTCCTGACGCAACCGGTGCAGGACGTCCAAACCGCTCATGTCGGGCAGCATTACGTCGAGGACGACGACGTCGGGGCGTTCGGCACGGGCGGCGGCGATGGCCGATGAGCCGTCGCCCGCCGTGGCGATGTTCCAGCCTTCGTAGCGCAGGGCCATCGACACCATCTCGGCCAGCACAGGTTCGTCGTCCACCACCAGCACGGTGACCGGTTGGCCGTCGGCGCGGCACATGACCACGCGTTCAGTTCGGGGAGCCGCCACGAGTTCCAGTATCCGCACCCGACTAGGCCGAGGCTATGGCATCCCTATGCCCCAGCTGTGAAACGAAAGAATCCCGTGACCGCAGTTGCGGTCACGGGATCTTCCCGGTGTGCCGTGATCAGTACCAGTTTCGCCTGCCGGCGACGGGGCGGCCAACGGAGCCCATGGCCCACATGACCGCACCGACAACGAGCAGGACCACTCCAAGCACTGTCAACAAATGCACTCCGAAGACGAAACCGAGGATCAGCAAGAGGGCGCCGACGACAATCATGACAACTTTCCTTTACTTAGCAGGGACATAACTGACCGAGTGCATTGCACTGGGCTGCGGCAAACGGGGGGCGTGGCAATCTTTCACTTTCGGATTTACGCCCATGTAATTCAATGGCCCCGCTATCACCGTGACTGCGACGGTTCCCAGTGAGGCACAACTGGTTTCCTCACCCTTGAAATAGTCACGCTGCCAGGCCGCGAGGACCCCTATGAGCAGCCACACCAGGACAATAACCCCGAGAATCCCGCGACCGCGATACATAGAGACCTCCGTTGTTCCCGAAACAAATTTGGCGTCCCCAGAGCTTTGCCCGTTGTACTCGTGCCTAAACATGAAAATGGCGGGAGAATCAGCCCCCATTCGGCCGCTATCAGCCGCCTTGCGCCGCCAGCCAGGAAGCGGCGCGCCTATTCGAGGCGCGGGACAGCCACGCGTCCTGAATCAGCTCTGTCAACTCGGTCAGGCCGATCTCGGCCAGCCGGCTGGCGCGCACCAGCACCGAGGGGTGCCCGTCGAAATGGGAAGAGCTGAAAAACGGCGAGTCAGGGTCCTGGATCAGGGCGAGCTTGTCGCTCTCCGACTCCACCCACAGCATGATCACGTCAGCCCAGCGCTCTCCGGTGTCGGGATCGGTGCAATCCGGCTGCGGGGTACGGAAGAAGACGAACGACTTCCCGCCCACCTGATAGATCGGGTTGCCCTTCGGCCCCTCCAGCCGCTTGACGTGTGGCATCGACGCGGCAATCCGACGCACGTCGCCGACCTTCGCGGGCCGATCAGCCATACCGGCGACGATACCGGCCAATACTTGACGGTCCGCAGCTGTAGCATGGGCAGCCGGTTAAAAGGTTGCAGTAGAGGGGGATAACGGCACGGTGACTGATACCTTGTTCGCCGATGTCTCGGAATACCAAGTGCCGGTTAATGACTCATATCCGTACCAGGTGTTATCGATTCGCGTCAGCGACGGCACCTATCGGGATCACAACTTCGCGCGTAACTATGCGTGGATGCGTGCCGCAATAGACAGTCGCCGAATGACGTTCGGCATCGTCTATACCTACGTCCGCCCCAATTGGCAGTCCAATGCCGACACCGTGCGCGCGATGATCGATGCCGAAGGCGGCCTGCACCCGCGGGTCGCGCTGATGCTCGACGTCGAATCCGGGGGTAATCCGCCGGGTGACGGGTCGGCCTGGATCAATGCGCTGTACTGGAATCTGGCTGACTACGCAGGCTCGGCGGCCCGAATCATCGGGTACGCCAACGCCTATGACTTCTACAACATGTGGCGGGTGCGCCCGGCCGGCCTGCGCGTGGTCGCGGCGGGATACGGGTCGAATCCGAATCTGCCCGGCCAGGTCGCCCACCAGTACACCGACGGCAACGGCTACAGCCCGAATCTTCCGCAGGGCGCGCCACCGTTCGGCCGCTGTGACATGAACTCCGCCGACGGGCTCACCCCGCAACAATTCGCCGCCGCGTGCGGCATCGCAACGAGCGAAGGATGGTTGATGGCTCTTTCCGACGACGAACAGACCGAACTGCTGAACAAGGTGCGCGACATCTGGGATCAGTTGCGCGGACCCGACGGCGCGGGCTGGCCGCAGCTCGGGCAGAACGGTCAGGGACAGAATCTGACTCCGGTGGACGCGATCGCGGCGATCAAGACGTACGTCGAGGGCCCGCGGTCGGGTCAGTCGGCGACAGCTACCTGAGGCGTAAGAATACGGTCTATCCGGTAGCTCCGGCGTCGCCGAAGAAGAGCCCGCCGGTTCCCCCGGCGCCGTTCTGGCCGTTTGGTCCGATCACACCCTGGGACGGCGCCGCAGCGCCGCCGAGTGCCCCCGCACCGCCGGCGCCTCCGTTGCCGATCAGCCGCGCGGGGCCACCAGCCCCACCATTGCCGCCGGCACCACCTGCGCCGCCGCTCTCGCCACCTCCGTCTTCGGTAGCCGACGAGCCACCCGCACCGCCGGCGCCTCCGACGCCGCCACTGCCGTAAAGCCACCCGCTTGCGCCGCCGTCACCGCCGGCGCCGCCCCCGGCACCCAGCCCGTAGTCGCCGTTCGGATTCGCGACGGCCCGCCCGCCGAGTCCACCCTGGCCGCCGGGTCCGCCATCGCCGATCAGCCGACCACCGCTACCGCCGTTGCCTCCGGCGCCTCCGACACCGGCTCCGAGGTCGCCGGCGTTGCCGCCGTTGCCGCCCGCCCCGCCCGCTGCGCCGATACCGAACAATCCGCTGTCACCACCGGTGCCCCCCGAGCCCCCGGCGCCACCCGTCAAACCCACAAACACGTTTCCAGCGCCGTCGACGTAACGGCCGACTCCGCCGTCACCACCCGCCGCGCCGGTACCGGCTCTGCCATAGAGCCATCCGCCGTTACCGCCGTTACCGCCGGCGCCACCGGCGCCGGCCGTACCGATGCCGGGCGCGGTGGGGTTGTCATTGAAGTTGGGGCTGAACAGACCGGCTCGACCGCCAGTGCCGCCCGTCCCGCCGGCTCCGCCGTCACCCAGCAACCCGGCGTCGCCGCCGGCACCTCCGACGCCGCCGACTCCGCCGGAGAATCCACCGGGCTGCCCGCTCGTGATGAACGCGGCATCCGCGCCGGCTCCGCCGTGCCCGCCCGCTCCACCATCGCCCGCGACCCAGCCGCCGCGCCCTCCGGCGCCGCCGGTGCCGCCGGCACCGCCGTCTGCAATGCCGACCGGCCCCCCGGCCCCACCGTTACCGCCGACGCCCCCCTCACCGAACAGTCCCGCCGCTCCGCCGGCACCGCCGTTCCCGCCGACGCCGCCCCGACCACCCAACGCGGCCAGGTTTCCGTCGCCACCCAGTCCGCCGTGTCCGCCGGCCCCGGCGTTGCCAAACAGCAAGCCTCCGGCACCACCGGCGCCGCCGTCGCCACCGCTACCCCCGTTAAGGCCGAAGCCCGGGCTGGGAAATGGACTGATGCCTCCCGCGGCCCCGCCGACTCCACCCGAACCACCGGCACCACCGGCGCCCCACAGCCCGGCCGCGCCACCAGCACCACCGGCACCACCATTGAAACCATTGGCCTTCAAGGCCCCGGCCGCTCCGCCCCCGCCGCTGCCGCCGGATCCACCGTTGCCGTACAGCCAGCCGCCGTGCCCTCCCGCGCCGCCGGACGCGTTGGCTCCCCCGGCGCCGCCGGCGCCACCGTTTCCGATCAGCCCTGCCGCACCGCCGGCACCCCCTGCCGAGTTGGCCGCGGTTTGCGAAAAGCCTTTTCCGCCATTGCCATACAGCAGTCCTCCGGCGCCGCCGTGGGGATTAGCTGCCGTACCGTCCGCACCGTTGCCGATCAACGGTCTGCCGAGCAAAGCCTGGGTGGGTGCATTGATGACGCCGAGAAGGGCCTGCTGCAACGTTTGGACTGCGGCCGCTTCGGCGGACGCATAGCTTCCCGCGGCTCCGCTCAATGTCTGCGCGAAGTTCTGGTGAAAAGTCGCCGCCTGACTGCTCAGCGCCTGATACCGCTGGGCGTGCCCGGAGAAGAGCGTGGCGATAGCCGCCGACACCTCGTCGGCGCCCGCGGCAAAGATTGCGGTCGTCGGCAGCGCCGCCTTGAGATTCGCCGCGTCGAGGGTTGCCGCTACAGCCGCGAGATCGGTCGCCGCGTTGGCCATAATGTCCGGAGCAGCAGACAGATACGACATATTCGCCCCTTTGTCGCCGGCGCTTCGAGACGTTTACGTTCTGTCGTGGTGACGATACCGATGAGGCGCGCTACGTCAAAGCCTTTTGAAGCAGTCCGCAATCACTGTCCGACAACGTGAAAAGCGTTACTAGAAGGCAGTTCTGGGATGCCGCGGCGACGTATCTCGTCACCGAGGCGGCCGGGGAGGTTGAGAATCCCGCACAAGCCGCCGGTGCCGCCGACGCCACCCACTCCGCCCGCCACCGCACACTCCCGCCGCGCCGCCACTGCCTGCGCCTCCGGACGCCCCACCGGACATCCCATGCCGCCGCCGGCATCCCCGGGAGCTGCCACTAGATCCGGCAACGCGCACCCCCCTGTGACTCGGTTTCATCGTTGTTCGCGAATTTTGACGCGCGCGTTACTGAGACCGCTCACGTCCCGGCGACGCCGGCCGTTCCGTCCGCGCCGCGCTCCCCGAAGACGGTTCCGCCGCGCCCGCCTGAGCCGCCGGCACCTCCGGGCCCGCCACTGACATTTCCACTGAGCCCGCCGGTTCCCCCCGACCCGCCAGGTCCGCCGGCGCCGAGCAATCCGGCCGCACCGCCCGCACCGCCTATGCCGCCCGTCCCACCTGTGGACCCCTGCAGGGTGATTGGCGTGCGAATGTAGGTGCCAGGTCCGCCGGCACCGCCGGCGCCACCGGCCCCACCATGGCCGTACAACCAGCCGCCGCCGCCCCCGGCTCCGCCATTGCCGCCGACTCCGGCGACGCCTTGGTAGACGACGGTCGCGGGCATCGGCCCGTTGGTGATTTCAATTGCGGGCGTGCCCGGAACAACAAAGATGTTGTCCGGGCCGGGGAATCCGCCGGCGCCACCAGCACCACCGGCTCCGCCCGCACCGAACAAGCCGGCGGCGCCACCCGCACCCCCCTGCCCTCCGACACCCGCAGTCGCCGCAGCAACTGTGATGGTGGTGCCGTCGTCCAGGTAAGGATTGCCGGCGTTGCCACCGAGACCGCCGGTTCCGCCGTTTCCGTACAACCACCCGCCGTGCCCGCCGGCGCCTCCGTTGCCCCCGCTGCCCGCTTCTTGCGCTCCGGCGATACCGACGCCGGAACTGCCACCGAGTCCGCCCGCGCCGCCGGCGCCACCACTACCGAGCAGCCCGGCCGCGCCGCCGGCGCCTCCGGCGCCGCCGCTGCCGGGCGCACTGATGCCGGTCCCGGCCGCACCCGCTCCGCCCTGGCCGCCGGCGCCGCCATTGCCGAACAGCCACCCGCCGTGGCCGCCCTCGCCGCCGGCCGCGTTGCTGCCGCCGGCGCCGCCCCGACCACCGTTGCCGATCAACCCGGCCGGACCACCCGCCCCGCCCGCGACCCCGGTCGCGGTCTGCGAATAGCCATCGCCGCCGTTGCCGTACAACAACCCGCCGGGGCTGCCGTTCGGTGTGGCCGCCGTGCCGTCGACGCCATCACCGATCAGGGGACGGCCGAACAGCGCCTGGGTTGGTTGGTTGATCAGGTTGAGCGCTTGCTGCAATGGCCCGGCGTTGGCCGCTTCGGCGGCCGCGTACGACGACGACGCCGAGCCCAGCAAGCGCACGAACTGCTGATGGAATTCCCCGACGTCGATGCTTATTGCCTGGTAGTGCCGGGCGTGGGCGGCGAACACACCGGCGATCGCAGCCGAGACTTCGTCCGCGCCGGCAGCCAGCACCGCGGTCGTCGGCCCCGAGGCGGCATTGTTTGCCGCAAACAGCGCCGATCCGATTCCTTGCAGGTCCGTCACCGCCGAACTGATGAAGTCCGGCACCACAGCGAGATACACCATGGGCGCACGATAACTGCGGCACCCCAGGTGGGGGGTAAATCCCGGCGAACTCCTATTTCGGCCGCTGCGCGGAAACGAACAGGGTCGGCGGCATGGCGACGTCAGCACCGTCGGCGACATTGCGGCCGTAGCGCGCCATCAATCCGGCGAAGTCGACGGACGAGGCCTGCCAGCCGCGATCACGCAACCACTCGGGCAGCGCCGTCCGTTCCTCGGCGTACCAGAGGTCTTCCACGGCCGGCATGTCGGCGTCGGTGACTTGCGCCGCCACCTCGCGCATGCGCTGCATCTCTTCCCGCTGGCGCTGCACCAGATCCGGGTCGATGAATCCCTCCCCGGGGACGTTGGACGCCAACCAGCTGCCCGGTGCGCTGAGTGCATCAATCCGCTCGAAGAGCAGATCCTGGGCTTGGGCGGGCAGGTAGCGCACTAACCCCTCGGCGGACCAGGCCGACGGTTGCTGCGGGTCGAACCCTGCTTCCTGCAACGCCTGCGGCCAGTCCTGACGCAGGTCGATCGGGACATTGACCAATTGCGCCGTCGGGGTGGCACCGTGCCGTTCCAGAGTGGCGGTCTTGAACTCCAGCACCTTGGGCTGGTCCAGTTCGTAGACCACAGTGCCGGCTGGCCAGGGCAGCCGCCACGCCCGGGCGTCGAGTCCGGCGGCCAGGATCACCACCTGGCGAACCCCGGAGTCCGCGGCCGACAGGAAGTACTCGTCGAAGAACGCCGTCCTCGTCGCCATGAAGTCGACCAGCATCTGTGCCCGCGCCTGCACCTGCGGGTCGATCTCGGATGCCTGCGCCAGCAACCGCGGGTCGGCGTAGAGGCTCCACATGCCGTCGCCGACGGCATCCAGGAAAACCCGCGCGAAGGGGTCCCGGATCAGCGGGTTTTCGCTCTCGGTTTCGGCGGCGCGGGCGGCGGCCACGCCGAGCGCAGTCGATCCGACGCTTTGGGTGATCTCCCACGAGTCGTTGTCAGTGCGCGGCATGCCGGTCCCCTCGCCAGAAGTAGTGAGTTTCGCAAACTATTCTTCCCGCCGCGGGGGCCGCACGCCGCTCCCCTACCCTTTTTCCCAGAGGGTCTACAGGTTGCAAGGGAGCAGCATGGCACGCACGCCGCAAGAAGTCTTCGCCCATCACCGCAAGGCACTCGTCACGGGTGACCTCGACGAGATCGTCGCCGAACAGCGCGCCGACGACGGCGTTGACACATTCGTGTTCCGCGACGGCATGATCGGGGCACAGACCGTCCGCTACACCCTGCGCGCGACCGCATGAACGGGGTGGATCTGGACGCCGTCGCCCGGTGGATGTCCGGGCAGGGGCTTGGCGAGGGCCCGCTGCAGGACGTAACCGCGGTGACCGGCGGGACGCAGAACGTCATGCTGCGCTTCACCCGGTCCGGACGGACCTACGTGCTGCGCCGCGGGCCGCGGCACCTACGACCTCGCAGCAATTCCGTCATCCTGCGCGAGACGAAGGTGCTGGCCGCACTGGCCGGCTCGGACGTGCCGCACCCTCAGCTGATCGCCACCTGCGAGGACGTCGACGTCCTCGGAGATGCGGTCTTCTACCTGATGGAGCCGATCGAGGGTTTCAACGCCGGTGAAGGACTGCCCGAGTTGCACACCACCAATCCCGAGGTGCGTTACGGCATGGGGCTGTCGATGGCCGACGCGCTGGCCAAGCTCGGCGCCGTCGACCATGTCGCCGTCGGGTTGGGCGACTACGGCAAGCCGGACGGATTCCTGGAACGCCAGGTGCCGCGCTGGCTTTCGGAACTGGAGTCCTACCAGGAGTACGACGGCTACCCCGGTCCCGACATCCCCGGCATCGACGACGTGTCCCGATGGCTGGAAACCCACCGTCCGGCGCAGTGGACACCCGGCATCATGCACGGCGACTACCACGCGGCCAACGTGATGTTCTCCCGCACCGGGCCGGACGTGGTGGCGATCGTCGACTGGGAGATGAGCACCATCGGTGACCCACTGCTGGACCTGGGCTGGCTGCTGGCCACCTGGCGGCAGTCCGACGGGTCGAGCGTGTTCAGCCACGCCCTGGGCGGCACCGACGGCTTGGCCGGCACCGGCGAGCTACTGGAACGTTATGCCACCAACACGAGTCGCGATCTGTCGCACATCACCTGGTACACCGTGCTGGCCTGCTTCAAGCTCGGCATCGTCATCGAAGGCACCCTGGCGCGCGCCTGCGCCGGCAAGGCCGAGAAGGAAGTGGGCGATCAACTGCACGCCGCAACGGTGCACCTGTTCGAGCGGGCACTGACGATGATCGAGACGCGGGACTAGCGCGCGAGGGTCTCCTGCCGGCGTGCACCGAGGTCGCGCTCGGTGCCGCTACCGCCGGGCCCACCCTCGCCGAACGACCTGCCGTTGCGCGGGCGACCGGCAGTGATGGCGCCGGAGGCGCCGCCCGAGCCGTTTCGTCTGCCGGCCATCGGCGCGGTGCCGGCCACCGGCGCCGCCGCGACCGGCCGGACCGTGCCCGCGCCGGCACCGGCACCCCGGCCCGGCGCGACCCCGCCGCGGTTGCCGGGCAGCAATCCGATGGACCTGCCGCCCCGCGCCGACGCCGGCCCGAGGCCGGCGCCACCGGCGGGTCCGATCAGGGACTGCACCGGCGTGGTGGCGCCGGGCGTCGACTGGGTGACGGGCTGCAGCGGCTTGGCGTTCGCGCCCTCGGCGGTGGCGTAGGCGTTCGACGAGGCGTTCATCGCCTGGACGAACTGGTCATGCAGCTTGGCGGCCTGCGCCCCCATCGCCTGATACTGCTGGGCGTGCGCGCCGAACACGTTGGCCATCGCCGCCGATACCTCGTCGGCCCCGGCCGCCATCACACTCGTGGTGGGGATCGCCGCTGCGGCGTTGGCCGCGTCGAGCGTCGAGCCGAGGCTGGCCAGATTCGACGCCGCCTCTGTCAGCAACTGGGGCTGTGCAAATAAGAACGACAAGACGGCATCCTTCGTGCTTTTCGACGTCTGGAATGCCGAGAATGCTATTGAAAATGCGCAGGTAGACCAAGCATTGAGATCTGCTGGCTGCCGAATCGTTATATGACCGTTATATCTGACGGCGGCGCTGTAAAAAGCCTGGACAGGCGTCTGGGCCCGAGCCGACGAAAAACCCCGGCCAAGCGCCGGGGCGTTCACACGAAGCGCGCCCGAAGGGATTCGAACCCCTAACCTTCTGATCCGTAGTCAGATGCTCTATCCGTTGAGCTACGGGCGCCTGTGTTCAGTTGTGGTCTAGCTGGTGGTGCGTGGCGGAGGCGAGAGGATTTGAACCTCCGGTTCCCTTTGAGGGGAACAACTCATTAGCAGTGAGCCCCATTCGGCCGCTCTGGCACGCCTCCATGGCCTTCCAAAGGGTACCCGACCCCGGATACCGAAGCCGCCGGAGGCATAGCGTACACAGCCGCGACATATGCTGTCGAAGTGACCGCCCGCCTGCGGCCCGCGCTGGCCGGGCTGCCTGTTTACGTTCCCGGCAAGACCGTGCCCGGCGCCATCAAGTTGGCCAGCAACGAAACTGTGTTTGGCCCGCTGCCCAGCGTCAAGGCGGCCATCCAGAACGCGACCGACCTGATCAACCGTTACCCCGACAACGGCTGTGTGCAGCTCAAAGGGGTGCTGGCGGAGCACCTGTCGACCGCGGGCCGCGAGTTCACGCCCGCGCACGTCGCCATCGGCTGTGGCTCGGTGAGCCTGTGCCAGCAACTCGTCCAGATCACCGCGGCGGCCGGCGACGAGGTGGTGTTCGGCTGGCGCAGCTTCGAGCTGTACCCGCCGCAGGTGCAGGTCGCCGGCGCCACCCCGGTCCCCATACCGCTGCGCGAGCACACCTTCGACCTCGATGCGATGCTGGCCGCGGTCACCGATCGCACCCGGCTGATTTTCGTCTGCAACCCGAACAACCCGACCTCCACCGTCGTCGAACCCGATGCGCTGACCCGCTTCGTCGAAGCCGTACCGCCGGACATCCTGATCGTCATCGACGAGGCCTACGTCGAGTACATCCGCGACGGCATGGCACCCGACAGCCTGGGCCTGGTCAGCACCCACGACAACGTGGTGGTCCTGCGCACGTTCTCCAAGGCGTACGGCCTGGCAGGCCTGCGGATCGGCTATGCCGTCGGCCACCCCGAGGTGATCACCGCGCTGGACAAGGTCTACGTCCCGTTCACCGCGACCAGCGTCTCGCAGGCCGCCGCCATCGCGTCACTGCAGGCCGCCGATGAACTACTCGAACGCACCAACGCGGTGGTCGCCGAACGCCGGCGGGTCAGCGCGGCCCTGCGTGATGCCGGCTTCGAGCTGCCGGTCTCCCAGGCCAACTTCGTCTGGCTGCCGCTGGGCGATCGCACCGCGGACTTCGTGCAGCGGGCCGCCGACGCGCTGATCGTCCTCCGGCAGTACGGCACCGACGGCGTGCGCGTCACGATCGGCGCGGCGGAGGAGAACGACGCCCTGCTGCGGTTCGCCCGCGGCTGGATCTGACCTCACCTTGGCGCGAGCGTGAAGCTGGCCGCACGCTGGGCGCCGAACGTGAAGCTGGCCGCACACTCGGCGAAGAGGGCGGCCGGGCTAAGCGGGATTGCGGCCGGTGAAAGCGATCAGCCGCGTCAGTGGGTCCGCATCCTCGGGCACCTCGACCGGGTCGTCGAATCCGGCCGCGCCGCGTTGTTCCGGCCTGATCACGGCGTGCGCCAACCCGAGCACATACTCCGCCAGTGAGTCCGGGGCCTCGACGTCATGCCCGACGGCGCGGGCGTAATCCCAGGCGTGCACCAGGAATTCGAGGGAGAAGACGGCGACGGCAACCCGCGCGGGCATCGACCCGCCCCCGAACGCGACCTCACCATCCAGGCCGTGCCTGTGCCAGGCGTCCAATGCCGGACGTGCGGTGCTGACGACCAGCTGCTCCACCGACTCGGTGTCCTGTGGCACCGTGAACTGCGCGCCGACCATGCCGCCCAGGCTGGTGATCGATCTGATCAGGTGCGCGGTGAGATCCTTGACGTTGTACTCCGAGCACGGCGTCTGCTTGGACTTGTCCGAACCGGCGACGGTATGCAGCACCTGCTGCAGCACGCCCAGGGTCAATTCGGCGCTGCGCAGCTCGTCGGTAGGCGGGGATTCGGGGCCGGGCACCAAGTCGTCGGGCATACCAGCCACGCTACGGTCTCGATATGGGCGAAACATACGAATCAGTCACCGTCGAGATCAAGGACCACATTGCGCAGGTGACCCTGATCGGCCCGGGCAAGGGCAACGCCATGGGGCCCGCCTTCTGGTCGGAGATGCCGGATGTCTTCGCGACCCTGGACGCCGATCCCGACGTGCGCGCCATCGTCATCACCGGGTCCGGGCGGAACTTCAGCTACGGCCTGGACGTGCCGGCCATGGGCGGGTCGTTCACCCCGTTGCTGTCCGGTGAAGCGCTGGCCGGCCCGCGTGCCGTCTTCCATCGCGAGGTCAAGCGCATGCAGGGCGCCATCACCGCTATCGCCGACTGCCGCACCCCGACGATCGCCTCGGTGCACGGGTGGTGCATCGGCGGCGGTGTCGACCTGATCTCGGCGGTCGACATCCGCTATGCCAGCGCCGACGCGAAGTTCTCGGTTCGTGAGGTCAAACTGGCCATCGTCGCCGACGTCGGCAGCCTCGCCCGCCTGCCGCTCATCCTCAACGACGGGCACCTGCGTGAACTCGCGCTGACCGGCAAGGACATCGACGCGGCCCGCGCCGAGAAGATCGGTCTGGTCAACGACGTCTACGACGACGCCGAGGCCACGCTCGCGGCGGCCCACGCCACCGCCGCCGAGATCGCCGCCAACCCGCCGCTGACCGTGCACGGCATCAAGGATGTACTCGACCAGCAGCGCACCTCGGCGGTGTCGGAAAGCTTGCGCTACGTCGCCGCCTGGAACGCCGCGTTCCTGCCGTCGAAGGACCTGACCGAAGGCATTTCGGCGACATTCGCCAAGCGGCCGCCACAGTTCACCGGCGAGTAGCGCTGCGCCACAGGGCACCGGCCAGCCACCCGGTCGAGATCATTGATCCCAGGATCATGAACAGGCCCAGCGCCACCGAGTAGGCACCGAAGACGAGCAGCTTCACCTCGACATAGCGTGAGCGGCCGGCCATGCCCTCAAAGTTAGGCTGTCGACAATGACCTCTACACCCGATGGCCGGATTCGTGTGCCGGCCGACCTGGACGCCGTGACGGCGATCGGCGAAGAAGACCACTCCGAAATCGGCCGGGACGCCGTCGAACGCATCTGGCAGGCCGTACGGCACTGGTACCAGGCCGGACTGCATCCCGCTATCCAGCTCTGCATCCGGCGCAACGGGACGGTCGTGCTGAACCGGGCGATCGGCCACGGCTGGGGCAATGCGCCCACCGACGAGCCTGACGCCGAGAAGATCCCTGTCACCACCGGCACTCCGTTCTGCGTGTACTCGGCGGCTAAGGGGATTACCGCGACCGTGGTGCACATGCTGGTCGAGCAGGGCGTCTTCGCGCTCGACGACCGTGTCTGCGAATACATCCCCAGCTACACCAGCCACGGCAAGGACCGGACGACGATCCGGCACGTGCTCACCCACAGCGCGGGAGTCCCGTTCCCCACCGGCCCCAAGCCTGACTTGCGCCGCGCCGACGACCACGAGTACGCGCAGGAGCAACTCGGCAAGCTGCGGCCGCTGTACCCGCCCGGCCGCATGCACATGTATCACGCGCTGACCTGGGGGCCGCTCCTGCGGGAAATCGTCTACGCGGCCGCCGGCAAAGACATCCGGGAAATCCTGGCCACCGAAATCCTGGACCCGCTCGGCTTCCGGTGGACCAACTTCGGCGTCGCGCCCCAGGACATCCCGCTGGTCGCGCCCAGCCAGCCGACCGGCAAGCCGCTCCCGCCGGCCATCGCAGCGATCTTCCGCAAGGCGATCGGCGGCACCGTGCACGAGATCATCCCGTACACGAACACCCCGGCCTTCCTCTCCACCGTGGTGCCCTCGTCCAACACCATCTCCACCGCGGACGAGCTGTCCCGGTTCGCCGAAATCTGGCGTCGCGGAGGCGAACTGGACGGGGTGCGCATCATGAGCCAGGAACGGATGTACGGCGCGGTGCAGGAATGCCGCAGGCTGCGGCCCGACGTCGCGGTCGGGCTGATGCCGGCCCGCTGGGGCACCGGGTACATGCTGGGCACCGACCGGTTCGGCCCGTTCGGCCGGCACGCACCACAGGCGTTCGGCAACCTCGGACTGGCCAACATCGCGATCTGGGCGGACCCGGCGCGTGACATGGCCGCCGGCCTGATCAGCAGCGGAAAGCCCGGGAAGGACCCCGAACTCAAGCGTTACAAGGCGTTGATGGACACAATCGCGGCGACCATCCCGTCGCGCTGAAGGCGTTTTGCCGGGTAGTTCGGCGGGCAACACCTATGGATGGAATCGGAACGTTTTCGTCAGCTCCTGGACACGCCCGGCCCATTCGTATCGGTGTACTTCGAAGACACACACAACACACCCGACGCCGACCAACAACTCGAGCTCAAGTGGCAGGCATTGCGTGAGCAGCTCGACAGACAGGGCGTCACCGAAGCGCTGACCGCCGAGATCGAGCACGCGGTGCTGGACCTGCGGCCTCCCGTCGGCTGGAGCGGCCGCGGCGTCGTCGCCGGCGCCGACGGCGTCGTCGTCAACGAGCACCTGCTGCGTCCGACCTCGACGACGGTGGTCCGGGTCTCGGAGCTGCCGTACATCGTCCCGATCGTCGAGCACGGCTTCCTGACGCCCGCCTACCTGCTGGTTGAGGTCGATCACGCGGGCGCCGACATCACCACCCACGTCGACGGCGTGTTGGAGGCGGAGGCGGTCGACGGGGGCGGCTATCAAGTGCACAAGGCCTCGGGCGCCGAATCCGCCGGATACGGCGACGCTCAACGACGCACGGACGAGGCCGCCCGCAAAAACATCCGCGCGGTGGCCGATCGCGCCGCCGAGTTGGTGGATGCGATGACGGCCGACGCGGTGTTCGTGGTCGGCGAGGTGCGCTCACGCTCCGACTTGATGAAGGCATTCGCCGAGCGGGTGCGCGACCGCGCGGTGCCGCTGGAGGTGGGCGCCCGAAACAGCGGATACGAGCCCGCCGAAGTGCAGAGCCACATCGACGCCTGGTTCAGCAAGCGACGTCTCCGCGAAATTGATTACGCCGCACAGCGTTTCGATGCAGAGCTGGGCCGGCAGTCCGGACGTGCCGCGCAGGGCCTGGACGCCGTGTGCTCTGCACTGCGCCAGGGCGCGGTGGAAACGCTGATCGTCGGCGAGATCGGGGACGCCACGGTGGTCGCCGACGAAGGGCTCACGACCGTGGCGCCCAATGCGGACGTGCTGTCTGAGCAAGGCGCCGCACCCACCAAGACGCTGCGCGCCGATGAGGCGCTGCCGATGTTCGCGGTGGCGGTCGGGGCGGCGCTGGTGCGCACCGACGAGCGGATCGCGCCGGACGACGGTGTCGCGGCGGTGCTGCGGTACGCGCCGACGCTGCACTGAGGAGGCTTTGAGTCCTGGGGCTTGAGTCTGCGCCCAAGGCGGCCGGTACTCATGATACTTCGCCCTCTGCGCAGGGTCAACGCAATCAGGTGAGCGGTGGCGGAGGGATTTGAACCCCCGGACGGTTTTAGCCGTCTCTCGCTTTCAAGGCGAGTGCATTAGGCCGCTCTGCCACGCCACCGCAGATAAGGGTAGCGGTGCTTGTAGCGTGGCCAGCATGCGCGCCATCGTCGCCGAAACCGCTGAGCGGCTGCTCTGGCAAGACGTTCCCGACGTATCCGCCGGGCCGGGTGAGGTACTGATCAAGGTCGCGGCCGCCGGCGTCAATCGAGCCGACGTGCTGCAGGCCGCGGGCAAGTACCCGCCGCCCCCGGGGGCGAGCGAGACCATCGGCATGGAAGTCAGCGGGACCATCGCCGACGTGGGCGCCGATGTGACGAAATGGTCTGTTGGACAAGAGGTTTGCGCGCTGTTGGCCGGTGGCGGATATGCGGAGTACGTCGCCGCCCCGGCCGGACAGGTGATGCCAATACCGGCGCCGCTGGACGTCATCGACGCCGCGGGCGTCCCGGAAGTGGCCTGCACGGTCTGGTCCAACCTGGTGATGACGGCGCACCTGGGCCCCGGCCAGGTGGTGCTGCTGCACGGCGGAGCCAGCGGCATCGGCAGCCACGCGATCCAGGTGGCGCGCGCGCTGGGCGCCCGGGTGGCGGCCACCGCCGGCTCCGCGGAGAAGCTGGCCATGTGCCGGGACCTGGGGGCCGAGATCGCCATCTCCTACCGGGACGAGGACTTCGTCGCCCGGCTGATGCAGGAGACAAGGGGCGCGGACGTGATCCTCGACATCATGGGTGCGGCCTATCTGGACCGCAACATCGACGCCCTGGCCACCGACGGGCAGCTAGTGATCATCGGCATGCAGGGCGGAGTGAAGGCCGAACTGAACATCGGCAAACTCATGGCCAAACGCGCCCGCGTCATCGGCACCACGCTGCGCGCCCGTCCGGTCAGCGGGCCCAACAGCAAGAGCGCCATCGTCGACGCGGTCACGACGTCGGTGTGGCCGATGTTCGCCAGCCAGCCAGTGCGGCCGATCATCGGCAGGCGCCTGCCGATCCAGGAAGCGGCCGAAGCTCACCGCCTGCTGCAGTCGGGCGAGACGTTCGGGAAAATCCTGCTGACGGTGTAGCGCTGGTCGAAATTCAGCCCAGCGACGCCAGCGCGCGCACCAGTTGGTCGACTTCGGCCATCGTCGAATAGTGCGCCAAGCCGACGGTCACCGCGCCGCCAATGTCGTTGACGCCCAGCACGTCCAGCACTCGGGAACTCGCGTTCGCGATGGCCAGAATCCCGTTGTCCGCCAGCCGCTGCACCACCCGGTCGGCGGGAACCTCGTTGACGGCGAAGCTGATCACCGGTATCCGCGATTCCGGGCGGCCCAGCAGGATCACCAGCGGAAGTGACCGCAGCGACACCATCAGGTAGTCGTAGATCCGGTTCAGGTATGCCGACGCGGACTGCGTCGACACCGACAGGCGCTCCCGCCGGTTGCCGCGGGCCGACTCGTCGAGCGAGGCGAGGTACTCGATGCTGGCGACAACGCCGGCCAGCAAACCGAACTGGTGTCCGCCCACCTCCAGCCGCTCGGGTCCGGTGGCGTACGGGTTGGTGGAGACCGAGCTGAAGGTGTTGATCAGCGCCGGCTCGCGGAACACCATCGCTCCGATCGGCGGCCCGCCCCAATTCACGGCGTTCACCGCCACCACGTCGGCTTCGGTCTCTTTGATGTCGATCAGCCGGTAGGGCGCGGCGGCGGAATGGTCGACCACCACCAGGGCACCCACATCGTGCGCGAGCTTCGTCATCGCCCGCAGGTCGGTGACGGCGCCCAGCGTGCCGGACGCCGACGTGACGGCGACCAGCCGGGTGGACTTGTTGATCAGGCTTTCCCACTGCCAGGTCGGCAGCTCGCCGGTCTCGATGTCGACCTCGGCCCACTTGACCTTGGCGCCGTAGCGATGGGAGGCGCGCAGCCACGGGGCGATGTTCGCCTCGTCGTCCAGCCGGCTGACGACGACCTCGTACCCCAGGCCGGCGCGGGCGGACGAAGCCTCGGCGAGCGAGGCAAGCAGCACGGCACGATCGGCACCCAATACGACACCGCTGGGGTCGGCGTTGACCAGATCGGCGACCGCCTCGCGGGCCGCTTCCAGGACCGCGGCGCTGCGCCGCGCCGACGGGTGCGCCCCAGCGGTGCTGGCGCCGGACCGACGGAACGCCGTGGACACCGTGGTTGCCACGGAATCCGGAATGAGCATGCCTGTCGGCGCATCGAAGTGCACCCATCCGTCACCGAGCGACGGGTGCAGTCCGCGCACCCGGGCGACGTCGTAGGCCATGCCAGCCACCTTAGAGCTAACGCAAATTCCACAAATGGGTGTCGGTAGCGGGTGCGCCATAGACGTTCCAGCCGTTACCGGCCTCCCGAGTCAACTCACCCGGGCAGCCATACTAGTCGAGTGAGCTTGTGCTTCGGAACGCTGATCGCATTGGTACTGCTGATCGCACCGGGTGCCATCGTCGCACGTATCGCGCAGTTGAACTGGCCGATCGCCATTGCGGCCGGACCAGCGCTGACGTACGGCGTCGTGGCGCTGGCGATCATCCCTTACGGAGCGCTCGGCATCCCGTGGAACGGGTGGACGGCGCTGGCGGCGCTGGCCGTCGTCTGCGTGCTGGCCACCGTGCTGCAGCTGCTGCTGGCCCGGTTCCGGGACAAACAGGCTGAAGCACGCGCGATCAACCCCGGCCCGGCGATCGTCGTCGCGGCCGGTGTGCTGTTGGGCGTCGTGCTGATCGGCTGGGCGGCCTTCACCGGCATCCCGCACTGGCAATCCATCCCGAGCACGTGGGACGCGGTGTGGCATGCCAACGAAGTGCGCTGGATCCTCGACGTCGGCCAGGCGTCGTCCACCCACATGGGCGAGCTGCGCAACGTCGAGACCCATGCGGTGCTCTATTACCCCTCGGTCTTCCACGCCCTGACCGCCGTGTTCTGCCAGCTGACCGGTGCGGCCGCGGCCACCGGCTACACGCTGAACTCGCTGGCGGCGGCGATCTGGCTGTTCCCGGTCAGCGCGGCCGTCCTCACCTGGCGCGCCCTGCGCACCCACACCACCGAATGGCGCACCGCGGTCACCGCCGCCACCGCCGCAGCGCTCTCGGCGTCGTTCACGGCGGTGCCCTACGTCGAGTTCGACACCGCGGCGATGCCCAACCTGGCGGCCTACGGCGTCGCCATCCCGGCCATGGCCCTGATCACGTCGACGCTGCAACACCGGGACCGCATCCCAGTGGCCATCCTGGGGCTCGTCGGCGTCTTCTCCGTGCACATCACCGGCGGCATCATCACGGTCATCCTGGTGGGCGCCTGGTGGCTCTTCGAGGCACTGTGGCACCCGGTGCGTGGCCGAGTCCGCGACTTCGCGGTGCTGGCCGGCGTCGGGCTGGCCTCCGGGCTGATCATGCTGCCGCAGTTCCTGAGCGTCACGCAGCAAGAAGACATCATCGCCGGGCACTCCTTCCTGACGTATCTCAGCAAGCGACACGGCCTGTTCGACGCCGTGTTCATGCACTCACGGCATCTCAACGACTTCCCCTACCAATGGGGGCTGAGCTTCCTGTGCGCCGTCGGCGGGTTCGTCATGCTGGCCAAGAAGATGTGGTGGCCGCTGGCCGTGTGGCTGCTGTTCATCGTGATCAACGTCGATGCGGGCACTCCCCTGTGGGGTCCGTTGGGCCGGGTGGCCGGGGCGGTCGGCGAGTTCTTTTACAAGGACCCGCGCCGCATCGCCGCGGCCACGACCCCGCTGTTCAACCTGATGGCGGCCGTCGCGCTGGTGACGCTGGTAGCGGCGGCGGTGGCCCTGGTGAAGCGGTTCGTGCAGCCGCGAAAGCCGATGCCGTCGCGCTTCTGGGCGGCGGCCACCGCGGTGCTGCTGATCGGCATCAGCCTGGCCAGTGCGTGGCACTACTTCCCCCGGCACCGGTTCCTGTTCGGTGACAAGTACGACTCGATCATCGTCGACCAACGCGACCTCGAAGCCATGGCTTACCTGGCGAAACTGCCGGGTGCCCGCGACACGATGATCGGCAATTCCAACGTCGACGGCACCTCGTGGATGTACGCGGTGGCCGGTCTGCATCCGCTGTGGACCCACTACGACTATCCCGTGCAGATGGGCCCCGGCTACCACCGCTACATCTTCTGGGCGTACGCCAAGAAGGGCGACTCCGATCCTCGGGTGGTGGAGGCGATCAAGGCCCTCAACATCCGCTACGTCCTGGCCAGCGGCCCGACGATCCGAGGGTTCAAAGTTCCCGACGGACTATATTTTCTGGACAAGTCGCCGTACTGGACCATGATCTACGACAACGGCGGCGCCCAGATCTACGAATGGCACGGCGACACTCCGGTGCACCCCTAGACGACACACGAGGACGGTGATTGCGTGGGTAACGGCAACGACGACCATGCCGAAGACAGTGACGGCATCGAGGTCATCGGCGGCGTCGATCCGCGGTTGATGGCGTTGCATGAGGACGCGGATGATTCCGACGAGCGCTCGCTGACCGACCTGGTCGAGCAGCCCGCCAAGGTGATGCGGATCGGCACCATGATCAAGCAACTGCTCGAGGAGGTCCGGGCCGCACCGCTCGACGAAGCCAGCCGCACGCGGCTGCGCGACATCCACGCCACCAGCATCCGCGAACTCGAGGACGGCTTGGCGCCGGAACTGCGCGAGGAGCTGGAACGACTCACCTTGCCGTTCAACGAGGACTCCGCGCCCTCGGACGCCGAGATACGGATCGCGCAGGCGCAGTTGGTCGGCTGGCTGGAAGGGCTCTTCCACGGCATTCAGACCGCGCTGTTCGCCCAGCAGATGGCGGCCCGGGCGCAACTCGAGCAGATGCGACAGGGCGCGCTGCCCCCGGGGATCAGCAAGCCGGGCCCGCACGGGCACGGCACCGGACAGTACCTGTAAGCCGTGCCGAGCGGTCCACACATCGAAACCCGCGACGCGTGGGTCGAATTCCCGATCTTCGACGCCAAGTCGCGTTCGCTGAAGAAGGCGTTCCTAGGCAAGGCCGGCGGCGCGATCGGCCGCAACGCTTCCAACGTGGTGGTGATCGAGGCGTTGCGCGACATCACCATGTCGCTGGAACTGGGCGACCGCGTCGGCTTGGTAGGCCACAACGGTGCGGGCAAATCGACTCTGCTGCGCCTGCTTTCGGGCATTTACGAACCCACGCGCGGCTGGGCGAAGGTGACCGGCCGGGTGGCGCCGGTGTTCGATCTCGGTATCGGCATGGACCCCGAGATCTCGGGCTACGAGAACATCATCATCCGGGGCCTGTTCCTGGGACAGACCCGCAAGCAGATGCTGGCGAAGGTCGACGAGATCGCCGAATTTACCGAGTTGGGCGATTACCTGTCGATGCCGCTGCGCACCTACTCCACGGGCATGCGGGTGCGGTTGGCGATGGGCGTGGTCACCAGCATCGACCCGGAGATCCTGTTGCTCGACGAGGGCATCGGCGCGGTGGACGCCGACTTCCTGAAAAAGGCGCAGTCGCGGCTGCAGAGTTTGGTGGAGCGTTCCGGAATCCTGGTGTTCGCAAGCCATTCCAACGAATTCCTGGCCCGCCTGTGCAAGACCGCCATGTGGATCGACCACGGGGTGATCCGGCAGAGCGGCGGCATCGAAGAGGTGGTGCGCGCCTACGAGGGTGACGACGCGGCACGGCACGTGCGCGAAGTGCTCGCCGAGACCGCGCGTGAGTGAGCGCGTCTTCGCCGTCGTGGTGACCCACCGGCGGCCCGAGGAACTCGCCCGCTCACTGGAGATGCTGTCCACCCAGACCCGGCCGCCGGACCGGATCATCGTCATCGACAACGACGCTTCCGGCGACGCGCGTGTT
The DNA here is from genome assembly GCF_030755175.1 of Mycobacterium sp. TY814. NCBI lineage: Bacteria > Bacillati > Actinomycetota > Actinomycetes > Mycobacteriales > Mycobacteriaceae > Mycobacterium > Mycobacterium sp. TY814. Next base: position 430,985 of record NZ_JAUFRY010000004.1, read on the forward strand.
AGCGATCTCGTTGCGGCACAAGCGATTCCGTCGACCTACCTCAATTCCCAGCGGAACCTGGGCGGTGCCGGCGGTTTCGCGCTGGGCATGCTGCTGGCGCTGGCGCACGGGGCGGATTGGATCTGGCTGGCCGACGACGACGGGCGCGCCGCGGACACCGAGGTGCTGGCGACGTTGCTGGCCTGTGCCGAGAAGCACAGTCTTGCCGAGGTGTCTCCGATGGTCTGCAACATCGACGACCCCGAGGCACTGGCGTTCCCGTTGCGCCGCGGACTGGTGTGGCGCCGACGGGCCGGCGAACTGCGCACCGAAACCGGCCAGGATCTGCTGCCCGGCATCGCGTCACTGTTCAACGGCGCGCTGTTCCGCGCGTCGACGCTGGAGGCGATCGGGGTACCGGATCTGCGGCTTTTCATCCGCGGCGACGAGGTGGAGATGCACCGCAGGCTGGTGCGCTCCGGCCTGCCGTTCGGCACCTGCCTGGACACGGTGTATCTGCACCCGTGCGGGTCCGAGGAGTTCAAGCCGATCCTCGGTGGCCGCATGCACACCCAGTACCCGGATGACACCAACAAGCGTTACTTCACTTATCGCAACCGCGGTTATGTGCTGTCCCAGCCAGGACTGCGCAAGCTGCTTTTCCAGGAGTGGGTCCGGTTCGGCTGGTTCTTCCTGGTGACCCGTCGCGATCCCCAGGGGCTGCGGGAGTGGGTCCGGCTGCGCCGGCTGGGACGGCAGGAAAGATTCGGGCGGCCAGGAGGTTCGGCATGACGTTCATCGACGCGGCGGCTCAGTCCAAGACCTTCGGCCGCGCCCGCCGTGATCTGGCCGACGGGTTCCGGCGTCACGAACTGTGGCTGCACCTGGGCTGGCAGGACATCAAGCAGCGCTACCGCCGTTCGGTGCTGGGTCCGTTCTGGATCACGATCGCGACCGGTACGACGGCCGTCGCGATGGGCGGGCTGTACTCCAAACTGTTCCATCTCAACCTGTCCGAGCACCTGCCCTACGTCACGCTCGGGCTGATCGTCTGGAACCTGATCAACGCGGCCATCCTGGAAGGCGCCGACGTCTTCGTGCACAACGAGGGCCTGATCAAGCAACTGCCGACTCCGCTGAGCGTGCACGTCTACCGGCTGGTGTGGCGGCAGATGATCCTGTTCGCGCACAACATCGTGATCTACGTCGTCATCGCGATCATCTACCCCAAGCCGTGGTCATGGGCTGACCTGTCGGTGCTGCCCGCCCTGGCGCTGATCATGCTCAACTGCATCTGGGTGTCGCTGTGTTTCGGCATCCTGGCCACCCGCTACCGCGACATCGGGCCGCTGCTCAACTCGGTGGTGCAGCTGCTGTTCTTCATGACGCCGATCATCTGGAACGACAGCACCCTCCGACAGCAGGGCGCGGGCCGCTGGTCGAAGATCGTCGAACTCAACCCGCTGCTGCACTACCTCGACATCGTGCGGGCGCCGCTGCTGGGCGCACCCCAGGAATTGCGGCACTGGGCTGTGGTGGTGGTGCTGACGATCGTGGGCTGGGTGATGGCGGCGTTCGCGATGCGGCAGTACCGGGCGCGGGTGCCGTACTGGGTTTGAGATGTCGCGCGTCTGACGGCGTGACCCGGACTTGTCTGCGCCTGCTCCCGTAGGAAGAGCAGATTTCATCCTCTGATTCGGCTATCTGGCCGAGGGACATGCTGCGGTGACTCCCCTTCGCGCCTGCTGTCCCGGAACCTGGAGGCACACCCGGCTAGGCTGCCGCCGATAGATTGGGCAGATGAGTCATCCTGCACCTGACCGCGTCGATGCCAGTCTGCTGACCGGAGTCTCCGAGACGGCCCTGCTCACTCTGAGCGGCCGGGCCTTCCAGGCCGCGCACCCGGACGCGATCATCGACGACCCGATGGCCATCACGCTCGTCGACGCGATCGACTTCGATTTCGACAAGTTCGGACGCCGCAAGGGCCAGGAGATGGCGCTGCGCTCACTGGCCGTCGACAAATGCGCCCTCGCGTATCTGGCCGAGCATCCCCGCGCCACCGTCGTCGCCCTTGCCGAAGGTTTCCAGACCAGCTTCTGGCGACTGGACAGCGCACTGCCGGAGGCTCAATTCCGTTGGGTATCAATTGATCTGCCGCCGGTGATCGAGTTGCGGCGGCGGCTGCTGCCGCGCTCACCACGTATCACCGAGATCGCGCAGTCAGCCCTGGACTACTCGTGGATGGACCAGATCGACGACTCCGACGGCGTGTTCATCACCGCCGAGGGGCTGCTGATGTATCTGCAGCCGGACGAGGCGCTGGGCCTGATCACCGCGTGCGCCAAGCGATTCCGCGGCGGTCAGATGTTCTTCGACGTGCCCCCGACCATCGTCAAGAAAGTCGCACGCAAGGGCCTGCGTTCGTCCAAGCACTATCGGGTGCCGCCCATGCCGTTCAGCCTGTCGCCGCGCCAGCTGGCAGCTCTGGCGAACACCGTGCCCGGCATCCGCGCGGTCCACGATGTGCCGATACCCGCCGGGCGCGGCTGGTTCTTCGGGCGTTTCTACCCGGCGCTGTGGCAGTTTCCGCCACTCAGGGAGTTCCGCGGTGCCTACACCTTGCTCGAATTCGGCTGATTATCAGCGGGTTTCGCGGGTCACCACCAGCTCGTCGCCGCCGGTGGCCCAGGCGCGCTGGAAGACGTCAAGTGACACGACCTCGTCGGCTCGGGTTCCGCTGTCGTTGAGGTGCACGGTGCCGTTGACCAGGTCGACGCCGGTGACGACGACGGCGTGGTCGCTCATCGGGTTGCCGCGGCCGTCCTTGGTCTGAACCGGCAGGCCCCAGATCATCTCGGCGTTCACCCCGGCAATCACCTTGTGGCCGTCGGCCAGGTAGCGCCCCAGTGCTTCCAGTCCGGAGTCCAGCCCGGTGGCGGCGGCCTCGTCCAGGCTGGTGGCCACGCCGTAGATGCCGTACTGCCCTAACAAGGCGGGAATGTCGCCGGGGTCGGTGCCGTACCCCGCGCGGTACATCGGTCCGGGGTGGACGCGACTGCGCATCTGCTGTGCCACCGCGAGGATCTCGCTTTCGGACGGCTGGCGCCCAGTCAACTCCCCGATCACGTCGGCCGCGGCCATCAGGGCGCAGTCGTCGACGGATTGTTTGCGCCAGTACTGAGCGGCCGCGGCCGGGTTGCCGTACATGCGGGGCGCCTCGGTGTGCGGCGTCGAGGAAGCGGCGTGGGCCAGGCCGGTCGCCAGGCCCAGCGTGACCGCGACGGCGGCGATGGCCAGCGTCACCTTGACGACGGAACTACGGACATTCTCGATAGAGCGCATGGGAGAAGGCTCGGTTGTCGTTCTCTCGGGAAGCTCTGCAGATTCTTGGGGCTCGCTCCACCCGGCACTACGGGCGGCGGGTCTCCTCTAATTGGTGGACGGAATTTCATCCCCCGAACCGGCCTACTGGCCGAAGAACTTGCGGTGCCCAGTGACCGATGGTGGGAGCCGGAGCAATCGGCTCGGCTCACCACACTCACGTCGAGGGGAACCACGCCATGTCGTTCATGTTGGTTGGCCCGGAAGCACTAGCGACCGCAGCAGCGGACGTGGCAGGCGTCGGTGCGTCGGTCGATTCGGCGAGCGCAGCGGCGGCGGCGCCGACTACGGCGGTGCTGGCGGCCGCCTCCGATGAGGTCTCGCAGCACATCGCCGCGATCTTCAGCGGTCACGGCCAGGCGTATCAGGCGCTCAGCGAACAGGTCTCACGCTTTCACCGCCACTTCGTCCAGGCCTTGGCCGGGGGTGGGGTTTCGTACACCAGCGCGGAGGCCGCAAATGCCTCGCCCCTGCAACCTGCCGCGCAGGCGGCGTTCAGCGTGATGAATGCCCCCACCCAAGCCCTCTTGGGACGCCCGCTGATCGGCAACGGCGCCGACGGCACCGCACCTGGCCAGGCCGGCGGCGCTGGCGGGCTGCTGTACGGCAACGGCGGTGCCGGTGCCGGGGGGGCCGCTGGTCAACCCGGCGGGACCGGCGGCTCGGCAGGCTTGTGGGGCCAGGGCGGGGCCGGCGGCACGGGCGGCGCAGGGGCGGTCGGCGGCAACGGCGGAAACGGCGGTCTGCTGTACGGCGGCGGCGGCGCGGGTGGGGTAGGCGGAACGGGTGGCGGCGGAGGCGTCGGCGGCATCGCCCCCCTGATCGGCAACGGCGGAACCGGCGGTGCGGGCGGACTCGGTGCTGCCGGCGGTGCCGGCGGAAATGCCCTGTTGTTCGGTAGCGGCGGCGACGGCGGGGCAGGCGGTAACGCCGCAGCCGGCATCAATGGCGGCATTGCCGGGCGAGGTGGAGACGGCGGTTACGCCGGGTTGTGGGGCGACGGTGGCAACGGCGGATCCGGCGGCGCCGGTACGGCCGGTGCGGCCGGAGCCAATCCCGCCACCACGGGAGCCACGGCGCCGAACGGAACGCCGGGCGCAGCCAACAGCGTGACGACCAACAACGATGCACACGCCACGGGCACCGCGGGTGACACCGGCGGGACAGGCGGCGCGGGGTGGGCCGGCGGCACCGGCGGTCTGGGTGGCAACGCAACGGCCGTCAGCACCGACCCGATGGGACAGAACTCCATCACCGCCACCGGCGGTCAGGGTGGTGCCGGCGGAGCAGCCGGGTCCGGCGGCGCGGGCGGGGCCGGCGGCGCCGGCGGCAATGCGTCGGCGACCAGCAGCAACACCAGCACGTTGCCCACCAGCGTCACCGCGGACGGAGGCAACGGTGGCCGTGGCGCCGCGGGCGGTGCCCCTGGCGGAGCAGGCGGCGCCGGCGGAGCCGGTGGCAACGCGGTGACAACCACCCGGTCCTTCGACTTCAACCAGGCCAACGGCGGCAACGGGGGCGACGGCGGCACGGGAGCCGCCGGGGCCACCGGCGGGGCCGGCGGGAGTGGCGCCGCCGGAGGCAACGGTGGTCGAGGCGGCCTGTTCATCGGCGACGGCGGCGCCGGCGGTGCGGGCGGGATGGGTGGCGCCGGCGGTACCGGCGCCCACGGCGGCACGGGGGGCAACGGCGGCGTCGGGGGTACCAGCAACACGCAGAACGCCGGCGACGGGGGTGACGGGGGCGACGGAGGGGCCGGCGGAACCGGCGGCACCGGTGGAGCGGGCGGCACGGGCGGCCAGGGCGCCGCGGGTGGTCTCCTGGCGGGCAACGGCGGCACCGGGGGCGCGGGCGGGGCCGGCGGGACCGGGGGTTCTGGTGGGACAGGCGGCACCGGCGGCCATGCCGGCTCGTCCGGCGGCACCGGCGGTCTTGCCGGTTCCCGGGGTGACGGTGGCGTCGCGGGCACCGGCGGGGCCGGCGGCACGGCCGGTAGCGGTGGTGGCGGGGGTACCGGCGGCGTGCTTCTGAGCGTTGCGGGTGCGGGCGGCGCCGTCGGCGGCACCGGATCCCAGGGCGGATCCGGCACACCGGGCGGTAACGGGTAACGGAAGCTGGCAGCGATTTCTGCCGCAAGAACCCCACAAGAATCCTTTTAGAATCCTCCAAGGCCCCGCCCGGAAGCTATCGCGGTGCCTCACACACTCGTCCGCCCCGACAGCGGGATCCTGCAGCTGCGGCTCGACCGGCCCGTACTGCTGCGTCCGATCCCGTTCCACGCGATCTGCGAACAGCACCTGCTGCCGTTCTACGGCGTCGTGCACATCGGCTACCTGCGCGGCGACCAGCGATTGAGCCAGGCTGAACTCACCCGAGTCGTCGAGGCGTGCGCGATCGGCGTCCAGGTGCAGGACAAGATGACGACCCGGATCGGCCTGTGGTTGCACCACCAGCTCGCCCCGCGCGGGTTGGGCGTGCTGGTGGAAGGCGGTTACGCCTGCACCCCGGTCCGCGAGGGCGCCGCCCTGGCCGGGCCCACCACCACCATGGCCTTCTACGGAACGATGCGCGACAACGCCAACCAACAGCGCGAATTCATCACTCTCGCAACAAGAAAGAAGATCAGTAACCATGCCTGAGATCGCCTTCGCCGGCCCCGCCCAGACCGCGACCATGCACCGTGACGACGCACCCGTGGGACGTACGGCTCAGTTCCACCTGCGCAAGCGGTTCGGCGGGCTGAACTGCTGCCGCCGCTCCTGGTCCGACAACGGCAAGCGCCTTTTCCTGCACGGCTACGCACTCAGCTTCGAGATCGAGTTCGCCTGCGCCGAAACCGAATCCGGCGATCAGGTGCTCGGTGCCGAATGCTTGGCGGACATTCGTGCCGCCCTGCAGGCCCAGTACGCACACACCACCTTGATCACCGCCAACGACCCACAGCGCGACCTGTTCGAGCTGCTGGCCGAACGTGACCTGGTGGACATGCGGATCGTGGACAGCGCCGGCCTGGAAGCCTCCGCCGCCTGGGTGTTCGAGACCGTCGAGAAGATCGTCGCACGGGCGACCGAGGGTCGGGTCTGGGTGTCGCGGATCGACGCCCAGGAGAGCGGCAGCCGGGTGCTCACGCTGACCGCGTTGCCGGTAAAGGACTGGACGTGAGGGCGATTGCCGCCCTGCTCATCGTCGGAACCGGACTGGTTTGCGCCGGCCACGGAACGGCCTATGCCGCACCCGATCTCGATTCGTTCCTGACCAACCTGCCGTCGACCCTGGCGGCGGCCGGTTCGGCGGAGCAGCTGCGCGCCGCGCTCGGTTCCGCCCCGCCCGAGGTGTCGCGGGGACCCGGTGACACCTTGCACTTTCCCGCGCGGGACGCGCACTGGTTGACCGCGGCCTGGCACCTCGACCGCGTCTATGCGGTTGCCTCCGATCCGCATCAGCAGAGCTGGCAGTTGATGCGGTACGGGCAGGATGTGCCCGACCAGAACGGCACCCGCATCGCGGTCGTCCCGATCACATTCGGCTCCTGGACCGTCCGCCCGCAGCTCGCCGGGCGCCCGGACGGCCCGCTGCCGAGCGTGGTCGCCGGGGCGTCTCCGGCCTACGACGTCGCCACGTATGCCGCGCAGGTCGTCGGAATCGACCTCGACATGTAATCGCATGCAGCCCGGGGTGGAGAATGCGACCCGTGAGCGCCTCTGTGGTCGGCTGCGTCGGAACCCTGATCGTGCCGACGCGTGGCGCCGAGGGCGCCGGTGAGGTGCTGCTGACGGTGCGCGGCTCCAAGGAGACGTTCCTGGCCCGCTCCGACGAACCTCTACCCAAGGGCACCCAGGTGCTCGTCGTACAGACGCACGGGCCACGAACCGTCGTCGTCGAGCCCTGGCACGACCCCACTTTCACCTGAAGATCGAAAACACAAGGAGTGCAACGATGCTCGGATACCGGGTGCCCGCGCCTGATGAGGCGATGCTGATTTCGGGCGGTAAAGCCAAAGGCAATGCACCATTTCGCGTCGTGACCGGGCACGGCGCCTTCGTCATCCCGTTCTTTCGCAAGGCTGCCTTCCTGACCCTGGCGATGTGCGAGGCGGAGGTCGCCGAGAAGTGCGTCACGCAGCAGGGCATCACCCTCAACGTCCGGGCCGTCATCGCGTTCAAGGTGGGCAACGACACGGAGAGCATCATCGCCGCCGCGCAACGATTCCTGTCCGAACAGGACCAGATGTCGGTTCTGACGGGGCGGATCTTCGCCGGGCACCTGCGCTCGATCATCGGCTCGATGACCGTCGAGCAGATCATCCGGGAACGCCAGAAGCTGGCCACCGAGGTGCTCGACGGCTCCAAGGAGGAGATGGCGCGCATCGGCCTGAACGTCGACGCGCTGCAGATCCAGTCCATCGACGACGACGGGCTGGGCTACATCAAGGCGATGTCGGCCCCGCACAACGCCGCCGTGCAGCAGCAGGCCCAGATCGCCCAGGCTCAGGCCAACCAGAAGGCCGCCGAGGCCGAACAGGAGTCCCAGCGCAAGCAGGCCGAGTTCGCCCGGGAGACCGCCATCGTGAAGGCCCAGTACAAGGCCGAGGTGGACAAGGCGCAGGCCGAAGCGGCACAGGCGGGGCCGCTGGCCGAAGCGGAGGCCCAGCGTGAGGTGCTGGCCATGCGCACCGAACTGGCCCAGCGGGCGGCGGAACTGCGCCAGCAGGAACTGGTCGCCGAGGTGGTCAAGCCCGCCGAGGCGGAAGCCGAACGGGTCCGGATTCTCGCCGTGGCCGACGCCGAGAAGATGAAGATTCAGGCCGAGGCTGCCGCATCGCACAACCGGGTGGCCCTGGACCGGATGATCATCGATCAACTCCCCGAGATCGTGGACAAGGCGGCGCGCGGGCTGGCCGGATCGAATCTGACCGTGCTCAACGGCGCCGAAGGAATCAGCCAGGTGACCAGTGGGCTGGTGTCGCAGGGTCTGGCTATTTTCGACGCCGTGCGAAACGGGTTGTCGCAATACGACGACGAGGAGGCAGGCCCGGCGTGATACACGCCGGTAAACGCATGAGAGATAAGAGTGACGGCCGGCCTGTTGTGGTGTAACACTGAAACGCCCTGGTGTTCGGTGAAAGGTCGGCGGACGTGAGCGAGGAAGCCCAGTCAAGGGATGCGGCGGCAGCATTGCGCGAGAACCTCGCCGCCGAACTGGCCCGGCTCAAGCAGCGGCACGACCGCCTGGAGATCGAGGTAAAGAACGACCGCGGCATGGTCGGCGACCACGGCGACGCCGCGGAGGCCATCCAGCGCGCCGACGAGCTGGCGGTGCTGGCCGAACGGATCAACGAGCTGGACCGGCGGCTGAAGTCCGGACCGTCCAGCTCGGAAGCCTCTGACACGCTGCCCGGCGGCACCGAGGTCACCCTGCGCTTCGCCGACGGTGAGGTGGTCACCATGTACGTGATCTCGATCGTGGAGGAAACCCCGGTCGGCCATGAAGGAGAGACGCTCACCGCACGCAGCCCGCTGGCGCAGGCGCTGGCCGGCCATCAGGCGGGTGACACGGTGACATACTCCACGCCGCAGGGCCCCAGCCAGGTCGAGCTGCTCTCGGTGAAGCTGCCCACCTAAACTTCTACTCGATGATCCCGCCAGAGCCAGGTGCTGAGCCGGCAGAGCCGCACCAGCATCTGCATCTGACGACCCAGGCGATGCGCTTCATCATCACCGGCTCTTTCTCGGCCGTCGTCGACTTCGGGCTGTACCTGATCCTGTACAAGCTCGTCGGTGTTCAGGTCGACCTGGCCAAGGCCACCAGCTTCATCGTCGGCACCATCACCGCCTACCTGATCAACCGGCGCTGGACCTTCCAGGCGTCACCGAGCACCGCCCGGTTCATCGGCGTCATGGCGCTGTACGCGCTCACCTTTGCGGTGCAGGTCGGGCTGAACCATCTGTGCCTGGAACTGCTGCACTACCGGGGATGGGCCGTGCCCGTCGCATTCGTGGTCGCGCAGGGCACCGCGACGGTTATCAATTTCATCGTGCAGCGCACCGTGATCTTCCGCATCCGCTGACCTGGTCAGTGGGCGCGGTACCCTCTTTGACGATGTCGAGCAGCGAAATGACCACGACCCCGACCCGGCTGACCGGGTGGGGACGAACGGCGCCGTCGGTCGCGGAGGTGCTGCGCACCCCCGACGTCGAGGTGATCGCCAAGGCAGTGATCCGGGCGGCCGAATCTGATGGTCGGGGCGTGATAGCCCGCGGGCTGGGCCGGTCCTACGGCGACAACGCGCAAAACGGCGGCGGCCTGGTGATCGACATGTCCGCACTGGACAAGATCCACTCGCTGAACGCCGAAACCAAGCTCGCCGACGTCGACGGCGGGGTCAACCTCGACCAGCTGATGAAGGCGGCGCTGCCGCTGGGGCTGTGGGTGCCGGTGCTGCCGGGCACCCGCCAGGTGACCATTGGCGGTGCCATCGGGTGCGACATCCACGGCAAGAACCACCACAGCGCCGGCAGCTTCGGCAACCACGTCCGGTCCATGGACCTGCTGCTGGCCAGCGGCGAGATCCGGCGGGTGACGCCGGACGGCGACGAAGCCGAGTTGTTCTGGGCCACCGTCGGCGGCAACGGGCTGACCGGGATCATCCTGCGCGCCACCATCGAGATGACACCCACCGAGACGGCCTACTTCATCGCCGACGGCGACGTCACCGCCACCCTCGACGAAACGATCGCCCTGCACAGCGACGGCAGCGAGGCCAACTACACCTACTCCAGCGCCTGGTTCGACGCGATCAGCGCGCCGCCGAAACTGGGCCGCGCCGCGGTGTCCCGCGGGTCGCTGGCCACCCTCGACCAGCTGCCCGACAAGCTGGCCCGTAATCCGCTGAAATTCGATGCGCCGCAACTGTTCACGTTCCCCGACATCTTTCCCAACGGGCTGGCCAACAAGTACACGTTCGGGCCGATCGGCGAACTGTGGTACCGCAAATCCGGCACCTACCGGAACAAGATCCAGAATCTGACGCAGTTCTATCACCCGCTGGACATGTTCGGGGAATGGAACCGTGGCTACGGCCAGGCCGGCTTTCTGCAGTACCAGTTCGTGGTTCCCACTGAAGCCGTCGACGAGTTCAAGCGCATCATCCGCGACATTCAGGCCAGCGGCCATTATTCGTTCCTCAACGTGTTCAAGCTGTTCGGGCCGGGCAATCAGGCCCCGCTGAGCTTCCCCATTCCGGGCTGGAACATCTGCGTCGACTTCCCGATCAAGGCCGGCCTCAACGAGTTCGTCAGCGAACTCGACCGCCGGGTCCTGCAGTTCGGCGGCCGGCTCTACACCGCCAAGGACTCCCGGGTGAGTGCCGAGAATTTCCACGCCATGTATCCCCGGATCGACGAATGGATCGCCGTGCGCCGCAAGGTCGATCCGTCCGGGGTGTTCGTCTCGGACATGGCCCGACGTTTGGAGTTGCTGTAGATGGTGTGCCAATGGTTCTAGATGCCGTGGGTAACCCCCAGTCCATCCTGCTGCTCGGAGGCACCTCCGAGATCGGGCTGGCCATCTGCGAGCGGTACCTGCAGAACGCCAAGGCGCGAATCGTGTTGGCCGCCATGCCCGAAGACCCGGGCCGCGACGCCGCGGTGGCGCAGATGAAGGCGGCCGGCGCACGCTCGGTCGAGCTGGTCGACTTCGACGCCCTGGAACCCGACACCCATCCCAAGGTGATCGACGAGTGCTTCAGCAACGGTGATATCGACGTGGCGATCGTCGCGTTCGGGTTGCTGGGTGACGCCGAGGAGCTGTGGCAGAACCAGCGCAAAGCCGTGCAGATCGCCGAAATCAACTACACCGCGGCGGTTTCGGTGGGTGTGCTGCTGGCCGAGAAGATGCGCGCGCAGGGGTTCGGGCAGATCATCGCAATGAGCACGGTGGCCGGCGAGCGGGTGCGCCGATCCAACTTCGTCTACGGGTCCACCAAGGCCGGTCTCGACGGCTTCTACCTGGGCCTGTCAGAGGCGCTGCGGGAGTACGGGGTTCGGGTACTGGTGATCCGGCCAGGTCAGGTGCGGACCAGGATGAGCGCCCACGTCAAGGAAGCACCACTGACCGTCGACAAGGAGTACGTCGCCAACCTCGCGGTGAACGCGTCGGCAAAAGGTAAGGAATTGGTTTGGGCGCCAACAGCATTCCGTTACGTGATGATGGTGTTGCGCCACATCCCGCGGAGCGTCTTCCGCAAGCTGCCCATCTGAGCATGCGCAACGCGCTGGCCACCCTGGGCCAGATGGCGCTGGCGGCTGTGGTGGCCGTCGTGGTGTCGGTGGTCTCGCTGGCCGCGATCTCCCGGGTGCAATGGCCCGCCTTCCCGTCGTCGAACCAGTTGCACGCACTGACCACGGTCGGACAGGTGGGGTGCCTGGTCGGACTGGTCGGCGTCGGTTGGCTGTGGCGCTCAGGCCGGCTGCGGCGGCTGGCCCAGCTCGGCGGGCTGGTGTTCGTCTCCGCCTTCACCGTGGTGACGCTGGGCATGCCGCTGGGCGCCACCAAGCTGTATCTGTTCGGCATCTCCGTCGACCAGCAGTTCCGCACCGAATACCTGACCCGGCTCACCGACAGCCCGGCGCTGCACGACATGACCTACATCGGGTTGCCGCCGCTCTACCCGCCGGGCTGGTTCTGGATCGGCGGCCGCGCGGCGGCGCTCACCGGGACGCCGGCGTGGGAGATGTTCAAGCCGTGGGCGATCACGTCGATCACCATCGCGGTCGCGGTCGCGCTGGTGTTGTGGTCGCGAATGGTGCGGTTCGAATACGCCCTGCTGGTGACCATCGCGACCGCCGCGGTGACGCTGGCCTACAGCTCGCCGGAGCCCTACGCGGCGATGATCACCGTGCTGTTGCCGCCGATGTTCGTGCTGACGTGGTCGGGCCTGCGCGCCGCCGGGCGGTCTTCTGATGCCGACCCTTCCGCCGACGGTGCGGCCAGCCGCACACTCGAAGCCGACGGTGCGGCTGGCCGCACACTCGGCACCCAGGGCGGCTGGGCGGCCGTCGTCGGCGCCGGTATCTTCCTGGGCTTCGCCGCCACCTGGTACACGCTGCTGGTCGCCTACAGCGCCTTCACGGTGACGCTGATGGCACTCGGTCTGGCGGTATTCCGGTGGCGCTCCGGCGGCGGCCGGGCCGCGCTGGACCCGCTGCGCCGATTGGTCGTCATCGGCCTGATCGCGGCGGCGATCGCGTCCACCACCTGGCTGCCCTACCTGCTGCGAACGTTGAGCTCACCGACCAGCAACAGCGGCAGCGCTTTCCACTACCTGCCCGCTGACGGCGCCGAGCTGACCTTCCCGATGCTGCAGTTCTCGCTCCTGGGCGCCGGCTGCATGCTGGGCACGCTGTGGCTGGTGGTGCGGGCACGGTCGTCGGTGCGCGCCGGCGGCCTGGCGATTGGTGTGCTCGCGGTCTACGCGTGGTCCGTGCTGTCGATGTTGACCACCCTGGCGCGCACCACCCTGCTGTCCTTCCGGCTGCAGCCGACGCTGAGCGTGCTGCTGGTGGCGGCCGGGGTATTCGGATTCGTCGAGTTCGCGACGGCGCTGGCCGCACGCAGCCGGGCGGCGCTGCCAGTCGCCACGGCGCTCGGGCTGACCGCGGCGATCGCGTTCAGCCAGGACATTCCCGACGTGCTGCGCCCCGACCTGACGATCGCCTACACCGACACCGACGGCGACGGCCAGCGCGGCGACCGGCGCCCGCCCAGTTCGGAGAAGTACTACCCGGCCGTCGACGCCGCCATCCGGAAGGTCACCGGCCGGCCGCGTGATCAGACCGTGGTGATGACGGCCGACTACAGCTTCCTGTCGTTCTACCCCTACTGGGGCTTTCAGGGCCTGACGTCGCACTACGCCAATCCGCTGGCCCAATTCGACAAGCGCGCCGCCCAGATCGAGAGCTGGTCGAAGCTCAAGAACGCCGACGAGTTCATCGGGGCGCTGGACAAGCTGCCGTGGCCGCCGCCCACCGTCTTCGTCATGCGCCGCGGCGCCGGCAACACCTACACGCTGCGGCTGGCCGAGGATGTCTACCCCAATCAGCCCAACGTCCGCCGCTACACAGTGGACCTCAAAGCCGCCCTGTTCAACGACCCGCGTTTCGCCGTCGAGACCATCGGACCGTTCGTGGTGGCGATCCGCAAGCCGGTGCCGAGCGCTTGATGGCGACCGAACAATTACCATCTACCTCCGTGGACGATGCGGGAGCAAACTACCGGATCGCTCGACTCGTTGCCGTCATCGCCGGACTGCTGGGGGCAGCGCTGGCGCTGGCGACCCCGCTGCTGCCGGTCAACCAGACCACCGCCCAACTCAACTGGCCGCAGAACGGCACCTACGGCAGCGTCGAAGCGCCGCTGATCAGCTACGTGGCCACCGACCTGAACGTCAGCGTCCCGTGCCAGGCCGCCGCGGGATTGGCCGGGCCGCAGAACGCCGGCAAGACCGTGCTGCTGTCAACGGTGCCCAAACAGGCACCCAAAGCGGTCGATCGCGGGCTGCTGCTGCAGCGCGTGAACGACGACCTGGTGCTGATCGTGCGCAACGTCCCCGTGGTGGCGGCGCCGCTGAGTCAAGTGCTGGGCCCGGACTGTCAGCGACTGACCTTCACCGCCCACGCCGACCGCGTCATCGGTGAGTTCGTCGGCCTCAAACAGGGCCCGACCACCGAGCATCCCGGCGCGCCGCTGCGCGGGGAAAAGAGCGGCTATGACTTCCGGCCGCAGATCGTCGGGGTGTTCACCGACCTGGCCGGTCCGACGCCGCCCGGCCTGAGCTTCACCGCGACCGTCGACACCCGCTACAGCAGCAGCCCGACGACGCTGAAGATGGCCGCGATGATCCTCGGGGTGCTGCTGACCGCGGCCTCCCTGATCGCGCTGCACGTGCTGGACACCGCCGACGGCACCCGGCACCGCCGCTTCCTGCCGTCGCGCTGGTGGTCGGTCGGCGGGCTGGACGCGCTGGTGATCGCGGTGCTGGTCTGGTGGCACTTCGTCGGCGCCAACACCTCCGACGACGGCTACATCCTGACCATGGCCCGGGTGTCCGAACACGCCGGCTACATGGCGAACTACTACCGCTGGTTCGGCACGCCCGAGGCACCGTTCGGCTGGTACTACGACCTGCTGGCGATGTGGGCGCATGTCACCACGGCCAGCGTCTGGATGCGGCTGCCGACCCTGCTGATGGCGCTGACGTGCTGGTGGGTGATCAGCCGCGAGGTCATCCCCCGGCTGGGTCACTCCGTCAAGAAGAGCCGGGCCGCGGCATGGACGGCGGCCGGGATGTTCCTGGCGGTCTGGCTGCCCCTGAACAACGGCCTGCGGCCCGAGCCGATCATCGCCCTGGGCATCCTGCTCACCTGGTGCTCGGTGGAGCGGGCGGTGGCCACCAGCCGGCTGCTGCCGGTGGCCGCGGCGTGCATCCTCGGCGCGCTGACCCTGTTCTCCGGCCCCACGGGCATCGCGTCCATCGGTGCCCTGCTGGTGGCGATCGGCCCGTTGCGGACCATCCTGCATCGTCGCTCCAAACAGTTCGGACTGCTGCCGCTGATAGCGCCGATCCTGGCGGCCACCACCGTGACCGCGATCCTGATCTTCCGGGATCAGACGTTGGCCGGCGAAGCCCAGGCCACCTTCCTCAAGCAAGCCGTCGGCCCCAGCCTGAAGTGGTTCGACGAACACATCCGTTACGAGCGGCTGTTCATGCCCAGCCCCGACGGGTCGGTGGCGCGCCGGTTCGCGGTGCTGGCGCTGATCCTCGCACTGGCGATCGCGGTGGCAATCTCGTTGCGCAAGGGGCGAATTCCGGGTACCGCGGCCGGGCCGAGCCGCCGCATCATCGGCATCACCATCATCTCGTTTCTGGCGATGATGTTCACCCCGACGAAATGGACCCACCACTTCGGCGTGTTCGCCGGCCTCGCGGGGTCATTGGGGGCGTTGGCCGCGGTGGCGGTGACCGGCGCGGCGATGCGGTCGCGGCGAAACCGCACCGTGTTCGCCGCCGCCGTCCTGTTCGTGATGGCCATGTCGTTCGCCAGCGTCAACGGCTGGTGGTATGTGTCCAATTTCGGTGTGCCGTGGTCTAATTCGTTCCCCAAGTGGCGCTGGTCGCTCACCACCGCGCTGCTCGAGCTGACGGTGATCGTGCTGTTGATCGCGGCGTGGTTGCACTTCGTCGCCAGCAACGACGACGGACCACCCCGGACCCGGTTCGGCGCCCGCCTGTCACGAATTCTGCAGTCCCCGTTGGCTATTGCCACCTGGTTGCTGGTTCTGATGGAGGTCGTGTCGCTGACCCAGGCGATGATCTTTCAGTATCCGGCGTGGTCGGTGGGACGGTCGAACCTGCAGGCTGCGGTTGGTTTCAAGACCGGTAAGACCTGTGGGCTGGCCGAGGACGTCCTGGTCGAACTGGATCCCGAAGCCGGGATGTTGGCGCCGGTGTCCGCCCCGGTGGGTGACGCACTGGGCGCGGGCCTCTCGGAAGCGTTCACTCCCAACGGAATTCCGGCCGACGTTTCGGCCGACCCGGTGATGGAGCGTCCGGGTGACCGCAACTTCGCCAACGAGGACGGGGTGATCACCGGCACCGAGGCCGGCACCGAGGGCGGCACCACCGCCGCACCGGGCATCAACGGCTCCCGGGCGCGATTGCCGTTCAACCTCGATCCGGCCCGCACCCCGGTGCTGGGCAGCTGGCGGGCCGGTATCCAGGTGCCGGCGATGTTGCGGTCGGGCTGGTACCGGCTGCCGGCCAAAGATGAACGGCATAAGACACCACTGCTGGTGGTGACGGCGGCGGGCCGGTTCGACGCCCGCGAGGTTCAGGTGCAGTGGGCCACGGACGAGGAGGCCGCGGCCGGAAAGCACAGCGGTTCAATGGGATTCGCTGACGTCGGGGCTTCTCCGGCCTGGCGCAACCTGCGCGCGCCGCTGTCGGCCATCCCCGACTCCGCGACCCAGATCCGTTTGGTGGCCGACGACGACGATCTGGCCCCGCAGCACTGGATCGGCCTCACCCCGCCACGGGTGCCGCAGCTGCGCACGCTGCAGGACGTGGTGGGCTCGAAGGACCCGGTATTCCTGGACTGGCTGGTGGGGCTGGCGTTCCCGTGTCAGCGGCCGTTCGGCCATCAGAACGGGGTCGACGAGACACCCAAATGGCGCATCCTGCCCGACCGCTTCGGCGCCGAGGCCAATTCGCCGGTGATGGACAATCTGGGCGGCGGCCCGCTGGGCATCACCGAACTGCTGGCACACGCGACCACAGTGGCCAGCTACCTCAAGGACGACTGGTTCCGGGACTGGGGTGCGCTGCAGCGGCTGACGCCCTTCTACCCCGATGCCGCGCCCGCCCGGCTGGAACTGGGCACCGTCACGCGCAGCGGGTTGTGGGATCCGGCGCCGCTGCGCAAGAGCTAAATCCGGTCCATCGGCTGGTGGATGACACACGTCGCGCCGCCGGACCGCTTCGCCTCGTACATCGCAGCGTCGGCATGCCGCAGCACGTCGTCGATCGAGAAATAGCGATCACCGGCGACCTGCGTTGCGACCCCGATGCTCGCGGTGAGCGCGAGCGCGCCGATGTCCACTCGGGCCAACGGCATCAGGCGGTCGACGACTTCTGACACATCGCCCGCGCTGCCGAACACTACGAGCACCAGTTCGTCGCCCCCGATCCGGGCGGTGATCTCGTCCGGTCGCGCCAGGGCCCGCAGTTCCTTCGCCATCTCGATCAGGGCGGTGTCACCGACCACGTGGCCGTGCGCATCGTTGAGAGCCTTGAAGCGGTCGATGTCGCATACCGCCACGACCACCGTCGCCGACGGGGCGAGCCGCCGCACGGCGACTTCGATCGCGGCGTACAGCCCGCGCCGGTTGCGCAGTCCGGTCAGCGGGTCGTACCGCGCCGAGCGCGCGGTTCTCCCGATCGCGCGCCGCCCGCCTTCGATGAGCGCCAGACCTCCCAGCGGCACCGCCACCACCCAGGCCAGGGCGGGCATGTAGAAGACGAACAGGTCGAACAACCCCGCATGCTGCTCGGCCACCGCCCAGGCCGTGATGGAACCGATCACCAGGGCACCGAAGACACAGTGCGCGTAGAGGATTCGTGCCCCCAGCAGGAAAGCGGCGAAGATGCCGACGATGCCCAGATACAACGTCGCGCAGAGCCGCGCGTCAGTTTCGGACAGAGCCGCCGCGCCGAACGCGGCCGCGCAGTCCGCCCACACGACGAACACCACGGCTTGCCGGTAACCGGGGAACCGGCCGAACAACCAGCGCATCCCGTAACCAACGGCGGTGACCATCGCGACGATGTGCACCGACTTGGCGACCACGCCCACGGGACGGGCCGGATGAAACTGGACGGCCACCAGCAGACCGGCCGCGACGAAGCAGGCCCCGGCGACCACCGTGGTGAACGCCCGCGTCATCCGACCCTCGCGCAGCGCCTCCGTCGCAAAACGATATTCCCGCCTGCCCACGCCCCGGACCTTCCCGTGATCTCAGACAGGCCGGATCTCGAAGACGAACTCGCATCCGCCGATGCAGACGCTGTCGCCGTGGGACAGCGTGGTGCTCCCCCGGATCAGTTCACCCCGTACCTCGACACCGTTGGTCGAGCGCAGGTCGGTGATCACGAAGCCTGATCCGGTGTCCGCGATGACGGCGTGGTGGCGGCTGACGTCGTTGTCGTCGAGCACGATGTCGTTGTCGTTCAACCGCCCGATACGGGTGGTCGCGCCCTTGAGCTGGTAGGTGCGTCCGAAGCGGTCCCGCAACCCCGCGGCCACCGACGTCGACAGCGTGGTCCTAGTGTCGATCCGGCTGCGCTTGCGGGTGCTCTTGACCGCCTGTTTGGTGACGATGGGCTCCTGGCGCAGGATCCGTTCGTGCAGGTCGCTGACCGTCGGCCCGGGATCGATACCCAGCCCCTCGGCCAGCGCCGTCTTCAACTGCCGATAGGCGCCGAGGGCATCGGACTGGCGCTCGGTGACGTAGTAGGCCGTGATGAGCTGCGCCCACAGCGGCTCGCGGTAGGGATGTTCGGCAGCCAGCGCCTCCAGCTCACCGATCACGGCATCGGCACGCCCGCACGCGATCTCGGCCTCGGCGCGAGCACTGTGCGCGGCGACCTTGTCTTCGAGGCATTTGGTGGCGAAGGGAGCCACGAAGTCGAAGTCACGCAGGTCATCGAGGACCGGGCCGCGCCATTCGGCCAGCGCCGCGGACAGGTGACTGCTCGCCTCCTCGAACCGGCCGGCGGCGGCGGCCTCGACTCCAGCGGCCTTGGCGGCGGCAAACCGGCCCAGGTCGTAATCGGAGTCCGCCACATTCAACTGGTAGCCCGGCGGGGCGCTCGCCAGTACGCGGACCGGGTCAACGCCCCCGTCACGCAACAGCCGCCGCAGGTTGGAGATGTGGGATTGGATGCTGGTCCGGGCCGCCGGCACCGGGGATCCGTCCCACACCGCGTCGATCAGCGAATCGACCGAGACCGGCCGGTTGCGATTGATCAACAGCATCGCGAGCACCGCCCGCTGCTTGGCGGGGCCGACCGATACCGGTACGCCGTCCACCGACAGTTGCAGCGGCCCGAGCACACCAAACCCGAGACCCGAGTTCGTCATCGCGCTGCCAGCCTTCCGGGAGATCAAGAGTCCTGGCTAGTTCTCCGGCAATATTGTGACCTCTGGGGGCGTCCCGTTTGGCAAAGCCCCACCATTTCGGTGTGGCGGCGGCGGCAAGTGCGCGGAATCCGCGGCTTCGGCAGCGTCGCCTGCGGATCGACGGACCGGCCGGCGCCCCAGCCCCGAAAGGCAACTCCGGAGGCTGAACCCCGGCCCCGCATCCGAAGACCACTCAGTCGCGTCGCCTACGATCGAGCCTCGTGTCCCCCGACGGTAATCAGCGGTCCCACCGGATCGCCCGGTTAGCAGCCGTCGTCTCCGGCATCGCCGGTCTGCTGTTGTGCCTGCTGGTTCCGCTGCTTCCGGTGCGGCAGACCACGGCGGCCATCCTGTGGCCGCAGGGCAACGCCCCGGACGGCAACATCAGTCAGATCACGGCGCCGTTGGTGTCGGGAGCGCCGCGCGACCTGGACATCTCGATTCCCTGCTCGGCCATCGCGACGCTGCCGGCCAGCGGCGGTCTGGTGGTCTCCACGCTCCCCTCCGACGGCTTCCAGACCGGCAAGCACGGTCTGTTCGTCCGCGCGAACAAAGACTCCGTCGTCGTCGCGTTCCGCGACACCGTCGCCGCGGTGGCGCCCCGCGCCAAGATCGCGGCCGGCGGATGCAGCGTGCTGCACGTCTGGGCCGACGCGGGCGGCGCGGGAGCGGACTTCGTCGGTATCCCGGGCGCCGCCGGGCGGCTCGACCCGGAGAAGAAGCCGCAGGTCGGCGGGATTTTCACCGACCTCAAGGTGCCCGCACAGCCAGGGCTCTCCGCGAAAGTCGACGTCGACACCCGGTTCATCCTGCGGCCCACCGCCCTCAAGACGCTCGCGATGGTGCTGGGCGCGCTCGCGGTGCTCGGCGCCATCGCCGCGCTGGCGGTGCTGGACGGGCTGAGCCGGGGCGAGACACTGCGTGGCTGGCGCCCGCGGTTGCCGAAGATCAGGGCGGGCATCGCCACCTGGCTCGCCGACCTCGTGGTGATCGGAACCCTGCTGCTCTGGCACATCATCGGCGCCACCTCCTCCGATGACGGCTACAACCTGACCATCGCCCGGGTGGCTCCGAAGGCCGGCTACAACGTCGACTACTACCGCTACTTCGGCACCACCGACGCACCGTTCGACTGGTACTTCGGGGTGCTGTCCCGGATGGCGTCGGTCAGCAGCGCGAGCGTGTGGATGCGGCTTCCCGCGACGCTGGCCGCCATCGTCTGCTGGCTGCTCATCAGCCACTACGTGCTGCGTCGGCTGGGCCCGGCGCGGGGTGGTCTCGGCGCGAACCGGGTGGCGGTGTGGACGGCCGGGGCGGTGTTCGTGGCCGCGTGGATACCGTTCAACAACGGCCTGCGCCCCGAGCCGCTGATCGCGCTGGGCGTCATGGTCACCTGGATCCTGGTGGAGCGGTCCATTGCGCTGGGACGGCTGGCTCCGGCGGCCGTCGCGATCATCGTCGCGATGCTCACCGTGACGCTGGCTCCGCAGGGGCTGATCGCGCTGGCGCCGCTGTTGACGGGTGCCCGCGCCATCGCCCAGACGATCCGCCGCCGCCGGGCCACCGACGGCCGGCTGGCGCCGATGATCACCCTGGCGGCGTCGTTGTCGCTGATCACGGTGGTGGTGTTCCACAGCCAGACGCTGGCCACGGCGGCCGAGTCGGCGCGGATCAAGTACACGGTCGGCCCGACGATCGCGTGGTACCAGGACTTCCTGCGCTACTACTTCCTCACCGTCGAGAGCAACGCCGACGGGTCGATGGCGCGGCGGTTCTCCGTCCTGGTGCTGCTGCTGTGCATGTTCGGGATGCTGTTCGTGCTGCTGCGGCGCGGCCGGGTGGCGGGGCTGGCCAGCGGACCGGCCTGGCGGCTGATCGGCACCACCGCGATCGGCCTGCTCTTGCTGACGTTCACGCCTACCAAGTGGGCCATCCAGTTCGGCGCCTTCGCCGGGCTGACGGGTGCGCTGGGCGGTCTCACCGCCTTCACCGTGGCACGGATCGGCCTGCACAGCCGGCGCAATTTGGCGCTGTATGTCACCGCGCTGCTGTTCGTGCTGGCCTGGGCGACGTCCGGCATCAACGGCTGGTTCTACGTCGGCAACTACGGCGTGCCGTGGTACGACATCCAGCCCGTCATCGCCAGCCACCCGGTGACGACGATGTTCCTGATGCTGTCGATCCTCACCGGCCTGCTGGCCGCCTGGTACCACTTCCGGATGGACTACGCCGGACACACCGAGGTCAAGAACAACCGGCGTAACCGGGTGCTGGCATCGACTCCGCTGCTGGTGGTGGCGGTGATCATGGTGGCGGGCGAGGTCGGTTCGCTGGCCAAGGGCGCGGTGTTCCGCTATCCGCTGTACACCACCGCCAAGGCCAACCTGGCCGCCGTGCAATCCGGGCTGTCACCGACCAGCTGCGCGATGGCCGACGACGTGCTCGCCGAACCCGACTCCAACGCCGGAATGCTGCAACCCGTGCCGGGGCAGGAATTCGGCCCCGACGGCCCGCTCGGCGGGGTCAATCCGGTGGGCTTCAAGCCCGAGGGCGTCGGTGAGGACCTGAAATCCGACCCGGTGGTGAGCAAGCCCGGCGTCGTCAACTCCGACGCGTCCCCGAACAAGCCCAACGCCGCCATCACCGACTCGGCCGGCACCGCCGGCGGCAAGGGCCCGGTCGGGGTCAACGGCTCGCACGCGGCGCTGCCGTTCGGTCTGGACCCCGCCCGCACGCCGGTGATGGGCAGCTACGGGGAGAACAACCTGGCGGCCCGCGCCACCTCGGCGTGGTATCAGCTGCCCGCGCGCCGGCCGGACCGGCCCCTGGTGGTGGTCTCGGCCGCCGGGGCCATCTGGTCCTACAAAGAGGACGGCGACTTCATGTACGGGCAGTCGCTGAAGCTGCAATGGGGGGTGGCCAAACCCGACGGCAGCACCCTGCCGCTGGGCGAGGTGTTCCCGATCGACCTGGGCCCGCAGCCGGCCTGGCGCAACCTGCGGTTCCCGTTCGCCTGGGCGCCGCCGGAAGCCAATGTGGCCCGCATCGTCGCCTACGACCCGAACCTCAGCTCCGAGCAGTGGTTCGCGTTCACGCCGCCGCGGGTGCCGGAGCTGGAATCGCTGCAGCGCCTCATCGGGTCGCAGACCCCGGTGCTGATGGACATCGCGACGGCGGCCAACTTCCCGTGTCAGCGGCCGTTCTCCGAGCACCTCGGTATTGCGGAGCTGCCGGAATACCGCATCCTGCCCGACCACAAGCAGACCGCCGTCTCGTCGAACCTGTGGCAGTCCGCCTCGACCGGCGGCCCGTTCATGTTCACTCAGGGTCTGTTGTGGACGTCGACCATCTCGACCTATCTGAGCGGCGACTGGTATCGCGACTGGGGTTCGGTGGAGCAGTATCACCGGCTGGTTCCCGCCGACCAGGCCCCCGAAGCCACCGTCCAGCAAGGTGTGACCACAGTGCCCGGCTGGAGCCGGCAAGGACCGATTAGGGCCCTCCCATGACCAGTCCCGCCAGCCCTTCCGCGAGCCCCCTCCCCCCGAGCAGACGCGAAATCGCACAAAATCGGGCGAATTCAGGCGATTTGGCGTTCCCCCGCAAGCGGGAGGTACCCCCAGCTCGCGAGACGAAGGTGACCCGGTGGGTGGCAACGATCGCCGGGCTGATCGGCTTCGTGCTGTCGGTCGCCACACCGCTGCTGCCGGTTGTGCAGACCACCGCGATGCTCAACTGGCCGCAGAACGGCCAACTCAACAGCGTGACCTCGCCACTGATCTCGCTGACACCGGTCGACTTCAAGGCGTCGGTGCCGTGCAGCATCGAGCGCGACATGCCGCCCACCGGCGGCGTCATCCTGGGCACCGCACCCAAGCAGGGTAAGGACGCCAACCTCAACGCGCTGTTCGTTGTGGTGAGCGCACAACGGGTGGACGTCACCGACCGCAACGTGGTGATCCTGTCGGTGCCGCGCGATCTGATGCGGTCCCCGCAGTGCGAGCGCATCGACATCAGCTCGACCCACGCCGGGACGTTCGCCGAGTTCATCGGGCTGAAAGACCCGCGCGGCGCCCCGCTGCGCAGCGGCTTCCCCGACCCGAACCTGCGCCCACAGATCGTCGGGGTGTTCACCGACCTGACCGGCCCCGCACCACCCCAGCTGAGCCTGTCGGCGACCATCGACACCCGGTTCTCCAGCACCCCGACCACGCTGAAGCTGCTCGCCATGGTCGGCGCGATCGTCGCCACCATCGTCGCGCTTCTTGCGCTGTGGCGACTCGACCAGCTGGACGGCCACCGGATGCGGCGGTGGATCCCGGCCAACTGGCGCACCTTCACCCTGCTTGACGGCGTGGTGATCGTCGCGTTCCTGCTCTGGCACGTGATGGGCGCCAACTCCTCCGACGACGGCTACATCCTGGGCATGGCGCGCGTCGCCGACCGCGCGGGCTACATGTCCAACTACTTCCGCTGGTTCGGCAGCCCCGAAGACCCGTTCGGCTGGTACTACAACCTGCTGGCCCTGATGACCCATGTCAGCGACGCCAGCATCTGGATGCGGCTGCCGGACCTGGTCGCCGGGCTGATCTGCTGGCTGCTGCTGTCGCGCGAAGTGCTGCCCCGACTCGGCCCGGCGGTCGCGGCCAGCAAACCCGCCAACTGGGCGGCGGCCATGGTGCTGCTCACCGCGTGGATGCCGTTCAATAACGGCCTGCGCCCCGAAGGCATCATCGCGCTCGGATCGCTGGTGACCTATGTGCTGATCGAGCGCTCGATGCGCTACAGCCGCCTGACGCCGGCCGCGCTGGCCATCATCACCGCGGCATTCACCCTCGGCGTGCAGCCCACCGGCCTGATCGCGGTTGCCGCGCTGGTGGCCGGTGGCCGCCCGATCCTGCGGATCCTGGTGAAGCGCCGCCGCATGGTCGGCACGTTGCCGCTGTTGTCGCCGATGCTGGCCGCCGGCACCGTGATCCTGACCGTCGTGTTCGCCGACCAGACCTTGTCGACGGTGCTGGAAGCCACCCGTGTGCGCAGCAAGATCGGGCCCAGCCAGGCCTGGTACACCGAGAACCTGCGCTACTACTACCTGTTCCTGCCGACCGTCGACGGTTCGCTGTCGCGCCGGTTCGGCTTCCTGATCGCCGCGCTGTGCCTGTTCACCGCGGTGTTCATCATGCTGCGGCGCAAGCGGGTGCCCGGTGTGGCGCGCGGTCCTGCGTGGCGGCTGATGGGCGTCATCTTCGGCACCATGTTCTTCCTGATGTTCGCCCCCACCAAATGGGTGCACCACTTCGGGTTATTCGCCGCGGTGGGTGCGGCGATGGCGGCGTTGACGACGGTGCTGGTGTCGCCAGCGGTGTTGCGCTGGTCGCGCAACCGGATGGCGTTCCTGGCGGCGGTGTTCTTCGTGGTGGCGCTGTGTTTCGCCACCACTAATGGCTGGTGGTACGTATCCAGCTACGGCGTGCCGTTCAACTCCACCATGCCCAAACTCGGCGGAATCACGGTCAGCACAGTCTTTTTCGCGCTCTTCGTGATCGCCGCGGTGTATGCGGCGTGGCTGCACTTCGCGCCGCGCGGCAGCGGCGAGGGGCGGGTGGCGCGCTTTTTGACGACTGCGCCGATTGCGCTGGCGGCCGGCTTCATGGTGCTGGTGTTCGTCGCGTCGATGGGGATCGGCATCGTGCGGCAGTACCCCACCTACTCCAACGGCTGGTCGAACCTGCGGGCGTTCGCCGGCGGCTGCGGACTGGCCGACGACGTGCTCGTCGAACCGGACACCAATTCCGGCTTCATGACGCCGCTGCCCGGCAACTACGGACCGCTGGGTCCGCTGGGCGGCAGCGACCCCGTCGGCTTCTCACCCAACGGCGTGCCCGAGCACACCGTGGCCGAGGCCGTGGTGATGAAGCCGAACCAGCCCGGCACCGACTACGACTGGGACGCCCCGACCAAGCTCAAGACACCCGGCATCAACGGCTCGACGGTGCCGCTGCCCTACCAGCTCGACCCGGCGCGCGTGCCGCTGGCCGGCACTTACACGACCGGCGCGCAGCAGCAGAGCCGGCTCGCGTCGGCCTGGTATCAGCTGCCCAAGCCCGATGACGGGCACCCGCTGGTCGTCATCACCGCGGCCGGCAAGATCGCCGGCAACAGCGTGCTGCACCACTACACGTCCGGCCAGACGGTGGTGCTGGAATACGCCCGGCCCGGGCCGGGGGCCCTGGTACCGGCCGGGCGGATGGTGCCCGACGACCTGTATGGCGAGCAGCCCAAAGCCTGGCGCAACCTGCGCTTCGCCCGGGACAAGATGCCCGCCGACGCCGTCGCGGTGCGGGTGGTGGCCGAGGACCTGTCGCTGACGCCGGAGGATTGGATCGCGGTGACCCCGCCGCGGGTGCCCGAGCTGCGGTCGCTGCAGGAGTATGTCGGCTCGACGCAGCCGGTGCTGCTGGACTGGGCGGTGGGCCTGGCGTTCCCGTGCCAGCAACCGATGCTGCACACCAACGGCGTCACCGAGATCCCGCGGTTCCGCATCACCCCGGACTACAACGCGAAGAAGCTGGACACCGACACCTGGGAGGACGGGGTCAACGGCGGCCTGCTCGGCATCACCGACCTGCTGCTGCGCGCCCACGTCATGGCGACCTACCTGTCGCGCGACTGGGCCCGCGACTGGGGTTCGCTACGCAAGTTCGACACGCTCGTCGACGCGCCGCCGGCGCGGCTGGACCTGGGTGAGGCGACACGCAGTGGGTTGTGGTCGCCGGGGCAGATCCGGATCAAGCCCTAACGCGGCGCCGATGCGGTCCGCGTAGTGCCGTCGTCGAGCCTGTAAATACGCAGGCCGTTAATCGGGGCAGATCCCCTGCCGATCTACGGGCTCGACGCACCCACCACCACACCCCCACCGAGCCTGCAATAACGCACACCCCCACCCGCACTTCCCCTGCAGATTTACAGGCTCGACGCACCCACGACGCCGAGTCACGCTTTCGGCAGCTTCAGCACCCGATTCTTACCGCTCTCGGCCACATACAGATTCCCCGCACCGTCGACTGCCACCCCGTGCGGGCCGTCGAGCCCGGGAAACGGCAGCACGGACTGCGAACCGGTCGTCGCGGCGAGTCGCACCACCCGGCCGGTGCCGGCATCGCTGACGTAGACGTTGCCGGCGCCGTCCACCGCCACGCCCCACGGCTTGACCAGCCCGAAGAACGGCACCGTGCTCTGCGCACCGGTCTCGACGGTCAGCTTCGTCACCTGGCCGTCGCCGAGGTCGGCGACGTAGACGTTGCCGGCCCCGTCCACCGTCACCCCTTCGGGCCCGTCCAGGCCGGTCATCGGCAACGCGGTCTGAGCGCCGGTCCCCGGCACCACCTTGAGCACCCGGTCTTTGATCCAGTCGGCCAGGTACAGATTGTCGGCGCCGTCGACGGCAATCCCGTGCGGGCCGTTGCGCTCCAGTTTCAGCACGGTCTGGCTTGCGGCGCCGGCGGCCAGCTTCGTCACCCGCTCGTTGTAGGAGTCGCTGACGTACACGGTGCCGCGGCTGTCGACCGCGACCCCGACGGCGTACCGAAGGTCGGTGAACGGCAGCACACTCTGCTCCAGCGTCGCCGCATCCAGCTTCACCACCCGGTTATTGCCGTTGTCGACGACGTACACGTTGCCGCCGCCATCCACCGCAATCCCGAGCGGGCCGTTGAGACCGGCGAACGGCAGCACGATCTCGGTCGGCGCCGGCGACGGCGGCGGGGATGGCTTCACCACGGACGACTGACCGGACGACTGACCGGACATGGTCCCGGCGCGGTGCACGAAGACGGTGGTGGTGACGACGACGGCCGCGACCAGGGTGACCAGGACAGCGCCGAGCGCGACCCGGGCCCGGGGGCTCATCCTCGCGAGAAGCGGCGGTTTGCCCGCCCCCTCGCTGAGCACGGTGACAGCGGCGGCGTCCGCCGCCATCGTTTCGGCGCTGCCGGCAACGGCGTCGGCGTCAGCAGGCGACCCCAGGGCAGCAGCCAATTCGGTGACGGTCTGGTACCGCTCGGCGGGTTCTTTGGCCATGCCCTTGGCGATCACCGCATCGAAATCCGCCGGCAGGTCGGGCCGGGTGCTCGACGGCCGGGGCGGCGGCAACGTCAGGTGCGCGGTCACCTGGCTTTCCAGCGAGTCGCCGGGATAGGGCCGGTTGCCGGTCAGACACTCGTACAGCACACACGTCAGTGCGTAAACGTCGGCGCGCGCGTCGGCGTCCTGGGCCATCAGCCGCTCCGGAGCCATGTAGTGCCAGCTGCCGATCATCTCCCGGGAACCGGTCAGACCGGCGTCGTCGGCGCCGCGGGCGATGCCGAAGTCGATCAGGTAGGCGAAGTCGTCCTCGTCCAACAGAATGTTGGACGGCTTGACGTCGCGGTGCACCAGACCCACCTTGTGCGCGGCTCGCAGTGCCTGGGCCACCTGCTCGATGATGTGCACCGCGCGCTGCGGGGGCAGCGGCCCGCCGGCCAGTTTCTCTTCCAGGTCGCGGCCCTCGACCAGCCGCATGTCCACATAGAGCCGGCCATCGATCTCGCCGTAGTTGTGAATCGGAATGATGTGCGGATTGTTGAGCTGGGCGGCCGCCTCGGCTTCGCGGCGGAACCGCTGCACGAACGTCTGGTCGGTGGCCAGCTGCGGCGGCAGGAGTTTGATGGCCACCGTCCGGTTGGTGGCCGTGTCGTAGGCACGCCAGACCTCGCCCATGCCGCCCTGGCCCATCATGTTCTGCAACCGGTAGCGCCCGAAGGGGGTCCCCTGCACCGGATCACCATAAGCCCAGATTCAGCCTGTGTGGGGCAGTGGCGGCGTCTCGCCTATGACTTTGCCGGCGGCGTCCAGGGCCTGCAGTTGGTAGTAGCCGGCAGTGCTGCCGTTCAGCGGTAAAGCGGTGTCGTATCCGGCCCAGTCGGCGCCGGCCAACGCCGTCATCGCGGTGCTTTGCGGACCGTGCCGCAGCCGCCAGCTGCGCACCGCCGTGGCGCCGTTCCACACTGCGTGCACGGTGTCGCCGGCGAAGATCATCCTGGGGGGCTCGACGGGGTTGCCGGTCCACTCGTTGAGGTAGGCGCGGTAGGTGCCGCCGGCGAGCGCGACGTCGTAGAGCATCGTGCCGTCGGCCGCGAATTCGGCGATCCGACCGGCCGTTCCCCAGCCCGAGAAGGTGCCGCCGCCGGGGAGTTGCTGCAGGTTGCCCATGGCACCGCTGCTGAGTTTGTCGGGATGGGGCTGCGCGCGCAGCAGCGAGGTCGTGCGCGCGGCTCGATCCAGGCGGATCCACTTGAGGCTGCTCGGCACCGACCCGCCACTGGTCTGGCCGGCATTGCCCTCGAAATGGTTGTCGAACAACGTGATCGTGTTCTCGTCGGGCATCTCGACGTCATGCTGGTAGGCGAACTCGACCCCCTCGCCCAAGGCGAATGTCGACTGCTTACCGCCCAGGCGCCAGTTGATCGCGCCGCTGCGCGGGTCCACATTGAACACCGTGGACAGCGCGCGCATGCTGATCAGCAGGTTGCCGGCGGGATCGAGCGCGATCGAATTCATGTGGTACGGGTCGAAAACCTGTCCGGCGGTGTACTTTGCCGGTGACTCGCTGACCGGCACGTGGGCCAGCGCATCCCACTGGAACAGCGTCTGGTGCCGCGCGACGTCGACCACCGAGGCGATGCAGTTGTAGATCCTGCCGTCCTTCGGGCCGCCGACGGCGCTGAGGTCGGTGACGACTTCCTGGTACGAGGTGATCAGCGCGTGCCCGTCGGGCGTGAGCCGGAACTCGTGGATGTCCGACGACAGTTCCCCGCCCGGGGTGACGGTGTCGATGACGTTGTACCGCTCGTCGGCGATGTAGCTCTGACCGAGTCCGTGGCCGCCCTGCTTGAGCCCCTGCCACCAGGTGAGAACCGGCCTGCCCTGATAGGTCTGGACGCGCAGGTTGCCCGCGGTCTGCCCGGCCGGTAGCTCGCGCTGCCACACCACCCGTCCGGATTTGTCGGCGATCACCAGCACCGCGGCCTTCGAGCCGGTGCCACCCGGATTGGCCGCCGTGGTACCGGAGACGTAGAAGACGTATCCGCGCCCCCCGCCGGGGGCGTCGACGTTGACGGTGTAGCCGAGCGATGAGGCCGCCGGAATCGGGGGCGTGGCGGGTTTGCTGTCCCGGCTGCCACGACTGTCGTGCGAACCGCACGCCGCTACCGCGGCGGTCAGCGCGGCTCCCGCGGCGGCACCGAACTGACGCCGCGATATCCCGCCGGCCATTGGTCTCCCTCGAGGATTTCACTGCTGCGGCCTGCTGCTGCGGCTATTACACCAGGGCCGGCCGTGACGCGGGATGAAACACTGGAAGGCATGTGGGCGAGGGGCTTTGGCATCACCGTGGTGGTGAGCCTTGCGTCCGCCGGTTGCGCCGCCGCACCGACGGCCGGCCCGGGCTCGGCCGCCCGGTCCAACTACGTCGCGATGGGTGATTCCTTCGCCGCCGCTCCCGGTGTGCCCGAGCCGGCGGCGCCGCGCGGCTGCCACAAGTCGACCAACAACTACCCAGCCGTGCTGGCGCGCCGCCTCGCTGCCATTGCCTTCCACGACGTCACCTGCAGTGGAGCGACCACCGACGACGTCGTGAACCGGGAACAGCGGACCGATCACGGGTTGATTCCGCGCCAAATCGACATGGTCGGGCCACCTACGGATCTGATCACGATCACCATCGGCGCCAACGACGTCGGGCTGGCGGGGGACGCAGAGTCCTGCGAAGTGAAAGCCACCGACCCCAAGCCGTGCGCCGCGGGCTTCGTCGTCGACAACGTCGACAGGGTTTCCCGCATGATCAACGAGCAGGTCCCGGTATGGGCCAGCATGATCGACCAGCTGCGTGCCGACGCGCCCCGGGCGCGGATCATCCTGGTGGGCTACGGAACCTTCGTCCGGCCCGGCGGTTGCTTCCCTACGCAACCCCTGCTGCCGAACGACGCCAACTACCTGCAGGCCAAAGTCGACGAGCTCGACGACCGGCAGCGACAACTCGCCGCGGACAAGGGCGTGGAGTTCTTCGATGTGCGGTCGCTGTCCGAGGGACACGACATGTGCGCGTCGGCCGGCGAACGCTACGTGGAGGGCTACGTCGCCAAGGACGGTGGCGTTCCGCTGCATCCCACCGCGCTGGGCGCAGTGGCACTGGGAAATGCGTTGACCGACTATCTGGTGCTCTCGGAAAACCGTTGAGCGCCAGCTGCTCCGGGTCTGGGGCGGCAATAGTTTCCCGAATTGCATTCTAAATTGCGCGTTCGTCCTGCGGACAACGGACATTCGTGATCGATTGGGCAGAAATCTGCCCTCGGTATTCCAATTCGTCCGCATGCCGCAGCGCGCCGCTGCTAATCTCACCATCGAGCGCATCGTGTCGAAGCCCTGCGGGCGGGTCGGGCACCAGCACGCTTATCAAGGCGTGAAGAGCCATTCGCCTAGGGCAATCCTCCACCAAGTCGACGACGAAATTCTGCGCAGCGCAGCTCTCTTCGGATACCTTCGTGCGCCCGAGATAGCCTGCCGCCCAGCGGTTTCGATGAACCGAAGGGATCTTCTGTGTCATTTCTCATTGCCGCGCCGCAAGAGTTGGCCGCTACGGCCGAACGGGTCTCGGCCATCGGGTCCGCGCTGGGATCGGCCAACCGCACCGCAGCGGCAACCACCGGTCAGGTAGCCGCCGCAGCCGGCGACGAAGTCTCGGCGGCGATCGCGGCGCTTTTTTCGGGTCATGGCCAGTCGTTTCAGGCGCTGAGCAAGCAGGCGGCCCTGTTTCACGAGCAATTCGTGCAGTCTTTGCTGACCTCCGGAGCCAATTACGGGCTCGCCGAGGCGGCGAATAACGATCTCTTGCAGGGAATTGAGCAGAACGTGCTGGGCGTCATCAACGCGCCTGCGAATGCGGTGCTGGGACGGCCGCTGATCGGCAACGGCGCGGACGGTGCCGCCGGCACCGGACAGGCGGGCGGCGCCGGCGGAATCCTCTGGGGCAACGGAGGTGCCGGCGGTTCCGGTGGCGCTGGGCAGATCGGCGGCCGCGGCGGCGACGCGGGCCTGTTCGGTGCCGGCGGCACCGGTGGCGTCGGCGGATCGGGTGCGGCCGGTGGCGCCGGCGGTGCCGGTGGGTGGTTGTCCGGGTCCGGCGGAGCGGGTGGTGCGGGCGGGGTGGCATCCAGCCTGGGCACGCCCGGCGGGATAGGCGGCAATGGCGGGCATGCCGGGTTGATCGGCACCGGCGGCGCGGGTGGTGCCGGCGGCGCCGGCGCGGTCGGCTCGGTCGGCACCGCCGGCGGCAACGGATTCAACGGCGGTGGCGGTGGCGCCGGTGGCAGCGGTGGCGCGGGTGGTCTGCTGAGCGGCGACGGCGGAATGGGAGGTGCCGGCGGCAGCGGCGGGTCAGGCGGTGCCGGCGGGGCAGGCCAAGACGGTGCGGCCTCGACGAACCCGCTCTACTCAGGAGCCGCCGGCGGCAACGGCGGTAATGGCGGCGTCGGCGGCGCCGGTGGTACCGGTGGCGCCGGCGGCAGCAGCGGCTTGTTCGGATCGGCAGGCGCTCAGGGCGCCGGGGGCGCCGGGGGTTCCGGTGGGGACGGCGGAGCCCCGGGTACCGGCGGTGCGGGGGCCTCGGGCAACTGGGCGATCAACAACGGTGTCGGCGGCGCCGGCGGTATCGGAGGAAACCCGGGAGCCGGCGGCGCCGGCGGCATCGGCGGCGCGGGATCCACGGCCGGCGGCGACGGGCTGGCCGGACACAGCCCGCTCAGCGGCGGCGACGGGGGTCACGGCGGGACGGGCGCCAACGGCGCAGTGGCCGGGCAGGCCGGCGCGGCCGGGGGTCGCGGCGGCAACGGCGGATCGGTCGGAAACGGCGGCGCCGGCGGTAACGGCGGTAACGGCGCGGCCGGCAGCGCCACGGTACGAGCAGGAGGCACGGGCGGAGCCGGCGGTGACGGTGGAGCCGCGGGCGGCACCGTCGGCAATGGCGGCGCGGGCGGCAACGGCGGCGTCGGCGGCAACAGCGGCATCAACAGTGGCACCTTCCCGCAGGACATCGTCAGCGGCGTGGGCGGACAAGGTGGTGCCGGCGGCGCGGCGGGCACAATCGCCGGCAACGGCGGCGCCGGCGGTGACGGTGGCGCAGGTGGCAACTCCGACGGCTACTACGGAGCCCGCGGCGGCAACGGCGGTGCCGGCGGGACCGCCGGTTCGTTGTCCGGCGACGGCGGCGACGGCGGTGCCGGCGGATCAGGTGGCGCGCCGGCATCCTCACCGGGAACGGCAGCGGACGGCTCAGTGGCTTCGGTGGCGCCGGCGGAACGGGAGGCAACGGCGGTTTCGGCGGTCTGCAGGACGGAGCCGGCGGAACCGGTGGGATCGGCGGCGTGGGCGGCGACGGCAGCAGCGGCGGCGGCCGCGGCGGCGACGGCGGAGTCGGCGGAGACCTGGTCCGGAGGATCGCCAGCGGCACCGCCGGCGACGGGGGGCAGGGCGGGGACGGCGGTCTCAGTGCCGCCGGGCCCGGGGCAGCCGGCGGAACCGGCGGCAACGGCGGCAGCGGGGGTGCTCGCGGCGGCGCGGGCGGGGACGGCGGACACGGCGGCGTCAACTTCGTCGGCAGCGGCGGAGCCGGCGGAGGCGGTGGAGTCGGAGGTACCGGTGTGCTCGGCGGAGCCGGCGGCGACGGCGGCGATGGCGGCAACGGCGGCTACAACTCCGGCAGCGGCGCCAGCGGTGGCAACGGCGGGACCGGGGGTAACGGCGGAGTGGGCACCAACGGGCCCGGCGGCGTTGGCGGCGACGGTGGGACCGGCGGCCTCGGCGGACCTACTGCCCGAGATTCCTTCGTGGCCGGAGGAACGGGCGGCAACGGCGGTAACGGAGGCAGGGGCACGGCAGGGCCGGGCGGCACCGGGGGTCTCGGCGAACTGGGCACGGGGGGCAGAACCACGACGGGAGGGACCGGGGGCACGGGCGGCACTCCGGGCCCTGGGGCCGTTCCGACGCCCGGCTGAACAGCCGCACCGCGCCCGCGCCCGCGCCCGCGCCCAGCAAATTGACGCTAATGCAGGTTTAGCTGCGTAAACGATCGTCAATATCCACCCCGTGCAACGGCATTCATAGGGGAATGGACGGGTCAAATGCGGGTAATCACCGGGTTCGGGACTGCTGTTTCAACTTTCACGGTGCTCGGCGCTGCGACGCTGACGCTGGGCACGGGTATGGCGGCCGCAACGGGGCCGGTGCCCATCAGTTCAACCTTGCGAAATTGCGATGGCAGCGCCGTGAAGACCGCGGTACAGGCGCCGCGCACGTCGCTGGGGCGCGGCGTCGTCCTGTTCCGCTCGTCGGGTTCGTCGGTGAGTGCGGACATCAACCTGGTGATATCCAATCAGCCCGGCATGCACTACGACGTCGGTCTCATCCAGGTGCCGCGCCCGACGTCGGCGACCTGCGGGCCCGGGGATCCGGGAACCACGTTCACCGGGGTCGACACCGACCCCTCCGGTCAGGCGGCCGTGACCATCACCGCTCCAATCCAGCAGGGCACCACCGGAGTCTGGGTCATGGTTACCTCGCCGAATGAGCACAATCAGGCGCCGGGCGAGTATTACACCTCGGAGTTCGTGGCTCCCGTCTAGAAAGCCCGAATCTGTAATACCGTCGCGGAATGAGCGATTACGAGCTCGAGGCCGTTGATCGGCTGCCATTCTCGACGCCGGAAAAGTCGCAGCGCTACCGCACTGACGATTACGCGGGTGCCGTCGGACTCAATTGGTACCGCACGGATCCCACGCTGCAATTCACCATGGCGTACTACCTCGAGCCGGACGAAATGGCGGTCGTCGAACCGCAGCTGATCCGGATCGGCGATCTGATGGGCGGCCCCGTGGCCCGCTGGGCCGAGGAGACCGACCGCAATCCGCCGCGGCTGGAGCGCTACGACCGGTGGGGCCATGACATCAGCCGGGTGGTGATGCCACCGTCGTTCACCGCGGCCAAGCGTGCGGTGCTCGACGCCCAGGGTTCGCTGCGCGACGCGTGCCGCGCTGCTGGCTTCCGGTCCTCGTTGTCGATGTTCGCGTCGAACTATCTGCTGAACCAGGCCGACATCGGGATGGGCTGTGCGCTGGGGACCGGCGGCGGCATGGTCCAGTCGCTGGTGGCCGCGTATGCACCGGCCGACGTACGCGATCACGTGCTGGCCAAATTCGACTCCGGCGAATGGGCCGGCGAGACGGCGCAATTACTCACCGAACGCACCGGCGGCTCAGACCTGGGTGCGCTGGAGGCCACGGCGCGGCGGTCCGGCGACGCATGGTTGCTGAACGGATTCAAGTGGTTCGCGTCCAACTGTGCCGGGGAGGCGTTCGTCGTCCTCGCCAAACCTGAAGGCGCCCCAGACTCGAGTCGCGGCGTCGCCAACTTCCTGGTGCTGCGCACCCGTCGGGACGGCTCCCGCAACGGGGTTCGGGTGCGGCGCCTCAAAGACAAGCTCGGCACCCGCTCGGTGGCCTCCGGGGAAGTCGAATTCGTCGACGCGGAAGCTTTTCTGCTCTCGGGTGAGCCGTCGGCGGAGTCCGGCCCGTCCGACGGCAAGGGGCTGGGCCGGATGATGGAGCTCACCAACGCAGCCCGCCTGGGCATCGCGCTGTTCGGCCTGGCCAATGCGCGTCGCGCGCTGGTCGAATCGCTGTGTTACGCCCGGCAGCGGCAGGCTTTCGGTGCAGCACTGATCGACAAGCCGCTGATGCGGCGCAAGCTCGCCGAGCTGATCGTCGATGTCGAAGCCGCCCAGGCGCTGGTGTTCGACGGCACCGGAGCGACCAATCACCAGCAGCCGCGGAGCACCCGTCAGCGGATCGCGGTGCCGGTCACCAAGCTCAAGGTCGCCCGGCTCGGAATCACCGCCGCCTCCGACGCGATCGAGATTCACGGCGGCAACGGCTACATCGAAACTTGGCCGGTAGCAAGGCTTTTGCGCGACGGCCAAGTGAACACCATCTGGGAGGGTCCGGACAACATCCTGTGCCTGGACGTGCGCCGCGGCATCGTGCAGACCCGCGCCCACGAGGCGTTGCTGACGCGGTTGCGTGACGCGGTGTCCGTCTCCGACGACGACGCGACCACTGCGCTGGTGGCCGAACGGATCGAGGATCTGGACGCGGCGGTGACAGCGTGGGAGAAGCTGAACGGCGCGGTGGCCGAGGCGCGGCTGTTCCCGCTCGCCCAGTTCATGGGCGACGTCTACGCCGGTGCGCTGCTCACCGAACAGGCGGCCTGGGAGCGGCAGACGGGTGGTGGTGAACGCAAGGCGCTGGTCGCGCGGCTGTACGCGCAGCGCTACCTGGCCGACCGCGGGCCGTTGCGCGGCATCGACGCCGAGGGGGACGAAGCGCTGGACCGCTTCGACGAACTGGCCGAAGGTGCGCTGCGGCTGTGAGGCGGTGCATGGCGATCGTCGCGCTCGCGTTGGTTATCACCGGGTGCTCGGGTGGGGCGACCGGGCACGCGTCCGGGCCCACCCCGAGCACCACTTCTTCGCCGATGGTCGAGCAGGACACCGTGCAGCAACTCATGGTGGGTGCGCCCGACGCGCCGGTGCGGGTGGTGTTCGGCCGGCACGCCGCCATCTATCTGCTGGACCGCGGCGACCCGAACTTCGCTGGGTGGCTGGCGGTGCTGCAGCACGCCCACGACGCGGGCACCCCGGTGCGGTTCGCCTACGACGTGTACGGGCCGCGGCTCACCCTGGTCGAGCCGGCTAACTGAGCCGCCGAGCGTAAAACACCCGACGCGTCGGCGGCTTGGACTCACAGCCGGCCCGGACGGGTCGTTGCCGAATTACTCCCGGACGTGGGACTTCCGTCCCTATTGCGGCACGTCGCGCAAATGGTCCGATGGATCGGAGTTTACGTACATGGAGGTACGGCGATGAACACGACGATTCAGTCATCACCGCGCAGCACGCACCCTGGGGCAATCACCGCCTCCTGGCGCGCCGACTTCAACGGCGCGTCTGCCGCCATTGAGGATCTGATAACCGTCAAGGACCTCGAGTCATTGCAGTCGGGCTCGGGCATGCTCATCGTGACGCGCGGGCCCAACACCGGAGCACAGTTCCGCCTGGATAAGCCCGTCACCTCCGCCGGCCGGCATCAGCTCAGCGACCTCTACCTCGACGACATCACGGTCAGCCGTCGGCATGCCGAAATACGTTGCGAGAAAGGCACATTCAGCATCGTAGACTGCGGCAGCTTCAACAATACGTACGTCAACGGCGAGCCGGTGGAGTCCGCCGTGCTGGCCAACGGCGACGAACTTCAGATCGGCAAATTCCGCCTGATGTTCATTACCGGCTGACCCCGCGAGCAGGCGCAAAATCGCCCTATTTCGGCCGAAATAGGGCGATTTTGCGTCTGCTCGGCAGCCTAACTAGACCGGGATCAACCCGTGCTTGCGCGCCAACCGGGACCAGTTCTGCTTGTCCCGCAGCAGGTGCATCGACCTGCGCAGCAGCAGCCGCGTCTGGTGCGGGTCGATCACCGCGTCGATGAACCCACGCTCGGCGGCGGTCCACGGGATCGCCATGTTGAGGTTGTAGCCCTCGATGAAGTCCTTCTTGATCTTCTGCGCCTCGGGCGTGGTCGGGTCCGGGAAGCGCTTCATCAACAACTGCGCGGCCCCTTCGGCACCGATCACCGCGATGCGCGCGGTGGGCCAGGCGAAGTTGAAGTCGGCAGTCAGCTGCCGGGAGCCCATCACCGCGTAGGCACCGCCGTAGGACTTGCGGATGGTGATGGTCACCTTCGGCACGTCGGCCTCGACCACCGAGTACAGGAACCGGCCGCCGCGCTTGATGATGCCCCGCTTCTCCTCCTCGGCGCCCGGCAGGAACCCGGGGGTGTCCACCACGAACACGAGCGGGATCTGGAACGAGTCGCAGAACCGGATGAACCGTGCCGCCTTGTCAGAGGCCTCGTTGTCGATGGCGCCCGACAGGTGCATGGGCTGGTTGGCGATCACGCCCACCGGACGCCCGTCGACCCGGGCGTACCCGGTGATGATCGCCGGCCCGTGCTGCGCGGCGACCTCCAGGAAGTCGCCGTCGTCGAAGATGCGCAGCAGGATCTCGTGCATGTCGTAGGCCGCGTTGTCGGAGTCCGGGATGATCGTGTCCAGCTCCAGGTCGGTCGGCGTGACCTCCGGCTCCAATCCGGGATTGATCACCGGCGGCTTCGTGAAGCAGTTGGACGGCAGGAACGACAGGAACTCCCGCACATACTGGAACGCCTCGGCTTCGGAGTTCACCACCTGGTGGATGTTGCCGTAGCGGGCCTGCGCGTCGGAGCCGCCGAGCTCGTCGAGGGTGACCTCCTCGCCGGTCACCTCCCGTATCACGTCGGGGCCGGTGACGAAGAAGTAGCCCTGGTCGCGCACCGAGACCAGCAGGTCGTCCTGGATCGGCGAATACACCGCTCCCCCGGCGCACTTGCCGAAGATGAGCGAGATCTGCGGCACCACACCCGACAGCGCCTCGTGACGCTGACCCAGCTCGGCGTACCACGCCAGCGAGGTGACGGCGTCCTGGATGCGGGCTCCGCCGGAGTCCTGGATGCCGATGATCGGGCAGCCGACCATCGCACACCACTCCATCAGCCGGGCCACCTTGCGGCCGAACATCTCGCCGACGGTGCCCTGGAAGACCGTCTGGTCGTGTGAGAACACGCCGACGGGGCGGCCGTCGATCAGCGCATGCCCGGTGACCACACCGTCGCCGTACAGCGCGTTCGGGTCACCCGGGGTCTTGCACAGCGCACCGATCTCGAAGAAGGTGCCGGGGTCCACCAGTGCGTGCACGCGGGCCCGCGCACTCGGGATGCCCTTCTTCTCGCGCTTGGCGGCGGCCTTCTCGCCACCCGGCTCCTTGGCCAGCTCCAGACGAGCACGAAGCTCGGCCAGCTTCTCGGCGGTGGAATGCACGACGATCGGAGCCGGCTCCGGAGCCACTTCAGTCACTTACTACCCCACCTCACTAGCGCGTTCAGCTTCGATGTCGTCCAGCGCGCGGCTCATGTGTTCGCCTACCTTGGCGATGATCGGCTCGTCGATGGCCTGGATGTGCTCACCACCGATCGGCACGACCTCGAGGTCGGCGACGTACTCACCCCAGCCGCCATCCGGCTTGCGGATGCCGTACCGCGGCTCGAACATGATCGCGTCGTCATGGTAGCGATCGGCCATGTAGAGCGTGACATGCCCATCGAAGGGCTGGATCTCGGCGGTGTCGATCGCGCGGTTGTCCAGGTAAGACGTCCGCTGGTGCTCGATGATCCCGGCCGGGATCTGCACGCCGCTCTGGCTGACGGCATCCAGCACGAATCGCACCTGACCGTCGTCGTCGAGTTCCTCGAGCTGTTCGTACGGGATCGCCGGGATGGTGACATTGAAGGTCTTCTCGGCGAACTTGGCGTACCGGTCCCAGCGCTTGCGGACCTCTTCTTTGGTCTGCGGGATCTCCTCACCGGCGCGCACCGCGTCGATCAGACCCACCCAGCGCACGTCCTTGCCCTGCCGCTTCAATCCGATCGCGCAGGCGTAGGCCAACACCCCGCCCAGCGACCATCCGGCCAGGATGTAGGGCCCGTCGCCCTGCATCTCGATGAGCTTCGGGACGTACTGCGCGGCGCGCTCCTCGATCGTCCCCTCGACCCGTTCGAAGCCGTACATCGGCACGTCCGCCGGCAACCGGTTGAGCAGCGGCTCGTAGACCACGGTGGAGCCACCGGCCGGGTGGAACACGAACACCGGTGTCCGTGAACTGCCTTCCTGGCGGGGCCGCAGCGTGCGCACGAAGCCGTCGATCACACCGGCCTCGAGGTAGTTGCGCACCTTCTCGGCCAACTCCTCGATGGTCTGCGAGCTCTGCACATCCTCGACGGTGATCGGCCCTTCGGCGCGTTCGGAAAGCCGCTCGGCCATCTTGGCGGCCTTCTCGTCGTCCAGCTTGGGCAGCGGGTTGAAGATGCCGCCCGCCGACTTGCCGGTGACGATCGCCCAGGTCGCAAAGACGACTCGTTCGGCTGCGTCGCGGGGCGGGACGTCGGAGTTGAGCGCCTTGGCGACGGCCTCCTGGCTGAGCGCACCAGCGGTCGGCTTCTCCCCGTTGCCGGCGGCGCCGTTGGTGCCCGGGCCGGCCGGGTTGGTCGGCGGCGGCGGAATCGGCACGTCCGACGGCGGCATCGCCGCCTCCGCGGGCGCTGCGTCCGACGGCTCCGCCAGCGTCTGCGGCTCCGCCTGAGTTTGCGGCTCCGCTTGCGGATCGGGCGCCGGCGCCCCCAGGCTCGCCGGTGACGCACCGCTGAGCAACTCGGCCTGCGCCCGCGCGATCTCCTCGGCGGTCTGGGTCTTCTGGTACTCGTGCAGCTGTTCGACCTCGTCGCGGTGCTCGATCGCGTACTCGATCAGCTTCTCCACGGCATACAGGTTGGCGTCGCGCACCGCGGTCAGCTGGATCGGCGGCAGGTCGAAGTCGTACTCGACGCGGTTCTTGATCCGCACCGCCATCAGTGAGTCCAGCCCCAGCTCGATCAGCGGCACCTCCCACGGCAGGTCCTCGGGCTCGTAACCCATGGCCGCCGCCACGATGGTGCCCAGCCGCTCGGCGATGGTCTCGCCGGAGTCCGCAGACCACCGGCCGACGTCCGACGGCAAGTAGCGGTTGGTCAGGCTGTCCGACAGCGTCTCGGCGTCGTCCTCTTCGACGGCGGCCACCGCGGGAGAGGCGGACTCCCCCGCCGCAATCGCCGTGCCGGCGCCCACAGCCACCGGCAATACGGCCTCGGTGCCGCCGCGAGCGACCAGCGCGTCATAGACGAGGGTGAATGACTCGTCGATGCGGGCATGCACCTGCACCGACGCGCCGCCCGGGTGACGGGTCAGCGTCGTCACGAGCCGGGCGCCCTCGCCGGGCACCGCGCGCTGCTCGGATGCGGTCAGCACAGCGTCCGGCAGCACCGCCGCAGCGGCGGCTTTGACCAGCGCCGCGAGATCGGGCGTCTTTTCCCGCGGCTTGTACTCCCACACGTGGCGGCCGTCGGGCAGGGCTACGTGGGAGCCCGGCATCAAGATCGAGCCATCCCCGGCGAAATGCGCGTCCAGCCAGTGCTCTTTGCGCTTGAACCGGGTCGGCGGAATGTTCGCGTAATCTTCGGGGCCGGCAGCCCGGGTGAACAGAGTCCGCACGTCCAGTTCGTGGCCGTGCACGAACAGCTGCGCCATGGTCGAGATCATCGACTCGACCTCGTCCTGCTTGCGGGCCAGCGTCGGGATCAGCTGGGCGTCATGCAGACCCGCCGAAGCTGTCGTCAGACCGACCTGCATCAGCGCCACCGGGTTGGGCGCCAGCTCCAGGAAGGTGGTGTGCCCACTGTCGACGGCGTTGCGGATGCCGTGGGTGAAGTAGACGCTGTGCCGCAGCCCCTTCTTCCAGTAGTCGACGTCGTGGATCGGCTCGCTGCCAGGCTTGATGTAGCGGCCCTCGTGCACCGTCGAGTAGATCCCGCAGGTCGGGCTCATCGCCTTGATGCCCTGCAACTCGGCGGCCAGTTCACCGAGCAGCGGGTCCATCTGCTGGGTGTGGCTGGCGCCCTTGGTCTGGAACTTGCGAGCGAACTTGCCCTCGGATTCCGCCCGGGCGATGATCGCGTCCACTTGCTCGGGCGGCCCGCCGATGACGGTCTGGGTGGGTGCGGCGTAGACGCACACCTCCAGGTCGGGGAAGTCGGAGAACACCGTCTTGATCTCGTCGGCGGAGTACTCCACCAGTGCCATCAACCGGATGTACTCGCCGAACAGCATCGCCTCGCCCTCACCCATCAGGTGCGAGCGCGAGCAGATGGTCCGGGTGGCGTCGCGCAGCGACAAACCACCGGCGAAGTACGCGGACGCCGCCTCACCGAGGGACTGCCCGACCACCGCGCCGGGCTTGGCGCCGTGGTGCTTGAGCAACTCACCGAGGGCGATCTGGATCGCGAAGATGGTGACCTGGGTGGTCTCGATGCCGTAGTCCTGCGAGTCGTCGAGGATCAGCTCGAGCACCGAGTAACCCAGCTCGTCCTGGACCAGCGCGTCGACCTTCTCGATCCACTCGGCAAAGACGGGATTGCGCAGATACAGGCTCTTGCCCATCTTGCGGTGCTGCGCACCGAAACCGGCGAGCACCCAGACCGGGCCGTTGGTCACCGGGCCGTCGGTGCTGAACACGTTCGGCCGCTGCTTGCCCTCGGCGATCGCGCGCAGGCCCTTGATGGCCTCTTCGTGGTCTTTGGCCAGCACCACCGCACGCGAGCGGCCGTGGTTGCGCCGCGACAGCGAGCGGCCGATGGACTCCAGCGACGACGCCTGTCCCTCGGGGCTTTCCATCCAGTCAGCGAGTTCGGCGGCGGCCGCCTTCTTACGCGAGGTGAGGAAGGCCGAGATCACCAAGGGGATGGTCGGGGCCGGAAGTTCTTGTGTGGCAAGCTCTTCCAGCGCCGC
Source organism: Mycobacterium sp. TY814 (assembly GCF_030755175.1). Taxonomy (NCBI): domain Bacteria; kingdom Bacillati; phylum Actinomycetota; class Actinomycetes; order Mycobacteriales; family Mycobacteriaceae; genus Mycobacterium; species Mycobacterium sp. TY814. The sequence continues at coordinate 472,693 of NZ_JAUFRY010000004.1, forward strand.
TTCCTTGAGCGCCAACGCTTCGTCGGTGACGCCGGGCAGCTCGTACTCGTCGTCGGCGCTGGCGGCTGGGGCGTCGTCGTCGATGATCTCGCCGTACTCGTCGAAGCGCAGCGAATGGCCGACCCCTTCGGTGAGCTCGCCGCCCGCGGACACCACCGCGGCCTGCGGCGCGGCCGCCCGCTCCTCGGGTTCACGCTCGATCACGTCACGCGGCAAGACCTCGCGCACCACCAGGTGCGCGTTGGCGCCGCCGAAGCCGAAGCTTGACACCCCGGCCAGCGCGTAGCCGCCGTAGCGTGGCCAGTCGGTGGCCTGGTCGACCACCTTCAGCCGCATCGCGTCGAAGTCGATGTACGGGCTGGGGCCGGCGAAGTTGATCGACGGCGGCAGCTTGTCGTGCTGTAGCGCCAGGACCACCTTGGCCATGCTCGCCGCGCCGGCCGCCGATTCCAGGTGGCCGACGTTGGTCTTGATCGCGCCCAGCAGCGCCGGCCGGTCGGCCGGACGGCCCTTGCCCACGACCCGCCCCAGCGCCTCGGCCTCGATCGGGTCGCCCAGGATGGTGCCAGTGCCGTGCGCCTCGATGTAGTCGACGTTGCGCGGGTCGATCCCGGCGTCCTTGTAGGCCCGGCGCAGCACCTCGGCCTGTGCGTCCTGGTTCGGCGCGATCAGTCCGTTGGAACGACCGTCGTGGTTGACCGCGCTACCGGCGATGACGGCCAGGATCTGGTCGCCGTCGCGGCGGGCATCGTCGACCCGCTTGAGCACCAGCATGCCGCCGCCCTCGGAGCGGGTGTAGCCGTCGGCGTCGGCGGAGAACGACTTGATCCGGCCGTCCGGTGCCAGCACGGCGCCGATCTCGTCGAAACCGAGGGTGACCGCCGGGGTGACCAGCGCATTGACGCCGCCCGCGACCGCTACGTCAGCCTCACCGTTGCGCAGCGCCTGCACGGCCTGGTGCATCGCCACCAGAGAACTCGAGCACGCGGTGTCGATCATGACCGACGGTCCGCGGAAGTCGAAGAAGTAGGAGACCCGGTTGGCGATCACCGCACCCGAGTTGCCGGTGATCGCGTAGGGGTGCGCCACGGTCGGGTCGGAGATAGCCAGGAAGCCGTAGTCGTTGTTGGTGACGCCGACGTACACGCCGACGGCTTCGCCGCGCAGGCTGGATGCCGGGATGCGCGCGTTCTCGAGCGCCTCCCAGGTGAGCTCCAGCGCCATCCGCTGCTGGGGGTCGATGTTGTCGGCCTCGGTCTTGGCCACCGCGAAGAACTCGGAGTCGAAGCCCTTGATGTCTTTGAGGTAGCCGCCGCGGGTGCGGGCCTTGGCGACCCGCTCGGCCAGCCGCGGCTCTTCCAGGAATTCCGACCAGCGCCCCTCGGGCAGGTCGGTGATGGCGTCGCGGCCCTCCATCAGCGCCGCCCACGTCTCGTCGGGGGTGTTCATGTCCCCGGGCAGGCGGGTGGACAGGCCGACGATCGCGATGTCGACGCGCTCGGCCGGGCCGTTGCGGGTCCAGTCGGCCGCATCGGCGCCGTCATCGTCGGCCGATTCCGGCTCGCCCTCGATGATCCGGGTGGCCAGCGACTCGATGGTCGGGTGCTGGAACGCCACCGCGACCGACAGCGTGACTCCGGTCAGGTCCTCGATGTCGGCGGCCATGGCGACCGCGTCGCGCGAGGCCAGACCCAGCTCCACCATCGGCACCGACTCGTCGATGGAGTCCGGTGACTTGCCCACCGCCTTGCCAACCCATTCGCGCAACCATTTGCGCATCTCGGGGACCGTCATACCGGCCTGGTTCTCGGGTGCGGGCGAGTTCTCCTGGCTTATGTCAGACATCAGCTACCTTGTTCAGTCGATCACTCAGAGGTGGCGAAGCTGGTCGCGGAGTTGACGCCGCTGCGCAAACTCCCGTCCAGGTAGGCCGCCCGGCAGGCGCGGCGGCCGATCTTGCCACTGGAGGTTCGGGGAATCGAGCCGGCCTGCACCAGCAGCACGTCGCGCACGGTCACCCCGTGACCGACGGCGATGGCCGCACGGATGTCGTCGGCGATCGGCTGGTACTCGAGCTTGTGGGTGCCGGCGGCACGCTCGCCGACGATCACCAGCTGCTCGGAGGTGTCTTCGGCGTCGAACTTCAGCCCGGCGTGCGGGTCGTCGTACACCTTCTGCGGCAACTCGTTGGCCGGCACCGAGAACGCGGCGACGTAGCCCACCCGCAGCGCCTTGGTGGATTCCTGAGCCGTGAACTCCAGGTCCTGCGGGTAGTGGTTACGGCCGTCGATGATGACCAGGTCCTTGATGCGGCCCGCGATGTAGAGGTGACCCTTGTGGTAGGTGCCATAGTCACCGGTGCGCACCCAGAGGCCGTCGTCGGGAGCGCCTACGGCGTGCGACTCGCTGACTCGGGACTTGAGGATGTTCTTGAAGATGTTGGCGGTCTCTTCTTCCTTGCCCCAGTAGCCGATGCCCAGGTTGTTGCCGTGCAGCCAGATCTCGCCGATCTGGCCGTCCGGCAGCTCGCTGGCGGTCTCGGGATCCACGATGACGGCCCACTCGTCGACACCGATCTTGCCCGCGGATACCTGCGCGACGGCCTTCGGTGAGTCGGCGGCCACCTCGACGAAGTGCTGCTTGTTCAGCTCGTCGCGGTCGACGTGGATGACGGTGGGTGTCTCGTCCATCGGGGTGGTCGAGACGAACAGCGTCGCCTCCGCCAGACCGTAGGACGGTTTGACCGATTCGGGCTTCAGGCCGTAGGGCTCGAAGGCTTTGAAGAACTTGCGCAGCGACGACGGCGACACCGGTTCGCTGCCGTTGAGGATGCCCTTGACGTTGCTCAGATCCAGGGGCGGCTCGTCGTCGCGCGGCAGACCGCGCACCGCGGCGTGCTCGAAGGCGAAGTTCGGCGCGGCGGAGAAAGTGCCGCCGGTTTCGCCGGGCTTGCGCGCCAGTTCGCGGATCCAGCGCCCGGGGCGACGCACGAACGCGGCGGGCGTCATGAACGTGAAGCTCTGGCCGAGCACCGACGTGAGCAGCACCGTGATCAATCCCATGTCATGGAAGAACGGCAGCCAGCTCACGCCGCGGTCGCCTTCCTGACCTTCCAGGGCGTTGAGCACCTGCACCACGTTGGTGGGCAGGTTCAGGTGGGTGATCTGCACACCGGTGGGGGTGCGGGTGGAGCCGGAGGTGTACTGCAGGTATGCGGTGGTCGTCTCGTCGGCGTCGGGCTCCTGCCACGTGGAGGCCACCTCGGTGGGCACGGCGTCGACGGCGATGACGCGCGGACGCTCCTTGGCCGAACGGGCGCGGATGAACTTGCGGACACCCTCGGCGGATTCGGTGGTGGTCAGAATGGTCGACGGGGTGCAGTCGTCGAGGACCGCGTGCAGACGGCCGACGTGGCCGGGCTCGGAGGGATCGAACAGCGGAACCGCGATCCGGCCGGAGTACAGGGCACCAAAGAAGGACACCATGTAGTCCAGGTTCTGCGGGCAAAGGATCGCGATACGGTCACCCGGCTGGGTGACCTGCTGCAGCCGGGCACCCACGGCCCGGTTGCGGGCGCTGAACTCCGACCACAGGATGTCGCGTTCGATACCGTCGCGCTCGGTGGAGTAGTCCAGGAAGCGGTACGCCAGCTTGTCCCCACGCACCTTCGCCCACTTCTCAACGTGACGAACCAGGTTGGTGTTGGACGGGAACCTGATCTTGCCGTTCACGATGAACGGGTTGTGGTACGCCATGACGCCCTCTCCTGTCACAAACTTTCTAGGTGCCGGCTTGCGCCGGCGGTAGTTCTCCATGTGCCGGCGTGCGCCGGCGGTAGTCCTCTGGTCGCCGGCCAAGCCGACTGAAAAATCTGCGCGCGGCCCAGCTGCGACCAGCAACCGCTTCGCACCGGCGCCTGTCGCAGCCAACTTTGACCCAGCCGGGTCAACCACATGCTCTTAATTTTCTCTTAATGTTAAGGGGCCGGGGGCGGCAGACCAAATCACAAGGTACGCCTGATCGCGGCCACCACCATCACACCGAGGCCGTGTCTGATAGCCGACCTATCGAATCCGGCCGCGAGGGGTCAGCCGTGCTTGGGGTGCGGCGCCTTGTCCAGCACGCCCTGGGCCCAATTCAGCGTCCATTGGGTCGCGGATTGGCCGTTGGAGTTCCAGAAATCGGTGGTGGCATACATCGCGTGGATGGGTTGCCCGGCGCCTCCGGCCAGCGTGTTCAACGTGGTCGGCAGGTTGGCAGGACTGAATGCCTCTTTGGGTGCGGCACAGATCAGGTCGCCCTCGGCGCAGATCTCATTGGTCCGGTTGTCCAGGTCGCCGAAGCCGCCGGGACGCGCACCGGTCATCGTGAGGCCCAGCCCGGACAGCACCGGCACCTCGTGCAGCGTGATCTCGGCACCGACGCCCGGCGGGGTCGGCGGGACGTTGTTACCGACGCTCTCCTGGCGCCGGCCGTCGGCGATCAACGTCACACCGAGGACCAGGTCTTCATCGACGGGGCCCAGGCCGTTGCCGATGTCACTGGCGACGTCGCCGCCGATGACGGCGCCCTGGGAGAACCCGATGATCACGTAGCTGGTGAGCGGGCACCGGTTGTTCATGTCGGTCATCGCCTTGACGGTGGCCCGGGTGCCTTCCGCGCGGCTGTCGTTATAGGACATCTGACCGTCGGCGCTCAGCGGGTTACGGAACTGGGCCGTGTACGGGACTGTGTACGTCTGCACCCGGCCGGGAGCGAACTGCTGGCTGATCGGCCCGGTCACATTGAGCAGCAGCGCCTTCGGGAACTGGGTGGGGTTCAGCGGGTCGTCGGTGGGCCACGACTCCCAGGTCCCCGGCACCGAGATCAGTTGCACGTCGGGGCAGGACGCGTCCTGCGATGCCGGACGCGGCTTCTTGGGGTGGGAGGTGGTGGGACCCGAGGGCAGCACACCCGGTGGCACCGCGCTGGGTGGCACGTTGGGCTGACGCAACAGCATCACCCCGCCGATGATGACGAGGGCCACCACCAGGGCCATCGAGCCGGCGGCCGCCCAGGCGAGCCGTCGGCGGCGTTTGCGCTGCGCGCTGTTCTTGGCCATCTTCTCCCGCTAACAGAGTCCGGTAGGACCCTCTCGGGTCCAGGCGAATGGGTTGGGCAAGTGCCTTAACAGGTAACGCACCTTCGCGCCCTACTCACCCGCGCAGCGTGGTGATGCGGACGTACCGCCCTCTGCTGCACTCCCTACACGGTACCGGCCCGCGGAACCGGTCCGGTTCAGTGAATGGCGCCGACCCGCGGCGCCCGCGTACGCGCGCTTGCGATCGACGCTAGCGAATGGCGCCGACCCGCGGCGCCCGCGTACGCGCGCTTGCGATCGACGCTAGCGAATGGCGCCGACCCGCGGCGCCCGCGTACGCGCGCTTGCGATCGACGCTAGCGAATGGCGCCGACGATGTCGCCCGACATGGCGCCGAGTTGTCCGGCCCACGAGCCCCAGCCGTTGTCGCCGCCGCCCGGGAAGTCGAAGTGGCCGTTGTGCCCACCCACGTCGCGGTACTGCTGGTAGAAGGCCTTGCTGTTGCCCATCGCCTCACCGGCGGCACCGAGCATGGCCGCGGGGTTGCTGGCACCCGGGTTGGTCGGAGCCCAGACCCAGACACGGGTGTTGTTCTGGGCGAGCAGCGCGGCGTGCACGTACGGGTCGTGCCACTTCCAGCGGCCCAGCTGCGGGGCTCCCCACATGCCGTTGCCGTCCACTCCGCCGAACTGCTGCAGACCGGCCAGGATCGCGCCGTTGGTGAAGGTGTTCGACGGGTACAGGAAGCCGGACAGCGAACCGGCGAACCCGAAGCGGTCGGGGTGGAAGGCGGCCAGGGCCAGCGCGGCATACCCGCCCTGGGAGGCACCGACCACGCCGTGCCCTCCCGGCGCCAGGCCCTTGTTGGCGGCCAGCCAGTCCGGCAGCTCGCTGGACAGGAAGGTGTCCCACTGCTTGCTGCCGTCCTGCTCCCAGTTGGTGTACATGCTGAAGGCCCCACCGGCCGGCGCAGCGACCGAGATGCCCTTGCCGGCAAGGGTGTTCATCGCGTTACCCGCGGTCACCCAGTTGCTGACGTCCGGGTTGGCGTCGGCGGCGTCGAGCAGGTAGACCGCGTGCGGCCCACCCGCCAGGAAAGCCACCGGGATGTCGCGGCCCATTGCGCCCGAGGGCACCATTAGGGTCTCGAACCCGGCCGCCTTCGCGGTGCCCGCCGATCCCAGCGACGTCGACACGCCCCCGAACGCCACTGACAGCACGGCAACGCACAACAGCCGTAGCACTACCGAGAGACCCCTCATGTCCACCCTCCATGGTGTGACGCTGCGCACGACAAGACCTAGCCCGCAGGTAGCTAACCACACCCCGCTCCGCGGGATAAAGGGTAGCCGGATAAAGGGCAGCTAACGCCAACGGCGGCGACCCGAATGGGTCGCCGCCGTCAGACGGTTGTTCAGCGCAGTGGCAACTAGTTGCCGGCGCCCTGGTTCACGCCCACCGCAGCGGCGGTGGCAGGGCCGGCGCCGGGCGTCGCGCCCAGCGTGCTCTGCAGGTCACCCTTCATGGCGTTGAGCTGCGCACCCCAGTACGGCCAGTCGTGCGTGCCGTTGGCGTCGAAGTTGAACACCGCGTTGTGGCCACCAGCGCCGTTGTAGGCCTCCTGGAACTTCAGGTTGCTGGTACGCACGAAGCCCTCGAGGAACTTGGCGGGCAGGTTGTTGCCACCGAGGTCCGACGGCTTACCGTCGCCGCAGTAGATCCACAGACGCGTGTTGTTGGCGACCAGCTTGCCGACCTGCAGCGACGGGTCGTTGCGCTGCCACGCCGGGTCCTCCTTGGGACCCCACATGTCGGACGCCTTGTAACCGCCGGCGTCACCCATGGCCAGGCCGATCAGCGACGGGCCCATCGCCTGCGACGGGTCCAGCAGCGCCGAGAGCGAACCGGCGTAGATGAACTGGTCGGGGTGGTAGGCCGCCAGGATCAGGGCGGACGAACCGGCCATCGACAGACCCACGGCAGCGCTGCCGTTCGGCTTGACCTGCTTGTTGCTGGCCAGGTAGGCGGGCAGCTCGCTGGTCAGGAAGGTCTCCCACTTGTAGGTGGTGCAGCCGGCCTTACCGCAGGCCGGGTTGTACCAGTCGCTGTAGAAGCTGGACTGGCCGCCGACCGGCATGACCACGGAGATGCCGGACTGGTTGTACCACTCGAACGCCGGGGTGTTGATGTCCCAGCCGTTGTAGTCGTCCTGGGCGCGCATGCCGTCGAGCAGGTACAGCGCCGGCGAGTTGGCTCCACCACTCTGGAACTGGATCTTGATGTTGCGGCCCATCGCCGCCGAGGGCACCTGCAGGTATTCCACCGGCAACCCCGGACGCGAGAACGCACTCGCGGTCGCGGAGCCACCGACGAAGCCGACCAGCCCAGACAGCAGCGCCGCACCAACGGCACCCACCATCAGGCGGCGCGGCATACCCGTCACGGCGCCACGAAACCTGTCAACAAGCTTCATCCTTGCTTCCTCATCCTCATCCTTGTTGGGCACATCCTTACGCATCGCTGTGCTTGGGGGCGTGTCCCGAATTGGGTCAGACTGCACGCACGCGGCGCTGCAGTGCACCCGTAGTCAACCACACCTTGAGGCTCCAGCTCTCCTCCGGGACGCCTCCCGCGGCGCCATCCGGCGACGTTTCCGCGCTGTTTCAGCCCGCCGATCGGCCGTCGAAAATGTCGTTTCCGCATGTGCCCGGTGACGGGTGCACGCTGGTGACGGCTCACTTGTGATGTTGCTGTCGGTCTCCGGCCGACACTCGATCCACAGCGCCGACACCCCGCGCCGCGATTCTTAAAAAAATTCTGAGCTTCGCCGCCCGCGGCTGCCGATTTCGCTTCCAAGAGCGCCGTCACTCACGCGGTGGTGTGGGTGGCACCTTCGGCACCTCGAGGCCACACTTGACCAGTTCATACAGCGGTACCCGGTCGATGCGGTACTGCGTGAATTCATAGGCGTGCAGCACATTGGAGAAGAACCGGCGCAGGGTCATCGGGGCGCGCACCGAGTTGAGCACCGCCTGGGTCGCAGGGCACTTCAGCGCCGCCTCGGCCTCGGCGACCCACTGCTGATCGAGGTAGCCGGGGATGCCCGGCGGCCACTTCACCCACGGCCCGTCCGCCACCACCCAGTCCGGGAACAGGTTCTTGTCGTGGCCGATACGTCCGTGCTTGAGCCGCTCGGTGTGGGCGGCCAGCGGGTTCGCCAGCCCGATCTGGTCGATCACGCGGACGTCGAGCCCGACGTTCATGCCCACCATGCCCAGGTTGGTGAAGAAGACCGTGTGCTGCGGCTTCTGGTCGGCAGGAATGCCCGGGGCGCTACCGGGCGGGATCATCGGCACCAGGTCCCACTGCGTGTAGTTGCCCGACGGCAGCAGCAGCGCGCCATTGGGAGTGTTGTCGAGCGCCACCAGCACGGCCGCCATCCTCGGGTAGTCGAGGTAGTCCGCGGCGGTGAGCGGATGCGCGCGGCCGGTGGCCTGGGCGTAGAACCGGCGCTCGTCGACGATGCCGGAGTAACTGACGTGGGTGGCGTCGTCGCCCATTCCGGGCGAATTCGCCGCCCACAGCGACCACCCGGCCACCGCCAGCCAGAGCGCGCTCACCCCCCCGGCCAGCCAGTAGCCGGCTCCCTTGGAGAAGTCTTTCCCGTCGGGAATCACCACCGGAATGACGGCCACTGGCGCCAGCAAACACAACAGCGGAGTCAGCAGCACCCGTCCGTGCATGAAGTCACCGCCCTGCCGGATCCAGTACAGGGCCTGCAGCAGGCCGCTGACCACCATCCACGTCACCACGGCGGTGGGACTCTGGACCGCGCGGGCCACCCGCCCGTAGCCGGGCGCCAGCGTCGGGCGCATGAACGAAGGCCGGCGCCGGGCCAGCATCAACACGACCCCCAGCGGCACCAGCAGCACGACCGGCACCCAGAGGGAGTACGGCGCGTTGAAGTTCGCGAGATAGGTCAAACCCTGTGACCACTTGTCTCCGGCCGCATCCTTGGCCAGCGCGGTACCGGGGACCAGCAGACCGTAGTAGCCCATCCGGAAGATCTGATACCCCACCGGAAGCAATCCGCCGCACAGCACGATCAGTCCCCGGCGTCCCCAGCTGCGGGCGGCGATCATCATCATGATCAGCGCAGCGCCGCCGATCAGCGCCAGTTCGGGGCGCACCAGCACGCTGCAACCCGCGACGAAGGCGAGCACACCGATAAACCACGAACTTTCCGGGCGCACCCGCAACGGCTGCGCCCAGCAAACCATCATCCACCACAGCAGGCCGACATAGGCCATCACCAGACCGCTCTCCAGGCCTGACGTCGCGAAGTCGCGCGCCGGGGGTACCGCGATGTAGACGAGTGCACCGGCCGGCAGCATGATCGCCCGGCGGGAGCGCAGGCTGGGCGCGTACAACCGGCCCGTCCCCAACATCAACAACACCACGCCCAGCACCGACAGCGTCAGGGCCACGGCCAGCGCCACGTACTCGAGCCGCACCGGCCCGCCCACCCAGCTGCACACGTAAAGCAGGTAGGTCCAGACGGTGGAGGTGTTGGCCTCCACCCGCTCGCCCGCGTTGAACACCGGCCCGTTGCCGGCCAACAGGTTTCGCACCGTGCGCAGCACGATCAGCCCGTCGTCGGCGATCCAGCGGCGTTGCCAGGCACCCCAGCCGAACAGCACGGCAACCAGCGCCACGCTCACCCACAGACTGACCCGCACCGTGGTGGTGTACGGGAAGACCGGCCACTTGACCCGCCGGACGGCGGGACGCCGCGCCAGGGCGGCCGCCTGGAGGGCCTTGAATCTTTCGCTAGCCGAAAGCAACAGCAGCACCAACTGTTGCGATCCACGCCAGGGCCAACAGCTGCAGCACGCGGTCGCGCAGCGCGATGTCCTCGGGTTCCCCGGCCAGCCCGCCGTCGACGTCCACCGCGTAGCGCAGGATCGCGATAGTGAACGGAATCATCGACACCGCGAACCAGGAACCCGAATAGCGGTCACGCTCGAATGCCCACAAGCCGTAGGACATCACCACCGCCGTCGCTGACAGCGTCCAGACGAACCGCAGATACGTGCTGGTGTAGCTCTCCAGCGACTTGCGGATCTGGGCGCCGGTGCGTTCGGACAGTTGCAGCTCGGCGTACCGCTTGCCGGCCACCATGAACAGCGACCCGAACGCCGCGGTCAACAGGAACCACTGGGACAACGGGATGCCGGTGGCCGCGCCGCCGGCGATGGCACGGATCAGGTACGCCGAGGACACGATGCAGATGTCGATCACGGCTTGGTGTTTGAGCCCGTAGCAGTACCCCAGCTGCATCACCAGGTAGACCGCCATGACCACCGCCAGGTTGGGCGTCAGCCACCAGGACAGCCCGAGCGACGCGGCACCCAGCACCACGGCCAGCGTGTAGGCCAGCCACGGGGGCACCACGCCGGCGGCGATCGGCCGGAACCGCTTGGTGGGGTGCTCGCGGTCGGCTTCGACGTCGCGCACGTCGTTGATCAGGTAGATGGCCGAGGCCGCCAGGCTGAACACCACGAACGCGATCGCCACCTTGACGCCCATGGCGCCCCAGTCGTACGGCACGACGTGGCCGGCGGCATCGCGCGGGCGGGTGTGGTCGCCGCTGCCGGCCGCGGCCAACGGCGCGGCCAGGACCAGCACGTTCTTCACCCACTGCCGGGGGCGGACCGCCTTGATCACCCCGGTCACCAGGTTCTTCGGAGGACCGCTCACTTCCATCAGATCGTCGCTCATCGCACCCACCTTTGTCGGGCCGCGCTGTCCACCCGGACGGCTGCTGCGGCAACCCCGGCACCGAGAGCAACGCCGGCGGCGACGTCGCTGGGATAGTGCACACCCAGCAGTATTCGTGACAGCGCCATGGGTGGTACCAACACCACCGGTAGCGGCAGGCCGGTAACCCGGCCGAGCAGGATCGCAGCGGCCGTCGTCGACGTGGCGTGCGCCGACGGGAAGCTGAGCTGACTGGGGGTGCCAACGTTGACCATCACCGCAGGATGATGTGGCCGTTTGCGCCGGACGACCCGCTTGACCACCACGGCTGCGGCATGTGCGGCGAAGGTGCCGGCACCGGCCAGCGCCCAGTCCCGGCGCCGGCGCGGATCCACAGCGGCCCCCAGCAGGGCGATGAGCAGCCAGCCGATGCTGTGCTCACCGAAGTACGACATGGCACGGGTCGCCGGCAGAACACCCGGCCGCTGCGTCAATGCCGACTGGACAGCCACCATCGCGGCGACTTCACCGCTCGGCGGCTCAGCCGGTTCAACCATGGCGGGCCGCACCGGCAGCGTCGGCCGAGCCATTCACGGGCAGCACCATCTCCCACTTCTGCTTGCTCGACAGCACGGGCAGCGCGTCGCGGTACACCCGGCGCATCTCGTCGAAACGGCGCGCCAGCTGGCGCTGCCTGCGCAACGACGCCAGCAGCAGCGAGAACATCTTGGCCCGGTCGCGCTGCCGGTAGACCACGCCGCAGCCGTCGGCGGTGGTGACGGTGACGCCGTCCACCGTGCAGAGCCGGAACCAGCGCGCGTCCTGGGTGGGGACGTTGAACTCCGGACGCTGGTGGTGAGCCGGGTCGGCGGCCTTGAGGTTGTGCAGGATTCCGCGGGCCAGCCGGTAGCTGATCACCACCGGGTTCACCGGCGGCTTCATCACCTTGTTCTTGTGCAGCGGCGCGGGCAGCTCGCTGGCCGCGGGGAGCACCACCGCGTCCGGGTACGCCTCGCGCATCCGGCGCACCTCCGGCAGCGCCGACTCCAGGATGGAGAAGATGTGCTCCGGGCCGGCCAGGAAGTCGTCGATGGCCCTGTTCTGAATCTCGACCGTCGAATACTCAAGGCAGGCAAGGTGTTTCAGCGTCGCCTTGAGGTGGCTGCGGACCAGGCCGGACACGTCGCCGTCCCAGTGCATCGCGGCCACCACCAGCCGGTTGCGCAGATGGAAGTAGGCCTGCCAGTCGATGGCGTCGTCCTTGTCGCTCCAGGCCATGTGCCAGATGGCGGCGCCGGGCAAGGTGACGGTCGGGTACCCGTGCTCGGCGGCACGCAGGCCGTAGTCGGCGTCGTCCCACTTGATGAACAGCGGCAGCGGCTGACCCAGCTCCTCGGCGACCTGGCGCGGGATCATGCACGTCCACCAGCCGTTGTAGTCGACGTCGATGCGCCGGTGTAGCAGCTTGCTCTTGTCCTCGTTGTCGTTGAGGGGGTACTCGGCGAAGTCGTGGTCGTACTCGGCGTGCGGAGCGGCGGTCCACATGAAGTTCGAGCGGTCCACCACCTCACCCATGATGTGCAGGTGCGACGGCTCCTGCAGGTTGAGCATCTGCCCGCCGACCAGCATCGGGGTCTTGGCGAACCGGCTCATCGCCAGCACCCGCAGGATCGAGTCCGGCTCGATGCGGATGTCGTCGTCCATGAACAGGATCTGTTGGCAGTCGGTATTTTTCAGCGCCTCGTACATCACCCGGCTGTAGCCGCCGGACCCGCCCAGGTTGGGCTGGTTATGGATGGACAGACGGGCGCCCAGCCGCTCGGCGGCCGCCGGGAAGTCGGGGTGGTCACGCACCTTGCGGGCGCCCTGATCGGGCACGATCACCGCGCCGATCACCTCGTCCACCAGCGGATCGGCGGTGAGTTCGCGCAGCGCGTTGACGCAGTCCGCAGGGCGGTTGAAGGTCGGGATGCCGACGGCGATGTTGGCCCTTCCCGGAGCCGGCGTGGGGGCGTACCAGCCGCCGCCCAGCAGGGCGACCTTGGTGTCGGTGGTGATGTCGAACCAGATCCAGCCGCCGTCCTCGAACGGCTGCAGGCTGACCTCGATCTCCAGCACCGCCGGGTTTTCGTCGGTGCCGCTGAATCCGCGGCCCTCGATGAAGATCCGGGCACCGGTGGCCTTGGTCCGGTAGAGGTCGATGCGCCCGGTGCCGGTCAACTCGACGCGCAGCACCACCGAGGAGCAGATCGACCAGCGCCGCCAGTAGCTGGCCGGGAACGCGTTGAAGTAGGTCGCGAACGACACCTCGGACTCGCCGCCGATCTGCAGCGAGGTGCGGCTGGTCGCGTGCGCCCGGCGGGCGTTGGTGGTCGACTCCTCCAGGTACAGCTTGCGTACGTCGAGGGGCTCGCCGGGACGCGGCAGGATGATCCGCGACAGCAGACTGACGGCGGTCATGAGGCGGCCTCGGCCGTCAGGGGTGCGCCGTCGCGCAGGTGTGGCGCAAGGACGTTGTCGTACATGCTCAAAGCGCTGGCAATAGCCATATGCATATCCAGATATTGGTAGGTGCCCAAGCGTCCGCCGAACAGAACTTTCGCTGCCGCGGTCTCGGACTTCGCCCTGGCCCGGTAGGCGGCCAACAGGGCGCGGTCGGCCTCGGTATTGATCGGATAGTAGGGCTCGTCGTCGTCTTCGGCGAACCGGGAGTACTCGCGCATGATCACCGTCTTATCGGTCGGGTAATCGCGCTCGGGATGGAAGTGCCGGAACTCATGAATACGCGTGTGCGCGACATCTGGATCGTTGTAATTCATCACCGGGGTGCCTTGAAAGTCGCCGATCGGAAGCACTTCCAACTCGAAGTCCAGCGTGCGCCAGCCCAGCCGGCCTTCCGCATAGTCGAAGTAGCGGTCCAGCGGTCCGGTGTACACCACGGGAGCGTCCGGGTTGGCCGCGCGCAGCTCGTCGCGCACGTCGAACCAATCGGTGTCCAGGCGCACCTCGATGCGGTCGTCGGCGGCCATGTTCTGCAGCCAGGCGGTGTAGCCGTCGACCGGCAGGCCCTCGTAGGTGTCACTGAAGTAGCGGTTGTCGAAGGTGTAGCGCACCGGCAGACGGGTGATGTTGGCCGCCGGCAGTTCTTTCGGGTCGGTCTGCCACTGCTTGGCGGTGTAGCCCTTGACGAACGCCTCGTACAGCGGCCGGCCGATCAGCGAGATGGCCTTCTCTTCGAGGTTCTGCGCGTCGGCGGTGTCGATCTCCGCCGCCTGCTCGGCGATGAGCTTGCGGGCTTCCTCCGGGCTGAAGTAGCGGCCGAAGAACTGCGACACCAGGCCCAGCCCCATCGGGAACTGGTAGGCCTGCCCGTTGTGCATGGCGAACACCCGGTGCTGGTAGCCGGTGAAGTCGGTGAACTGCCGCACGTAGTCCCACACCTTCTTATTGGAGGTGTGGAACAGGTGCGCGCCGTACTTGTGGACTTCGATCCCGGTCTGCGGCTCCGGTTCGGAATAGGCGTTACCGCCGAGGTGCGGGCGCCGCTCGACAACGAGGACCCGCTTGTCGAGTTGAGTGGCCACGCGCTCGGCGATCGTCAGGCCGAAGAATCCGGAGCCGACGACGATGAGGTCGTAGCGACCAAGAGGAGCAGTCATCGGTTGCCTAGGGTATCCGACCTTGCTGCCAAAACCCGACTTGGCGGGTCGGCCCGCCCGCGGTTTTCCCAGGTTCCGGCCTCATGTGCGGCGTGCCGTCTGGCGAACGTCACACCTTCGAACCACTCCCCTCACGATTCGGTCTCGCCACACTAGTCACAAGATTCTCACTCGTACCATCGGTCATGTGGGTCTCCGACCCCGCCTCCACATAATCCAGATTGAGGAGACTTCCGTGCCGAACCGACGCCGACGCAAGCTCTCGAAGACTATGAGCGCGGTCGCCGCCCTGGCCGTCGCAAGTCCGTGTGCTTATTTTCTTGTCTACGAATCGACCGCCGACACCAAGCCGGTGGAGCACCACGAGTTCAAGCGGGCGGCCAGTGTCGCCGACCTGCCCAACGAGCTGATCTCCGCGCTGTCCCAGGGCCTGTCCCAGTTCGGGGTCAACCTGCCGCCGGTGCCCGCACTCGGCGGCGCCAGCGGAGCCAGCACGGGTCTGGGCACCACGGGTCTGGGAACCACACCTGGCCTGGCCAGCCCTGGCCTCGGCACCGCCGGCCTGGGAACCACTCCCGGCCTGGCCAGCCCGGGCCTGACTCCCACTACGCCCGGCGCGTTGCCCGGCACCTCGCTGATGCCGCCGACGGCGGCCACGGGTGCGGGCGTCAACCCGGCCCTGACCAGCCCGACCGGGGTGGCCCCCGGCCTGACGAGCCCGTCGGCGCTGAGCCCGGCCACCGCAACCGGTGAGGTCCCGATCAGCACCCCGGTCGGATTGGACCCGGGCGCCGACGGCACCTACCCGATCCTGGGTGACACCTCCGGGCTCGGCGGCGGCGGTACCGGCCTGTCGCCGGTCAGTCCGGCCGGCAGCGGCAGCGGCGGCGGCGGCGGTCTGGTCAGCGACCTGATGCAGGCGGCCAACCAGCTGGGCGCCAGCCAGGCGATCGACCTGCTCAAGGGCCTGATCATGCCGGCAATCATGCAGCAGGTGCAGGGCGGTGCCGCCGGAGCTCCGGCAGCGGCGGGTGCCGCACCCGCGCTGCCCGGCGTGGCCGGTCTGACACCGGTCCTGCCCACCGCGGGCGCGCCCGGCGTACCCGCTGTGCCCGCCATTCCGGCGGCGGGAGCACCGGCAGCCGCAATCCCGGCGGTGCCGGCGGCAGCGGTGGCGGGGGCGCCACCGGTCTAAGCCTGTCACGTGACGGCACCGCAGAGTCGGCGCTGGGCTCCCGGCAACCCGCCCAGCCATAAATCCTCTGCGGTGTCGTCGACAGCTTTCCCTCGCGTCTCCCCTCGCGAGCGGGGGCACCTCCCCCTCGCGAGCAGACGCAAAGTCCCGTTGGAGCACACGTTCCGGTGCGATTTCGCGTCTGCTCGCGAGAATTGCCGTGTCGCCCCAGAAGAAACAGCAGTCACACAAGTAACATCGCCTGGTGTCCCGCGGTCGCACACCCACGATGTTGCTCACCGCCGCCCTGGCGACGGTCGTCATCGTGTCGTGGGTGCTCATGCGCCCGCCGGCCGGCAGCCACCCGCCGGCCCCCGCACGCGACACCCAACTCGCCGAGCGGCCACTGGTCGGCCTCGGCGGTGGCGTGACCGTCCGCGAACTGACCCAGGACACACCGTTCTCCCTGGTCGCGCTCACCGGCGACCTGGCCGGCACCTCCGCCAGGGTGCGCGCCAGGAAGCCCGACGGCTCATGGGGTCCCTGGTATCAGACCGAATACCAGACTTCGGCGCCCAACGGCGCGACGGCGGAGCCGCGCAGTACCGACCCGGTGTTCGTCGGCACCACCACGGCCGTGGAGATCGCCGTCACCCGCCCGGTGGACGCCCCGGTGACGCAGCCCCCACCTGCGCCGTCGCACCAGGATGATCTGGGCTACCGGCCGGCCACCAAGGAACAGCCGTTCGCCCAGAACATCAATGCAATCCTCATCTCGCCGCCGCAGGCGCCCGCGGAAACACACTGGACTCCGCCGACCGGAGTCACCATGCCGGGTCAGGCGCCGCAGATCATCAGCCGGGCCGAGTGGGGCGCCGACGAGTCGCTGCGCTGCGGCAGCCCGGAATACGACCGCGGCGTGCGCGCGGCGGTGGTCCACCACACCGCCGGCAGCAACGACTACTCGCCGCTGGAATCGGCCGGCATCGTCAAGGCGATCTACACCTACCACAGCAAGACCCTGGGCTGGTGCGACATCGCGTACAACGCCCTGGTCGACAAGTACGGCCAGGTCTTCGAGGGCAGCGCCGGCGGGCTCACCAAGCCGGTCGAGGCGTTCCACACCGGCGGCTTCAACCGCGACACCTGGGGTGTGGCGATGATCGGCAACTTCGACGACGTCGCGCCCACCCCCATCCAGATCCGCACCGTCGGACGCCTGCTGGGCTGGCGGCTGGGGATGGCCGAGGTCGACCCGAAGGCCACCGTGGAACTGGAGTCCGCGGGCAGCTCCTACACCACCTATCCCGCCGGCGCGATAGCCAAGTTGCCGACGATCTTCACCCACCGCGACGTCGGCAACACCGATTGCCCCGGCAACGCCGCCTACGCGCTGATGGACGAGATCAGGGACATCGCCGCGCATTTCAACGACCCGCCGGAGGAACTGATCAAGGCGCTGGAAGGCGGCGCCATCTACGAGCACTGGCAGGCGATGGGAGGGATGACCAGCCCGCTGGGTGCTCCCACCTCGCCGGAGGCCGACGGCGCGGACGGATCGAGGTTCGTCACCTTCGCCAAGGGCGCCATGTACTGGTCGCCGACCACCGGGGTGCAGCCGGTCACCGGCGCCATCTACGACGCCTGGGCGGCGCAGAGCTACGAGCACGGCCCGCTGGGGTTGCCGACCAGCGGGGAGATCCAGGAGCCGCTGCGAATCACGCAGAACTTCGTGCACGGGACGCTGAACTTCGAGCGGCTGACCGGCAACATGACCCAGGTTCTCGACGGGATCACCACACCGCTGTCCACCCAGCCACCGAGTGGCCCGAACGTGCCGCCCGAACACTTCTCGCTGCCGTCGCACCCGCCCAATTAGTCTGCTGGGGTGCCCGACACGCCCTATCTGCGGATCGATCTCGACCGGGTCCGCGACAACTTTCGGGCGGTGCGGGCGGCATTGCCCGACGCGGACATTCGCTACGCCGTCAAAGCCAACCCGGCCGAACCCATCCTGCGACTGCTCGCCGCCGAGGGATCGGCGTTCGACGTCGCGTCGGCGGGCGAGGCCGACGCCTGCATCGCCGCGCAGATCGGCGGGGACCGGCTGGCGTTCGGCAACACCATCAAGAAACCGGCGGCAGTGGCGGCGGCCTACGGCCGGGGGGTCCGACTGTTCGCCTTCGACACCGAGCACGACCTCGCCGTGCTGGCCGAGTACGCGCCTGGGTCCACGGTGGAATGCCGTATCGCCCCTCCGTTTCCGTCCTCGGTGACCCCGTTCGGTCACAAGTTCGGTTGCGCCCCAGCGCACGCCGCTGAACTGCTCAACCTGGCCCGGGCACGGGGGCTGGTCACCGGGGGCGTCAGCTTCCACGTGGGCTCGCAGCAACTCGACGTTTCCGCGTGGGACCTGGGCATCGCCTGCGCTGCTGGGATATTCGATGAAGTCGAGGGGCTGACGACGATCAACGCCGGCGGCGGATTCCCGCTGCCGTATGCCGGCACCGCACCCGAACTGGCGACGATCGCTGAGGTCATCGCATCGGCAATGCGGCGGCATTTCGGTTCGCAACCACCACGATTGGCGCTGGAGCCGGGACGGGCGATCGTCGGCTCCGCCGGCACCATCGCCGCCGAGGTGGTGTCGGTGCGGACCGGAACCGACGGCCGGCGCTGGGTCTATCTCGATGTCGGCCGTTACAGCGGTCTCGCCGAAACCGAGAACGAGTACATCCGCTACCGACTGCGGACGCAGCGCGACGGTGATGCCATTGCCGACGCGGTGTTGGCGGGGCCGACGTGTGACGGTGACGACGTGCTGTACCAGTGCTACCCGCTGCCGGTCACGCTGCGACCGGGCGACGGGGTGCAGATCTGCGACAGCGGTGCCTACACCGCGAGTTACGCATCCGTGCGATTCAACGGATTCGAGCCGCTGCCAACGCTTTTCGGCACGACGGAAAGTGCCGGCCGGACCATCGTCGAGCCACTGACATCGGGGCTCACCCGAAGCTGGACGCTGTCCGAGGTGATCCGCGACGTGCGCACCGACTACCAGGAACTGGTCATCGCTCGCACCGATCAGGGCGTGGCGTTGTTCAGCGACGGTGAACGCCAGAGCACCGCATTCAGTCAGCTGGTCTATCACGAGGCGCTGCTGGTGCCCGCGCTGCTGCTGGCCGGGCGTTTGGAGCGGGTGCTGATCATCGGCTCCGGGGAAGGCGTGGCCAGCCAGATGGCGATCGCGGCGGGAGCCGCCCACGTCGACCACGTCGACATCGACCGCGATGCGGTGCGGCTGTGCGCCGAACACCTGCCCTACGGCTACTCGATCGACGAATTACGCAGGGCTGAACAGGGATTCGGTCCGGTCACGATGCACTACCGCGACGGTTGGGACTTCGTGCAGCAATGCACCTCACCCTATGACATCGTGGTGGTGGATCTGCCCGACGAGCGCCCGGAGCCCGCTCAGCACAATCGACTGTACGACAACGGCTTTCTGGACCGGTGCCGCCGGATCGGCCGGGTCGTCGTCGGCCAGGCGGGCTGCCCTACCCTGTGGCGCAACGAGACGCTGCACCGGTCGTGGCGGCGATATCACGAAACATTCTCCACCACAGTGTATTTCGGTAGCGACGAGCACGAGTGGGCGTTCCTGTCCGGCCTTGCCGAGTTTGTCGCCGACCCGGTGGCCCTGATGTCCGAACGGCTGCCCACCCTGGCGTACCGGCCGCAGACCATCGACGCCGTGTCGCTGATCGCCGCTACGGTGCCACCGAAAAGCCTGCGCGACGCCGGGTCAGCGCAGAACCGTGGCGCGCCTGCGGATGCCGCGCAGCATTCCGCGTTCCATGACGAAGTGCGGAATGTCGAAGAAGGCCATGCCGGCAACGCCACCGGTACCCCGCGCTAGCAAGCGGGTCCCGCCGTCCTGCGGGCGCAGGTAGAACCCCCACGACGCGGTGGCCTTCTCGCCGCGCTGCACCCGCTCGAAGTCCGCCGGCGACATCAACACCAGGTGCGATCCGGGTTCGACCGCGGCGACCACTTGGCTCGCGTTGCGGCCGTACCGGCGAGCCAGCCAGACGATGTCGCCGACGTTCAACTGCTGCCATTCGGGGTGGATGGTGTCGGCGTTGTGAATGCGGGTGCCTGCCAGGCGTTCCAGCCAGTCGTAGCTGTAGAAGCCGCCGCGGTCCTCCCCGATCTGGGCCAGCCACGGCCAGATCGCCGCCGGCGTCGCGGCCACGGTGATGGCGCGGGTGGTACGCACCGCCCCCGGCTGGACCAGCTCGTCGCCGGGCAGCTCGGCGTTGATCTCCTCGTCGGTGGCGCCCCAGTTGTACATCACCGGCCGTCCGACCCAGTTGTACAGGCCGACGATGCCGCCCGCCGTCATCAGCGCTCCCAGCAGCGGCCGTTGGTTAGCCATGGTTGCTGACGTTAACGGTGGCCCCGGCAGCCGGGCAGAGGCTTAAGTCACCGGCGCCGGCTGGGCGGATGGCCGTTCCACCGGATGTGGGCGCGGGTGAACGCGGCCGTCTCCGAATACCCTAGGCGCTGTGCGGTCTCCTCGACGGTCAGTCCCGATTTCAGCAGTTCGCCCGCCAAGGTGGCCCGCACCTCGTCGAGCAGCGCCCGATAGCTGGTGCCCTCGGCGGCCAGCCGGCGGTGCAGGGTGCGCTCGGTGATGCACAGTTCCTTCGCGACCGTCGCCATCGACGGGATCTCCGCCGAATCCTGGATCAGCCTGGTCCGGACGGTCGCCGAGAACCCCCGCCGGGTGCGTCGCCGATTCAACAGCTCCTCGCACTGACGGATGCAGATCGCCGCCGTCTGCGGGTCGGCCGCGGGCATCGGCCGGCCGATCAGGTCGGCCGGGATGATCAGCGCATTGCGCGTGGTGTGCTCGACATGGACGGCCACGCCATCCAATTCGACTGTCTGCGTTGGTAATTGCATATCCGCAAGCTCCATCCGCAGGGTGACGGACGGGTGGTTGGCACCCAGCAGCAACGGCAGCAACCGCAACATGATCGCAAAATCGCGTTCCATGACAAAGCGCCGGACATCGTGCGGAATTGTGTTGTCGCGGAATTCGATGACCGCTTCGCTGCTGGTCACCTCCGCGACCAGGCTCAGATAGGTGTCGGCCAGAGCGGCATAGCGACAGGCGACGTCGATGGCGTCGCCGAACGTGGGACTGGCCATCAGCGCATAGCCGAAGATGCCGGTATCGGCGAGGTTGTACTGCATCCCGGTTTCCATGCCGAGCCCTGGCTTGTCGCCGAGCCGGCCGATCACATTGCGGATCATGGTCAGCTCTTGACTGGCATAGACCTCCGTCGCCGGATCGGCCAAGTCGTCGGATGTCAGCCCCGTTCCGGCGAGGCACGTCGCCGGGTCAAGCCCGTGCCGGCGGCCGGTCTCCAGCAGGTGCCGGCCGGTCGCAGACGACAGCGCCACTTCCCAGACAGGAGATGCAGCACCAACCATTGTCTGAAAATATCAAATCTGTGTCTGGAACGACCATTCTCACGACGTCCGACCCGGCCTAGCGTCATCGGAGTGACGACTGATCTGCTCAGGCCTGCGCCCCGGGCGCTTGCCTCGGCGGCACGGAGCTCGGTCACCGATCTCTGGCGACCCGTCGCCGTCGGCGGTTACCGCGACCTGCGCCGGCCGCATCCGAACTCCGCACCGGCATCGGTGCCGCGCACGACATTCGACCCCACGCTCGTCCGCAACATCGCCAACCCCTATCCCGACTATGAACGGATTCGGGAACACCCCGTGGTGATCAACGAACGTCTCGGCGTCTGGATGGTGGGGCGGTACGACGACGTCCACTCCGCCATCCGCGACAACACCACGTTCACCTCGCGCGATGGCATCACACTGCGGTCGTTCGCGGCGAACATGGTGGTCTTCACCGACCCACCGGATCACACCCGGCTGCGCCACATCGTGGCACCACTGTTCACCAAGCGGGCCGTCCAGGCGTGGACGACCGACATCCGCGCGCTGGCCGGCGAGGCGATCACCGGGCTCAAGCGCGGCGAGGTGGTGGATCTCGTTCCGGCACTGACCATCCCGATGCCCATCAATGTGATCGCCAACATCCTGGGTATTCCACGGCAACAGTGGCCGGCGTTCCGGGCGGTGTCGGAGAAGTTCGCGCAGATTTTCGCGCCGCGGTCACTATCGCAGATCGTGCGCATGATGGGCTCGGCGATGCAGGCCTATCTGCGGTTGCGTAGCTTCTCTGACGCCGAAATACGCATGCGCGCAACCCAACCCGCCGACGATCTGCTGACCCGCCTGCAGGCCGCCCTCGCCGCCGGGGAGCTGTCGGACAGCGAGGCGTTTCTGTATGTGCTCGTGCTGTTGGTGGCCGGCAACGAGACGACCACGAACCTGCTGGGGATGCTGCTCATCAGGCTCGCCGAGGACCCCGAGTTGTTCGCCGAACTGAAGGCGGACCGTAGCCGCCTCTACGCCGCGGTCGAAGAGACGGCGCGCTGGGGTTCGCCGGTGCAGTGGGTAACCCGGACGGCTACCGCCGACTACGAGATCGGCGACACGGTAATTCCCAAGGGCTCAAGGGCATTGCTGTTCTACGGGGCCGCCAACCGTGATCCCGGCAAGTTCGCCGAGCCGGACCGCTTCGACATCCGGCGCAACACCACCGGGCATCTCGCCTTCGGACACGGCCTGCATTTCTGCCTCGGAGCTCATCTGGCCCGTCTCGAAGCGGCCACGGCCATCGATTGTCTGCTGGACGAGGTGGACGGGTTGGAGCTGGCCGGGCCGGTCCGGTGGAGCATCACGCCGTCGCTGCGCGGACCGGTTTCGTTGCCGGTGCGGCTGACTCGCCGCTGACTTCGGCGAATCTCCGGCGCTGGGGCCGCGCCCGGGATTACCCTCGATTCGGCGGGGAAGTCATTCGAGGGGATTCGGCCATGTCGTACTTGGTCACAACGCCAGATTGGGTCACTGCTGCCGCCGAGGATCTGGCGGGGCTCGGTTCGTCGCTGCAGGAGGTGGCGACGGCGGCCTCGGCGCCCACCACCGGTATCGCGACCGCCGCCGCAGACGAGGTGTCGGCCGCCGTCGCGCAACTGTTCGGCGGCTTCGGCGAGGAGTTTCAGGCCGTCAGCGCGCAGGTGTCCGCGTACCATGCCGACTTCGCACGACTGCTGAACAGCAGCGCAGCGGGTTACGCGAGCGCGGAAATCGCCAATGCCGGAACGGTTCTCGCGAGTGCCGCGACGATCGTTCCGGGAGGCGCGTACGGGCAACTCGTCACCAACACGGCGACCAATCTGCAAGCACTGGGCGGCGCCTGGGCCGCGAACCCGTTCCCCTTCTTCCGGCAGTTCCTGGCCAACCAGGCGGGCTACGCACAGCAGATCGCTACTGCTATCGCGAACATCCCCGCCAACTTGCCCAATCTTCCTGCGGCGATTGAAGCCGCCATCCAGCAGGCGCTGTCCTTCAACGCGGCGTATTACGCACAGCAGTTCATCACCACCCAGATCGGCTTCGCGCAGACGTTCGTGACGTCGGCGATCAACGGGTTCAGCGGTCTGGCCGCGGGGCTGCCGACCTACGTATCGGGACTCCAGGTGGCCGCTCAAACCCTGTTGACCGGTAACTTCACCGGTGCGGTGTCCGACTTCGGCAGGGCCACTCTGGGCCTGCTGGTCACCGGGGTCGAGACCGGGCCGGTGACGACCACCGTGGATCTCCTGAATCTCACCTTCACCGCCACCGTGAATCCCACCATCCTCGGCCCGCTGGGTGACTTCTTCACCATCATGAATCTGCCGGGACAGGAGGCGCAGTACCTCACCAATCTGATGCCGCCGTCCCTCCCCCGGCAGATTTCCCAGAACTTCACGAATGTGCTTAACACGCTTACGGTTCCGAGTATCAGTGCGGAGGCTGACCTCAATATTCTCGCGGGCACCGGAACACTCGAAGCTTTCTTCGGGCTGCCGCTGGTGGCCACCTATGCCGCCGCCGGCGCCCCACTCGCGACGCTGAATGCAATCGCGACGAGCGCCGAAACCTTCGGGCAGCAGATCGCGGCCGGAAACTATCTGGGAGCGACGAGCACACTCTTCGATGCGCCGGCGGTGGCGCTGAACGGCTTCCTCAACGGCAATCTCCCGATCGACACGACGATCAATGTGCCGACCGGATCCGTGGATCCGAATCTGTTCCCCACCAATGTCGCAATCGTCCTGCACCTGCCCTCCGACGGGCTCCTGGTTCCACCCCATCCGGCCACCGCGACAGTCAATGTGCCCCCGTCTCTGCTGACACCGGGCGGTCTTTCACTACCGGTGACGATCTTCGGCACACCGTTCTCGGGACTACTCCCCCTGCTGGTCAACTACACGCCGCAGCAGCTCGCCCTGGCGATCAGGCCCGCGTAGCAACCGAGATTCAGAGAATCGCGACCGACACCACAATCCCGAGCGCGAACTGCGCCGCGGCCACCATCAAGGCGTCGTAGCTGAATTCGTCGGAGTGGAACAACGTGTCCATGTCGATGCCGATCACCACGGTCGCGATCCGCATCATCACCACCTGCGAGGCGATACCGACCAAACCGAACACCGCCGACGCCAGCAGCCCCTCCCGCAGGTTGCCCGACGACGAGTAAATCGCAATGACCACAATGAAAGCCATGCTGACCATTCCGGCCGCGGCCACCAGAATGGCGTTCGGCTTGCCCGCGTTGACCATCTTGCGAAGCGGGCCCGGCGTGGTCAGGTCGATGGCATAAAAGCCGACGATCATCAGCACCAGGCCGAGGATCGAGTAGAGCACGATGGCTCCGGCGCCCCGTCCCAGCCAGCTCCAGTAGTCCGAATGCGGCAGCGCAACAATCGTCGTCGTCATCGAAGATCAACTCCGTTCATCTCAAGGGTTCATCTCAGTGGAATTCGGTGTGGAACGAATGCCGCGCCATCGTCGGTGATGAGTCCGGCAGTCTCGCGGATGCCCAGACCCGCGGCGGTGTCGCCGACCACCCAGGCCCCCAAAGCCGGTCGCATGTCGTCGAACTCGGGCAGCGGGTCGAGCAACTGATAGACGAATCCCTCTTCGCCGTAGAAGCCTCCGGTGGCGGTCTCCATGCCGGCGCCGACGACGGTGACGTTCGCCCCTTCACGTCCGAGCTTGGGCTTGCGCACGTACTCGGTGAGCTCGTGCGGGTCGTCGAGGTAGGCCGGCAACAGGTTCGGGTGCCCCGGATACATCTCCCACAGCACCGCCAGGATCGCCTTGTTGGACAGCAGCGTCTTCCACAGCGGTTCGATCCACATGGTCTGCGGCAGCGTCTGCGCCACGTACTTGCCGAACTGATCGTCGAGCACCCATTCCCACGGATGCAGCTTGAAGATCGCCTGGATCGGATCCTCTTCGAGGTCGACGAAGCGCTCCAGCGCGGAGTCCCAGCCGACGTCCTCGATCAACAGCCCGACCGTGTGAAAACCGGCCTCGGCTGCGGTCTCCTGCATATAGGTGGTCGTGATCTGATCCTCGCCGGTGGCCTCCACGCCGGACCAGGCGAAGTGTAATTCGTTGCTGGGCAACAGATCACGGACCACGCCCCAGCGCTCCACCAACTGCTCGTGCAGCGAGTTCCACTGGTCGTCGTCGGGGAACTTGTCCTTCAGCCAATACCATTGCAAGATCGCGGCTTCCAGCAGCGTGGTGGGCGTATCGGCGTTGTATTCCAGCAGCACCGCGGGACGCCGGCCGTCATACCGCAGGTCGAAGCGGCCGTACACGTGCGGATCCGAGCGGCGCCAAGACTCGGCGACGTGCGGCCAACTCCATTCCGGCAAGCCGAAATCCGCGTAGCGCTCCATCAGCACCACTTGCTCGACGGCGTTCAGGCACATCGAGTGCAGCAGCTCGACGTCGGCTTCCAGGGCGAGGATCTCGTCCATCTCGAATTCGTAATAGACCGACTCGTCCCAGTACGGCCGGTCGGCTCCACGTGCGTCACGCGCCGGTGTGCCGTAGACGAGTCCCTGTGATTCGACGATCGACTGCCAGTTCGGCCGCGGCTGAGATCGGGCACGTTTCACGAGCCGCCGCCGCCCTTGCCACCACTGCCTCCGATGCCGCCGCGCTGGATCGTCGTGCCTGACTTGGTGGTGACGTTCGCTCCCTTGGGGATGCTGGTCGATCCGCCGATCGGCCGTTGCCCGACCGAACCGCTGCTGCCGTAGTAGTAGCGGTAGGAGTGTCCGCCCCAGAAGAAGAAGCCGTTCATGCCCGGGGTGTGGCCGGTGCAGTAGCTGTCGGGCACGATCACCGGCTGACCGCTGGGGTCGTCCTGGACGCACTGCGCGGTGACGTTGTCCGGCCGCAGCAACCAGTACCCGACACCCGCCACCAGTCCGACCACGCCGACGGCCGCCGCGGACCCCATCAGGATGCGCTTCTGCTTCTGCCGCTTGGCCTCGGCGGCCTGGCGCGCCTCTTCGAGCTCGCGCTGCTTGTCTTCGTGCTTGCGGCGCGCGCGCAGCTCGGCCGGCGTCGGCGGCCTCGGCTTCGTCGTGGCGGCGTCCTGGAACTGAATGCTGCCCAGGGGTTTCAGCAGGGGTGTGTCCGGCTTGTCAGGCGCGTCCTTGAACGGACGGTTCGCGCCCAGCGAACTGCGGCGCGGACGATCCGCGGCCGGTTTGCCCGGCTCGGGCTTGGTCTCCGCGGGCTTGCTCTCCTCGGTCCCGCGGCCCTCGGCCGGGCCGTCCTCTGTCTTACCCTCTTCAGGCGGATCTGATTCGGAATCCACTAGGTCCCCTCCGGTCCCCGCTCACCGTGGCCCGCATTCCTGATCACGCGGGCAGTCTCCCACATCGTCGCCGCCTGCGTGGCTAAGACCACCAGCGCTCCAGCACGCGCGCCACACCGTCCTGACTGTTGGGCGCGGTGACCTCGTCGGCGGCCGCCAGTGCGTCGGGGTGCGCATTGCCCATCGCCACGCCCAGCCCCGCCTGCAGCAACATCGGCACATCGTTGGGCATGTCGCCGAAGGCGATCACCTCAGACTCGAGAATGCCCAGCGGTTCGGCGACCTCGCGCAGGCCACTGGCCTTACTGATTCCCCGCGGCAGGATCTCCAGCAGGCCGTTGTTCGTCGAGTACGTCAGATCGCTGTCGTCACCGATGTGCCCGGCCAGCGCCGCAGCCATGTCCGCACTGACCGCGCCGGCCTTGCGGATCAGCAACTTGATCGCCGGTGCACTCAGCAAGTCGTCGAACGACACTTCGGTGTTGTCCGGGTTCAGCCACGCGTGCTCGTAGCCGGGCGAGCTGATGAACTGCGGTGTGGCGGTGTCGTGGGCGCGCTCGCCGATGCGCTCGACGGCCAGCCCGGCACCCGGGATGATCCGGCGTGCGACGTCCGCGAGGGTCGCCAGGGTCTCGACCGACAGCGTCTGCGCCGACAACACCCGGTCGTGTTCGGGGTCGTAGATGACCGCACCGTTCGCGCAGACGGCCATCGGCGCGAAACCGAGGGCCTCGACAACCGGCTTGATCCAGCGTGGCGGGCGACCGGTGGCCAGCACGAAGTGAGCACCACCGGCTACCGCGGCCTGAACCGCCGCGCGCGTGCGCGCGCTGAGCCTTTCTTCCTCATTGAGCAGGGTGCCGTCGACGTCGCACCCGATGAGCGCAGGCTGCTTCGACGACGGAGTTCGCTCGGCGGTCGGCTCAGGCATCGGATCCCAGAGCCGACGTGTGGTCAGGAGCGGCCGGGTTTGTCAGAGGGGCCCGCCTTCTGTCGCTTCTTCGCCGCATCGTTGTACATCTCGCGCTTGCGGGCTCGTTCGGCCAGTTCGGCGATACGGAATTCTTTGGACTCGTCCGGGGTCGGCGCACTGCCGCCCAACCGGCGCGGCACCCAGGGCTCGCCCTCGGGATGCGGATAGTTCTCCTGCGCCCAGTACAGCATCGCCTGCATCGCCTGACGCAGAGTGGCGTTGAGCGCTTCGTGGTCGCCTCCCGGAGACAAGGGCGGCCCGATCGCCGCGGTGATGGGAATCTTGCTGCGCACCAGCTTCTTGGGATGATCTTTGGGCCAGATCCGGTGTGCACCCCAGACGATCATCGGAACGATCGGCACCTGCGCCTCGACCGCCATCCGCGCTGCCCCGGTCTTGAATTC
This sequence comes from Mycobacterium sp. TY814, assembly GCF_030755175.1. Taxonomy (NCBI): domain Bacteria; kingdom Bacillati; phylum Actinomycetota; class Actinomycetes; order Mycobacteriales; family Mycobacteriaceae; genus Mycobacterium; species Mycobacterium sp. TY814. Next base: position 500,568 of record NZ_JAUFRY010000004.1, read on the forward strand.
CCGGAGTTCGAAGCTCCGGCTGATCGTCGCCTCCGGATGCACCCCGACAAGCTCGCCCTCCCGTAGCCGCTGTACGGCCACCGCGTAGGCGTCGGCACCCATGCTGCGGTCGACCGGGATCAGCTGGATGTGCTTGATCACGTAGTTGACCGCCTTCACCTCCTGCATTTCGGCCTTGATCATGAACCGCAACCGGCGCTTGCGCTCCTTGGCGGCAAGCGACGCGGGAATCCAGTCCACGTAGCTGGTGTGATTCAGTGCGATGATGGCGCCGCCCTGGGCAGGAATGTTCTCCAGGCCGTAGTACGTGATCTTGTTTCCATTCAGCGCCATAGCTGTCGGGACGAGATACTCCAGCATCCGGAAGACTGGCTCGGCCATCTCTTAGGTCTCCTTTTTCCCTACCGTGACTGACGCGGTGTCCGGCGTAAGCCCCTCGCCGCCGTTTCCTCAGCGTCCATTCGCGCGGCCTCATCCACTGTTGGCGCCCCGCCGCCAAGCCGGCGCGGCACCCAATGCTCGCCGGCTGGATGAGGATAATCCTGCTGCACCCGATGCAACAGCGAAGTCATCGACTCGTAAAGCTCTTTGTTGGCCAGTGAGACGTCGCGCGCAACGGGCAGCGGAGGCCCCACCGCGACGGTCACCGGCACCTTCTTGCGCCCCAACTGCCTGGGCAGGCCCTTGGTCCAGATGCGCTGAGCGCCCCAGACGATGAGCGGGACAATCGGTACGCCGGCCTCGATCGCCATCCGGGCGGCGCCCGTCTTGAAGTCCTTGAGCTCGAAGCTGCGGCTGATCGTGGCCTCCGGATAGACCGCGACCAGCTCGCCGTCCCGGAGCGCCTGCACCGCCGCGTCGTACGCATCGTGACCGGCGCTCCGGTCCACCGGAATCGCCCCGTTCTGCCTGATCAGGAAGTTCACGACCTTCACCCGCTGCATCTCGGCCTTGATCATGAACCGCAACCGGCGGTGCCGCCGGCGCATCGCCAGGCCGGCCGGCAGAAAGTCGACGTAACTGGTGTGGTTGATGGCGACCACGGCACCGCCCCGCGCGGGAATGTTCTGCTCGCCCACGTACGTGATCCGCGTTCCGGTGGCCCCGACCAGCAGCTGGGCCAAAATCTCGCAGGCACGGTAAATGGGCTCCGCCATCGGTCACTGCTCCGCGGCTCCAGTGGGGTGCGCCCGCTCGGCACGACGCGCCGCCTTGGCCGCCGCCTCTTCCGCATCCATACGGGCCGCCTCGGCCAGCGACGGGGCCCCGCCGCCCAGTCGCCGCGGCACCCAGAACTCGCCGGCGGGGTGGGGGCCGTACTGCTCCTGGGCGCGGATCAGCAGGTGCTGCATCCGGGAGTGCAGCAGTGTGGTCAGTTCATTGGTCGACAGCGTCGGCTCGATCGGTTCACCGACGATCACCTGAATCGGCACCTTGGGCCGGAAGATCTTCTTGGGGTGGCCCTTCGTCCAGATCCGCTGTGCGCCCCACACGATGTGCGGAACGATCGGCACGCCGGCTTCGATCGCCATCCGGGCAGCGCCGGTCTTGAACTCTTTGATCTCGAAGCTACGGCTGATCGTCGCCTCCGGGTACACGCCCACCAACTCACCGGCCCGAAGGTTCTCGACGGCCGCGGCGTACGACGCAGCACCACTTTCCCGGTCCACCGGGATGTGCCGGAAGGATCGCATCAGCGGGCCGGAGATCTTGTGGTCGAACACCTCCTGCTTGGCCATGAACCGCACTTTGCGGCCCAGCCCCTGCTTGTAGGCCGGCAAACCGGCCAACGTGAAGTCCAGATAGCCGGTGTGGTTGATTGCGACCACGGCGCCACCACTGGTCGGCAGGTTCTCCACGCCGGTGACGGTGATCTTGAGACCCTGCAGGCGGAAGATCATTCGGGCGAGGGTGATGGCGGTGCCGTATGCAGGTTCCACAGCAATTCAGCCTAATGCTCCGGGCTGCCGGATACCCCAAGTGGGCAAAATGCGCAGCCAGACCCGCCCAGAGAGGTGCGCTTTGTCCTTCCCCCTGACGCCACCGCCGGTGCCGGCCGTGGTGCGCCGGCTGGCCGCCGGGCGCCCGCTGCGCGCGGTCTGGCGCAACGAGCTCGGCGACGTCACCTTCCGGGTGGGCGAAACCTCTGCAACAGGCACCGAGTTCATCAAAGTCGGCGGGGTCCACTCCCCCGATTTCGCACGCGAAGCCCAGCGGTTGCGCTGGGCCGCGCCCTACATCCCGGTGCCCCCCGTCATCGACTGCGGCATCGACGACAGCGGCGCCTGGCTGCGCACCGGCGGACTGCCCGGTGTGTCCGCGGTGCACCCACGCTGGCAGGCGACGCCCGCTGTCGCGGTTGCCGCGATCGCTGTGGGGTTGCGCACACTGCACGACAGCCTGCCGGTGGCGTCGTGCCCGTTCGACTGGTCGGTCGCCAGCCGGCTGCCGCTGCTGCACCCTGCACACCGCGCGAACCTCCCGGATCCCCCGCCGATCGATCGGCTGGTGGTCTGCCACGGCGACGCCTGCGCGCCGAACACGCTGATCGACGGCGCGGGCCGCTACTGCGGTCATGTCGACTTCGGCGAACTCGGTGTCGCCGACCGCTGGGCCGACCTGGCCGTGGCAACGCTGTCGCTGCGCTGGAACTACCCCGGCCGGAACTGGGAGGCGGAGTTCTTCGCCGCCTACGGCATCGAGCCCGACCCCCTGCGCATCGACTACTACCGACGCTTGTGGGAAGACCCGGACCTCTGACGCAGGCTAAACTCGGGGCGTCTCAGCAGAGGTCCCGAGAGGTATTTGTGCAGGTAACAAGCGTCGGCCATGCCGGCTTTCTGATCCAGACCCGGGCGGGCAGCATCCTGTGCGACCCCTGGGTGAACCCCGCCTACTTCGGCTCGTGGTTCCCGTTTCCCGACAATTCGCCGGCTTTTTCAGGCCTGGACTGGGACGCCCTGGGCGACTGCGACTACCTGTACGTCTCTCATCTGCACAAGGACCATTTCGACGCCGCGCTGCTGACGGCTCACGTCAACAAGGACGCGGTGGTGCTGCTGCCGGATTTCCCGGTGCCCGATCTGCGACACGAGTTCGAGAAGTTGGGGTTCCACCGATTCTTCGAGACCACGGACTCGGTGAGCCACCAGTTGTCCGGCCCCAAGGGCGACCTCGACATCATGATCATCGCCCTGCGGGCACCGGCGGACGGTCCGATCGGCGACTCGGCGCTGGTGGTGTCCGACGGGGAGACCACGGTGTTCAACATGAACGACGCGCGTCCGGTCGACCTGGACGTGCTGGCCGCCGACTTCGGGCACATCGACGTGCACCTGCTGCAGTACTCGGGGGCGATCTGGTACCCGATGGTCTACGACATGCCGGCCCGCGCCAAGGAGGCGTTCGCCACCCAGAAGCGGCAGCGCGGCATGGACCGGGCCCGGCAGTACATCGCCCAGGTCGGAGCCACCTGGGTGGTGCCGTCGGCCGGCCCCCCGGCGTTCCTGGATCCCGAACTGCGCGCGCTCAATGACGACCACGACGATCCGGGCAACATCTTCCCGGACCAGATGGTGTTCCTGGACCAGATGCGCCGCCACGGCCACGACCGCGGGCTGCTGATGATGCCCGGCTCGGTCGCCGACTTCACCGGCCCGCAGCTGAACTCACTGCAGCACCCGCTGCCCATCGAGGAAGTGGAGGCGATCTTCACTACCGGCAAGGCCGACTACATCGCCGATTACGCCGAGCGCATGGCGCCGGTGCTGGCCGCCGAGAAGGCCGGCTGGGCTCCCGCCACCGGCGAGCCGTTGCTCGAACCGTTGCGGGCGCTGTTCGAGCCGATCATGTTGCAGAGCAACGAGATCTGCGACGGCATCGGTTACCCGGTGGAGCTGGTGATCGGCCCCGAGACGGTGATCCTGGACTTCCCGAAACGCGCCGTGCGCGAAGCCATTCCCGACGAGAAGTTCCGCTACGGGTTCGAGATCGCACCGGAGTTGGTCCGCACCGTGCTGCGCGACAACGAGCCGGACTGGGTCAACACCATCTTCTTGTCGACCCGGTTCCGGGCCTGGCGCGTGGGTGGTTACAACGAATACCTGTACACGTTCTTCAAGTGCCTGACCGATGAGCGGATCGCCTACGCCGACGGCTGGTTCGCCGAGAGCCACGACGATTCGGCATCAATCACGTTGGACGGCTGGGAGATTCAGCGGCGCTGCCCGCACCTGAAGGCCGACCTGTCGAAATTCGGCATCGTCGAGGGCAATACGCTGACCTGCAACCTGCACGGCTGGCAATGGCGATTGGACGACGGCCGCTGCCTGACCACCCGGGGTCACGAGTTGCGGAGCCGGCGGACATGAGCACCGCGGCCGACCTGTGCTACGACGACGGCGCCGTGCAACTGGACCAGCTGGCGATCACGTTGCGCCGCTATCACTTTCCCTCGGGCACCGCGAAAGTCATCGGCCTGGACCAGGTTCGGGGATACAAGGCCGAGCCACTGGGGCTGCTCACGGTTCGATTCAACATCTGGGGCAGCCCGGACCTGCGGCGCTGGTTGCCGTTGGACCTCTACCGCCCGCTCAAGTCGACGCTGATCACCCTGGACATACCGGGGTCGCAGCCGGCCTTCACGCCGGCGCGTCCCGACGAGTTCCTCGCCTGCCTCGACGAGCTGCTCGCGCAACGCGGCTGATTCCCTCGCCGACTGTGCGGCGGGCCGCACGCTCGGCGTCGAGGGTGCGGCTGGCCGCACGCCGGGCGCAGAACGAGCTAGCGGTCTTCGAGCGCCGCCTTGCCCGCGTTGTAGCCCGGTGTGAACGTGATGCCCGGACCCCCGTGACACCCGGCGCTGCCCAGATACAGGCCCCGCACCGGAATGGGTTGTCCGATATAGCCTCTCGGGCCCGGTCGATTCTGCCCGATCTGATCGGAGCTCAGCAGGCCGTGGCAGTAGTCCCCGCCGGGCGCACCGAACATCACCCCCATGTGCTTGGGCGTGAAGGTGGTGTGGCGGGTGATGCTGCGCTCGAAATTCGGCGCCAGCCGGGTGATCTTGTCGATGACCCGCTGCCCCATCTCGACCTTGGCCTGGCCGTAGTCGGCGCCCCCTTCGATGGGGAACCACAGCGCGAAGGCTGACGCGGCGTGCTTGCCCTGCGGGGCGAGATCCGGATCGTGCACCGAAGGGATCTGCAGCACCAGCGTCGGATCCGCCGGTACGATGCCGCGGCGGCAGTCCTCCCACTGCTGCTGGACCTCCTCCGGTGTGCAGAAGATGCCGATCGACGCCTGCATGGTCGGGTCGTTGAGCGCCTCGTAGGGAGCGACGAACTCCGGCGCCTCGTCCAGTGCGAAGTGCATCTGCAGGTAGCTGCCGCGGTGGTCGATGCGCCCGTAGCGTTCCCGGATCTCGGCGGGCAGCAGCGACGGGTCGATCAGGTCGTTGACCGTGACGTCGGGCGCCACCGAGGAGACGACGATCGGGGCGCTCAGCGTGTCCCCGGCCTCCGTCCGCACGCCGGCCACCCGGCCGTCCGCCACCAGGATCTCGGTCACCTTGGACCGCAACCGCACTTCGCCGCCGTTGTCCTCCAAGACCTGCGCCAGGTGCGCGGTCAGCGCCCCGATCCCCCCGCGCAGCTTCTTCATCTGGACGAAGTCGCCCTCGGGAATTCCCAGCCCGAAAGCCAGGGCGGCGGCGCTGCCCGGCGTGGAAGGACCGCGGTAGAGGGTGTTGACGGCCAGCACCGTCATCGACCCCCGGATCGCGCCGTGCTTCTCCCGGTCCGGGAAGTACCGGTCCAGCACGTCGGTGACGGAGCCGAACAGCATGTCGTCGATCGCGGAGCGCTCGAATTCGTTGGTGGCGCAGGCATACATCTCGTCGAAGGTCTTGGGCAGCGTGCCCGCCTCGAAGCGGCCCAGCGCCCGGGTCGGCGCCTGCGCCCACATCAGCAGACCGCCCATCCCGGCCACCGCATCCGCGCCGTGCACCTCGTTGAGGTGGGCGAACATCTTCATCGGATCGCTGTACTGAACGAGAGGATCGTCGCCGACCCCGCGCAGTGCTACCGACATCACCTCCAGGTCCACCGTCGGCAGCGCGTCGAGCCCGAGTTCGCTGATCACCTCCGCCGAGGTCGGGAACTGCACCGAGCCGGCGATTTCGAAGTGATACCCGTCGAACAGCTCCACGGTGGAGGCCATGCCGCCCGCGTAGAGCTTGCCGTCCAGGCAGACGGTGCGCAGACCCGCCCGCTGCAGCATCACCGCCGCGGTCAACCCGTTGTGGCCCGCGCCGATGACAATCGCGTCGTACTCGTTCCCAGTTTCAGACATGCCGACCTCCTGGATGGGAGGCTGGCACGCAGGCGAAGTTTTGTCAATTATGACGAAACTTAGGCGGTCGCCCAGGTGGCCCAGGAGTCGCTGATGCCCGTCCGCAGGGATTCCAGCGCCACGTGACTCATCCGGGCCAGCTCGCTGAGCGAGCGGTCACCGCCCAGCATCCAGGCCTCCATCGCCCCGAAGATGGCCGCCGCGATGCACCGTGCGATCACCGTGCTGCGCAGCCGCGCGTCACCGGGCTGACCGTTGGTGCAGCTACGACCGAGCAGCTGCGCCTGGATGGCGTCGGCCAGATCGGCCTGCACGTCCCGGATGTGCCGGACGATCCGGCCGGGATCGATTTCGCCGCCGCGCAAGGTCGCAATCTTGGTCACGGCCTCCACGTCATAGGGAAACGCGAAGACAGCCGCCTGCACCGAGTCGATGACCGCCTCGTCGACCGGGCGGGCATCCAGCACAGCCCGAAACCAGTTCAAGCCGGTGTAGTCGGCGAACAGCAGATCGTGCTTGGAGCTGAAGTGCCGGTAGAAGGTCCGCAACGAGACTCCGGCGTCGGCCGCGATCTGCTCGGCCGACGTATCTTCCACGCCCTGGGCCAGGAATCGCACCACGGCCGCCTGGCGCAGCGCCTCCCGGGTGCGCTCGCTCCGCGCCGTCTGAGCCGGCCTGACCATGGCAGTAAGGTACCCCAGCCGGTCAGGAATACGTTATGACAATATTGACAAAACTTCGCGGGCCGGGTGAGACTGCGGCCATGGTGTCTCTCATCGCCCACGCCGTCCTGGGTATCGCCGTCATCTTCTGGATCGTCTCCTCCAACCGCCAGGTGTATGCGCGGCCGGCCGTCGGTCCGCTGTTCTCGCCACTGGAAATCACGTACTACGTCGTCGGCATCGCCTCTGTCGCGCTGGGCTGGTACTTCAACATTCGTTTCGTGCAGGAGTACGCCCACATGGGCGTACACAACCCACTCTGGGGTCCGGGCAGCTGGACGCAGTACATCCAGCTGATGTTCACCAACCCGGCCGCCGGCTCGGCCGGCCAGGACTACACGATCGCGAATGTGATTCTGCTGCCGCTGTTCTCGATCACCGACGGCTACCGCCGCGGATACAAGCGGCCCTGGCTGTTCTTCGTGAGCAGCCTGTTCACCAGTTTCGCGTTCGCGTTCGCCTTCTACTTCGCCACCATCGAGCGCCAGCACCGGCACGAGCGGGCCGCGAGCGTCCGGGTGCCCAAGGTCAACGCCTAGGCACTGATCCCGTCGTTGCGGTAGTCGCCCTGGTGGTGCCAGGTCTGGTTCCCGCCGCGGCGTTTCGCGACGTACATCGCCGCGTCGGCAGCGCAGATCAACTCGTCGAGCGAGGTGCGGTCATCGAATGCGGCGCGCGCGTCGAGTGCGGCGACCGGCTGCCGATCGGCGCCCGCGGTGCCAACGCTGGCGGTGAGGCCGAACGGCAGCGCGGCGATGGCGTCACACAGCCGCTGCGCCCGGCGCTGGACCTCATCGGGGTCGCAGAAGTCGGCGATGACGAACTCCTCACCACCCACCCGGGCCAGCAGCGCGGTGTCGTCGGTGCACTCCCGCAAGGCACGCGCAACCGCGACCAGCGCGGCGTCGCCCGCGCTGTGTCCGTGTTGATCGTTGAGGAACTTGAAGCGGTCCAGGTCGATCATCGTCACGACGAGGCGTGCGGAGAGCTCGCGGTCCTGCGCAATGCGGGCTTTGACATAGCGGTCGAACGCGCGCCGGTTGAGCAACCCGGTCAGTTGATCGCGTTCCGCACGCATCGCATCGGCGCCAAGCACATAGACGACCGCCTGAATGCCGAAGGGGACCGCAAGGTTGAGCAGCAGCACGAGCGACAGTCCGCACGCTGCGCCGACGACGTGGTACACGGCGGCAATCCGGAGTCCGGCAGAGGCGGCGACCACAATCGCGACCGCAAAGTTGTAGGCCATCAGCCGCGGGGTGTGGAAGAGCGCGATGTAGAACGCCATTGCCGCAAAAGTCGTGCACGTGAACATTTCGACGATGGGATCGCTCTGCGCCAGGGCGATCAACGCGATGCTGGCGTTTGAGACCACCGCGAACGTGATCGCCTGCACGCGGGTCGGCCAGCACACGGCCCACAACAGCGAGCCCGCCGCGGCGCCGACGCTGGCGGCGACGGCACAGGCGATCTGGATCCCTGTCTGCGGCCCGGTCGGCGTCCAGATGGTTGCGAGGGCGTCGAGGACCAGCCCGCCGGCAATGACCGAGATGATGGACCGGGCCAAGATGCACATTCGTCGCGCTTCCAGCAGCGAACTCAACTGGTCGTAGTGGTCCGCGCGTCTCCACCACACGCCAAGCAGCCCCATGACGCTTCCCCCCACCACAGGCCCGGAAGAATCGCAGCGCGGCCGCCGGTCCACTTCAGCAAATGTTCACACAGAATGCCCACATTTGCCGTCGGCTAATGCTCAGCCGGCAGGTTCGAGAATTTCGGTGCCCACGAAGGGCACCAACGCCGCCGGCACGCGCACGCTGCCGTCGGGCTGCTGGTGGTTCTCCAGGATCGACACCAGCCAGCGGGTGGTGCCCAGCGTCCCGTTGAGCGTGGCCGCGGTCTGCGGCTTGCCGTTGGCGTCGCGGTAGCGCGTGGCCAGCCGGCGGGCCTGGAAGGTGGTGCAGTTCGACGTCGAGGTCAGCTCCCGGTAGGTCGCCTGGGTGGGCACCCAGGCTTCGCAGTCGTACTTGCGCGCCGCCGACGAGCCGAGGTCGCCCGCCGCCACATCGATCACCCGGTAGGGCACTTCGATATGCGCCAGCATTTCGCGCTGCCAGCCCAGCAGCCGTTGATGCTCGGCCTCGGCCTCCTCCGGCCGGCAGTAGACGAAGCCCTCCACCTTGTCGAATTGGTGTACCCGGATGATGCCGCGGGTGTCCTTGCCGTAGCTGCCGGCCTCGCGCCGGAAACACGACGACCAGCCGGCATACCGCAGCGGCCCGTTGGTCAGGTCCAGGATCTCCCCGGAGTGGTAACCGGCCAACGGCACCTCCGAGGTGCCCACCAGGTAGAGGTCGTCGGCCTCGAGCCGGTAAATCTCGTCGGCGTGCGCGCCCAGGAAGCCGGTGCCTGACATCACCTCCGGACGAACCAGCACCGGCGGGATCATCGGGATGAAACCGTTCTCGACGGCCACCCGCAGTGCCAGTTGCAGCAGACCGAGCTGCAGCAGCGCGCCGCGTCCGGTCAGAAAGTAGAACCGGGAGCCCGACACCTTGGCGCCGCGTTGCATATCGATCAGCCCCAGCGATTCGCCGAGCTCGAGGTGGTCCTTCGGGTCGGTCAACGGGGGCGGCTCACCGACCACCTCCACGACGGCGTAATCGTCCTCTCCCCCGGCCGGGACCCCGTCGATGATGACGTTGGAGATGGCCATGTGGGCGGCGGTGAACGCCGCCTCGGCCGCAGTCTGATCGGCCTCGGCGGCCTTGACCTGCTCGGCGAGGTCCTTGGCGCGCTGCAACAGCGCCGGGCGCTCCTCGGGGGACGCCTTGCCGACGCTCTTGCTGGCGGCCTTCTGTTCGGCACGCAGCGAGTCGGCGGCCGAGATCGCCGCGCGGCGCGCGGTGTCGGCGCTCAACAGGGCGTCTACCAGGGCCGGGTCCTCACCGCGGCTGAGTTGCGAGCGTCGTACGGCGTCGGGCTCCTCCCGGAGGAGCTTGAGGTCGATCACGGCCGCAAGACTACTTCCCGGGTCTCTGCCGGATCTCACATGCGCAACGATTTTCACGCCTCTGCACCGGTCCTGTCAGAATGGAGCCGATGTTGGACGCGCCCGAGAAAGAACCGGTACCCGACCCTGCCGCCGACGAGGCGCCAGAGCCGTCGGTTGTCGAGGAATCCCAGGCGGCCGACACCCTCGAACCCCAGCAGCCCGCGCAGCGGTCCCGCTGGCCGCGCTCGCTGCAGGCATCCTCGACCCGACGAGGGTTGCTCCTCACCGCGCTGGGCGGCCTGCTCATCGCCGGTCTGGTAACCGCGCTGCCCACCGTGGGCACCGGCCCCGGACGGCTGGCCGGTTTCATCGACAGCAACCCGGTGCCCAGCACCGGGTCCAAGGGCAACGCCGCGTTCGCGCGTGCCAACAGCGGCGACTGTCTGAACTGGCCGGACGGCACGCCGGAGTCGGCAAGCATCGTCAACTGCGCCGACGACCACCGGTTTGAGGTCGCCGAGTCCGTCGATATGCGCACCTTCCCCGGCACGGAGTACGGCCCCAGCGCCGCGCCCCCCTCGCCGGCCCGCATCCAGCAGATCAACGCCGAGCAGTGTGATCCGGCGGTTCGCCGCTACCTGGGCCCGAAGTTCGACCCCAACAGCAAATTCACGGTCAGCATGCTGTGGTCGGGCGACCGGGCCTGGCGCCAGAACGGCGAGCGCCGCATGCTGTGCGGGCTGCAGCTGCCCGGCCCCAACAACGAACAGGTCGCCTTCAAGGGCAAGGTCGCCGATATCGACCAGTCGAAAGTCTGGCCGGCGGGCACCTGCTTGGGTATCGACCCGGCGACCAACCAGCCTGTCGATGTGCCGGTGGACTGCTCGGCTCCGCACGCCATGGAGGTCACCGGCACGGTCAACCTCGCCGAGAAGTTCCCCAACGCGATGCCACCGGAAGCCGAGCAGGACGGTTTCATCAAGGACGCGTGCACCAAGATGACGGACGCCTACCTGGCGCCCATCAAGTTGCGCACCACGACGTTGACGTTGATCTACCCGACGATTTCACTGCCCAGCTGGTCGGCGGGCAGCCGCGAGGTCGCGTGCAGCATCGGCGCGACCCTGGGCAACGGGGGCTGGTCCACACTGCTCAACAGCGCCAAGGGGCCGCTGCTGATCAACGGTCAGGCGCCGGTGCCGCCGCCGGACATTCCTCAGGAGCGGCTGACCCTTCCGCAGATCCCGGCGCAGCTGCCGACTCAGCAGCCGTCGGCGCCGCAGCCTCAGCAGCAGACACCGCCCACCCCGCAGGGTGACCAGCATCTGCCCAACCAGCAGCCGGTGGTGACGCCCACCCGGGCGCCCTCGTCTCCGGCGAGCCAGGCACCCTCCCCCACCCAGGCACCACCGCCGGCCGACGGAGGTGCGCCGGCCCAGGCGCCCGACGGCGCGCCGGCCAACGAACCGCCTCCCAATTAGCCGGTGGCCGTGGGGATGGACCCGCAGCGGTTCGACGAGTTGGTCTCCGATGCACTCGACTTGATCCCGACCGAGCTGACCGCCGCGATGGACAACGTCGTGGTGCTGGTCGCTGACCGGCATCCCGAGGAGGATGACCTGCTCGGACTGTACGAGGGGGTGGCGTTGACCCAGCGCGACTCCGACTACGCCGGAGCGCTGCCGGACACCATCACCATCTATCGCGACGCGCTGCTGGACGTCTGCGAATCCGACACCGACGTAGTCGAGCAGGTCGCGATCACGGTGATTCACGAGATCGCCCACCACTTCGGCATCGACGACGACAGGCTCGATGAGCTGGGTTGGGCCTGATTGCCGGGCTCCGAGTAGGCGCGGCAACCAAGTTCTGTCGGCCCACGGTGCTATGAACGGCATATGAGCACAGGCTGCCGCGATTGCCGGGCAGGCTTAGATCACTGCCACGGCACCGTCATCATTCACTGGTCGGGCCGGCCGGAATGCACCGAGCCGGACTGCGTCGCCCCGGAGTTGTTCACTCACGCATTCGTCGTCGACTGCGACGTCGTCGGTTGCGCCTGCGCCGAGTCGTTCGCGGAACCGATCAGATCAGCGCATGGGATCGGTGCTTGACGCCACGGGGTCTTTCCCGGCGTCCTTCGACCGGTCCGCGATGCCGGGTTCGGGATAGAACGGCGGCGTCAGGCCACCCCAGCGCACGCAACTCCATCGCCCATCGGTGATGGGAGCCAGCGCCACCGATTCGGCGTTGTCCAGCGGATTGTCAAGGACAAAGGTGCCGTCCACGCCCGCCAGCACCGCCGCCGCCAGCCGGATCGCCGCGCCGTGGCTGACCACCACGATGTCGCCGTCGAAGCGTTCGTCGTCCAGATAGCGCATGCGCAGCTCGGTGAGCACCGGCACGTACCGCGCCAGGACGTCGTTGGCGGTTTCGCCGCCAGGCAGCGCCACGTCCAATTCGCCGAGATGCCAGCGCTTGTAGATGGCCTGGAACTCGGCGACCGCCTCGTCGTCGTTGCGGTTTTCCAGGTCACCGACCTGCACCTCGTGGATGCCGGCCACCTCCTGAGCCGGTAGGTCGAGTTCAGTGGCAATGACCGCCGCGGTTTGCGAGGCCCGGACAGCCACGGAATGCGCCAGGATGGCCGGGCGACTGTGCCCGCCGCGCGCGAACGCCCGCGCCTGATCACGCCCCAGCGGGGTCAGTGCCGCTCCCGGCGGCAGGGTGTCCAGCCGTCGTTCGACGTTGCCGAACGATTGCCCGTGGCGCACCAACACCAACCGGCCGCTCATCGTTGTATCTCCCCATGTCGCAGCCCCGCCAGCCAGCTCGAAGCCTCTTCCGAAGCCGGCGGGAGCACCCCCGCAGCCTGACCCGTCGGCCAGGAACCCAAATAACGCACATCGGCACAACGACGGTGCAACGCCATGAGTGCCTGAGCGACCGCATCGTCATCGATGTGGCCGACGCAATCCACGAAGAACATGTACGTGCCCAGCCCGGTACGGGTGGGACGCGACTCGATCCGGGTGAGGTCGATGCCGCGCATCGCGAACTCGGTCAGCGCCTGCAACAACGCCCCCGGGACGTTCTCGATCCGCAACACCGCCGCGGTGCGATCGGCGCCGGTGCGGGCCGGCGGCGGACCGGGTTGTCCGATCAGCACGAAGCGGGTGCGCGCGTTGGACTCGTCGACCACGCCCTCGGCGATCACCTCCAGGCCGCGGTGCGTCCCGGCCAGCGGTGTGGTGACTGCGGCATCGACCCCGCCGTCGGACACCTGCTGCGCGGCGTCGGCGTTGGAGTAGGCCGGTTTGAGCTCGGCGGCGGGCAGATGGGTGCGGACCCAGCGCCGCACCTGCGCCGCGGCCACCGGGAAAGCGGCCAGCGTGCGCACGTCCGCGGCGGTGCGGCCGGGCCGGACCACGATGCTGAACGACACATCCAGCGTGGTCTCGGCGTAAATCTGCAGCGGTGAACCGATGGCCAGGCTGTCCAGAGTGGGCGCCAGCGACCCGTCGATCGAGTTCTCGATGGGCGCGCAAGCGTAGTCCGCGGCGCCGTCGCGCACCGCGTCCAGGGCGGCGGGCGTGCTGTCGACAGGCAACGGCTGCAGCGCCTGCGGGTCATGGCCAGGAACCAGCCCGTTAGCGGCCATTTTCAGCAGAGCGGCCTCGGTGAACGTCCCCTCCGGACCGAGGTAAGCGATGCGGGCCACGACACAACCCTAACGGCGCGGGTCCGTCGCGCCGGGCCTTGCTCCGCCCGCCCGGCTAAGTTACCTTAGGCTTACCTAACAAACAGGAGGTTACGGTGCTACCGGTCGCATATCCGACACCCACCACCGCCGAACGCATTCGCAGCGCCTGTTCACGGGCCGATGGTGCCCTGCTGGCAGTCGAGGGCCAGGAGCCGGTGACTGCGCCCGTCCACCACCTGCTGCACGACGGCTCCTTCGCCGTGGCCGTTCCCCGCGCGGGTGCCACCGACCTGCAATGCGGCACACAGGCGTTGCTGGAACTCACCGACTATGCGCCGCTTCCGGTCCGCGAACCCGTGCGTTCGCTGGTATGGGTGCGGGGTCAGCTGCACCGGATTCCACCTGGTGCGGTGGCCAAGATGCTGGACCTGATCGCCACCGAGGACCCGAACCCGGTGCTGCTGCAGGTAGATACACCGAGGTCGACGGCGTCGGACGACGATGAACCGCGGTACACCCTGCTCCGCCTGGTGATCGACTCCGTCGTGGTGACCGATGCCACCGGTGCCGAGCCGGTCTCCGTCCGCGACCTGCTCGCCGCCCGGCCCGACCCCTTCTGCGAGATCGAGTCGACGTTGCTGTGGCACCTCGCCACCGCGCACAACGACGTCGTCGCCCGGCTGGTCTCCCGGCTGCCGGCGCCGCTGCGCCGTGGTCAGGTAAGCCCTCTGGGCCTGGACCGCTACGGCGTGCGGTTCCGCGTGGAAGGCAACGACGGTGACCGTGACGTCCGGCTGCCGTTCCACAAGCCGGTCGACGACATGAACGGTCTGCGTCAGGCCATCCGCGTTCTGATGGGATGCCCGTTCGTCAATGGGCTGCGCGCACGCCGATAACGGGCTTGGCGACGTAAGTTAACCGGGTGAACGGTGATCGACCACCGGCCCGATTGCGCAGACCCGACCCGACTCCGCCGGGCCAGCCAGTCGGTCCGGAGCCCGCCCCGGTGATCCGCCGGGACGCGCGGCCACCGCGTGCGCCGGGACGGGCCGCCTTAACGCCCCCACCACCCGCGGGACGAGCCGGGGCACCGCCGCCGCCGGGACGGGCGTCCACACCACCGCCGCCCGCGGGACGAGTCGCCGCGCCACCGCCACCGCCGCCGGGACGCGCCGCCGCCGCGCCACCGGCACCGCCTCCGCCCAAACCCCGCCGGAAGAAGCGCGGCAAACGCCGGTGGCTGCGCACCGCGGCCTTGACGCTGATGGTCCTGCTACTGCTGGCGACCGCGGGCGTGCTGGGCGGCATGCTCTGGTTCGACTCCGCCGTGCACCGCCAGTCGGTGCTGACCAACTACGCGGACCGTCCTGCTCCCGGACGCGGCACCAACTGGCTGCTCGTCGGATCCGACAGTCGCCAGGACCTGTCCCCCGAACAGCAGGAGCAACTGGCCACCGGCGGCGACGTCGGGACGGGACGGACCGACACGATCATGGTGGTGCACGTGCCGGGGCTCGGGTCCAACGCGCGGACCACCCTGGTATCGATCCCCCGCGACTCGTACGTGCCGATCCCGGGGCACGGCCGCGACAAGATCAACGCCGCCTTCTCGCAAGGCGGTGCGCCGTTGCTGGCGCAGACCGTCGAGCAGGCCACCGGCTTACGTCTGGACCACTACGCCGAGGTCGGATTCGGCGGATTCGCCGTGCTGGTCGACGCACTGGGCGGGGTGAGCGTGTGCCCCGCCGAGCCGATACGCGATCCATTGGCGGGTCTGGACCTGCCTGCCGGGTGCCAGCAGTTGGACGGCCGCAGCGCCCTGGGTTACGTCCGGACGCGCGCCACCCCGCGGGCGGATCTGGACCGGATGATCCATCAACGGGAGTTCATGTCGGCGCTGCTGCACCGCGCGACCAGCCCGACGGTGTGGCTCAACCCCTGGCGCTGGTATTCGGTGCCGCACGCGGCGGCCGGCGCGCTGACGCTCGACCGCGATGACCACGCGTGGGACCTGGCCCGGCTCGGCTGGGCGCTGCACGGCCCCACCACCCCGATGACGGTCCCGATCGGAGAGTTCACCGACACCGGCGTGGGCTCAGTGGTGGTCTGGAATCACGACGCCGCTCGCGACCTGTTCGACGCGCTGGCCGCCGATGCGCCGGTGCCGGCGACGGCTTTGCAGGACCAGCCGTAAGCCGGGCACGACGCCGATCAACCGCTGCTCTCGCTCGCCTTCCGCTTCTCCAGCCACGCCTTGGTGCGGCCGGGGTGATTCGTGGCGATCCACGCCACCCCCACCTCACGGCAGAAATCGATGTCGTCGTACTCATCGACCGTCCAGCAGTAGACCGACCTGCCCTGGGCGGCGGAGCGATCCACCAACTGCGGGTAATCGCGCAGCGCGGCCAGCGACGGCCCCACTGCGGTGGCTCCGACCGCCGTCGCGGCGCTGCTGGTGAGATATCGACCGGTCTTGCCCAGTAACACCGTGGGCAACATCGGCGCCGCCCTGCGCACCCGCCACACGGCGGCGGCGGAGAACGACATCACCACCGCACGCGATCGGTCCGCGGACGGCGGTGCGGCGATGCCGAAGCGGTGCAGCAGCGCCAGCAGTTTGCTTTCCACCAGTGAGCCGTACCTGACCGGATGCTTGGTCTCGACGAAGATCTTCACCGGACGGTGCCAGTCGAGCACCATCGCCACGAGTGCGTCGAGCGTCAGCAGGCCGGTGTCACCGTGCGCGCCATCTGGTCGCCAGCTGTCGTGCCACACGCCGTATTCCAGTTCGCGCAACTCGGCCAGCGTCGCGGTGCTGACCAATCCCTCACCCGTCGAGGTTCGGTCCAGGCGGCGGTCGTGCACGCAGACCAGGTGACCGTCGCGGGACAGCCGGACGTCGCACTCCACACCGTCGGCGCCTTCTTTGAGCGCAAGGTCATAGGCGGCCAGAGTGTGCTCGGGGCGGGACGACGACGCCCCCCGGTGGGCGACCACGAAAGGGTGCCCGGCGAGGACCTCATCCGCCCGCGTCATACGCCTATGCTGCCGGTTCCTGTCCCTCCAGCTCAACCGGAGCGGCTGCTGCTGCTGAAGGCGCGGGCCGATCGGCTTCGACGACGAGCCAGCGGTGCGCCGGGCGTTCGACGGGCTTGCGCTCGAATCCTTCGAAGACGCGTCCCACTCCGGCGACCGTGACCGCGGCGGCCAGATAACCGAACACCACCATCACGGTGTTGTTGGCGATGCCCTGCGCATCGCTGGACAAGCTGGTGGCGATGGCGAACAGCGACACCACGTAGCTGACGGTCCAGGCGAGCCACCACAGGTAGATCGGCTTGCGCACCCGTTCGTAGTGGTCCTCCACAAGTGCGAGTTCGATGACGTAGACGGGCGCCATCACCAGGTTCGCGAAGGGCAGCAGGCAGCCGGCCCACATTCGACGGGGCGAGCGGTGCTCGGGCAGCCCGTGGTAGCTGAAGGCCGCAGCACGACGGGCGATCAACCACTTCACCAGCACGACGAAGGATCCCAGCATCACTGCCATCGCTGCCACGCTCGCGGCAATCCCGATCCAGTCCGCCGCCAGGGCGACCAGCGAGTTCAGCAGCGAATCGCGGTTATAGATCAGCAGTCCATAGCGCGCCGCGTACACCAGCGCAGCGCCGGCCAGCACCAACTGGGTTGCGAACAGCATCACCCGCACGACTTCGGGACTCGGCCCCGCCTTGACCGTGGCGTCCGGTGACGTCGGCGCAACCGGACTGACGCGGTCGACCAGACCCCAGCGGGGAATCACCGTGTAACGCGGTGTGGGGCCCAACGGCCGGCGCATCCGCCGTATCGGTGGTGCGGCCCCCGGCCGCACCGCTATCCAGCGGAAACCCGGCGGAAGCCGGGGCGGCGTGCGCGGCGCGGGCGAGGGCTGGGGCCCGGCTTGCGCGCTCCACCGAGGGTCACCCGGGGGCGCGTCGGCCAGCGGCGCCATCAGGGCGCCCCGGCAGCGTGGGCACCAGGTGCGCTGTCGTTCGCGCACATTCCACCGCGTGCCGCACTGGGAGCACACCTGAATCACCGGACCAGCCTAATAGGTGCTGGGCGACAGGCGGCGGAGCGGCGGGGCCATAGCACAGCCACCGACGTGCCCAACAGGCGCCACACCGGGCATAGGCGTGACGTAGGACACAGCTAAATGGACCTATCCACAATTTCCACAGGTTTATCCACAATTGGGATGGGTGGCGGACACAGCCTCTATCGGCCAGCTTTCGGTGGATCTGTGGATAACACAGCGATAACAACGAGTGTCGATCGACAGCCTCGACAACGCTCCGAGCGAATAGATCGCCGTTTCGATGCCGCGCGGATACCCGGCTCCCTGGACCGCCAAACGTGCGAACCGGCTTCGGCGATATGTCTGCGAGATCGCCACTCCACCACCGCAAACGTGCGGTTGGGGCCGCAACGGAGGATTGCTACAAGACGCGCGGGCGTCCGGTTTTCCAAGCCGCGGATCAAGCGTTATGATCGCGGACGCGGGGCTTCATTGTGACTCACCTCACTCGACTCTTTGGGCGCGGCGAGGTGGACGTGCAGTTGGAAGGCAGTTAATGGCCACACATTCGTTCGGTCCGGGTTCGACACAGTCGAACTCGTACTCGGGGTCGCCTGCCTGGAACCAGGCGTACCGAGTCGCCGCACTGCGCGCCGGTCTGATCGCGCTCGCGCTGCTGGCTGTGCTCGCCCTGATCGCGTTGTCCTGATTCCAGCTTGATCGCCGCGTATACCGGGTATTCGGGGCGGGTTCCCGGGGGTCGTCCTTGCGGCACGCGCGGTCATGGAGCAGGGTTGAAGATGCCAGGTTGCCGCGTGGCGGGACCCCGCGAATGACACGTCAGACGATCCGCTCATCGAAGGAAGGAAAGCCGTGGCTGAATACACCCTGCCCGACTTGGACTGGGACTACGCAGCACTAGAGCCGCACATCTCTGGTCAGATCAACGAGATCCACCACAGCAAGCACCACGCCACCTACGTCAAAGGCGTCAACGACGCGGTCGCCAAGCTCGAAGAGGCGCGCGCCAAGGGTGACCACTCGGCCATCTTCTTGAACGAGAAGAACCTGGCCTTCCACCTCGGCGGTCACGTCAACCACTCCATCTGGTGGAAGAACCTCTCGCCGGACGGCGGCGACAAGCCCACGGGCGACCTGGCCGCCGCGATCGACGACCAGTTCGGCTCGTTCGACAAGTTCCAGGCGCAGTTCAGTGCGGCTGCCAACGGCCTGCAGGGCTCGGGCTGGGCCGTGCTCGGTTACGACACCCTGGGTGGCCGGCTGCTGACCTTCCAGCTCTACGACCAGCAGGCCAATGTGCCGCTCGGGGTGATCCCGCTGCTGCAGGTCGACATGTGGGAGCACGCTTTCTACCTGCAGTACAAGAACGTCAAGGCGGACTACGTCAAAGCGTTCTGGAACGTGGTCAACTGGGCCGACGTGCAGTCCCGCTACGAGGCCGCCACGTCGAAGACATCGGGGTTGATCTTCCCCTGATCGTCTGACTTCAGGGCCGGGGCGTCGCGCGACATCGCGCGGCGCCCTTGTCTTTTGGCGCCACAACGACCGCTTCGCATGTTGCTGATCGGTAACACCGCCGCCGACCTGCCGTGTCGAGTTGCACGGCGCCAAAACCCCGCGCATGCTTGATCATTCGAGCTACCATTTGTTCGAGCTACCAGCGTGGTTACTTCGAATGAAGGCGTCACGGAGGCAATATGGATGCTGGGTCTGGCCGGCCTATAGGGGTGTCCCCCTTTCATGCTCGCGGTGCCCTGAAAGGGTTTGTGATATCCGGGCGTTGGCCCGATTCCACCAAAGAATGGGCGCAACTGTTGATGGTGGCCGTGCGTGTCGCCTCACTGCCCGGATTGCTGTCCACCACAACGGTGTTCGGCGCGCGCGAGGAACTTCCGGATGAGCCCGAACCCGGAACCGTCGGCCTGGTCCTCGCCGAGGGCACCGTATTCGGCGAAACGGCCATCCAGCCAGGATATTTCGCCGACCATCAGCCTCCTGCGTTGCTGATGCTGCATCCGCCGTCGGAGACGACGCCGTCGTTGCCGGAGTGCACCGGCGCCGCCTCTGGCTGTGTGCTGCTGCCCGGCCTGCCCTATTTGGGTCTTGAGCACCGGGCGGCCTGGGTGGAAGCGGAGGCCGACGGCACCATCACGTCGATGGTGAGCCGCGTCGGCGTGGACCCGATCAGCCACCCGGACACTGCAATTCTGGCGATGCTGCTCGCCGCGTAGCGGCGGCTCGCCACCCGGCGGCCCGACCCCGTGGCGATCGCAAGCGCGGCACAGCCGCGCGCCGCGGGTCGCCACCATCCAACCCGTGGCGATCGCAAGCGCGGCACAGCCGCGCGCCGCGGGTCGCCACCATCCAACCCGTGGCGATCGCAAGCGCGGCACAGCCGCGCGCCGCGGGTCGCCACCATCCAACCCGTGGCGATCGCAAGCGCGGCACAGCCGCGCGCCGCGGGTCCCCACCATCGGTCCCCCGTAGCCCCCACCGGTCACCCTGCGCCGGGCAGTCACCTCTGCTTGCCGCCGCTTCCCGGGTAACGTCGGCGGACGCCGCGACGGCGCCCACGGCGGCCCGGGCGCAAACTCCCCAGCGCATCCGCGGCGAGGTGTCCGCGCCCCGGAAACCAGCAGCCCGACATCGGCCGTCACCCGAAGAGAGCCGACGCGGCCCGTCCGGCCGCGGGTCCGCCGGGACTGCTCAGCCAAACCGCCGACACGGGCCTGCAGATGGACCGATAGCCGGTGGACGATGCCTCATTCGCGCCGAGCAGCAAAGTGACCGGTGGTCGCTTTTTGGCTTTCTGCTGGTTGCCGAGAGGTTCCCGCCAAGGCCTCCCGAACGCCGGCGGCTGCGGCGTTCAGCGCCTCCTGCGGTGAATCACGGCGCGGGCGCGCGCGGTGTATTCTGCGGATAACCTGTGAAATCCGGTCAATTGGTGGACACCAGATGCATTCGTTTGGATGCTCATCGGGGGTGCCGGTCCCGGTCGCCCTGCGTGCTGCAACCGGTTACGATCAGGTTTGCACTTGGTGGTCGACAAAATCAGTCGCTACCATGATCAGCAAATACCTATTGATACCGCTTGCTCTTATAGCCCCGGTGGAGGTCATATCGATGAGCACGACGTTCGCTGCCCGCCTGAACCGACTGTTTGACACGGTGTATCCGCCCGGACGAGGCCCGCATACCTCCGCGGAGGTGATCGCCGCGCTCAAGGCGGAAGGCGTCACGATGTCGGCTCCCTACCTGTCGCAGCTACGTTCCGGCAATCGCACGAACCCGTCGTCAGCAACCATGGCCGCCCTTGCCAACTTCTTCCGGATCAAGTCCGCCTACTTCACCGACGATGACTACTACGAGAAGCTCGACAAGGAGTTGCAGTTTTACGCGACCGTGCGTGACGACGGCGTGCGCCGTATCGCAGCGCGGGCGCACGGCCTGCCCCCGGAGGCGCAGCAGAAGGTGCTGGACCGGATCGACGAGCTGCGCCGCGCCGAGGGACTCGACGCCTGATACCGGCCGGTCAGTTCATACCTGACCTGGCGAGCTGGCCGCGCGCTGCTCGGATTAGGGTTGGCCCAGCGCTCGCACACGCACCGCGTCAGCTACGAGATACCGGGAGGGCGGCCGGGAATGGGCCTGTTCCGCAAGCGAAAGAGCCGTGCGACCCGTCGCGCCGAAGCCCGCGCGATCAAGGCCCGCGCCAAGTTGGAGGCCCGCCTGTCGGCGAAGAACGAGCGGCGCCGCATCAAGTCCGCCCAAAAGGCGGCCGACAGGGCGCTCGCCGCGCAACTCAGGGCGCAGAAGGATAGCGACCGGGTCGCGCTGAAGGTCGCCGAGACCGAGCTCAAAGCGGCGCGCGAAGGCAAGCTGCTATCGCCCACCCGCATCCGTCGCACGCTGACTGTGTCCCGCCTGCTGGCCCCGGTGCTGACGCCGCTGATCTATCGGGCGGCCATCGCCGCCCGCGGCTACATCGACCAGCGCCGGGCCGATCAACTTGGCATTCCGCTTGCGCAGATCGGCCAGTTCTCCGGCCACGGCGCCCGGTTGTCGGCGCGGGTCGCCGGCGCCGAGCAATCGCTGCGTGCGGTTCAAGAGAAGAAGCCGAAGGATCCGGAAACCAAGCAGTTCGTCGGGGCTATCAGTGAGCGGCTCGCCGATCTGTCCGCGGCCATCACCGCCGCGGAGAACATGCCGACCCAGCGGCGCCGGGCAGCGCACGCCGCCATCTCGAGCCAACTGGACGGGATAGAAGGCGACCTGCTGGCCCGCCTGGGAGTGTGATGACAGCGCATCGGCGCCGGGCACGTCCGGCTGTGCTGTGGGCCGCCGCGGCCATCACCGCCGCCGCGACGGCCGGCGCCGCCCCGGTGGCCACGCGGCCACCGATGGCGGCTGAGTCTTACCCGGTGACTTGTCAGATGACGTCAGCCGACGGGCACGTGCTGGCGCGGTCCGCCTCCTTGCGGCTGACGACGGCCAGCACCGCCACATCGGCCCCTTCGGCGAAACCGGCGGACCCCAACGGCGAGCTGCCCACGTGGCCGTTCGCGGTAGGAGCCATCGCCGCGGTCGCCGCCGTCGCGATCTGGTCCGTACGGCGCAGGCCGTAGTTCTCGCGCGCGTGCTGGCATGATGGGACCCGAGCGTCCCACGACCACTTAGCGACGACCAAGCTGCAAAGGAGCGGCCGCATGGCAGACCCGCAGGATCGACCGGACGGCGAGCCGCAACCGAATCCGCCGGCCAAGAAGGCCCCCGCCAAGAAGGCAAGCGCCGCGAAGGCGCCCGCCAAGAAGGCTCCGGCGAAGAAGGCCGCCGCGGCCAAAGCACCGGCCAAGAAGGCCCCCGCGAAGAAGGCGACGGCCAAGAAGATACCCGCCAAGAAGGCTGAGCCACCGAAGTTGGCGGAGCAGCCCGCCGAGGCGCCCGCCGACCTCCAGCAGCGCGCAGAAACCAACGGTCAGCTCGCTGCCGCCAAAGATGCCGCGGCTCAAGCGAAGTCGACGGTGGAGAGTGCGGCCAACCCCCTGCCGCGGGAGACACCCGAGTCGTCTCCGCTGCAATCCCCCGGCCCGTGGCTGGTTGCGATCACGCTGAGCCTGCTGGCCCTGCTGTTGGTCCGGCAGCTGCGCCGCCGCTGATCGTGGCAGAGACTTTCCGCCCGACGGCTGACCTGGTCGACGACATCGGACCCGACGTGCGCAGCTGCGATTTGCAGTTCCGCCAGTTTGGCGCCCGCACGGAATTCGCGGGTCCGATATCGACCGTCCGGTGCTTCCAGGACAACGCGCTGCTCAAATCGATCCTGTCGGAGCACAGTTCCGGCGGGGTTCTGGTGATCGACGGCGGTGGCTCGCTGCACACCGCACTGGTCGGGGATCTGATCGCCGAACTGGCCCGCTCGAACGGCTGGGCCGGCCTGATCGTCAACGGCGCGGTACGCGACGCCGCCGCCCTACGGGGCATCGACATCGGCATCAAAGCGCTGGGCACCAACCCGCGCAAGAGCACCAAGACCGGCGCAGGCGAACGCGACGTCGAAATCACCTTGGGCGGCGTGACTTTCGTGCCGGGCGAGGTGGCCTACAGCGACGACGACGGCGTTGTCGTCGTCGCTGCAGGAGATTAGTCCGCGACTAGACGGCTACCGGGGCAGGCTTTTTCGCGAACCGCAAGCCTTCGTCGGCGATCTTCCCGCGCCGGATCAGGTGGATGTCGCGCAGATAGTTCTGATTCAGCCGCCACGGGGTACGCGAACCCTGCTTCGGCAACTCGTCGAGCGAGCGCAGCACGTAGCCGGGGGTGAACTCCATGAACGGCCGGTCCTCGACGTCGGGGGCCGGCTCGTCGACCACCACCGTGTCGTAGCCGTTGTCATCCATGTAATTCAATAGACGACAGGCGAATTCGGAAACCAGGTCGGCCTTCAACGTCCACGACGCGTTGGTGTAACCGATGGTGTAGACCATGTTCGGGATGCCCGACAGCATCATCCCCTTGTAGGCCATGGTCTTGGTCAGGTCCAGCGGCTGGCCGTCGATGCTGGTGGTCGCGCCACCGAACAGCTGCAGGTTCAAACCCGTTGCGGTAACGATGATGTCGGCCTGCAACTCGGTGCCGGAGTTCAACCGGATTCCGTTGGGGGTGAACCGTTCGATGGTGTCGGTCACCACCTCGGCCTTCCCGTGGCGGATCGCGCGGAACAGGTCTCCGTTGGGCACCAGGCACAGCCGCTGGTCCCACGGGCTGTAATGCGGCCCGAAATGCTTTCGCACGTCGTAACCCTCGGGCAGCTGGCGCTGCGCCAACCCCATCAGCATCTTGCGCATCCGCCGCGGCCACTTCTGGCAGGCACCGTAAAGTGCCGCCTGCTGCACCACGTTCTTCCACCGGACCGCGGTGTAAGCCGCCTTCTCGGGCAGGTAGCGGTTCAGCTTGTCGGCGATGCTGTCCGACTCCGGCTGCGACACGATGTAGGTCGGCGAGCGCTGCAGCATCGTGACGTGCTTGGCGCCCGAATTGGCAAGTGCTGGAACCAGAGTCACGGCCGTGGCGCCGCTGCCGATCACGATGACGTTCTTGCCCTGGTAATCGAGGTCCTCGGGCCAATGCTGCGGATGGATGATCGGGCCGGTGAAGTCCTCGGCACCGGCGAACGTGGGAGCGTAACCCTCCTCGTAGTTGTAGTAGCCGCTGCACAGAAAGAGGAACGAGCAGGTGAGTTCGCTGTGGGTGCCGTTGCTGTCGATCTGCAGGGTCCACTGGTTCTCGGCGCTGGACCAGTCGGCGGCGATCACCCGTTGCTGGAAGCGGATGTGCTTGTCGATGCCGTACATGGCCGCGGTGCTCTTGACGTAGTCCAAGATCGGCTTGCCGTCGGCGATGGCCTGCCGCTCGGTCCACGGGCGAAAGCGGAAGCCCAGCGTGTACATGTCCGAGTCGGAGCGGATCCCGGGGTAGCGGAACAGATCCCAGGTGCCACCCATGTCTGCCCGCTTCTCCAGGATGGCGTAGCTCTTCGTCGGGCACCGGTCCTGCAGATGCCAGGCCGCGCTGACCCCCGAAATGCCGGCGCCCACGATGACAGCGTCAAGGTGCTCAGTCATGTCGGCCACGCTATCAACGCGGTGTCGAGTCGGTCAACGATATGTCGATCGACTGCATGAAAACCGCCAGAGAGCTGCGAATATGCAGCTCCAAGCGGAGTGGCAGGGTTATATTGCGCGGCGGCAACGGCGGCAACGGGGGCCAATCCGATCCGGCGACCGGCACCGGCGGCAGCGGCGGCGACGGGGGCAACGCCGTCGTCGTCGGAGACGGCGGCAACGGGGGCAACTCCGGCGCCGGCAATGCTCCGGGCACCCCCGGCCCGGGCGGCACGGGTGGCTCGGTGCTGGGCGAGGACGGCCACGACGGGTTGCCGTGACCGGCGTCGACATGGTGTCGAGACTCTCGACACGGTGTACGCTGCCTGCGTGCCCACCTCCCGCGCGAGCAAAGCGCCGCTTCCGCGGGGCCGCCGCAGCGCGCGGCCGTCCGGCGACGAACGCGAGCTGGCCATCCTGGCGACCGCCGAACGGCTGCTGGAAGATCGCCCATTGGCCGACATCTCCGTCGACGACCTGGCCAAGGGCGCCGGCATCTCCCGGCCCACCTTCTACTTCTATTTCCCGTCCAAGGAAGCGGTGCTGCTGACGCTGCTGGACCGGGTGGTCAACGAGGCCGACACGGCACTGCAGGCGCTTGCCGACCGTCCCGAATCCGGCCGCGACGACATGTGGCGCACCGGGATCAATGTGTTCGTCGAGACCTTCGGCGCACACCGCGCGGTGATCCGGGGCGGTCAGGGCGTCCGGGCCATCAATGCCGAGGCGCGGGACTTGTGGTCGGTGTTCATGCAGAAATGGATCGCCTACACCGCATCCGTCATCGAGGCCGAACGCGAGCGCGGTGCCGCGCCGGTGACCCTGCCGGCGCTGGAGCTGGCTACGGCGCTGAACCTGATGAACGAGCGTGCGTTGTCGGCGTCGTTTCTCGCCGAGGAGCCGTCGGTGCCGGAGACCACCGTGCTGGACACCCTGGTGCACATCTGGGTCAGCGCCATCTACGGCGACAAGCGCTGACCTGTCGGACCCGCATGCGAACATATGTTCGTGCGCTGTGAGGCGTCCATTCTGCATGCGGACCTGGACTCGTTCTATGCCTCCGTCGAACAGCGGGACGACCCCGGTTTACGGGGCCGCCCGGTAATCGTCGGCGGCGGCGTCGTGCTGGCGGCCAGCTACGAGGCCAAGGCCTACGGGGTGCGCACCGCGATGGGCGGGGCGCAGGCGCGCCGGCTGTGTCCGCATGCCGTGGTGGTGCCGCCCCGGATGAGCGCCTACTCGAAAGCCAGCGACGCCGTCTTCGAGGTGTTTCGCGACTGCACACCGCAGGTCGAGCCGCTGTCGGTGGACGAGGCGTTTCTCGACGTCGCCGGTTTGCGCCGGGTGTCGGGCACGCCGCTCGAGATCGGCGCGCGGCTGCGCCAGGATGTGCGGTCGCGGGTCGGGCTGCCCATCACCGTCGGCATCGCCCGCACCAAGTTCCTCGCCAAGGTCGCCAGCCAGGAGGCCAAGCCCGACGGTCTGCTACTGGTCCCGCCAGATCGGGAGCTGGAATTTCTGCACCCGCTGCCGGTGCGCCGGTTGTGGGGGGTGGGTGCGGTGACCGCCGAGAAGCTGCACACCCACGGCATCACCACGGTCGCCCAGGTCGCCGAACTCGGTGAATCGATGCTGGCCTCCATGGTCGGCCCGGCGATGGGTCGCCAGCTATATGCGTTGTCGCGCAACATCGACCGCCGCCGGGTGACCACCGGTGTGCGGCGCCGCTCGGTGGGGGCGCAGCGCGCACTGGGCCGCGCCGGCACCACCATGTCACCCGCCGAGGTCGACGCGGTGGTGGTCAACCTGATCGATCGGATCACCGGGCGGATGCGCGCCGCCGGCCGCACCGGACGCACGGTGGTGTTGCGGTTGCGATTCGAAGACTTCAGCCGGGCAACCCGGTCGCAGACGATGCCGTGGGCCACCTCCTCAACCCCACCCATCCTCGCCGCGGCCCGGCGGCTGGTGGCCTCGGCGTCGCCGCTCATCGCCGAACGCGGCCTGACGCTGGTCGGATTCGCGGTCACCGGGATCGACCGCAGCGGTACCCAGCAGCTGATGCTGCCGTTCGGCGGGGATTCGCCGGCGGTCGATCAAGCGATCGACGAGGTCCATCGGCGCTACGGCAAATCCGCGCTGACGCGCGCCGTGCTGGTCGGACGCGACCCGGGGCTGGAGGTGCCGCACCTACCGGACTGACCAGTCCAGCAGCTTGTCGACGGACCACGTTTTGATGATGCGATCGATAGGAACCTCCGCATCCAGCGCCCGCTGCGCGCCGTAGCCGAGGAAATCCAGCTGCCCCGGCGCGTGGGCGTCGGTGTCGATGCTGAAGACGCAACCGATGTCGCGCGCCAGATTGAGCAATCGCGTCGGCGGGTCCCGGCGCTCGGGACGGGAATTGATCTCGACCGCGGTGCCGTGGTCGCGGCAGGCGGTGAAAACCTTCTCGGCGTCGAACTTCGACTCCGCCCGGATACCCCGGCCGCCGGAAACCAGGCGGCCCGTGCAGTGTCCCAGCACATCGGCGTGACCGTCGGAGACGGCGCGCACCATCCGCCGCGTCATTGCCGCGGGCTCCATCGACAGCTTCGAGTGCACGCTGGCCACCACGATGTCCAGGCGGTCGAGGAGCTCGGGTTCCTGATCCAGAGTGCCGTCCTCGAGGATGTCGACCTCGATCCCGGTGAGAATGCGTAGCGGCCCGAACTTCTCCCGCAACTCGTCGATCACGTCGAGCTGCTTGCGCAACCGCTCCGGTGACAGCCCGTTGGCGATCGTCAGCCGCGGCGAGTGGTCGGTCAGCGCGCAGTACTCATGCCCGAGGGCGGCTGCGGTCGCCATCATCTCCTCGATCGGCGCCGAACCATCGGACCAGTTGGAGTGCAGGTGCAGATCTCCGCGCAGCGCCGTGCGAACCTCGGCGCCACCAAGATCCTTTGCCGTCGAACGTAATTCGACCAACTGGTCGGGTTCCTGGCCGGCCCAGGCTTGCGCGATGACCTTCGCGGTCTTGGGCCCGATGCCGGGGATCGACTGCCAGCTGTTGGCCTGGCCGTGCCGCTCCAGGGCGGCTTCGTCCAGACGCTCGAGGATGTCGGCGGCATTGCGATAGGCCATGACCCGCCGGGAATCCTGGCGGTCGCGATCCTTGTAGTACGCGATCTGGCGCAGCGCGAGAACCGGATCCATCAGAGCAGCTGCCCGGCGATGAACCCGGCGAATACCACCCCGAAACCGCCCATTTCACCGACGATCAGCAGGGCCATCATGACGCCGGTCCCCCGCACCGGCGGGTCGAATTGGTTCTCGGTGTCACGCCGCGCGCCGTGCACGATGTAACTCACGATCGCGCCGACGAAGAACAACACCGCCACGCCCGTCGCCGTCAGATTCACCCACGCCGGCCACGCACTGAGTTCGACGAACGGCGCGAACAACAAGGTGGCGAACGCATACAACAGCGCCGCCCGGTGGGCGATGTCGACATAGACGTGGGCACGGTGATCTTCGGCGACCATGATCTGGCGGTACTTCCATACGCCGAGGGCCAGCGCGAGCAGAAAGATCAATCCCGTTGCGAGCAGGGTGAGTTTGGTGTCGAGTCCGAGAACCATCGTCTGACCGAGTCTAGTGTCGAGATCATGCGATTTGCATTCAAGACCTCACCACAGAACACCACCTGGCCCGATATGTTGGCTGTCTGGCAGGCCGCCGACGACATCGACGTATTCGAATCGGGCTGGACTTTCGACCACTTCTACCCGATCTTCTCCGACTCCACCGGCCCCTGCCTGGAAGGGTGGACGACCCTGACCGCGCTGGCCCAGGCCACCAAACGGCTGCGGCTGGGCACCCTGGTCACCGGCATCCACTACCGCCACCCGGCGGTGCTGGCCAACATGGCCGCCACGCTGGACATCATCTCGGGCGGCCGCCTCGAGCTGGGCATCGGCGCAGGCTGGAACGAGGAGGAATCCGGCGCGTACGGCATCGAACTCGGCAGCGTCAAGGAGCGCTTCGATCGGTTCGAGGAGGCCTGCCAGGTGCTGATCGGATTGCTCAGCGACGAGACCACCACGTTCGACGGCACTTACTACCAACTCAAAGACGCCCGCAACGAGCCGAAGGGGCCGCAACGTCCGCATCCGCCGATCGCCATCGGGGGCAGCGGAGAAAAGCGGACCCTGCCGATCACCGCGCGGTACGCCCAGCACTGGAATTTCGCCGGCGGGACGCCCGAGGAGTTTGCGCGCAAGCGCGACGTGCTGGCAGCGCGCTGCCAAGACATCGGGCGGGACCCGAAGGAAATCACGCTGTCCGCCCATCTCGGCCTGGGCCCCGACCGCAACTACGGGCAAGTCCTGGAAACTGCGGCCGCACTGGGTGCCGAAGGACTGGACCTCGGCATCGTCTACATCGCCCCGCCACACGAGCCCGCCGTTCTGCAGCCGCTGGCCGAGGCGATCCGGGATTCAGGTTTGCTGAGCTAGCGCGAGCAAACCCACCCAGGACCGGCCTCGCGCCCCCGCCAGCTGACCCAGGGGGTTACATGGCGAAGCGCAGAAGCTCTTCGGCCGTTACCAGACGCTCGTGCTTCGCCGGAAACTCACGGCTCTTAACCGGGTGGCGAACCAGTGACCAGGCGATTCGACCCATTTTTGTCCGTGGAACTGGGTTCATGTGCACGGTGGTAACTCCTGCGATCGATTGACGCGACCGTGGCTCCTGGGCGGCCCGAGCTTGCCTTTATGTGATGGAGCGCACAAACAGTTATTAGACACCCGTGCGCTGGCAAACGTTCGACGGCACGCCGAACATTTATCAAATGTTTCAGGTGTGACTGATGTGATTACGTCAACGGCGCTGCGGTGGGCTTGATCGGCGCCGGAAGTGCGCTGGCACCCATCAGATGGCGGTCCACCGCCGCGGCCGCCGACCGGCCTTCAGCAATCGCCCAGACGATCAGCGACTGGCCTCGGCCCATGTCGCCGGCGACGAACACACCGGGGACCGACGTCTCGTAGTCATCCCCACGCGCGACGTTGCCCCGCTCGGTGAACTTCACCCCGAGCTCGGTCAGCAGACCGGGCTTCTCCGGACCGACAAACCCCATGGCCAACAACACCAGGTCGGCGTCCAGCTCGAAGTCCGTGCCTTCGACCTTGACGAACTTCCCGTCCTGCATCGCCACTTCGTGCACCTTGAGCGCGGTGACATGCCCGTCCTCGCCGAGGAACTCCTCGGTGTTCACCGAGAACACCCGCTCGCCACCCTCCTCGTGGGCCGAGGCGATCCGGTACATGAGGGGGTAGGTCGGCCACGGTGTGGACGCGGCGCGGGTCTCCGGCGGGCGCGGCATGATCTCGAACTGGTGGATCCGGGCCGCACCCTGTCGGTGCGCGGTGCCCAGGCAGTCCGCTCCGGTGTCGCCGCCGCCGATGATCACCACCTTCTTGCCCTTGGCGGTGATTGGAGGCTCGCCGTCCGGCCCCAGCACGTCGTCACCCTCCTGGACGCGGTTGCCCCACGGCAGGTACTCCATCGCCTGGTGGATGCCGTCGAGGTCGCGGCCCGGGATCGGCAGGTCGCGCCACGCGGTGGCCCCACCGGCGAGCACGATGGCATCGAAATCGGCCAGCAGCTGCTCGGCGGTGATGTCCTCACCGACGTTGACGCCGGCCCGGAACTGGGTGCCTTCGGCAGACATCTGCGCCAGCCGGCGGTCCAGCACCCGCTTCTCCATCTTGAACTCGGGAATGCCGTACCGCAGCAGTCCGCCGATCCGGTCCTCGCGCTCGAAGACGGTGACCTTGTGTCCGGCGCGGGTGAGCTGCTGCGCGGCGGCCAATCCGGCCGGTCCGGAGCCCACCACGGCCACCGTCTTTCCGGTGTCGCAGTGCGGAAGTACCGGCTCCACCCAGCCTTCGTCGAAGGCCTTGTCGATGATCTCGAGTTCGATCTGCTTGATCGTCACCGGATCCTGGTTGATGCCCAGCACACACGCCGGCTCGCACGGCGCCGGACACAGCCGACCGGTGAAATCGGGGAAGTTGTTCGTCGCGTGCAGCCGCTCGATCGCGTCGCGGAAGCGGCCCCGGCGCACCAGGTCGTTCCACTCCGGGATCAAGTTGCCCAGCGGACACCCGTTGTGGCAGAACGGGATTCCGCAGTCCATGCAGCGGGTCGCCTGCTCGCGCAGGCTCTCGGTCTCGAACTCCTCGTAGACCTCTTTCCAGTCCTTGAGTCGCAACGGAACCGGCCGCCGCTGGGGCAGCTCCCGGTGGGTGTACTTGAGAAAGCCAGTTGGATCAGCCATGTGCCGCCGCCATAATCGCCTTGTCGACATCGGTGCCATCGCGTTCGGCATCAGCGATCGCTTGCAGCACCTTCTTGTAGTCACGCGGCATCACCTTCACGAAGTGCCGCTGCTGGTTACGCCAGTCGCCCAGAATACGTTGGCCGACAGCAGAATCGGTGGCGTCGACGTGCGCCGTAATGATGCCGTGCAGGAACTCCGCGTCGTCGGAGTCCAGAGCCTCAGCGTCGACCATTTCGATGTTGAGGTTGTTCGGCAGTTGTTCGTCGGGGTCGTAGACGTAGGCCACCCCACCGGACATACCGGCGGCGAAGTTGCGCCCGGTACTGCCCAGGATGACGACCCGGCCACCGGTCATGTACTCGCAACCGTGGTCGCCGACTCCCTCGACGACGGCGTGTGCTCCGGAGTTGCGCACCGCGAACCGCTCGCCGACCACGCCACGCAGATACACCTCACCGCTGGTGGCGCCGAACAGGATCACGTTGCCGCCGATGATGTTGTCCTCGGCGACATAGCCTTCCGGCGCATTGTCCGCAGGCCGTACCACGATCCGGCCGCCGGATAGGCCCTTGCCGACGTAGTCGTTGGCGTCCCCGTAGATACGCAGGGTGATGCCCTTGGGGACGAAGGCCCCGAAGCTGTTGCCCGCCGACCCCTCGAAGGTGATGTCGATGGTTCCGTCCGGCAACCCTTGTCCGCCATAGGCTTTGGTGACCTCGTGACCGAGCATGGTGCCGACGGTGCGGTTGACGTTGCTGATCGTGGTCGAGAACCGCACCGGCTTTTGGGAGTCCAGCGCCTCGCGGCTCATCACGATCAACTGCTGATCGAGCGCCTTGTCCAGGCCGTGGTCCTGCCGCGAACTGCAGTACAGGTCCTGGTTCATGAACGCCGACTCCGGTTCGTGCAGCACCGGCGCCAGGTCCAGGCGGTGCGCCTTCCAGTGCGCACGGGCCAGGGTGGTGTCCAGCGCTCCTGCCTGGCCCACCGCCTCGTTGACGGTCCGGAAGCCCAACTGCGCCATATACTCCCGCATTTCTTCGGCGATGAACATGAAGAAGTTCTCGACGAATTCCGGCTTGCCGGTGAAGCGTTCGCGCAGCAACGGGTTCTGGGTGGCCACCCCGACGGGGCAGGTGTCCAGGTGGCAGACCCGCATCATGATGCAGCCGGCGACCACCAGAGGTGCAGTGGCGAAACCGAATTCCTCGGCGCCGAGCAGCGTCGCGATCATCACGTCACGGCCGGTCTTGAGCTGGCCGTCGACCTGCACCACGATCCGGTCGCGTAACCCGTTGAGCAACAGGGTCTGCTGCGTTTCCGCCAGCCCCAGCTCCCACGGCGCGCCCGCGTGCTTCATCGACGTCAGCGGCGTCGCTCCGGTGCCGCCGTCGTGTCCGGAGATCAGCACCACGTCGGCGTGCGCCTTCGAAACGCCGGCCGCAACCGTCCCCACCCCGTTCTCCGACACCAGCTTCACGTGCACCCGCGCGGACGGGTTCGCGTTCTTCAGGTCGTGGATCAGCTGCGCGAGATCCTCGATCGAGTAGATGTCGTGGTGGGGCGGCGGGGAGATGAGCCCGACGCCGGGCGTGGAGTGCCGCACCGACGCCACCCACGGATACACCTTGTGACCCGGAAGCTGGCCGCCCTCACCAGGTTTGGCGCCCTGCGCCATCTTGATCTGGATGTCGGTGCAGTTGGTCAGGTAGTGCGAGGTGACCCCGAACCGGCCGGAGGCCACCTGCTTGATCGCGCTGCGCCGCCAGTCCCCATTGGGGTCGGCGTCGAAACGCTTGACGTCCTCGCCGCCCTCGCCGCTGTTCGACCGGGCGCCCAGCCGGTTCATCGCGATGGCCAGCGTCTCGTGAGCTTCCGCCGAGATGGAGCCGTAGCTCATCGCGCCCGTGGAAAAACGCTTGACGATCTCACTGGCCGGCTCGACCTCTTCGATCGGCACCGGCGGACGCAGGTCGGCACGGAATTTGAGCAGGCCGCGCAGCGACGCCATCCGCTCGCTCTGGTCGTCGACCAGCCGGGTGTACTCCTTGAAGATCTTGTACTGACCCGTGCGGGTGGAGTGCTGCAGCTTGAAGACGGTCTGCGGGTTGAACAGGTGGTACTCGCCCTCGCGGCGCCACTGGTACTCCCCGCCCACCTCGAGTTCGCGGTGCGCCCGCTCGTCCGGCCGGTCCAGGTAGGCCAGCGAGTGCCGGGCCGCGACGTCGGCGGCGATGTCATCCAGCGTGATACCGCCGGTAGGACAGGCCAATCCGGTGAAGTACTCGTCGAGCACGTCCTCGGAGACGCCCACGGCCTGGAAGAGCTGCGCGCCGGTGTAGGAGGCCAGCGTCGAGATGCCCATCTTGGACATCACCTTCAGCACGCCCTTGCCCGCGGCCTTGACGTAGTTGTTGAGCGCTTTACTGCGTTCGATGCCGTCGATGACGCCGCGGTCGAGCATGTCTTCGATCGACTCGAACACCAGGTACGGGTTGATCGCGGCCGCGCCGCACCCGACCAGCATGGCCATGTGGTGCACCTCGCGGGCGTCGCCTGCCTCGACGACCAGGCCCACGTGCGTGCGGGTGCGGTCGCGCACCAGGTGGTGGTGCACTCCCCCGACCGCCAGCAGCGACGGGATAGGCGCCATCGTCTCGTCGGAGTTGCGGTCGGACAGGATGATCAGCCGGGCACCGTCGGCGATCGCCGCCGATGCCTGTGCCCGCACGTCGTCCAGCGCGGCGGCCAGCCCGGCGCCCCCCTCGGCAACCGGGTACAGGCAGTGAATCACCTTGGAACGCAAGCCATGCGGCCGCCCGTTGACCTCGTCCTCGGGGTTGAGGTTGATCAGCTTGGCCAGCTCGTAGTTGCGCAGGATCGGCGACGGCAGCGAGATCTGGTGGCAGGACGTCTCGTCCGGGTTGAGCAGGTCGCGCTCCCCACCCGTCGTGCCTTGCAGGCTGGTCACCACCTCTTCGCGGATAGCGTCCAGCGGCGGGTTGGTCACCTGAGCGAACAGCTGGTGGAAGTAGTCGAACAGCATCCTCGGACGCTTCGACAGCACCGCGATCGGGGTGTCGGTGCCCATCGACCCGAGCGGCTCGGCACCGGTACGGGCCATCGGGGCCACCAGCAGGTTGAGTTCTTCGTAGGTGTAGCCGAACGTCTGTTGCCGCACGACCAGCCGGTGGTGCGGCATGCGCACGTACTTGTTGGCCGGCAGCTTCTCCAGCGGAACCAGGCCGTTGTCGAGCCACTCCTGGTACGGGTGCTCGGCGGCCAGCTCCGCTTTGATCTCCTCGTCGGAGACGATGCGGCCCTGGGTGGTGTCCACCAGGAACATCCGGCCCGGCTGCAGCCGCATCCGCTGGACCACGGTGGAGGGGTCGAGGTCGAGTACGCCGGCCTCCGACGCCATCACCACCAGGCCGTCTTCGGTCACCCAGATCCGGGAGGGCCGCAGTCCGTTGCGGTCCAGCACCGCGCCCACGATGGTGCCGTCGGTGAACGTGATGGACGCAGGTCCGTCCCACGGCTCCATCAATGCCGCGTGGTACTGGTAAAACGCCCGGCGCGCCGGGTCCATCGACTCGTGGCGTTCCCACGCCTCGGGGATCATCATCAGCACCGCGTGGGCCAGACTGCGTCCGCCCAGGTGCAGCAACTCGACCACCTCGTCGAACCGCGCGGTGTCCGATGCCCCCGGCGTACAGATCGGGAACAACTTCTGCACGTCGTCCTGCGACCCGAAGATGTCGGTCTCGATCAGCGCCTCCCGGGCGCGCATCCAGTTCTCGTTGCCGGTGACGGTGTTGATCTCACCGTTGTGCGCGACGCGCCGGAAGGGGTGCGCCAGCGGCCAGGACGGGAAAGTGTTCGTCGAGAACCGGGAGTGCACGATGCCCAGTGCGCTGG
Source organism: Mycobacterium sp. TY814 (assembly GCF_030755175.1). Lineage (NCBI taxonomy): Bacteria > Bacillati > Actinomycetota > Actinomycetes > Mycobacteriales > Mycobacteriaceae > Mycobacterium > Mycobacterium sp. TY814. The sequence goes on from NZ_JAUFRY010000004.1 coordinate 535,817, forward strand.
TGATCCGGCTGTCCTGCAGATCCAGGTAGAAGGCCTTGAGCTGCGGGGTGGTCAGCATCCCCTTGTAGACGAACGTCTGGCCGGACAAGCTCGGGAAGTACACCGTCTCGCGACCCGGACCGTCCTGGCCCGGGCCCTTGGTACCGAGTTCGTGCTCGGCCCGCTTGCGGACGATGTACGCGCGGCGTTCCAGCGCCATCCCGGAGGCACCGGCCATGAAGACCTGCCGGAAGGTGGGCATGGCGTCACGCGACAGCGCGCCGAGCGAGGAATCGTCGGTGGGCACGTTGCGCCAGCCGAGCACCTGTAAACCCTCGGATTCCGCGATCTTCTCCACCGCGGCGCACGCCGCGGCGGCGTCCTTGGCCGACTGCGGCAGGAAGGCGATGCCGGTGGCGTAGCTGCCCGCTTCGGGCAGCTCGAACTCCACGACCTCGCGCAGGAAGGCATCCGGGACCTGAATCAGGATCCCGGCACCGTCACCACTGCGCGGTTCGGCGCCGGCGGCACCGCGGTGCTCGAGGTTGAGCAGTGCGGTGATGGCCTTGTCCACGATGTCGCGGCTCCGCCGGCCGTGCATGTCGACGACCATGGCCACACCGCATGAATCGTGTTCGTATGCGGGGTTATACAGCCCGACGCGCTTGGGCGTCATTCCCACCTAACCCTTCAGCAGACTTTCTGCACGGCCGCTTTGCGAATCGACTTTCCGGATCGAAGGGACCGCATCCGGAGGTTGCGGGCTGAACCCCCTCGGTCTCATCGACAGGCTGTCCGCCAAGCGGAGATAATCAGGTCAGGGATTCGTCCGTGCAGCGTTGAACGGTAGCCCCGTACCTATTTCGACAAGTCGTAAAACGATATGACAAAACCCGCCTGACATGCCAACTTACCAATACTAACCTTTCTGCTGGCAGCTCCGTAAATTCGCTGTTACCAGCGATCGACAGGATTGCGGCCTGGCCTGCGACCACGGGCGATGGGGCAGCACTGTGGTGAGAATCGCATTGTGATGCCGGTGTCTGCGCCCTACGCCGTAAAGTTTGCTACGAGGGCCGATGGGGTGGCCGCGCCTCGGTGTTGCGGGTCTGGGGAGCCCGTCACACCGGCAACATGACGCGCGATAAGGCGTGGCAGCAATGTCCGCGCAATCGGCAGGGGGACCCTCGGGCGGAACGGTGCCGGTGCTGGGTCGGCTTCTCGGCAGAGTTTGCGCGGTTGGAACGCGGCTGGCGCGGACCGGTCGGTGACCGATACTAGACGTCAGCATCCGGCGTTGGCTGACCAGCCTGTGCACCCGAGGAGCCCATGAACGAGCCCCAAGAGTTTCTGCGGAACCGAATGCGGTCCGAGCAGCAGGTCTCGCGTCCCAGACCGCCCGCCGCTCCCGCCGAGCGGGCACCGCAGCCGTCGCAGCCTCCCCCACCGTCCCCGCCGCCGGTCAAACCGCCGCCAGCACAACCTCCGACTCCGAACAAACCGCCGCCGCCACCCCCGAGTGCGGATAAGCCGCCGCCAGCACAACCTCCGACTCCGAACAAACCGCCACCACCACCCCCGACTGCGGACCAGCCGCCGTCGACACCACTTCCGACCGCGGGCAGCCCGGCACCACCACCTCCTAGTTCAGACAAGCCGCCTCCGCCATCGCACAAACCCGTGCCGCCCCAGCAACCGGTGCGGCCCGCACCGCCGCCGGCACCGCACCGTGACGTGCCGCGGCAACCGCTACCGCCCTTCCCACCGATCGCGCCACCCCGGCGTCCCGAGGGTCCGCCACCACCGGGTCCCTGGCCGGGCGCGGCGACCGGCCCGGCCACCCGCACCCCGGCCCGGCCCGCCGAGCGGGGCTGGCGGCGCATGGTCCGTGCGGCAACGTTCGGACTGGTCAACCCCGGCCCCTCGGCGGCGCAGCGCGACGCCGCGCAATTCGAGGCGACCGTCCGGACCGCCCTGCACGGCAACCACAAGGTGGGTGTGCTCGGCAAGGGCGGCGTCGGCAAGACGTCGGTGGCCGCCAGCGTCGGCTCGATCCTGGCCGAGCTGCGCCAGCAGGACCGCATCGTCGCGATCGACGCCGACACCGCCTTCGGCCGGCTCAGCAGCAGGATCGACCCGCGCACCACCGGTTCGTTCTGGGAGCTGACCGCCGACAAGAACCTGCAGTCGTTCGCCGACGTGACGTCGCGGGTGGGCAGGAATGCAACCGGGCTCTACGTGCTGGGCGGCGAACCGCTGACCGGTCCGCGCCGGGTCCTGGACCCCGCGATCTACCGGGAAGCGGCGTTGCGGCTGGATCGGCATTTCGCGATCTCGGTTATCGACTGCGGGTCGACGATGGATGCCGCGGTGACGCGCGAGGTGCTGCGCGATCTGGACGCTCTGATCGTGGTGTCCTCGCCATGGGCGGACGGCGCCGCGGCCGCGGCCAAGACGGTCGAGTGGCTGTCGGACCACGACCTCGGCGATCTGCTGCAACGCAGTGTCGTGGTACTGAATGACTCGGACGGCCATGCCGACAAGCGCACCCGCTCGCTGTTGGCCCGCGAGTTCGTCGACCACGGGCAACCGGTGGTCGAGGTGCCGTTCGATCCCCACTTGCGACCCGGCGGCGTCATCGACGTCACCGGGGAGATGGCTGCCGCGACCCGGCTGAAGTTCCTGCAGGTGGCGGCCACGATCACCGGATATTTCGCGTCCCGCGCGCAGGGGCCGCGCAACCGCACGCCCGCCTGAACCAGTCAGGCCCAGCGCGCCGCCGGGTCGGCCGTCGCCTCGAGTTTGGTGATCAGCCCGCCGCGGACGGTCAGCACCACCACGGCGAACAGCCGGCGTTCGGCGAAGGCAAGCAGCACCGGTTGGCCGGCCGGACCACCGACCAGGGTCGCTCCGGCACCCAGGTAGCGCAGCAGATTGGTGGCGACCGCCGCGGGCCCGTGATTGACCTGCGGCGGCGGCATCGGGTCGGCCAGCACCGTACCCACTCCCCATACCGTCGGATCCAGCACGGCCGTCAATCCGGCGATGTCGCCGTTGGCACAGGCGGTGATGAATTTCTCGGTCACGACGTGGTGCTCGGTCGGGGTGACATCCGTCGCCGGAAGACGATGCACACTCGCATCTTTGAACTTCGCCCGAGCGCGCCGGGCCAGCTGCCGGCAGGTGCCGGCCGGACGGCCGACGGTCTCGGCGATGGCGTCGAAGGGGACGCCGAAGACGTCGTGCAAAACGAAAGCGACTCGCTCGCCGGGACTGAGCCTGCGCAGGACTTCCAGCAGGGCGCTGCGGATTTCGTCGTCCAGGGTGATCCGGTCAGCCGGGTCGACCAGACGCGCGTCGGCGGGCAGCAAATCGTCGGACTGCGGCCGCTCGTATCGGGCTCGCGCCGAACGGATCTGGTCGAGGCACAGCCGGCTGGTCACGACGGTGAGCCAGCCCCGGACATCGTCCACCTCCTTCACACCGGTGCGAGAGAGCCGCAGAAATGCCTCTTGCACAACGTCTTCGGCTTCACCGACGTCGCCGAGGATCTGGTAGCCGAGATTGACCAGATACGGACGGTGCCTGCGCCAGGCCTCGGCGAGAGCAGCTGGGTTCATAGGACTTCGACGATTTCGCGAGCAGAAAAGTTACGGGTGCCGGGACGTAACTTTTCCACCTGCCATCCCGTCCTTGGTTGCGCACGCACGTCATTGCTCAGAGGAGTCCCCATGAACGATCCGCGCCCGCCCCGGTATCTCAAGCCGATGAACGCGTTGATGAAGGCCGTACAGAAGCTCGGCATACCGACCGGGCCCGCGATGGTGTTGACCGTGCCGGGCCGCCGATCGGGGCAGCCGCGCAGTACCCCGATGACGCCGTTCCACGTCCGCGGCGCTCTCTACGTGGTCGCCGGGTATCCCGGCGCGGACTGGGCGGCCAACGCCCGGGCGGCCGGAACCGGCACGCTGGCACGCGGACGCCGCCGTCGACAGGTCCGGATCGTGGAGCTGAACTCAGACGACGCCCGTCCGGTCCTCCGCGAGTTCCCCGCCAAGGTTCCCGTCGGCGTGGCGTTCGCGAAGCGGTCCGGGCTGGTACGCAACGGCACTGCCGCGGAGTTCGAAGCCCTGGCCGGCCGGCTGGCCGTGTTCCGGTTCGACCCCGTGGAGCAGACGTAGGCCCTCAACGCATACGGCGCGAGAAATCGCCCGGATTTCTCGCGCCGTATCTGCCTTATATGCGGTCGTCGGATGGCGGTCACGCCGACTGAGCAGTCACCCGCTCGCGCACTGCGAAACCGTTGCGCTCGGCCAGCGACCGCAGTTGCGCCAGCGCGAAGGCGCGCGGGCGGCCGGAATCGGGGATGACCACACCGGCCCAAAGTCCCTCGGCGCCAGGCGATTCCACGGCCTCTTTGGCGCACAGCCAACGGCGCGGGCAGGCCCGGCACAACGTCTTGGCCTCGTCGTCGGGGGTCGTCGTCCAACGGTCGGGGTCTTGGGTGCACACGCCCAACTGCGGGACCTCGTAAAGAGTTGTTGCGGTCATGTCTTTGCATTCCTCCATAAAGCGTTGCGCGTTCTGCCCCTCTGTTGCAGAAGGCTAGCGCACCAACCATCGCAGTGCAACAGTTCATTCTGCAGCATTTCCGCCACGGTGCTACGGCTTTGGAGCGGAACAGGCGAGCTTACTGATCGAACCTGCGATTACCAGGGGTTATACCCTGTCAATCAGCTGTGCGTAGCCTGCTGATCAGCTGGTTCCGTTCACAGCATTTCAACAAAATGTTCTCAGCGGCACCCACTGGCGCGATGGTTAACCGTAGCGGTAAGACGGTTTGATGGCCCAGACCCCGTCCGGGCAGCTCGGCGCGAAAACGTAGCGAAGGTATAGCAATGGAAGGGTGCAACGGTTACGATGTTGGTCAGCGAAAGGTGTGCTGCACGGCCCGCCGCGCTGCCCGCCCCGACAACCGCGAGCGAGGATTGCACCCAGATGCCCAACGCCGAATCGACTGTGGGGCCGGCTGCGCTGGCCGCATTCAGCGGCGGTGCGACCGCACCCGGGTGCAGCATCACGGACATGGGCCGCCGCAGGCGATCCACGTGGCCGGCCAATGACCAGCAGGCCACCGGGGTAGACCTGCGAGCTGTGACGAAGGACGGAATGTGGCGCTTTCCCGATGAGCGCGTCGACGACTGCGAGAGCGGTATGTTCGTCGTCGGACTGCGCGAGAGCCCGTCCGTCAGCGACAAGAAAAACGTCCCGTTCGGCGATCCCACTGGAGGCAAGGCGTTGACGTTCGAAGTCGTCAGGCCGACGAATCCGCCTGAAGAGCCCCGTCAGGACGACCAGACCGGTGACGCCGACCCAGGAGTGATCCGGGCCGGCGCCGCCGCCGCGGCACGCCGTCGCGAACTCGACATCAGCCAGCGCAGCCTTGCCGCCGACGGCATCATCAACGCGGGCGCGCTCATCTCTTTCGAGAAGGGCCGCAGCTGGCCCCGGGAGCGGACCCGCGCCAAGCTCGAGGAAGTACTGCAGTGGCCGGCCGGCACGATCGCCCGGATCCGCGAAGGTGACACCGTCGCCAGCCAGCCGGCTCCCGCGCCGGCCGCCGACCCGATCACCGAGGCTCCCTCGGCCACCGACGGCCCGGCGTCGCTGATCGCCCAGGCCGTGGCCGCCGCCGTCGACACCTGCAGTCTGGCCATCGCGGCCCTGCCCTCCCCCGAGGATCCGGAGTTCACCGAACGGGCGGCACCGATCCTGGCCGACCTGCGCCAGCTCGAGGCGATCGCCGTTCAGGCGACGCGGATCAGCCGGATCACCCCGGAACTGATCAAGGCGATGGGCTCGGTGCGGCGGTACCACGACAAATTGATGACGCTGGGGGCCACGGCCCCGGGCGCGACGCTGGCGCAACGGTTATATGCCGCGCGCCGGCGTGCCAATCTCTCCACGCTGGAAACTGCACAGGCGGCCGGCGTCACCGAGGAAATGATCGTCAAAGCGGAAGCCGAAGAAGTCTTGCCGGCCGAAATCGCCGAAGCGATCGAAGCGCTGATAAGTCAGATCAATTGACATGGAACCCGGGCGCAATCACACGCCGGGGCTGATCGTCCGGGGAAGGCTCGCGCCACCCCGTAATTCCGCTGTGAAGTTGACTGTGCCGTGCGCTCGAAAAGGCCACGCGCACTCGAAAATTCGTGCATCGAGCCCTGTCAGAGCGCTGCTAAGCTCAACATACGGTGCGAAGGTGCATAAAGAAATGACCGTGCACACCAACAAGCCAACGTAAGGAACCACTCAAATGTCGGGTAGCGCGATGTGCAAGACCACCAGCAACTTCATCTACGCCCAGTTGTTTTTGCTGGGTGAAGGCATTCCCGACCCAGGCGACATTTTCAATGCCGGCTCCTCATTGTTCAAAGGTGTCGCCGACAAGATCGGCCTCGCAATTCCGGGCACCAACTGGATCGGCCAGGCAGCGGACGCCTATTTGAATCAGAATGCCGCGCAGCAACTGCGCGCGAAGTTGATGGGCGACATCGACGACCTGACCGGCAACCTGATCTCCAACCAGGCCGAGCACGTGTCGGACACCCGCGACGTGTTGCGCGCGATGAAGAACATGGTCGACGGCTGCTACAAGGCCTGCAAGAAGCTGGAGAAGGTGTGGCTGATCGGCGATGCCCTCTCGGTGGCCATCGCCATCCCCTGCTGCGCGCTCGCGATGGCCGTCACCGGCGGCGCGCTGCTGTACCTGACGATCATGACCGCGATGAACGCGGCCAGCATGATCGGATTGGGCGGACGCCTGCTCGACATCCTCACAAACCTGCCGGCTCTCGCGGGCCTGATCCCCGGGATCATCGACGGCATCATCGACACCATCTGGCCGCCGAAGCTGCCCGACATCCCGATCCCCGGCTTCCCCAGCATTCCGGGCCTGCCCGAATTCACCTGGCCCCCGACCCCGGGCCTGCCGGACTTCAACCTGCCGATCCCCGGCCTCCCCGACTTCCAGTGGCCGTCGATCCCCGGGCTGCCGGACTTCGGCGGGATCCTTCCTTCGTTCCCCGACTTCGGCGGCGGCCTCCTCCCGGGCTTCCCCGGACTTCCCGGCTTCCCCAGCATCCCCGGGTTCGGCGGGGGCGGCGGCCTCATACCCGGCTTCCCCACGCTGCCCGGGATGCCCAGCGTCCCGAACCTGTTCCCCGGACTCCCCAGTCTCGGCGATCTGTTCCCCGGTGTCGGCAACCTGGGCAAGCTACCCACCTGGACCGAATTGGCCGCTCTGCCGGACTTTTTGGGTGGGTTCGCCGGCGTGCCGGCACTGAGCTTCAGCAACCTGCTCAACTTCGCGCAGCTGCCCGGCGTCGGCCAGATCACCTCGACGATGGGCCAATTGCAGCAGCTCATGGCGGTCGGGGGCGGACCAGGACAAATGGGCAGCATGGCTGGCCAACAGGCCCAGATGATCTCGTCGCAGGTCCAACAGGGCGGTCAGAAGGACGATGACGGTGCGGCAGCCGGCTCCGATGGCGAGCGCGCACCGGTCCAGGCGGGAGCCGGTGGCCAACAGGGCCAGCAGGGCACCGTCCTGTAATTGCAAACAGTCGGCCACTAAACGGCCAAACCCATAGCAAGCCAAAGCCATAGCGAGTAAAAAGTTAAGCGTAGAGGAGGGTCTACCCCATGTCCGGAATTCTGGAAGTCGTTCCTTCATTCCTGAAGGTGCTGTCAGGCATGCAAACCGAGATAGCCGGCCAGTTCGGAACCGCGACCAATACCGTCAACGGGATCAGCGGCAAGGTCTCGATGACCCATGGCTCGTTCACGTCCAAATTCAACAATGCGCTCCGCGACGTAGAGACCAGCCGCAGCAACACCGGCAAGGGTGTGCAAGGAGTGAGCAACGGCCTGGCAACCAACCTCGTCCAGGCCGCCACTGCATACCTCAACTCCGACCAGGGGCTTGGCGGCATCATCGACAAGATCTTCGGCTGATCGTGTCCGGTCCGCTGGCTTCCGGTCGCGCGGGCTTCGCGGGCCCGGCCGACGACGTCGTAGGCGTCGAGGTCACCATCGACGGCATGCTGGTGATCGCCGACCGGTTGCACCTGGTGGATTTCCCGGTCGCCCTTGGGATCCGCCCCAACATTCCGCAGGAGGACCTGCGCGACATCGTGTGGGAACAGGTTCAGCGCGACCTCACCGCACAGGGCGTTCTCGACCACAACGGGCAACCGCACCCCGGGGTCGCGAAGATGGTCGAGACGATCAGCCGGGCGGACCGGACCTTGGAATGCCGGTGGTGGCGCCGTGACCGGGGCGGCGACGCCGGTGGCCTGATGGTGCGATTTGTGGTGTGCCGCAAGGACGATACGCATGTGGTCGCAGCACGCGACGACGACATGCTGGTGCTGCAACTGGTGGCGCCGCAGATCGGGCTGGCCGGAATGGTGACCACCGTGCTGGGTTCGGCCGAACCGGCCGGCGTCGAACCGCTCACCGGTGTCGCGAGCGAATTGGCCGAATGCACGACGGCCGCGCAGCTCGCCCGGCACGGGGTCTCGCCCACCCAGGCGCGCATCTACACCGAGATCGTCAGCGACCCGACGGGCTGGGTGGAGATCATTGCGACCCAGCGCCATCCCGGCGGGACCACCACGCACACCTCGGCCGCCGCAGGCGTTCTGGACTCCAAGCACGGTCGGCTGGTCTCGCTGCCGCGTCGGGTCGGCGGTGAGCTGTACGGCAGCTTCCTTCCGGGCACGCAACAGAATCTGCAGCGCGCTCTCGACGCCTTGCTGGAGCTGCTGCCCGCCGGCTCCTGGCTGGATCACGCCCAGGCCTCGGCCTGACGGCGTCAGAATTCCGAAACGACCGACAGACTTCCGAAACGAGAAAGGGACCCGACAGTGGAACTGCCCGGGAACGACTATGACAGCGACGATCTCGCTGCGCTGGATTTCTCCGGCGGCGGCACCGACGTCGAGGAGTCGGCTCTTGATGCGCTGGGTGACTATGCGCCCCCGGCCCAATCGGATGACGCCGGAACGGGGCTCGACGCGCTCGACGGACTGACGGAGCAGGACGAAGACGAAGAACTGGCGCTGTTCACCGTGACCAACCCGCAGGGGTCGGTGTCGGTAACCGCGCTCATGGACGGCCGGGTGCAGAACATCACCGTGACCGACAAGGCTTCCAGCATGTCCGAAACTGCGCTCGCCGAGGAGATTTTCATCATCGCCGACCTGGCCCGGCAGAAGGCGCGGGCCGCTCAGCACACCCTGATGGTCGAGACCATGAGCGAGATCACCGGCGACAACAACCAGCAGAGTGCGCTGCTGCACGAGTTCGTCGAAAGCACGCTGCACCTGCCCACCCCGGAAGAGGCGGCGGCACGGGAGGCCGAGGTGTTCGCCACCCGGTACGAAGTGGACTACACCGCCCGCTACAACGGTGATAAATGACTGATCGCCTGGCCGGTCTGTTCGACAGTGCCGTCGGCATGCTGCCGTTGTCCGAGGCACGGTCGCTCGACCTGTTCACCGAGATCACGAATTACGACGAAGCGGCGTGCGACGCCTGGGTCGGCCGGATCCGCTGTGGCGACACCGACCGGGTGACACTCTTCCGCGCCTGGTATTCACGGCGCAATTTCGGACAACTCTCCGGCGCCGCCCAGATATCGATGAGCACGCTCAACGCGCGGGTTCCCATCGGCGGAATCTACGGCGACATCACTTACCCGATCACCTCGCCCCTGGCGGTGACCATGGGCTTCGCGTCATCGGAAGCGGCTCAGGGCAATTACTCCGACGCGCTGGAAGCGATCGACGCGAGTGCGGTGTCGGGCTCCGAGCATCTGGTGTCGTGGATGCGGGCGGTGATCTACGGCGCCGCCGAGCGCTGGACCGACGTGATCGATGAGGTCAAGGGGGCCTCGAAGTGGCCGGACAAGTTCCTCACCGGTGCCGCCGGCGTTGCGCACGGCGTCGCCGCCGCCAACCTCGGCCTGTTCACCGAAGCGGAACGCCGGCTCACCGAAGCCAACGACTCACCGGCCGGTGAAGCGTGCGCCCGGGCGATCGCCTGGTTCCTGGCGATGGCTCGGCGCAGCCAGGGCAACGAGGATGCCGCCGTCGCGCTGCTGGAGTGGTTGCAGACCACCCACCCGGAACCGAAAGTGTCTGCCGCGCTGAAGGATCCGTCGTACCGGCTGAAGACGACGACGGCCGAGCAGATCGCCTCCCGGTCGGACCCGTGGGATCCGGGCAGCGTGGTGACCGACAACTCCGCGCGCGACCGGTTGCTCGAGGAGGCTCAAGCCGAACTGGAGCGCCAGATCGGGCTCAGCCGGGTCAAGACGCAGATCGAGCGTTACCGGGCGGCCACGCTGATGGCACGCGTTCGCGCCGCCAAGGGCATGAAGGTCGCCCAGCCCAGCAAGCACATGATCTTCACCGGGCCGCCCGGGACCGGCAAGACCACAATCGCCCGCGTGGTGGCCAACATCCTGGCCGGGCTCGGCGTCATCTCCGAGCCGAAACTGGTCGAGACCTCGCGGAAGGATTTCGTCGCCGAGTACGAGGGTCAGTCGGCGGTCAAGACCGCCAAGACCATCGACCAGGCCCTCGGCGGAGTGCTGTTCATCGACGAGGCGTACGCGCTGGTGCAGGAGCGGGACGGCCGCACCGACCCGTTCGGCCAGGAGGCGATGGACACGCTGCTGGCCCGGATGGAGAACGACCGCGACCGGCTGGTGGTGATCATCGCCGGCTACAGCAACGACATCGACCGGCTGCTGGAGACCAACGAGGGCCTGCGTTCGCGCTTCGCCACCCGCATCGAGTTCGACACCTACAGCCCCGAGGAAATCCTCGAAATCGCTAAAGTCATTGCGGCTGCCAATGATTCGACGCTGAGCCCGCAGGCCGCCGACGAGGTGCTGGAAGCCGCCAAGGTGCTGCACGACCGGACGCTGCGCGGCCGGCCGGCCCTCGACATCGCCGGAAACGGCCGCTACGCGCGGCAATTGGTGGAGGCCGCCGAGCAGTGCCGCGATATGCGTTTGGCTCAGGGTCTCGACATCGAGGCTCTCGACGTGGACCGTCTACAGGAGATCAACGGCACGGACATGGCCGAGGCGATCGCCGCGGTCCATGCACACCTCAACATGAGAGAGTGACACATGGGGCTTCGCCTGACCACCAAGGTTCAGGTTAGCGGCTGGCGCTTCCTGCTTCGCCGAGTCGAACATGCCATCGTGCGGCGCGACACCCGCATGTTCGACGATCCCCTGCAGTTCTACAGCCGCTCGGTGTGGCTGGGTGTGGTCATCGCCGTGATCATCCTGGCCGGTGCGGGGCTGCTCGCGTTCTTCAAGCCGCAAGGCAAACTCGGTGGCACCACCCTGCTGACCGATCGCGCGACCAACGAGCTCTACGTCATCATCTCCGGGCAACTGCACCCCGTCTACAACCTGACATCCGCACGGCTGGTGCTGGGCAGCCCGTCGAGCCCGGCGACCGTCAAGTCCTCCGAGCTGAGCAAGCTGCCGCTGGGCCAGACTCTCGGCATTCCCGGTGCGCCCTACGCGACTCCGGTGTCCGGTGGCAGTACCTCGGTCTGGACGTTGTGCGACACCGTCTCCCGGGCCGACACCGCATCGCCGGCGATACAGACCTCGGTGATCGCCATGCCGCTGCAGATCGACTCCTCGATCGACCCGGTCGATTCGAATGAGGCGATGCTGGCGACCTATCAGGGCCAGGACTGGATAGTCACCGAAAAGGGCCGCCACTCAATCGATCTCACCGATCGCGCGCTCACCTCGGCGATGGGTATTCCCGTCACCGCCAAGCCGGTGCCCATCTCCGAGGGCATGTTCAACGCACTGCCCAGCCAAGGGAACTGGCAGCTGCCACCGATACCGTTCGCCGGCGCGCCCAACAACCTCGGTTTGTCCGACGATCTGGTGATCGGCTCGGTGTTCCAGATCCACACCGAGAAGGGTCCGCAGTATTACGTGGTGTTGCCCGACGGGATCGCCATGGTGAACTCGACCACCGCGGCGGCGCTGCGCGCCACCCAATCTCACGGTCTGGTCGCGCCGCCGGCGGTAGTACCGAGCGTGGTGGTGCGGATACCGGAACGGGTGTACCCCTCGCCGCTTCCGAACGATCAGTTGAAGATCCTGGCCCGGCCGGACGAACCCACACTGTGCTGGAGCTGGGATCGCGCGGCCGGTGACCAGGCACCCAAGACCACCGTGTTGTCCGGGCGGCATCTTCCGATCCCGGCGACACAGATGAGCAACGGAATCAAGCAGATTCAGGGCACCGCAACGATCTACATCGACGGCGGCAAGTTCGTGCAGCTGCAGTCCCCGGATCCGCGGTATGGCGAGTCGATGTACTACATCGACCCCGAGGGCGTGCGCTACGGGGTACCGAATGCCGAGGCGGCCAAGGCCCTCGGTCTGGGTTCACCGAAAACCGCGCCCTGGGAGATCATCCGGCTGCTCGTGGACGGGCCGGTGCTCTCGAAGGAGGCGGCGATGCTCGAGCACGAGACGTTGCCCGCGGATCCGACTCCCCGGAAAGTTCCGGGCGGCACCCCGGGGGCACCCCAGTGATGGCGGAAAGATCATGACGACCAAGAAGTTCACCCCGACGATCACGCGCGGTCCTCGGCTCACCCCGGGCGAGATCAGCCTGACGCCACCCGATGACCTCGGCATCGACATCCCGCCGTCGGGCGTGCAGAAAGCACTGCCCTATGTGATGGGCGGTGCGATGGTCGGCATGATCGCGATCATGCTCGCCGGCGGCACCAAGCAGCTGTCGCCCTACATGCTGATGATGCCGCTGATGATGGTCGTGATGATGGTCGGCGGTATGGCCGGCGGCACCGGTGGTGGCGGCAAGAAGGTCCCCGAGATCAACGCCGACCGTAAGGAGTACCTGCGCTACCTGGCCGGGTTGCGCGGGCGGGTGACATCGTCGGCCACCTCGCAGGTGGCGTTCTTCAGTTACCACGCACCGCATCCGGACGATCTGCTGTCGATCGTCGGCACGCAGCGGCAGTGGTCGCGTCCGGCCAACAGCGACTTCTACGCGGCCACCCGCATCGGGATCGGCGATCAGCCGGCCGTCGACCGATTGCTCAAACCCGCCGTCGGTGGCGAACTGGCGGCTTCGACCGCGGCACCGCAGCCGTACCTGGAACCGGTCAGCCACATGTGGGTGGTCAAGTTCCTGCGCACCCACGGCCTCATCCATGACTGCCCGAAACTGCTTCAGCTGCGTACCTTTCCGACGATCGCGCTCGGCGGGCACCGGCCGAACGCCGATCGGATGCTGGCGGCGATGATCTGTCATCTCGCGGTCTTCCATCCGCCGGACCTGCTGCAGATCCGGGTGCTCACCGAGGACCCGGACGACCCCGAGTGGTCCTGGCTCAAATGGCTTCCGCACGTTCAGCATCAGACCGAGACCGACGCCGCGGGACCGGTGCGGATGATCTACACCCGGCCGGACGGTCTGGCCGACCTGGCCGCCCGCGGACCGCACGCGCCCGACACCCTGCCCACCGGCCCCTACGTCGTCGTGGTCGACCTCACCGGGGGCAAGGCGGGATTCCCGCCCGACGGCCGCGCGGGCGTCACGGTGATCACCCTGGGCAACCACCGCGGTTCGGCCTACCGCATCCGCGCCAACGAGGACGGGTCCGCCGAAGACCGGCTGCCCGGTCAGCAGTTCCGGCTCGTGACCTCGACCGCCGACAGCATGACGCCGCTGGAAGCCACCCGCGTCGCCCGCAAACTGGCCGGCTGGTCGATCACCGGCACGATCCTGGACAAGACCCAGCGGGTGCAGAAGAAGGTCGTCACCGAGTGGCACCAGATGGTCGGTGCCAAGAGCGTCGAGGAGATCGTCCCCAGCCGCTGGCGGATGTACACCGACACCGACCGGGACCGGCTCCGGATCCCGTTCGGCCACGAACTCAAGACCGGCAACGTCATGTACCTCGACATCAAGGAGGGTGCGGAGTTCGGCGCCGGGCCGCACGGCATGCTGATCGGCACCACGGGGTCGGGCAAGTCGGAGTTCCTGCGCACGCTGATCCTGTCCCTGGTCGCGATGACGCACCCGGATCAGGTCAACCTTCTGCTCACCGACTTCAAGGGCGGGTCGACGTTCCTGGGCATGGAGAAGCTGCCGCATACCGCGGCCGTGGTCACCAACATGGCCGAGGAGGCCGAGCTGGTCAGCCGGATGGGTGAGGTGCTCACCGGAGAGCTCGACCGGCGTCAGAACATCTTGCGCCAGGCGGGCATGCAGGTCGGCGCTGCCGGTGCCCTCTCCGGCGTCGCCGAGTACGAGAAGTACCGCGAGCGTGGTGCCGACTTGGCGCCATTACCAACACTTTTCGTGGTGGTCGACGAGTTCGCCGAGTTGTTGCAGAGCCACCCGGACTTCATCGGGCTGTTCGACCGGATCTGCCGGGTGGGCCGGTCGCTGCGGGTGCACCTGCTGCTGGCCACCCAGTCGCTGCAAACCGGCGGCGCCCGCATCGACAAGCTCGAACCCAACCTCACCTATCGAATCGCGCTGCGCACCACCAGCTCTCACGAGTCCAAGGCGGTGATCGGAACGCCCGAGGCGCAGTACATCACCAACAAGGAGAGCGGTGTCGGGTTCCTGCGGGTCGGCATGGAGGACCCGGTCAAGTTCAGCACCTTCTACATCGGTGGCCCGTACATCCCGCCGGCCAGCGCCGAGACCAACGGCGACGGCAGCAAGCGCAGCGCCCAGGCCGTCAAGCAGTCCGTCAAGATTCATCAATTCACCGCAGCTCCGGTGATCGAGCCGGTGACGCCCCCCGTCGGTGAGGAGGTCGTGACGACATGACCGACACTGAGGTTCGCGCCCTGCGCGAGGTGGTGCTCGACCAGCTGGGCACCGGCGAATCGCGGGCCTACAAGATGTGGCTACCCCCGCTATCCGACCCGACGCCGCTCAACGAGCTCGTCGCGCGCGACCGGCGCCAGCCACTGCGGTTTCCGCTCGGAATCATGGACGAGCCGCGCCGGCACCTCCAGGACGTGTGGGGCGTCGACGTATCCGGAGCGGGCGGCAACATCGCCATCGGCGGTGCCCCCCAGACCGGGAAGTCGACGCTGCTGCAGACACTGATCATGTCGGCGGCGGCCACCCACTCGCCGCGCAACGTGCAGTTTTACTGCATCGACCTCGGCGGCGGCGGCCTGATCTATCTGGAGAACCTGCCGCACGTCGGCGGCATCGCCAACCGCTCCGAGCCCGACAAGGTCCAGCGGGTAGTCGCCGAAATGCAGACGGTGATGCGGCAGCGGGAGCAGATGTTCAAAGAGCACCGGGTGGGCTCGATGGCGATGTACCGCCAGCTGCGCGACGATCCCAACCAACCCGTGGCGGCCGATCCCTATGGCGACGTCTTCCTGATCATCGACGGGTGGCCCGGCTTCGTCAGCGAGTTCAGTGACCTCGAGGGCGCGGTGCAGGACCTCGCCGCCCAGGGTCTGGCCTTCGGAGTGCACGTCATCATCGCCACGCCGCGATGGACGGAACTGAAGTCACGCATCAGGGACTATCTGGGCACCAAGATCGAGTTCCGACTCGGCGACGTGAACGAAACCCAGATCGACCGGATCACCCGGGAGATCCCGGCGAACCGTCCCGGCCGGGCGGTCTCGATGGAGAAGCACCACCTGATGATCGGCGTGCCAAGGTTCGACGGCGTGCACAGCACCGACAATCTGGTGGAAGCGATCACGGCCGGGGTCAACCACATCGCATCTCAGACCACGGAGAAGGCTCCGCCGGTGCGGGTGCTGCCCGAGCGCATTCATCTGTACGAACTCGACCCGAACCCGCCCGGCCCCGACGCGGACTACCGCACGCGCTGGGAGATCCCGATCGGGCTGCGCGAGACGGATCTGACGCCGGCCCACGCCCACATGCACTCCAACCCGCACCTGCTGATCTTCGGGGCGGCCAAATCCGGCAAGACCACCATCGCGCACGCCGTCGCGCGCGCCATCTGCGCCCGCAACAGTCCCGACCAGGTGCGGTTCATGCTGGCCGACTACCGCTCCGGCTTGCTGGACGCCGTCCCGCAAAGCCACCTGCTGCAGGCCGGTGCGATCAACCGCAACAGTCAGAGCCTGGACGAGGCCGTGCAGGCGCTGGCCGTCAATCTGAAAAAGCGGCTGCCGCCCCCTGATCTGACGACCGCACAATTGCGCTCGCGTTCGTGGTGGAGCGGATTTGACGTCGTGCTTCTGGTCGACGACTGGCACATGATTGTCGGCGCCGCGAGCGGCATGCCACCAATGGCGGCACTTGCGCCGCTATTGCCGGCCGCGGCGGATATCGGATTGCACATCATTGTCACCTGTCAGATGAGCCAGGCGTACAAGGCGACGATGGACAAGTTCGTCGGCGCCGCCTTCGGGTCCGGCGCACCGACGCTGTTCCTCTCCGGAGAGAAGCAGGAGTTCCCGTCCAGTGAGTTCAAGGTAAAGCGCCGGCCCCCTGGCCAGGCATTTCTCGTGTCCCCCGATGGGAAGGAGGTCATCCAGGCGCCGTACATCGAGCCCCCTGACGAGCTCCCAGAATAAGTGCACGGACCACCCCCAACCCCCGGTTAGGATTATTTCAACGCAAGTTCGGGAGCCAGTTCGGGAGCTGAGGAATCAAGCCCCAGGGGGACGCTAGCCACCGGCTTTATCCCGGCTATAAACGGCGAAGTTTAGGCCCGGAAGACAAATGCATCGGGCATAACAGAACAAATGGAATTTCGGCGTTTCCCGTCCCGGAGTAAACACCGAACAGGAACCAGAGGGGAGTTGATCATGTTTTGGCACGCCATGCCACCGGAGCTGAATACCGCGCGGCTGATGGCCGGAGCTGGTCCCGCTCCCATGCTGGCCGCTGCCATGGGTTGGCAGGCGCTCGCGGCGGCTCTGGACGCCCAGGCGGTCGAGCTGACCGCACGCCTGAATTCGCTGGGCGAAGCCTGGACCGGTGGCAGCAGCGACAAGGCGATCTCCAACGCCCTGCCGATGGTGACCTGGCTGCAGACGACCTCGACCCAGGCCAAGACCCGGGGCCTGCAGGCCGCGGCGCAAGCCGCCGCCTACACCCAGGCCATGGCGACCACGCCGTCGCTGCCCGAGATCGCGATGAACCACGTCACCACCGCGGTGCTCACGGCCACCAACTTCTTCGGCATCAACACGATCCCGATCGCGATGAACGAGATCGACTACTTCGTCCGCATGTGGACACAGGCCGCCGTCGCGATGGACATCTACCAGGCCGAGACGCTGGCCAACACGATGTTCGACAAGATCGAGCCGATGGCGTCCATCCTCGATCCGGGGATGAGCCAGGGCATGTCGTCGACCCAGATGCTGGCGATGCCGAGCAGCCTCACGTCGAGCCAGCTGCAGGCGACGGCAGGGCAGGTCGCCGAACTCAGCGGCCCTATGCAACAACTCGCCCAGCCGGCGCAGCAGATGACCTCGATGTTCAGCCAGATGGGCGGCAGCTCGGGTGGCCCCAGCGCCGGACTCGGCGAGGACGAGGCTCAACTCGGCCTGGTCGGCGCCAGCCCGCTGTCCAACCACCCGCTGGCGGGCGGTTCCGGTGCGAGCGTGGGCGCAGGACTGCTGCGCGGCGAGGCGCTGCCGGGTGCGGGCGGCACATTGGCCCGCACTCCGCTGATGACCGGCCTGATCGACAAGCCCGTCGGCCCCGCGATGATGCCGGCGGCAGCCGCCGGCGAGTCGGCGACCGGTGGCGCTGCCCCGGTGGGCGCGGGCGCCATGGGCCAGGGTGCCTCCGGCGGTGGCAGCTCCCGACCGGGCCTGGCGGCCCCGGCGCCGGTCTCCCAGGAACGCGACGAACCAGAAGAAGACCTGTGGGACGACGAGGACGAATGGTGAGAGTCCCACGGCCACAACAGACTTCCCGGCCAACCGGGCCGGAAGACTTGCCAACCACGGCGAGGAATGGAAAGAGAGAAAGTAGTCCAGCATGGCAGAGATGAAGACTGATGCCGCTGCCCTCGCGCAAGAGGCAGGTAACTTCGAGCGAATCTCGAGTGATCTGAAGACTCAGATCGACCAGATCGAGTCGACCGCGGGTTCGCTGCAGGGTCAGTGGCGCGGTGTCGCCGGTCAGGCCGCCCAGGCCGCCGTCGTGCGCTTCCAGGAAGCCGCCAACAAGCAGAAGGCTGAGCTCGACGAGATTTCCACCAACATCCGTCAGGCCGGCGTTCAGTACCAGCGTGCCGACGAGGAGCAGCAGCAGGCGCTGTCCTCGCAAATGGGCTTCTGACAATAAATCCCCCCACCGACCACCAGAAAAACGGAGCAAAGACATGACAGAACAGCAGTGGAATTTCGCGGGCATCGAGGCCGCGGCCAGCACCATCCAGGGAAACGTCTCCAGCATCCACTCCCTGCTCGACGAGGGTAAGCAGTCGCTGACCAAGCTCGCCGCGGCGTGGGGCGGTAGCGGTTCGGAGTCCTACCAGGCCGTTCAGCAGAAGTGGGATGGCACCGCTCAGGAGCTCAACAACTCCCTGCAGAACCTGGCCCGGACGATCAGCGAAGCCAGCCAGGCCATGCAGTCGACCGAGGGCAGCGTGACCGGATTGTTCGCATAAGAAGCCGCTCTATACGCGTAGAATCTCGAAGCACGAGATTGGGCGAGTTCAACCCATTCGGGGGATCTCGCCCCTTCTCGTGCTTCCCTCATTTGGCGAGCTTCTGAGAGGTTCTCATGCCAGCCGACTATGACAAGCTCTTTCGGCCCGCTGAGGATTTCGACTCGCCGGACGACGACGCCGGGCAAAGTTTCTTCGACCCGAATGCGGCATTTGCCGCACCGCCTGCCGGCAATGGCGACACCGGGGCTCCGGCCGCTTGGTCGCCGCCGATCCCCCCGCCCGCGGCCGCGGTAGACGCTCCCCCACCCCCCAACCTGCCTCCGATGCCGATCGGCGCGCCGCCCCCTGCGCCGCCCCCTGCGCCGCCCCCTCCGCCACCCGAGCCCCCACGGGTCGAGGCCGAACCTCCGCAGGCGGCGGCGGCCGCGTCAGCCGGACCGGCTGGCGCGGGCCCCAAATCCCCACTGCCACCGATGCCCATCGGCGGACCACCGCCGCCGCCACCGCCCGCACTGCCCGAGTTCACCCCGGAGCCAACGCCGGTCGCGCCCCCGGTCGCAGCCGAGCCCGAACCGGAACCGCTGCCCGAGCCGGCACCCGAGCCGGCCCGGCCTCCGATGCCTGTGGGCGGACCACCACCCGCCCCACCGCAACCGCCCGAACCCCCAACGGCACCAACCGAACCCGCGCCACCCCGGCCCCCGATGCCCATCGGCGGACCACCGCCGGCGTCACCAGAACCGCCCGCACCACCTGAACCCGAACAGGCCCGGCCCCCGATGCCTGTCGGCGGACCACCACCCGCCCCACCGCAACCCCCAACGGCGCCAACCGAACCCGCGCCACCCCGGCCCCCGATGCCCATCGGCGGACCACCACCCGCCCCACCAGAACCGCCCGAAGCCCCTCCGGCGCCGCCGAAGCCGCCGCCGCCCGAGCCGGCGCCGCCGCACGCACCTCATGCAGCGGCCCCACCACTGCCGCGCGACCGTTCTTCCGGCCCGATGCCGGTCAACGGATCGCCCCCGCCCCGCGAAGCCCCGCCCCGCGAAGCCGCACCGCCCGACACCGGCCGCCGGGTTCGGTTGTCGGCACCGCCACCGCAACCACCGCCGCCCGCGCCGGTCGATCCGCAGTCCGAGCCGGCTCCGCCTTCCCCCCGCCGGCGCCACCGCTATCTGCCCGACCCGGACTCGGGAGAAGCCGATCCCCAAGCGGGCACCTACTTCCGGGTCCCAATGCCGCCCACAGCCCAACCGGCGCCCGGGCAGGCACCGACGGGACAACCACCACGCTCGCAGGGCGGCAGGCGACGAGCCCCGTCCGGCCCGATTCCCGTGCGGCCCCGGCCGGCATCGGCGGCGGAATCACCGTCGGCCCCGCCTGCCCCCGGCCCGCCTGCCCCCGGGCCGCGGCCCGGCCCCGCGCCGCGAGCGACCCCCGCCCCGCGGCCGGCCCCGGCCTCTGTGCGACCCCCGGCCCCGGCTCCAGAGCAGCCACCGCCTGCACCGGCCGCCGCACCCCAACCGGTGCCGGTGCCGCCGAAGGCCGCCAAACGCGTGCCGCAGCGGGGTTGGCGCGGCGCCCTCTACAAACTGACCAGGATCAACGCCGGCTTGTCCCGCGACGAGAAGTACGAGCAAGAGCTGCGTGCCCGCGTCATGCGGAAGGCGCGCGGCTCCTACCAGATCGGCATGCTCGGGCTCAAAGGCGGCGTCGGCAAGACCACGACGACGGTGACCCTGGGCACCATGCTGGCGCAGGTGCGCGGCGACCGAATCCTCGTCCTCGACGCCGATCCCGGTTGCGGCAACCTCGCCGAGCGCGCGGGTCGCACGTCACCGTCGTCCATTGCGGACCTGGTGGCCGACGAAAATCTGTCGCACTACAACGACGTCCGGGCACACACCAGCGTCAACGCGCACAATCTGGAGATCCTGCCGACCGCCGAGTACACCACCGCCCAGCGTGGTCTCAGCGGCGACGACCTGCGGTTCGCGGTCGACACGGTGTCAAAGTTCTACAACCTGGTGCTGGCCGACTGCGGGCCCGGTCTGTTCGACCCGGTGACGCGGGGCGTGCTGGAGACCGCGTCGGCGATCGTCATCGTCACCAACGTGTCGCTCGACAGTGCGCGCCAAGCCGAGAGCGCCCTGGAATGGCTGCGGCACAACGGCTACCAGGACCTGCTGAGCCGGGTCGCGGTGGTGATCAATCACGTCGCGGTTGGTGAAACCAACGTCGCGGAGAAGCAGTTGGTGAGACAGTTCCAACAGCTGGTCCAACCGAACCGGGTTGTGCTGCTGCCCTGGGACAAGCACATCGCGGAGGGTACCGAGATTCAGCTCGACCGGCTCGACCCCGTCTATCAGCGGCGGGTGCTCGAGTTGGCCGCGGCTTTGTCCGACGATTTTGAAAGGGCTGGACGACGTTGAGCGCACCTGCCGTTGCTGCCGGCTCTACCGCCACGGGGGCTGCCCCCGCCCGGCCCGCCACCACACGGGTCACGATTCTCACCGGTAAGCGGATGACCGACCTGGTGCTTCCGGCGGCGACGCCGATGGGCATCTACATCGACGAGACCGTGTCCGTGCTGGCCGACCTGCTCGAGGACACGCCGGCCGACGTGCTGGCCGGATTCGACTTCAACGCGCAGGGGGTCTGGACCTTCGCTCGGCCCGGCTCGCCGCCGCTCAAGCTCGACCAGTCCCTCGACGAGGCCGGCGTGGTCGACGGATCGTTGCTGACGCTGGTGTCGACGAGCCGCACCGAGCGGTACCGGCCGCTGGTCGAGGACGTCATCGACGCGATCGCGGTACTCGACGAATCCCCGGAATTCGACCGGTCGGCGGTCGATCGCTTCATCGCCGTCGCGATCCCGGTGCTGGCGCTGCCCCTCACCGCCATCGCGATGCGGGCCTGGTGGATCACCGGGCGTCACTGGTACTGGCCGGTGGCCATGGCGGTAGTCGCGGTCTGCATCCTGATCGCCTCGTTCGTGGCGAAGCGGTTCTACCAGCGACCCGAACTCTCCGAATGCCTGCTGATCGCGGCGTATCCCGTGCTGGCCGCCGCGGCGGCCATCGCGGTGCCGTTGCCGCGGGGGACCACGTCGCTCGGGGCTGCGCAGCTTGCCGCGGCAGCGACGGCGGTGCTGTTCCTGACGCTCGCCATCCGCGGCGGTCCGCGCCAACGCCACGAGGTCGCGTCGTTCGTCGTCATCGCGATGATCGCGGTGATCGGCGCTGCGGTGGCCACCGGCTACGGCTACCGGGAATGGGTGCCGGCGGGGGCCATCGCGTTGGGCCTGTTCGTCATCACCACCGCGGCCAAACTGACCGTCGCTGTCGCCCGCATCGCGCTGCCCCCGATTCCGGTGCCCGGCGAGACCGTCGACAACGAGGAACTGCTCGACCCGGTGACCGCCGACGAGGCCACCAACGACGAGACCCCGACCTGGCAGGCCATCATCGCGTCGGTGCCGGCATCGGCGGCGCGGCTGACCGAGCGCAGCAAGCTGGCCAAGCAACTCCTGATCGGCTATGTGACGGCGGGCGCGGTGATCCTGGCCACCGGAGCGATCGCGGTCGTCGTGCACGGACACTTCTTCGTGCACAGCCTGGTGGTGGCGGGTCTGCTGACCGTGCTCTGCGGCTTCCGGTCGCGCCTTTACGTCGACCGTTGGTGTGCCTGGGCGTTGCTGGCGGCGACCGTCGCGATCCCGACCGGTCTGACCGTCCGGCTCAGCCTGTGGTACCCGAATTGGGCGTGGCTCATCGTGGCCGGCTACCTCGTCCTGGCCGTCATCGCGCTGACCATCGCCAGCGCCATGGCACCGATCCGCCGGCTGTCACCGGTGATGAAGCGCATCTCGGAGCTGATCGACGGGGCAGTGGTCGCCTCGATCATCCCCTTGCTGCTGTGGATCACCGGTGTCTACGACATGGTGCGCAACCTGCGGTTCTAGATCGGCGCCGCGACCGAGCCGGCCGGCGGCGTGCCGCCACCCGCGCTCGCGACCGGAGCGCTCACCAACGTGGTCTTGCCCGCTGCGGCGCCGTCCGCCGATTGCGCGTCCGCGCCGTCCTTGGCCCCGTCGTCCTTGGCGTCGTCTTTGTTCTCGTCGTCGGCGGGCTTGGTGTCACTGGCGAGCTGAGCCGAACTGCCGCCGCTCTGGCCCGCCTGCGAGACCGCTTGCTGGATGCTCTGACCGACCTGCTGCCCCATCGGGGCCATCTGCTGCGCCATCGGCGCCAGCTGCACCAACTGCGGAATGGTCGCGGCGACCTGCGGGGACAGCGCTTCGGCCTGCGCCCCGATCGTCGCGCCGACCTGCGACACCGCACCGCCGGACGCGGCACCCATCAGTTGCTGCGCCGCGGCCGCCGGACCGCCGGCCATCGCGGCGGCCGCACCCGCGCCGGCGCCCGCGCCGAGCAGTCCGCTGGACTGGCTGGTCATGGCTCCCATCACGCTGTCGCTCAGCGACTGGCCGTCGGAGGCGAAACCGTACTGCGCCAGTGCCTGGCCCAACGACTGATCGGCCCGGGTGTAGATGTCGGCCGCGGTGCTCATGCTGGACGCGGTGCGCTTCAGGGAGGCGGTGACGCCGGGCAGTCCCTCGCTGACCAGCGATTCGATGCCGGGCATGGTCTGGCCGATCGCGGCCGACATCGCGTCGGATCCCGGCACGGTCATGGGTGCCGGCGGCGCGGGAAAGACGAGTTCGCCGAGTTTGCTCGCGGCAGCGATCAGGCGGGCGGGATCAACGGCCAGCGGTTCAGCCATCGCAGCGTCCCTTCTCTTGAATCGGAAATCTCATCGCCGGCCGGGGCCCGTCAGGGTGTCTCGGTCAGCGCACTGTCGAGCAGCGCGGCCACGTAGCGCCAGTACAGGAACTCGATGACGGCCGGACGTTGCGCCTCGGGATCCGCCGCCGCGTAAGCCTGGTGCAGCGCCAGGTCCCGGCAGTGGGCGGCGTAGGCATGGAAGGCCCGCAGGTGCGCCACCTCGCGGCCGGTGGCCGTGCTGGTCATCGGCTTCATCAGGTCGAACCAGAGCATGTGTCGCTCGTCGTCGGGTGTCTTGGCGTCCGCCGGCGCGGGCGGCAGCAGGTCCAGCAGATGCAGGTCATCGGTCTCCTGCAGCTGGGCCGCGGCCGAGGGGTCGACCACCTCCAGTCGCGGCCGGCCGACCATCTTGCCACTCTCCGGGATGTCGTCCTCCTCGAGGATGACCTTGGCCGCACCCACGTCGGTGTTCGCCAGCTGCTCTGCGGTGCCGATCACCGCACGCAGCTTGAGGTCGTGAAACGCCGCCCAGCCCTGAATCGCCATCGCCGGATACGTTGCGCTGCGGGCTTTTTCGTCGATCGGGACGTTACGGTCGGCGCTGGCCAGGTGCACCTTGGCGGGCAGCTCGACGCCCTCCGGGATGTAGGCCAGGCCGTAGCTGTTGGCCACCACGATCTCGCCGTCGGTGGTCACCGCGGTGACCCAGAAGAATCCGTAGTCGTCGTCGCCACCGCTGTCGCGGGCATTGAGCGCGGCGGCGACGCGCCGGGCCAGCCGCAGCGGGTCCTTCTTGGCACCGCGCGCCGAGGCGGCGGCGACCGCGTCCTTTGCGGCCCGGGCCGCCGACACCGGGACGGACGGCAGGGCCGTCACGTCGTCGGCCGGCGGCGTCTTGTCCTTCTCTTTGTCGTCGTGGCGCTGGGGCGGAGCCGGCCGCGCCGGAGCCGAGGTACGGGCCGAAGCCGCGCGGGGTGTGGGCCCGGTCGGGGCCCGGCCGGCGGCGCCCAGCGGCGCCCGCCCGCCGGCAGCACGTGTGCCGGCGCCGGAAGCGGCCGCCGAACCGGCCGAGGGAGCGGCCCCCGAGGAGGCGGTGCCCATTCCCATGCCGGTGGACGAACCGCGCCCGGCGGCGGCGGGGATACCGGTGGCCGCCGCCGGCGCCATGGCCGGCGATGAGTCGTCACCGCGGTGCGACGGTCCGGACCCGGCCGCCTGCCCGGGTTGTGCCGGGGCGTCGACCGCCGCCGCCGGAGCGACGTGGGGGCTGTCGGTCCCCGGGGTGGACGGCGTCGAGGGCGTGCCCGGATCGGTCGGCAACATTGGCTGGTCGGGCGACGGAGGTCCGCCGGGCGTGGGAGCCGGGGCGGGCCCCGGCGCCGGGGTGACGCCCGGAGTCGGGTTCGACGGGGATGGCGCGGGAGCGGGCGCCGGGGCAGGTCCCGGGGTGACGGGCTTGGCCGGCTTGTCGTCGGGATTGGGCTTGACCGGGGTGACCGGGGTGACCGGGGTGACCGGCGTGGACGGGTTGACCGGCGTCACCGGTATGGACGGGTTGAGCGGCGGAACGGGCGTGACGGGGGTCGTCGGGTTCGCCGGGTTCACCGGCGTGCTCGGGTTCAGCGGGTCGTACGGGTTGGCCGGCACCGGCTCGAACGGTCTGGGTGTCACCGGGGTGACGGGTGTACCGGGGTTGAGCGGGTTGTACGGGTTGGCCGGCACCGGCTGGAACGGCGTGGGAGCCGGGCCGCCGGGAGTCGGCGTGCCCGGCGTCGGCACCACCAGGGTCGGCACCTCCGGAGTGGGCGGCGTCACCCGGTTCAGCAGGTCTTGGAGCGCATTGTGCGGGGGTTTCCAATTCTTGGATTCCAGCACCTGTTCGGCGGCTTCGGCGATCAAACTGGCATTGGCCTGTTGGGCCGACCGCACCAGCGAATTGATTGCGTTCTGCCGCTCTTCTGGCTCCAGCTCGGTGTCATTTTCCAGGATGGTGATTTCCCGATGCGCGCCGTCGACATTGTTGCCAATTTCGGATTTCGCCTGCGCTATCAAATTGGCGATGTGCTGGTGCCAGGTGATGACGGTCGCCAGATAGTCCTGCAGTGTGCTCATTTCGGTGAGATTGGTGCCGAGCGCGCCGTTGGCCGCACTCGCGGCGCCGCCGGACCAGACGCCCCCATGAAAGACCTCGACCTGCTGGTGCCGGGCGGCGTCGATGACGTCGGTGACCTTGTGCAGCATTCCGTTGAAGGCCTGGGCACGGTCGTAGAAGGCGTCCTCATCGGCCTCGGGCCAGCCGCCCTCCAGCATCTGACCGGCATATTCGCCTGTCGGTCGTGGAATGCCCATCGCCTACTCTCCTCCAACGGCAGCCGGGTCGCATCTGCCGGTCAACTATCTGATTACCAAGCCTAACCGAGGTGAATGCCTGCCAGCTGCGGCAATTTCGCGATCGAAGTGCGCACGGAAAGCCGTTGCACGGCAGCACAAATTGACGAATACGCGAGCGAAACACGCAGCGGGGCGCGCGGATTAAGCGGTGGGTAGCGCCTTTTCAGCCGTGGTTATTGCCGGCGGCTTTGGTCATCGCCTCGAGAGCCGCGGTCAGCTGCTCACCGGCAGCCGAGTTGTACTGGGTCGCCGCCTGTTGGGCGTTCTGCAGGGCCTCGTTGATCCGCGCGCCGACGGCCTCGGCGCCCAGTTCCTTGATCAGGCCCTCGTTGATCCGCACCCCGGTCAGCCACTGGTGGCCGTTGATGTTGACCTCCACGGTTCCGGCTTCGTCCTCGCCGCGGAAGTTGCCGGTGTTCATCTGATTCAGCGTGCCTTCCAGGGCCTGCTGAAATCGCGCCGCCAGGGCCAGGGCCGCCGCGACATGCGGGTCCATGTCCATGTCCATTACTTCGACTCCTTCATGTCCTGCCGGCGACGCTGACCGATAACGGCCTCGGTCCACGCCCTGTCCTCGGTGTAGAGAGCTTCGTCATCCTGTTGTGCGCCTTTGGATTTCGAGCCCCCGCCGCCCTGGCCGTGGCCACCCATCGGCATACCCATGCCACCGCCCGAGGCGGCGCCGCGCCCCGTGGCCGCACCCTGGCCGACGCCCCCGAGGTCACCCGCACCCGCGGGCCGCATCGATTCGCCGGCCTCCATTCCACCGGTCGCCGGCGCCAACGGCATCGCGGGCATGCCGCCGCCACCGCCCCCGCCGCCGAGCGACATCGGTTTCATGCCAGGCTCTTTGCCCAAACTGGCGGCGGCTTCACGGACCGAGGCCAGATCGGCACCCGCGCCGGACGGCATGCCGCCGCCAGCACCGGCGCCGCCGGTGGACGGGATCATCGGGGCCTGCATACCGGTGCCCGAGCCGCCACCGGCCATGGCCGCCGCCTGCATCACCTGCGTGGGGATCAGGCCCGGCGTCTGCGCCGGCGGGGGCGGGTCGATCTTGACGGCAGCAGGGGGCTTCGGCGGGTTCACCGCTTCCAGTTGCGCCTTGGTGTTGTACTCGTTGAGCACCTCTTCGGACTTCGACTGGTACTCCGCGTAGAGCTTGATGGCCTGGTCCTTGTAGGCCGGATCTTTAGACAGCTCTTCAAGTTTCGTGATGTCGGCCAACGTCGGGTGCGAACGGCGGGCCCACACCTGCAGCTGCGCGATGTACTGCCCCTGCTTGGCCAGCGATGTCGCCAGCTTGGCCATGTGGGTGACCCACTCGCGCTGCTGATCCAGGGATGCCTCGCACGCCGTGGCCGCGTCGCCGGTCCAGTTCTCGAAGACGCGGAATCGCTTCATGTCGCCCTGCAGGGCGAAGCTGAGCTGGTTCCAGCCGTCGGCGAAGGCGGCCAGCGACGCCCCCTGATCGCCCGACTCGAGCTTGGTCGCCGCGGCTTTGAGGTCGGTGAAACCGCCGTCCCCGGCGCCCGACACCTGCGCCGTGTCCTGCAGACCGGCGGCGCTGTCACCGCCCTCGCCGCCGGCGGTCTCGCCGGCCACCTCGCCGCCGTCGCTGTTGAGCGCCTGCCCGCCTTCTTCGTCGACGTCCCCGTAAGCCTTGGCCGCGTTCCGCAGCGACGTCGCCAGGCGGGACCGCTCCCGGTTACCGGCGGTCAGGAAGTCCCTCATGTTCTCGGCGGACAAGGCGAGCTGCTGGGCGGCGTTCTTGGCAGCGGTGAGACCGCATGGCGCGGCGGGCGCGTCGTTGGGCGGCGTCGCCATCGGCGCCTCGACCTCATCGGCCCGCGAAAGAATTTCCTGCTGGTCTACCGTGACGGTCTGCGGCTGAGTCATATCGGATCGTCCTCCTTAATGCTCTAACCATTATCGTCGCTAAATTTCGAGGTCTCTGCACCAAATTCGCGAACGCCGGCTACTTCGGTAAGGCCAGTTGGTAACGGCTTTCCTCCGGTGGGGAGACACGGCGGATCGGCAACTGCCGGTGGCGCGGAGTGCTGACCATGTTGTGGCGCAGCACGACTTTGTCCACCCCGGGGTGCGGGCCGAGATACGTCGTCGCGTTCTGCCACGTCACCTTGGCCACCTGGCCGATCTGTGCGCCGATGAGCCGGGCGAATTCCTCGAAATGCGGGCCCAGCGTCACGTGCGCACCCGCCGCCGCCGCGCGGACCACGAACTGGGTGAACGTCTGCGCGTCACCCAGGTTGAGGCTGGCGTCGACGTCGTCGAACGGCAGGTACACCGGGCACCGGTTCACGGTCTCGCCGATCAGCACACCGGCCGAGCCGATCGGGATCTGGCAGTGCCGGTCGGCGATGAGGTTCTGTCCGGTGAGCGCAGGGCGTTGTCCGCCGTAGAGCCGGGTGAACCCGCGCGGCGTCTTCGGCTTGCCCATCGTGGTCAGCAGCACCGTGGCCTGCGGCAGCATCCCGGGCCTGATGCGCACCCGGGTGACGGTGCGGTCGGCGCGCGCCGACCACCACAGGTCGGGACCGCCCGGGGCGGTGTAGGCCGCGGTGTAGCAGTCGCGTCCCTTGATCATCGACCACTTCTCCCGCTCGAAGCCCTCGAAGCCGATGTCGATGGCGTGGTCGTAGTCGTCGAAGCTGCGCCCGCATACCGCGTCCACGCCGTGGCTGGCGAGGTTGTCGGCGATGCGGGTGGCCGAGGCGACCAGGTAGCGGGCCAGTCCGGCGACGCCCTCGTCACGGCGCTGGGCGGATTTGCGGGTCAGTTCCGGATCGGCGCGCAGCATGATCCAGGTGCGGCGGTGGGCCGGAGCCGGATCTGCGCCGAGCACCTGCTGGTACAGGTTCACTACGTCCGGGGCGGCGGTGGTGCCCACCCGGAAGCCGGCCGAGACGATGTCGGCCTCGAGGTCGGGGCAGTGCACTTCCAGCAGGTGTTCCAGCAGCCGGGTGTCCAGCGCGTCGTCGGTGTGCGCCTTCCCCTCGACGATCACCGTCGGGGTGAACGGCCGCGGCTTGAGTTCGATGACGGCGATCAGGTGGCTGCGCCGCCAGCGGACCGCGACGTGGTCGCCGGGCTTCACCGTCGCCCCCACCACGGGCTCAGACGGAATGTCCGGTGGTTTGCGGCGCCGCCGCAGCCACCGGAAAACCGTTACCACCCAGCCGGTGAGGCGGCGTCCGAAGAAGCTGACGAAGGCGACGACGGCGCCCGCCGCCGACAGCGCGATGCCGGCCCACCAGTAGCGCGTGGGCAGGAACAGCAGGATGGCGGCCGGTGCCAGCACCGCCAGCACCAGGGTGTGACCGGTGCTGAACTTCAGCCGCAGCGGGTTGGTCATCGCCGGCGCCTCAGCGCCCGGGCGGCCAGCGAGCCGAACCCGAGCGCCACCAGCAGGCCGACGATCGACAGGGTGACCACCGTGATCGGCAGCCGGTCGGGGGCGGGCGTCATCACTGGTGGGGGCATGCGCCGGACGTTGTACGGGATGGTGGCGCCGCCGGGCGTGATGTCCCACGTCAACGCGGCGAGCGCGTTGACCACTCCGTTTCCTACCAGATCGTCGATTCCACCCCCCGGGTGTCGCGCGGTGGCCTCGATGCGCTGCATGACCTGTCGCGCGGTCAGTTCGGGGAACCGCTGACGCACCAGCGCCGCGATGCCGGAGACGTAGGCCGCGGCGAACGAGGTGCCGGCGATGGGCACCGGTCCCTCCTTGCCCTGCAGGGCGTTCACCGGTTCCCCGGCGTCGCCGAGTGATTCGATGTTCTCCGCCGGAGCCGCCACGTCCAGCCACGGCCCATGCATCGAGAAGGTGCTCGGGACACCGCTTTGACCGATGCCACCCACAGCGATCACCGATCCGGCGTACCAGGCCGGCGTGACCACGGTCTGCACCTTGTTCCAGCCGCGGGGGTCGCCGGGGTTGGCCGCGTCGGGCAGCGGATTCTGCGCGCAGTCACCACCGGTGTTACCCGCCGCGACGACGATCACGGCGTTCTTGACGTTGACGGCGTAATCGATGGCCGCGCCCAGGCTCGCCTCGTCGATCGGTTTGGTCACCTTGTAGCAGGCCGCTTCGCTGATGTTGATGACGTTGGCGCCGAGGTTGGCGGCGTGCACCACCGCGCGCGCCAGGCTGCGGATCGAACCGGCGGCCGGGGTGGCATTGGGATCGTTCGGGTTCGGTTGGGTGCCAACGGGTTCGAACGCTTCTGAGGTCTGGCGAAGCGAGAGCAGCCGGGCATCGGGTGCCACCCCGACGTAGCCGTCGGTGGGGGCGGGACGGCCGCCGATGATCGCCGCGGTCAGCGTGCCGTGGGCATCGCAGTCGGACAGCCCGTTGCCGGCCTGGTCGACGAAGTCGCCGCCGGGCTCTGCCGGAACGCGGGGCGAGGCGTTGACGCCGGTGTCGATCACCGCGACCGTCACCCCGGCGCCGGTGGCGAACTTGTGGGCTTCGGCGACGCCGATGTAGGCGTTGCTCCACGGCGGATCGTGGAAGGTGGAATCCGGCAGCACGGTGGGTGCCGAGCACTGGACGCGTTGTTCGGTGGGCTGATCGGGGCCGGTCACATCCGGTGGGAGGGCCCCGGGATCGATCGGGGGCGGAGTGATTGCCAGTGCCGGCGGCGCCGCGAACGGTGCCGTTGCGACGGCCAGCGCCACCGCCATCAGCAAGATCCGGTGCACCCCCGAATCACTCCGTTCATTGAGTTCGTGCGGCGTGTCAATCCTGGCAGCAGTTTAGACGTAACGGGTGCGTAAACGGCGCTATTCAGGCCGGGTTGTTATGTCGCATGGACGTCGAAGGGCGGGTGCGCAAGAGACGTCGCGGGGTCAGCCGGGCAGCCTTCAGGACGCTACATCTGCGGCCGGCGCCAGCCAGGAGCGAAAGGTTTTGTATCGCAGAGTTATTCGTGGTTCCGGCGGGTACGTGGTACCGGCGGGCAAGGCAAAGATGGACAGGCCTGAACTTCGCGCGCAGTATCTAGGGGCCGACCATGACCGGGCTCGATGATTGTGCGGAGAGGTGCCCATGAGTAACAGGATCCTGGGACCCCTGATGATCCTCCTCATCGGGCTGGGACTGATGGCCTTCGGTTCTTACTACGCATTTCGGACCGTTGTGGAATGCGACAACAAGGTCATGCACAGCGGAGACAGCTGCAGACAGCGCAGGCAGCCGACCAAGACCTACGAGGAGAAGCGCGACTCTGATCACACGATCGGGTGGGTGGTACTCGGTGTCGGTTCCGCCATGGCGATCGCCGGCATCGGGCTGGGGATCAGCGCTGCGGTGCGTCGTCCCGCTTCACCGGGATTCATGCCTCCCGGCGGTCCGGGGAGTCACCCGCCGCGCGGCGCGGCGCCGTGGTATCCGCCGCCACCCGGCGGCCAGCTTTACTACCCTCCCCCGCAGTATCCGCCACAAAGTCCCCCGTGGCCGCAGCGATAGTGCCCTCGCGCACCGCCGGTGACGTTACACCTGCAGTTACTATTGTAAATACGGTACTTGCTACGATAGGGCCTGATTCCCCCGGCAGAGAGTGCGAGGTTAGAAGATGGCCACACCCGTAATCGTTGGCGCGGTCCGGACGGCGATCGGCCGGTCCTTCAAGGGCACGCTGGTCAACACCCCGCCCGAGACGCTGATCACCGCGGTGCTGCCCGAGGTGGTGCGCCGTTCCGGGGTGGACCCGTCGGCCATCGACGACATCATCTTCGCCGAATCTCATTACGGCGGCGGCGATCTGGCGCGCTACGCGGCGACGGCCACCGGGCTGGAACACGTGCCGGGCCAGTCGGTGAACCGGCACTGCGCGGGCAGTCTCACCGCGATCGGCAACTCCGCCGCCCAGATCGGCTCGGGGATGGAGCGGGTACTGATCGCCGGGGGCGTGCAGTCGCTGTCGATGACGCCGCTGACCAACTGGCGCATCCCCGGCCCGGAGCTGAAGTTCGAGGAGCGGTGGATGCCGCCCACCCACGTCGAGACGCCGGACGCCCCTGCCAAGGACATGTCGATCACCGTCGGGTGGAACACCGCGCAGTCGGTCGGCATCACCCGCGAGGAGATGGACGCCTGGGCGGCCCGCTCCCACCAGCGGGCTGTCGCCGCGCAGGACGCCGGCAAGTTCGCCGACGAGATCCTGCCGCTGAAGGTCACCCAGTTCGACGGGTCGGTCACCGAGTTCGCCGTGGACGAGCACCCGCGCCGCGACACCACAGTCGAGAAGCTGGCCGGGCTGAAGGTGCTGCACCCGGAGATCGAGGGCTTCTCGATCACGGCCGGCAACAGCAGCGGCACCAACGACGCCGCCGCGGCCGTGGCTCTGGTGGACGCCGACTACGCCGCCGCCGAAGGGCTGACCGTGATGGGCAAGGTCCGGGCCTGGGCCGCCGCCGGGGTCGCGCCGCGCGACTGCGGGCTGGGCGCGGTGAAGGTGATCGGCAAGGTACTGCAGCGCGCCGGCCTGTCGGTCGACGACGTGGCGCTGTGGGAGATCAACGAGGCGTTCGCCTCGGTGCCGATCGCCGCGTGCCGGGGGTACGGCATCGACGAGGATAAGGTGAACTTCTTCGGCAGCGGCTGCAGCCTGGGCCACCCGATCGCGGCGTCCGGAGCGCGGATGGTCACGACGCTGACCTATGAGCTGATGCGCCGCGGCGGCGGCATCGGTGTGGCCGCGATGTGCGCGGGCGGCGGTCAGGGCGGGGCGGTCGTCGTCGAGGTCTAGCCGGCCGTCACAGCTCGATCGGCACATGCTTCTCGGCGCACGCCTCGCGCACCGCGGTGATCACATCCTGGGTGCGCAGCGTCTGCAGCTCCTCGACGGTCACCGACCCCTTGGCACTGCGGTGCTGGGCGGCCACCCGTGAATCCCTGAGTCGTTCAGCACGTTCCACGATGTTGCGGGCGAAGCGTCCGTTCTGCATGAGGTCGACGCCGTGGGTGCCGTCCGGTGCACGATACGAGCGCAATGTCGCACAGGCCGCCGTCAGCGCCTCGGCGGCGCTCGGCTCGATGACCGTGGCTCTCGGATCGCCGTAACGCACGGCAATTTCCACCAGCTCGTCGGGCGTGTACGACTCGAATCGCAGCTTGCGGTTGAACCGTCCGGCCAAACCGGGGTTCACCGTGAGGAATTCGTCGACTTCCTTTTCGTAACCGGCGCCGATGAAGCAGAAGTCGAACCGGTGCACCTCGAGTGCGACCAACAACTGGTTGACCGCCTCCATGCCGATCATGTCCGGCCGCCCGTCCTGGTGTCGTTCCACCAGTGAATAGAACTCGTCCATGAACAGCACACGGCCCAGCGAACGGTCAATCAGCTCATTGGTTTTCGGACCGGACGCACCGATGTGCTCGCCGCAGAAGTCGGCCCGCTTCACTTCGACGATCTCGGGATGCCGGACGATACCCAAGCCGGCATAGATCTTGCCGAGTGCTTCGGCGGTGGTGGTCTTTCCCGTCCCCGGCGGACCGACCAACAACATGTGATTCGTCTGATTGGCCACCGGCAGCCCCGCCGCCAGCCGTAGCGCACGGACCTCGATCTGGTCCTCCAATTCGGCGACCGCGCGCTTGACCTCGGCCAGTCCGACCTGATTGTCGAGCAGCGCGCGACCCTCCTGCAACAGTTGCCCGCGGCGCTCCTCGTGTTGGGCATCGGTGCGCTGCTGCACGGAACGCTGAGTCTTGACATCCCATTTGTCCGTACGAGTGCCGATGGTCTCCTCATCGGTGACCAGGAGTTGCAGGCTGGAGTCGGCCAGCGCCTGTTTGGCGGTCACCAGCAGCGCACCGTTGATCGTTGCGCGGGACAGCCACTCTTGCGCCTGCGCTTCGTCGCCGAGCTGGCGGTGCGCCATCCCACGCACATAAGCGAGGTCAGCCGCGATCAACGGGTAGTCCGCGGAATCGATTGCCGTGATGGCGTTCTCGTTGCGGGCGCGGCGCGGCCCGGCGCCCGCCGGGTGCACCTCCACCCGGTCGGTCCAGCTGAGCGCAACCCGCGCCTGCCCCAGGTGGGCAGCGGCGTGCGCCGCCAACGCGCAGGTCGCCGCCGTGACCGCCGACATGATGATGGCCTGCGGAGGTAGCACCGTCGCCGCCACGGAGACAGCGTCCGGCCACCGCTGCGTGGCGAACATCAGGTACGCCTCGATGTACTGCTGCCACTGGTGGTTCTCCCAGGTGTCCAGCAGGGCGGGGTCACGCAGCAGGGCGTCGGCCTCGGCGTACTGGGCCGCATCGACCAGCGCGCTGGCCAGAGCCAATCCGGCGTGCGAGGCCTCGGTCACCGAAATCGACAGGTACGGGCCCGCTTTGACGGGCGCCGACAATCGCACGCCAAGCCGGTTCGTCTCGCGGTGCAATCGCGACCCGTACACATACAGCTGCCGCACCGTTGTCAGCGACTCGTCACCCGCGGCGATCCGGCCCAGCCAGGCATCGGCCATCGACGGGTCGATCTCGGTTGCCTCTCGGAATCGCGCCCCCGCCCCGGCAGGGTCCCGGTCCAACAGCGACATGCCCTGGTCGAACCGCTTGCGTGCGGCGGTCGTCATGGTGCCGCTCGTCATGGTGAATCCGCCGTTGCCAGGTCGCCACTGCGCGTGGGTTCAGTTGATACGTAACGATTCTCGGCCCGGAACAGCTCGACCTCCACGGTATGAACCTGGCCGGCAGCCGCAACCGAAATGGTGGCGGGACCGGTCTGCGTGATGAGCACCGTCGCCGAGCCGCGGTGTTCAGTGTCCGGCTCGCCCACGGAGACAATGGTGTTCGGGCGGGGTGCGGGAGTGACGGTGCCGTCCACCACGCTGACCGTGGTACCGGCCATCGGCTTGGCCAGGTCGGTGACGGCGACATCGGGAGTTCGAACAGTGCTCCAGCGCTTGAGGTTTCGTGTGTGCACGGTGATCCGCTCGCCCGCCCCGGCCAGCCTGACCACGATGCGTTTGGCGAGCGCGTCTTCTGCGGCGATGTGCACCCGGCTGAATTCACCCGGGTCGTCGAGAGGCAACATCATTCTGTTTCCGTCGTCGACTTTGCCGAGCAGAACTCCCGAGGGGCCGATCGGGATCACCAGCGGATCGGTCAAGGGTCCGCGCCGGATTCCACGCAACCGGGGCAACGGGCCGCAGAGACTGGCTGCGAGTGCCGCGGCCTGTTCACCCGGCAATGTCTGCAACAACATGCCCGGTGGAGCCGTCGGCGGTTGCGCAGTGCGGACGGTGACCGTGGCCGTGATGCTGCCGTCGCCGAAAAGCGTGATGTTCTGGGTGATGCCGTCAGCGCGCATCGTCCACGCGTGCGCCAGATTGTCGGTGGTGATATCGGCGGGCCGGTACCAATACGTGGTCAGCCAGCCCCGCTCGCCGCGCACCGAACCCCAGCGGCGGTTCAACACCTCCAGCGCGGAGGACCCCAGCCGTCGTTCCAGCTCGACGATGTCGGTAGCCGTTGCGACCTTGGCGCGGATTCCGCGCTGGCGCATCGCCGCGCTGATCCGTTGCGCGGCGGCCAGGGTTGCCGTGCCCACGGAAGTCCTGGACCGCAGCGCTTCGGCGTTGGCCATCGCGGGAATGCGCACGACGAGCCAGGTTTCGCGCTGCCCGGCATAGGGCGGCGTGCCGATCAGTGTGTCGTAGACCCGAGGGTAGTCGCCGGTGTGCCGCCGCCGGGCACCGGTGCTGACCACGCTGAGCGATGCCAGCCGCAGCCCCAGAGTCTGCCGTAGCAACGGCACGAGATCGCCGATGTCAAAGGCATTCTCGGTGTGGGTCGAGGTCGAGCCGGTGAAGAGGGTCGCCGTGTGCGACTTGCCCAGTAACTGGACGGCGGCCACCGCGGTCCCATCTTGGAAACGCACTCCGCCGCCGGCGCGGTCGTTGGCCACGGTATGCGGCTCGGACCACCGCATGGGACGTCCGCGCCGCCACCACAAGCTGAACCACGAGCACGCCGTCTGTCCCCGCCAGCGAACGACGGTGACCGCCAGCCCCAGGACCAAACCCGTTGCCGCCCCGGCATAGCCGGTGATCGCCCACCCGGTCAGGGTGGCCAGGAAGATGCCGCCGATGACGATCGGCCGGATGTCGCGTGTCATCGTTCCCGCCGGACCCGGGTGATCAGGGCGGCGGCTGCCACTGCTGCCATGACGAGTCCGGCGAAGATCACCGCAACGGTGCGGGCGCGGTGATCCGGTGGTGGCGGCGGCGCGGCCGGAGTGATGATCCGGCTGTGCGCTGCGGGTGGAAGCCGCTCCCCCGCAGGCACATCGAAGGTCAAGGCAGCCACCGGGTCCACCACCCCGTAGCCGACCTGGTTGTCCACTCCGCGCGGTGGACTGTGTGCTGTCTGGATGATGCGGTTGATGATCTGGTGAGCGGACAGCCCTGGATACTTGGCGCGCACCAGAGCCGCGACGCCGCTGACATAAGCGGCGGAGAAGCTGGTCCCCCAGATCGGCATGTTCTTCTCGCCGGGCCGGATTGGGGGGTAGGCGTTGACAGGCCCACCGGACTGCGGCGACAGCCCCATGATGCCGACGCCGGGCGCCGCCGCCGCCACCCAGGGCCCGGCCAGGCTCTTGCTGATGACGGCGCCGGTGTTGTCGACCGCGCCCACCGACAACACGTAATCGGAGAACCATGACGGCGACGAGACGGTCTTGACCTGATGCCAGTCCCGCGGGTCGGCGGCGTCCAGCGGGTCGAAGGAGGGGTTCTGGGCACAGCCGTCTTCGCTGTCATTGCCCGCGGCGGCGACGATGACCGCATCCTTGACCGTCGCCGCGTACCACACCGCCGCGCCGATGGCCGCCTGATCCAGCGGGTCAGCGGCAGGTACGCACGATGTCACGCTGATGTTGATCACTTTGGCGCCCATGTTGGCGGCGTGCACGATCGCACTCGCCAAGGTCGCGATGGAGCCCGCCTTCTTGCGGACCTCCATGTCGCCGGGTCCGGGATTGGCCGGCTCGTAGGCGCGCGACGACTGGCGGATGGAGATGATCACCGCGTGCGGGGCCACACCCATGACGCCGTCGGGTGCCCCCGGCGGTGGGGCGGGTACCTCTGGTATGTCGGCTCCGCCGGGGCCGGGATCCCCCGGCCCGTTAGACGGTTCGTCGCCGGGTGGCGGTGGCGGTGGCGCCGGTCTGGTCTCGGTGACGGTGACCGGGGTGGGCGGCGGCGGGGCCGCGGGAGGAGGCGGCGGCCCCCCGGGTGGCGGCGGCGCGCCCTCGACCGGAGGTGGTCCGGCGGGCGGCGGGAACGCCGCCGTGGCGGGCATCGGGGCGGGCATCGGGCTGCCCTGCGGCGCGGCGCCGATCACCGACGCCACGATGGTGCCGTGGGCATCGCAGTCCATCAGGCCGTCGCCGCCCATGATGTAGTCGCCGCCGGCGACCACCCGCAATCGCGGGCTGGGGTTGATGCCGGTGTCGATGATCGCGACCGGCACCCCGTTGCCGGTCGAGTACTGCCAGGCCTTGCTGATGTTCAGCATGGTGAAACCGGGCGCGGTGACCCCCACATTGGGATCGGCCACGGTGATGGTCCGCGCACACATGTTGCTCTGCCGCATCGGTTGCTCCGCGGCCGGCCTACCGTCCGCGGGCACCCGGGACGGGTCGATTGTCGGTGGCGGAATAGCCTGTGCCACCGGATAACACGTCGACAGGCCCAGCACGATGCCGGCCAGCGCAGCGGCGCTCAGCCTCCTGCCGGTCGTCGCTGTCCGGCTCATCGCATGCGCACCCACGTGAACAACCCGCCGATCCAGGCGGCCATGGGCAGCGCGGCGATGATGGCAACGATCTCGACCCACTCCGCGGCCATCCGGACCAGCGGGGTGAACCTGGTGACCGGCACGAGCAAGGCCGCCAGCAGTCCGGCCGCGGCGAACGCCACCAGCAGCACTGTCGCAACCACGAGTGCCTGGGCCGACGAGGCCGGCTCATGCACAACGTGTTTGACAATTCCCGCACAGGTCGCGACGGCCGCCCCCGACACCAACGCAACGGCCTGCCGTCGGTCGGCGAAGGCCCTGCCGCGGCTGATGAAGATCACCACGAACAGCGCGGCGAGTACCGCGGCCGCCGACGCCCGGTCGCGGCCCGGCATCAGCGACGACCACACCGCGGCGGGCAACGCTGCCGCGGCGCCGACGCAGATTCCCGTCAGCACGTTGTTGGCGCGCCTGGCCGCCGCAGCGATTTGTGTGCCGCGCGGGGTGGTATCGGTATTGGCCTCCTCGTCCGCACCGTCGTCGACGGGTGCGACGGCGTCTGTGGGCAGTCCGGCGCTGCGCCGGAACAAATCGCGCCCGGTGATCGAACCGAAGTACGGCGGCCGGATCCGCGCGACCCACAGCGCGATCGTCGGGGCCAGGGTCAGGACAATCAGCAGGGTGATCAATGTGCACATCCCCAGCCACTGGGCGGGTACGGGCCACCACATCCGCACCGCTGCGACAGTTCCGCCCAGCGCGCACAGCGTCACCACCGTCGCTGCCGCGCTGACGTAGCGTCCCGTCGCTGCACTCATCCCCCAGGTCAAGACGCCCGCCGTCAGCGTTGCGATGAAA
This sequence comes from Mycobacterium sp. TY814, assembly GCF_030755175.1. NCBI lineage: Bacteria > Bacillati > Actinomycetota > Actinomycetes > Mycobacteriales > Mycobacteriaceae > Mycobacterium > Mycobacterium sp. TY814. The sequence goes on from NZ_JAUFRY010000004.1 coordinate 574,352, forward strand.
ACATGGGCCGCACCGAGATGACCCGGCGCACCCGCACCCAGCGCCACCGCGAGGAGTGGCACCGCCAGCCACCCGAACCCGTCGAACATGTCGGTGCGATGCGGCCACCACCTCCACACCGCAACGGCCCCGGCTACGGACAGTAGCCCGACGCTGCCGGTGACCACGCTGGCCGCCAGCGCGTCAGACGAAATACGCTGCCGCACAGCAAGTCCCAATATCGTTGCGGCGACGGCTGCGGTGATGGCCAACGCGGTGCAGGCCGCGGTGTGCACGGTGACCGGTTCGAAAAGCTTTTTGCCCACCCGGGCCAGGCCGGTGGACAGCGATTCGTACTGCGGCTCGAAAGATTCACCATCGACCGCGGGAACGAGCGCGAGTGTGGCGCCGTCCTCGACACCCAGTTCGTCAAGGGTCTTCGTCACATCCAGGCGCACGCCGTTGGCTTTGTGCAATTCGTATCCGGCGCCGGCGTCCAGGCCGCTCAGACCGCGACGCTTGAGTTCGTCGTTGAGCAGCTCGACGGCGTTGTCGATGAAGACCTCGATCGGAACCGATGCGGGGTAAACCTGCGAAAGAAGGTGTTTACCGCAGACGACGGCCACCGCACACCGGGCGGGAAACGACACCTTCGCCATTACCGTGGCCTGTCGGCATCCGGAATGTACTTGTCCGCGAGCCCCGCAGTGATCTCGAACAACCGCAAACGAGATTGCTTTCTCAATTCGTGGCGAGTATCGATGATGCCGCCCTTGGCCAAATACGGGTCGTACGGCATGAATTCGACGGTGGCCCCGGATTGCCGGAAGCGTTCGGTGAGATATTTACGTGCGTCCGGGTCGTATTTGTCGCGGCTGTCGTTGAGGATGACGGTGCTTCGGGACACCAACTCGTGATAACCCATCGACCGCAGCAGGTCGATCGAACGTGTCACTGGCAGGGAGGTGTCCGCGGTCAGACCTGAGACGAAGACGAGGGCATCACACGCGTCGAGCACCGCCTTCATCACCGGGTGTTCCAGGTCGTCCGACGTGTCGACCACGATGACGGTGTGGGTGCGGCGCAACCGCGAGAGCACCCCGGCGAACATCGACGGCACCAGTGGCCGTGGTTGGTCCGAGGCGCGGTTGCCGGCCAGTACGTCCAGGCCAATGCTGTTCTGGCCCAAATGCTCTCGAATGTCGGCGTAGCCCTGGACGTCGGTGTCGTTCAGAACGGCCGAGTAGTCCCCGGGCGGGGATTCATCGATCCGGCCGGCCAGCGTCCCGAACCCCGGGGCGGCGTCGATGGCGACCACGTTGTCGGGCCGGCATTCCCGGAACACGCCGCCGATGCACGCGGTCATCGTGGTCTTGCCGACCCCGCCCTTGCCCGAGATCACCCCGATCACGTACTGCTTGCGGATGTGGCGGCGGATCCGCGTCTGCAATTCGCGGTAGTGCCGTTCGGCCGGCGACTCCCCGAGATTGATCGTCTGAAAAGACAACGCGTAGAGGAACTTTCGCCAGCCCGATCCGGGTGGCACTTTCCGCGGAGCCACCATGTCGGAAATGCGCAGGGTGCCGGAGACGGATTCCTGGTGCTGGTAACGCCCGGTCTGTTCGGCGGCGTTCGGGCCTGCATTCCACGTATTCGTCACGGCGCGATCACTAACACTTGGCTGCTACCTCTCGACTACACAACTTTGCGGTACGAATGCCAGTCCTGCTCTGCCGGCAGGCGCCGCATCATGCGGTGTACGGCCGCGGCGACGTTGCCGCTCGTCCCAGGCGCGACGATCATCCAGGTTCGCCCGCCGGATTCGACATCCTCGGCAACCAATCGCCCCTCGAGGGTGTCGATGATCGTCACCGCACTGGGGCCGACGTGAGTGCGCTGGAACCGTCCCGTCTCCACCCCCGACTGCGTCGCGACGATCGAGGCCTGTGCTGACCGGGCCGGATCCGCGGCCAGGATCAGCAGCCGCATCTGATCAGCGTCCACACCCTGTCCGGCCAGAAAGGTGCGCAGTTCCTCGTGGCCGGCCGCCGCGGTCCGCAGCGCACCGGCATCCAGGGTGACCGGCCGTAACGGTGCCGGCGCGAGGTGGCCGCACAACCGCTCGATCTGCCTGTCGAGCACCGTGTTCGCCGTTCCCTCGGCGGTGGCCGTGCCCGCGCCGCTGATGCGAATCACGTCCGCCGAGCGCTCCAGAGCGACCCACCACTGGGCGAACCTGGCGAGCAGGACCCGGGCCGGTTCGTCGTCACCGGGCGCACGGATGTGCAGGATCAACGCGACGTCGCGGCGCGACAGTACGGTCAGCCACTCCACGACGGTGGGATCGACGGAGTCGGTCCCATCGACGACTCCGGCCGCACGCAACTCAGCGGTCACCGGATGCTGCCACGCCAGCCACTTGGACTCCACGCTGGGCAGATGCGGCCGCAGACTCAGCTCGGGAGCGACAGTCTCGATTCCCGTGAGTATTTGCAGGGCCCAGAGGCCGTCGACGGTGGTGGTTAACACGTTGTCTCTCAATGCAGGCCAAGGGCGCACGCTGTGCATGCGCCCCGCCGGCCCACTCGAAGTGGCTAGGTGAACAAGGTGCCCATCTGGGCGTCGGTCGCTTGCGCCATCTCGTCCACGTTGTGAACGGTGTGGGCATGGCGGCTGACGGTCTGGATCAGGTCTTCCAGGCCGCGCAACATCTGCTGCTGGGCGTCGAAGAATGCCGTTGCGCCGTGGCCCTGGAAGAAGTCCCCGAGGGCCTGGGTCATGTGCAGGACATCGGCGTGGATCTCCATCAGTTGCGCGGCCTGCGAACCGACCTCACCGGCGAAGCCGATGACGGCGCCATGGTTGTAGACGATCTGATCTGTCATGAGAGTTGGTTCCTTTGTAAATGGTGGGGCGAATTCGGGTGTGGACAGCGCTGTGGGCTAGACCGCTTGGGCTCCCCCGCCGAACACGCCATTGAGATCGTGTGCGGCGTCGGCTTCGTGGTTCTCCATCAGGACCGCCGCCCGGCCCAGGCCGTGTGCCAACCGCTGGCCGCCGGTCATGATCTGCTGCAGATCGTGGTGAATGTGGCCCGCAGTGTTCAGCGATGTCGAGCCGGCGTCGCCTGCCCAGCCGGTCGCGCTGATGATGTTTTCGTGGCCGCTCAAATATTGGTTCGCGATCGTCAGAGCTTCTTGCAGCCTTGTTTCAATTCGCTGCTGAGTACTGCGCAGAAGTTCTGGAGTGACAACGGTGGCATTTGCCATTATTTACGTCTCCCTCAATTAATTGAGCTTCCCGAGCTGGGGTCTGCGTAAAACTAGACCAGCTTCCGCGGGCTGTCACTTCACCCGATGCCGTTGCTACACAGGCATTAAGCAGGTTGTTTAGTGGACACGAGAAATCATGGCGTGTCAAACGGTGGACGCCGAAGTAATGGTCGAAACTGTTAGCTGCGGGTATTTGAGAATGAATTCATAACTCGGTCGCGCCGTCGGCTGCGCCGTCTCCATTCGTATCCGTCAGGCGAAGGTCCCACAGCCCGTCACCGTTGGTGTCGACGTATCCGGTGACTCCGTCGGGACCGGCGCAGACGACCCGGTCGGCCACCCCGTCACCGTCCGAGTCGAACAACCGGTCGTCGAGCCGGCCCTGCCCGTCGAAATCGACCAGCGGACCTCCGGTGTGTTGCACGCCGTCTCGGCCGAACCACCGGACGTGCCCATCACGGTCGACCGCGACCGCCCACGCCCCGGACCCGTCGTCCACGAAGTAGGTGTCCGGGTTGCCGTCGTTGTCGAGATCGAGCACCGCGTGGTCGGCCCAACCGTCGCCGTCGAGATCGGCCAGCGCGTCGTCTCGCAGCCCGTCACCATCCAGATCCAGACCGATCGCGTCCAGCGTGCCGTCGCCGTCGAGGTCCAGATCGGGCGGGCGAGTCCAGATGGCGGCGGTGCCGTCGTCTGCGCCCAGGCAGTAGTCCATACGGGTTTCGACGTCACGGCGGTGCTGTCGGTTCCCTGATCGTGACAGAAGCGCGCGTTCGCTGCACATCAGCCCGGCAGGGCATTGATCCGGACTCTGGCCCCGGTGCAGCAGACCGACTTCGGTCAACTAATCCGTTTGGCCGGACTTCCGCGTGTTCCACCACGCCAGCAGCTCCGCCGTCGCCTCCTCGTTCGACAGCGGCCCGCGGTCCAGCCGCAGCTCCTTGAGGAACCGCCACGCCTCCCCCACCTGCGGGCCGGCCGGGATGTCGAGTAGCCGCATGATCTCGTTGCCGTCCAGGTCCGGGCGCACCCGGTCCAGGTCCTCCTGGGCGGCCAGTTCGGCGATCCGCTCCTCCAGCCGGTCATAGGACGCGCGCAGCCGCGCGGCCCGGCGCTTGTTGCGCGTCGTGCAGTCCGCCCGCACCAGCTTGTGCAACTGCGGAAGCAGCGGCCCCGCATCGGTGACATACCGGCGCACCGCGGAGTCGGTCCACTTGCCCTCGCCGTAGCCGTGAAACCGCAGGTGCAGGTACACCAGCTGGGACACGTCGTCGACCATCTGCTTGGAGTACTTCAGCGCCCGCATCCGCTTGCGGACCATCTTGGCGCCGACCACCTCGTGGTGGTGGAAGCTCACCCCGCCGTTGGGTTCGTGGCGGCGGGTGTCGGGCTTGCCGATGTCGTGCAGCAGCGCGGCCCAGCGCAGCACCAGATCCGGACCCTCGTCCTCGAGTTCGATGGCCTGGCGCAGCACGGTCAGCGAATGCTGGTAGACGTCCTTGTGCTGGTGGTGTTCGTCGATGGCCATCTGCATGCCGCCGATCTCGGGCAGCACCACCTCGCCCATCCCGGTCTGCACCAGCAGGTCGATGCCGGCCACCGGGTGAGCCCCCAGCAGCATCTTGTCCAGCTCGACGGCCACCCGCTCGACGCTGATCCGGGCCAGCTGCGGTGCCATCTGCTCGATCGCCGTCAGCACCCGCGGGGTCACCGTGAAGCCGAGTTGGGAGACGAACCGTGCCGCGCGCAGCATCCGCAGCGGGTCGTCGCCGAACGACACCTCCGGGGGCATCGGGGTGTCGAGCACCTTGGCGCGCAGCGCCACCAGCCCGCCCAGCGGGTCGAGGAACTCCCCCAGCCCCTCGGCGGTGATGCGCACGGCCATCGCATTGACGGTGAAGTCGCGGCGCACCAGGTCGTCTTCCAGGCGATCGCCGAACCGCACCTCCGGATGGCGCGACACCTGGTCATAGGTGTCGGCGCGGAACGTGGTGATCTCCAGCCGGTGTCCGTCCTTACCGACTCCGACCGTGCCGAACTCGATGCCGGTGTCCCACAGCGCGTCGGCGAACGGCCGCGCGATCTGCTGAATCTCCTCCGGCCGGGCGTTGGTGGTGAAGTCCAGATCCGGGCTCAGCCGGCCCAGCACGGCGTCCCGCACCGACCCGCCCACCAGGTACAACTCGTAGCCGGCCGCGGCGAACGCCGCGCCGAGCTCGCGCAACTGGGGCGCGTACTGATGCAGTGCGACCGCGGCGGCGGTCAGCAGTTCGGCATCCGGGACGGGTTGGGCCACGTTCGGTGAGCCTAATAGGAATGCCGTGGTGACTCAGCGCACGTCCGGGCACCGCCCCGCGCCATCGAGTGTGCGTCCGCCGACTCCGGTGTGCGCCCACCACGGCCCTACGGCGAATATCGCGCGGCCACCGCACACCCGATGCCACACCCGCGCTTTGTCGCGTGGAGGCGGGCAAACACCCAGCCGCCCGATCCAGAGACTGCTGTGACGAATGTGTCGCACGCGACTCACGTGACCAAAGGTGCCCGTCGACGGCGAGTGCATCAGGAAGACGGGCCCGTGCCAGCTAATATCGCTTGGGTGTCGGAGGGCGAACAAGCCAAACCACGTCGACGCCGCGGTCGGCGTCGTGGTCGTGGCGGCGCACGTCCGGCTGAGAACAATACGGAAAGCCAGCCGGCCGCCGACACGGTACCCACCCCGGCTGCCGCTGCCAAGCGCCGGCCCCGGCCGCGGCGGGCCCCCGACCGGATGCGCACCGTGCACGAAACCTCTGCCGGCGGCCTGGTCATCGACGGGATCGACGGCCCCCGCGAAACACAGGTGGCGGCCCTGATCGGACGCATCGACCGGCGTGGCAGGATGCTCTGGTCGCTGCCCAAGGGCCACATCGAGATGGGTGAGACTGCCGAGCAGACCGCCATCCGTGAGGTCGCCGAGGAGACCGGGATCCGCGGCGGCGTGCTTGCCGCGCTGGGGCGCATCGACTACTGGTTCGTCACCGACGGACGACGGGTGCACAAGACCGTGCACCACTATCTGATGCGGTTCTTGGGTGGGGAGCTGTGCGACGAAGACCTGGAGGTCGCCGAGGTGGCGTGGGTGCCGATCCGGGAACTGCCGTCCCGGCTGGCCTACGCCGACGAACGCCGTCTGGCCGAACGGGCCGACGAGCTGATCGACAAGCTGCAGAACGACGGCGAGCACGCGCTGCCGCCGCTCCCGCCGAGCGCGCCGCGACGCCGGCCGCAGACCCACTCCCGCACCCGTCACGCCAACGACCCGGAGCCGGGCAAGAACGGTCACGGGCGGGGGCCGTGACGGCGTCGCGCGATAGCGGGGCCAGGTTGGTGCGGCTCGCCGTAGTGATCGGCATCCTGGCCGGTTTCGGGATGTTGCTCACCGCGCCCGGTGCCCTCCCGCGCGCCGGTGCCGGCGAGCCCACCGCGACGCCGTTCGTCCAGGTCCGCATCGACCAGGTGTCACCGGATGTCGTCACCACCACCAGCGACCCCGTCGTCACCGTCAGCGGCATGGTCACCAACATCGGCGACCGCCCGGTGCGCGACGTGATGGTCCGCCTCGAACACGCGTCGGCGGTCGAGGCCACCACCGGCCTGCGCACCTCGCTGGACGGCAGCACCGACCAGTACGAGGCCGCCGCGGACTTCCTCACCGTGTCCCCGGAACTGCAGCGGGGCCAGCAGGCCGGCTTCACCCTGTCCGCGCCGCTGCGCTCGCTCACCAAGCCGTCGCTGGCCGTAGACAAGCCGGGCATCTTCCCGGTCCTGGTCAACGTCAACGGCACCCCCGACTACGGCGCGCCCGCCCGGCTGGACAACGCGCGATTCCTGCTGCCGGTGGTGGGCGTCCCGCCGGACAAGGGCGACCGGGGCACCGAAGCCGTCCCCGCCGTCGCGCCCGAAACCACCAAGCCGGTGTGGATCACCATGCTGTGGCCGCTGGCCGACCGGCCCCGGCTGGCACCGGGGGTTCCCGGCGGCACCATCCCGGTCCGGCTGGTCGACGACGACCTGGCCAACTCCCTGGCCAACGGCGGCCGCCTGGACACCCTGCTGGCCGCCGCCGAACTTGCCACCAGCCGCGACGTCGACCCCGACGGCGCCGTCGGGCGCGCGCTGTGTCTGGCCGTCGACCCGGACCTGATCGTCACCGTCAACGCCATGACCGCCGGCTACGTCGTGTCCAACGGCGCCGACGGTCCCGCGCAACTGCCCGGCACCCCCACCCACCCGGGCACCGGCCAGGCCGCCGCGACCACCTGGCTCAACCGGCTGCGCGCGCTGGCCCACCGCACCTGCGTGGCGCCGCTGCCCTACGCCCAGGCCGACCTGGACGCCCTGCAGCGCGTCAACGACCCCGGCCTCAGCTCCACCGCCACCGTCAGCAACGGCGAGATCATCGACCGCATCCTGGACGTCACCTCGGTACGCGGCACCGCCCTGCTGCCCGACGGCCCGCTGACCAGCCGCGCGGTCAGCCTGCTCAGCGCCAACGACAACACCGTCGCTGTCGCCGCGGCCGACCTGACCGCCCAGGACGCGGCCGACGCCGGCAGCGCCAACGTCACGCCGCACCGGCTCTCGCCCCAGGTGGTGGCCGCGCCGTTCGACCCGGCAGTCGGGGCCGCGCTGGCCGGGGCCGGCACCAACCCGACCGTCCCGACCTATCTGGACCCGTCGCTGGCGATCCGGGTCAACCACGACTCGCCCACCGCGCGTCGCCAGGATGCGCTGGGCGCCATGCTGTGGCGCAGCCTCACCCCCGAAGCCGCCCCGCGCACCCAGATCCTGGTGCCGCCGGCGGTGTGGTCGCTGCAGGGCGATGACGCGCAGTTCATCCTGACCGCCTTGGCCACCTCCATCCACTCCGGTCTGGCCGTGCCGCGACCGCTGCCCGCCCTGGTCGCCGACGCCGCCGCCCGCATCGAACCCCCCGTGCCACCCGGCGCCTACCCGTCGGAGCGGGGCCGGTTCAGCGACGAGATCACCGGTGAGATCAGCGGCCAGGTGGGCCGGCTGTTCAAGCTGACCTCGGCCCTGATGACCGACGAGCGCACCGGCCTGACCGGGCCCCAGTACACCGCGCCGCTGCGCGAGGACATGCTGCGGGCGCTGAGCGAGTCGGTGCCGCCGGACACCCGCAACGGCCTGGCCCAGCAGCGCCTGGACGTGGTGGGCACCACGGTCAACGACTTCTTCGGGTCGGTGACGATCGTCAACCCGGGCGGCTCCTACACGCTGGCCACCGAGCACAGCCCGCTGCCGCTGGCGCTGCACAACGGCCTGGCCGTGCCGATCCGGGTGCGGCTGCAGGTCAACGCCCCGCCGGGGATGACGGTGACCGATATGGGCGAGATCGAGCTGCCGCCGGGATACCTGCCGCTGCGGGTCCCCATCGAGGTCAACTTCACCCAGCGGGTCGCCATTGACGTCGGCCTGCGCACCCCGGACGGCACCACCCTGGGCGAACCGGTGCGGTTGTCGGTGCATTCCAACGCCTACGGCAAGGTGCTGTTCGCGATCACCCTCACCGCGGCGGCGGTGCTGGTCACGCTGGCCGGCCGCCGCCTGTGGCACCGCTTCCGCGGCCAACCCGACCCCGCCGACCTCGACCGCCCCGACCCCCCTGCGCCCGGACGTACGCGGCCGCCGAGTGAGCGGGCGATCGAGCAACGGGTTCACGAAGAGCACCGCGTATGAACCCCGCACCCCGAGGGGTGCAACCGGCGCCGCAGTCGGCGCCGCCGCCACCCAAACATCAGCTGTCTCAGCCGCGCAGCACCGTCCCACCGCCGGGGCTGCCGCCGCGGCCGGGCTGGACTCCGCAGCAGCAACGGCCGGCGGCGCCCGCGCGCCCCCGCCAGGAGGAGCTCTCCGACGCCGCGGTGGTGTCGCGGTCCTGGGGCATGGCGTTCGCCACCCTGATCAGCAGGCTCACCGGTTTCGCCCGGATCGTGCTGCTGGCCGCGATATTGGGCGCGGCGCTGTCGAGCTCGTTCTCGGTGGCCAACCAGCTGCCCAACCTGGTCGCCGCCCTGGTACTGGAGGCGACGTTCACCGCCATTTTCGTGCCGGTGCTGGCGCGCGCCGAGCAGGACGACCCCGACGGCGGGGCGGCCTTCGTGCGGCGGCTGGTCACCCTGGCCACCACGCTGCTGATCGTGGCCACCGTGTTGTCGGTGGTCGCGGCGCCGCTGCTGGTGCGGCTGATGCTGGGCCGCAACCCCGAGGTCAACGAACCGCTCACCACCGCGTTCGCTTACCTGCTGCTGCCCCAGGTGCTGGTCTACGGCCTGTCCTCGGTGTTCATGGCGATCTTGAACACCCGTAACGTCTTCGGGCCGCCGGCCTGGGCGCCCGTCGTCAACAACGTCGTCGCCATCGCCACACTCGGGGTCTACCTGGCCGTCCCGGGCAAACTGTCCGTCGATCCGGTCGAGATGGGCAACGCCAAGCTGCTGGTGCTCGGCGTCGGCACCACCCTGGGCGTGTTCGCCCAGACCGCGGTCCTGCTGGTGGCCATCGGCCGCCAGCACATCAGCCTGCGCCCCCTGTGGGGACTCGACGACCGGCTCAAACGCTTCGGCACCATGGCCGCCGCGATGGTGCTCTACGTGCTGATCAGCCAGCTCGGCCTGGTGATCGGCAACCAGATCGCCAGCGCGGCCGCGGCCTCCGGACCGGCGATCTACAACTACACCTGGCTGGTGCTGATGCTGCCGTTCGGCATGATCGGCGTGACGATCCTGACCGTGGTCATGCCGCGGCTGAGCCGCAACGCCGCCGCCGACGACATCCCCGGCGTGCTGGCCGACCTGTCGCTGGCCACCCGGCTGACCATGATCACGCTCATCCCGGCGGTGGCGTTCATGACCGTCGGCGGCCCGGCGATGGGCAGCGCGCTGTTCGCCTACGGAAACTTCGGCCAGGTCGACGCCGGATACCTGGGTGCGGCGATCGCACTGTCGGCGTTCACCCTCATTCCCTACGCCCTGGTGCTGCTGCAACTGCGGGTCTTCTACGCCCGCGAACAGCCGTGGACCCCGATCGTGATCATCATGGTGATCACGTCGGTCAAGATCGCCGGCTCGCTGCTGGCCCCGCACGTCACCAGCAATAAGGATCTGGTCGCCGGCTACCTCGGGACGGCCAACGGCCTGGGCTTCCTGGCGGGCGCCGTCGTCGGCCATTTCCTGCTGCGCCGCAGCCTGCGCCCGAAGGGCGGAGCGCTGATCGACCTCGGCACTCTGCGCACCATCCTGGTCGCGATCTCGGCGTCGCTGCTGGCCGGGCTGATCGCCCACGTCGCCGACCGGCTGCTCGGGTTGCACCGATTGACCGAGCATGGCGGCATCGGCTCGCTGCTGCGCCTGTTCGTGCTCGGGGTGATCATGCTGCCGATCCTGGGCGGGGTGATGCTCGGCGCGCGTGTCCCCGAGGCGCAGGCGGCCGCCGCGGCCGTCCAGCGCAAAATAGGGCGCGCACGGCGGGCCCCGGCCACGACAACGGTGTCGTCCGCGGGTCGCTCCGTCACGTACCCTGAGCAAAGAAAATCGTCCCTGCCGGGGGGACATGCGGTCCAGGAGCCGATCCGGCGCAGACCTCCGGTAGCCAGGGCCGGGCTAGCGAAAGGACCGGAGGTGACCGACCGCACTTCGGATAACGCCGCACCGAGTTCGATGGCGGGCGACGACTTCCAGCCCGACATTCCGGTCCAGCGCGGCGGCGGCGAACCGGTCTCGCGGGACTCGCTGCGGGGCGACGCGGACCCCCGCGGCCCGCTTCCGTTCGACGCGCCCCGCGAACGCGACGCCGAGCCGCCCCAGGACGATCTCAACCTCGTGCCGGGGGCGCGCATCGCCAACGGCCGCTACCGGCTGCTGATCTCCCACGGCGGCACCCCGCCGCTGCACTTCTGGCAGGCCCTGGACACCGCGCTGGACCGCCAGGTCGCCCTGACCTTCGTCGATCCGGAAGGATCCCTGCCCGAGGACGTACTGCAGGAGATCCTGTCGCGCACCCTGCGGCTCAGCCGGATCGACAAGCCGGGCATCGCACGCATCCTCGACGTCGTGCACACCGGCTCCGGCGGCCTGGTGGTCTCGGAGTGGATCCGCGGCGGATCGCTGCAGGAGGTGGCCGACACCTCGCCGTCTCCGGTCGGGGCCATCCGTGCAATGCAGTCACTGGCCGCGGCCGCCGACGCCGCCCACCGCGCCGGTGTCGCACTGTCCATCGACCACCCCAGCCGGGTGCGGGTCAGCATCGACGGCGACGTGGTGCTGGCCTACCCGGCCACGATGCCCGACGCCAACCCGCAAGACGACATCCGCGGCATCGGCGCCTCGCTGTACGCGCTGCTGGTCAACCGCTGGCCGCTGCCCGAATCCGGCGCGCGCAGCGGGCTGGCCCCGGCCGACCGCGACGCCAACGGCCAGCCGGTCGAACCGACCGTCGTCGATCGGGACATTCCGTTCCAGATCTCCGCGGTCGCCGTCCGCTCCGTCCAGGAGGACGGCGGAATACGCAGTGCGTCAACGCTTTTGAATCTGCTGCAGCAGGCCACCGCGGTGGCCGACCGCACCGAGGTGCTCGGTCCGATCGCCGAACCCCCCGCCCCGGCGTCGCCCCGGCGCGCGGCCGAACGCGGCGGCGAAATCTACTCGCGGCGCCGTCGCAACCTGCTCATCGGGCTCGGCGCGGGCGCGGCCGTGCTGCTGGTGGCGCTGCTGGTGCTGGCCTCGGTGGTGAGCAAGATCTTCGGTGACGTCGGCAGCGGCCTCAAGGGTGACCAGCTCGGCCTGAACAACCCCAGCTCCTCGGCCGCCTCCGAGTCACCCGGCAGCTCGACCCCGTCCGGAAGCTTCGTCAAGCCCACCAAGGCCACGGTCTTCTCCCCCGGCGGCGACGCGGACAACCCCGGCGACGCGGGCAACGCCATCGACGGCAACCCGGGCTCGGTGTGGCAGACCGACACCTATTCCGACTCCGTCCCCTTCCCCGGATTCAAGAACGGGGTCGGGCTGATGCTGCAGCTGCCCAAGCCGACAACGGTCGGTGTGGTGTCGCTGGACATCTCCAGTACCGGGACCAAGGTCGAGATCCGGTCGTCCTCCTCGCCGAGTCCGTCGAAGCTGGAAGACACCACGGTGCTGACCCCGGCCACCGCGCTCAAGCCGGGCCACAACACCATCCAGGTCAACGCGTCCTCGCCGACGTCGAACCTGCTGGTGTGGATCTCCACGTTGGGCACCACCGACGGCAAGAGCCGCGCCGACCTCTCCGAGATCACCATCCAGGCCGCTTCCTGATCCGGGTGAAGTGCCCGGCGGACGCCGATTGGTTACCGTCCGGCGGTGGGATTCTGGGGAGCAGGACGGCAGCGCAGTGACGCAGAATTACTGGCCGCACACGTCGCCGGCGACCGCCGCGCCTTCGCCGAGCTGTTCCGCCGCCACCACCGCCGGCTCTACCGGTTGGCGCGGCTGTCCAGCCTGAGCCGCGAAGACGCCGACGACGCGTTCCAGGACGCCATGCTGTCCGCACACCGCACCGCACGCTCGTTCCGGCACGACGCGACGGTGAGCACCTGGTTGCATCGCATCGTGCTCAACGCCTGCCTCGACCGTCTTCGTCGCGCCCAGGCCCGCACCGCGGTTCCGTTCCAGGACGTGTACCCGGTCGCCGACCGCACGTCGCAGGTGGAGACGGCCGTCGTCGTGCACCGGGCATTGCTGCAACTGCCGGTCCAGCAACGCGCCGCGGTGGTCGCGGTCGACATGCAGGGCTACTCCATCGCCGAGACGGCACGGCTGCTCGGCGTGCCCGAGGGCACCGTCAAGAGCCGCTGCGCCCGCGGCCGGGCCCGCCTCGCCCACCTGCTGGGTTACCTGGACGCGGATGCCAGCGCCATCGGGGCGAATTAGCGGCCGAGCCACCCATACCGGACACTGGGGCGGATGAGTGCCGCCGACGACGACTCCCTCCGGGATCCGCCCCTGACCGTCGAACTGCTGGCTGATTTGCAGGCGGGCCTGCTCGACGACGAGACCGCCACCAGTGTGCGGCGGCGCGTCCGCACCGATCCGCAGGCGGCAGCGACGCTGCAGGCGCTGCACCGGGTGCGCCGCGACGTCGCCGCCGCCGGCGAATCCCCGGCTCCCGAGGCGCCCCCCGAAGTCGTTACTGGCGTCGCCGCATCCCTGAAGACATCGCGCGCCGCGCACGCCGCCCGGCCACCGCTGCGTCCGGCCCGAGTCATCGCCGGCGTCGCCGGGGTGGGCGCGGTGCTGGCGGCGATCGGTATCGGAACGGTGTCGCTGCTCAACGAACCGGATTCCACGCCCGGCGCGCCGGTCACCGCCGATCACATCACCGTGTCCACGCCTGTCCCGGTGATCCCGCTGTCAGACGCCGAAATCCGCGACCTGACGCGCCGCCCGCCCGATTTCGGGGGGCTCGCCAACCCCTCGCAGCGGGCGTCGTGTCTGGGCGGCCTGGGCTACCCCGCCACCGAGCCGGTGCTCGGCGCCCAGCCGGTCGAGGTCAACGCCCGCCCCGGTGTGCTGCTGGTGCTGCGTGGCGACACCCCCGACACCCTGTTGGCCTACGCGGTGGCCCTGAACTGCAGCGCCGCCGACACCGGGTTGCTGGCCACCACCGCCATCCCGCGCGCGTAGCCGGCGCATCGGTGACGTGGTCGGTGTCGTGCGTCGCAGGCGGGAACACCCACGCCTACGCTGGCGTTCGTAGGATTGCAGATCACGCTTCGATCAGCTTTCGTTCCGAAAGGCACGCATGACCGCTTCCTCAGACACCATCCACGACGTCATCGTCATCGGTTCGGGCCCAGCCGGCTACACAGCGGCCCTCTATACCGCCCGCGCGCAGCTCAAGCCGCTGGTCTTCGAGGGGACCTCGTTCGGCGGCGCGCTGATGACGACGACCGAGGTGGAGAACTACCCCGGATTCCGCGACGGCATCACCGGCCCGGAACTGATGGACCAGATGCGCGAGCAGGCGCTGCGATTCGGCGCCGACCTGCGCATGGAAGACGTCGAGTCGGTGTCGCTGGACGGGCCGGTCAAGTCCGTGGTGACCGCCGACGGCGAGACGTTCCGCGCCCGAGCCGTCATCCTGGCCATGGGCGCGGCGGCCCGGTACCTGCAGGTGCCCGGTGAACAGGAACTACTGGGCCGCGGCGTCAGCTCGTGTGCCACCTGTGACGGCTTCTTCTTCCGCGACCAGGACATCGCCGTCATCGGCGGCGGCGACTCCGCGATGGAGGAAGCCACCTTCCTGACCCGGTTCGCCCGCAGCGTCACGTTGGTACACCGCCGCGAGGAGTTCCGCGCCTCCAAGATCATGCTCAACCGGGCCCAGGCCAACGAAAAGATCACCATCCTGACCAACAAGGCGGTCCTCGGCGTCGACGGCGACACGTCGGTCACCGGGCTGCGCCTGCGGGACACGGTCACCGGGGAGGAGACCACGCTGCCGGTCACCGGGGTGTTCGTCGCGATCGGCCACGAACCGCGCTCGGCGCTGGTCCGTGACGCGGTCGAGCTGGACCCGGACGGCTACGTCCTGGTCCAGGGACGCACCACCAGTACCTCCCTGGACGGCGTGTTCGCCGCGGGCGACCTGGTCGACCGCACCTACCGGCAGGCGATCACCGCCGCCGGCAGCGGCTGTGCGGCGGCGATCGACGCCGAACGCTGGCTGGCCGACCACGAAGCGACGGGACCCGCCGACAGCACCGAACTGATTGGAGCACAACGATGAGCGATTCCGGCAAATCCGCCACCATCGAGGTTTCCGACGCCTCCTTCGATAGCGACGTGTTGTCCAGCAATAAGCCTGTGCTGGTGGACTTTTGGGCCACCTGGTGCGGTCCGTGCAAGATGGTCGCCCCGGTGCTGGAAGAGATCGCCGCCGAACGCTCGGCCGACCTCACCGTCGCCAAGATCGACGTGGACGCCAACCCCGAGACGGCGCGTGATTTCCAGGTCGTCTCGATTCCCACCATGATCCTGTTCAAGGACGGCGAACCGGTGAAGCGCATCGTCGGCGCCAAGGGCAAGGCGGCGTTGCTGCGCGAACTCGCCGACGCGGTTCCCAACCTGTCCTGACGCCCGGTTTCGTGCGTTTCTCTTGCAGAAACGACCCCCGGATTGGCCTGGGGTTTTCTCGATATCGGCGAGGATCTGCGACAATAGCGATTAACTGCGCCGCTTTTCGCGGCGATGTCAATTAGTCCCGGAGGGCCCTTGGTATGCCGAGTCCGCGCCGCGAAGACGGCGACGCGCTGCGCTGTGGCGACCGCGGTGCCGCTGTCACCGAAATCCGCGCTGCGCTGGCCGCGCTGGGGATGCTGGAAGGCTCCGACGACGATCTGACCACCGGTCGGCACGTCGCCGCCGACGTGTTCGACGGTGAGCTCGACCACGCGGTGCGTGCTTTCCAGCAGCATCGGGGGCTGCTGGTCGACGGCATCGTCGGCGAGGCGACCTACCGGGCGCTGAAAGAGGCCTCCTACCGCCTGGGTGCCCGCACGCTGTATCACCAGTTCGGGGCTCCGCTGTACGGCGACGACGTCGCGACATTGCAGGCCCGGTTGCAGGACCTCGGTTTCTACACCGGTTTGGTGGACGGGCATTTCGGTTTGCAGACGCACAACGCGCTGATGTCCTACCAGCGCGAGTACGGGCTGTCCGCAGACGGTATCTGCGGCCCGGAAACGTTGCGGTCCTTGTACTTTCTCAGCTCCCGTGTCAGCGGCGGTTCGCCGCACGCGATTCGCGAGGAAGAGCTGGTGCGCAGCTCCGGTCCCAAGTTGTCGGGCAAGCGGATCATCATCGACCCGGGCCGCGGCGGTAGCGACCACGGCCTGATCACACAGGGCCCGGCCGGTCCGATCAGCGAAGCAGACGTGTTGTGGGACTTGGCAAGTCGCCTGGAAGGCCGGATGACGGCCATCGGCATGGAAACATTTCTCTCCCGGCCCACCAACCGCAGTCCGTCGGATGCCGAGCGCGCCGCCACCGCCAATTCCGTTGGCGCAGACCTGATGATCAGCCTGCGGTGTGAAACACAGACCAGTCCGTCGGCCAACGGCGTTGCGTCGTTCCACTTCGGGAATTCGCACGGTTCGGTCTCTACCATCGGGCGCAACCTCGCCGACTTCATTCAGCGGGAAGTGGTGGCCCGCACTGGGTTACGTGACTGCCGAGTCCATGGCCGGACGTGGGATCTGCTGCGGCTGACCAGGATGCCCACCGTGCAGGTCGATGTCGGTTACATCACCAATCCGGGCGACCGGGAAATGCTGATCTCGACGCAGAGCCGTGACGCGATCGCCGAGGGTATCCTCGCTGCCGTGAAGCGGCTGTACCTGTTGGGCAAAAACGACCGGCCCACTGGGACTTTCACCTTCGCCGAACTGCTGGCCCACGAATTGTCCGTGGAGCGCGAGCGCGCCAGCAGGCTTAGCGGTTCCTAGTCTCGCTCAGTTCTGGTCTCGCAAAGTTCTGGTTTCGCTCAGCGGTTCCTGGTCTCGCAGTCTTCCGCCGGCTGCGTTCCCAACGCGGCCTTGCTGTTCTCCACCTTGCCGGCGGGAGTCCCGCTCCCTACGGACGCCGCAGACGCCGCCCCCACCGGTTGCTGCAACTGAGCGTTCTCCAGCAGCCGCTCCAGGGCGGCCTCCACTTCGGCCTTCCAGCCCAGCCCCTTGTCCAGTTCGAGGCGCAGCCGCGGAAAGTACGGGTGCGGGGCGACCACGACGAAGCCGGCGTCGATCAGAAAGTCGGCGTCGATGATGCAGTGCTCGACCGAGCAGTCGCCGAGAGCATCGAGCACCGGTTGTATGTCGGGATCCACCGGCTCCGGTAACTCGGTCGCGGCCTCGGTGCGCCCGAAGGCTTCCAGAGCGCGCACACCGCGGCGCACCAGTTCCTCGATGACCCGGGTGATCAGCTGGTGTGGAAGATCGTCATCGGCTTGGCCGCGTTCGATGCCCATCGACGTCAGCAATACCGCATCCGCGGAGACGGGCGCGGTGGGAAAACGGCCGGCGCGCGGCACGGCGCGCGGCGGGGCATACAGAACGTAACCCAGGCACGGCGGATCGGCCTGGCTGCGTTCGTCGGGTATCGCCGTCGCGACCTGGCCGCAGGAGCCCCACTCCAGCATCACCATGGACAGCCATGCTTCTTTTTCGAACTCCGGGTCGGCGAGGTGCTCGTCCTTGCCCAGGGTGCCCGGGTCGACCTCCCAGAAGACGCATCGGCGCGCGTGCTTGGGAAGCTGCTCGAAGGCTTCGAGCCGCAGCGCTGTAATCCGAGCTGACACTAGTCTCCTAGCCTCCGTGCGGTACCCGAGCCCATGGCTTCACTCCTGCGCGGGCGGCGGCCCGCAGTGCGGTCTGCCCGACTCTCGTGAGGCGGACGCGCACCGGCAACCCTTCCAGGATAGGAGAGTCGGTCGATGTCCGGCCAGTATTCGCGGTGTGAATCGCCATTCCGCGCCCGGTCCGCTCCTCGCGCCGCGGCTGACACCCGACCCGAGACCCGGGACCGCTGCGGCAACCCGCAGGAACGTGAATTCGCTTGATGCACACCACATCTCCGTTGAACGGGAGTGCCCACGGCAGTCGGCTCGAGGCGCCGGACCGGCTGAGTGTCACAGTGACGTAATTACAGAATATGTCCGGTCATGCCCTGTCACGGCTTCTTTTCGGTCATCAGATCGATGATCCGCTGCAGATCGTCGACCGACCCGAACTCCACCACAATCTTGCCCTTGCGTTTGCCGAGCGCCACCGTGACCCTTGTGTCGAACGCGTTCGAGAGTCGCTCAGCAACGTCCTGCAGACCCGGCATCTGGATCGGCTTCCGTCGTGGCGGCGTGGGTGCCGCCCCGCCACCGCGGTTTGCCAGGGTGACCGCTTCCTCGGTGGCTCGCACCGACAGTCCTTCCGCGACGATGCGGCTTGCCAGCTCCTCCTGCGCCTCCGGGCCCGCATCCAGCGACAGCAGGGCGCGGGCATGGCCGGCCGACAGGACGCCGGCAGCTACCCGACGCTGCACCGGGATCGGCAGTTTGAGCAACCGGATCATGTTCGTGATCAGCGGACGCGAGCGGCCGATTCGCGCGGCCAGTTCATCGTGGGTGACGCCGAACTCGTCGAGCAGCTGCTGGTATGCCGCCGCCTCTTCCAACGGATTCAGCTGCACCCGGTGGATGTTCTCCAGCAGCGCGTCGCGTAGCAGATTGTCGTCGCCGGTCTCGCGGACGATCGCCGGGATGGTCGACAGGCCGGCCTCCTGGGCGGCCCGCCAGCGCCGCTCCCCCATCACGATCTGGTAGTGGGCGCCGCTCTGGGATCCCGGCACCGCGCGGACCACGATCGGCTGCAACAGCCCGAATTCGCGGATCGAATGGACCAGTTCCGAGAGCGCCTCGTCGTCGAACACCTGGCGGGGCTGCCGCGGGTTGGGCTCGATGTCCGACGGCGCGATCTCCCGGTACACCGCGCCCATCGCGGCAGCGTCGGGCAGTGGGCCACCGATGACGACATCGGCTGCCGCCGAACCCAACCGGGTCCCGAACGCGGAGTTCGCGCCTTCTGAGCCCTCGACCGGTCCGGTGGGAATCAGCGACGCCAGTCCGCGGCCGAGGCCGCCCTTCCTGCGTGACGGATTGGTCATCACTCATCCCCTCCCGGCAGATGGTCGATCGCGTTGGGCAAGTTCACGACTGGCGTCGAGGTAGCTCATCGCGCCGCGCGAACCGGGATCGTAATCGATGATCGTCATGCTGTAGCCCGGCGCCTCGGAGACCTTGACGCTGCGAGGAATCACAGTCCTCAGCACCTTGTCCCCGAAGTAGCGGCGTACTTCCTCGGCAACCTGGTCGGCCAGTTTCGTCCGGCCGTCGTACATCGTGAGGATGACGGTGGTGACGTCCAGCTGTGGGTTGAGGTGTGCCTTCACCATCTCGATGTTGCGCATCAGCTGCGACACACCCTCGAGGGCGTAGTACTCACACTGGATCGGGATGAGCACCTCCGGGGCGGCTACCAACGCATTGATGGTGAGCAGGCCCAGCGAGGGCGGGCAGTCGATGAAGACGTAATCGAAGTCGAAGTCGTCCAGCTCGGCCAGTGCGTTGCGCAAGCGATTCTCCCGCGCCACCATGCTGACGAGTTCGATCTCTGCGCCCGCCAGGTCGATGGTGGCCGGCAGACAAAACAGCCGCTCGCTGTGCGGGCTACGGCGCAGCGCCTCGCGCAACGAGACCTCTCCGATCAGTACCTCGTATGAGGACGGAGTACCGGACTGGCGATCGGCGATGCCTAGCGCGGTGCTTGCGTTGCCCTGCGGGTCGAGATCGATGACGAGCGTCTTCAGTCCCTGCACCGCCAGCGCCGCCGCCAGGTTAACCGCGGTGGTTGTCTTGCCCACCCCGCCCTTCTGGTTCGCGATGGTGAACAGGCGGCGCTGGCGTGGGCGAGGCAGCGGATCGTGCGTGGAGTGCAGCACCCGCACTGCGCGCTCGGCCGCGGCGCCGATCGGGGTGTCAAAGTCGGTCGATGTTTCACGTGAAACATTCACGGTGGAATTGTGCGCCCCTGCCGCCGTGGCCGCTACTCCGTGAGTATTCATGGCGCTCACCTGTTCCGCCGCCGCACCGGGCGTCCGCGACGCGCTACCACTGCGGTAGTCGGTTGTTCCAGAATGTTCACGCCACACCTCACCACCCTGACATCTGCGGCACCCATCGACTCCATCACACGCCGGTGCTCCTGCACTTCGTCGGGAGCGCGCTCCCCTTTGATCGCGATCATCAGCCCGTCTTCCTTCAGCAACGGCATACTCCACTTCGTCAACTTGTCCAGCGCCGCCACGGCACGGGACACCACGGCGTCCGCACCGCCCACGATGTTCCGGACGGCCCGCTCTTCCGCGCGGCCCCGCACGACCTCGGCGGTGATTCCGAGATCGCCCACCACCTCGAGCAGGAAGTCGCTGCGCCGCAGCAGCGGTTCGAGCAACACCACCTCGAGGTCGGGACGGGCGATCGCCAACGGTATGCCGGGCAGTCCTGCCCCACTACCCACGTCGACAATTCGCGTGCCGGGGCCCAGCAACTCCCCGACCACCGCGGAGTTCAGGAGATGACGGTCCCAGAGCCGGTCTACTTCACGGGGTCCCAGCAGGCCTCGTTCCACACCGGCGGTTGCCAGGACCGCGGCGTAGCGCTCGGCGATCTCAAGGCGGGGACCGAATACTTCTCTGGCCGCGGGCGGCGGTCCGGATGCGGTGGGGGCTCCGGCCTCTGCCGGGGCATCTGCCGGCGACTGCGGTTCTGCGGGGTCGTGCGAATCGACATGTTTCACGTGAAACATTCCCTCCGCTCTTCCCCGCCCGACCCCATAATCCCTGCCGTGCCGGCGCCGCGGGAAACTACATCGCTGTAAGTCCCAGAGTCACGGCGAGGTCACGGTTGATCACGACTCAGTCACGCAGCACGACAACGCGGCGCGACGGCTCGACACCCTCGCTCTCGCTGTGAACGCCGGGGACGGCCGCCACCGCGTCATGCACGATCTTGCGCTCGAACGGTGTCATGGGTGACAACGCTTCGCGTTCGCCGCTCTCCGCCACGCGCCGCGCCACCTTGTCGCCCAGCGACGCCAACTCCTCCCGGCGGCGACGACGCCAGCTGGCGATGTCGAGCATCAGTCGGCTGCGCACCCCTGTCTTCTGGTGCACCGCCAGACGCGTCAACTCCTGCAGCGCATCCAGAACTTCGCCACCACGACCGACCAACTTGTTCAGGTCGTCACTTCCGTCGATGCTGACGACTGCGCGGTTGCCCTCGACGTCGAGATCGATGTCCCCGTCGAAGTCCAGCAGGTCCAACAGTTCTTCCAGATAGTCACCGGCGATCTCGCCCTCGGCGACCAATCGCTCTTCCAGGTCGTCGGATTCGTCCGCGGCTTCGCCGTTCTCCGCGTCGGTCGTGCCTTCCACTGCGTCGAGTTCGGTGGTGTCGGCTTCCGTCATGGCTCTCTCTCCCCTCATCCACGGGTTGGTGTTCACGGCGTTGCGCCGCGATGTCTTGCTTGGTGTTCTGGGGTTGCGGCCCGGTAGGCCAGCCCCGGCAAGTCAGGCGCCTACTAGCGTTTGCGCTTCTTCGGCCGTGCCCCCGGCCGCGGGGTACGGCCCGGGCCGCTACTTCGGTTGGCCGGTTTGGGCGACGGACTCTGCGGGCTCTTCCCGGCCGGCGGTTTGGCAGCTTGCCCGTTCGGCTCCAGCCCGTCGGCATCCGTCGAGCCGGACTCCCCCGACTCCGTGTCGACCACCGATCCCGTCGTGGTCGCGGCGGCGGACTTGGTGCGCTTGGGTTTGACTCCCGGCGCAGGCGCATTGGCCGCCCGCCGTTCCAGCGCCTCCTGCTTCTTGGCCTCGTCCTCTTTCTCGATCATCCCGAACACGTAGTGCTGCTGACCGAACGTCCAGATGTTGTTGGCGAACCAGTACAGGATGATCGCCAGCGGCAGGAACGGGCCGCCGACCACAACGCCCAGTGGGAACACATACAGCGCGAGCTTGTTCATCATCGCGGTCTGCGGGTTGGCCGCGGCCTCGGGACTCTGCCTGGCCACCGAGGCGCGGCTGTTGAAGTACGTCGCGACACCGGCCAGGATCATCACCGGCACGCCGACCGCGATCACCGCGGGACGGCTGAAATGCTCGAAGGCGTCCAGCCCGCCCTTCTGAGTCATCGAGGCGCCGATCGGTGCGCCGAACAGATTGGCCTTCAGGAAGTTCTGCACGTCGAGGGCCGTGAAGACATAGTTGCCGATCATCTTGTTCTGCTCGACCGACATCGACTGCAATCCGATACCACCGGTGGTCCGGTTGAACGAGCGCAGCACGTGGTAGAGCCCCAGGAACACCGGGATCTGGGCCAGCATCGGCAGACAGCCGAGGATGGGATTGAAACCGTGCTCGCGTTGCAGCTTCTGCATCTCGAGGGCCATCCGCTGGCGGTCTTTGCCGTACTTCTTCTGCAGGGCCTTGATCTGTGGTTGCAGTTCCTGCATCTGCCGCGTCGTGCGAATCTGCCGGACGAACGGCTTGTACAGCAGTGCGCGCAGGGTGAAGACCAAGAACATCACCGACAGCGCCCAGGCGAAGAAGTTATCCGGGCCCAGCAGGAACGCGAACGCCTTGTACCAGAGCCACATGATCCATGAGACCGGGTAGTAGATGAAGTCCAAGCTGAAGAAATCAAACAACAGATTCACTCTCCCCTTGCTTCGCCGGGCGGCCGTCGACCGCTTCCGGCGAGACGTCCTCGTCGACCGGGCACTCGCAGCGCTCCGGAATTGGATCCCATCCTCCCCGATGCCAGGGACCACACTTGCCGAGCCTGACCGCCGCGAGCCAGGTTCCCCGAATCAGTCCATATTCGGTGAGTGCCTCGACGGCGTACTGACTGCAAGTAGGAATGAACCGACACGTCGCCGGGCGCAGCGGCGACACCATGTGCCGGTAAAGCTGGATGAGGTAGATCAGCGCCCGCACCACCGGGGCGCCCGCCCGGACCGCGCGCACGGGGGCGCCCACCGATGTACTCACCGCTCGGAGCCGGCCGTGTCGAACGCCCGCTTCAGTCCACTGCGAAGCTGTTGATCGAGCCAGGCGGAGGACACATGCCGGCTGCTGGGCAGCGCGCGGATCACCACCCGGTCGCGCGGATGCAGGCCGGCCAACAACGGACGCGCGACATGCCGCAGGCGGCGGGCGACCCGGTGGCGTTCGACCGCAGTCCCCACCCGCTTGGCGATGATCAGACCGACTCGTGGCCCCTCGTCGTCCTCACGCTGGCTGGCCCGTCGGACATGCACGATGACATCGGGCTGCACAGTGCGCATCCCGTACTTCACCGTCGCGTCAAACTCGGCCGACCGCCTCATGCGGTTCCGTGCGGAAAGCACCGCTGGGAAACCTGAATGGCGATCAGGCAGTTAGAGAGCGGCGACCCTTAGCGCGCCGGTTGGCAACGATCGCCCGTCCTGCGCGGGTGCGCATGCGCAGCCGGAATCCGTGAACGCGGGCTCGACGCCGGTTGTTCGGCTGGAACGTCCTCTTGCCCTTGGCCACCGCGTTCTCCTCGCTGTGTATGGCATAACAGTCCGCCCGCTGATGCTCGGCAACTCGTGGGCGAAGGTGTTCTCGCTTGCTGGCCGGCGCGGTCCCCGAGGTGCTTATCCGGGTCGCAGCCGTATCGCCGACTTTCGGGCGACTGTTTGAGGGTACTGACGAGGCTTCTCCTGGTCAAACCTCGCCCGCCCCAGCAGACCCAGGACCCTCGCCTCGTGCGCGGCAAACACCGGTGCCGCGCATCATCGCTGATAGCAGGATCATGAAGAACGCCAGCAGAATACAAAGAACTGTTGGCAGCCGGAGCGAAAACTGTTAGCTTCGGGCGGGGTAGTTTCCAAGCCGGTACGGACTTGGGACTTGGTTGACAATGACACTGAAGCGAGGATGGCGGATCGACTAGCTGATCGGGCAATCACGTGGTTGTCTACAGCGCGAAGATCGCGAGCCGTTGCCGGTAGGCTGCGGCTTGCTACTGACCTTCCTTTCCACATTTGTGGATAACCATGTGGACAGGTGCGTTGTTGCTACCGAAACGTTGTACTCCGACCGTCGGACCAGGGAGATGCGTCGTTGACCGATGACCCCGGTTCCGGATTCGCCACGGTGTGGAACGCGGTCGTCTCCGAGCTCAACGGTGAGGCCGGCAACGGGTCCACTCTCGCCGCCCCGCTGACCGCGCAGCAAAGGGCGTGGCTCAAACTCGTGCGGCCGCTCACCATCGTCGAGGGGTTTGCTCTGCTCTCGGTGCCCAGCGTCTTCGTGCAGAACGAGATCGAACGTCACCTGCGCACCCCGATCACCGACGCGCTCAGCCGTCGCCTCGGACAGCAGATCCAGCTCGGCGTCCGCATCGCTCCTCCGCCCGCCGACGACGAGGCCCCCTCCTCTCCCGACATGCCGGCCCCGATCGAGGATTCCGAACGGCCCGACCGCCCCGGCACCGAAGACGACCAAGGCGACACCGTCGTGGGACCTGGGCACAACTGGCCGAACTACTTTGCCGAGCGCCCGACGGCCACCGACACCGCGGCCGCGTCAGGCACCAGCCTCAACCGTCGCTACACCTTCGACACCTTTGTCATCGGTTCCTCCAACCGGTTCGCCCACGCCGCCACCCTCGCGATTGCCGAGGCACCCGCCCGTGCGTACAACCCCCTGTTCATCTGGGGAGAGTCCGGCCTGGGCAAAACCCACCTGCTGCATGCCGCCGGCAATTACGCCCAGCGGCTGTTTCCCGGGATGCGCGTCAAGTACGTCTCCACCGAAGAGTTCACCAACGACTTCATCAACTCGCTGCGCGACGACCGCAAGGTGTCGTTCAAGCGCAGCTACCGCGACGTCGACGTGCTGCTGGTCGATGACATCCAGTTCATCGAGGGCAAGGACGGTATTCAGGAAGAGTTCTTCCATACCTTCAACACCCTGCACAACGCCAACAAGCAGATCGTCATCTCCTCCGACCGGCCGCCCAAGCAACTTGCCACCCTGGAAGACCGGTTGCGTACCCGTTTCGAGTGGGGACTGATCACCGACGTGCAGCCGCCGGACCTCGAGACGCGCATCGCCATCTTGCGCAAGAAAGCACAAGTCGAACGCCTGGCCGTGCCCGATGATGTGCTGGAACTCATCGCCAGCAGCATCGAACGCAACATTCGCGAACTCGAGGGCGCGCTGATCCGGGTCACCGCATTCGCATCGCTCAACAAGACCGCGATCGACAAGTCGCTGGCCGAGATCGTGTTGCGCGACCTGATCGCCGACGCCAGCGGCATGCAGATCAGCGCGGCCACCATCATGGCGGCCACCGCCGAGTACTTCGACACCACCGTCGAAGAGTTGCGCGGCCCGGGCAAGGCCCGCCCGCTCGCCCAGTCGCGCCAGATCGCCATGTATCTGTGCCGGGAACTCACCGACCTCTCCCTGCCCAAGATCGGGCAGGCCTTCGGCCGCGATCACACCACCGTGATGTACGCCGAACGCAAGATCCGCAACGAGATGGCCGAGCGCCGCGAGATCTTCGACAACGTCAAAGAGCTCACCACCCGCATCCGGCAGCGCTCCAAGCGCTGAAATTGCGGTCCTCGCCACATTTTCTGCAAAAAACTTCTCTACCTCGAGTCACACCCGCATCAGCTCCGCGGTGTGGGTAGCCCTGTGCACAACCCGGTCAAACTGGAGTGCAGCACCGGCCTTTTGGTGCACATCGGTGATTCGTCCCCAACCGTGCACCGCGGATCACACAGGCCCGTCCCCAGCAATCCACAGCCCCATCCGGCCCCAAGCTGGGGCAAGGCCGTCCTGTCCCCAGATTGCACAGCCCTTAATACTGATATTGAGATCTCTTCGTCATTTCTTCTTTGAAGAACACGCCTGGGGACATCCGTACGGACGGATGCGCAGAGCATCCCCGCAAGCGCCTTGTCCCTGCCGATGATTAGCTTTCAAGTTGGACTCATAAGCTCTACGGTTGTTGTTCGACTGCTGTTGCGGCCGTCCTGGCGAATCACTTCGTCAGCGGCGTTCGTCACGGAGGGTCCCCAACGCCGGCGGGGGAGCTGGGCACGGATTTGGACGTCACGTTAGGTGAAGGGACGCAATGGACGCGGCTACAACACGGGCTGTCACCGATTTGAAGTTTCGTTTGGTCCGGGAGTCCTTCGCCGAAGCGGTGTCGTGGGTAGCCAAGAACCTCCCGTCCCGGCCGACCGTCCCGGTGCTCTCCGGGGTGTTGCTCACCGGGACCGACGACGGCCTGACGATTTCTGGATTCGACTACGAAGTTTCCGCCGAGGTGCAGGTTGCCGCCGAAATCGCCTCACCGGGAAGCGTTTTGGTATCCGGGCGGCTGTTGTCCGACATCACCAGGGCGCTGCCCAACAAGCCGGTGGATTTCTACGTCGACGGCAACCGTGTCGCATTGACCTGCGGAAGCGCCCGGTTCTCGCTGCCGACGATGGCCGTCGAGGATTACCCGACGCTGCCCACGCTGCCCGACGAAACCGGGTCATTGCCCGCCGAGCTGTTCGCCGAGGCGATCGGGCAGGTCGCGATCGCCGCCGGTCGCGACGACACGCTGCCCATGCTGACCGGTATCCGGGTCGAGATCTCCGGCGAGACGGTGGTTTTGGCGGCAACTGACAGGTTCCGCCTGGCGGTGCGCGAGCTGACCTGGTCAGCGCTGTCGCCGGACATCGAGGCGTCGGTACTGGTGCCCGCCAAGACCTTGGCCGAGGCGGCCAAGGCCGGTGCCGACGGTTCGGAGGTCCGGCTGTCGCTGGGCGCCGGAGCGGGTGTAGGCAAGGACGGGCTGCTGGGTATCACCGGGAACGGCAAGCGCAGCACCACCCGGTTGCTCGACGCGGAATTTCCGAAGTTCCGTCAGCTGCTGCCCGCCGAACACACCGCGGTCGCCACCATCAACGTGGCCGAGTTGACCGAGGCGATCAAGCTGGTGGCGTTGGTGGCCGACCGCGGAGCACAGATCCGGATGGAATTCGCCGACGGGATGCTGCGACTGTCCGCCGGTGCCGACGATGTGGGGCGGGCCGAGGAAGACCTCGCGGTGGACTACGCGGGTGAACCGTTGACCATCGCCTTCAACCCGACTTATCTCACCGACGGACTCGGATCGCTGCACTCTGAGCGGGTGTCGTTCGGATTCACCACGCCGGGCAAGCCCGCGTTGCTGCGCCCCGCGTCGGCCGACGACCCGGTGCCCAGCGGTAGCGGCCCGTTCGCGGCGGTGCCCACGGATTACGTGTACCTGCTGATGCCGGTGCGGCTGCCCGGCTGATCGGTAGGGCCGTGTACGTCCGGCATTTGGCGTTGCGGGATTTCCGGTCGTGGGCCCGTGCCGACCTCGACCTGGAGCCCGGCCGCACCGTATTCGTCGGCCGAAACGGCTTCGGGAAGACGAATCTTGTTGAGGCGCTCTGGTATTCGACGACGCTCGGCTCACACCGGGTAGGTACCGACGCACCGTTGATCCGCGCCGGCGCGGATCGTGCGGTGGTGTCGACGATCGTGGTCAACGAGGGTCGCGAGTGTGCGGTCGACCTCGAGATCGCCGCCGGCCGGGCGAACAAGGCCCGGTTGAACCGGTCGCCGGTGCGCAGTACCCGGGAGATAGTCGGTGTGCTTCGGGCGGTGTTGTTCGCCCCGGAGGACCTGGCGCTGGTGCGCGGCGACCCGGCGGAGCGGCGCCGCTATCTGGATGATCTGGCGACGGTACGCCGGCCCGTGCTGGCCGGGGTGCGCGCGGACTATGACAAGGTGCTGCGGCAGCGCACCGCGCTGCTGAAATCCCTGTCGGGGGCCCGCTTCCGCGGTGACCAGGGCGCACTGGACACCCTCGAGGTGTGGGACAGCAGGCTGGCCGAGCACGGTGCGGCGCTGATGGCAGCCCGTATCGACCTGGTGAACCAGCTGGCGCCGGAGGTGGAAAAGGCGTACCAGCTGTTGGCACCCGAATCACGTCCGGCGGCGATTGGGTACCGCGCCAGCACGGACGCGGTGGTGCCGGTGGCGGCGGCCGATCCGCAGTCGTTGGAGGCAGTTCTGCTCAGTGCCTTAGCTGCTCGCCGCACCGCGGAATTGGAGCGCGGTGTCTGCCTGGTCGGTCCACACCGTGATGACGTGGAACTGCGCCTGGGTGACCAGCCCGCCAAAGGCTTTGCCAGCCATGGTGAATCGTGGTCATTCGCGGTGGCGCTGCGGCTGGCGGCATACGAACTACTGCGCGCCGAGGGAAGCGACCCGGTGTTGTTGCTGGACGACGTATTCGCGGAACTGGACGTCAAACGGCGCCGCGCGCTGGCCTCGGTCGCCGAATCTGCCGAGCAGGTCCTGGTGACCGCCGCGGTCCCGGAAGACATTCCCGACGGGTGGGAGGCGCGGCGGGTCCACGTGGAATTGCGCGAGCGTGAGACCGGGCCGGTGTCGGAGGTGCGGGAATGACCGAGGACCAGCAGGACGAGGTCAACCAGCGCGGGCTCGATCTGGTGCGGCGGACCCTGGAGGAGGCTCGCGCGGCGGCCCGCGAACGTGGCCAGGACGCCGGGAGGGGACGTGCCGCTCCCCTGCCCCGCCGGCGCGGGGCCGGCGGCCGGCGCAGCTGGTCGGGACCGGGACCTGACCCGCGGGACCCGCAGCCGTTGGGCAGGCTCGCCCGTGACCTCGCCAAGCAGCAGGGCTGGACCACGCAGGTCGCCGAGGGCACCGTGTTCGGTCATTGGACTTCGGTGGTCGGCGCGCAGATCGCCGAGCACGCTACTCCGGCCGCACTCAACGACGGGGTGCTCAGCGTCACGGCCGAATCCACGGCCTGGGCCACGCAGTTGCGCCTCATGCAGGCGCAACTGTTGGCCAAGATTGCCGCCGCCGTCGGCAACGGTGTGGTGACCTCGCTGAAAATCACCGGGCCGACCGCGCCGTCGTGGCGGAAAGGCCCCCGTCACATCGCCGGGCGTGGCCCGCGCGACACCTACGGCTAGGGTGGTTGGGCCGGGTGAACGGGACACAAACCACAGCCGTCTCAGAGCCGCCAGAAATTGACGAACGCTTATCTGGAACGTCGGGACGCGGCCACAGCGAAGAAATTGAGCGCACGGCGCAATCAGATGGGCGGAAACGCGCCCACAAAATCGGTGCTGACGGTGCTTCACGGTAGAGTAGGCCCATGCGACCGCTGCGGTGACTAGACCGCTCGCATGCAACCCCAAGGAGAGCATTCCGACCGTGGCTGCCCCGAAGAAGAAGGCACAGAACGAATACGGCGCTTCAGCCATCACCGTCCTGGAAGGACTGGAGGCTGTCCGCAAACGTCCGGGCATGTATATCGGCTCCACCGGGGAGCGTGGTTTACACCACCTCATCTGGGAGGTGGTCGATAACTCAGTCGACGAGGCGATGGCCGGCTACGCCACCAAGGTGGACGTGCGGTTGCTCGACGACGGCAGTGTCGAGGTCGCCGACGACGGCCGTGGCATCCCGGTGGCCATGCACGCCACCGGCGCACCCACCGTCGACGTGGTCATGACCCAACTGCACGCCGGCGGAAAATTCGGCGGCGAGAACAGTGGCTACACGGTCAGTGGTGGTCTGCACGGCGTGGGTGTCTCCGTCGTCAACGCGCTGTCCACGCGCCTGGAAGTCGACATCAAACGCGACGGCCACGAATGGTCGCAGTATTACGAACGCGCCGTGCCCGGCACTCTCAAGCAGGGCGAGGCGACCAGGAAGACCGGAACTACGATCCGGTTCTGGGCGGACCCGGAGATCTTCGAAACCACCGAATACGACTTCGAGACGGTGGCGCGCCGGCTGCAGGAGATGGCATTCCTGAACAAGGGCCTGACCATCAATCTCACCGACGAGCGGGTAGAGCAGGACGAGGTCGTCGACGAGGTCGTCAGCGACACCGCCGAGGCACCAAAGTCCGCCGAAGAGAAGGCGGCCGAATCCAAGGCTCCGCACAAGGTCAAGCAGCGCACGTTCCACTACCCCGGTGGCCTGGTGGACTTCGTCAAGCACATCAACCGGACCAAGAGCCCGATCCAGCAGAGCGTGATCGACTTCGAAGGCAAGGGCACCGGCCACGAGGTCGAGATTGCGATGCAGTGGAACGGCGGCTACTCCGAGTCGGTGCACACCTTCGCCAACACGATCAACACCCACGAGGGCGGCACGCACGAAGAAGGCTTCCGCAGCGCTCTGACCTCGGTGGTGAACAAGTACGCCAAAGACAAGAAGCTGCTCAAGGAGAAGGACCCGAACCTCACCGGTGACGACATCCGCGAGGGGCTGGCCGCGGTGATCTCCGTGAAGGTCGCCGAACCGCAGTTCGAGGGTCAGACCAAGACCAAGCTGGGCAACACCGAGGTCAAGTCGTTCGTGCAGAAGGTGTGCAACGAGCAGCTCACGCATTGGTTCGAAGCCAACCCCTCCGAAGCCAAAACCGTTGTGAACAAAGCGGTATCGTCGGCCCAGGCGCGGATTGCCGCACGCAAGGCGCGCGAACTGGTGCGGCGCAAGAGCGCCACCGATCTCGGTGGTCTGCCCGGCAAGCTCGCCGACTGCCGCTCGACCGACCCCCGCAAGTCCGAACTGTATGTGGTGGAAGGTGACTCGGCCGGCGGCTCGGCCAAGAGCGGCCGCGACTCGATGTTCCAGGCGATTCTGCCCTTGCGCGGCAAGATCATCAACGTCGAGAAGGCCCGCATCGACCGGGTGCTGAAGAACACCGAAGTCCAGGCCATCATCACCGCACTGGGCACCGGCATTCACGACGAGTTCGACATCACCAAACTGCGCTATCACAAGATCGTCCTGATGGCCGACGCCGACGTTGACGGACAACACATTTCGACGCTGCTGCTCACGTTGTTGTTCCGGTTCATGCGCCCACTGCTCGAGCACGGCCACGTGTTCCTGGCGCAACCGCCGCTGTACAAGCTGAAGTGGCAGCGCATCGAGCCCGAATTCGCCTACTCCGACCGGGAACGCGACGGTCTGCTGGAAGCGGGTTTGAAGTCCGGTAAGAAGATCAACAAAGAAGATGGCATCCAGCGCTACAAAGGTCTGGGCGAGATGGATGCCAAGGAACTGTGGGAAACCACCATGGACCCGACGGTCCGGGTGCTGCGGCAGGTGACGCTCGATGACGCCGCCGCGGCCGACGAACTGTTCTCCATCCTGATGGGTGAGGACGTCGAGGCGCGCCGCAGCTTCATCACGCGTAATGCCAAAGACGTTCGCTTCCTAGATGTCTGACGAAGTTTGACCCCGGTCCGCGTTTCAACCAGCAGGCGAGGAATCTATGACTGACACAACGCTGCCTCCAGGTGACGGTGGGGTAGACCGGATCGAGCCGGTCGACATTCAGCAGGAGATGCAGCGCAGCTACATCGACTACGCGATGAGCGTGATCGTGGGCCGCGCCCTGCCGGAAGTCCGCGACGGGCTCAAGCCGGTGCACCGCCGCGTGCTGTATGCCATGTACGACAGCGGTTTCCGGCCGGATCGCAGCCACGCCAAGTCGGCGCGTTCGGTCGCCGAGACGATGGGTAACTACCACCCGCACGGCGACGCGTCGATCTACGACACCCTGGTGCGCATGGCGCAGCCGTGGTCGCTGCGCTACCCGCTGGTGGACGGACAGGGGAACTTCGGTTCGCCGGGTAATGACCCACCAGCCGCGATGAGGTACTGCGTCACCGGTGATGCGTTGGTTCGGCTGCCGTTTGGGCAGTCAGCTCGGATTGCGGACCTAGTCCCGGGAGCTGAACCGAACTCCGACAACCCGGTCGGGCTCAAGGTCCTCGATAGGCACGGGAATCCGGTCGCGGTCGATCGTTTGTTCCACTCGGGCTCCCACCAGACATACAAGGTGTGCACCGCGGAGGGCTACGAAGTAACCGGCACCGCCAATCACCCGCTGCTGTGTCTGGTTAACGTCGGTGGCGTTCCGACGCTGCTGTGGAAGTTGATCCAGGAAATCGGCCCGGATGACCACGTCGTCTTGCAGCGCACGCCGCCGATGGAGTTCGGCCCGGCGGAGTGGCACGACACGATGGAAGCTCTCCTACTGGGAGCCTTCATCAGTGAAGGGTTCGTGTCCGAATCCCGAGCGGGATTCAACAACGTCGACCGTGACTACTTCAATATGGTGGTTGCGGCCTACGATGCGGTCGTCGGCGGTAAGCGGTACCTATCTCAACGCACGATTGCGTCGGGCTCCATGCTCAATGAGCTTGACATCCATAATGTTTCGGCGCTGAAAGAATCACGGTTGGGTCAGCTCTGTGGGCAGCGCTCGGCCGACAAGTGCGTGCCACAGTGGCTGTGGCACTCCGCCGCCGCGGTCAAACGGGCATTCCTGCAGGCGTTGTTCGAAGGCGATGGATCCTGCTCTGCCCTGCCACGCAACACGATTGAAATCTCCTATTCGACGCGCAGCATGCAGCTGGCAAGGGACGTGCAGCAGATGCTGCTTGAATTCGGCATCGTGTCGCGCAGGTACCTCCATGCGACCGGTGAGTACAAGGTCGTCATCACCAACCGCGCCCAAGCCGAGATGTTCGCGACCGAAGTAGGTTTCGGTGGCGCCAAGCAGAGCAAGCTGGCGGCAATCCTTGAGTCGATACCTACATGTGCGGGCAGGGACAACGACCATGTTCCAGGCCTGGCCGTGTTCATTCGCCAGCACGCGGGTGGCACGTGGGCTGACCGGGACTGGTTGAATCGACACAACGTCGATCGGCTCCAGCGTTGGCGCACCCGTGGCAACGAGATCCTCTCGCATATCGCCGATCCTGACGTGCGAGCCATCGCGACCGATCTCACCGACGGCCGCTTCTACTACGCAAGAGTCACCTCCGTCACGGAGGCGGGCGTGCAGTCGGTGTACAGCCTGCGGGTGGTCACCGATGATCACGCGTTCCTGACCAATGGATTCGTGAGCCACAACACCGAAGCGCGGCTCACCCCGTTGGCCATGGAGATGCTGCGCGAAATCGACGAGGAGACAGTCGATTTCATCCCCAACTACGACGGCCGGGTGCAGGAGCCGACCGTTCTGCCCAGCCGGTTCCCCAACCTGCTGGCCAACGGGTCCGGCGGCATCGCCGTCGGCATGGCCACCAACATCCCGCCGCACAACCTGCGCGAGCTGGCCGAGGCGGTTTTCTGGTGTCTGGAAAACTACGACGCCGACGAAGAGGCGACGCTCGCCGCAGTGATGGAGCGGGTCAAGGGTCCCGACTTCCCCACCTCCGGTCTGATCGTCGGATCACAAGGCATCTCCGATGCCTATAAGACCGGCCGCGGGTCCATCCGGATGCGCGGAGTCGTTGAGGTGGAAGAGGATTCGCGCGGCCGCACCTCGCTGGTGATCACCGAGTTGCCGTATCAGGTCAACCACGACAACTTCATCACCTCGATCGCCGAACAGGTCCGCGACGGCCGGCTGGCCGGAATCTCCAACATCGAAGACCAGTCCAGCGACCGGGTCGGGTTGCGCATCGTCGTCGAGATCAAGCGCGACGCCGTGGCCAAAGTGGTGCTGAACAACCTCTACAAGCACACCCAGCTGCAGACCAGCTTCGGTGCCAACATGCTGTCCATCGTCGACGGGGTGCCACGCACCCTGCGGCTGGACCAGATGATTCGTTACTACGTCGAGCACCAACTCGACGTGATCGTCCGGCGCACCACCTACCGGCTGCGAAAAGCCAACGAGCGGGCCCACATTCTGCGTGGTCTGGTCAAGGCACTCGACGCGCTCGACGAGGTGATCGCGTTGATCCGCGCGTCGCAAACCGTCGATATCGCCCGCCAGGGCCTGATCGAGTTGCTCGACATCGACGAGATCCAGGCCCAGGCGATCCTGGACATGCAATTGCGGCGGTTGGCGGCTCTGGAGCGTCAGCGCATCGTTGATGACCTGGCCAAGATCGAAGCCGAAATCGCGGACCTGGAAGACATTCTCGCCAAACCGGAACGTCAGCGCGGCATCGTGCGCGACGAACTCGGCGAGATCGTGGAGAAGCACGGCGACGACCGTCGTACCCGAATCATCGCGGCCGACGGGGATGTCAGCGACGAGGACCTGATCGCCCGCGAGGACGTCGTCGTCACCATCACCGAGACCGGCTATGCCAAGCGCACCAAGACCGACCTGTACCGCAGCCAGAAGCGCGGCGGCAAGGGCGTGCAGGGCGCCGGACTCAAGCAGGACGACATCGTGCGGCACTTCTTCGTGTGCTCCACCCACGACTGGATCCTGTTCTTCACCACCCAGGGCCGGGTCTACCGGGCCAAGGCGTACGAACTGCCGGAGGCCTTGCGTACCGCCCGCGGTCAGCACGTCGCGAACCTGCTGGCCTTCCAGCCCGAGGAGCGCATCGCCCAGGTCATCCAGATCAAGAGTTACGAGGATGCGCCGTATCTGGTGCTGGCCACCCGCAACGGACTGGTGAAGAAGTCGAAGCTGACCGACTTCGACTCCAACCGTTCCGGCGGCATCGTGGCCGTCAACCTGCGCGATGGCGACGAACTGGTGGGTGCGGTGCTGTGCTCGGCCGACGACGACCTGCTGCTGGTGTCTGCCAACGGCCAGTCCATCCGGTTCTCGGCGACCGACGAGGCGCTGCGGCCGATGGGCCGCGCCACCTCCGGCGTGCAGGGCATGCGGTTCAACGCCGACGACCGGCTGCTGTCTTTGAACGTGGTGCGGGAGGGGACCTACCTGCTGGTCGCCACCGCCGGCGGCTACGCCAAGCGCACCGGCATCGAGGAGTATCCCGTGCAGGGCCGTGGCGGCAAGGGCGTGCTGACGATCATGTACGACCGGCGGCGTGGCCGGCTGGTCGGGGCGCTGATCGTCGACGACGAGAGCGAGCTCTACGCGATCACCTCCGTCGGCGGAGTCATCCGGACCACGGCCAAGCAGGTCCGCAAGGCCGGGCGGCAGACCAAGGGTGGTCGGCTGATGAATCTCGGCGAGGGTGACACCTTGCTGGCCATCGCGCGCAACGCCGAGGAGAGCGCCGACGCCGAGGTGGAGGGCGAGGAGTCGGGCGCCTGACCGGGCGGGGGGTCGGCACGTGGCGATCCCGGCATAGACTCAGCTACCTGAGCAGACATGTAAGGAGTCGGGGTGAGTTCACCGAACGAGCCGGGCGGCCCCAGTCAGGGTGACAACCCGAACGGGGACGGGCTGGGCGAACGTGCCGGTGCGCACCGGGCGGCGACCGGTCCCGGCCGCCTTCCGGAGGGCGCAGACTCGCCGCCCTGGCAGCGCGGCGCCACCCGCGCCGGGGCGCAGACCGGGTCCCGCCCGGCGGCCGACCCGCCCACCGACGTGCGGACGCAGACCAGCTCGGAAGCTCGGCTGAACCGTTTCATCTCCGGGACGTCGTCGCCGACGCCCGGCCCACAGGCGGAGGTCCCAGCCGTGCGCAGCGAAAACTCACCGGCCGAGGCGTATGCCAGCGAACTGCCGGATCTCTCCGGTCCGATCCCGCGGGCCACGCCACGCAAACCGGAACGGCCCGCTGAGACGCCCTCGACGTCCACCGCGCGCCCGGCCAGTGGCGAGGCGCGGGAGTCGCGGGCGGTCGCGGTGGGCTCGCGGCGTGGCCGCGGGCCGGTGCGGGCCAGCATGCAGATCCGGCGCATCGACCCGTGGAGCACGCTGAAGGTATCGCTGCTGCTGTCGGTGGCCCTGTTCTTCGTGTGGATGATCGCGGTGGCGTTCCTCTACCTGGTGCTCGGCGGCATGGGCGTGTGGGCGAAGCTGAACAGCAACGTCGGCGATCTGCTGAACAACACCAGCGGCAGCAGCGGCGAACTCGTCTCGAGCGGAACGATTTTCGGCGGGGCCGTGCTGATCGGTCTGGTCAACATCGTGCTGATGACGGCGATGGCCACCATCGCCGCCTTTGTCTACAACCTGACGACCGACCTGATCGGCGGGATCGAAGTGACGCTGGCCGACCGGGATTAATTGGGACGTTTTGGGAGTCAGGCGGCCCGTGCGGTAATCTCGTCGCTCGGCCGTACTGGCAGTACGGGCCTATAGCTCAGGCGGTTAGAGCGCTTCGCTGATAACGAAGAGGTCGGAGGTTCGAGTCCTCCTAGGCCCACGATCATGTGCCCGTCAAAACGTCGTGTGAAGTTCACGCTGCCCCTGGCAGCGGCCGCCGCCCTCGGCGCGGCGGCGGTGGTTCGATCGCGCCGCGACGTCGAGGTCTGGCACGTGGCGCCCGATGTCACCCCTGGCGACGTGCCTGACAAACCAGAGGGGCCTTAGCTCAGTTGGTAGAGCACCGCCTTTGCAAGGCGGGTGTCAGGGGTTCGTAGCTTATCTCTAGGAGAGGTAGATGAAAGTGGGTGTGACCAGCGGTGATACCGCCACGGTCATATCCATGACGGGGCCATAGTTCAACGGTAGAACGGGGCCTTTGCAAGGCTCAAATCGGGGTTCGATTCCCCGTGGCTCCACCTTTGGTCGGTACGGCCGGCGGTGACACTACGCCCGTCTGATCCGCCCGATGCCGGGCAGGAACCGGTCGACAGCCTCACAGTAGTCGCGGTAGGCCTGGCCGTGGGTGGCGGTGAGGTAGGGCTCTTCGATCAGGCGGACCTGCAGTTGACTACCGATGATGATCATCACGACGCCGGCGAGTGCAATACCGTTGGGAACCGCAAAGGTTAGTCCGATAACCATGACGTTGATCGACGTGTAGATGGGGTTGCGCACGATCGCGAAAATGCCGGTGGTGACCAGTGGCGGGCGTTCGGTGGGGTCGACAGTGGTGCGCCACGAAGATCCCATTGCGCGTTGGGCGCCGAACGCG
This sequence comes from Mycobacterium sp. TY814, assembly GCF_030755175.1. Lineage (NCBI taxonomy): Bacteria > Bacillati > Actinomycetota > Actinomycetes > Mycobacteriales > Mycobacteriaceae > Mycobacterium > Mycobacterium sp. TY814. The sequence continues at coordinate 611,180 of NZ_JAUFRY010000004.1, forward strand.
GCGAACACGCCCAGTGCGGCGAGCATGATGCCGGCGACGCGGCTGGGCCCGTGGTCCAACAGTGGCACTGGCTGCAGGCCCAGCAGTTCGGCGATGGGGGCGGCGATGCCGGGCAGCAGCATGCCGGAGGCCAGGGTTCCTCGGGCCCACCACTGTTTGGGTGTGCGAGGGATGCGGATGCCGCTGTCGCCGGTGCGATGGCGTTGAATACGGGCTCGCACGTAGCCGTCGAGCAGCCAGAAAGCCGCGACGAGGAGCAAGGCGATGATGGCGTACATCGCGGACATCGTGGTCGGCTTTCGTGGTCGCGGGGGTGGCAGGTCAGATCTTTCGGGCGGCCCCGATGAAGAGGAGCCCGCGAAGGTGGTGTTCGATGCGGGCGGTGCCGTGCAGGCCGTGGCGGGCCAGTTCAGCGGCGAATTCGTCTGACTCGAAGCGGTTTTCGCGTGGGTGCACGGTGAATGTGCGGAACGCCCAGGTGTCGAGCATGCGGCGTGGAACTTCCTCGAACAACAGCAGCCCACCGGGGCGCAACACTCGGGCGATCTCGGCGACGGCCAGCTGCCAGTGCGGGACGTGGTGGATGATGCCGAAGTCAACGACGGTGTCGTGGCTGGCGGTCGGCTGATGGATGTCGCAGACATCGCCGACTGACAGGGATACGGGCCTGTGATGGAGGCGTTTGCGGGCGAGCTCGACCATGGTGTCGTCGAGGTCGAATGCGGTGACGTGGCGGGCCTGGAGCCGGTCGAGGATGACTTCGGAGCCGACACCTCGTCCGCAGCCGGTCTCGAGTACGTCCTGGCCGGTGAGGTCGCCACCGGCGAGGCGGCGAAACCATGCGGCTTCCCGATGGTGTTGATGGGCAGCCCGAATCGGGTTGTTCATCGCTGCCCGTTCGATGGTGTTGAGCTTCACCGCGCCACCTCAGCCTTCATCAATCGCAAGCGCTGTCATCGACTAATTCCGATCAATCTAGGTTGTAGGCTATCATCGCGATATGTCGATGAAAAGTATGGGTGCTGCGCCGCCGAGTGCATCGCGCGACGAGTTGGCGGGGGCGGTGGCGTTGTTTCACAGTCTGTCCGATCCCACCCGGTTGGCGATCGCCCGCCGCCTAGCTGGTGGTGAGGCTCGGGTGGTGGATCTGACCGGTGAGTTGGGATTGGCGCAATCGACGGTGTCGTCGCATCTGGCGTGCCTGCGCGACTGTGGGCTGGTGGATTTCCGGCCCCAGGGCCGCGCCTCGGTGTATCGGCTGGCCCGGCCGGAACTGCTGGACATGTTTCGCGAGGCCGAGGCGGTGTTGGAGGCGACCGGCAACGCCGTCGCCTTGTGCCCCAACTACGGCCACCCGACTGAACGGAAGGTAGCGCGATGAGCGAGGCGTGCGGCTGCGGCAGCGACGACCGCAACGAAGGCGAGCAGGAACCCGAACGGCTCTGGGAGATCACCGAACTACGCGCGGCCGCAGCCGCGGGGGTGGTGCTGCTGGCCGGCTATGCGGTCGGCTGGTCCGGCGGCCCCCATGTGGTCGAAATCGGCCTGTATGCGCTGGCGTTGGCGATCGGGGCCTACACGTTCGTACCCTCGACGCTGCGCCGGTTAGCGCAAGGCAAGATCGGGGTCGGCACGCTGATGACGATCGCTGCCATCGGCGCGGTGATCCTCGGCGAGGTCGGCGAAGCCGCCATGCTGGCGTTCCTGTTCTCCATCAGCGAGGGCCTCGAAGAATACTCACTGGCCCGGACCCGCCGGGGACTGCGCGCGTTGTTGGCGCTGGTGCCCGACGAGGCCACCGTCCTGCGCGACGGCGCCGAAATCACCATCCCGCCAGCGGAGTTGCGGGTCGGTGACCGGATGCTGGTCAAGCCCGGCGAACGGGTCGCGACCGACGGCACCATCACCTCGGGGCGCACCGCACTGGATGTCTCGGCCATCACCGGCGAATCCGTTCCGGTGGAGGCCGGACCCGGCAGTGATGTGTTCGCCGGATCGATCAACGGCACCGGGGTGCTCGAAGTCGAGGTCACCTCCAGCGCTGCTGATAACTCGTTGGCCCGCATCGTGGCGATCGTGGAGGCTGAGCAGTCCCGCAAGGGCGCCAGCCAGCGCCTGGCCGACCGCATCGCCAAACCGCTTGTTCCGGCGATCATGGTCGCGGCCGCGCTGATCGCCGCCATCGGTTCCGTGTTGGGTGATCCGCTGGTGTGGATTGAACGTGCCCTGGTCGTGCTGGTGGCCGCCTCCCCGTGCGCGCTGGCCATCTCGGTGCCGGTCACCGTCGTCGCCGCGATCGGCGCCGCCTCCAAGCTCGGCGTCCTCGTCAAAGGCGGCGCCGCGCTGGAAGCCCTCGGCGCGGTGCGCACCGTCGCGCTAGACAAGACCGGCACCCTGACCGCCAACCAGCCCACCGTCATCGACGTCGCCACCACCAACGGCAACAGCCGCGACCACGTGTTAGATGTGGCGGCGGCGTTGGAGGCCCGCAGCGAACACCCGCTGGCTGCAGCGATTCTCGCCGCCACCGAGGGGCCGGTCCAACCAGCTGAGGATGTGGAGGCGGTGACCGGGGCCGGACTGCTCGGCCACCGTGACGGCCACCGGCTACGGCTCGGGCGCCCCGGCTGGCTCGACCCCGGACCCTTGTCCGAACACGTCGCGGCCATGCAGGCCGCCGGCGCCACCGCCGTGCTGGTCGAAGACAACGGTCAGGTCATTGGGGCGGTCGCGGTGCGCGACGAACTGCGGCCCGAAGCCGCCCAGGTCGTCGAACACCTGCGCCGCGGCGGCTATCAGGTCGCCATGCTCACCGGCGACAACCAAGCGACCGCCCAAGCCCTGGCCCGCCAGGTGGGGATCGATACGGTGCATGCCGATCTGCGGCCCGAAGACAAGGCGGCGCTGATCGGTCAACTGCGCCAACGCTCCTCGACGGCCATGGTCGGTGATGGCGTCAATGACGCCCCCGCTCTGGCCACCGCCGATTTGGGGATCGCGATGGGTGCGATGGGCACCGACGTGGCCATCGAAACCGCCGACGTCGCCCTCATGGGTGAAGACCTGCGCCACCTCACCCAGGCCCTGGCCCACGCGCGGCGAGCCCGGCGCATCATGCTCCAAAACGTCGGCCTCTCACTGGGATTGATCGCAGTGCTCATCCCGCTCGCCCTCACCGGTGTGCTCGGCCTGGCCGCGGTCGTCGCGGTGCACGAACTCGCCGAAATCGTCGTCATCGCCAACGGTGTCCGGGCCGGGCGCACCAAACCACTGGCACAGCCAGGCCGGGACCATGATCCGGTGGCCGAAGTAGCCGCCTCCGCGATATCGCGTTGACCACCGGCATCATCCATCGCGTAACCAGCCAGGCGAGGAGGTCAGCAAGGTGTGGTGTTTGCCGATGACTTATCACGCCTTTGCGTCACGGCCGGCAGCGGTCAGGCCGAGACTGTGCGCTCGCCGCCAGGCGGCCGCCAGGTTTGCGCTTCGGCTCTTGCCTGATACCTGGCAGAGGTACGTGCTGCATTCTTTGTTGTTGGTCTGCCACCGCAGTTCGGCGTAGATACGCAGGTATCTGCGCCGCAGGACGACCCGTCCGAGCGCACCACCACTGTCGTTCACCACACGGCATCGGCGGCCGCCTGCGGCGTGGTCCTGCTCAAGGGCTTGCCCCTGCTTGGTCCAGTGGACCGGCGCTTTCCACTGCTCGTCGCGGACCGGGGTGCGATTCCAGCCCACGATCGCGCCCGGTGTTTAGACCATCGTGAGGTGCCGGGCGCCGGGCCTGTCGCTTACGCCGAAGAGCGCGCCGCGTTGCGCGCCGGTGAGCAGCGTAATGTCGTCGAGTTCACTGGCGGTGTAGCCGCCGGCCGCGAGTTGGCCGAGTACGTCGCCGACGAGACGGGGCATCTCCTCGGCCACGCCGGGGCGGGGGCCATACATGCGGCCGGTCTCGTTGAGCAGCCGGAACATCGAGCGGTACTGGTAGTCGGAGAGCACACCTCGCTCGCGGGCCCGCACGACCAGCGACGACGCGCTCACACCCCAGGTGAGGCGCAGCTCATCGAGTTCATGCACGGCCCGCACTGACACGCGGTCCAAGTCAAAGCCGATGTCGGCGATGGGGGCGAGGAACTCGGCGGCGAAACTGTTGGCCCGCCGCTCGGCCTCGGCGGGGCTGACCAGCGTCATCGCATCCATGACCAGGTGGCCGAGTTCGTGGGCCAGCGTCATCCGCATGCGGTCGGGCGGCCGGGCCGCGTTGACGTACACCAGGTGCGGGTGATACTCGCTTGCTCGCAGGGTCACCGCGTCGATCTCGTCGTCGAGGAAACCATCGACCACAACGAACACCCCTGCGGCTTCGAGCAATTCGGTCATCGAGCGGATCGGGCCGGCGACGCGCCACAGGCGGCGCAGAACCTGGGCGACGGTGATCTCTCCGAGCTCGGAGGCGTAGTCGGCCGGGTCGAGATCGGGAAGCGCAAGCTTGGGGTTGATGTCGGCGCGGGACACCAGGCGGCCGATCCGCATCGCGACAAGATTCGCGCGCGCCCACACGCGGTCACGCTTCCACTCGGCCGCACTCAGGTTGGCCCGGAAGTGGCTGCCCTGGGCCGGGGACCGGGTGAAGGGCACGCACAGCGCTTCCGGGCGGCATTCCATGGCCTGCGCGTAGTCGAGCAAGGCCTTCCCTGCCAGGGGCAGCAGCCCCGCCTCGACCCTGCTGACGTGCGAGGCCGACACCCCGGCCTCGTCGGCCAGGCGCTTTTTCGACCACCCACGCGACAACCGGGTCAACTGCACCATCACGCTGTTCGCCGCGTCGTCGTACGGGTCCGGTGCCGTCACAGATCGCCTCCCCAACCGTCTCGGTGCTGTCTTTCGACACTAGCCCGCCGCCGCCGCGAATTCGCGCAGAAACACCGTTTGATCTGCGTTTTCCCAGTTCACGCCCACTAACGGACGTGGGGCGTGTGTGGCTGGTGTGACGATAGCGCAACTCCAGCCCGTGACGCCTGCAGACCGGCTGCTCCGTATGCGATCGGCGTGTCTTCCGGCCTCAAACTTTACCCCGGTCCGCACGATTCTATGCAAGGTTTTCGGCTGAAAGGCGGGGTCGTGACAGCTCCGATGGATCAACCCAACACACCCGACCGTCCGGTCTCCCGCAAGGAGGCCCGACGGCTGCTCAACCAGGTGGCGGTCGGGGTGGGGGCGATGCTGCTGGCCGCCGTCGATGACTGGAACGCCTTGTCGGCCCGGCACTCCGCACATCTGCGAACCGTGATGCAAGGGCTCGGGCGCGGCACATATGTTGCGGCCGCCGTCGCGGCGGGCACCGATGTGTGGCTGAGCACCCGCGGCATGCATCCACCCGGACACACGGTCGTCAAGCCCTACCGCTGGCCCGAGATCAACAGCCGCGGCAAGACGCACATGATGATCCACCACAACGAGATGGAACCGACCACCCCGCGGCGGACCGCGTTCTTCACCCAGGATTCGGCGACCCTGGGCCTGATCGGCGATCCCACCCATTGCGAGCTGACCTGGGACTACGACATCGTCACCGACACCCATATCCGCCGGATCTGGGTCAGCGCGCCGGGCGTCGACTGGGACCGCTTCGAGGTTCCGATGGCCAAGGTGCAGGCCCAATACGCGACGTGGCGCAAGCGCGACATGAAGTGGCTGCCCGGGGCACTTCCTGCCGACACCGCCGCAGCCGCGCCGATGCCGGCCCGCCAACCGCAGGAAGACCTGCGGCCCGACATCCAGGTGCGGCCCCGGCGCCCCGAGGAAACCCGGGATGCCGAGTGAAGGCGGCACCGGTGACCATCCACGGACGGGCGTCGTGGACGGTCGTAGACGCTTCAGGCCTACCGGTCGGGGAGGTCGAGCAGTTCCTGCACTGGCTGCGTGCGATCGGCCGGTCGCAGAACACCGTCCGCTCGTATGCGCGCCACCTGAGCTTGTTCTACCGGTGGCTGGGCGCACGCGGAATCGACTGGGACGCCGTAGTATTCGACGCACTGTGTGATTTCGTGGGGGCGCTGTCGGCCGGTTTGCCCCCGCTGCCGACCCGGTCCGGTAGCCGGGCGCCGGGAACGGTCAAAGCGGTGAGCGCGGCCGTGCGCGAGTTCTACGAGTTCCACCGCGTCGAAGGCCGCGGACCGCAGGATCTGGTGTTGACCCGCAACCCGTCGCGGCTCCCGCGCCGGGCACACAGCTTCCTGGCCCACATCGAGCAACGCCACCCCAGCGCGGTCTCCCGGTTGACCCGGCCGGGCAAGCAGCCGGCAGAGACCGTGCAGCTGATCGACTTCGAGGCCGACTTCGCGACGTTGCTGGCGGCGGCGTCGACCCACCGCGACCGGCTGCTGCTCTCCGCGCTCTATGACCTGGGCCTGCGGGTCGGGCAGGCGTTAGGCCTACGGCACGCCGACCTGGACCCGATGCGCAAGCGAGTGCAGGTGTGCCGCCGGGAGGACAACGCCAACGGGGCGCTGTCAAAGCAGCGAGCGCAATTCGCGGTGGCCGCGCCCCGCCGGTTCTTCGACCTGTACGCCGCTTACCTC
>NZ_JAUFRY010000005.1:0-297064 GCF_030755175.1 Mycobacterium sp. TY814
GTACATCGCCCGCCCGAGCGACAGGTCGAATACCGCCCATGGGCTTTTATCCTGTGGCGCAACGTATTCGGGCTGTTTATGGAAGTCCGGGTCCTCGCCCTTGGCGGCGAATTCGTTGTAGCGGTCCAGGGATGCGGCGAGATTGCCCGCCGGTATGCCCAGGGCCGTCTCCATCTCGGCGATGGTCTCGTACCCGTCGAGGAATTTGATCAGCGGCATCGCCGGCATCTGCATGTGTGCTTCGTCGACGATCAGGTAGGCGGTCTGCTCCGGCTGTTCGAGCACGAAGGCCGAAGTGCGCGAGTGGTAGGAGTCCTCCGCAACGAAACGTTTGCCGTCCTTGTTGACGATGATGCCCGTCAGCAGGATCTCCGGCGGATAAGCCGCCGCGGTGATGAACAGCTCGTCCATGTATTTGGTGGCACCCCCGGCCGACTCGCCCAGCCGGATGGCCAGCCCGTCGTCGTGTGGATTGCCCAGGATGTACGGCGCCACCAGGCCATGGTGCTTGGTGCGCCGCGGCTGACCCAGCGCCGGCGTGTGCTCGGCGACCATGTCGGGGTTCATCGCGAAGCCGCCGGCCGCGATGACAACCGCTTTCGCCCGCACCGCGCCGGTGTCGGAGAAGTGCTTCCAGCTCACGCCGACAACCGCGCCGTCGTTGTCGACGATCAGGTTGGTGACCCCGGTCTCGTACTGGACCTGCACGCCGAGTTCGTCAGCGCGTTTGACCAGCAGGTCGATCACCATCGCTGCGCCGCCCAGTTCACCGGGCACCGGCACGGAGTGTCCGCGCGGCGCGGGCTTGGCCTGCTCGCAGAACGGCCACACCTTCTCGTTGCCCGTGTAACTCAGCCCCTCGGTGCCCGGCGGCACCACCACTTTGCCGGGGTAGTAACTGCGCTCGAACTGAAAGCCAAGTGCCTCAAGCCAATTGAAATGCTCGACACTGTCCTCGCAATAGGCGCGGATCTTGTCGAGCTCGGGCTCGCGGGACACCGCGACCAGGTACTTGTACATCTCCTCGGGAGAGTCGGCATGACCCGTCGCCTCCTGGACCGCGGTGCCGCCGCCCAGATAGAAGTGGCCGCCGGCCATTGCGGTGGTCCCACCGGCGGCGGCTGCCCGTTCCAGTACGAGCACCCGTGCACCCGCGGCCGCGGCGCTGACGGCCGCGCAGCCACCGGCGATGCCGAAGCCGATCACCAGCACGTCGACCTCGTCCGACCAGGACTCGACCGTGTCCACGTTGACCGTGGTGGGGATGTCGGTGCTCACCGCTGCTCCTGTTTTATGTAGTCGTAGAACGCTTTGATCTCGGGCGAGAGGTACGCGATCTCCACAAACGGGACACCCGCCTGCGGCGCGCTGACGTAGGCGAAGTGAATGCCGCCGGGCATGACGCCCTGTTGCACCACCTCAGCATCGTGACGGGTCGCGTCGGCAAGTGCGGCGTCGAACGCCCCCAGCGATTCGGCCTCCATGCATATGTGGTGCAGACCGGGGCCATGGTCCCGCAGGAATTCACTATAGATATTCTCTCCGCGGACCGGCGCGATCAGTTCCAGCTGCATGTCTCCGAGGTAGCTCAGCGAAATGCCCGCGACGAAGTCAGCAGGCTCACCGCGGAAGCTGCAGGTGTCCGGCGCAAAGTGGACGTCGGGTATCCGCACCCACTTGCGAGCGCCTAAAAGCCCGGTGAGAGCCGTTTCCGTGGCCTCGAGGTCCGGCGTCACCCAGGCGATCTGGATCGGTGACGCAGCAAGAAAGTTCATCGTCACGCAGACTATCGCAGCGCGCGGTCGGCAGAAAGAACGGGGAAAAACTTTGCCGCCGAGGCCAGCACCGGCCCCACGGCGGCCTGCTGAACATGTTCTAGTTCGGCTGGTCGAACAGGCCGATCAGCAACCGGACCTGGGTGTCGAACACGCTCCTGGGGTCGGTCACGGTGTCGGACCCGTACTGCTGGAACACCTCCATGCTGATCGCCCCCAGCACGCCGGCCCACAACAGGAAGCAACGGGCCATCACGCGATCGTCGCCCGGAAAGCCGAACTCGCGCCGGATGCGTTCGAAATCAGACGACATCGGTTGCGGCGCAGCATCACTGGTCAGCTTGATGTCGCCCGTCGTGATTCCGGTCGCGATGGCGTCGAACAGGTCTGCGACCACGCGGGTGCCGACTCCCACCGTGCGGTCCGGCGGCGCGTGGTATCCGGGTACCGGGCTGCCGTACAGCAGCGCCCAGCGCGCCGGGTGCGCGACAGCCCAGGCGCGCACCGCGTGCGTGATGGCCAGCACGTCGTCGCTCCAGAAGTCGCTCTCGGTGCCGTCGCGGGCCTGGCGCACCGCGTCGGCCAGGTCGGAGTAGGCGTCGACAAGGAGCAGGGTCAGCAGTTCGTCCCGGTTGGCGACGTAGCGGTAAACGGCCGAGGAAACCATGCCCAACTCGCGGGCAATCGCTCGCAGCGACAACCCGGCCGCGCCGTGCTCCACCAGATGGCGGCGCCCGAGTTCGATGATCTTCGCCTCGATCTGCTCCCGCGATTCCTGGCGTGTGCCCACGGGGTCAAGTCTGGCAGGACCGAGATCACCGCTCTTGCTTTTCGGTCACGGTTGTGACACGGTCAACCCAATACGAGAGCAGTGCTCTCGTATTGGGTTGAGGGAGGTCAGCATGTCCACGCAGTATCAACAACCGAATGCGGCCGCCCGGTCCGCGAATGCGGTGATCCGCTGGCTCGCCGAACTGGGCATCAGCATCGCCGGGACCCGGGCGCTGCGAGTGCGAGGCCGCAAGACCGGGAAGCCGCGCAGCGTGGTGGTCAACCTGCTGATCCTCAACGGGGACGAGTATCTCGTGTCGCCCCGCGGCAACACGCAGTGGGCGCGCAATGTCAGGGCCGCCGGGGTCGTCGAAACCGGCCCGCGCTGGCGACGGCGACGGGCCACCGTCACCGAGGTCGCCGACGACGGTAAACCCGAGATCCTGCGCCGGTATCTGCAGCGGTGGTACTGGCAGGTGAAGGATTATGTGGGCGGCGTGACGCCGGATTCCGGCGACGACGAGTTGCGCGCCGCCGCGACCCGCATTCCGGTGTTCGCTCTCGCTCGTTAAGGGGTGCCGGTAGTCCCTGGGGATCCGTCCAAGCCGTCGGCGCCGGCCGCGCCCCCCAGGCCACCGGTGCCGCCGGCACCGGCGCTGACCTGCGCGTAACCCAAGCCATCGCCGCCGTCGCCACCAGGACCGCCGCTGCCGGCAGGCTGCATCGCATTGCCGCCGTTACCGCCGTCCCCGCCCGCGGCGGTGGCAGTGGAAGTGGCCTGCAACACGACGGCGTCGCCGCCGCGCCCGCCCGCGCCGCCACCGGCACCGCCGTCGGCTCCATCGCCACCGCGGCCGGCCGTAGCAGTCGCTGTCGACGTCTCACTGCCAATCAAGGCCGAGCCACCCTCGCCGCCTGCACCGCCGGTCGCGGTGGCACCGCCGGCGGTCCCGGCCACGCCGTTGCCGCCAACTGCGTTTCCGGAACCCTCGCTGGCCGCATCACCGCCGCGGCCGCCTGCGCCGCCGCCCCCGCCGGTGCCGCCACGCGCTCCGTCGGCGCCGATGGCGTCGCCGCTGCCCAAATTCCTGGCATCGCCGCCCCTTCCGCCCGCTCCGCCGCTGCCGGTCGCACTGTCCCCGCCGGCGCCACCGGCGGCACCAAAGGCATCGACCGTCGACGATGCGCCGGCATACCCCAGTCCGCCTCGTCCACCGTCACCCCCATTGCCGGATGTTCCCGACCCGCCGGCGCCGCCCACAGCGGCAATCGCGGTTGTCGTGCCCTCGGTTCCCGCGGCACCACCCTCACCGCCGAACCCTCCGGTGACACCGGCGCCGCCGGCTCCACCCACACCGCCGGTGGCGAGCCCCGGCGACGCGATGTTGTTCGTATACGCCAACCCGCCTGCTCCGCCGTCGCCTCCGCTGGCGCTGATGCCGACGCCCCCGGCCCCGCCCGCGCCGCCGACGGCGTCGCCAATGCCGCGGTTTTCTACGAACCCGCCTCCCCCGCCATAGCCGCCGGCGGTTCCCGTGCCGCCGGCACCGCCGGCGCCGCCGGTCGCCGTGGCCGCAGACGTCTCGTTGTCGATGATCGCGCTGCCGCCACCGCCGCCGTTACCGCCTGCGGAGGTGACACCGCCGTCCGTGCCGGCGGCGCCGGCTCCGCCGAATGCGTTCCCGGTGCCCGAGTGAAGCACATCGCCGCCACTGCCTCCGGCGCCACTACCAGCAGGTCCGACGCCGGCAGTCCCGCCCTTGCCACCGAAGGCGTCGCCGCTCCCTTCATGGAACGCGCCTCCGCCGCGGCCGCCGTCGCCACCCACGCCTACCGTCGCGGCACCTCCAGCCCCGCCGGTCCCGCCGGTGGCGGTTCCCACCCCATAGCCTCGCGATACGCCCCCGTCGCCGCCGTAGCCGCCGGCGGCCCCGGTCCCGCCGTCGCCGCCGGTGCCGCCCACGCCGGAGTCGCCGATTCGTCCTCCCGTGCCGCCGGTGCCGGCGGCCCCGCCGCGTCCGGCGTCACCGCCCGTCCCACCGGTGCCGCCATCGCCTGCACCGATCCCGTCGCCTCCCCTGCCGCCGGTGCCCCCGGTTCCGCCCGTACCGCCGTTACCGTTGACACCGCCGTTGCCAGCCCCGCCAGTGCCACCGACGCCTCCGGTTCCACCTTGAGCGCCCATGACACCGCCGCCGTTAAAGCCCGTGCCGGTTTCGCCTTCCAGCCCCGTACCACCCGTACCCCCGGTGCCCCCGGTCCCGCCGGTGCCCGCGCCGCCCGTGACCGCCCCACTGCCGCCAAGACCGGCGGCCCCGCCTGTGCCACCGGCACCACCGATCCCGGCACCGGAGCCACTGTCTGCTGCGCCCGCGCCACCGTGGCCGCCCATCCCGCCGGTGCCACCCACACCGCCGTTGCCGCTACTGCCGCTCGTACCCGAGTTGCCGCCGAAGAATCCGGACGCGCCACCGGCTCCGCCCGCCCCGCCGACGCCGCCCATACCGCCCTGACCACCGGTCTGACCTGCGCCGCCGGCCCCGGCATTCACTCCGTCAACACCGGCGGTTCCGGCTAGGCCCGCTCCGCCCGTCCCCCCGACGCCGCCCGCGCCGCCGATGCCGCCGCCGCCGCCGGCGCCCCACAGCAATCCGCCGTTACCGCCGGCTCCACCAGTGCCGCCGGCCCCGCCGGTGCCACCTTGAACGCCCGCGCCGCCGGTGGCCCCGGTCAGGCCGATACCGCCGGCACCGCCCCGGCCGCCGTTGCCGAAAAGGCCGGCATCGCCGCCCCGGCCGCCGGACTGCCCGGCCGCTCCGGACCCGCCGTTGCCCCCGTTGCCCCACAGCAGCCCACCTGCCCCGCCGTTGGCTCCGGTTCCTGCTGCGCCGTCGGCGCCATTGCCGATCAGCGGTCGGCCCAACAACATTCGGGTGGGGGCGTTGACCACCTCGAGCACCAACTGTTCGGCGCTGGTCACTTCGGCGGATGCGTAGGCATTGGCGCTCCCCATCAGGGTGCGCACGAACTGGTCATGAACCGCGGCCGCCTGGCCGCTGAAGGTCTGATAGGTCTGGCCGTGGAGGGAAAACAGGGCCGCGATAGCCGCCGACACCTCGTCTTCGGCCGCGGCCAGCACACTGGTCGTGGCGCCGGCCACCATCTGGTTGGCGGTGCTGACTACCGATCCGATTCCGGCGACGTCTGCGGCTGCTGCCGTCATCGCTGCGGGGAACGCGATCACCTGCGACATGAAACGGGCCCTGTCTGTCTATGTGGTGAGGGGATGTGATGATCCCGGGGGCCCGATCCCGGCAAAGTCCCGATCGTGGGCCGTCGGCTGCCACCGTTCCTGTGATCGGCGACCCCGAAGGACCCAGGCTCGGATCGTAACTTCGGTTTTCCGAAAAATGCCTGATTTCCAGCAATTCTCCTCGACTATTTCGGCCGTTGATTTGGCTGCCTAATTGGTATATAAGCGATCCGCGCCGCCAGTTCAGGGCAAACGAAATCGCGAGCATTTCGAATGCGAAAAACACTAATCGGCAATGCATTTGAGTTTCAGGCGTCAACCACAGCTAATAAAATGTGAGAAACGCATGAACCCGATGCCGACACACTGCGATAATTGGAATCCGGCTCTAGTCCGTGGCGAACCGTCGCACGAAAGACTACGGATTGAAGCCGGTGTCCTCGTGAACCTGCTGGGTGACCGCCTGCCAGGAGACCGCCGCCGGCAGCGTGCCCCACACGCTGTTGAAGATCCCGACGATCTGGCCGGACCCGTCACCCGCCAGGTAGATCGGGCCGCCCGAGTCGCCCTGCTGGGTCTGGACACCGTTGCTCATGGTGAACCAGCCGTTGTTGACGCTGTCGACCGTTCCGCAGGTCTCGCCGGTGATGATGCCGAAATGGCAGACGGCCTGGCCCGGCGCCACCGTGCCCGGTCCGGAGCGCAGTTGCCGGCCACCCGGCAGCGCGTTGCTCACGGTCACGTTGTCGGCCAGGGCAATCGCCTCGTAGTCGGCGATCATCTGGTCGGTGGCCACCGTCGAACCGGTCGGAGTGTTGTCACGGAAGGTCGTCATGCGGCCGATGACGTTGTTGGCCTGGTCGGTCACGGTGCCGCCCCCGCGGCAGTGTCCGGCCGTGTAAGCCATGTGCATCCGGACGTCGACGAATCCCAGCGTGCACACCCGGTTGTCCTGATGAATCTCCATCCCCGGATAAACGACCGCGGGGTCCGCGACGGCAATTGCCGGCGCAAGCGCCGACACCGACGCCACGAGCATCAGGGATGCCGTTACTGAACGCAACACCGTCCGGCGCACCATCGGACTCCGATCCATCCCGGGCCGACACAGCGCCGACCTCCCCTATCGAGGTTACGGATTGATAACCCCATAGTGGTTTTCGCGCCTCGTGACCGATGCGTTACCGAGACGCCGCAAGCGGGCTGCTTTTCTCGGCCCGCCCGGCCGTGCGCGGCGTCCAACCGGGAGGTCCGAACACGTAGCCGAACCGGTCGCGCAGCCGGGTGGCCGATCGGACGTCGCGAGCGATCGCCACGTACTCGTGGGTCTGCAATTTCCAGATGTTGAAGGTGTCCACCTGCTTGGTCAGGCCGTAGTGCGGCCGGAATAGTTCCTTCTGGAAGCTGCCGAACATCCGGTCGAAGATGATGAAAATTCCGCCGTAGTTCTTGTCCAGATAGACCGGATCCATGCCGTGGTGCACCCGGTGGTGCGACGGAGTGTTGAAGATGAACTCGAACCAGCGCGGCAGCTTGTCGATGCGCTCGGTGTGCACCCAGAACTGATAGATCAGGTTCAGCGACCAGCTGAAGAAGATCAGCCACGGGGGAAGTCCGAGCAGCGGCAGCGGCAGCCACATCAGGATCTCGCCGCTGTTGTTCCACTTTTGCCGCAGCGCAGTGGCGAAGTTGAAGTATTGGCTTGAATGGTGCGCCTGGTGGGTAGCCCAGATGAGCCGGATGCGGTGGGCGGTGCGGTGGTAGGCGTAGTACAGCAGGTCTACGCCGACGATCGCGACGACCCAGGTGTACCACTTGGTCGCGGGGAGGTGCCACGGAGCGAGGTAGGCATAGATCGCGGCATACCCGAACAGCGCCAGGGTCTTCCAGGCCGCAGTCGTGGCTATCGACACCAGGCCCATCGAGATGCTCGCCATGGAATCGCGGGTGAGGTACGCACCCGATGACGGCCTGTCCTTCGACGGGTTCTTCGCCGCAGCGGCATCAAGCTTTTCCAGCTTGCGGGCCGCGGTCCACTCCAAGGTCAACAGCAAGAGGAAGAACGGTATGGCAAACAGCACCGGGTCCCGCATCTCCGGAGGCAGCCCCGCAAAGAAGCCCGCTATAGCACTCACGGCAGACAGATTACTGTCATCGCGCACTCACCGTGCCGGGTTCTGTCACGGTGGGCAGCAGTGAGGACTCTGAGGCGCCCGGTGCGCAAACCCCACGTGACGCAGCGTCTGCTCCGGGCGTCCGGCATGCGCAACCGGATGTTCCCGCCGGCGAAGCTGGCGAGCTGGGCCGCCAACCCCCGGCCGCCCTATTGCGGGATGCCGTCGAAGCTGGTCCAGAAGAAGATCGAAGTCGTGCGCGGCGATCTCAACGGTCGCCCCGTCTACCAGGTCAGCCCCCGCCACGTCGACTCCCGGCAGCACCGCGGTCACCTGATCTACCTGCACGGTGGCGCCTACGTGCTGGATCTGCTCCCCCATTTTCACTGGCCGGCCATTGCCCGGCTGGCGACCATGCTCAACCGCACCATCACGGTGCCGATCTACCCGATCGCGCCCGAAAGCAACTACCGACAGGTGTTTCCGTTCCTGCTACAGCTCTACCGCAGCATTCTGGAGACGCGTGATCCGGATTCCGTTGCCTTCATGGGCGATTCGGCCGGTGGCGGGATGGCGTTCGCGCTGTGTCACGCCGTGCGCGACGCGGGCCTGCCGCAGCCCACGGATGCGGTACTGCTCTCGCCGTGGATGCACCTCGGGTTGCCGGACCCCGAGGTGCCCAACGTCGCCAAGATCGATCCGTTCCTCAATCTCGACGACCTGCGCGCCGCGGGCATCCGCTACGCCGGCGGCGACCCGCTCGACACTCCCCTGCTCAGCCCGAGTGTGGGTCCACTGGACGGGCTGCCAAGGCTCACGGTTTTCACCGGAACCCATGATGTACTCAATCCCGACGCCCGCGCCTTCCGTAGCCGCGCGGCGTCCGAAGGGCTGGACATCGGCTGGTACGAACTCGAGGGAGGCATGCACACATGGATGCTGCTTCCCGGGCAACAGGCCAAGGCGACGCTGGGCCAGATTCGCGACGTGCTGTCGGTGCCCGCCAGGTCCTGATCATCGGCTCGGGTTTCGCCGGGCTGTGGACCGCGCTGGGTGCCGCGCGACGCCTCGACGAGCTCGCCGTCCCGTCGGGGGGTGTGGAGGTGACGGTGCTCAGCACTCAGCCGTTCCACGACATCCGGGTGCGCAATTACGAGGCCGACCTGAGCAGCTGCCGCATCCCGCTCGCGGAGTTGCTCGACCCCGTCGGCGTCGCCCATGTCACCGCGCAGGTGACGGGTATCGACGTCGACGCCCACGTGGTGACCACATCGGCCGGCGCCGAGTACCGGTATGACCGCCTGGTCCTGGCGGCGGGCAGTGGCGTGAACAAACCCGACGTTCCGGGACTGCGTGAGTTCGGTTTCGACGTCGACACCTACGACGGGGCCATGCGCCTGCGACGCCATCTGGAAGCGCTGCCCGACGAACCGGCGGCGGCCACCGTTGTGGTGGTAGGGGCCGGCCTGACCGGGATCGAAACCGCGTGCGAGTTGCCGCACCGGCTGCGCGAACTGGGCATGACGCCGCGGGTGGTGCTGGTCGACCACAATCCGCTGGTCGGTTCCGGCATGGGCGCTTCGGCCCGGCCGGTGATAGAGAAAGCGTTGTCCTACAACGGTGTTGAGTGCCGCACCGGCGTCGGCGTCACGGCCGTCGGCCAGGCGAGCGTGTCACTGACCTCGGGAGAGCAGCTGGACACCGCCACCGTCGTGTGGTGTGCCGGGATGCGGGCCAGCGCGCTCACCGAGCAGTTGCCGGTGACCCGCGACCGGTTGGGGCGCGTTGCGGTCGATGACTATTTGAGGGTGATCGGGGTTCCGGGTGTCTTCGCGGCAGGCGACGTGGCCGCTGCCCGGATGGACGAGGAGCACCTTTCGGTCATGTCGTGTCAGCATGGCCGGCCGATGGGGCGATACGCGGGGTACAACGTGATCAGCGATCTGTTCGGCGAGCCGCTGCTGGCGCTCCGGATCCCGTGGTACGTCACGGTTCTCGACCTCGGCCCGGCGGGCGCGGTATATACCGAGGGATGGGACCGCGTCGTGGTCGCGCAGGGTGCCCAGGCAAAGGCCACCAAGCAGACGATCAACACCAAACGGATCTATCCGCCCCTGACCGCCCGTCGCGCCGACCTGCTCGCCGCCGCCGCACCGGAGCTGCAGGCGCGACCCTGATCAGTCGGGCTGGCCGGAGGGCAGCATCGGGGTGGTCTGCTCGCCGGCGTACCAGTGCACCGCATAGATGCCCGGTTGCAGCGACAACTCAGCCACCAGCCGTTCCAGCTTGGCTGCGGAGTGACCGCCCAGAAGTACGTGTGCCGTCAAGGCGACGTTGTCTTCGGCTTGTCCGGTGTGAATGCCGCGCAGGATGATGTCGTTGCTGCGGGTGTGCTGCACGATCTGGGCGCGCGCGTACTTCGCCGATTTGGGCCGGCACACCACTTGGACCTGGTAGGGCTCGAGTCCCTCGTCGTCGTCTCCGGAGTTGTCGTGGTCGATGAGCCGGCCCAGCGGTCGTCCCAGCAGGTGGATGGCGACCACCGTGCCGGTGGCGATCAGGGCGAATACCAGATGTCCGGAGGCGGCCAGCACGCCGACCGCGGCCGAGCACCACAGCGTGGCGGCCGTGTTGAGGCCCCGGACGTTGGCACCCTCGCGCAGGATGACACCGCCGCCCAGGAATCCGATGCCGGACACCACATAGGACGCGACCCGGGTAGGGCTGCTGTCCTCGGTGGCCGCGGCGTAGAGCACGAACAGCGTCGCCCCGGCCGCCACGAGCGCGTTGGTGCGCAGGCCCGCCATGCGCGCCCGCCATTGCCGCTCCAGCCCGATCAGGGCGCCGCATCCCACGCCGACGGCCAGGCGGAGCGCGAAATCGGCGATCGTCAGCGTGTGCACGGCGCCACTCCTCTCCTCGAACCGCAAGGCAACCAGAATCGGGTTAACACTCGGTGGCGGCCAGGCGAACCCGGTTGCCGCTAGAAGTACCCGCCCTCGGGTTGGCCCAGGTGCTCGGGGCAATAGGTATTCGACGCGATAGCCGTGAACAGGGCCGCGCCATCCAGGGTCAGTCCGGGATTCTGGTTCCGCACGTCCGTCAGGACCTGCAGACCGGTTTCGCCGTTGCGCATCAGACCGCATACCGCTTGGGCGGACGTGATGGCCCGGTTCGGGTCGGGGACGGTGATGCCGGCGTTGGCCAGAGCGGAGAGAAACGCCGCATCGTCGCCATTGGGGTCTGCGTGCGCGGGGACAGCCAAACCGATCGTGGCGACGACCGCGGCTATTGCGAGCGCCGGCCTCATGTGCCACCCAATTGCGCATCGGGCAGTGTCACCTTGGGCTTGTCCTTGTTGGACACGTGCACTGCGTGGATTCCCGGCTCTTTCGACAGCTTATCGAGGAGCGCGTCCAAACCGGCCTTATCGACATTCCAGTGTTTCACCGAGTCCGGTTCTTTCTGCAATTTCGCGATGACGCTGTCCAGCTTGACCGGCTCGACATGACCTTTCCCGCCGTTGGCCCGGGCCCGGGCACCACTGCCGCTGAGGACTTGAGCGCCCCCCGCGCCGAGTGCGCCACCGGTCATGCTCCCCAGGGCCATCTGGTTGACGAGGTCCGCCGGCACGCCCGCCGCGGGTGCCGCGGACAGGCTGGTGGCCGACAGCGCCGTCGAGGCCATCCTGATCGCCGGAGTCGCCGAGGCCCAACTCGGCGGAACCGACAACTTTCCCACCACGTTGGCCTCGCCCACGCTCGCGGATGTCGCGCTGGTCAGGCCGGCCGACGGCGCCATCCCCAGCCCGGCTCCCAGCGCGGATTTGGGAATGTTTTCCAGAGGGGGCTTCCAGAAGAGCTTGAACTCGGTCATGGCAAGGTTCGGCACGCTCATGCTGTCGTTGGCAACCACACTGAAGCGACCGATGTCGGCCAGGATCCCGAAGGTGTTTTCCCAGGTTGAGGCGGCCAATGGCGTACCTGTCAGAGCATTGAGGAGCTGACCCATGGCTTGGATGTACGCGCTGCCCCCGCTGCCCAGTGCCTCGAAGACCTGCAGGACGATGTCGAACGGAAACACCGGTGCCGCAGTGGGCGCAGCTGCCGCAGCAGTCGCCGCCGCGGTACCAGCCGCCAACCCACTGGCCTGTCCGACCGAAGCTTGTTGGGCGGCGAGGCCTGATTCGTTGGTGATCTGCGGTGGTTCGGTGTAGGGCGTCAGTCGCGCGGCCGCCGCCGACGACGTGGTGTATGCGAGCATCGCGGCGGTGTCCTGAGCCCACATCTCCCCGTACTGCGCCTCCAGCGCGGCGATGGCGCCCGTGTTTTGCCCGAAGAGGTTAGTTGCCACCAGCAGAGCCAGCTGGCTGCGGTTGATTGCGATCTCCGTCGGCGGTACAACTGCCGCGAATGCCGTCTCGTACGCGCTCACGGCTGCCTTCGCCTGGTCTGCCGCCGCCTTGGCCTGTGCCGAGGTCGCCGACATCCACGCCACATAGGGCGCGGCAGCCGCTGCCATCGCGGCCGCTGACGGCCCGGTCCACGATTCGTTCGCCAACCCGTCGACGATCAAGCCGTAAGAGGCTGCCGTGGATTGTAATTCGGCTGCCAAGCCGTCCCATGCGACAGCGGCGGCAATCATCGGAGCGGCACCCGGGCCGGCATACATGAGAGCGGAGGTGATCTCCGGTGGTCGCACCGCAAAGCTCATAAGCCCGGCCTTTCTGCTGCGGATGTCATAAGTCAGTCCGCCGGTATCACGATGATGGTCGCCGTGGTGGCGACGTCGTCGGCCGCTGCGACGCCACCGTTGCTGCCGGCCGCGCCGTTACCCACGGTGCGGATGCTGGCCCCGGCCAGCGCGCGTCCGGCCAGGCTCGCCATGGCCATTTCGCCGAATAAGCCGCCCTCAGCGGCCGCCGGCGCCGCGGCCAGAGCGGCGGGGCTGGCCGCAGGCAGTACGGAAGCCATCGTCCTCATCACCGGAGCGGCGGTCACCCAGCCTTGAGGCACTGACAGGGATCCAACCAGGGTGGACTGTCCCATTGATCCGGCAACTCCGGGAGTGACTGTTGCCACGTAGCCGGCGCGCAGTGGTGAGAGGCCGGCAATTGGTTTTCCGCCGGTACTCAGCAGCGAGGCGACGCCGGGCGCGTTCTGGGACAACCCGAGTATCTGCAGGGCGAACAGCCACCATCCGCCGGCGAGCACGAATCCGATGATGGGGCTGTAAGCACCGGTGATAGCGGCGAAGAAGGGCCGGATTGCCACCACGTACGGATTGATGGCTTCGATGACCGAGCCGATCGGCGTCGAAGCCGCCGGTGCGGCTGCCGCCGGACCCACCGCCTGCAGCGCGTTGGGCACTGCGGTCATCAGCTGCGACAGCCCCGATTGCGTCTCGGCGGCGCCGACTGCCTCGGTCACCGCCGCGGTCTGTCGGCCCACACCCGAGGGGTCGGTGGTCTCCGGTGGCTCGGTAAACGGCGTCAGCACCGTCGCGGACGCCGACGATGCCGCGTAGCCGTACATTGCGGCGGCGTCCTGGGCCCACATCTCGACATAGAGAGCCTCGGTGGCAGCGATGGCGGCCGTGTTCTGACCCAGCAGGTTGGTGGCGATCAACGCCATCAGCAAACTTCGGTTGGCCTCGATCACCGGTGGCGGCACGGTCGCCGCGAACGCGGCCTCGTAGGCGGCCGCGGCAGCTTTAGCCTGAACCGCCGTCTGTTCCGCCTGTGTCCCCGTCGAGGTCAGCCAGGCCACGAAGGGTGCCGCTGCCGTCAGCATGGCCGTGGCGGCCGGGCCGTGCCAGGACCCTACGGTGACGCCATCGACCGTCGAGCGGTAGGCCGCGGAGGTGGAATGCAACTCGGCGGCCAGCGCATCCCACGCCGCCGCGGCAGCCAGCATCGGCCCCGATCCCGCCCCCGTATACATGCGTCCCGAGTTGATTTCCGGCGGCAACGCCCCGAAGTCCATCTATTCCCTCCGGTCCCCATTGTGGGCGCCATGGTAATCGCCGGTTTCCCATTCTGCGGGCACGTCCGGTCGATCTCATATGAAGTCCACCAGATGCCCCAATGACATACCGCGCAATTCCACGTACTTCCGGTTTGGGCACCGAGAAAGTGGAGCCGGGTTCGGGCCGGGCCGGTTGGGTCTGCTGCCGTGCAAAACCCAGAATCAGGTGACGGGAGAAGGATTCATCAGCTCTTCGAGAGATGTTGCGGGCAGTAGTACTTCGACGAGATGACGGCGAACTCGGCCGCGGCGTCCAAGTTGAACGCCGGGTTGTGCGTCTGCACATCATGGACGAGTTCCAAGCCCGACTCGCCGTTGTTCAGGCAGGTGCACACCGCCTGGGCGGACCGAATCGCCTGAGCCGGCGAGTTGTAACCGATGTCGGCCGTGTGCAGAGCCGAGAGGAACGCGTCGTCCCCCCCACCACCGTCTGCGGGGTCGGCATACGCCGGGGCGGCCAGGCCGATCGTGGCGCAGACGCCGAGCAGTGCGAGAAGCCGTCTCATGTCGATACCTTTCTTCAGTTCCTCTTGAGTTCCGGGCGCCCATATGCGCCCTATTCGGTCAGCCCAATTGCGCATCCGACGGCACTACTGTCTTCTCGCCTTTAGACAGGTGCACCGCATGGATTCCGGGTTTCTTGGCCAGTTGTTCGAGCAGACTGTCGAGACCTTCCTGATCGACGGTGTGGTGCTGGACACTGTCCGGTCTTTCGGAGATCTGGGCGACCATCCGTTTGAGCATTTCCGGCGATTTCAGGTCTTTGAGGTCCTTCACCGGCGTGAGGCGGCTGCGCGTACCCGTCCGCCCGGAGGGGCCGGGCACGCCGGCGCCCAGGGCGGCTCCGGTCATACCGGCCAGCGACATCGAGCTGAGCAGGCCGCCCTGGCCGAGTTCGGCGGCCGGCACGGCTTCGGGACCGGCCGCTGACAGCGCCGCGGCGACAGTCCTGATCGCCGGGGTGTTCGCGGCCCAGCTCGGCGGAACCGTCAAAGACCCGACCAGCGTGCCGCGCCCGAAGTTCGCCGTCGGCGCCGTGGCGCTGGTCAGCCAACCCCGGCCCCAGTGCGGCGCCGCCAGCCCGCCGCCGAGCGCGTCTTTCGGCAGCTCGGCCAGACCGGCGGCGGAGTGCGGCCCGAACTTGAGGAACTGCGATACCGGGAAGTTGATCAGCAGCCCGATGTCGTTGAACTGCGTCGTGAAGCCCAACGGCACCTTGAGGGCGGAATACAGCGTCGTGTAGGTGGACGCCCCCGCCGGTCCGAACATGCCGTTCAGCAGGCCGTTGATGGTGGCGGTGTAGTCGGTGCTCAGGTTCGCCAGTGTCTGCAGCAACCCCGAGGCCGGGTCGCCGGCAGCCAGAATGGACTGCGCGACAGTGCCACTGGATGTGCCCGCTGACTGCGCGGCAGCGGCGGCCTGGTTGACCAACCCGCCGGCATTGGCGATCTGCGGCGGCTCGGTGAACGGTGTCACCCGGGTCGCGGCGGCCGACGAACCGGCGTAGGTGTCCATGGCCAGCGCGTCCTGCGCCCAGAACTCGGCGTATTGGGCCTCCGTGGCGGCGATCGCCGCGGTGTTCTGTCCGAACAAGTTGGTCGCCATCAGCGATGCCAACTGGGCACGGTTGGCCGCGATCTCCTCCGGCGGCACATGAGCAGCGAAAGCCGCCTCGTAGGCGGCGGCGGCCGCGGTGGCCTGGCTTGCTGTTTGCGTGGCCTGCGCGGCAGTGGCGCTTACCCAGGTCACGTAGGGCACCGCCGCTGCCGCCATGGCCGCCGACGACGGACCGACCCACGGGCCACTGGTCAGGCCGGTGATCACCCCCGTCAGAGATGCGGCGGTGGACTGCAGTTCAGCGGCCAGCCCGTTCCACGCTGCCGCAGCGGCCAGCATGGGCCCGGCGCCCGGACCGGTGTACATCCGGCCCGAATTGACCTCCGGCGGAAACGCTGCGTAAAACATGTCGGCCTACCCCCTGCCCCGATAGAGCATCGGGATTGCTTGTGTCGGAATACGATTCGCGATCGCCACGGCTCACTCCTCCAGAGCCGGCAGGACGAAGATCATCGCTGCGGCCGGGTCGGCTGCCGCGACCACGCCGCCCAGTGACGCGGCCGCCGCACCTCCGCTTCCCGAGGTCGACGTAGTGGCGGCCAGGGCCCGTCCTGCCAGGCTGGACAGAGCCATCTGGCCGAAGACACCGGACTCCCCCGTCAGCGTGGCCGCCGGTGCGGCCGCCAGATTGGCTGACAGTGTGGCGGCGACGGTTCGAATGGCTGGCGCGGCAGTGGTCCACCCCTGCGGCACAGACAAGCTGCCCACCAGCGCGGCTCGTCCCATGGCGCCCGAGGCTCCGACTGAGCCGGTCAGGTGCGGCGGTATCGACTGCGCGATGGGCGCCAGTGCCCCGGTAATCGGCTGTGGGGGCGTGAAGAAGGACGCCAGGCCCTGCCCGTTCTGCCCGTAGGCGTATACCTGCCCGAACGACAGGAACGGACCACCGGGAACAGAACTCAGACCTTGCAGCGAGAACGGTCCGGTGAGCGTTCCCATGACGGTGTTCCAATTCGCGAGGTCCCCCGACAGCCCGGGCGGCAGTGACACCGTCGCGAGCTGTGGCACGGCCAGTCCCTGCAAGAACGATGTGGACCCCGTCGTGGGTGCAGCTCCGACCGTCGTCCCGAGGTTCTGCAGCGCCGCGGGTACCGACGTGACCAGCTGTGACAGCTGCGTCGCCACATCGGAACCGGTTGAGGCGCCGGTAGATTGGGCCACCGCGGCCGCCTGCAGCGCCGGCCCCGAGGCGCTGGTGGTTTGTGGCGGCTCGGTGAACGGCATCAATTCTGTTGCTGCCGAGGATGATCCGGCGTAACCATACATTGCGGCGGCATCCTGAGCCCACATCTCCAGATACTGAGCTTCCGTCGCGGCGATGGCCGGCGTGTTCTGTCCCAGGATATTGGTCGCGATCAACGAGACCAGCAGCGCCCGGTTCGCGGCAATCACCGGTGGTGGAACCGTTGCGGCGAAAGCGGTTTCGTATGCTCCGACCGCAACCTTGGCTTGCGCCGCCGCCTGGTCGGCCCGGGTTGCCGTGGTGGAGATCCACGAGACGTAGGGACCGACCGCGGCAGCCATCGCAATCGCGGTGGGCCCCTGCCAGGTTCCGGCCGTGAGATTCTCGATTGCGGACGCGTAAGACGCTGCAGTGGAATGTAATTCGGCTCCCAGCGCATCCCAGGCGGCGGCGGCGGCCAACATCGGTCCCGGTCCGGGGCCCGTGTACATGCGACCTGAGTTGATTTCGGGTGGCAGTGCCCCGTAATCCATATGTGTTACCTCTTCATCCCCTTGATCACCGCCCGGTGGCTTACGGCGGACGGTCATCACTCCCGCTGTTGAAAGGGCTTGGCAAGCGCGAAGTACTTCGCTAAAACAGGCCCCCCTGTCGATATCGAACGCCATCGTTATTTGAGCATATTGTCATTGCGTTCCCCGTGTGTAATCGCGAAGTAAACAAGACCTCTCAGTGTTGCTGAACCGGGTGTGAAGATGATGCACAGCAATACTCATAAAACGCAATAGAACAGTTTACAGGTCATCACAGAACTCAGCAGCAAAACGCTGAATGCAAATCTCGATATACCCGTAATTTGTGCCCAAATCTACGTATAGGTCCTTCGGGGATACCCGAAGTACGTCAGATCATCGAGAAATTTATCCGGTGTCGGATCGCAACGCGAATATCTCGCCGTCAGGGCGCAAATGTCATGCCGAACCACATATCTCTGCGAAGCGAGGCGAGTGCGGACCGTGCCCTGGACCGTTCGGGATCGGCCGGGCCCGGGCGCCGCCACGGCCCCCGGGGCGAGGGGGCGCAGCGCCTGGTGCGGTGCCGGCCGTCATCAGAAGTTCTCCTAACGTCAGGAACAACCTACGTAAGACGTTAGGGAACGATTGTCATTTACACCTGTAACGAGACTGCGCCTTTCCTGAAGGTTTCCTGAAAGGGCAGAGCTCGCAGGCGAATACGGCGCGCGTCAGCCGGCTGCGGGCGGTCTCATGACCACTATGGGGCGGAAGCCGTATTGCGGGACGGCGCGGCCGTAGGGTTGTGCGGCCACATTCCCCAGCGGGACACCGGGCATTCCGGGTGTTCCAGCCGGCGGCGGAGCCACCATTGGGGTACCGCCCAACGCCGAGTGCAAGGGACTTGTCACTGGCGCCGCCGAGGTCCAGGCTGGCGGTACCGACAGCTTGCCGACGACGCCCGAGTTGCCCACGGCCGCCAAGCCTTGCAGCCCGCCGCCCGACTCGAGTGAACCCGTTGCCGTCGAACCGAGCGCACCTGGCAACACTTCTTGGGCGGTCAAGTCCAGGGACGTGGTGTACGACGTCGTCGTGTGATTCTTCGATGTCGTGACTTATGCGGTTAGTGCCGCGGGGTTGTCCTCCTGTTCTGCTGGTGTGGTGGTGGTCAGGCGGGATTTGCTGAGGACGTCGAGACCCAGGTAGCGCCGTGACTCGGCCCATT
Organism: Mycobacterium sp. TY814; assembly: GCF_030755175.1. NCBI lineage: Bacteria > Bacillati > Actinomycetota > Actinomycetes > Mycobacteriales > Mycobacteriaceae > Mycobacterium > Mycobacterium sp. TY814. The sequence continues at coordinate 18,477 of NZ_JAUFRY010000005.1, forward strand.
CGTCGTGTTGTTCGGCCAGCACAGCGCCGACGAGGCGGATTAGAGCATCGCGGTCGGGGAAGATCCCGACGACATCGGTGCGGCGGCGGATTTCTTTGTTGAGTCGTTCCTGGGGGTTGTTGGACCAGATCTGACGCCAGATCTGCTTAGGAAAAGCCGTGAAGGCCAGCAGGTCGGACCTGGCCGCTTCGAGGTGATCAGCGACCTTGGGTAGCTTGTCGGAAAGCGCGTCGATGATCCGGTCATATTGTGCAGCAACAGAAGTGGCGTCGGGTTGATCGAACACCGAATGCAGCAGGGTCTTGACCCAGGGCCAGGAGCTCTTGGGGGTGATGGCCATCAGGTTGGTGGCGTAATGGGTGCGGCAGCGCTGCCAGGACGCCCCGGGCAAGGTGGCCCCAATCGCTGAGAGCAGTCCAGCATGGGCGTCGCTGGTGACCAGCGCCACCCCAGACAGGCCGCGCGCGGTCAACGAGCGCAGAAACGTCAACCAGCCCGCACCGTCTTCGGCGGTGGTGACGTCGATGCCCAGGATTTCGCGGTAGCCCTCAGCGTTGACGCCCACCGCGATCAGCGCGTGCACGTTGACCACGCGGCCGGCCTCGCGGACCTTGAGTACCAAAGCGTCGGCGGCCATGAACGTATACGGGCCGGCATCAAGAGGCCGAGTGCGGAAAGCCTCCACGGCAGTGTCGAGTTCTTTGGCCATCACCGACACCTGCGACTTCGACAAGCCGGTAATCCCGAGGGTCTCGACCAGCTTGTCCATCCGCCGGGTCGAGACCCCGAGCAGATAGCAGGTGGCCACCACAGTTGTCAGGGCCCGCTCGGCGCGTTTGCGGCGTTCCAGCAGCCAGTCCGGGAAGTAGGACCCCTGGCGCAGCTTGGGAATCGCCAGATCCAAACTGCCTGCCCGGGTATCGAACTGGCGATGCCGATAACCGTTACGAGAGTTAGTCCGCTCGCTGCTGCGCTGACCGTAGGCCGCGCCGCATAGCGCGTCAGCCTCGGCGCCCATCAGCGTGTGGATGAAGGTAGCCAGCAGTTCGCGCAACACATCAGGGTGGGTGGTGGTGAGTCGCTCAGCCAACAGTGCGGGTAGGTCGATATCGTGGGCAGCGGTCATCGCGTCGATCCTTTGCTCTAGTGACTTTGGTCGGTCTCTCGAAGAATCACGCGATGACCCTTTACTAGCCGGCTACGACACGCCGGTCCTCACCTCACGGCCCGACTCGTACACCACTTTCGTGGACGCAACCCCTTGGGCTGCCCCGGCGACATCCGTCATCGCCGGCGCGCCGAACAAACTGGAAAGGGTTCCGACCGTGGCGCCCGGCGTCAACGTGCCGGTCGAGGTGATCGTGTTCCAGATGTTGGCGTTAGGTCCCCACGTCGTCATGAAGTCCTGCCAATTGGCGGGTCCGTTGCCGGTGAGCAGAAAGTTCGTGATCTCTGAAAGTCCTTGGCCGCTGTTGGATCCGGAGAGGCCCTGCAGTGCGTTGGGTACAGCGGAAAAAAGTTGCGACACAGTGCCCTGCTGCCCGGCCGCCGAGGCACCGCCGGCCTGGTTGACGGCGACCGCTTGGGCCGTCAGGCCGCTGGGATTGGCGATTTCGTCGGGCCCCACGAACGGGCTCAACTGGGTCGCGACAGCGGAGTAGCCGGCGTAGCCGTACATGGCGGCGGCGTCCTGGGCCCACATTTGGAGGTACTGCGCCTCCGTTGCCGCTATCGCAGGGCTGTTCTGGCCCAGGATGTTGGTGGCGACCAGAGCGGCCAGCTGTGCGCGATTGGCCGTGATGAGCGCCGGGGGCACGGTCGCCGCATACGCCGCCTCGAAGGCGCTCGCGGCGGCCTCGGCCTGTGCCGCGGTCTGCTCGGCCTGGGCGGCGGTGGCGCTCATCCAGGCCACGTGCGGCGTGGCGGCGGCGGCCATGGAGGCCGACGCGGGACCGAACCACTCCTCGCCAATCAACGCCGAGAGCACGGCGTCGTACGACAAGGCGGTCGCCCGCAGCTCGGCGGCCAACCCGTTCCAGGCCGAGGCCGCAGCGAGCATCGGGCCGGAGCCGGGTCCGGTGTACATCCGCGCAGAGTTGATCTCGGGTGGCAACGCGGCAAAATCCAGGGCGGCAGTCATCGCTCGCCTCCTTGACTGAAGGTAGTGCTGATCGCGGTCGCGCGGACCGCGTGGTGCCCGGCAGACATCTCGGAGTTATCCCGGAGGAACGAAACCGATTCCAGGCAGCATTAATCGCAATTCGTGCAGGACGTTTTCCGTGCACACGAATTACACATGCGCATTTATTGCGCGCAGGACGCTATCGGCCGAATAGACTCATATTGCGAAATCAGCGGCCGGGCCGGATCGAGACGAAATGGTCTTCGATCTCGGATACGGACTATCGTCGGGACTCACTCCGCTCTCACCTCCTTCGGGCCGGGGCGCACGGGGGCGCCGGGCGCACGCATCACGGAGATGAGGCCAACGGAAAACCGCTGGGCCAGCACCTCTCTCGACAGAGCTTTGGCACCACACGGCGTATCCGGCCGAAACCGGAAGCCACTTGGGCTCAACCCTTAAGCCGGGAAGAGCTGTCCTGACCCTGGGCGTCTTTCGACGTTCGAGGTCAGTGGCCTATGTCCGTGCAGACGCCTCACCTAGCGAGGTGCATGCAAAGTCATCGTGGCACTCGAATCGTCGACAGTCAACTCACGACCCACATTTCACAGTTTCGTGTCGAAATTCGATGCCACGAAAATTGTTGTTCGACACGGTGACAATAAATGTCGGTACGATGCGGCAGTTCAGCCTGCCGCCACCGGACGCGGCATTATGGTCAGCTTGAATCCGTAGCGCGGGCCGTTGCCCCAGCTGCGGGAGTAGGTGGCGGGCGCGGGCATGCCGGGCATACCGGGCATGCCCGCCGCGGCTTCCGGCGCAGCGGTGACCGCCGCACCGGAGCCTGGGATCACGCGGTCGGCGACCTCCGCGGCCGTGGTCCAACTCGGCGGTACGGACAGCCGGCCGACGAACGACGCTTGATTGACTCCTGCGCTCACCCCGCCCGATTGCGAGGACGTCAGGCCTGCGGACGCGGCGTCGGCGGCAGCGGGCGCGGCATCGGGGGCCCCTTCGGCTACCGCCTCGACGTCCGCGAGCGCGTCGGTAGTGGCAGGGAAGATGGTCACGGGCGACACGTATTGGGCTGACACGAACCCGTTCACCAGGTTCGAGTTCAGAAAGATTCCGTAGGGGTTGCCGTCATTGCCGTCCAGGAAGTTCAGGATGTCGGCCAGCAAACCGGTTTGCGGGATGTTGTCGAACGGTGAGGCCGCGGCCGGGGATGCCATCTGCTGCAGGCTCGCCGGCACGGCGGACATCAATTGCGGTAGCTCCGACTGGGTGGCGGTGCCCGTCGCGGACCCGGAGGCCTGTGTGACAGCCGCCGCCTGACTTGTGAGACCGTCCGGATTGGTGGTCTGGTCCGGTTCGCGGAACGGCGTCAGCGTCGAGGCCGCCGCCGCATCGGCGGCGTAGATGTACATCGCCGTCGCATCCTGGGCCCACATCTCCGCGTATTCGGCCTCGGTAGCCGCGATCGCCGGCGTGTTGATGCCCAGAAAGTTCGTGGCGACCAACATCAGCAGTGTTGCCCGGTTGGCGGCGACGGCAGCCGGCGGGACGGTCATCGCGAACGCGGCGTCGAATGCCGCGGCGGCGGAGGCCGCCTGACCGGCCGTCTGTTCGGCCTGGACGGCGGTCATTCTCATCCACGTCATGTACGGGACAACAGCAGCCGTCATCGCCTCCGCTGCCGGCCCCAGCCAGCCCTCACTGACCAAAGTGGCAATGACGGACTCGTATGCCGTTGCGGTCAAATGTAATTCGGCTGCGGTTTCATCCCAGGCCGTCATTGCGGCCAGCATCGGCGCTGAGCCGGGCCCGGTATACATTCGCAGCGAGTTGATTTCAGGTGGGAGCGCTCCAAAATCCAATGACAGCACCTCCTTTCGCCCAACGTGAGCGATGTCGCGGCGGTCTCCCTCCTGTTATCCGGCGGCCGGCGGGCGCCCCATGATCGTCGGACGGAAGCCATAACGAGGCGGGTTGCCGAAGTTGTTTCCGTACATTCCGGCGGCGGGTAAACCGGGGATGCCGGGCATGCCCGCCGCCGCTTGGGGCGCAACGGCGGTACTGGTCCAGCCGCCACCGGGTGCGGCCGCGCCGGCGTAATTGGCCACCGCCGTCGCTGCGGTCCAGGTCTGCGGAACGGACAGCCGCCCGACCATCGCCGCCTGGTTGATCCCGCCCGTCACTCCGCCGCCCGTGGTGTACGAGGCCTCGGCCACATCCATCAACGGGGGGATGTTGGTGGGATTGGCCGGTGATGCGGCCGGTATCCAGGAGGCGTTTCCCTCACCGGAGCCCATCGGCGGCAGCGCTTGCTGCTGTGCGCCTAGTGCGACTGCGTTGATGTCGGCCAGTCCAGCGAACGCAGCCGGTGCGACGATCGCGGGGCTGACGTAGCCGGCCGAGACAAAGCCGTTGACCAGCGAGGAATTCAGGAAGATGCCGTACGGGTTTCCGTCGTTGCCGTCCAGGAAGTTCAGCAGGTCGGCGAGCAATCCGGCACCCGGGAAGGCATCGAGCGCCGCCGCTGGTGCCGAAAGGCCTTGCAGCGTCGACGGTACCGACGACATCAATTGCGGCAGTTGCGACTGCACGGTGCCCACCGCGGTTCCGGCAGCCTGGGTGACGGCGCTTGCTTGGCCGGCCTGTCCCGCCGGGTCGGTGACCTGCGGCGGTGAGCTGAACGGCGTCAGCGTCGATGCGGCCGCCGAACTGGTGGCATAGCCATACATCGCCGCCGCATCCTGGGCCCACATCTCGCCGTAGGCGGCCTCGGCGGCTGCGATCGCCGCCGTGTTCTGGCCGATCACATTGGTCGCCACCAGCTGTTGCAGCTCGGCCCGGTTGGCCGCGATGACCGCCGGCGGCACCGTCATGGCGTATGCGGACTCGTACGCCCCGGCCGCGGCGGCCGCCTGGGTGGCAGCTTCCTCGGCCTTCGCGCCGGTCAGGGTCATCCAGGTCAGATATGGCGTGATGGCCGCCAGCATGGCGTCCGAGGCAGGCCCGCGCCAACCGTCGTCGGTCAGTATCGAGACGACTGTGTCGTAGGCGGCAGCCGTGGACTGCAGTTCGGCAGCCAACCGCTCCCAAGCCGAAATCGCGGCCCGCAGTGGTGCCGAGCCGGGCCCGGAGTACATGCGCAGCGAGTTGACTTCCGGTGGTAATGCTCCAAAATCCATCGTCGTCACCGCCTCAGCCGACCGCGGCGACGATATGAACGGGAAAAAGCGATGCAGCGCAAGCGCTTTGAGTGAAAGACATCGGACTTCTCCTTACGAGATAGTCCGACCCAGCTACGGGACTTGGCCGCTGAGGTGGTGTCGGGGTGCCTCCGATGACGTGGGCGCCGTGGTGAATACCGCGGCCACCGCGCGTCCGGATTCTTGCGCCAGCCGATTCCGACGACGGGAAAGCGCCGTGACCGGATCGGGATGAATGGTCATCGAATGTGCAGAGACGTTTTCGGTTGGATCAGTGCGGCCCCACCTCCCGTCACCATCAGGGCACACGGGAGCGCCACCGTGACAGGGTGCGCCTACCCCACTCGTCTTAGCTCGAGTTGCAGACAGCGTATCCGGCGGAAGCCGCAGCGGCAGGGCAATAGCCACAACCCCTTCGGCGCGCCGCGCCGGCCAGCGCCGCGGGTGGGCGGACGCGTGCCGACGGAAGGCGTTACTTGTTCTTCCGCTCCTCGGCGACCGCGGCGCTGAGCCCCTCGGCGAGGTCGTCGCGGGTGAGTTCCCGGAAACGGCGCATCTGGGCTTCGCTGAACTCGGTGAGGTCGCTGTTGAGCACTGCGTCCAGATCTTCGTCGTCGAGGCGGAAACTACGGTGGTCACGCGCTTTCTCCACCACGTTGCGGACGAACCCGGCGTTGCCGAGCATGTCGATGCCGCGGATCAGGTCGCCGTCCTCGGAGTATGTCTCGTCGTTGTAGAACTTGGTGTACGACGGCAGCAGGACCGAGGCCTCCTCCTCGGTGATGACGTCTTCGTTCTCCCTGCCCATCAGCACGGTCAGCGCAACGAGCTCCTCGGGCGTGTAGCTGAAGAACTCGATCACGGTCGAAAAGCGGCGCCGCAGACCCTGATTCACCTCGAGCATCTTTTCCATTGCCTTGGCGTATCCGGCGCCGAACACCACCAGCTCGTCGCGATGGTTCTCCATGTAGAGCAGCAGGGTATTGATGATCGCATTGCCGTACGGGTCGCCCTGCTGGTAGCCCTTCTCGTGCAGGGTGTGCATCTCGTCGAAGAACACCGCGCCGCCCAGCGCGCCCTCGAGCATTTCCTCGGCGTTCTTCTCGGCGTCGGCCATGTAGCGGCCCAGCAGCTTGGTGCGACTGGTCTCCACCACCAGCGGCTTGCGCAGCACGGTGAGACCACACAACTGCTTGGCGAACGCCCGGGCGACCGACGTCTTGCCGGTGCCGGGCGGCCCGAGCAGAAGGGTGTGCCGGGACGTCAACGGAACTGGGAGTCCCATCTTTGCCCGCGCCAGGTTCACCTTGGTGGTCGACTTGATCAGCTTGATCTCGCGTTTGGCCTGCTCCATGCCCAGCATGGCGTTGAGCTCGGCGTCGCCTTCGGCCAGGTATTTCGCGGCTTCCTCGGCATGGCGGGCAGCCTCGGCCTGCGCCCGCGACGGTGCGCTGTCCGGATCCCACGGATCCGTGCGGGCCTCGATCGTCTCCGGGTCGGTCAGAACCAGACGGAAGTTCGGGTTGTCCAGCGCTTCGCGGGCCGGGGTGAACTTCGCGTCGCGCGAATACACGCGGCGCAACAGTTCGACGGCCTCTTCCTCACGGCCGACGTGGCGCAGGCACATGCCCTGGGTGTACAGGGCGATGTTCGCCGCGCCCGGCACCCGGTCGCCCTCGATGGCGTCCTGTCCGCGCCGGAACGCTTCCTCGAAGACCCCGAGCGACGCCAGCGCGGTAGTCGCCATGGCCGCCCCCGCCGCCTTGAGCTCGGGGTGCCGCCACGGCGTCGCCTCAGGGAACTGGGTCAGCACATCCGGCCACCGTTTGGTGCGGAAATAGAGCACGCCGCGCACATAGGTGACTAGTTCTGCGTCGAACGGGTGGCGGGGGTCGGCCGAGTCAAGCAGGTCCGCGGCTTCCTTGTAGCGCTTGTTCTCCGCGAGCACTGCCGCGTAGGCGCAGGCCAGTGAGTCGACGCTGGTCACGGCGAGCCGCAGGAACAGGCCGTCGGACACCTCGGGACGGAACTGCAGATCCGTGACACCGAGGCGGCGGGTCTCCCACCCGAAGGTCCTTACCGCCGCCCACGCACCGGCGAGCACCTCGAGGCTCTGATCACCGGCGAGGATCCGCGCCAGCCAGGCGTCGCACATGCCGGGGTCGAGCTTGGTGGCGGTGGTGAACATCTGCGCTGCCACCTGCGGGTTGTGGCTCGGCTGCAGTCCGTTGACCGAGATGCCCGAAGCCAGCAGCCCGGCAACCATCGCGTTTCTGGCATCTTCGGCGGCTGACTGCGCGCGGGTCATGGTGTTGCTGAGCTGGTTACGCGCTCCGGCTCATGCCCCACTGGCAACTCCAGCTCATCGTGGTCGCGCAAGTCGCGGCCCGGCACGACCAGCGGTGGCCGTGAAGACGGCGCGGGCAGACTGGCCCGCACGGCCGCCAGCTGGCGTCCCGTCAGGCGGTTGAGGCCGGCCGTCAGCTCCCTGGGGAGCCGAGATTCACTGTGGTAGCGCACGAACGCTGACAGTTGCGGCCGTCTGGCCCGCGTCGTCAATCGCATGGTGAGCACAGTAGCGCCTACCTCCGGAGCGTCCGACAGCCATAGGCTCTCCAGCGTCTCGGAGTCGATGTCGGAGGGCGTCACCCAGAAACTGGTCACGAACCCGTTGAAGTGCTTCAGGTGGCGCCAACCGGGCCGGCTCCACGTCGGCTCCAAGTCGGCCAGCACGGCGGCGTCGACTTCGGCCAGCTCGTCGGCCGTCAACGGACGGGCGCTGCACGTCTGGCCGTCCAGGTCCTGGACCAGCCGCTCGGTGGCGGCGACCAGCGTCGACGCCAGCGAGTCGCGGCACACCACGGCGGCCACGTTGCGCTGCGGGTTCATCCGCAGCACCAACCAGGTGCGGCGCCGGTCGGCGGCCGGGCGCTCGCCCGCTCCTTCGTTAGCCTCCCAGCCTTCCGGCTGCCACTCCTCGAGTGAGGCCGAGGCCCGGGCTGCGGCCGCACCACCGCGCACCTGCACCGACACGATGTCGATGCCGTCGAGGTGGATGTCGAACTGGCGCAACCCGTCGGCGACCGCGGCAACCGGCAGGAACGGCGCTGCTCCGCCGGCGACGGTGCGGTGGCGGTGGCGGCCCGCCGGGTCACCCTCGCCCCCGTCCACCTCGACCACCGCGACCAGCTGGCCGCGGTACTCGCGTACTCCCACCGTGTCGCGCCCGAAGCGCCGCTTGAAGTCGGTTGCCGGCGTGCAGCCGGCGCCGAGAGCGGTACCGGGGTCGGCCGACCAATCCCACAGCCAGGAGGCGACGCCGGAGGCGACCGTGATGCCGTGGTAGGTGACCACGGACAGCAACGTCACCAGTACCGCCAGGCCGACACCGACCCACCACGCCACCCGGTTCTCGCCCTGCCACGAATCCGGGGCATGGCTGGCGAGCACCAGAATGAGCACGTCGACCAGGAATACCGCGGTCAGGCGCGGCCAGGACAACGACAATCCGAGCTTGCGCTGCGCCTTCATCGTTGTTTCCGCGATCGTCGCATCAAAGAGGCTGTACCGAACACTGCTCCGCCTATCAGTAATGCCGCAGCCAGGCCCCCGGTGGCCACCCACACCGGCGCCATGTTGCGCGGAGCGGGAGGCTTCGGCAGCGACAGCGGCGCCGAAAGTTGTTTAGGTGCCTGGGGCGGTCCTTGCGGGACGTCCCAAGTCAGTGCCGCGACCGGATCGACCACACCGTAACCGACCTGATTGTCGACGCCACGGGCGGGCGGCCTGGCCGTGTGAATCAACCGCTGCATCACCTGGTACGCCGACAGTTCCGGGAACTTGGCCCGCACGAGCGCGGCCACCCCCGAGACGATTGCGGTGGCGAAGCTGGTGCCCGCGGGAACCAGCAACGTGTTGTCCGGACCGTCGATCGCGTTGATCAGGCCGTCGTCGCGCGGCGAGAGCCCCATGACGTCGGTCCCAGGTGCAGAGATCGAAACCCAAGGCCCGGCAATGCTCATCTGTGACAGCGGCTGCCCGCTGGTGTCGACGGCGCCGACGGTGAGCACGTAATCGCTGAACCACGACGGCGTCACCACCGTGGTCACGGCGTTCCAGGCGCGGGGGTCGTTGGGCGACAGCGGGTCGAAGATGGTGTTCTGCTTGCAGTCCTTCTTGCTGCTGTCGCCGGCCGCCGCAACGATCAGCGCGTTCTTGTCGACCGCGGCGTAGTGCACCGCGGCACCCAGCGTCCGCTGGTCCACCACGTTGCGCGCACTCATGCAGGTCACGTCGGAGATGTTGATCACCGAAGCGCCCATGTTGGCAGCATGCACGATCGCGCGCGCCATCGTCTCGACGCTGTCGATCTTGGCCACCGTCTGCGGGTCCTCGTCGCCGGTGTAAGCGTCCTTGAGGCCGAACGCCTGGCTGGACTGCCGGATCGAGATCACCTCGACGTCCGGTGCGATCCCGCTGAAAGCGTCCGGCGGCGCCGCATTGGGACTCGGCGGCGGCGGCGGTGGCGGCGGGGTCGACGACGACGATGTCGCGCTCGGCGATGTCGTGGTGGTCGTCGACGGGGCCAGCGGGTGCGGAGTACGCGGGTGGTCGACGGGCTGAATCTTGCCGCCGCCCGCGTAGCCCGGGATGGTCACGGTGCCGCCGCCGCGGTTGGCCGACGGCGCCTGACCCGGACCGGGTGCGGGACCGGGCCCAGCCCCCTCCGAGGGCGGTGGGGGCGCCGGAATCACGGTGATGGTCGGGCCGGGCACCGGTGACAGGGTCACGGTCTGCGGTGGCGGTGGCTTTTCGGTGGTCGGGATGGTCACCGGCCGGCGCGGCGATGCCGGCGGGGGCGCAGCTCCGTTGGCCGGAGCCCCGGCGATCATCGAAGCCACCAAGGTGCCGTGGGCGTCGCAGTCAGACAGACCATCACCCCCGGCCATGACGTAATCGCCGCCCGGGATCAGGCGCGGCAGCCGCGGGTGCGGAGTGACGCCGGTGTCGATGACAGCGACCTTGACGCCTTCGCCACGGCCGAAGTGCCACGCCTCGTTGAGGTTCAGCATCTCCATGTACTTCGGCGGCACCTTGAAGTCGGTGCCGGGCATGACCCCGACCTCCGTGCAGTACGAGTTCTGCTTCATCGGTGCGATCGGCCCAGGAGGGCTATCAGGCGGGAGCGCCCCCGGATCGATCGTCGGAGGCGCAATCGCATATGCAGGTGGCATCCCGGCAAGCGCGCCGGAGGTCAGCAGCATCGCGGCGACGGTCGCGCTCAACGCACGACCGCGCCGCGAGCGGCTGTTACCGGTATCGGATCGCTGCATAAACATTCATCAACCACAATGCCAGCGGGAAGATCGGCATGAGGCAGAGGTACTCGAGCCATTCCACGAACTTGCGGAACAGCGGGCTGTAGATGGTGTTGGGCACGACGGCCGCGGCCGTCAGACCGGCGGCCGGCAGCGCCACCAGGATTGCCGCCGAGATCGACACCGACAGCGGCGAGGACAGCACCAGCGCGTACCGCACCAGCACCGCCGCGATGATCAGCACGCCGGTAGTCGCCAGGGTGATGGCCTGCCACCGGTCGACGTAGGAGCGGCCGCGCAGCAGCAGGAACCCGGCGCTGAAGCTGGCCAGCAGCAGCGGCAGCCACCGCTCGTGGGTGTGCGGGTTGGACAACGCGGTCAGGCAGATGACCATCAAGACACCGAGCCCTACCAGCAGGCCGCTCAGGAACGAACGTGCGCGCTCGGCCTGCAGCAGCACGTCCCGGACCGATGCCGGCCCCTCCAGGGTCGGCGGGCCGCCCTCGGAGCGCACCACGGTGGTCGGCAGGTCAGGCCGGGCCTCGAACACCCAGCGGCTGGTCGCGGACGGGAACACCGGCAACCGGATGCCCGCCAGACGCCGGGACAGCGCGGGAGCGGCGTGGTAGAGGATCACGCAGGCCAGCACCAGGCAGGACAGCATGGTCACAGCACTGGTGGCCGCCACCATTCTGGCCAGGCTGGCGATGGTCACCAGTGCGGCTACCGTCACGATCGCGGTGTAAACCGCCAGCCGGCGCCCGGTAAACCGCAGCGCCAGCGCCGCCGCCACCGTCAAGACGCCGAAGCCCAGCACGGCCTGCGGAGACCCAACCGGCCCCGGCGGCGCCGCAGCGGCCGCAACCGTCAACGGGACAAGACCGCTCATCAGCATGATGTCGGCGGCCCGGCGGTCCGCGTCCGTCTTGGCGCGCATCAACAGCATCACTGAGACGGTCAGCACCAGGGCGGCGACGATCGCGGTGAAGATGGTGGTCAGCCACGTGTTGTGGTGCCAGCGCCACCAGCCGAGCACTCCGGAGGCCAGAATCACGCCGGACGCGACCATGGTCGCACCGACCTGAACGGCGACGACCGGGTCGATCGCCGCGAACCGCTTGCTGAGGTTGGCCGAGACGGCGGTCGAAATGTGCTCGATGACCTGAGACCGGTGCTCAGTGTCGTTGACGAACCGGATCCACAGCCGGTCTCCGTCGTAGACATCCTGCTCGGTGAGCGACTGGGTGGCGCGCAGCGGCGTGCCGTCAACCAGGCACAGCGCCCACCGGCCGCGGCCGGTGGCCTCCAGCGGGGTCTCCCCCAGCTCTCGGAGGCGGCTGTTGATCACCTTCAACAGTGGGTCGGTCATCACCGAAACCGGGGCGTTGGCGTCCAACAGAACGCCGATCTGCACCCCCTCGCCGGCCATGATTCCGACAACCACAGCTCTGGGCGACGAAACACCCTCAATGTCAGTCTGTGGCGCATCAGCTACTGCGGTCATCGTCCTGCACCCCCTGCCCTAGCGAATGAGTTGGTTGTGGACCGCGTGGGGCGCTGTGCCGGTGCACTGACCGGGGCGTCGCTGCCCGGGTAGCGCTGCGGCCGGACTGATTCCGATTTCATTTGCCTGCCTCGCGGTTATTGGTTGTGGTTGGCGTATTGCGTTTTAGTTGTGCAGCCCGTTCCAGAGCAGTATGCCGTGTTGGCATCCAGCTCGCATTTTATGTTCAAAAATGTTGTCGCACTGCGCGTCTGGTAACGGCGCTGTTAAACCCTGCTGTGTGATTTCCATTCGCCGTACGGCAAAGTGTCCAAGACGGTCTTCACGCCGACCTGAACCAGTTGCGGGGTGGCGGGGCAGATAGCCAGCCAGGCCTCGCCGGAACCCGCCGTGCGGGCCTGTTGGTAGAGCGCGATCCGGCCACCCGAGCCATCCTTGAGGGACAGGACGGAGGCGCTGGGGCCCTTGGCGTCGTCTCGATACTGGCGCGCATACACCGCAACCTCGGCCGCGGGGTCGGACAGTGCCTGACCCAGCGCGGCGACAGTGGAGGCGCTGATGCCCATGCGTCGCAGATCGCCGCCGGAAAAGACGTTGAAACCGGACTCCTGCCACGACTTGGTGGCTTCGAGCATCTCTTCCAGGGGCACGTTGACGGCGTTGATCGCCGCAGGGTCGGCGTGGTGAATCGACTCGAGACCATCCATCACCAGTGCGGCGATCGAGGCGCTGTCCGAGACGACGACGTCGTCGACGGTGATGTCGCTGCCCACGCGCACCGCGGAGACCCAGTGGTTGGCGCGGCGGGCCAGAACCACCCGGAACTCGTTGTCGGGAATATCGCGCGAACCCGGGGGCTGGTTCTCGTCGTCGACCACGCCGTAGAGCAGCTTGCCGCGCGACAGCAGCGCGACGACCTCGAGGTCGGGCGCGGCGAGCACCTTCATCCGGGCGGCGACCTGCTCGTTGACCGTGTCGCCGACCACGATGCCCTGCTCACGCATCACCGCCATGCCCGGATGCTCGTTGAGCCAGTCATTGTTGTCGGTGGATACGTACGGCCGACACCTGAGCTCCGGGGCGACGTGCCGGATATCCAGCAGCGCCTGAAGCATCCAAAAGCCGTCGACGTTGACAGTGATGTCGGTGCGGGTGCTCTGTTGATCCATCCCTACCTCAATGGTCTTGACTTATTCGAACTTCCAGTAAACCGCAGGACACGGCAGCACACCGAGGAATTGGTGTGCTGCCGCGCCTGGAGATGGGTTTTAGGCCCAGCTGGAGCCGACGGCGCTGTCGGTCTGCGCCATGTTGCTGCCGGCGCTCTGGACCTTCTGGCCGTGAGCGTTGGCCTGCTCGTAGATCACCTGGAAGTTGCGGCCCAACTGGGCGATGAACTCCTGGCAAGCCACCGAACCGGCGCCGCCCCAGAAGTCACCGGCAGCCAGCACATCGCGAACGATGGCCTGGTGCTCGGCCTCCAAGTTGGCGGCCTGGGCGCGGATCAGCGCACCGTGGGCGTCGACGTCGCCGAACTGGTAATTGATCGTCATTTTCCAAAGTCCCTTTCTTGGCTGCTGAAGTCTTAGCTGCTGAGGATCTGCTGCGAGGCCTGCTCTTGCTGCTCGTAGTTGTTCGCGTCGCGAATCAACCCGTCGCGAACGCCGTGCAGCATGTTGACGATGTTGCGGAACGCCGTGTTCATCTGGCCCATGGTGTCCAGCGAGGTGGCCGAGGCCAGACCGCTCCAGCCCGCACCCGAGATGTTCTGCGAGGACGCCCACATGCGGCGGGCCTCGTCCTCGACGGTCTGGGCGTGGGTCTCGAAACGGCCCGCCATGTCCCGCATTGCGTGCGGGTCAGTCATGAAACGTGTAGTCACCTGATTCTCCTTAAACTCGTTACTGCTGATCGGGTTGTTAAGGCACGATGGCCGATCGGCTACACGCGGACATATCCGCCGACCGGTAGTACTGCGAATCTCCCCTTTCGGTCAGCCGGCGGCCACCGGGTGCTCCACGGTCGGAAGGGTGTCGAACCCGGACACCGGTGTCCGGATTGACGGCGAATGCAGGTGATCCGTGAGCGATGGCCCCGACCGGCCGTCAAACCCCGAAATCACCGCCTGTTGAGACGTCGCAGCGGAACTCACGTCCGCAGCTGGCCGTCCCCAAATCTCAATCAGAACCGGTCAGCCTGCGGCCGCCGCGTTGGCGGCCTCGGTCGCCGCATACGAGCCCGAGCTGGTCGACAAGGTGTTGACGAACATCTCGTGAATGGCGGCCGCCTGAGCGCTGACGGCCTGGTACATCTGAGCGTGCGCGGCGAACTGAGCCGCAGTCAGCGCCGACACCTCGTCGGCCGCCGCAGGAACCACCCCCGTGGTCGGTGCCGCGGCAGCAGCGTTCTGAGCGCTCATCGTGGTGCCGATACCCTGCAGGTTTCCGGCCGCAGCCGCCAGAGCCTCCGGCTGTGTGGTCACGAACGACATGCTGTTTCCTCCCTAAATTCATCCAGCAACCGCTCCCTGGACGAGAGTAGATGACGGTGTGGTGCCAGGTCGCCCTCGACGCCGCCTGGTCGACGATTGTTCACTAGACGGCAATACGACTTGACCTGTCGTAACGACACAGTAACAGCGCCTGACCTGCTTCGGAGCGCACTCGCGAGAGTCCACCGCAACCTCTCAGGTTTCTCTCACCATGCCGCTGAGCTGCATGTTTACCCTAACCGCGGGCGACACTAGGACGAGGGTAGCTCGGCCTTGTGGCGCGGGCAGTACGCGTCGATGGCAGCGCCGACGAAGAATCCGGAGTGATAGGCGGGCATGCTGCTGCTGTTCAGCACGTCATTTGCCACATCGCTGGGCGACATGCCGTTGTCCAGTTTCACGCAGACGAAATGGCCGGCCTCGATCGCGTGCGCGGTGGATATGTGGTCGCTGATGCCCTCGGACTTCAGGGAGGCGATGAACTTGTCGTCGGTCGTGTCGGCGTGCACGGTGGCGACCGCCAGTGGACACAGGGAAAAGAAGAGCAGTACAGACCCGGTACGGCGCAAATACATTCGGCTGCTCCCACAATGACATGACCAGAGTTGGCATTACTGAACCTCAATTTTCGCCAGTGCCGAAGCGCTCTTCCAGTTGGGCGGCTATTTGTACATTCTTTATTTACCCGCTGGCAACGTACGAGAGCGCACCGGCGCACCGACACGCACGGCGGACCAGGCAATCGCGTCGAATGCACACGGTAGTTCGCCGTTCACATTTAGGTTGCGGCGACGCTACCGTCCGTTAATTTGCGCCCGACGGAATTACAGTAAGGTTTCGTGTTGCTCGACGCTGAATTGCGCGTCTTCTTTTCCTGACGTGAGGAACTGAATTGTCATCCAGCCTGTTTCGTCTCTTATGGATCGCCTTTGTGGTCGCAATACCGGTGCTCGCCGGTTGTGCTGGCAAAAATGAAGCAGGCGGGCCCACGCCGTCGTCCTCGAATGGCAGTTGCGGCGGCCAGAAGACGTTGAAGGCCAGTGGCTCGACGGCGCAGGAGAACGCGATGATCCGGTTCGTCAAAGCCTTCGAGCGAGCATGTCCCGGCCAGACGACCGACTACACCGCAAACGGGTCGGGCGCGGGGATACGCGAATTCCTGGATAAGAAAACCGACTTCGGTGGCTCGGACTCGCCGATGAGCCCGGGTGAATACGCCGACGCGCAGCGTCGCTGTGGCGCACCGGCGTGGAACCTTCCGGTGGTGTTCGGACCGATCGCCATCACCTACCACATCAACGGAGTCACTTCGCTGATCCTCGACGGACCGACAGCGGCCAAGATCTTCAACGGCACGATCTCCAGCTGGAACGACCCGGCTATCACGGCGCTCAACCCCACTGCCCAGCTTCCCGCTGAACCCATTCATGTGGTGTTCCGCAGCGACGACTCCGGAACGTCGGACAACTTCCAGCGCTACCTGGACACGGCGGGCAGTGGGGCGTGGGGCAAGGGCGCCGGCAAACAGTTCCGTGGCGGAGTCGGCGAAGGCGCGATCGGTAATGAGGGCACCGCCGTGGTGGTCAAGCGAGCCGAAGGCGCGATCAGCTACAACGAATGGTCGTTCGCCCGGGAGCAGAAGCTCGACATGGCCAGGATCATCACCTCCGCCGGCCCGGAGCCGGTCGAGATCAACTCCGATTCGGTGGCCAGGACGATCGCAACGGCCGGCATCATCAACAAGAACAACGACCTCGTCCTTGACACGATCTCGTTTTATCGGCCGAGCCGGCCGGGCTCGTATCCGATCGTGCTGGCGACCTATGAGATCGTCTGCTCGAAGTACCCTGACTCCGAAGTCGGCACCGCGGTCAGAGCCTTCCTGCAGAGCACCATCGGAGCGGGACAGGACGGTCTGTTGGGCAACGGCTACGTGGCGATCCCGGATGCGTTCAAGGCGCGGTTGTCGACCGCGGTGAGCGCCATCTCTTGAGTCCGGGCGCGGGATCAACCCACCGGCAGCTGCTTGGGCATGACCGTGGGCTTGAACCCGTAACGCGGCGCGGCTCCCGCCCCCCGGGAATTCCCTGCGGCTCCAACAGGCATGCCACTCAACACGTTTCCGCTTGCGGCGGACTCGCCGGCGGTTATCGGTTCACTGATCATCTGCACTGCCGGGCGAACAGCCGGCGCCGCCGATGCGCCGGGCCACGACGCTGGGACGGCCAGGTGCCCGATATGGGCACCGTTGCCCAGGCCGGCTGCCACTTGTCCGCCGGGACCGAGTGCGGCGGTGACCGGTGGCACCGGGACGGCGGACGCGGCGGCCGGAGCCGCGCCGCCCAGCAGGCCCGCCGACTTGGCCATCTGAACGCCGAAGTTGCCCATACCGACACTGAAGTACGGCAGGCCTTCGGTGTTGTAGAAGAAGCTCGCGTAGTTCGAGTAGCCCTGCATGAAGGTGCCCAGGTTGTTAGGCAGCGTGGTCTGCCCGGTCAACAGGAACCAGATTTCGGTGAGAACCGGGAATTGGGTCGTTGTCTGCGTCAGCAACTGCTGCGCTCCGGCCGGAGTGGCCAGCAGGCCCAGCTGGCCTGTGACCTGGTTGAAGAAGCTCTGCAACGACTCCTGGATGGACGCCGCCGGGGCAGCTTGCGCCGCGGCGACTGCGGCGGCCTGGTCGGCGGTGCCCGTGGTGATCGACGGAGCGGAAGTGAAGGGTTCCAGCTTCGACGCCAGGGCCGAGGACGACGCATAGGCGTACATGGTCAGTGTGTTCTGCGCCCACATCTCCGCATACTGGGCCTCCAGCTGTGCGATCAGGCCGTTGTTCAGACCGAAGATGTTGGTCTGCAGCGCTTGAGCCAACTCCGCCCGATTGGTCGCCACCAGCGGAGGAGGCACGATCGAGGCGAACGCCGTCTCGAAGGCGGCTGCGGCCGACTGTGATTGGATTGCAGCGCGTTCGGCCTGCCCGGCGGTGACCGTCAGCCAGTCCACGTAGGGCTCAGCGGCTTGCGCCATCGTTGTCGAGGCCGGACCCAGCCACTCCTCGCTGACCAGTCCACCGAGCACGGCTCCATACCCGCGTGCTGTCGCCGTGAGTTCGGCGGCCAGTGCGTTCCACGCCGACGCCGCGGACACGAACGAGGTAGCTCCCGGACCGGAATACATGATCGCCGAGGTGACCTCGGGCGGTAGCGCACCAAAATCAGTTGCCATCGTTCGACTCCTTGATAACTCTGTCTATCAACACGATTCATCCGGCGGACGGTGGCCGGGTGAGCACGGTGTAACGCAGCCCATAGCGGACGCCCAGGTTGCCGGCGCGCTGGCCGTCGCGCGTCCCGGACGGGAATCCGCGCAGTGCGGCGTTGATGCCGTTGCCAGGTCCGGCTTCGGCGGGTGACGACGTGAAGTGGGTGCTGGTGGTAGTCATGACCGCATGTTCGGGCGCGCCTGATGCCCCGACCCAGCTCGCGGGGACCGACAGCGCGCCGATCTTGGTGGACGAGGCGATACTGGCCGAAAGCCCCGCTCCCCCGTGGTAATTCCAGCCGCCGGCACCCAGCGCGGCGAACTGCGGTGTCGGGTACCAGGCACCACCTGAACCCGCGGTGGTGCCGAGGCCCTGCTGCAACTGTTGCGCGATCGACCAGCCGAAGTTGCCTATGCCGACACCGAAGTAGGCCTGCAGAGTCTGCCTGATCGCCGTGTACATGCCCGGGTAGAGCCCTGCCCAGTTGTTTTCCGGCGTGGGCAACCACCCGAGCATGGGCAACGTGGTGACCGGGGTGTCAGTCACGATCACCACGTCCGACGTTGCCGCGGCCGGTGCCGAGACCGCGAATTGCTGTCCCAGCTGCGGAAGTGCGGCCGAGGAGAGCATCTGGGGGATGGTGGGTCCGGTGCTCTGTGCGGAGATGTCGGCCAGCGCGGCCGCCGCCGGAGTGGTGGTGGCCGGCGATTCGGAGAACCGGGTCAGCTCGGTGGCCGACGCCGACGACGCCGCATAGCCGTACATGGCGGCGGCGTCCTGTGCCCACATCTCCAGGTACTCCGCCTCGGCCGCCGCGATGGCCGGGGTGTTCTGCCCGAAGAAGTTGGTTGCGATCAGCGTCATCAGCAACACCCGATTGGCCGCGATCACCGGTGGCGGCACTGTCAGGGCGAAGGCAGTCTCGTAAGCCGCCACCGCCGCCAGGGCGTGGGTCCCCGCGCTCTCCGCCTGACCGGCGGCGGCACTGAGCCAACCCACGTACGGAGTCACCGCGGCAAGCATCGACCGCGATGCCGGACCGATCCACGGCGCGCTGGTCAACTCTGCGATGATCGACGCGTAACTTGCTGCAGCCGAGGCTAGTTCGTTTGACAGCCCATCCCAGGCGGCGGCCGCGGCCAGCATCGGACCCGACCCCGGGCCGCTGTACATGCGGCCGGAATTGATCTCAGGCGGCAGTGCCCCGAAGTCGAACAACACTCCTCCTGACGAATGGCGTCGCTATCGCGCGGAGCAGCCTCAAGAATCCGGGCTGATTGGAAATGTAGAGGCGGAGTTCGGGCTTTGGACCGGGCAATGCCAACTATTCATTGGCTGTCGATGTCTGTTAATCGACAGTTCAGATCTCAGTCCGCTTCTAGGATGATCGCCATTTCGGGGCAGGAGGCCACCCCGTCGCGAATCAGTTCTTCGTCCTCGGCCGTCACTTCGCGCTCTTCGAGGACCGAGTAACCAGACTCGTCGATCGGGAACAGACCCGGGTCCACCGCGAAACACTGGGCGTGCCCGACGCATCTCGACCGGTCCAGACGAACCTTCACCCGGGCAAGCCTAGCTGCCCACAACACGATTGAAACGTCGCGCGGTCATGGGAGACTTCGCTTCATGAGCGCTCCGGGTGCAAACGGGCCAGAGTCCTTCCACCTGCCGAGGCTCGAATACTCCGCGCTGCCGCTGACCGACGACCGGGGGGTCGGGTGGCGGGCGTTGCGGGACGCCGGTCCGGTGGTCTTCATGAACGGTTCCTACTACCTCACGCGACGCGAGGACGTGCTCGCCGCGCTGCGCAATCCGCGGGTCTTCTCCTCCCGGCTGCTGCAGCCGCCCACAAATCCGCTTCCGGTGCTTCCGCTTTCGTTCGATCCGCCCGAGCACACCCGGTATCGCAGAATCCTGCAGCCCTACTTCAGTCCGCACGCACTCGGCGAGTCGCGAGCGGTATTGCAACGCCACGCGGCCTCGATGATCGCCGGCCTTGCCGACCGCGGGCAGTGCGAGGCGATGGCCGATTTCGCCCGGCTGTATCCCTTCCAGGTGTTCCTGGACCTCTACGGGCTGCCCTTGGCCGACCGCGATCGGCTGATTGCCTGGAAGGACTCGATCGTCGGCGACAAGCCTTTCCTCACCGTGGCTGAGGCGCAGGAGGGGCAGATCGAGTTGTTCGAGTATCTGACCGCGGCAATTCAACAGCGCCGCCGGCGGCCAGGCTCAGATATGTTGTCGCAGATCATGACCGGGTCGGGTGACCTCTCTGATCTGGAACTGCTGGGGATGAGTCACCTGCTCATTCTGGCCGGCCTCGACACGGTGACGGCCGCCATCGGATTCGCCCTGCTGGAACTGGCCCGCCGTCCGAAGCTACGGGCGCAGTTGCGCGACGACCTGCGACAGATCAGGGTGTTCATTGAAGAAGTGGTGCGGCTGGAGCCGTCGGCACCCGTGGCCCCCCGGGTCACCACCGAATTCGTCAACATCGGCGGCATGACGCTGCCCCCAGGCTCGCAGGTGCGATTGTGTCTGGCTGTCATCAACCGCGACGGCAGCGATGCGGCATCCACCGACGAGCTGTTGCTGGACGGAAAGGTGCACCGCCACTGGGGTTTCGGCGGCGGACCGCACCGCTGCCTGGGATCACATCTGGCCAGAATGGAACTGACCGTCGTCGTCGCCGAGTGGTTGCGGCAGATCCCGGAGTTCGGGATTGCGGACCAGTACCGGCCCGCAATCACGTTCCCCTCCAAGTCATTCGCGCTTACCTCGCTGCCGCTGCACTGGGATTCCGGGGCAGCGCTGCCGACTTAGCCGGCGAACGGCGGCCGCGCCATGACCGTGGGCCGGAATCCGTACTTCTGCCCCCCGGCGGCGGCAGCGCCGGCCCCGAGCCCGCCTAACGGCATGCCGCCCAACAGGTTTCCCGTGGTTTCCGGGGCGGCGCTGACCGTGTTGATCGGAATCGGCGCCGCGTGACTCACGGCCGGCCCCAGCGTCGCAATCGCGGGCGGCACTGACAGCTTGCCGACGGAGGCAGCCTGCCCCAGGCTCGCCGCCACCGGTCCGCCGCCCCCACCCAGCAGGCCGCCCAGCCCCCCGAGGCCGTGGGCAGCGCCTGCGGCGGCCGACGAAGCCGCCGGCGCAAGGCCTTTGCTCAGCGACAGCAAGGTGTTGGCCATACCGGTCGAGAAGTACGGCAGACCTTCGATGTTGTAGATCGGACCGGCGAAGTTACGGAACGCGGTGATCAGCCACTGCGGATTGATCGTGGCGTTGCCTCCGATGCCCGTGAGTGCCGACCCCAGCACGGAGTTCGGATTGAAGACGATGCCGCTCAGTGATTCGCTGGTCGGCGTCAGCCCCAGCAGGGCCATGTTTCCGGGCGATGCCAGATTGCTCAGCTGGCTCTGGATTCCACCGAGCAGATCCGCCAACGTCTGTTGCGCCGAGCCCGCCGACGTCGCGGCGGCCTGAGAGACCGCGGCACCCTGGATAGCCGACGCCGCCGGGCTGGTGGTCTGCGGAGGCGCGGCGAACGGGGTCACCTTGGCAGCGGAGGCAGACGTGCCCGCGTACTGATACATGGCGGCGCTGTCCTGGGCCCACATCTCGCCATACTGCGCTTCGAGCGCCGCGATGACGCTGTTGTTCTGGCCGAAGACGTTGGTCGCCATGGCCTGTGCCAACTCGGCGCGGTTGAGCGCAACGAGTTGCGGCGGCACCGTGGCCGCGAAGGCGTTCTCATAGGCGGCCGCCGCGGCGGTGGCCTGGCCGGCGGCTTGTTCGGCCTGCGTCGCGGTGGTGTTGATCCACGCGACGTAGGGCGAGATCGCGTCCGCCATCGAGGCGGACGCCGGTCCCATCCACTCCTCGCTGGCCAGCCCGGTGATGACCTTGTCGTAGGCGAGCGCGGAGGCATTCAATTCCGCGGCCAGTCCGTTCCAGGCGGATGCTGCGGCCACCATCGGCCCTGAACCGGGCCCGGAATACATCAGTGCCGAATTGACTTCCGGCGGCAATGCCCCGAAATCCATTGCGTGATCCCTATCTGCTCGCGGCCGCGTTGGCGGCCTCGGTGGCGGCATACGACCCGGCGCTGGTGCCCAGGGTGTTGACGAACATCTCGTGGATAGCCGCGGCTTGGGCGCTGACCGCCTGGTACATCTGCGCGTGCGCGGCGAATTGCGCTGCCGTCAGCGCCGATACCTCGTCAGCCGCGGCCGGAACCACTCCCGTCGTCGCGGCGGCAGCAGCCGCGTTCTGGGCGTTCACGGACGAGCCGATACCTTGCAGGCTCGCCGCGGCCGACGATAGTGCTTCCGGTTGCGTGGTTACGTACGACATGTCATTTCCTCCTCGAATAACGCTGCAAATCAACATGTTTCAGTACAGGTGAACTACGTGCGCGACTCCTCGGGGTCATCCGGCCGACGGCGATCGGGTCAGCACGTTGTATTTGAACCCGTACTTGTTGGTGTAGCCGCCGGCTGCTCGACGGCCCATTCCGCTGCCCGGTATTCCGCTCAACATCCCGTTGGTGGTGGCTTTGGAACCCGCGGCGCCAAGGCCGTCGAAACTTGCGGACCCCGACGGGAGTGGCGTCACCTGGGAGACCGTGTTTGCGGCCCAGGTCGGCGGCACCGACAGCTTGCCAACCGTCCCGGCCTGGGCCCACCCGGCGGACACCGGTGTCCCCCAGGCGCCGATGGCGCCCGGAGGCGGCAGGGCACCACCCAGCGCCGGACTGGGGGCCGGTGCGCCGGGCAGCAGCCCGCCGCCCCAGGCGACCAGCGAGTTGACCGAGCCCAATGCGAAATACGGGTAGTTGGTGACCGAGTTCCAGATGTTCGTGGAGTTTCCGAATGCGGTCGCGATCAGCCCGTTCGGCCCCAGGAACCACGATGGAAGAGTCACCGAACCCGGCGTGAACGAGAATCCGAGCCCGGTCAGAATCTCCTCGATGCCGGTGACCGGCGCAGCCGTGGACACCGAAGTCCCGAGCGCACTGAGCATGGGAGCCACCGCCAGTGCCGGTGCGACGGACGCCGCGGCGTTGCCGGCAGGAGTCGCGGCCGCCTCGCCGACCGCGGCCGCCTGGGCAGCCTGACCGGCGACGTTGGTCGTGACCGGCGGTGCGGCAAAGGGATTGAGTTGCGACGCGGTCGCCGAGGAAGCGGCGTAGCCGTACATCGCGACGGCGTCCTGTGCCCACATCTCCGCGTAGTGCGCCTCGGTCGCGGCGATGGCCGGCGTGTTCTGGCCGAAGAAGTTGGTGGCTATCAGCGTGGCCAGTAATGCCCGGTTGGCTGCGATCACCGGCGGCGGCACTGTCATGGAAAAGGCGGCGTCGTAGGCCGCGGCCGCCGCCCGGGCCTGCATTGCGGCCTGCTCAGCCTGGTCCGCCGTGGCGGCCAGCCATGCCACATAGGGCGCGGCGGCGGCCACCATCGACTGCGACGCCGGCCCGACCCACGGCGAACTGGACAGTTCTGTGATGACCGAGCCGTATCCCACTGCGGCCGTGCTCATTTCGGCGGCGAGCCCGTCCCAGCCCGCCGCGGCGGCCAGCATCGGGCCCGCGCCCGGGCCGGTGTACATCCGTCCCGAGTTGATTTCGGGCGGTAACGCTCCGAAGTCCAACACCACCCCTCCTCAGCCAGCCGGGACCGCACTGGCGATCCCGGTGTCGGCATTGGCTTTGTCTGGACCATGACCAGTCCTGGCAGCTGCGTTGCTGCGCTTTCTCCCCCATGCGGTGACCCGGCGAAGTGCGACGGGTCGGTAATTCAGCGCCGGCCTGGTGGAAATCGGTAGCCGCCAAACGAAACGTTCCTCCAACCTGCGAAAAGGTCGAGGATATTAGCATCGTTAGGAGTTATTCGGCTCGTTTTCGGACCGGCACATAGAAAACACATTAGAACCCGAAATCGGTCCGAGATACCGATGACACCGACTATTCATTCCCGGCAAACCGTTGTTCAGCCGCCGTTCAACAACTGCCGCGACGCACTCGTCTGACCTTGGTGAATAGCTCTGCGGATTGGGCGGCGGATAAACAGGTGACACTGTTTCCGGGGGCATTGTTCACCGAGATGTTGCTGAAGCCGGACAACAAACAAAGCCGGACAACAAACAAAGCCGCCGCGTCGAGGCGAACCCGGCGTACCGGGCTCGCCACCGACGCGGCGGCGTTTCTAACTGCTATGGCGTGATGCGGACTACTTGTGCACCTCGGTGGCGGCAACCTGAACGAACACGCCGGTGTCCTCGGCCATCAGCAGGCCTCGACCACGGGGCAGCGGACCACCCTTCATCTTGCCGCGGATGAAGCCCTCGTCCGGGTCGGCGTCCATGACCAGCAGGGGTGCGTTGGCCTGGTGCAGGGCGCGCAGCATCGGGTCGCTGCCCGCCGACGACCAACCACCGAAGGAGCGGGTGACGATCACATGCAGCCCGACATCGGCGGCCCGGTTCACGAACGGAACCACCTTGTGCAGCGGCGAATCGAAGCCCGGCGGCAGCTGCTGGATGTCGTCGACAATCAGGAAGATCTCCGGTCCGCTCCACCACGATCGCGACAACAGCTCCTGGGCCGACAGGCCAGGCGGGGGCTCGCGTCCGGCCAGGGCCGCCGCCAGCTCGCCCATCATCGCGACCACGCCGTCGAGGTTGTAGGCGAACTTCTCGACGTAATCCGAGCCCAGCGTGGTGAGCAGCTGGCGGCGCGGGTCGATCAGCCATACCTGCGCCGACGGCCGTCCGGGCGGCGGCGTCGGTGCGCTGCTGGAACCCGGAGCGTACAGCCGCCCGATCTCGGACATGATCGTGGCCAGCGTTGTGGTTCGGCCACATTCGCGACGGCCGGTGACCATCAGGTGCGAGTTCTCGGCGAAGTTGAGGTAGACCGGCTGCAGGTCCAATTCGGAGATCGCCCAAGCGATTCCGCCGGCGCCGACACCCTGGCGGGTGTCGCGTGCCGCCAGCTCGCGGACCTGCTCCACACCGAACCGGGCCGGCAGACGCCGCACCGGCGGCGCCGCCGCGGTGGTGAGCCGGCTGACGGCCGCGACAACGCTGTCGCACTCGAAGACGTTGTTCGGCGTGCTGCCCAGCGCCGGGCGGGCGACCAGGGTGTGCAGACCGGCCTGCGGGTCGCTGTCCAACCGGACATAGTTGACGGCGACCATGCCGCGTCCCGGCTTGACCGGGACGTCCTTGGCGAACCGCGAACGCACCAGCTTGGCGTCTTCCACTGCGGCCAAGCGCAATTCGACGCGGGAACCGAATCCGCTCCGCACCGGCGGGCGCAGCTCCGATTCGCGGTCGGCGGTGACGATCACGTGCACACCGAACGAGGGACCCTGGTTGATGATCAGGTTGACCTGGTCGATCAAGACCTCGTTTTCCTCGGCCAGTGCCCGGTAGTTGTCGATCACCAGGAAGACGTCGCCGAACCCGTCGTTGGGCACCGGGCCGGCTTCCCCGCCGAACTTGCGGCGGCGGAACATCTCCATCGAGGCGATGCCGTATTCGAGGAAGCTGCGCTTGCGCTCGCGCACCAGCGCCAGCAGTTCGGCGACCGTACGGCGCACACCGTAGGGGTCCGTCGGTCCCGCGACCTCGCCCACGTGCGGCAGCTGCGCCACGGTGGTGAGCGCGGTGCTGCTGTAAGCCAGGCAGTAGAACTGCACCTGCTCGGGCGTGTGGGTCAGCGCCGCGGAGCAGATCAGCGTCTGCAGCGCGGTGGTCTTTCCGGACCCGCCGGCGCCGAGGATCAGCACGTTGGCACCCGGGCCGGACGTGTCCACCGTCCACGGCGGCTGGTCGTGCTTGAACGGACGGTCGATGATCCCGATCGGGAACACCAGGTTGCGGGCCGTTCCGTAGTCCTTATTCCAGGGGTGGCCGAGGAAGCGGTTGACCAGCTCGTCGATCGCGACCGGCTCGGTGAGCGGCGGCTGCCACAACCGGTACGGCTCGAAATTGATCTTGCGCAGCTGGTCGATGATCACGGTGCCGACCTTCGGCGTCCGGATCGCTTCCTCTTCCTCCTCCACCTCTCCGCCGGCGTCGACGACTTCGCCGTTCGCGTAGTTCGCGATCACGTCGACGCTGGGGCCTCCCACGCTCACTTCCATCGGCGTGAAGGAGTTGGTGAACAGTTGCGGTCGCACGTAGTCGATGGTGTTCACCAACACCGGCGCTTCCTCACCGTCGACGGAGGAAATGCGCAGGTAGTCCCGCCAGAGGAACTCGGCCTGGAATCGGATGATGTCCTCGAGGCTCTTGCGGAAGTAGCCCAGACCGGCCTGGGCCGGCAGGTTGACCGCATTGGGCACACCGGCGGCCTGCGCGGCGCCGGCCGTCCGCGCCTTGAGCACCAGGCGGTAACCCATGTTCTCCATGAGCTTTTCGGCGCGGCTCTCGATGGTCTGCGACGCCATCATCAGGTGGATCCAGTAGGCACGGCCCTGGCGGCCGATCGAGTCGAGCACGTCGACCGCGGTCGGCATGATCCGGAACCACTCGTAGAACTCGTCGATGACCACCACGAGCATGGGTAGCGGCGCCATGTCCTGGCCGCGGGCCCGCATCCTGCCGCGCACCGAGTTGTACTCCTTGGCGTCGTCGACGCCGGCGCTGTCACAGATCGCCTTGCGGCGCGCGATCTCGCCCCAGAGTGCGTCCAGGAAGCGCTCCATCAGCGCCTGGTCCTCTTCCAGGTCGGTGATGATGCGCGAGACGTGCGGCACGCCGGCGAACGGCTTGACGGCCGATCCACCCTTGAGGTCGGCGAGCACGAACTGCAGCTCCTCGGGCGGGTGGCCGAGCATCAGCGACTCGATCACGGTCCGCACCAGCGTCGACTTACCGGAACCGGTGGTACCCGACATGACGCCGTGCGGGCCGTCCCCGCCTTCGTCCAGCGACTTCATGTCCAGGAACAGCAGCTCGCCGTTGTCGGAGCGGTTGCCGAACGGCACGCGCAGGCGCGAGCGTCCCATCGTGTCGGTGCGGCTGCCCCACAGATCTTCGAAGTCGATCGCGGCCGGATCGCTGATTCCGTAGTAGGACAAGATGTCCCGCGCGCCGATATGGGCGACCCGCTGGCCGATCTCTTCATAGGCCTCGGCCAGCCGCCACTGCGCCAGCTTCTGAGAGAACTCCTCGGCCTCGGCGGTGGTCATCTGGTCGGTCAGGGCGAAGAACCACGCTTTGTCGTCGATCACCATCCAGGTGTCGCGGTCGCGGGGCAGCGCCTCGATCACGCCGATCTTGTCAAACGAAAGCTTCCGTTCGGGAACGTTCGTCCACATCTCGGAGCCGGTCAGGTCGAAGAACGTGACACCGTCGACGCCCTCGGCACTGATCACGTACTCCCACTGCGGGTCGTCGACGTCGGCGATGATCACGTGGTGCGGGGTGGGCGTCTGCGCCGACGAACTCGCGTGCCGGGGCGTGAACGACCCGCGGCCGGCGAACAGTTCGGCCTGCTCGGCGGCGAATTCGCGCACGGAGCTGTACACCATGCGGGCGCTGCCCGCGGCGTCGGTACGCCGTCCATCACCGAAGTGCGGCAACCACTTCACCCAGTCCCACTCGTCGAGGTCGGAGCTGACGACGATCATCCGGATGTGGTCCGGGCCGTGCGAGAAGGCGAGCTGACAGATGATCGCCCGCATCAGTCCGAGTACCTGCGGGCGGTCGCCGACCAGCGCATACCAGGGCTCCACCAGCACGGAGATCATCTTGGGCAGGTTGTAGACGACGCTCTGGTAGCGGCCGAACTCCTGCAGCGCCTTGCCGGTTACCGGCTCCAGCTCGATGTCGGTGGGCATGTTCTGCGGTTCACCCCAGGTCACCTCGGGGCGTGTCATGCCGACCCCGACGCGGACGACCCCGAAGTTGAGGTCTTTGCCGTCGGGCTTGCGCTCCCACATCCGCTGGGAACCCACCGCGGCCGCCAGAGTGTTCGGCGCCGGGTGGAACCACCGGTAGTTGGCGTCCATGCTGTCGGCCGACTCCTGCGCGGTCTCCCGCAACATGTCCAGCATCAGCATGAACTGGGCGCGCATGGCATCCAGCTTCGGGCGGCTCATCTGCTGCTGACCGCCGCCGACGCCGCGGAACATCATCAGCATCATGCCGCCGACCATGAAGATCGGGAAGATCGAGCCGACACCGCCGAATACGTGCGAACCGCTGGCGAACGTCATGGCGACCATGCCGCCCAGCAGTCCGATCACGACGACGCCGACCACGATCAGCCACCAGGGCTTGCCTTCGGGCGGCGGAATGCTCAGTGGCGTCGGCAGAACGATGTTCTCCGGCTTGATTACCGGCGGCCGCTCCGGCGTAGGCCGTGCAAATCCACGTTTCACTTCGGTACCACCAACTCTGCAGGGGTCATGTCCATCGGAAGGGTGTCGTGCTCCACCAGGGCGTCGGCACGCGACAAGGTCGGTCCTTGTGGCAGCAACCGCAAGGCCACCCACGGCGCCATGCTGGGCTGCAGCGTCAGACCGAGCGCGTCGCGGGCTTCCTTCGTGTCATCCACCCCGAACCGCGCACCGGCGTTGGTCAGCCACCACAGCGACTCGGTGGTCTGAGCCCCCGGGTTGTTGCCGGTCACGGCCACGAAATTCGCGTAGTTGGGACCGAAGTACACCTGGTCGGCCTCACGGCCGCTCAGGTCGGACTTCACCAGGCTGACCACGTTCTTCATCTCGCTGGACTTGATCGGGATGGTCGGTCCGGAGACCACCTGAACGCGGGCCCGGTTCTCACCGTTGGTCCGTTCCCACCACCAGCAGGTGGACGGGTTCTCCCGGATGTCCAGCACGTTGAGCGGGTCATTCGGATATGCCGACAGGTCCAGCCGGTTGACGACCGGCATCTTGGCCAGCGCGGACGGTTCGACGGTCACCGGCTTGGTGTTGCCGGGGCGTCCCGCGTTCTGCAGGATCTGGGCGACCAGCGGCGGCAACGTCTGGACGCCGTCCTCGAGCACCAGCGAATACTGCTGGGGGCCACTGATCTGCGGGGTGACCAGGATCGTGCCGACGGGGCCGGGGGCGCCCTGGAAGGTCGCCGGGGCGCCCGCTTTCGGCACCTCCGGAACCAGCAGCTCGGGTCCGACCGGCAGCGCGTCGTACAACGCGTGGCTCATCGGACGCGCCTGGCTGACCTGCTCCGGCGTCAGGCCCAGCGGGAGCAACACCGAGCGGTCGGTGGCGTCGATCTTCGACCGGCGGCCCTCGCGGATCACCCAGGTGTTCCCGCCATAACTCAGCACCACCGCGTCAGATCCGTTGAGGACCCGGCGGTGGCCACTCATGTCCGGGGTGCCGTCGATGACGGTCACCGTGACACCGGCCGGCGACGGCATGCCGGAGGGACCCGACGTGCCGCCCACCGTGTCGCACACCAGCCAGGACGACACGCTGGGACTCTTCGGCGCGAACTCGGTGGGGGCTCCCGGGATGCCGACCAGCGGGCCGTGCGGCATGTTTGCGATCTGGCTTCCCTTGACCAGGTGCGGGTTGTCAGGCCGGCCGGTGATCAGGCGCGCTGACGCGAGGTTGAGCGCCGGGTAGAGCCGGTCGCCCACCTTGACGTACAGCGCACCCGAATCGCGGTCAGCGATGATCGGTGACTCGTTGATCTGTCCGGCGGGGCTGAGGAAGGAGTACAGCAGTGCGCCCAGGCAGATCACCAGTGCCGCCGACACCGACGCCACGACCGCCAGGGTCTGGCGGCGGCCCGGCTCGATCTCCATGCGCACCCGCCAGCGGGTCAATGCCATCGCGGTACGGCGGGCCAGGAACTGATAGCCCGTTACCTGGGTGCGCGTCGACAACCCGAGGCCGTAGCCCGACCCCCGCTGTCCGCGGCTATGTTCAGCCACGCTTGATCACCTTTCGGTCATAACGCCCGGATATAAAACGCCCGCTGAGCGGTAAGCGCCAAATCACATCGACAACCGTAAGGCACCTGCGCAAACCTCGCCAGGCGGCAGAACCCGCCGCCCGGATTCGCGCGTCCATCCCCCATGGAGCCGTCGTGACTTCACTGGGCATGTTAGCTGTGAATCAGTGACTCGGCGCGCTAAGTCGCCCACTGTTCACATCGGGGTTCGCCGACCCAGCCGAGCTGCGGGTCCCGGAGCGCAACGTGACAATCTTCTTCCATGACCGAGCCGACGCGTCCTTTTCCGACCCAGCCAGCGCCGTCGCTCGTCGAACTCGCGCGCCGGTTCGGGATCGCCACCAGTTACCAGGACTGGAGCGGACAAGAGGTCTTCGTGCCGGAAACCACGCTGGTGTCCGTCCTGGGCGCCCTGGGCGTCCCGGCGGACACCGAAGACGAGCGCAATGTGGCTCTGACCACACAGTCGCGCTCCTACTGGGCCCGGTCGCTGCCGGCCACCATCGTCGGACGCGCCGGTGCCCCGCTGCGATTCTGGGTGCACGTCACGCACGGCGCTCCGGCCGACGTGTGGGTGCAGCTCGAAGACGGGACCGAGCTCAGCGGCCCGGAAAATGGCATCGTCCAGGTCGACAACTTCACTGCACCATTCGATCTGGACGGACGTCAGGTCGGCGAGGCCAGCTTCCTGTTGCCGGGCGATCTGCCGCTGGGCTATCACCGGGTGCACCTGCGGTCCGGCGACCACCGGTCCAGTACCGCCCTCATCATCACGCCGGACTGGCTGGGCCTGCCGGAAAAGCTCGCGGGACGCCGCGCCTGGGGCTTGGCCACCCAGCTCTACAGTGTGCGGTCGCAACAGTCCTGGGGTATCGGTGACGTCAGCGACCTGGGCGATCTTGCGCTGTGGTCCGCGTGGGCGCACGGCGCCGACTATCTGCTGGTCAATCCGCTGCATGCCGCGTGCCTGCCGGACCCCGGCGGGAGCGATGGCCGGATAGAACCGTCACCGTATCTGCCGACGTCACGCCGCTTCGTCAACCCGCTCTACCTGCGGGTGGAAGCCATCCCGGAGTACGCCGAACTGCCCAAACGTGGCCGGGTGCGGGAGCTGCGCGACCGGGTACAACGTCGCGCCGTGCGATCGGACAGCATCGACCGCGACAGCGCCTGGGCAGCCAAATGCGCGGCCCTCAAGCTCATCCACGCCGTGCCGCGGTCGGCCGGGCGGGAGATGGCCTACACCGCTTTCCGCGATCGGGAGGGCCGGGACCTGGACGACTTCGCCACCTGGTGCGCCCTGGCCGACAAGCACGGCACCGATTGGTACCGGTGGCCGAAATCGGTGCGACACCCCGACGCCCCCGGCGTCGCGGCATTCGCCGCCAAGAACGCCGGCGCCGTCGATTTCCACCGATGGCTGCAGTGGCAGCTTGACGAGCAGCTCGCCGCGGCGCAGTCGCAGGCCACCCGGGCCGGCATGGCGCTGGGCATCATGCACGATCTGGCCGTCGGCGTGCATCCCACCGGTGCCGACGCATGGGCCCTGCAGGACGCGCTCGCGCTGGGAGTGACGGCCGGCGCGCCGCCGGACGAGTTCAACCAGCTGGGGCAGGACTGGTCGCAGCCGCCGTGGCGGCCCGACCGGCTTGACGAACTGGAATACCGCCCGTTTCGCGCGCTGATCCAGGCGGTGCTGCGGCACGCGGGCGGAGTCCGGATCGACCACATCATCGGGCTCTTCCGGTTGTGGTGGATACCGGAGGGCCGGCCCCCGACCGAGGGCACCTACGTGCGCTACGACCACGAGGCGATGATCGGGATCGTCGCGCTGGAAGCCCACCGGGCCGGAGCTGTCGTCGTCGGGGAGGATCTGGGCACCGTCGAACCGTGGGTGCGGGACTACTTACTCTTGCGCGGCCTGTTGGGCACGTCGATCCTCTGGTTCGAGAAGGAAGAGGCAACCGGAACGCCGCTGCCCGCCGAACGTTGGCGGGAATACTGTCTGTCCTCGGTCACGACGCACGATCTGCCGCCCACCGCAGGTTACCTGGCCGGTGACCACGTCCGGCTGCGGGACTCGCTGGGGCTGCTGACCCGGCCGGCCGAGGTCGAGCAGGAGGCGGCCAGGACTGAACGGACGGCCTGGCTGGCCGAGCTGCGGCGGGTGGGCCTGATCGGCGACGGCGAGGAGAGCCCCGAACAGCTGATTCTGGCCCTCTACCGGTACCTGGGCCGGACACCGTCGCGGTTGCTGGGCGTGGCGCTGACCGATGCGGTCGGCGATCGGCGCACCCAGAATCAGCCGGGCACTACCGATGAGTACCCGAACTGGCGGGTCCCGCTGTCGGGCCCGGACGGCAAGGCGGTACTGCTGGAAGCGCTGTTCACCGATGCCCGCGCCGCACAGCTGCTCGAGGCAGTGCGCGACGTCACCGCCCCGGCACACCCATGCTGAACGATCGCGCCGCTCTCAGCGATCTCGTCCACCGTTATGCCGCCCTGGTCGACGATCGTCAATTCGATTCGGTAGCAACGTTATTCACCGAAACTGCGGAGCTGGTGGTGGCTGACCCGCCGTCTGAGCTGACACCGGTCCGGACCCACCGGGGCCGCGACGCCATCGCCGCGGCGGTTGCTGCGGTGGGCCGGCTCCTCCGCACCGAGCACGCGATCGTCGGCGAAGTGTACGACGCGGGACCGGCACCCGACCTTGCCCGCGGGCGCATCACCGGTATCGCCCACCACTGGAGTCATCGTTCCGGCGAAAGCGGGACCGAACTCGTCGACGTGGTCTGGCATCTGCGTTACGACGACGAGTACCGGTTGACCGTTTCGGGCTGGCGAATCAGCCGCCGGGCGCTGACCGTCAATGCCCTCGAAACGCGGCCGGTGCGCCGGGTGCGGCCCGGTGAATAGCCGAACTCGTTTGCCCGTAAAGCATTTCGGGTAGGCCCTAAAAAGACTCGAATCGGCCGCTCGGGACGGCCGGCTGCGCCGACTGCTGAGGGGGATACCGATGGCCGAGATCGCACACCTGCCTCGCGGCGCGCGCGACCTGGGGGAATTCGAAGATGCGGCAGAGCGCACCCCGGTCCTCGTCGTGATCGCCGGGGCCGTCCTGGCGTTCGTCGTTTCGGTCGCCGCATTCGCGCTGGGACAGGCGGGCGTGGGCGTTGCTGTGGCCAGTGGCGGGTTGCTGATCTTCGGCGCCGGGCTGTGCTGGCTCAGCATGGAACGCCGACGGGTGCGGGACGCCGAACGCGAAGTGCTGCTGCACCATCCGCGCAGCTGAGCTCAGCGCAACTCGGCGAGGTTGTGCACGGACTTCTTCACATCGGAGCGCAGTAGCCGGGCCACCAGACGTCCCACCGGTCCTCCGAGCACGCCGCCGGACAGGTCGGCGGTGAGCGAGAAGTCCGACCCGGGTTCCTTCGGCGTGACCTCCATTGCGACCGTGATGCGCACGCCGCCGCGACCGCTGCCTTGCAGCTCAATCGATTTCGGTTCGTCGTAGTGCGTCACTTCCCAGTAGATGACGTTGCGGAAGCCCTTCACCTTGATCAGCGACGCGACGCAGGTGCCTTTCTCGATGGTGGACGGAACCTCGCCGCGCCACCCCCCGAAGATGGTCATCCACTCGTCGAAACGCGCGAGATCTGACGCCAGCTTCCACGCGGCTTCCGGAGTCACCTCCGAGGTGGTCGAAACCTCTACTTTCGCCAACGGAATCCGCTCCTCTGCGCGTCGGGGTCAGTGCCGATACATACCCGGGTCCGGTGGGCGGGTAAACAACGCCGTCGTCCGCGAACACATGAGTTTGGCATTGTTTCTAATTTATACAGTGGCCATGGTGTAAATTTGCTCAGCGTGAGTGGATCCATTGACGCGGGGTCAGCCCCCCGTACCGGAGCGTCGGACAGACAGCTGGGCGTGGACTACGCGAGCGAGGTGCACACCGCCGAGGACGTCGTCGACGTCGAGTCCTACGGCGGTGGCTTCGATCTCACCCGGCGCGCCACCGCTCCGCGCCTGCGAGTCGGCCGGGACAGATGGTTCAACCTGCTCTGGCTGATCCCGATCGGCTTCGTCGTAATGCTTGCCGGCGTCGCGATCGGCAAAGGGCTGCACCACATGCCGGCGGTGCAGTCGTTCATCGAGCGCTATCCGGGCACCGAGGAGCATTCCGGTGCCATAGCCGGGCGTCCGGCCTGGATCGGGTGGACCCACTTCTTCAATCTCTTCATGATGACGTTCATCATCCGTTCCGGGATCCAGATCCTGTGCGATCACCCGCGGCTCTACTTCAGCCGCAACGCCACGCCCGGCAAGGACGAATGGTTGCGGGTGGGGCCGCCGGTGCCCGATGACCCCCTGTGGACCGCCAACTCCGATACCGTGGCTCTCCCACCGCAATTCGGGCTGCCGGGCTTCCGCCACTCCATCGGTCTGGCCCGGTGGTGGCACCTCGGCATCGACGTGTTGTGGTTGGTCAACGGTGCGGTCTTCTACGCGCTGTTGTTCCTCACCGGGCAGTGGCGGCATCTGGTGCCGACCAGCTGGGACGTGTTCCCCAACGCAGCATCGGTGGCCATTCAGTACGCGTCCCTGCAGTGGCCCACCGACAACGGCTGGGTGGCCTACAACGGTCTGCAGTTGCTCGCGTACTTCACCACCGTGTTCATCGCCGCCCCTGCGGCCGTCATCACCGGACTCGGTATGTCACCGGCACTGTCGCAACGCGTCCACTGGCTCAGCAAGCGATTGAGCATCCAGCACGCGCGCTCGCTGCACTTCCTGGTGCTCGTGTATTTCCTGTTCTTCATCCTGACCCACGTCACGATGGTTTTCGCCACCGAAGCCCTGCGCAACCTCAACCACATGTTCG
Organism: Mycobacterium sp. TY814; assembly: GCF_030755175.1. Lineage (NCBI taxonomy): Bacteria > Bacillati > Actinomycetota > Actinomycetes > Mycobacteriales > Mycobacteriaceae > Mycobacterium > Mycobacterium sp. TY814. The sequence continues at coordinate 53,214 of NZ_JAUFRY010000005.1, forward strand.
CCGCCCGAGATGACAACGGCTGGGTCGGGTTCGCGGTCTTCTGTGCGGCGATGGTGATCGTGGCAATCGCGTGGGTTGCCGCCACCCCGTTCACAATTCGCCATCCGCGCGTGGTCCAGCGGGTCGGCTATGCGCTCGTCGGACCGTTTCAGCGCGCGCTGGAACGCCTCAATCCCAAGCCCGGTGCATTCACCGAAAAGGACATCTCGCCCTATCACTGGCGTAACGGCCGCCTCCCGGAGACCGTGGAGTACAAGGAGCTGGCGGAAAACGACTTCGCGGATTGGCGGCTGCGGGTGTACGGCCTGGTGGAGAACCCGACGGCATTCTCACTCGACGACCTGCGGGCACTGCCCTACCACGACCAGATCACGCAGCACTTCTGCATTCAGGCGTGGTCGGGGGTGGCCAAGTGGGGCGGCGTCACGATGCAAACCATCATGGACATCGTCAAACCGCTGCCGGAGGCAAAATGGGTCGTCTTCTACTCGATGGGCCTGGGCGCGACGGGAGGCATCTACTACAACGCGCATCCCATCGAGCAGATGACACACCACATGAGCATGCTTGCCTACGACATGAACGGCGAGCCGCTCCCCTATCTGCACGGCAGACCGCTACGCCTGCGCAACGAATTGCAACACGGCTTCAAGCAGGTCAAGTGGATCAAGGGCATCGAGTTCGTCGCGCACTACTCCGAAATCGGCAGTGGCTATGGAGGTTACAGCGAAGACCATAAGTTCTTCGGCCGGCACCAGACGCTGTGATCTATCAGGTCGGACAGACCTGATCGACCCACGACTTCACGGTCTGGTTGTTTTTCGGGTAGTCCGGATCGTCGAAGTGGGTACCGCCGGTGGTGACGAAGTGCTCGATCGCCGACTTCACCGAGGACGGCGGGTTGTAGCGCTCGAGGGTGTCGGCGGCCTTGCGCGCGGCGTCCCTGTCGGTCGCGGTCAGCAGATCAAGGTTGGCCCCGGTGATCTCCACGCACTGGCTGGAGTCCAGGGTGGTGACCGGTGCCGACTCGGTGGAGGTGGCCTCGCTCGACGAGGCGGCGGCCGACGTCGATGTGGCCGAGCTGCTGGCGCCCGAGGAGTGAACCACCGTCGTCTTGCCGGACGAGCAACCCGTCATCACCGTGGTGGTCACCACGACGGCCGCAAACCACCACCGCTTTCGCATCAAGGTCCCTCCTGGATGAGTAGGCCGACCGCTCCCGGCGCGGTAGCACCGCCGTAGATTAGCGCACCGAATGTGGCCTGGCTCACGTTCGAGCTGCGGAAATCCAGGAAGATCCAGGTTTGCCGGGGCCGGCTACCCGCCCCAGGCGGCCGCTACCTGCGTGGCGACGTCGATGATCTGAGCAGCCTGGGACTGCGGCGAATCGATCTCCTCGCGCACGTACTGCGCGATGAAACGCCGGATCTCACCGTCGACCCCGGCGAGGATGCGCAGCACTTCGCCCCGGATCGATTTGGACGAGACCTTGACGGTGATGTCCGACGGTCGCGGCTTGGAGACGTCCACGATGAGTAACAGCGGCTCGGCCGCCCGCGCGGTGGCACGTAAGGCGATGTCGCCGGTCACCTTGAACCGCTGCTTGTCCAGTCGCAGGTCCAGCAGCAGGTCGATGGACAGTGGGATGTGGATGACAAAGGTGATGAGGTCACCGAGTTTGCGGGTGACCCGCGGCTCCTGAATCTTGACGTTCGCGCTGACCTTCGCGATTCCGCCCGGTCCCTGGGCGATGGGTTCCATGGCAAACTCGCTGCCGGCGATATCACTCAACGCGGCGGCGACCCGGTCCGGCGTTACGGCAACCTCGAAAAACTTGCGGCCGAACTCTTCGTAGCTGAGGAAGTCCTTGTTTTCCATAAGATTTATACGGTCTCATGCCGCCCGGCCGATGGGCCGCTGATCCGCTCGAGTCGCCGAAAATTCGGCGACCCGCGGCGCCCGAAAGTGTGATCCGCGCCACTGTGCAGCCGGTTGTGAAGAACGCCACAAGCGGGCGCTTCGATTCGGTATGTCGGGTGGGGGCCTGCCACCCTTGACGTATTGGAGGTGTTTGAATCTCATGCGCGCGCACGAAATTTCTGAGCAGCGCTCGGTCGTCACGCGGATCGAGGCGCTGCTGACCTGGCTTGGCGGCGGGCATGCACGCGAGCTCGCAGAACGCCACGAGCGGTCCACACACGCCGTCGCGGGAGCCGTGGTGGTGCTCGGCGCCGTGCTGGCATGGCTGGTCGCCGCCCTTGCCGTCAGGCCGGCGGTCGGCTCCGCGCCGGTATGGGCCGTGGTGGCCGCGACCCTCGTCTTCGGTCTGTTGGTCGGAGCGGTCACTCGCGGCATCGCCGGTATCCCTGCGCGCGGGTGGCGGGGAACGGCCGGTCGCGCCATTGTGGCGCTGGCCGTCGGAGTTTTGGTCGGCGAACTCGCCGCACTCGTGCTCTTCTCCGGCGCTGTCGACCGTCGCCTGGACGAGCGGGCGCTGCGCACCGCGGACTCGGCTCCGGCGGTGGCACAGGCTGCGGCATCCCTGCAACAGGCGCGTACGGCACGCAGCGCGCTGGACGGAACAGTGGACCAGGCCCGCGGACACCTGGACAACGCCCTGGTGATCGCGCGCTGTGAGTACAACCCGACGCCCGCCTGCCCGCAAACCCGGATCACCGGCGTTCCGGGCCGCGGGCCCGAGACCCGGACGGCGAACGAGCTGCTCGGTGACGCCCAGCGGGAACTCGACGGCGCGCTGGCCGCTCGCGACCGCCAGGCACCCTCCCTGGACGCCACCGTCGCACGCGATGAACAGGCACTGACCGAGGCGCGGCAGGCCGCGGTCGCCGATGCCGGACGGGGTCTGGGCGCGCGGTGGGTCGCGATGAACGACCTGACTCTCGCCGGCGCCGGGGCGCTCGTGCTGCGCCTTCTTGCCATCGCATTCTTCGTGCTGCTGTATCTGCTGCCGCTGATCCTGCGCACGTGGCGCGGCGAGACCACCCACGATCGCCACGCCAGCGCGCGTGCGGAGCGCGAACGCGCCGAGCTGGAAGCCGACACCGCGATCGCCGTCAAGCGGGCCGAAGTGCGCCGCGCGGCCGAGATCATGTGGGCCGAGCACCAAATCACCCAGACGCGCCTCGCCATCGAGGCTCAGGCCGAGATCGATCGCGAACACCACCGCCGCCGGGTCGTCGAGGCGCTCGACGCCCCGGTGCACGCGTCGTCGGAACGTACCTTCGAGCCAGTGGAGGAAGACATGTATCTGCCGATCGCCGCCGAGGCCGAGGCCGCCGCAACGCGGGCGGTGGCCCAGTTGCCCGCCGCGGACCGCGATGTGCAACCACCGGTCACCGAGAACCTGCCGGCACCGGCCGAACCCGTCATGGCGGCCGTCGAGCACTACGAGCCGTCAGCTCCCGCCGAGGTGGACGACCAGCACCGTGCCCCGCTGATTCCCTCGATTCCGGATGCCACCAAGGCCGCAGCCCGGTGGATCCGTCCGCTGGTGCCACCGTTCGTGGCGCGGGTCATCGACAACACCACCCAGCCGTTGCGCACCGCCCGTCAGGTCTTCGAGGAGGTCGAGGAGATTGCCTTCTCACTGAAGCGAACCCGCAAAGTGACCATGAATACCGAGACCTCCGACGGCGCCGGCCAGCAGCAGCCCCAGCAGCCGCCGCAACCCCCGCTGCAGGCACCGGCGCCCGCAGTCCCCGGGCCAGGCGTCCACCGGATCGATTCGACGCGTGGTCAGGCGGCGCAGCGGCACTATGCCGGTGACTACGGCCAGCTGGGCGGGCATGCCGAGCAAGCGCTGAGCGGGGCGCCCGGCAGAGACCTGGCCGACTTGGCGGTCGGGGCCTCGGATGGTCGCCGTCAGCTGGTCGAGCGGGAGGGACCACGCGAGTTGGACGGGCCCACCGGCCCCCGCCAATTGCCCCCTGCCAAATAGGGTGGCATAGCGGCAAACCGGCCGAGTTGGTCGCGGCGTAGTATCTTTCGGGGTCGGCGGCGACGGGTAATTGCATACGGATTGGGAACAGGACGTGCTCGCATGAGGGTCAGTCTCTTTCTGGCGGACGCGGCTCAAGCCGATGTTCAATCGGGCAAGGTCCACACCCTCGGGTTGGGCTGGCGCCAATGTCAAACGCCCACGCCCCCATTCGCATTGGTGATGTTTCTGGACATCGACTGGGACGAGACGAACAAGCAGCACAAGCTCACCTGCCAGTTGCTGGACACCGACGGTCAACCGGTGGTGGTGCAGGGCCCGCAGGGCCCGCAGCGGATCTTGTTCGAGGCGGCCGCCGAGGCGGGCCGCCTACCGGGTGCCATTCACGGCACCTCGGTCCGGATGCCGCTCACGCTCAACATCCCGGCCGGAATCCCACTGGAACCGGGCATATACGAGTGGCGGGTCGAGGTGGACGGCTTCGAACAGGCCACTGCCGTCGAGGCGTTCATCGTCTCCCCCGGCGGCATTGCGCCGACACCGGCAAACTAACTGCGCCACAAGCTATTTGATCATCAGCTCCAGGTGTTCCAGCCGGCGTACCAGCAGGCTCGGCAGCCAGGGACCGACGTCGGCCGCCTCGATGACGGTGGTGCGGTCCAGCAGTAGCCGCAGTGCGATCTGAGCTTCCAGACGTGCGAGTGCGGCACCGACGCAGAAGTGCGCGCCCCTGCCGAAGCTGAGGTGTCCCTTCGCCGTGGAGCGGTCGAGCCGGAACTGCGCGGGGTCGTCGAACTGGCTGGGATCGCGATTGGCCGCGCCCCACATCAACATCAGATGCGAGTCGGCCGGCAGCTCGACACCGGCCAGGCTGGTGTCGGTGCGCACATGCCGGTAGTGACCACGGAACGGCGGTTCGTAGCGCAGTGTCTCCTCGATGAAAGGGGTGAGCAGAGCCGGGTTTTCACGCAACCGGCGCTGAACGTCGGGACGAGTGGCCAGGATCCAGGCGGCACTGCCCAGCAGCGAAGCGGTGGACTCCCCGCCCGCGGCGAACAGGGTCACCATCATCACCTGCGCGGCGATGGTGTCGATCTCCCCCGCGGTGCAGGCCGCCGACAGCTCGCCCAGCAGGTTCTCCCGGGGGTCGGCCACTGCACGGCGGAAGCACTCGGTGATGAAGCCGTTGAGTTCCAGCAATGCGACGCCGGCCGCGGCGAGCTGATCCTGACTGACCAGTCCTTCGAGCAACTGAGTGGCGGCGTAACCCCATTGCACCAGCTGCGCGATGTCAGCATCGGGAACACCGATCAGCTCCGCCACCACCATCATGGGCAGGCGGTTGGCCACCGATCCCATCCACTCGATACGCCCATCGTGCAGTCCCTCGCGCCAGAGCCGGTCCGCGGCGGTCGCCGTGAACTGCTCGATGGCCCGGATCCGCTTGGCGGCCAGGTGCCGGACCAGCAGTTTGCGATGCACCGCGTGCACCGGGTCGTCAGCGGTCGCCAGCACCTGAGTGGGCCCGCCAAGGGCGTCCATGGTGAATGCCCGCACGTTGCCGTCGGGCGTATACGTCATGGTCGCGGTCAGGTTCGAGGAGAAGTCCCCGGTCCGGCTGATGGCCTCGTTGACGGCAGCCCATTCGCACACCACATAGAAGTCCGAGTCGGCCACCCGATGCACCGGGCCCGCGCTGCGCAGGCGCTCGTAGAGCGGATAAGGATCCTGGATCGAGGCGGCGTCGAAGAGCTCGACAGCATCATGGACAGCGATCATGTACCCAGCCTGCGGAGTCGATACCCGCTGGTCAAGGGCACATTGTGAAGTCGAGACCGGTTGCCGGCGGACCGTCGCTCGAGCTGTCTCAGCCAAGCGGCACGACCTGCGGCTACTGTGAGAGCAATGTCCACGATCGTCTCAAAGTTGAGAAAAATAGTCGTGCGCTTCTCGCGGGTCGGGTGAGCGATGCCGGCTGACGACTGGGTGATCGGCGCCGACCGGCGCGCGATGGCCGCGGAGCGCATCTATGCCGCCGCCACCGACCTGATCGCCCGCCACGGGCTCGACGCACTGGACATCGACATGCTGGCGGCGAACGTGCACTGCTCCCGGGCGACCGTATATCGATATGCCGGCGGCAAGGCCGAGATTCGCGACGCCGTGCTGCGCCGGGCGGCAGCCGGCATCATCGACTCGGTGCGTTCGGCAGTAGCCGGACTGAGCGGACAAGAACGAGTCGTTACCGCCATCACCCTGGCGCTCAAGCGAATTCGATCGGATCCGATGAGCCGGCTGATGCTGAGCTCGGGCGCCGACGCGATGGGCGGACTCACCGCGTCGCCGTTGCTCGCCGACCTTGCTTCCGAGCTCGCCGGCCTGGCCGACACCGACCCCCAGGCCGCGCAGTGGGTGGTGCGGGTGGTGCTGTCGCTGGTGTCGTGGCCCGCGGAGAATGCGGCCGCCGAACACGAGCTGGTGCAGCGGTTCGTCGCACCGGCGTTCGGCGACAAGCCCTGATCAGTTACTCGTCACCGAAGCTCTCGTAGAGCTGGGGCAGAAATCCGGCCAGGTGGTTCATCTCCTGGGCGCAGTGCACCAGCAGGTTGCGCCCGCTGGTTTCGGCGTTGCCCAGGATTCGGGAAGCGATGGGACGCACCGCTTTCGATGCGACCCCCGGAGCGTTGCGCACGGCGATGTGCGGGCCACCCATCCAGAAGCGGGAGCGCATCTCGGATCCGGCCTGAGTCGAGCGGATGTGGTGGATGAACCAGCCGACATCCACCGGCGCATCGCCGGAGCCCAACCGGGCGCAGATCGCCACGGCGTCGTCGGTGTCGGGAGGCAGGCCCATCGCCGCGGGCTCAACGAATTGTATTGCCCCGCTGAGCATCGCCGAGCCGATGTACTCGTTGATCATCGACCAGCGGCCGATGTAGCGTTGCGCGCCCCGGCGACCGGCGTCCGCGTCGTCCTGGTTGCCGTCCTTCCAGGCTGCCGACAGATGCGCCCGCGGGTGCCACAACTTGTAGCGGCGGCTGTCGCATCCGTGCCAGCCGAACCACCATGACCACATCCCCGGTGTGACACCGGGCATGTCGGTGCGCACCGAGACCTGATAGCTGCCGTCTTCGAGTACGCCGTAACCGTTCTCCGTCTGCTGGTAGCCGTCCTGCGCGACGGCGGCGGCCTGGTCGAAGGCCGCCAGCGCCATGCCGCCCTGCGGCCCGTGCTGCAGCGCCTCGACGACATGCTGTGGCAGCGGCGCCATCTCGGGTTTGAAGAACTTGCCGAACGGGGTGTCGGCGTCGTCGCCCCGGTAGCCGAGGTAGAGATCGCCGGCCATCAGAGTCGTCCCATCCAGCTGTTGAACAGACCGTCGGGATCGTAGGTCGCACGCGCCTTGTCGAGCCGCGCCATGGCATCGTCGGTGGCGAAGCGGGCGGGCCGCTGACCCAGGTTCTCGTCGGCCAGCTGGATGCCGGTTGCCAGGTGAGACATCGCCTCCATGTTCGAGCGCGCCCAGTCGCCGTACTTCGCGTCGTCGGCCGGGTCCTTCCAGGAGCCGTACAGCGCGAGGTAGATCTCGTCCTCGACGCTGTAGGCCATGTCCTGACGCGCCGGCGACGGCCCCCAGTTCAGCCACAGGAAGTGTGACGGCGACGGCGGCAGTGTGTTGACGATGTTGCGGATCCCCGGCAACAGATCCTCCGCCGACGCCGAGGTCCACATGTTGTCGGCCGTATAGCGGTGGTCCTCGAGGTAATGCGTCATCACGACGTCGTACCAGGTGGGCAGATCCGTTGGCATGTAGGGGTTTTTGACCAGTGCGCGGTCGACGACCGGACACGTCTCGAACACCGCCAGGGCCTGCTTGGCCTCTTCCTCGGAATCGGCGAACGCCGGTGATGCCATGACGATCGCCGGGATGTCGAGGCCCATCTCGGGAACGCTCGCCGTCGCGATGATTTGCATCTCGACCCGGCGGTCCACATCGGCGCTGACGTTGCGGGCCCAGGTGTACACCTCGTCGGCGAGGTCGAGGGGGTAGACGTACACGCTGGTGCCACAGACCGCCGGGCGCGGATAGACCTTCAGATAGAAGGAGGTGACGACACCGAAGAAGCCCGGACCGGCGCCGCGCGCGGCCCAGTAGAGTTCGGGATGATTCTCTGCGTCGCAATGGATTTGCTCGCCGTCGGCGGTGATGACGTCGAGTGCGGTGACGCTCTCGCAGGCCGGCCCGTAGATCCGGCTGTTCCAGCCGTACCCGCCCTGCAGGAGGTAACCACCCAGGCAGACCCCCTTGCAGTGGCCGCCGGGGAAGAACAGATTCTGTGCCTGCAGGTCGGCCATCAGCAGGCTGCCGCCCTTGCCGGGACCGGCGACGGCGGTCATGTTGTCGGGGTCGATGGAGGCGTGGTCGAGACGGCTGACGTCGAGCAGGAGGGCGCCGTCGCGAAGATGACTGGCCGCGAAACTGTGCCCGCCCGACTTGATGCTGACCTTGTGTCCGTGCGACCTGGCGTACGCGAGAGCGGCTTTGATGTCGTCTGCGTCGGTGGCCTGCACGATCACCTCGGGATAACGGTCGGGCACTTTCTGGTGCCAGACGCTGTCCCGCCGGGCCGGTTCGTAGCCGTCATCACCACGGAAGTAGTGTCGCCCGGCAGGTAGCGCGCTCATCTGGAACTCCTTTGATCCCTATTTCGGTCCTTCACAGTCCGCTATGCGGCACACTATAGTGGAAGTGTGGGGCAAACGGAACGGACTTCGACGACGAATCGTGACGAGGGAATTCAGGTGCTGCGCCGTGCGGCGGCCGCCTTGGACGAGATCGCCGCCGAGCCCGGACATCTGCGTCTGGTCGATCTCGGTGAACGCCTGGGATTGGCCAAATCGACGGTGCGCCGGCTCCTGGTCGGCCTGGTCGAAGTCGGCCTGGTCAGCGTCGACTCGAATGGTCGTTTCTCCCTTGGCGATCGGTTGCTCGGCTTCGGCAGCGCCACCGGCGCGCACATCGCGGCGATATTCCGGCCGACCATCGAGCGGGTCGCCTCGGCCACCGACGGGGAAACCGTCGACCTCTCGGTGCTGCGGGGGCAGCGAATGTGGTTTGTCGACCAGATCGAGTCGTCACACCGCTTGCGTGCGGTATCGGCGGTCGGGGTCCGTTTCCCGCTGGCCGGCACCGCCAACGGCAAAGCGGCACTGGCGGCACTCGACGACGCCGACGCCGAGGCCGCGCTGGCCCGGATGCCCCCGGAGGTGGCCGCCGCACTGCGCCCGGAGATCGCTGAGATCCGTTCCACCGGAATCGCTTTCGATCGAGATGAGCACACGGCCGGAATATCGGCGGCCGCTATCGCGCGACGCTCGGTGGGAGACAACGTGATCGCGATCTCGGTGCCCACTCCCACCGAGCGGTTCGCGGAGAAGCAGGACCAGATCGTGGCCGCACTGCGCGTCGCCGCCGAGTCGACGGCCTGGACCCGCTGACTTCAGGCCGCGATACTTCCCTTTACCGCGGCCGTTCGGTGTCCGGCACTGTTATTCAGTGGGCCGTTCAGCAGTCCATTCAGCAGGAGGATACGGCGGACGCGACGAAGAGGTCGCCCCATTCATGCCGTGCGGCCGACTGCGCTTCGATAAAGCTCGGCGTCTCCTCCCCCTCGCCGGCCAGGTGCACCAGCGCCCAGGCCATCTCGTAGACCGGGACCCGGTGACGTTGTGCGGCGCCGTGCAGCTCATCGAAGGCCGTGCCGGAACGGCACCGGCGCAGACCGATGAGGATGCCGCGTGCGGTGTCGAGCAGCCGACCTGAGTTCGAGTCAGAGGGAATCTGGGTAGGAGCCCAGCTTGCCGTCATACCTTTCTTACCTCCTGCCGTCCATCACCGGCGAAATCCTTGCAGGTGAGGACATCTCGCCGGAGGTGCGCCAGCAACGGCGCACCGTGCCATGATTTGCGGGTCTGCGCGATTGCGCCAGGGTGCGGCCCGTTTCGATACCGAGCTGTAAGTGCCCCGATACCGATCAGTCAGCCAGCGCCAGCACCTCGTCGAAGCCTGCGACCAGCGCTTCGTGGAATACGTCCTCGTCGGGGATGGCCGCGGTGTCGACGTTGATGCCCAGGGCGCAGGTATCCACATAGGTCAGCAGCGTGACATTGACCGACGAGCCGATCGTCGGGCCGAAAGCGTATTGCCCGCGCACCGCGGCACCGCCGAGGAACACCGGTACGGGAATGCCCGGCACGTCACTGGTCAGGAAATCGACATGGCGCAGCACCGAACCGATATACCAGCGCGGCATCAAGTTGAGGACGCCGGCGATCAATTGGGTATGCGGGAGCGACTTTTCGTTGCGCACCGCGCCGACGCGCCGGTGTATCTCTTCGATCCTTTTCGCGGGATCGGGCTCGCCGACCGGCACGTCGAACCGCATCAGGGTGATCTTGTTGCCACCCATGTCATCGCCTTTGGTCCGCAGACTGATCGGCATCGTCAGGTGCAGGTCTCCCACTGGGACCCCGTGCTTTTCGTGGTAACGACGCAACCCGCCCGCCACGCCCGCGACGAACGCGTCGTTGAGTGCGCCGCCGCAGCGGTGTGCCGCCTCCCGCAGCTTCGGGCGTGACACTTCGTGCACGCTGAGACGACGGATCAAGCTGCGCTCGGTGGTCAGCGGGGACCCGGTCCGGTTCAGCGGCCGCACCGTCCGGTAGACGGATGCGGCGTTGGCCGCGGCCGAGCGTACCGTCGCGATGGGCCTGCGAACTCCGTCATACATCAGGCGAGGTGCCCGCCTGGCGGTGCCCAGCACCGCGCTGCTCAGCAGAGAAGTGTTGTACCGCAACGTGTCCCGGTAGCCATCCAGCCAGGTGGAGGCGGGCACCCGCGGTTGCTCCGGCAGCGGCTCGTGCGGGTAGAGCTCCGCGGAGAGGTCGAACAGATTCATCGCGATCTGCACGCCCCCCACCCCGTCGGTCAGGGCGTGGTGGAACTTGCAGATCACGGCCGCGCCGCCGTCCTGCAGGCCCTCGACCAGAGTCGTCTCCCACAGTGCCCGGGCCCGGTCGAAGTCCTGCATCTCGGCCAGGCGTGCCATCTCGAGCACATCGTCGAGGGTTCCGGATCCGGAAACCGCCGTGCGCCGCATGTGATAGTCGAGGTCGAAGTCCGGGTCGGGCTCCCACCGGGGCGGGGCCGGTGGCGGGGACTCCACCACGCGCTGCCGGAACATGGGCAACTTGCGACTGATGATGTCGAAACGGTCGCGTACTTCGTCCCAGTCCGGGGTGCGGTCCAGTAACACCACGCTGACCACCGTCGACCGCAGCCGCGGGTCGCTTTCCATCGCCCAGGTGAAGGCGTCGCTGTTGCGCAAGAATTCAGTCATGTTCGCTCCCGGTCGTAAACCTACGACCAGCAACGTCCCGCGTCAGCACCAGATTGGCAGCCAATGACTTTGGTCCCCACAGGTGGGGCCGTTCGTCAATCCTCGCGCCGGCGTCCCGTCAGTTTCCGAGCACTCGCCGGGTGTAGTCGTTGCGGAAGACGCGGTCGGGGTCGAGGCGGTCCCGGACCGCGATGAACCGGTCCCAGTCCGGGTAACGCTCGCGCAGGGTGGCCGCGTTCTGGTAATGCCGCTTCCCCCAGTGCGGCCGGCCCTGGTACTCGTCCATGATCTCCTCGACGGCGCGGAAGTAGGTTTCGAATTCCATGCCGCTGAACTGATGGACCGCGATGTAGCAGGTGTCCCGGCCGTACGCGGTGGACAGGAATGCGTCGTCAGGCGCGCTGAACCGCACTTCGAGGGGGTACATGATCGGCAGGTTGCGCCGGCGCACCAGCTCGATCACCCGCTGTACCGCTTCGTTCGCGTGCTCGCGGGGTATCGCGTACTCCATCTCGGTGAATTTGACGTTGCGGGCGCTGGCGTAGACCTTCCACCCGTGGTCCTGGACGCTGGACGGTGACATGAGGCTTGTCATCAACCGGTTCAAACGCGGTGCGGTGCTGGGGAATTGGCGGCCGGCGCGGCAGATCACGTTGAGGCCGGCGTTCTCGAATCCCTCGCCGAGTTTCTTCTTCCACACCGGGCCGGGCCGCGGCGGTTCGTTGCTGCGCCGGGTGGTGCGCGTCAGCGCGGTATCTCCATAGGGGAACACGAAGAACTCGAAGTGGTCGTTGCCGTCGACGTCGGCGTCGAGTCGCTCCAGCGTTTCGGTCAGTGGGCGCAACTCGTCCTCGCGGTGCAAGGTGAACAGGGGCACTACCCTCAGGGTCACCTGGGATATCACGCCCAGCGCGCCCAGCGAGACCCGCGCCGCCAGGTAGTCGTCTCCCTCGGAGACCTCCAGCACATCGCCGGTGGCGGTGACCACCCGCGCCGAAACAATCTGTGCCGAAACGTTTTTGAAGCGCGCTCCGGTGCCGTGCGTGGCGGTGGCGGTGGCTCCGGTGATCGACTGCTTGTCGATGTCGCCCTGGTTCTCGATGCCGAACCCGTGCGTCGCCAACTCGGCGAAGAGTGGATGCAGCTTGGCGCCGCCCTGGACGGTCGCCAGTCCGTTCGCCTTGTCGACGTTGATCACCCGCTGCAGGCCGGTCATGTCGATCATCACGCCGTCGGTGCAGGCGCAGTCGGTGAACGAGTGGCCGCTTCCCACCGCGCGGACCCGCTGTCCCCGACCGGACGCCAGGCTCACGATGTCGGAGAGCTCGGCCTCCGACGCGGGCCGCTCGATCGTGACCGGTGCGCAGATTTGGTCACCGGCCCAGTTCTTCCACATGTTCATCGCACCAGCTCCCGTGCTACCGATTCCGCGACCGTGACTGCGTGAATCACGGTCTCATACACCAGATTTTCTGGCGTATCCGACATTTGGTGATAGTTGGACAGCGCCTTGTGGCGGTCGATCGAAGAGAAGCAGGCGGTGGGGTAGCCCGCGCGGCTCATCAGGACGGCGTCGGTGCTGTTGCGCGATCGCATGCCGCGGCGCAGCGGCGCTCCGGCGCGTTCGGCGGCCCGCACCACCAGATCCCGGAACGGCCGGTAGAAGTAGTCCTCCATGACTGTGGTGCCCTCGCCCTCGAGCATGATGAGCTCGGGTGAACCGACGGTGTCGAAGTTCAGGAAGTAGGTGCGCTCGCGGTCGAGTTCCGGCTTGTGCCGGGCCATGAAACCGTAGATGCCGCCCTGCAGTTGCTCCTCGGCTCCGAGCGAGACCAGCAGCACCCGCACGCCCGGCACGGGCCGGTCACGCAGCCGCTCGGCCAGGGCCACCAGCAGCGCGACCGCCGAGAGGTTGTCGTTGGCGCCAGGCACTATCGGGCTGCGGGCGATATCGGTGAACGCGGCCACTCCGATCGCGCTCACCGCCGCTCCGGCGAGCATCATGGCGCGGCTGCCCCGCAGGGCCCCCACCCCGGCAAGGGCGGGCGCGAAGATGGTCGGCCACCAGTTGGGCAGCGAGGTGTCCACCCGCTCGACGATTCCGGGGAACCATGCGACCGCGTACTCCTGCAGCTTGGAGTCGAAGAACTTGCCACTGTGCGCGGCGTCGTGGTGGGCGCACACCACCAGCGTGTGCTCACCCGCCGGGTCGCCGGCTTCGGCAACCACGTTCCAGGTGGTCCGGGAGTTGTGCAGCGTCTTGCGCACCACCCGTGCGCCGTTGGAGCAGTCGTCGGCGATGGCCAGTCCGGCACCCAGTCCGGCCAGCGCCGCCGGCGCACGCAACCGCCGGCTGAGCAGACCCGCCGCGGCGGCCGCGACCCCGACGGCCGACAACTTGGCGTGCAGCCGCGGATATCCGTCGTAGAACTGCTCCTCCTCGATGCGCGCCTGTCGCGCTCCGGCCGCGCGCAGCCGCTCGACGATCCAGACGGCCGCCCGGTGTTCTCCCGGGCTGCCGGCACCCCGCTCGATGGGTGCGAGTGTCTCGATGACTTCGCGCAACGTGTCGAGTTCCGTCGGCCCTGCGGCGGTCGCGGTCATGGCAACTCCTGTGTGTGCATCAGATCCATCAGAGGAAGGTGCACCCCTCACCCCGGTAGGTCGGGACCGTGTCGACTATCGCAGCGCCGCGTACCAGATGCAGGCGGTCGAACCGCTCGCACAGTTCGCCCGCCTTGGTGTGGCGGAAGTACACCTTGTCGCCGATCTTGAGGCTGCGGGCCGCGTCGCCGGTGAGCGGGGTCTGGACTTCACCGGTGCCCTCGACCGAATTGAGCGCCAGCCCCGCCGGCAGATAGGGGGTGGGCATCCGGTCCTTGGCGCCGACGCCGCTGGCCAGGTAGCCACCGCCCAGCGCGGTCACCGTCTGGTCATCGGGCCTGCGACACACCGGCAGTGCGAACATCGCCGCCGGCTGCAGCGTGAACGACGAATAGGAGTCGAAGAGCGTCGGCGCGTAGAAGCCGGATCCGGCGGTCGCCTCGGTCATCGCCGGTTCCTGCGCGACCAGCTGCAGGTCGCCGGTGCCGCCGGCGTTGACGATCTCGAGGTCGGCCACCTCACGGACCAGCTCGACGGCGCGGGCACGTCGCTCCCGCAGTTCCGCGATAGACCGCCGCTGCATGAACCCCACGAGGGCGTTCTGCAGATGCTTTCCGGCGACATGGTCACCGAACCCGGCGATGTGGCCCTCATAGGACATCAGTGCGACGAGTTTCAGATTGGCGCGCCGCGCGATGTCCTGCGCCAGGGCCCGCGCCTGCTCGGGGGTGTGCAACGGCGAGCGCTTGGGGCCGATCTTCACGCGACCGCCGGCCGGCCAGAATCCGGCGTCGAGATCGAGGCACAGCCGCACCGGCTGGTTTGTGGCGCTCTGGATCAGGTCGAGATGGTCGACACTGTCGACCATCACGATCGGCGCACCGTCGGGATCTGCGGCGGTGAGCTCCCCCAGTTCGCGCAGCGCAGCGCGGTCGGTGCTGGGATAGGCGAGCAGGAGATTGCGGAAGCCGTGGCCGGCCAGCCACAGCGTTTCCCGCAGGGTAAAGGTCATCAGCCCGTCGAAGCGCTCGTTCGAGTCCAGGATCTGGCGTTGTATCGGCCTGCACCGCAACGACTTCGACGCGACGCGAATCGGCTTTCCGCCGGCGCGGGCGAGCAGCTGGGCGGCGTTGCTCCACATCGCGTCGAGATCGACGAACGCAAAGGGCGCATCCAGATCGGCGAACGCCTCTTCATAGCGCTGCAGTCGGCCCTGGATATCGAGCCTGACCTGCCCCTGCGGAGGTGGCTGGTGGGCGGCATTCACGCCGTCACCTTACTGAACATTCGCCCAATTGCCGCAACATGACCGTAACCGGGTCGGCAGTGTGTGCAGTTTGCCGTCGACGGCGTCCGATTCTGTGCAGAATGCCCTGCCCCGGTCCGCCGGCTTCGTGCCCCGAACCCGCCGCAGACCGCCCGTTCCGCCGCACCCGGCGGCAGGTGGTCAGAGGATGGCTTTGACGTCCTTCGCGTGCGCGATCTGGTCCCAGTCCACATCCAGTTCGAGCAAAATCTCTTCGGTGTGCTGGCCGTGTTCCGGCGCGCGGGTCGGACCCGGTGGCGTCTCGTCGAATTGCACCGGCGCAGCGACGATCCGGTACTTCTCGCCGTGGTCGTCGAGATTGGTGATCACGTAGCCGTTGGGCTCCACCTGCGGGTCGTTGAGGGTCTCGCGCGGAGTCGCCAGGGCACCCCAGACACCCGGTTCGTCGTGCAGGACCTCCCGCCAGTGCGCGAGGTCGTGAGCGGCAAACGCGTCGGCGAAGATGGCCGTGGCGTCGGCGGCATTGGCGATCAGGTTCGCCGACGGCACGAATCGCTCGTCGTTGGCCAGCTCCGGCAGGCCCATGCGCCGACAGAACCCAGCCCAGAATTTATCCGGCTGCAGAAAGACCAGCTGGATCCATCTGTCGTCCTTGGTCTTATAGCGGGCCACCAACGGATTGATGGCCAATCCCGGTGGCGCTCCGGGGATTCCATCGATATCGAACAGATCTGCCACGGAGATCGACGGCGCGATGGCCCACATCGCCTGCGCCAGCAGGGAAGAGTCCACGATGCTCGGCTCACCGGTGCGCTCACGGTGAAACAAGGCGGCACAGACCCCGCCGGCCAACGTCGCGCCACCCTGCAGGTCGCCGAAGGCGGGTCCCTGCACAGCCGGGTTCTCGGTGCCGAAGGGGGTCAGCGTGTACGCCACTCCGCCGCGCGCCAGATAGGCGGCAGCGTCGAAGCCGCCGCTGTCGCGGTCCGGGCCGCGCACCCCCAGGCCGGTCCCCCGGGCAATGATGATGCCGGGATTGAACGAGCGGATGTCCTCCACCGTCAGCCCGGCCCGCTCCAGGGCACCCGGCAGCCAGTTGGTCAGGAAGACGTCCGCGGACGCCAGCAGCCGCCCGAACAGTTCGCGGCCCGTGTCGGTCTTGATGTCGATGGCGATGCTGCGCTTACCCCGGTTGCTCAGCTCCAGAATGAAATCGACGTCGGCCCGCGCCGCCTGACGGGTGAAACCGCCGACGACCAGCGCCCGCCCGGGATCACCGGAGGCCACGCCCTCCACCTTGATGACGTCAGCCCCCCAGTCCGACAGGGCGACTCCGGCCGACGGCACATAGGTCCAGGACGCCAGCTCGACCACCCGAACACCGCTGAGCATGCCCGCCATCGTCAACCCCCTCGGTTGCCCGGTTCATTCCTTGCTATTTTAGATATTCTAGCTACTGTAAGCCATATTGGTAGCCCGACTGCAGCCATGCCCGCTCGGTGCGGCTGTTCGTGGAGAGATGCGATGGAAGCCGGCCACTGGTCAGATCACCCAGCTCTTTCCACGACGAATGACCTTGGGCCACAGAGCCAATCGTGCAGAAAAGTACCGGGGTGAGGGGCGGGACGTGGGCCGAGTAACCGGAAAGGTAGCCGTCGTCAGCGGTGCCGCTCGGGGGCAGGGACGATCCCACGCGCGGATGCTGGCGGCCGAGGGCGCCGACATTATCGCGGTGGACCTGTGCCAGGACATCGAGACCAACGAGTATCCACTGGCACGGCCGGAGGACCTCGAGGAAACCGCGCGACTGGTCGAGAAGGAAGGGCAGCGGGTGTATTCGGCGATCGCCGACGTCCGCGATCGTCCCGCGCTGTCGGCCGCCATCGACGACGGCGTCGCCGAGTTGGGCCACCTCGACATCGTGGTCGCGAACGCCGGCATCTGCCCACTGACCGCGGGCCTGCCGCCACAGGCCTTCGCCGACGCCGTGGACGTCGATCTGGGCGGCGTGCTCAATCTGGTGCACGTCAGCCTCAAACACCTGCATGCCGGCGCGTCTATCATCGTCATCGGGTCCAACGCCGCGTTCATGTCCTCGATGAACACCACCGGAATCGACGGCGGGCCGGGAGGCGCAGGGTATGCCTTCGCGAAAATCGCTGCGGCACACTATGTGAACGACTTTGCGCGGGCGCTGGCGCCGTTCTCCATCCGCATGAACGCGGTGCACCCCACCAATGTGAACACCGACATGCTGCACAGCGCGCCGATGTACCGGGCGTTCCGGCCCGACCTGCCCAACCCGACTCGCGAGGATGCCGAACCCATCTTTCCGTTGGTCCAGGCCATGCCGGTCCCCTACGTCGAACCCGAGGACATCAGCGAGGCCGTGCTGTTCCTGGCCTCCGATGCGGCGCGCTACATCACCGGCCAGCAGTTGCGTGTCGACGCCGGTGGGTTCCTCAAAGTCAAACCATGGTCGGGCTCGTAACGCTTGCAACGGAACTGGAGGCATCAGGTGAACGAGCGCCGGCTCTACGAACTGATGGTGTTGATGAAGGCGGCCGACGACCGGCTTTCCAAGGGCATCGGCACCGGCGAGTTCATGTGCGTGTATTGGCCCTCGCGCGGCCAGGAGGCCATCGCGGCGGCCATGGGTGTGGCGCTGCGGGACGACGATCAACTGGTGACCACCTACCGGGGACTGCATGACCTGATCGGCAAAGGCGTTCCGCTGGAAGAGATCTACGGCGAGATGATGGGCCGCGTCGTGGGCGCCGGGCGCGGCAAGGGCGGCACCATGCACATTGCCAACCCCGGCAGGGGTGTGATGCTCTCGACCGGCATCGTCGGAGCCGGCCCACCGGTTGCCGTCGGCCTGGCCATGGCCGGCAAACGCAAAGGACTGGACCGGGTTACGGTGGTCAGCTTCGGCGACGGCGCCACCAATACCGGCTCGTTCCACGAGGCCGCCAACATGGCCGCCCTGTGGGATCTGCCGTTGGTCTTCGTCTGCCAGAACAACCTCTACGCCGAGATGACGCCGACGTCGGACACCATGAAGATCGCGCAGGTGGCCGACCGGGCCGCCGGTTACGGGATGCCCGGCGAACGAGTGGACGGCAACGATCCGCTTGCGGTGCAGTCGGCCCTGGTGCAGGCATTGGACCGGGCGCGCAGCGGCGGGGGGCCGACCTTCATCGAATGCGTGACCTTCCGGTTTCGCGGCCACTACTTCGGCGACCGGATGCCCTACATTCCCAAGGATCAGCTGGCCGAGGCGTTGGCGGCTGACCCGGTTCCGCGGTTCCGCAACCACCTGGAAGGGACGGGCATCTGCACCGCAGCCGAACTCGACGAGATCGAGGCCGACGCGCAGGCAACCATCGAGGAAGCGCTGCGCGTGGTGCTCGGCGCCGATCCGCCGTCGGCCGACGAACTGGACCGGGATGTGTACGCGACGCCGATCAAATTCCCCGGGTGAGGAACAGGCTGGCTATGGAAGAAAAAGAGATGACGATGCGCGAGGCGCTCAACCTCGCGCTGGATCAGGCGTTGCAGGCCGACGACCGGGTGTTCCTGCTGGGCGAGGACATCGCCGACCCCGGCGCGTCCGGCCCTACCGCGGGTCTGTCGACGAAATACGGGCATCACCGGGTGCTGGACACACCGATCTCGGAAGCCGCGATTCTCGGCGCGGCGATCGGCGCGGCGATCGACGGCCTGATTCCGGTGGCCGAGATCATGATCATGGACTTCATCGGTATCGCCGCCGACCAGTTGATCAACAACGCGGCGAAGTTGAGGTTCATGACCGCGGGACGGACCACGGCGCCCATCACCGTACGGACCCAGGTCTACGCCGGTCTGGCCACCGGCGCCACGCACTCGCAGACCCTGGAATCCTGGTTCATGCACATTCCGGGGATGAAAGTCATCGTCCCGTCCACCCCGCGGGACGGCAAGGGCCTGCTCACTTCGGCGATCTTCGACGAAGACCCCTGCCTGTTCGTCGAAACGATCCGGCTGCAGGGCCGCAAGGGCCCGGTCCCGCTCGACCCTGCGTTCGCGATTCCCTTGGGCCAGGCCGATATCAAGCGGCCCGGCACCGACGTCAGCCTGATCAGCTACGGGCGCGCGGTGCACGACGCCCTGGCGGCGGCGGCCACCCTTGCCGAGCAGGGCGTCAGCGCCGAGGTGGTGGATCTGCGCACCCTGCTGCCGCTCGACGTCGACACCATCGTCGAATCCGCTCGTCGCACAAGGCGAGTCGTGATCGTGCACGACGCGGTGCAGTTCGCCGGGCCAGGGGCCGAGGTCGCCGCAATTCTGTCCTCCGAGCTGTTCGGTGAACTGGCCGCTCCGATCCAGCGCGTCGGCGCCCGGTTCGTACCGAATCCGGCGGCGGCCGCCCTGGATGCGCAGGTCTACCCGTCACCGGCCAAGATCGTGGCCGCCGCGCAGCTCACGCTGGAGAAGGCGAAAGTTCATGGCTGATTTCGTGATACGGATTCCACGGGTCTCGGTCGCCGTCTCGGAGGCCGAGCTCACCGAGCTGCTGGTGGACGGCGGCGCGTACGTGGAGGAAGGGACCCCGATCTACGTCATCGCCACCGAGAAGGTGGAACAGGAGATCGAAGCCGGCGCCTCGGGCACCGTGCAATGGACTGCACAGACCGGAACCACCTATGACATCGGCGCCGAAATCGGCGTCATCACCTCATCCTGAAAGGTAAGCGAAACGGCATGGACCTCAACGAGACTCGTGAAAGAATCATCTATGAGAAGGAAGGCCCGATCGCGCGGGTCACACTGAACTGGCCGGAGAAGGCCAACGCCCAGGACCAGAAGCTGGCCGAAGAAGTCGACGCCGCGCTGCTCGACGCTGACCGCGACTACGACATCAAGGTGCTCGTCCTCAAGGCCAACGGGAAAGGTTTCTGCTCGGGGCACGCGATCGGCAACAACGCCGTGGACTACCCCTCGTTCGTCGAAGGCGCGAAGGTGATGGGCACGCCGTGGAAACCGCAGACGGACCTGTTCGTCAAACCGGTGATGAATCTGTGGGAGTTCTCCAAACCGACCATCGCGCAGGTACACGGCTATTGCGTCGGCGGCGGCACGCACTACGGGCTGACCACCGACATCGTCATCGCGGCCGAGGACGCGTACTTCTCCTATCCCCCGTTGCAGGGATTCGGCATGCCGTCGGGTGAATGCTCGATCGAGCCCTGGGTTTTCATGAACTGGCGACGGGCGGCGTACTACCTGTACCTCGCCGAGGTCATCGACGCCAAGAAGGCGCTGGAGGTGGGACTCGTCAACGAGGTGGTGCCACGCGAGCAACTCGACGACCGCGTCGAGGCCATCGCCCGCCACATCGCCCAGGCCCCGATGACGACGCTGCTGGCGACGAAGGCCAATCTCAAGCGGGCGTGGGAGCTGATGGGCATGCGGGTGCACTGGCAGAGCTCCAATGACCTTGTCGCCCTGGCCTCCATCAGCAAGGACGTGCAGGAGCTCATTCAGACGGTGTTCCGGGACAAGGTGCTCCCGTCCGAACAGGCACGGCGCCAGGCTGCGGCCGCCGCCTCGACCGACGGCGCCGGCACCTGAGCCCGCCCGAGCTCCGCCCGTGAACATCGCCGACCATGCGAGAACCGCCGCTGCTTCGCCGGCACTCATCACCGAGGACGGCGTGGTCTCGTTCGGGGAGTTGCACGACCGCAGCCAGCGAGTCGCCGCGGCGCTGCACGAAGCGGGCCTGCGCCGCGGCGACGGCGTGGCGCTGGTTCTGCCGAACCGGCCGGAGTTCTTCGAAATCACCTGGGGTTGCCAGCTTTCCGGCCTCTACTACACGGCCGTGAATACCCACTTCACGCCGGACGAGGTCGCGTATGTGATCGACGACTCCGAGGCGAAGGCGGTATTCGTCGACGCGTCCATGCCGGTCCTGGCCACGCACATCCGCGAAGCCAACACCTCGGTGCGCGTGCATCTGGTGGTCGGCGATGAGCTGGCGGGCTGGCGATCCTATGGCGAGGCATTGGCAGCCGCCGGTGCTGCGCCACCGCCGACGGACGGCACCGAGATGCTCTACTCGTCGGGCACCACCGGCAGACCCAAGGCGGTGCGACGCCCACTGCCGGCGGACGGCAACGGGTCCTGGGCACAGTCGGTGCTGGAGATGGCGCTGATCCACAAGTACGGGATGCGGGCGTCCGACGTGTACCTGTCCCCCGCACCGCTCTACCACGCGGCCGGCGTCAACTACACGATGGCGGTCAATCGCGTTGGGGCGGCCTCGATCATCATGCCGCGCTTCGATGCGGAAAGCGTCTTGCGGTTGATCCAGACCCACCGGGTAACCCACGCCCAGTTCGTGCCGACCATGTTCGTGCGGATGCTCAAGCTGTCCGAAGCGGTGCGCAGCGAGTACGACGTGTCCAGCCTGCGCTGCGTCATTCATGCCGCGGCGCCCTGCCCGGTCGATGTCAAGCATCAGATGATGGACTGGTTCGGGCCGATCATTCACGAGTATTACGGTGGCACCGAGGGATTCGCCGGCACCACGATCGGTCCTCAGGAGTGGCTGGCGCACCCGGGCTCGGTTGGCATTCCGATGACGGCGGTGCACGTCGTCGGCGAGGACGGCGCCGAGCTGCCGCTCGGTGAAACCGGCGAACTCTACTTCGAGGGCGGTCCGGACTTCGAGTACTTCAAAGATCCGGCCAAGACCGCGTCGGTGTTCAACGAGCGGGGCTGGCGCACCCTGGGCGACATGGGTTATCTCGACGCGGAGGGATATCTCTACCTCACCGACCGCTCGACTTTCATGATCGTCTCCGGCGGGGTCAACATCTACCCGCAGGAGGTGGAGAACCTGTTGACCATGCACCCGAAACTTGTCGACGCCGCGGTCTTCGGCGTGCCCAACACAGAATTCGGCGAAGAGGTCAAGGCGGTGGTGCAACCGGTCGCGGGAATCGACCCGGGATCCGGGCTGGAAGCCGAGCTCATCGACTACTGCCGAAAACATCTCGCCGCCTACAAGTGTCCGCGCACCATCGAATTCGACGTCCTGCCCCGCGACCCGAATGGGAAGTTGTACAAGCGGCGAATCCGCGACAAGTACTGGCAGGGACGGACGTCCCGGATTCTATAGACGAGGAAGAGCCATGGACGTCAACTGGACGCCGCTTGCGGTGCCGTGGGCGGTGCGGGATGCCGACCGAATCCCCAAGCAGCGCTACTACGATCCGGAGTTCTACGAGCTGGAGAACGAGAAGTTCTGGCCACGGGTGTGGCAGATGGCCTGCCGGCTCGAGGAGATCCCCAAGACGGGCGACTTCGTCGAATACGAAATCCTCGACCAGTCCGTCATCGTGGTCCGCCTGGATGCCGACACGGTGCGCGCCTACCACAACGCGTGCCGCCACCGCGGCGTGAAATTGTCGGAAGGCAACGGATCCCGCCGTACGTTCGTATGTCCATTCCACGGATGGTGCTGGGGCATCGACGGGCGCAACACCTTCGTGCTACGCGCCGACACTTTCGACGAGCACAACCTGAGTGCCGACGACCTGGCGCTGGTACCGGTGCGCTGCGAGCTATGGGGCGGGTGCGCGTGGATCAATCTCGACGACGACGCGCCGCCGCTGCGTGACTGCTTCGAACCGTTCGCGACGATCTACGACGCCTGGAAGGTCGAGTCGCTGCGCACCGAGTGGTGGCAGTCGTGCCGGCTGCCGGTGAACTGGAAACTGGCGACCGCGGCCTTCATGGAGGGCTATCACGTCCCGCAGACCCACCCCCAGTTGCTGCCGACGTCGCAACCCGCGTCGGCGAAGCCGGGGCTGGTGCAAACCAGCCTGTACTTCATGCGCACCCTCGGCGAAGGTATGGCCGGCATGACGCACGAGAACGACATCCGCATCGCCGAAGGACTGCAGAACATCGAACTGCCCGGCGATCCGGCCGAGGCGATGGCGGTGTGGAAGAGCACCCTCAACGATGCCGTCGTCGCGTGGCACCGGGCCCGTGGCTGCGACATGCCCGACCTCAACGACCTGCAACGCCGCGGCATCGTCGACGCCATCGGGTTCTGTTTCCCGCACTACTTCCTGCTTCCGCAGTACAGCAGCGCATCGTCCTACCGCATCCGTCCGCTCGGACCGGAGGAGACGCTGTTCGAGATCTGGTCGCTCACCCGTATCCCGCCGGACCGGGTCACCGCGAAACCCACTCCGCCCGAGCCGATGGCGCCCGACGACCCGCGCTGGCCGCCCATCCCCGCGCAGGACTTCTCCAATTTGCCCAAACAGCAAAAGGGTTTGCATTCAAGAGGTTTCGAGTACATGCGGCTGTCCAGCCGGATCGAAGGACTGATCTCGAACTTCGAGCGCGTCATCGACGGGTTTCTGGCAGGCCTGCCGTATGAGGCGCTGGTGCCCGCGATCCAGAAGACCAACACCACCATCGACGTGCCGATCGCCGATCTCGGCTTCACCGCGGGTGTCGGCACGCCGGCAGGAGGGACCGGACAATGAGCACCCAGTGGGACCGCAGCGTCGACCTGGTGATCGCCGGCAGCGGCGGCGGCGGCATGGTCGCGGGGCTGGCCGCCCTGGACGCCGGCCTGCAGCCGCTGATCATCGAAAAGCAGCCCCTGGTCGGCGGTTCGACGGGGTTGTCCGGCGGCATCGTCTGGCTGCCCAACAATCCGTTGATGCGGGCGGACGGCATCGCGGACTCGCACCAGGACGGTCTGGCCTACCTGGCCGACGTCGTCGGTGACATCGGTGCGGCCTCCTCCCCCGCGCGCCGGGAGATGTTCCTGACCGCCGGTTACGAGATGCTCAATTTCCTGCTCCGCAAGGGAGTTCGGATGATCCGCTGCGCCGGCTGGAGCGATTACTACCCGAACCACAAAGGCGGCAACGAGTCGGGCCGCGCCGTCGAGGGAATCCCGTTCGACGCCGCCGAACTGGGAGCCTGGCACGACAAGGTGCAGCCGTCGCTGGCCAAGAACTACGGGTACGTTGTGCTGACCAACGAATTGCGCTCGGTTCAGTACTTCAACCGCTCGCCTCGCGCACTCGCCGTGGCCACCAAGGTCTTCGCGCGCACCCGGGCGGCCCGGCTCGCCCGGCGGCAGCTCCTGACCAACGGTGCGTCCCTGATCGGCCAGATGCTGAAGGTGCTCATCGACCTCAGCGACGGTCAGCCGCCGCTGTGGATCAACGCCGCGATGCAGGACCTGATCGTCGAAGACGGCCGGGTGACCGGCGCCCGGATCGTCCATGACGGCGTCGCGCAGAATGTCGAGGCCCGCAAGGGAGTTCTGTTGGCTGCCGGGGGCTTTGGCCACAACCCCGACATGCGCCGCCGGTACAGCGGCGAGCAGCCCAACGAAGGTCAGTGGTCGATCGCCAACGCCGGCGACACCGGCGAGGTTTTGCAGAGCGCGATGCGCCTGGGCGCCAAAACCGATCTGCTCGACGAGGCCTGGTGGTTGCCTTCGGTTTTCATCGCCAACGGTGGCGCGGCGGCGGCCTCGCTCGGTTCGGGACGGCAGCGGCCCGGGGCCATCTATGTGGACTCCGGCGGCCGGCGGTTCTGCAACGAGTCGAACTCTTACGTCGAAGTCGGCAAGGCGATGTACGCCAATAAGGCGGTGCCGTGCTGGATGATCTTCGACGAGGGTTACGTGCGCAGGTATGTCGCGGGTACCAACCCGGTGAAGCGCGAGCATCTGCCCCCGCAGCTGGTCGAGAGCGGAGCCGTCAAGCGCGCGGAGACGCTCACCGACCTCGCCCGTCAGATCGAGCTGCCCGCCGAGGAATTGGTTCGAACGGTGCAGCGATTCAACAGGTTCGCGGCCAAAGGGCTCGACCCCGATTTCGGGCGCGGGCAGTCCGCGTACAACGACTGCCTCGGCGATCCCGGGTACCGGCCCAACGCCGCGGTCGGGCCGCTGGACCGGGCGCCCTACTACGCGACCCGGGTGCTCCCGGCGGACGTGGGGACCTGCGGCGGTGTGATCACCAACGAGTACGCGCAGGTGCTCGACGAGCAGGACCGCGTGATCGAAGGGCTCTATGCGACCGGTAACACCACCGCCACGGTCATGGGGCGGACGTATCCGGGCGCCGGCGCCAGCATCGCGAGCTCAATGGTGTTCGGGTACGTTGCCGCGCGGCATGCCGCCGGCCGCAAGATCGCCGGGCAGATGAGCGGCTGAGGTGGCGCGGCTTCACGATGGCGGATCGTTCTGGGCGTCGGCGCCCTCGATGAAGTCGCGGGGCTTCATGCCGGACTGCATCAGCTCGGCGCGGCGGGCCTGCACATCGGAGGCGGCGCCCACCATGTTCGTCAGGATGTGGCTGACCTGAAGATGCACGCGCATACCCATCAATTCCCAGGCCCGTTTGACGTTGTTCTTCACCGCCATCAGCGTGGTCAGCGGGATCTGGGAGATCTTGCGCGCCATCTCTTCGACGGTCTGCTCGAGATCGTCGCGCGGTACCACCTTGTTGAGCAGACCCCACTCGAGTGCCTGCTGGGCCGAGAGCGTCGGCGCCAGCAGCAGCCAGTCCATCGTGCGATGCCAGTTCATCAGCAGCCACGGTTCGATCATGGTGTGACCGCCCGGCTCGCCGAGGCTTTGGGCGAGCGGCATCTGGAAGTACGCGTCCTCGGATGCGACGCAGAAGTCGGTCAGCAGCCCGAGGTAGATGCCGCCGCCCATGCAGTAGCCGTGGATCTGGGAGATCGTCGGCTTGGGAAACTCCCAGAGATACAGCGTCGGCCACAGGAAAAGGTCGGCCGTGCCTTTGTAGAGATCTTCGAAGGTGTTGCCGAAGTCCGGGTAAGGGTTCTCGTCCGGTCCCCACCGGGCCACATGGCCACCACAGAATCCCTTGCCGTTGGCTTTGAGGATGACGACCTTGATCTCCTTGTCCCGGTCGGCTTCTCGCAGACATGTGTCGACTTCGGTAACCAGCACTGCGTCTTTGGTGTTGGCTTTGTCGACCCGGTTGAGGATGATGCGCGCGATCGGCGGCTCGCGTTCGTAGATGACTGCTTCCAGGACGCGACGCTCCATGGTCGTGACACTACCCGACAGGGGGTGCGGGCTACAGCGACCGGCTGACCATTCTGCTCCTCATTTCGCTTGTGCCGCCGTCGATTTTGTCGATCCGCGCGGTCGCGCTGTCACGCGCGCCCCACCAACCAGGCGTATCCGGCAGCCTCCCCGGCTGCCAGCAGGGTGAGTTCGCCGAACGCCGAGGGCAGTTCCCCGCGCGTGGCGCGAAACGGCCCCGGTTCGGCGCCGACCTCACTGAGGGTGCACAGGGCCAGCAGCCCGCCCGGCGCCAGCCGCTCGATCATGGCGCGATCGAGCCGCCGATCGCGAAACTTGTTGCACAGCAGCACGTCAACCGCCGGACCCGCCGGCAGGCCGTCGTCGAGGTCGACGACGTCGAACCGGCAGAGCTCGGCAAATCCCAGGCTTGTGGCCAGATCTCGTGCTTGCGTGATGGCCACGCCGGAGATGTCCACACCCCACACGGTCAATCCGCGGCTGGCCAGCCACACCGAGCCGAGCCCGCGGCCGCAGGCGATATCGAGCGCGTGTCCCCGCGTCGGAATCAGATCCGCATAGGGTTCGAGGAAACTCGGCGGGTCCACGGCCGGAACCTGCACCGGCTCGAATCCTGCGTAGCGCTCGTCCCAGCGGCGGCGGTCGTGCTCGCTCACAGCCCCGAGGCTACTGATCGCTAGCCCCGGCGCCGCGCCGAGATGACTCTGGACAGTTGTCTACATTTGCGGCCGGCGTTTTCTAGACTGGACCGGTGTCTAGAAAAGCGGCGTCGCCGGCAACCGGTGCGCCCGCCCCGCGCCGGTCGGATCGCCGCCCCGGTCAGACGATCCGGAAAGTCCTCGACGCCGGGCTGCAGGAACTGCGCGAATCGTCCTACGCCAACCTGACCATGCGGGCGGTGGCGCAACGCGCGGGGGTGTCGCCGGCCAGCGCCTACACCTATTTCTCGTCGAAAAGCGCGCTGGTGGCCGCGGTTTACCTGCGGTTTCTCCGTGAGCTGCCGCTGCACACCGACGTGAACGACACCACCAAGACCCGGGTCAGCGCCACCATGCGTGACATGGCGCTGGTTGTTGCCGACGAGCCGGAACTCACCGCCGGATGTGGCACCGCGCTGATGGCCGACGATCCCGCAGTCATCCCGTTGCGCGTCGAGATCGCGGAGGAGGTGTCGCGCCGGATCGGCGCCGCGCTGGGTCCGGGCTGGCCGCGGTCGGTCAAGTCGACACTGCAGATGACGTTCGCCGGCGCCCTGATGACCGCGCGCTTCCT
Organism: Mycobacterium sp. TY814; assembly: GCF_030755175.1. NCBI lineage: Bacteria > Bacillati > Actinomycetota > Actinomycetes > Mycobacteriales > Mycobacteriaceae > Mycobacterium > Mycobacterium sp. TY814. The sequence continues at coordinate 80,822 of NZ_JAUFRY010000005.1, forward strand.
CACCTACCAGGAGATCGCCGGCCAGCTGGACGAGGCGGTCAACCTCATACTGGGCGCCTCCGTCGCCTGAATCCTCCTGAGCCTCTGGCAGTTACACCGGGGTCAGGGGCAGCGACTTGCGAGGCTGGAAAACGAAACTCGCGCCGCCACTGAACTTGGTTACCGCCACTTCGGAGAATTCTTTTGCGGCAGTGTCGGTTTCGGTGACCACCGCCGTCCACTCGGTGGGGCTGCCGGTCACCTCGACGTGCAGGCGCGGATCTACCGCGGACGCGATCGCCTGCAAGGGCGCCACCGCCTCCGGCGACACCAGCACCGGCCATGCCTCGTCCTCGTGGGCCGGCGAGAGGCGCAGGCGCACTCGATCGGACTCGAAATCTGCCAGCACATAGGCGGCGGGATTGAACAGCGGATGCAACTCCATCACCCGGACGGCACCCTCCACGCCCCCGGGCAGATCGAGCGCCCGGTGAATCCGCTCGCCGGCCAGCCCGGACAGGCCGATGAGCTGCTTGGTGGCGATCGACTGAGCCAGCGCGACGTCATTGCCGGCGCGTTTGCTCACCGCCAGGGCGAAGGACAGGTAGAGCAGATGCATCTGCAGGCAGACTTCGTCGGCCAGGCGCACCAGCGCGGAGTGGGAGAATGCTCCGAAGTCGAAGTCGGAGACCAGCGGACCGGAATAGTCGGCCTGGCCCGGTTCGGTGTTGTCAATGGGGTCGAGTTCGGTGGTCGCGGCTCTGGTGCTTCCGACGATCTCCAGTTCCGGGATGAAACCGACTTCCGGGTGCGAGTCGTCGATGATCACGGTCCATGCGCAGTGCGGCTGCCGGCCTGCAGGCACGCGCGGCGGCCGGTGGATCGGACGCACCTGGGCGCGGCGATTGGTGGCCAGCGCGGTGGCGTCGAACGTCGGATCCTCGATGTCGTGGCACATTCCGCGCACATAGTCGTCGCCCATCGGCTCGACATCCAGCAGCGCACCGCAGTGGTCGAGGTGGAACTCGCCGTGCCAGCGGTCGTGCACCGTGTAGCGGAAGTCCATGAACTGTGGCGGCGCGCCGATGTCCAGTTGCAGTCCCTTGAAGATGGTGATGACGTCGTCGCCCTCGAAGCGCAGTGCGCGCTGCATCCGCTTGGTGTAGAGCGGGCTCGCCCCGGCCCACTCCTCGATCGCGATCTGCACCATCTCTTCGCGGCCGAATTGCTGGATGCACCAAGCCATTCCGGACCGGTCGATCATCTGGCCGATCAGCAGCAGCTCCGGCACCAGCGTGCTGAGCTGATCCCGGGTGAGGGCGGCGTACCTGCTCGTCAACGGCGGTCCTCCGGTCTGCTTCGCTGCCCGGCCGGCGGTGCGAGCCGGTGCCAGCCCGCCGACACCACGCGGTGTCGCAGGCCCTGAATTATGGACAGGTGTCTGATATCAATTCCGACTCTAGCGGACCCCTCTCGACTTGGGCAAGAAAGGCCGTTACCAGGCTGAAATCGCGGCAGAAGGAGAGTCCTGACGACAGCCGGACCGGCCGGGCGCGGAGCCGGGCGATCCAGCAAAAATACCATTCTTCTGGACAGGTGTCCGACAAACTGCTGTGAGACCCATGTCCCTCAGGCGTCATCCGTCGGATGAGCCATCCCCTCGCCGAGCGTGTGACCAGTGCGAAAATCAGCCCCGCGATCCACACCACCAGTTCACGCTCGGCGGACGCGACCCGCGGACACCCGGCGGTTGATCCGCTCCCCGCTTTCGGCAATCCTCATCGGGGAAGCTCGTGGACGAGCCGAAGGAGGGCCTGAGGTGGCGGGTGTGGGACAGATCGCGCTGAACAGTGCGCCCGTCCTGGGTGGCATGATGCTGGCGCTGACGGCGGGGCAGTTCCGGGGGCCGGACTACCGGTCGCTGATCAAACAGGACATGGATCTGCTCGACCGGCTCCCGCCCGAGGCCGCCGAGAGACGCGCCAACCTGCAGCGCAGCATCGACACCCGGATCGACGACCTGATCGACGCGGCCGACCGAACCAACGCGCTGCGCAAGGCCGCGACGTCGTACCGCGGCAACTGGCGCGACATCGTGTTGTTCCTGTGCGTGGTGTTGTTCGCGATCGTCTGGTGGGACGTCAACCATAGCCGGGCCAACTGGCTACCGACGTTTGTGCTTCTGATCCTGCTCTCGGTGGTCACCGCCGCGTACGCGTTGCGCGGAATGGTGCGCGCGGGTGCATCGCTGCTGCATCGGAGCGGAACCGGCGAGCGCGCCTAACCGGCCTGCGCCGGACGAGCGCCGCGAACCAGACCCCCGGGCCTGGCATCGGTCAGCTCTCCTTCGGCGACCACCGTCTGCCCGAGCACCAGCGTCTCGACATAGCCGTCCGCGCGCTGGATCAGCCGCCCTGCGCCGCCGGGCAGGTCTTCCACCCGTTCCGGGTAGTGCAGCGCGAGTCGGTCCAGATCGATCAGGTTGATGTCGGCCCGTCGGCCCGGCTGCAGCACACCCCGGTCGCCCAGCCCGTAGAACCGCGCCGGGTCGCCGGTCAGGCGGTGCACGGCGGTCGCCAGCGAGAGGCCCGGCCCCCTGCTGCGGCCCCGCACCCAGTGCGACAGCAGATAGGTGGTCATGCTGGCGTCGCAGATGATGCCGCAGTGCGCCCCGCCGTCGCCGAGGCCCTGCAGGCTCACCGGATCCGACATCATGTCGTGCAGATGGTCGTAGTTGTTGCCGGCGTAGTTCAGCAACGGCAGCAGCAGGAACTCGCGCCCGTCGGCTCCGAGTAGCACGTCATAGGTGACCTCCCAGGGGTCGCGGCCCTCCCGCTCGGCGATGGCCGCCACGCTGTCCTGCGGTGCGGGTTCGTAGTCGAGTGCGGCGCCGAGCGGATAGAGCCTTTTGAAGATGTGCCGGTTGAGCTGGTCGGCTGACGGTTCCGCCGCCGGATCGGGCGTCTCTGCCAGAATCCGGGCTCGCACCGCGGGATCCCGCAGGCGCTGCACCCGTTGTTGCAGAGGCAAATCCATCAGCGACCGGTAGCTGGGCCGATGGCGGAAGGGGTTCATCCGCGACTGGTGACCCATCAGCATGCCGAAAGCGCGGCACGCCACCTGCGGCCGAATGTCCGCCCCCTCGGCGTTGGCGCCGTGCACCGCGGCGAACCAGCTGCGCCAGTCGTGTGGGTCCTGCTCGTTGACCATGGCCAGAAACGTCAGCGGTATCCGGTATTTCCGGCCGAGCCGGGTGATCCATTCGATCTCGGCGTCGATCGAGTGCCGTTGGTCGCCGCCCATCGCGCCACCGACCCCCGCCGGAACCACCTGCAGCACACCAGAACCCGCGTCGGCCATAACCCCCATCAGGGCGGCGAGCTCGGCTTCCTCCGAGTAGGTGCCGGGCACCGGCTCGCCCGACGCGCTGCGGTGGCCGGCCGTGCGGCCGAACGACATTCCCAGCGCTCCCGCGCGCAGGCCGTCGCCGACTATGCTGCCCATCGCTTCGATGTCGGCGGCAGTCGCAGATTCTTGTGCGCGGTCTCCCATCACGAAGCCCCGGACCGCGGCGTGCGGAATCTGGGCACCCACGTCGACCGCTCTGGGCATCCGCGCCAGCGCATCCAGATATTCGCCGAAGGACTCCCACTCCCAGGCGATACCTTCGGAGAGCGCCGAGCCCGGAATGTCTTCGACCCCCTCCATCAGGTCGACCAGCCACTCGTGCCGGTCGGGTCGCACCGGGGCGAAACCGATACCGCAATTGCCCATGATCGCGGTGGTGACGCCGTGCCAGCACGACGGCGTCAGGTGCGGGTCCCAGGTCGCCTGGCCGTCGAAATGAGTGTGCACATCGACGAAACCCGGTGTGACGGTGAGGCCGTCGGCATCGATGGTGCGGATGGCACCTCCGTCGACGCGCCCGACCTCGCGCACTAGACCGTCACTGACGGCGACGTCAGCGGTTCGGGGTGGCGAGCCGGTGCCGTCGACCACGGTGCCGCCCCGAATGATCAGGTCGAACGTCATGGGCCGCCTTCCGCCGCGGGCTGCTATTTCCACAATAATAGCAATGTTAAAAAGTCTCGCGGCCAAGCGCCCGGGCCCCGGCGTACGATCGCGACGTTCACCGCCGGCCTAAAGCCCGTCTCGCCAAGCGATGAGTTCGCCGAGATTCGTTGAATCGTAACCGTTTTCGTGTGGAGTGACTTCCGCGGTGAACAGCGTCGCGCCTTCGTTGCGGTACCGGTCGGCCTCGCTCGGACCCCGCCACCACACCGCGCGCTCTATCGATGCGTTATCTCGTTGCGCTGCTTCGACATACGCGTGAAGCAGGCCGTTCTGGCGGCGGAACTCGTCGACGGGCCCGGCACTGTGCCAGATGTCGGCGAATCCCGCGATGAGCGGCAGCGTCTTTCTGTCGCCGGGCCCGGTGATGAGAATCGGGATGTCGCGCTGCGGTGGCGGACTGTGACGGGCCAGGGAATATTCGATGCTCGCCAACCCGTCGACCAGTGCCCGGAACCCGTCTCCGGACGAGGCGTGTCCGTCGTTTCCGTATCCGTCGTTTCCGTTTCCGCCGGCGCTGAAACCCAGGATGAGCCGGCCGCCGCTGGTGTGGTCCACCGTGCGCGCCCTGTCGGCCAGCAGGTCCGGGCTGCGGTATCCCATTGCGCTGATCAGCAGGCCGATTTCGGCGCGAGTGGTCAGCTCGCCCCAGGCCGCCGGCGTCGTCCCCGCATCGAAACCGGCGCAATCGGCGTATCGCGGGGGAAGGTCGTCACTGCCGAAGATCACATCGGCCCCCATCGCCTCGGCGTCCCGCACCGCTTGGCGCAAGGTGGGGTCGCTGGCGGCTCCTGCCGTCCGCAGCAGGGCCCCGACCCGGACCGGGCGCGCTGGCATCATTGAAACCTCTTGTGGTCGTGACTCATTGGGAAGGCTTGAACGCCGGCGACAGTAACGCCGGCCCCCGAAGCGATGCGTCTACAGCCCCGCTCTCAACGTAACGCGCCGCCACGGCCAGTTATTTCTACAAGCTATGCAACTTGCAGATGGCCGCCATCGGATTCCGTGATGACAGCAGCAGGCCTTCAACCCCCGCGGCCAAGTTATCTAACTTACGTATTTTTGTAAAACAAGGATTGCCCGCCGACCGGCGCGGTGTCAGGCTGACTACATGACAGAAGCGGAATCATTCGTCGACCAGGCCGTGATGGGTCTTGCCGAGCCTCAGCCGATGTACAAGGCGCTGCGCGAGTCGGCCCCGGTGTTCCGGTCGCCGCAGGCGGTGGTGCTCAGCCGGCTTTCCGACATCGAGATGGCGCTCAAGCGCACCGACCTGTTCTCGTCCAACATGGACGCGGTGGATCTGGGCAACTCGCGACCACTGATCCCGCTGCAGATCGACCCTCCCGAGCACGCGAAATACCGCCGGATCCTGGATCCACTGTTCACGCCCCGGGAGATGGCACGACGGGAGCCCCAGGTCACCGCGCTGGTCAACGAGATGATCGACCGCTTCGCGGACCGGGGTTCCTGCGACTTCCACGAAGAGTTCGCGGTGCCGCTGCCCTGCACCGTCTTCCTGCAACTGCTGGGCCTGCCGCTGGAGGATCTCGACAAATTCCTGGAGTGGAAGGACGGCGTGATCCGGCCGGAAGGGTCCACCGGCTACGACGACCGGCATGACGCCTCGGCCAAGGTCGCCGATCAGATCTACGAATACTTCAACCGCGCCATCGACGACCACATCGCGACCCCGCGCGACGACGTGCTCTCGGCGATGATCGCGACGCACTTCAAGGAGGACGGAGGAGCCGCGCTGTCGCGTGAAGAGTTGCTCGACATCTGTTTTCTGTTCCTGATCGCCGGGCTGGACACCGTGACCGACTCCCTGGACTGCTTCTTCGTGTACCTGGCCCGGCACCCGGAGCACCGCCATCAGCTGGTCGAACAGCCCGACATCCTGCCGCATGCCATCGAGGAACTGCTGCGATGGGAGACACCGGTGCCCGGCGTCGCCAGGGTCGCGATGCAGGATGTCGAGGTCGGCGGCTGCCCGATCAACAAGGGCGAGCGGGTGAGCCCCCTGCTGGGCGCGGCCAACACCGACCCCGCCGAGTTCCCCGACCCGGAGCGGGTCGATTTCAGCCGGAGCCCGAACCGGCACCGCGCTTTCGGCGGGGGCCCGCACCGTTGCCTCGGATCCCACCTGGCCCGGATGGAGCTCCGGGTGGCGTTGCGGGAGTTCCACCGGCGAATCCCCGATTACGAGATTCCGCCCGGCACCGAGCTGAAGTACACCGCTGCCCTGCGCTCGGTCGAGGCGCTGCCGCTGACATTTCCGGTACCGGGCCGATGACGCGCGTGTCGGTGGATCCGGACCGCTGCGTGGGTCACGGACGCTGCTACTCGCTGGCGCCGCGGATCTACGATTCCGACGACGCCGGCCACGCCGTCGTCCTTGTCGAGGACGTGTCCGGCGACCTCGAGCAGGAGGCGCTGCTCGGTGCGCAGAACTGCCCGGAAGAGGCGATCACGCTTACTCCATGAGCGGGCCGCCGGTAGGTACGCTGTCGCAAACGACAGAAGGGACGCCCCGCGCATGGAACCAGGCTCGCTCGACCCGGTAGCAAACGAACGGTTGTCGCACGCCGCCAAGTCGTGGACGTCGGACTTGTCGATCAACGAGTTCGCACTGCTGCACGGGGCCGGGTTCGAACCGATCGAGCTGGTCATGGGTGTCTCGGTGTATCACGTGGGATTCCAGTTCTCCGGCACCGGTCTGCGGCAGCAGCAGGAACTCGGTGTCCTGACCGAAGCGACGTATCGGGCGCGGTGGAATGCCATGGCGCGCATGCAGGCCGAAGCAGACGCGCTGCACGCGGACGGCATCGTCGGAGTCCGCCTCACCTGGCGACACCACGGCGAGGGTGGCGAACACCTGGAGTTCATGGCGGTGGGCACCGCGGTTAGGTACACCGAGAAGCCGGGCGCATTCCGCCGCCCCAACGGACAGGCCTTCTCCAGCCATCTGTCCGGGCAGGACATGGTGACGCTGCTGCGGTCCGGCTACAGCCCGGTCGCCTTCGTGATGGGCAACTGCGTATTCCACATCGCCGTGCAGGGATTCATGCAGACCCTCAAGCAGATCGGCCGCAACATGGAGATGCCGCAATGGACCCAGGGCAACTACCAGGCCCGGGAGTTGGCGATGTCGCGCATGCAGACCGAGGCCGAGCGCGACGGCGCCAACGGGGTGGTCGGCGTGCATTTCGCGATCTCCAACTACGCGTGGGGGCACCACACGGTGGAGTTCTACACCGCGGGAACCGCGGTGCGGCGCACCGGCAGCGGAGAAACCATCAAACCGACGTTCGTCCTGCCCATGGACAGCTGATGTACGAGTTCGATGCCCAGCGGGTGAGCCGCACCATCGGGGGCGCGCTGGGCGGCCCCGGTGGTGTGGCCATGGTGGTCAAGGTGTTCGCCGGGCTGCCGGGCGTGATCCACACCCCGGCCAAGCGCGGGTTCTTCTCCTCCAGCCCCGAGCGCGTGCAGATCGGCGACTGGCGTTACGAGATCGCCCGTGACGGACGGCTGCTCGCCGGGCATGTGGTGAACGACATCGTGATCGCCGAAGACATCCTGGCGGCGGACGCTGTCGGGCCCCACATCACCCGCTCGCTGCACCAGATCGTGGCCCGGTACGGCGCTTCGGTGATCCCGACCATCAACGCCGCAGTCGACGCGCTGGACACCAGCACCGGCTATCCGTACTGAAAAAGATTATCCCACAACGCTATTCGCCGCAGGTACGACGATCTCGGTGGAGCTGTCCCGGCCGCGCAGCACGGTGGTGGTGAACACCCGCCAGTGCTGCGCTTCGTCCTCCGATGCGCGGGCCAGCGCGGCGCCGGATGCGGCCACGCCCCCCTGTTGCTTGGCCACCTCGGTGAGTCGTGCCGCCTCGTTCACCGGGTCGCCGATGACCGTGTATTCGTAACGCCGCGACTCGCCGATGTTCCCCGCGACCACGGTTCCCGCGGACACGCCGATGCCGGCCCTGATCTCGGAGCGGTTCAGTTGCCGGCCCAGTTCGCGTGCCGCGGCCAGCGCCGCGCCCGCGCAGTCGTTCAACTCGACCGGGGCACCGAATATCGCCAGCGCGGCATCACCTTCGAATTTGTTGACCAACCCTCGGTGACGTTCGACCACTTCGACCACTACCGCGAAGAATTCGTTGAGCATGGCGACGAGATCCTCCGGCGCCATCCGCTCGGCGAGCCGCGACGAGCCGACCAGATCGACGAACAACGCTGCCGCCTCACAGCTGACCCCACCCAGGGCACCGTTGTCGGACGCGCCCTGTTCGGCGAGGCGCGCGACGTCGCGACCGACGTGGCGGCCGAACAGGTCCCGCAACCGTTCGCGGTCGCGCAGCCCCGCGGCCATGGTGTTGAACCCTGCCTGTAGCAGGCCGAGTTCGGAGGCCTCGAAGACCGGGACGGTTGCGTCCAAGTCGCCGCGTTCGACGCGCTGCATGCCGCGCCGCACCTCGTCGATGGGGTCGGCGCTGACCGCCCCGGTGAACGCGGTGATGGCCAACCCACTGACGGCCGCGCACCCGCCGAGGACCAGCACGACGATCGCCAGCCTGCGCCCGGAATAGTCGATGACCAGTGCGCTGGCTCCGACCAGAAGCAGTTGCAGCAACGGCACACCGGTGCCCAGCGTCCATGCGGACACCGCCCGCAGCCGCAGTCCGGGTCCCCGCGCGGAGGTCGGCGGGCTGTCGGTGAGCACCTCGGCGACGAACGGGCGCAGGATTCGCGTGCACAGCCAGTACGCGACGGCGGTGGTCACAAAGCTACCGAGCAGCACCGAGACGCCCAGCGTCGTCGCCAACCAGGGTGCCCGGAGATTGATGACCACCAGGATGACGCCGGCGGTCACCCAGACCGCCCCGTGAATGGTGGCGGTGCGCAACGGGATTGCCATCAGTACCCGTTTTCGGGCCTCGGATGCGGAGGGGGCCTCGTCACCGCCGCTGCGGTAGGTGGTCGCCAGGAGTCCGCAGACGATGGCGATCGCCGCCGCGACTGCGACGTAGACCGCCATCACCACCACGTTGAAGTGCAGGATCCGGCGCTCGCTCAACGCCTGGCCGGTAGGCAGGGCCCAGAACGTCGTCACCCCGATCACCGCGGCGCCCAGCACATTCGGGAACAGCGCCGCCAGCACCAGCAGGGCCCGGGTCGTCCACGGCACCGGAAACTTCCGGCGACCCACCAATTTCACGTCCGTGGGCCGTCATGCGTGCGTGTCACGGCTATAACGTGCCACAAAGCCACGCCGTGGCCGCAGCAGACAGGCCAATCAGTTGTCGGGCGGGCTTTCGCCGGACGCCGCGTCGCGGCAGACCAGCAACTCCTTGAGCGCATCCGGGAAAGTGTCGGCCATCCCCCACAGGTCCGGCACCAGGTCCGGGCAGGAGATGACGCCGACACCGAGGGCGCCGTTGAGAGACATGACGGTGACGTTGAGTCCGGCACCGCCGAGCAGCGGTCCCAGCGGGTACATCGATTCGATGCCGCAGCCGAGGAAGTAAAGCTGATCCTGCGGACCCGGCACATTCGACAGGATCATGTTGTAAATGGGGCTGGTGCTCAACGGGATTCGGGGCAGGATCCGCATCGCCGCACCGAACATGGTCTGACCACCGAACTCGGTCCAGTCGTGCAGCAGGCTGGGGCCCATCGCCGCGGTGTGTTCCTTGGCGGCGCTGTTGCCCGCCGCGATGGCGCGGATACGTTCGGCGGGATCGGCGATCTGGGTCTCCATCCGGCAGAACATCCAGGTGGTCTGGTTGCGGCCGGGCCGCTGCGATTTGTCGCGCACCGAGACCGGGACTGTCGCCACCAGCGGAACGTCGGGCAGTTCGTCGCGCTCGAGCAGGAAGCGGCGCAGCACCCCCGCGCACAGCGCCACCACGACATCGTTGACGGTGACCCCGAACCGGTCCTTCACCCTCTTGACGTCGCGCATGTCGAGTTGGGTGAAGGCCACGTTCCGGTGGTGAGTCAGCGGCCCGTTGAACGGGGTGGGCGGTGCCCTGAACGGCGCGGCCATGGTGCGGCCTTCGCGGGCCCGCAACATCGTCTGCGCGACCGTGAGCAACGTTGCCGGCACCACCGTCGCCAAGCGCAACGGTCGTTTGGCGACGTTGAGCAATCCGGTCGCCGCGATCTGCAGTGAACTGGCGTGTCCGGCACCCTGCACCGGTCGTGGTGCGGGGGCATCGGGGACCAGGCTGCACAGCTGCGCCAGCAGATTCGCCCCGGCGACGCCGTCGACCACGGCATGGTGCACCTTGAGCACCACGGTCAGGCCGTTGTCCCGGGCTCCGCCCTCGACCACCCACATCTCCCACAACGGCCGGTCCCGGTCGAGCGGCAGCCCCGCGATGTGCCCGCAGATCTCGGCCGTCTCCCGACGCCCTCCGGGTGCGGGCACCGCCACCCGGTGCAGGTGGCGCCGCAACGCAAAGCTGTCGTCGTCCACCCACACCGGATGATCCGGATTCAGTTGCGTGTCAGCAAGTTTCATCCGGAACTCCGGTACCGCCCGTACGTGCCTGGCCAGCAACGCACGAAGCCGGGGGTAGGAATAACCGCCCGGCATCGTCGAGGTGTCCAGCTCCAGCACGCAGCACACGTTCAACGGCTGTGCCGGTGTCTCCATGTACAAAAAGAAAGCGTCAAGTCCGCTTAGTCGTTCCATAGCCGCCCACCCGACTAGTCACGTGCAATTTTTCGGTGATAACCCCTCGGCTCCCCCGTTACGATCCCCGAGCACCGAGGTTCCGCACCGCGTACCCGGGCTGCGCACGGCTTAAACACCCGCACCACCGCTTCAGCAACTCAGCGACTTCGGCGGCCGTCGGCGTCCGCCGCGCCGCCCACGCGACATAGCCGTCGGGCCGGACGAGCACCGCGGCGGGCTGCGTTGCGTCGTAGTGATTTACCTCTTCGACGCCTGGCCAGTCGACGCGAGTACGACGGGTCCCCCGGGTGAGCAGGACGAAGTGGCCGCTGCGCAGCACTTCGTAGAGCCGGATGCCATTGCAGTCCACGTCGGGCATCCGGCGCCCCACCAGTGGATGATCGGCGGGCCGGCGCCGGGGATAGCGAATGGCAACGCCGCTGAGCCGTTCGGCGATGGCGCGGCGGCTGCGCGGGAAGCGCAGGATCGTGCGAATGGCCAACCCCTGCGCGAGCCGGCGTACCGCGGATCGGCCGAGCACGAGCTGGGTGAACATGTCCGTCATCGCCAGCACCTCGGCGCCGACCGGGTGCCGCTCGGATTCGTAGCTGTCCAGCAACGACGCGGACGGCTGTCCGTCCAGCGCCCCGTTGGCCACGAGGGCCAACTTCCAGCCGAGATTCATCGCATCGCCGATGCCGGTGTTCATGCCCTGGCCGCCGATGGGCGAATGAACGTGGGCGGCGTCCCCGGCCAGAAACACGCGCCCCACCCGATAGTGGCGAGCCTGTCGGCGCTCACTGAGAAACCTCGAACTCCAACGCAACTCGTTCAGGCCGAAATCCTCGCCGGCGATCCTGGCGATCGCATCCCGGATCTGTGCCGGGGTCACCGGATCGGTCAGCGGCTCGTGTTCCCGCCGGCGGTCCCAGGCGATGGCGCGATACCAGCCGTCGCCGAACGGCAGGACCAGCACCACACCCTCGGCGTTCGTCCTGGCGAACATCTGCTCGGCGGGGGGTCTGGTCAGTTGCACATCGGCCAGCATGATGTGGGTCTGGTACTGCTTGCCCACAAAATCCACGCCGAGCAGTCGCCGCACCGCGCTGTGCGCGCCGTCGCACCCGACCACGTAGCGTGCGCGCAGGCTTCCGCCGCCGGCGAGGGTAAGGGTGACACCGTCGTCATGCTGCTCGAGCCCGGCCAGCTCGGCGCCCCGGCTGATCCGGACCCCGAGGCGCTCCGCGTGGGCCGCCAGCACATGCTCGGTCCCGCTCTGCGGGACCATCAGGATGAATGGGTAGCGCATCCGCAGCTCGTCGGCCAGCGAGATGGTGGCGCCCGGAATGGGAGCCACCTCGCCCACCCGGAATCCGCGGGCCAGCATTTCGCCGGCCAGCCCTCGTGCGTCGAGCAGCTCCAGAGTGCGCGCGTGCACGGCGAACGCCCGGGTGATGTTCGGCTCCTGCGCTCGTCGTTCCAGCACCTGCACCCGGACGCCGCGCATCGCCAGCTCGCCCGCCAACATCAATCCGGTCGGGCCCGCTCCGATCACGGCGACATCGACAATCTCGGTACCGAGAGTGTTCATCGTCAGCTCCTTCTCTCCTTCCTTCAGCGTCGAGCTTTCGAGGTGCCGTCGAATCAGTGAAGTCACCAGTTCCGGCACCGGTCCGGGTCCTACGATCGGTGCTGTGCTGCACGGCCGGGAGCGGGAATGTGCCCAGTTAGATGACCTGCTGGCAGGTGCGCGGTCCGGACGCAGCGGTGTGCTGGTGGTGCGCGGGGAAGCCGGTATCGGCAAGTCGGCACTGCTTGACTACGCGGTGGCACAGGCCGGTGGCATGCAGGTGCTGCGGGCCGCAGCAATCCCGGCCGAATCGCAGCTCCCGTTCGCCGGGGTGCACACGCTGCTGCGGCCCGTCCTGAACCACAGCGCCGCTCTCCCCGACCGGCAGCGCACGGCTCTGCTGGGTGCCTTCGGGCTGGGTCCGGCATCCATCGAGGACCGGTTCGTGGTGTCGCTGGCGGTGCTGGGAATCCTCGCCGAGTCGGCGGAAACGTCTCCGCTGCTGTGCCTGGTGGACGACGCGCAGTGGCTGGACGGGCCATCGGCCGACACGTTGACGTTCGCCGCCCGGCGGCTGCAAGCCGAGGGAGTCGTCGTCATCTTTGCCGTGCGGGGTGAAAGCGCTTTCAGCGCAACAGGATTGCCGGAGTTGCGGCTGGCCGGGATCGACGCGGACGCCGCCGCGCGACTGGTGACCGAGTGCACCGGCACGGCAGTCGGTCCGACGGTTGGCCGCCAGCTGGTCGCAGGCACCCTGGGCAACCCGTTGGCCATCGCCGAACTGGCGCGATTGCTGTCCGGGCAGCAAATCGCGGGGCGATCCGCCCTGCCGGACCCATTACCGGTCAGCACCGGTCTGGAGCGGCTGTACTCCGACCGGGTCGACCAACTATCACCGCACGCGCAGTCGATGCTGCTGGTCGCTGCCGCCCACCACAGCGGCGAACTCGACGGTGTGCTGCGTGCAGCTCAGCAGCTCGGCGCCGGACCCGATGTCCTTGATCAGGCGGAGGCCGCCGGACTGGTCCGGGTGCACTCAGGCCTCGTGTCTTTCGTCCACCCGCTGATGCGCTCGGCGGTCTATCACGGCGCGACGTCGCACCGGCGCCGGCAGGTCGAACGCGCCTTGGCGTTGTGCCTCGACGCCGACGACGATCGCAAGGCGTGGCATCTGGCCAACGCGGTGGCCGGACCCGACGACGAGGTGGCCGAGATGCTGCATGCCGCCGGGCACCGGGCCGCCGCGCGCGGCGGACACGATGCGGCGGCCGCCGCATTCGAACGCGCCGCTTCGCTCACCGCCACCGCCGGGCTTCGCGCGGACCGGCTGGCGGATGCGGCCGCCGCCGCGTGGTCGGCCGGGCAATCCAGACGGGCTCAGGACATCCTGGATCAAGCTCTGCCGCTGGCCGGCGGGGCGCAGCTGCGGGCCCGGATCGCGCACTTGCGGGGATCGATCGAGGCACGCTGCGGCAACCCGTCGGCCGCTTACGCCATCCTCGTCGATGCCGCACAGTTGATCGCCGCCGCCGAACCGGCGCGTGCCGCCCTGATGCTCGGTGAGGCCGGGCAACTGGCCTGGGCCGGCGGCGACCTGGCGCAGCTGAATGCGGTCGCCGACCGGCTCGCCGCGCTGCCCGCCGAACATCATCCGGAATTCGTTGCAGGGCATGTGGTTACCGGCCTTTCGGGACTTTTGCGCGGTGACACCACCGACACCGCGGGCAGGCTGCGCGCGGCAGTGGAGCTGGCAGCGGCAGCGCCGGAACCGCGGGTGCTGATGGGCGCGGCCGCCGGGGCGATGTTCCTCGGTGAAGACGCCCGCGCCATCGACCTGTTCTCCACTGCGGTGGCCAGGACCCGTGCGGCCGCCGATGTGGCGACGCTGCCGACGCTGCTTGCGCCCTTGGCGATGGTGGAGACGTTGACCAGCCGTTACACCACGGCGCTGGCCGACGCGACCGAGGGGCTGCGGCTGGCCGAGGAGACCGGTCAGCACAATCCCGCAGCACATCTGCATGCCGTGCTGGCCCTGATCGCGGCGGTGCAGGGACGCGCTCTGGACTGCCGAGATCACGCTGAAGCCACACTCTCCCAAGCGATTTTATATCGACTGGGACCGCACGCGGCCATCGCGTCGTGGGCCCTGGCCGTACTCGACCTCGGCGCCGGTCGCCCGGAGGAAGCCTGCGACCGTCTCGAGTCGCTGGCCGGTGCGGCGCCCGGCGAGGGCAACCGGATGGTCACGCTGATGGCCACCCCGGATCTCGTCGACGCCGCCGTGCGCATTCAACGGCTACCGGCCGCTGCCGCGGGGCTGGCCGCGTTGCAGGCGTGGGCGGGCGACACCGGCGCTCCGTGGGCGCGTGCGCTGGTGGCCCGCTGCCGCGGTCTGCTTGCCGACGACGGCGCAGCGGACCGGCATTTCGACGAGGCGCTCACCCTGCATGCGCATGGCGGTCGGCCGTTCGACACGGCCCGCACTCAGTTGCGGTATGGGGAGTCCTTGCGGCGGCGCCGCCGTCGCGCCCAGGCGCGCAAGTATCTGCGATCCGCGCACGAGACTTTCGAGAGGCTGGGTGCCGCGCCCTGGGCCGAACTGGCCCGTACCGAACTGCTGGCCACCGGCGAAACCGCACGCAAACGAGACTGCGGCACCGTCGATCAACTCACTCCGCAGGAGTTGCAGATCGCGCGTTTTGTCAGCGCAGGAGAGACCAACCGGTCGATCGCCACGCTGATGTTTCTCAGTCCCCGCACCGTCGACTATCACCTGCGCAAGATCTTCACGAAGCTCGGTCTGTCGTCACGAGCCGAGCTGATCCGCATGTCGTTGAGCCAGGGGTGGTAGACAACAGCCATGACGGTTGGCGCCAGCGCGATCTCGCTCTTCCACCCACCCGGGGATCCGGATCGCTTCGGCGGCTGGCTCGAGGAGTACCTGGCCGTGGCCAGGCAGACACCGGGATATGCGACTGCGCGGCAATCGGTTCCTGGCGTCGCGGAATTGGACTGGGCCGTCGAGGTGTCTTTCGACGACACCGAGACACTCGACGCCTGGCTGGACAGCACGCCGCGCCGCCGCCTTCTGGCCGCGGGCGCCGCACAGGGGTTCGGGCGGTGCGCCTCCGATGTGGTGCTGGCGCCCGGTGAACTTCCACCGGGCAACGCAGCAGTCTTCCTGCACCGGGTCGCACCCGGCAAAGACGCTGAATTCGTGGCCGCACAACGCGATTTGGCACTCGTGAGCGCCACCTTTGCCGGGTACGAAGGTACGGCGCTGTTTCCGGCAGAGGCCGGCGGGCAGTGGATGTCGGTGCTGCGTTTTCGTGGCGCCGGGCAACTGGGCGCCTGGATGCGGTCCGCGGAACGGCGGCAGGCCCTGCCCCGTCTGCGTGAGGAGTTGACGCACGAATTCGCCGAACTGCCGCGCAGTGCGCCATTCGGCTCCACGGTGCGCGTTGCCGACGGTCAGGCCAAGATCACGCCGGCGTGGAAGTCAGCGATGCTGGTGGTGCTGTGCCTGTACCCCACGGTGATCCTGCTGTCCAAGACACTGTCTCCGGCGTTGAGCCGGATCGGGATCGGCCAGGCGGCAGCCATTTTCGTAGGCAATGTCATCAGTGTCGCTCTGCTGCAATGGGTTCTCGTGCCGGCCGCCTCGCGACCGTTCCGGCGCTGGCTGGATCCGATTGACGGCGCGTCGAACCGCACCAGCCTGGCCGGCTCGGCGGTGGTGCTCGCCGGTTACGGGTTGCTGCTGTTCATCTTCGACCGCATCGGGTGATCAACCGGCGATCATCGCATGCAGTTCGTCAACCGACCACGGACCGCTGTCGTGATGATCGCGATAGCCGAGCAGCTCTGGAGTGGGCCGGCCGAAGCGGCCGACGAAACCGCCTGCGGCAACAAAGATCTGACCGGTGATGTCGCGCGCCGCGGCGCTGGCGAGATAGGCGTAGAGCGGCGCCACGTAGGCGGGTGGGGCGGCGTCCAGCGAGGCGCGCATCGTGATCTCGTCGAGCAGCCCGCGGCGATGCAGGTCGTTGATGTGCTGTTCGTACTCGGGGCCGGTGGACAGCCGGGTCCTGGCCCCGGGACACACCACATTCGCCCGCACCCCGGCGCCTTTCAGCTCTGCCGCCATCGCCATCGTCAGGCCGTTGACCGCGGCTTTGCCCGCGGGATAGCCGGTGCCGCCGTAGTCACCGAGAAACGCCACCGAGCCGGTGTTGATGATGGAACCGTGGCCCTGCGCCGCCATGACCGGCGCGGCGAGCCGACAGGTGTGAAACACCGTCCCGAGGTGCGCTCCGATCAGCGTCTCGAACTCGTCCGGCGAGATCCGCAGGATCGACGAGCCAGGTGGCTCCGCGATTCCGGCGCAGTTGATCAAGATGTCCAGCCGTCCGAAAGTCTGCGTGCACGCGTCGATCAGGCCCGCGGCCACGTCCTCGTCGTCGGCTGCCCCGGCGACGCCGACCGCGTTACCTCCGGACGCGGCCAGCGATTCCACACTGTCCCCCACCGCGGCGGAATCACGGCCATTGACCACCACACCCGCGCCCAGCGTGCAGAGCAGTTCACTGACCGCGCGCCCGATGCCGCGGGTGCCCCCGACCACCAACGCACCGCGCCCGGCGAGCAGGTCAGAATTGCTCATCTGGCCGCGATCGCCGGCTCGAATTCCTCGTCATCGGCGGCCGAGCGTCGCGGCCACCACAGCCAGCGGTCCAGCACCACCATCGTGGCCGGCAGCACGAAAGCACGGACCACCAGCGCGTTGAGCACCAGCCCGAGGCCGACGGTGACGCCGATCTGCGCGACGCTGAGCACGCTGCTGATACCCAGCGCAAGCATCGTCAGGCCGACGACGACGCCACCTGCGGTGACGACCATCCCGGTGGCGGCGGAGGCCCGGATGATGCTGGTGCGCAGCCCGGCGGAAAGTCCCTCCCGGATGCGCAGCGCGAACAGCAGATTGCCGCCCGAGGCGATGCCGACCATCGAGACGAACGCGATGGGAGGCACCGACCAGTGCAGGTCGTGGTGCAGCAGGCGGTGATAGAGCAGCACACTGGCGCCCAGTGCGCAGACGTAGGAGACCAGGATCGTCGCGAGGACGACGAATCCGGCGATCGGACTTCGCAACAGCAGCGCGGCGATGAACAGGATGACGCCCAGGGTGATGACCACCATCAGAGCCAGGTCACCGCCGACGATGTCCTGCAGGTCACGGGTCGCCGGTCCGACACCGGTCAATTCGACGGCGGTCACTTTGAGCGTGTCGCCTTTGATGGTGTCGGTCACCGCGGCCTCGATCGCGCGGGCCCGGGCCGCGCCCTCGTCACCCCATTCGAGTCCCTGACCGTAGACGAACAACCGGGTGGCATGCCCGTTGGGAGAGAAGAACTGATCCAGGGTGGGACGCATACCGGGGTCGGTCAGGATGCGGCGCGAGGCGTACAGGTTGGCGCCGGGGCTGCCCTGCGAAGCGGCGGCCAACCGGCGCAGGTAGTCGGGAAGCTCCTGAGTCGGCACGGGCCGGGGTTCACCCAGCTGCTCCCTGAGCTGCGCCGCCATGCCCCGGACCTGCGCCATCTCGCTGCTGACGTTCGCCACCACCGCGGGCAGGGGGACGCCCGGGGCCGACGCGGCATCCACCGTCGCCTTCGCCAGCTCATCGGTGGCCTCCACCAGCTTGTTCGCCCCGGCGACGACCGCGGTCGCCCACTGCACCGCCTCCTGGGCCGATGAACACACCGGGGTGGTGCGGCAGTCGCTGATCGAACCCACGAAACTGCGCAGCGGATCGAAGATCTCGCCGACATCCGCGGCGCGAGCCCGGATCTTGTCCGTGGCCTGCTGCGTCAGGCGCACCGCCAGACTGACGCCCCCGATGGCATAGGCGCCCGCCGTGGTGCTGGACTGGACCAGGTCGAGTCCGGAACCCAACTCGCGCACCGCCGCGTCGAGGTCGGTGAAGACGGAGTTCTTGGCGGCAAGCAGATCAGCGAACTGATCGAGCCGGTCGCCGACATTGCCGCCGGTGGCCGACAGGGACGCCTGCTTGGAGACCATCCCGCCGGGATGGCTCGCCGATTGCACCATGCGTACGCCGGTGATCCCCATGATGGCGCCGGTCACCCGGCCGATCGCGGTCAGCGCGGCGGGGTTGCGCAGGTCCTCGTCGGACTCGATCGTGACGACGTCGGGCTGCACGTGGTTGGCGTCGAAGTGCTGGTTGACGGCGCGGTAACCCCGATTGGCCTCGGTGTCCGGCGAGGTGGACGCGGTCTCGTCCCAACCGATCGGCACGCCCGGCAGGGCGAGCAGCATGATCAGCACGAACACGCTGCTGGCCACCAGGATCGGCGCCGGCCAGCGCGCGACGTGGGTGCCGATGCGGCGCCAGCGCCGCCGCATGCGTTCGAGCCGCGGCGGTTTCATCAGGCCGGCACGACTGGCCAGCGCGATCAGGGCCGGCGTCAACGTCAGGCTGGCGATCCCGACCGTGAGCACGCCGATCGCACACAGGATGCCCGTGGTGGCGAACATGCTGATCCGGGCGAGGCTGAGCCAGCCCACCGCGGCCAGGGGCGCCACCACGATGAGGGTGGAGCCGACGATCGCCGGCGCCACGCTGCGGTACGCGTCCGCAAGGGCGTCGGCCGGATCGGCACCGTTCCTACGCTGTTCGTGGTAGCGGCCGATCAGGAAAATGGCAAAGCCGGTGCCGGCCCCCACCGCCACCGCAACGGCGATGGACAGCGAGAACAGCGAAACGCTGATCACCTGGCGCGAGGCGAGGTCGGAGATGACGGGCTTGGCGACGGTCAGTCCCGACATGACGGAGACCAGCGGGACCATCGCCGTGATCAGCGACCGGTACATGATGACCAGGAAGATCAGCAGAACGCCCAGTGTCACCGCCGTGATCACCTGCGTCTGCCGGTCGATCGCGGCGAACTCATCCATGATGGTCGCCCCGGCGCCGGTGATGTAGACGTGCAGACCATCCGGAGGACGCACCCCCGAGACGATGGTGCGTGCCGCGGTGATCGAGTCGATGGCTTCGGTCGAACCCGTCATGCCGTCAAGGCGCAGGGTGGCTGTCACCACGTCGCCGTCGCGGCTGACCGCCGTGTCCGCGGCCGCCGGCATCCGCCACCAGTCCGTCACCTCGTACACGTTCTGTGTGTCGGCGCGCAACGCCGCGACGACCTGGTCGTAGTACGCGCGGTCCTGATCGGTGAGCCGGCCGTCGCGTTCGAGCACCAAGTAGCCGACATTGTCGGTCGGCGCTTGTGAAAAGGCGGCCGCCGAGCGTTGCACGGCAAGCGAAGTCGCGGTGCCGACCGGCAGAAACGGCTGGTCCAGATCCGCCACAACCCGTTCGAGCGGCGGAGCCAGGCTGTTGCCGGCGACGGCGGCGAAAGCCCAGACGCCCACGATCAGCAACGCGAAACGGTAGATGAGGCGAGCGATCAACGTGCCGGCCTCAACCGAGCCGAGCGGCCGGTATCACGCAGCAACCCATCCACTTCGCGTATCACCTTCTCGACTGACATCGTGACCAACCCCCGACCGAGTCGGATCATTCAACCACCCCGGCCCGCGGACCGACAGTGATTTTGCGGCGTGCCGCGGCCGTCGTGATCGCGCTGGTCAAACCGTGCCCACTCGTGTTCCTGACTAGATTAAGGTCGCCCGTCATGGGCGTTCTGCGGTTTCTCTGGCGACGCGTACTGGCATTCGACCGTATCGGCTCCCGAATCCCACAGCTCATCCAAGTCTGGCTGCTCGAGCTCTTCTTCGTGATGCCATTGACCTTCTTCATCGGAAAAGTGATCGATATCCACGGCGCGTTCGGCGTGCCGGGTACCGGTGAGCGGCTCGGCGGCGTGTTCTGGGGAGCGCTGGCGGTCTCGATGGTCTTCGGGTTTCTCTTCGTCCGGTCTCTGCTGAAGCCGCGTGTGGTCGAGGGATCGTGGACGCCGGTGGTGCATGCCGATGTAGGGCCGGTGAGTGTCTACGGCGCGAACCGGGCCTGGACGGTGACGTACCCCTACCTCACCAGCCACCCGTCGTACGCCCTGTTGCTGCTGCTGACGGCGCCGATTCCGGCAGTGATGTTCGCCGCGACCCGCAACCAGGGCGACAGCACCTTCTACTTCCGCGTCTGCGGGATCGTCGGGATGGTCATCCTGGCCGGGATGGCGGTGGCGCGCATCGTGTCCTGGTACGTCTTCCGGACGGGCCGCCGCCGGCTCGACGAGCAGTTGCGCGGACTGCCGATTTCGCCGCGCCGCCTGGGTTGGGAGATCGCGTGGAAACCGGTGCTGGTGCTGGTGGTGCTGATCTATGCGATCGTCTGCATTCCCCTGGGCCTTATGTGGCTCAAAGAAGAACGCACCATCGCGGCCCTCCCAGTCGTCACGGTCGGCGACAACGCCGGCGTGTATCGACGCGTCGAGGGAACAGTGACGTCCGGGCCGGTCTACTGGGCCCCGCGCGGCACCGGCCGCGGCGGAAACAACTACGCCGGCGCAGGAGTACTGGTGACGCTGCGCGACGGAGGTGAGGCGCTGCTGCTGGCCGAGTCGCTGTCGGTGCCCGACTTCAAAGCAATGATGGCCGACGTCACCCACCGCACCCTCAAGGCCACCGGAAAGGTGATCGAGGACATCACCGCCACCCAGCGCACTTACTACGGCTTCGACCTCAGTGCCTTCCCCGAGCCGGCTCCGGGTGGGCGGGTCATGCTGCTGCTCTCCAGCCCGTAGCCGACATCGCCGTCACGTTCCTGCGCAACGCGGGTGTGCCGGCCGGTCCAGTGCCGTACCGTTTCGACAGGTCCTGGGCAGACCGTCGGTTGGTTCCATCGAAGGGAGCTCGAGGGATGGGTAGGCGACTCGTATGCGTCGCGGCATGTGCCGCGGTACTTCTAGCGGCGGGCTGCGGCGGCTCGAAAGGGCAACACGCCGATGCCCATTCGCGCGCTGCCGAGCGCCCTCCGGGAAGCTCGCGCACCGAGCCGGCGGATCAACCGGCGGCGGGCAAAATGACGTTCCGTTACGAGGACGCGACCACCCCGGAGGCCCAGCAGGGCCGCCAATTGATGTCGGACGCAAAGGTTTTGGAGAATGTCGCCGCACACGTCAACGACACGCTGAACCTGCCGCACGACGTCGGTGCCGTCGGCAAGCAGTGCGGCGAGGCCAACGACTACTGGGATCCCAACGCCAACGAAATCCAGCTGTGCTACGAGGACATTCAGCAGAGCCGGCAGCGGTTCACCAACGCCGGAAACCCCAACCCGGCGGAAGCCGCGGTCGACGCGACAGTCTCCGGGTTCTATCACGAACTCGGTCACGCGACGCTCAACGTCTACGACCTGGCGTTCACCGGACGTGAGGAGGACGTCGCCGACCAGCTGTCCGCGTTTATGCTGCTGGCCCCCGGCGCCGACGGGAAGGCCTATCCGAACGGCGTCCGCATCGCCACCGACACCGCCCAGGACTGGAAGCTGAGCGCCAAGGAGGCCGGTGACGCCAATGAACTCCCGTTCTGGGACGGGCATTCGATGGACATCACCCGGATGTACAACTGGGAGTGCTGGATCTACGGGTCCGACACGACGGCCAACGCCAGCATCGTCACCTCCGGTGACCTGCCCGAAGACCGGGCCGGCAACTGCGAGGAAGAATTCCAGAACATGTCCAGGGCGTGGCAGCAGATGCTGGGCCCGCACCTGAGGAAACCCAGCTGACCCGGAGCTTCACACACTGTTCAGGCCCCGGTGGGCCCCCGCTCGTTGACCGCACATTCCCGACCGTTTCTCTCACCGTATGCGGGTGGTTCAGGTCGCCAACTTCTACGGGCCACGGTCCGGGGGGCTGCGAACGGCGGTAGACCGGTTGGGCGCGGAATACTGCGCCAGAGGGCACGAGGTTTTCCTGGTGGTCCCGGGATCCCGCGCCCAACGCAGCCGGCTGGACAGTGGAGTCGTGCGAATCACGGTGCCGGCCAGGCTGCTTCCCTGCACCGGCGGATACCGGGCGATCATGCCGGCGCCGGTGCGGACGCTGTTGACGGCTTTGAACCCGGACGCGCTGGAGGTTTCCGACCGGCTCACCCTGCGGTCCCTGGGACGGTGGGGCCGCCGGCACGGTGCGACCACGGTGATGATCTCCCATGAGCGTCTGGATCGCCTTGCGGGCCAATTCCTTCCGCGGCGCACCGCCCAGAGATTCGCCGACGTCGCCAACCGACGCACCGCCGCCGACTACGACACCGTGGTGTGCACCACGGAGTTCGCGCGCGAGGAGTTCGATCGCATCGGGGCCACCAACACGGTGACGGTCCCACTGGGTGTCGACCTGCGGACCTTCCACCCACGCCGGCACAGCGCTCAGCTGCGGCGCCGCTTCGCCGCGCCGGACCAGCTTCTGCTGGTGCACTGCGGACGCCTGTCGGTGGAGAAGCGCGCCGACCGCAGCATCGACGCGCTCGCGGCACTGCGCGACGGCGGCGTCGATGCCCGGCTGGTTGTTGTCGGCGAAGGCCCGCTGCGGGCCCGGCTGCAGCGTCAAGCCGCCCGCCTGCCAATCGAATTCACCGGGTTCGTCGCCGACCGGCACATGGTGGCCGCACTGCTGGCGACCGCCGACGTCGCGCTGGCCCCCGGCCCGCACGAGACGTTCGGACTGGCCGCCCTGGAATCGCTGGCGTGTGGCACCCCGGCGGTGGTGTCGCGCACCTCGGCCCTCACGGAGATCGTCACAGCGGACAGCGGTGCGCTGGCCGACAACGATCCGGTGGCCTTCGCCCATGCGATCCGTGACCTCGTCGGCCGCCCGGAGCCCCACCGCCGGGTGGGGGCCCGGCACCGGGCCGAGATGTTCACCTGGCAGCGATCCGCGGCCGGCATGCTGACGACCCTCAGGTCGGAGTGAATTGGCTCAAGTCGTAGATGCCGAGACTGTTTTCGATGTCGGCAACTTTACTCACCACCCCTTCGAAACCGGCCGGACCGAACCGCCGGTGCTCCTCATCCTCGAACATTTCCGCGAGGTCCAGAAATTCTTTGCCTGGCAATACTTCTCGCAGCGCCGGGAACACAACGGTGTCTTCGCGCGCTTCGTGCGGCTCATACATTCGAATGAATGCCGACAGGTCGTTGCGCAGCGCTGCTCGGGCCGGGTCGGTCGATACGCCGGTGGTAGCGGAGAGGACTCGGTCGGTGAGCGCGCGACCGCGTTGGTGCTGGGTGCGCAAGACCGCGGTGATGTCGGTGAGCTTGCCGGCCTGCTCCAATTTCGGGAAGACGTACTGTTCTTCGAGATGTTCGTGGTAGTCCTCGATGAAGCTGCGAATGATCTCAGCGCTCGCGTTCAATTCCTGGGCGGGAAGCTGATCGCCGGCGTCCACCCGCCGGATCCCTTCGCGATAGATCAGCAGAACTCGCTTGAGCACACCGTGCTCACGCATCAGATCCTCCGGTGGCGTCACTTCCTCTGGCTGAGGCGAACTGGACGGAGTTGCCATCGGCTGGGAACTGCCGCAGGCCGCTACGGCAACGCCGCCGACGGCCGAGAACGAGATGCCGAGGAGCTGCCGGCGGCCCAGATCGGGCCTCGTTTCGGTCATCGTTGCACCTTTCTCTGGCTTTGCGTATGCGTTCGGCACACCACCGGAAGCCATGATATCGTATATCGATATCGTTAACCGTTATTTGAAACCGATGTAGGTGTTGCCGCGCGGGTCGAGTCGGCTCTCGGCCACGAAGGGATTCAGTCAATGATGATGGGGGCCGAAAGTGACCGCAGTTTTGCCGGCTGAGGTTCGGTTGCATACGTTGCACCACGCAGCGATGGCACCGATTCACACTGCGTGGATGGCCGGCGAATTGTTTCGACATGGCTACCGTGTCTCCCCGGCAATGCTGCATTCGGTTATGTACCGCATGGAGAACGAGGAGCTACTGGTTCCCGAGAGGGACGTTGTGGACGGACTACTCCGGCGGGTCTATGCCATCACCGTGCACGGATTCTGGGCACTGGAGCGTCCCGAATTCGTTTTGGGGCTTGGTGGGATCAATATTGACCTATGAGCCAGTTCTTGCGAGGTGCGGTGCGGCTGCACATCCTGCACCATGCGAATGTCGCGCCAATCCACGGGGCGTGGATGGCTGAAGAACTAGAAAGTCACGGCTACAAGATCTCTCCGGGCACGCTTTATCCGACCCTGCACCGCATGCAGGAAGAGGGCCTGTTGGCTTCTCGCCAGGAGGTGGTCGACGGACGTGCTCGCCGGGTGTATGAGATCACCGAGCTGGGGCGGCAGGCTCTCACCGAAGAGCGCACCGCACTCGCTGAATTGGCCTCGGAAATCCTCGGTCGACAGGAGGAGTCATAGTTACCGAGCAACCGAAACTGGCACGCCGGCTGGGTACCGCGGACGCGGTCGTGATCGGGCTGGGATCCATGATCGGCGCTGGGATTTTCGCCGCTCTGGGTCCGGCTGCCCGCGCGGCTGGATCGGGATTGCTGATCGGACTCGCGGTGGCTGCGGTGGTGGCCTACTGCAACGCGACCTCGACGGCTCGCCTAGCGGCTCTGTATCCCGCATCCGGCGGCACCTACCTCTACGGGCGGGAGCGGCTCGGAGACTTCTGGGGATATGTTGCAGGCTGGGGATTCGTAGTCGGCAAGACTGCCTCTTGCGCCGCGATGGCGCTCACCGTCGGGGCTTACGCGTGGCCGTCGCATGCACACATGGTCGCCGCGCTAGCCGTGGTCGCGCTGACTGTCGTGAACTATCGCGGGGTGCAGAAGTCGGCTTGGCTGACACGCGCGATCGTTTGTTTCGTCCTGCTGGTGTTGACTGCGGTCGTCATCGCGGTGTCATTCTCGGGCGTGACAATGTTCGCCCGGCTGTCGATCAGCGGCAGCGCGGCCGGCGGTGTCCTGCAGTCCGCAGGGCTGCTTTTCTTCGCTTTCGCCGGATATGCCCGCATCGCTACTCTCGGTGAAGAAGTCCGAGACCCGGCCCGCACCATCCCCCGCGCAATCCCGCTCGCGCTTGGCATCACACTAGTCGTCTACACCGTTATCGCAGTGGCGGCGCTCGTGGCGTTGGGACCAAACCAGTTGGCGGACGCGACGGCTCCGTTGTCGCAGTCCGTGCGTGTCGCGGGAGTTGCGTGGCTGGTGCCCGTGGTGCGAGTTGGCGCCGCGGTCGCAGCCCTGGGTTCGCTACTCGCTCTACTCCTGGGCGTTTCACGCACCACGTTGGCGATGGCACGCGACCGCCACCTGCCACATTTGTTCGCCGCGGTGCACCCGACATTTCACGTACCACACCGCGCCGAACTGTCAATCGGCCTGATTGTGGCGGTATCGGCGGCGATCGCCGATGTGCGCACCGCAATCGGCTTCTCCTCTTTCGCGGTATTGATCTACTACGCCATCGCTAACGCATCTGCATTCACGCTGCGCCCCGATGAGGGTGGCCCGTCACGCTCAATTCCGATCGTCGGCGGGCTGGGATGCGTCGTCTTAGCGTTCGCCCTGCCGCTGACCTCGGTGGTCTCCGGAGGCGCGGTCATCGGTATCGGCATCGCGGCCTACGCACTGCGCCGCATCGTTCGACGGAAGCGATCGTGATTCACGCGGCGCTCTCCCGGCTGACTGCTACCCGCGCACCGGGAGCGGTAGTGCTCATCCGCCTGTACGTCGGCGTCGTATTCGCGTGCGAAGGAGCGCTGAAGTTTCTGCGGCCCGAGGCGTTGGGTGCCGGCCGCTTCGACAAAGCCGGTATTCCCGCGCCCGAAGGCTTGGCGACCCTGGATGGCATCGCCGAGATCATCTGCGGCGCAATGATACTCGCCGGGTCGCTGACCCGGTTGGCAGCCGCGCCCATGATCATCGACATGCTGGGCGCGCTGTTGCTCACCAAAATACCGATAATCTCGGGCCAAGCCGCACTGTTCCCGACCCGACATGGCTGGTGGGACCTGATTCACGAGTCTCGTGTCGACCTGGCGCAACTATGCGGCACCCTATTTCTGTTGATCGTCGGTTCCGGACGGTTCTCGGTTGACAGCTGCGTTTCCGCCAAGACCGGCTGATTGACAGCGGCGAGGCGTACACGGATCGCCAAGTACAGAACCGCATCCGCGACGTCTTCGGGTCGCAGTTTGACCCTGTCTGTGGCGTGGCGCACGACCGCCGCTGTCGACGCCGCATCCAGATGCGAAAAGATCTCGGTATCAACGGTTCACCAACGCAACGGTCGCGGCGAGCGTCCCCGGCATCAGGGTTTCTGGCGGCCCGACCGGCTCAACCGCCATTCCGGCGGGAAGTTGAGGTCGTTGTCCTTGACGACGTTGTTGAGTCCCTTGCCGAAAGTGCCTTCGGTGAGGTCGACGTCGTTGTCCTGGTCGTTGGCGATCAGGGGCAGCATTCCCTCGACCATTCCGGTGAGCAGGCTGCCGAAATATTCGCCCTTGTGCTGTTTGTAGAGCTCCAGGAAGGTCTTCTGCACCGCGACGGTGTCGGTCGGGCGGCACCGCGCGCACGCCAGTGCGTACTTCGCCGTCTCCTCTTCGAGCTTGTCGCGCGGCACCACGCTGTTGATGAAGCCGCATTCGTACATCTCTTTGGCGCTGAAAGGCCTTCCGGTGAAGAGCATTTCGGAGAACTTGCGCAGACCCATAGTTTCGGCCCACCACCACAGGCGGGGTCCCCAGCCCACGTAGCGGAACGCCGGGTGGCCGAACAGCGCGTCGTCCGAGGAGATCACCAGGTCGGCGTCGCCGGCCTGGTAGAAGTGCCAGCCATAGCAGTAGCCCTTGGCCTCGACGATGCTGATCTTCCGGAGTTCCTGCAGCGGGCGGTTTCCGGCCCGGGCCTTGGCGTAGAAGTCGGTGACCGTGGACAGGTAGCGGTAGGAGTCGCCCGACGGATACTTGACGTCGTCGTCGTTGATCGCGAGCTCGTGCAACAGCGGCATCCCCGGGTTCTCCAACATGCCGCGCTGTTCGGGAAGGTCGCCGCCGCTACCGAAGTCCTCCCCCTCGCCGCGGATCACCACGACCTTCACGTCGTCGTCCACATTGCACTTGTGAATCAGATCGGCGTAGTTGTGCCGCATGCCCAAGGTGGTGGAATTCTGCGCATCGGGACGGTCGAAGGTGATGTAGGCGATCCGGTTCTTGACGTCCTTCTCGAACTTGATGTATTGCTCCGCTTCCTTTTTCAACTCTTCGTAGTCGTATTCAGGCATGTGTTTCTCCCTCTACTCGAGCTCGCGACGACGGGGTTGATGAGTTCGATGTGCGCACGTTCACTGACCCGGATCGCCGGTCAGTTGTCCCTTGTTCGGGCTCTTCAGGATTCCACTGGCGATTGCGGCCAGGATCTTGTCGAGTTGCTCTGCGCTGTCGATGATTCGGTCGCCGTGGGCCAAACGCAGCAGCAGGCCGTTGATGAACGTCAAGGTGATGTTGCTCAGGTCCTCGACCACAGCTGATTCCAGCTCGGCGCCGCGCGGCATCAACTGGACCAGGATTTCGCGGTGCAGCTTGGTGAAGGCCTCGGTGCCGTGCGCCAGGGTGGCGGCCAGCGCCGGGTCGCGGGCGGCCTGCATGGTCAACTCGTACCTGGCCCTGGTGCGGGAAAGTTCCGGCTCGCAACCGGATTGGATCACCACTTGCGACAGCAGCGACGGTGATCGGCGGCCTTTGCCCGCGCCCGCCGGGCTTTCGTTGTCGGCGACCGACTGCAGGTTCGCCAGGTCCAGCTCGGCCAGCCGTTCGGCCACGGCGAGCAGCAGTGCCGAGCGCGTCCGGAAATAGAATGACGTCGTCCCGTCCGGAACTCCGCATTTCCGGTCCACCTTGAGATGACTCAACCCTTTGGCCCCGTCATCGGCGAGCAGTTGAATAGCCGCGTCGCACAAGTCACGACGGCGTTCGGCCGGATTCGGCTTTCGTCGCTTGTCCATGGTCAACGCCTCTCGGGTCTGGGCGCGACACTACTCTATATGTGTAGTGTCGGCTACCCTCCCGACGATCAGCCATACACCTGCGCATACAGCGCTTCGATCTCCGCGGGCTCGGGAATCACCGGATTGTTGGCGGGCGAACCGGAGGCCATCGCCTGCTCGGCCATCAACGGGATAAGCGATTGCCAAGCGGCACTGTCGATTCCGTACGACCTCGGCGTGGGGACCTCGAGTTCACTGCACAAATCGCCCAGCGCATCCACGAGGGCTCGGGCGGCGTCCTGGTCGCTCGTGGTGGTGTCGGCAACTCCGTATACCCGGGCGCAGTCGGCGTACCGCGCGGTAGCGCCGGCCACCGAGAATGCGGTGACCGCCGGGAACAGCATGGCGTTGGACAGCCCGTGGGCCACGTGGAAATGCGCCCCGATCGGCCGGCTCATTCCGTGCACGAGCGCGACGCTGGAATTGGAGAACGCCATACCGGCCTGGGTGGCGGCCGCCATCATTCCCGCGCGAGCCGCCGCATCCGAGCCGTCCCGGTATGCCCGCCTGAGATGCGTTGCGATCAGCCGGATTGCCGCGAGTGCCAGACCGTCGCTGATGGGGTTGGCCCGGCGGCTGACGTAGGCCTCGACCGCGTGCGTCAGGGCGTCGACGCCGGTGTCCGCGGTCAGCCGCGGTGGCATCGTCATGGTCAGCTCGAAATCCACAATCGCGGCGATGGGCAGGAACGACAGGCCGGGGCACAGCATCTTCTCGTTAGTGTCGCTGTCGCTGATGACCGTGAACTGCGTTGCCTCCGAACCACTTCCCGCCGTGGTGGGAACCGCGATGATCGGCAGCGCCGGCCCCGAGTAGTTGTTCGGTGCCTTGAATCTCCGCATCGGCCCAGGTTGGACGGCCAGCACGCCCAACGCCTTCGCGGTGTCCATCGGACTTCCACCGCCGAAGCCGATGACGCAGTCCGCTCGATGGTCGAGCAGCGCCGCGACAGCGCGGTCGAGTGAGGCGGTGGTCGGGTCGGCCACGGTACGGTCGAAGAGCGCAGGTGCCGCTCCGGCCGCACGGAGCAGGTCCATCACCCGACCGGCGGCACCACTGCTGCTGAGATACGGGTCCGTAACCACGAACGGGCGCTGCAAGCCCAGCCCGGCGATTACCGCACCCACGTCGTCAACAGCACCGCCCCCCAGACGGATGTGCCGGGGAAATGCGGCGGATGTCGACATTGATCACGTCCCTGCGCTCAAGGCCGCCCCTCGCGGCCGTAGCTCAACACTACGGCCGGCGAAGGGGCGGACTCAGCGCATCAGGTGCCCAGTCCGTCAGGTGCAGGGAATGCCGTGCGGGCCGCCGATCCAGTGGCCCGGCGGTGACTGCCAGGGGCAGTACTGCTTGATCTGACCGGGAGCCGGGCGCCAGTCGATGTTGTTGTCGATCTGGGGCACCGGCGGCCCCGGCGGCCCGGGAATGTGCGGACCGGGCTTTGCCTGTGCGCTTCCCGCGCCGATGCCGAGGGCTCCGGTCCCGAGCGCGCCGGCGATCAGGGTGGTGCCGAGCAGCTTCTTCATATCCATCGTCGCCTCCTCTTCTCAGCCAGGCTTCTCCCGATCGGCTCCGGGATGGCGCCCCTTCGGCGCCCGAACAACCGGACTGAGGATTATCAGCAATAGGAGGGATACCCGATTTTATCCGTGCCCAATCGACGCCCCCTTGTAACGTGCGACACGACATGGACCAACTCGGCATCGGCTACCTCAGCGCTTTCGGGCTTCCGCCCGTACAATTTGTCGACGTCGCCGCGGCTCTGAACTGCCGTTTCATCTCCATGTTTCTCCGGGGACTACCGTCGGCGCCGCTGGGATATTCCCCCTTCTCGCTGAAGAAGGACCGCGCATTGCGCAATGACCTCGCTGCGGCGTTGCGTCATCACGGCGTCACCATCACGCTGGCTGACGGCTTCCTGGTGGTTCCCGGCGGCGACATGCGCCGGTGTGCCCCCGATCTGGACATCGTGGCTGAACTGGACATTCCACGGATCAATGTGGTGAGCCTCGACAGCGACCTCGGCCGTACCTTCGATGAGCTCGCGGTGCTGGCCGAACTCGCTGCTGGGCGCGGCATCAGCACGGTGGTGGAGCCTGTGCCAGGTCTCACCATTTGCGACGTCCCGACGGCGCTGAGCGCGGTACGACACGTCGGCCGCCCCGATTTCCAGGTGTTGATCGACACCATGCATGTCTCGCGATCCGGCTGCACCCCGGCCGACCTGGCGGCCATCGACCCCGGGCACATCGGCTACGCCCAGCTCAATGACACCACCCGTCGGCCGCGCAGCCCCGACTACATGGAAGAGGCCATGTATGAGCGCCTGGCCCCCGGCGACGGCGAGTTGCCCCTGCGCGACATCGTCCGTGCGCTGCCGGCGGGCCTGGTCATCGAGCTCGAGGTGCCGCAGCGATCGCTGGCCCTGGCCGATGTCGGCCCGATCGACCGGCTGCGGCCGTGTGTGGAGGCGGCGCGGCGGGTGTTGTCTGACGCCGGCGGCTGACCATCAGCCCGGCTGGCGAAGCGGCAGGCCCACCCGCCGAACGTGCGCACCATGTGCACGGCGTAGCAACCGGCGTCCATCGTCGCCCCACCGGCCAGTGAGTAGTCGTAGCGAATGTCGGAGAACTTCGGCAGCGGAAAACACATCGCCGCCTCCACCCGCCGGAGCCGGCCGAGTTCGCCCGAGGCGATGATCTGCTCGGCGCGCAGCGCGAGCGGATGGTAGCGGTAGTGGAAGGCCTCCATCACGATGCGGTCCGATTGCTCTGCCAGAGCGGCGATTTCGCGTGCTTCGGCGGCGTTGGCGGTGAACGGCTTCTCGCACAGCACATGCTTGCCGGCGGCCAGAGCGGCGCGCGTCCACCGTCCGTGTAGACCGTTGGGCAAGGGGTTGTAGACGGCGTCGATCTCAGGGTCGGTGACCAGCTCGTGGTAACTGTTGTGGACGCGGGCGATGCCGTGTTCAGCCGCAAACTTGCGCCCGCGAGTCACGTCGCGGGCCGCAACTGCGGCGACGACGACCTCGCGGTCCTGCCGGGCCGGCTTGATGAGCGCCAGCGGCGCAATGCGGGCGGCCCCCAGAATGCCGATGCGCAGCGGCGGACGTCGCCCGGGCACCGCGTCAGCACCCATCTCGACGCGCGAATGCGGGCGCGTGCTCGGGCAGTACGCCGACTCCGATGAAGTACGCGGGCACCATCGAGAGCCACGGCAGCCGCTCGAGCACCCGCAGCAGAGCCGCCGGCGGGGCCGGGTCCTCGCCTCGCAGCAGTGGTCCGAGCAGCCCTCGGTGCAACATCCGTTGCACGAATTGGGTTACGGCGGTGGGAAAGAGGCGACGGCGGCGAACCGCCGCCAGATCGCGGCCGGTAACGTGATGGCGGCGTAGGGGCTCGGCCAGGATGGCCGCCGCGGCCACGGCGTCTTGCACCGCCAGGTTGATGCCGACTCCTCCCATCGGCGACATCGCATGTGCGGCGTCGCCGATGCACAGCAGTCCGTCACAATGCCACCGGCGCAACCGATTCACTTTGACGTCGAGATGCTTGACGTCGTCCATCGAAGCCAGGTCTCCCACCGATGCGGCGGCCTCCGGTACCAGCGCGGCGACTTCTTGCCGGAATGCTTCGATGCCTCGGGAACGCAGTTGCGCGTCAGTGCCTTTCAGCCCGATGTAGGCAATCTGGAAGTACCCCTTGCGTGGGATGACGGCCAGCGCCTTGCCGGGACCGGTGCGCGGCAGGAACGAGAATTCCGAGTCTTCGGCACGCGGCAACCTGAACCACCAGACGTCGAACCGCACGGGATAGTCGTGGGTCTTCAGGCCGGCCTCCTGCCGCGCGAGTGACCACCTTCCATCACAGGCAACGGTCAGTTCGGCGCGCAGTTCCCCGGGGCCGTCGGGACCGCGGTAACGAACCCCCGTGACGCGGTCACCGTCCCGCAGCAGTCCGGTGACCTCGCTGTTCATCCGCAGCTTGAACGTCGGTTCGGCGCAGGCAGCTTCGGCCAAGAGGTTCAGCAGGTCCCACTGCGGCACCATCGCGATGAACGGATGCGGTTGTCGCAGGCGCTCGAAATCGATATAGGTGACCGTGCGCCCGCCGGATTGGAATGCCGCCTTGCGTAACTCGCTGAACGGCAACACGGAGAACTGCTCCCATAGGCCCAGCTCGTCGAGCAACCGCAAGGTCGAGCAGTGCACGGTGTCGCCACGGAAATCGCGGAGGAAGTCACCGTGCTTTTCCAGCAGTGTGACCTCGACACCGGCGCGGGCGAGCAACAGCCCGAGCACCATGCCGGCCGGGCCTCCCCCGATGATCGCGCACGTCGTCTTGTCTGCCATTTGCGGTCAAGCATAAAGTCTTGCGACAACGGATCAGGCGACCGACAGTTCGGCACCGATTTGTTGCGCGGCGGCGGCGACGACGAGGATCTCCAGCGCGACCGCCATGGTGGACAGCGTGACGCCCGCCGCAAGCGGATAGCCGATGGCGTTGACCAGGCCCATTGGTTGGCCGTGGAGAAACTCCCTGATTCCCTGCAGGGACAGGTTGATGGTGTAGGCCGGCGCCGTGGTCACCATGGCATTCGCCAGGTCGGCCGTCGGCAGCAAGGTCTGGTAGCCGGCACCGGCCGCCGCCGAAACCGCCTCGGATACCGCGGAATTGGCGCGCTGGACGCCGTCGATGATGCCGTCGATGGTGACTGCGGGATTGACGGCAGGACCGGATGGCGTAGCGCCGGTCAGCACGCCGGACGCGTCAACCGTCGGAAATTCGAGATGGGTGATGGCGTAGCCGAAATCGACGATCCCCTGCTGAGTTCCGGCCACCAGCGCGTGCGACACCGCCACGGGATCGGCGTCCGGAAACACCCCGAACGGGGTCGGCACATTCGGCGGTGAGGTCGAATAGCCGTGGTTCGGATCGCCGTAGCCCAGATTGACGATCACCCGCAGGTCCGGCTGAATGAGATCAGCGAGCGGATTGCCGAGGACGGGCAGCGCCCGCAGCGGCTCCAGCAGTGGCAGGTTCTTCGTCGGAATGATGTAGTACTGCGTCATCGTCGGGCCCACGGTGTTGGTCAATGGTATGGCCGCGTCGATCTGTTCCGGGGTGAGCATCAGGTAGTTCTGATGCAGGTAGCCCATGCCGGCCAGAGCGTTCAGCGTCGACACGATGTTCAGCGGATACCGCGGGAAGTCGGCGACCCCGTCGTACTCGATGGTGTAGACCCGGGTCGGGTACAGATTGTCCGGCGTCGCACCCGGGCTGGTCACACCGAGGCTGGGAATGGCGATGCCCGGGAAGCGTGCGGCAAGCCCGCCGTTCGGATTTCCGGGATCGCCGATCAGGGTGAACGAAAGCTGTTGGGGTGTTGGCGGATTCACCGACGCCGCGAGTTTCCTCATCTCCAGTGCGGCAACGGTGGCGCTCTGGGAGTAGCCGAAGACCGAGACGTTGTCGCCGGCGGCGAGATGCGCCCGTATCGCGGTGTCCAGAATCTTTACGCCCTGGGCCACTGAGGCGTCGAATGTCAGGCTCTTCACGCCGACGACAGGGTAGAGACCCTCCGGGGTGAACAGCGATCGCGGAACGGCGTCGGGGGCCATGTTGCGAACGAAGAGGTCGAAGGCGCGCTGGACGTACCTGGGCGACGGCGTCGGAATGCCGCTGGCCCCCATGACTTCGGCGATCGTC
This sequence comes from Mycobacterium sp. TY814, assembly GCF_030755175.1. Lineage (NCBI taxonomy): Bacteria > Bacillati > Actinomycetota > Actinomycetes > Mycobacteriales > Mycobacteriaceae > Mycobacterium > Mycobacterium sp. TY814. The sequence goes on from NZ_JAUFRY010000005.1 coordinate 114,905, forward strand.
TGCGCCGCGGCGGCAGCACCCCCCGGGGTGCCGGTCGCGGAACCCCGTGGTGTCGCAGCGCCCAGCAGCGTCTGCAGTCGCTGGTGCCACGGGACCAGTTCCGCGCAGATGGCGTCGATTCCGGTGTGGTACGCCGTCATCGCGGTCACGTCCTGAGCCCACATGTCGGCGTACCGGGATTCAGCGGCGGCTATCGCCGGCGCGTTCTGTCCGAACAGGTTGGACGCCGCCAGCCAGAGTGCCTCGGAGCGGTTCATCGCGACGAGCGCGGGATGAACCGCCGTCGACAAGGCGGTCTCGAATTCTGCCGCTGCGGTCCGTGCCAGGGCGGCCGCGGCCTGGGCGTGCGCGGCCGCGTGGCGCAACCAGCTGAGGTACGGTGCGGCGACGGCCGTCATCTGCAGTGCCGCGGGCCCCAGCCAGGAGCCGGTCGTCAGCCCGGCGATGGTCGACTCGAAGGATCCTGCCGCGCAATCTATTTCGGTAGCCAGTCCGTCCCAGGCGGTTGCTGCCGCCAGCAAAGGAGCCGGCCCCGCGCCCGCGTGCAGTCGGGCGGAATTGACCTCCGGGGGGAGCGCCGCAAAGTTCGGCAACATCGTCTGGTGTCCTCGTGGTAGCGGAGACGGCGCACGAAAAGGCGCGCTCCCGCCCGAAACGCGCACGTCTCAGGCGGGAGCGCGGACTCGACGGCGTTAGCCGGCGATGTGTGACCAGCCGGCGGCGGGCTGACCGACGGGCACTGACTGCGCCCCCGGGCCCGAGTTGAGTTTGGTGCATCCGGCCAGGGCCGCTGCGGCGAACAGAGCCGCCGCTACCGCAGCCAGCCCGCGGGTGACACCTTTGTTCTGAATTCCCCTCATGGTGGTTCCTTTCTTGGTTGGGTTTTCAGGAAAGTAAAGCGTGACGATGATAACCACATCACACCGTTGATAAAAGGTTTTCCAGCGGTCACTGATAAAGCAATCGCACATTGCCTTCGCGGCACAGTAAGCGTCGATCAGCAGTCGCTGAGAGTTCCTGGTTGTTACAGCCAAACATGCTGTGCTCCTGTCGATATCAAGTCGCAAGCGGCAGTCGTGGGAGCGTCTGCAAATGCTCTTTGATCCGATCAGGGCAGTACATTTAGTTGACGTCCGGACGTGCAGGAAATGGACATCCGCAGGCCGCTACCGGCTTTGATTTACTCGCTGTCAATATGCTTGACAATTGCAATTCCACGCCTTTGTGAATCACATGAATTCACCGAGTGTCGGCGGGTCGAACTTCACCGCCGGCGGGGATGGCATAACCTAGCGCTTGCAATGTTTCGTGGGGCTGCGCCGCCCCGGATGAGCGACAGGTGGTCTCGTGATGATGCCCGGACGTGCCGCCCCCACTCGGCCCGCGCACGGCAACCAGGTCCGGGCCGAGCGCACCCGGGCACTGGTGATCGGCGTGACCGTCCAGATCGTGCTGAGTGAAGGCATCGGTGCCGCCAGCGGCCGGCACATCGCAGATGCCGCGGGCGTTACCTGGGGAGTGATCCAGTATCACTTCGGTGATCGCGACGGTCTGCTGATGGCGGTGGTCGAGCAGGGCTTCGACGAACTCCTGGACGCGCTGAATTCGCTACCCGCGGCAACCGAAGACACCACCACGCACGACCGGGTCGAGGCGGCCGTCACGGCTGCCTGGCAGGCGATGTCCAGCCCCACCGCGCGTGCGGCGACGGAGATCCTCATCGGCACCCGTGCCACTCGTGGTGAGCCCACCACCAATCAGATCCGACGACTCGGCAGAACGTTCAACACGCTGATCGCCACCATCGACCGCGATCTGAGCCCGACCCAGAACGCCGCCATCGGTGAGCTGCTGCTGACCACTCTGCGCGGCATGATCGCCAACCAGCTGGTGATGCAACGGTCCATCGACACGACCAGGGAACGCAAGCTGCTCGTCGAGATCGTCAGCAGCTACCTCGACCGGACGGGGGCGTCGGCTTCGTGAACCAGACGATGCAAGCGCTGCTGCGACAGCGACTGTCAGATTCTGGGATCGCCGTGAAATATGGCGATTCGCAGTGGACTTGGCGTGACTACCTCGGCCGGGCGACGGCGCAGGCAGCGGGCCTGCTGTCCGCCGCGGACCAGGACCGCCCGGTGCACGTCGGCTCGTTGCTGGGCAACACCCCCGACATGCTGACCCAGATGGCGGCGGCCGGCCTGGGTGGATATGTCCTGTGCGGGCTGAACACCACCCGGCGCGGCGACGCCCTGGCCGCCGACATCCGGCGGGCGGACTGTCAGATCGTCGTGACCGACGCCGAGCACCGCGGGTTACTGGACGGATTGGAGCTCAACGGAGTTCGGGTCTTCGACACCTCAACGTTGGCATGGGCCGACCTGGTCGCCGGCGCCGGCCCGCTGGTCCCCCATCGCGAAGCCGAGATGATGGACCCCTTCATGATGATCTTCACCTCGGGGACGAGCGGCAATCCCAAAGCGGTGCAGGTGGCACACCTGATGCCGACCTTCGCCGGGCTCAGCCTCGCCGAACGGTTCGCCCTGACCGAGCGCGACACGTGTTATGTGTCGATGCCGCTGTTTCACTCCAATGCGGTGGTCGCCGGCTGGGCCCCGGCCGTGGTTTCCGGAGCGTCGATCGTGCCGGCGAAGTTCTCGGCCAGCAACTTCCTGGCCGACGTCCGGCGGTACGACGTCACGTACATGAACTACGTCGGCAAACCGCTCGCATACATCCTCGCCACCCCGGAACGCCCTGACGACGCGGACAACCCGCTGCGAGTGGCATTCGGCAACGAGGCCAACGACAAGGACATCGAGGAGTTCGCGCGCCGCTTCGGCGTGCAGGTCGAGGACGGCTTCGGCTCCACCGAGAACGCCGTCATGGTGCTGCGCGAGCCGGGGACTCCACGCGGCTCGATCGGCAAGGGCGCTCCCGGGGTCGCCATCTACAACAGCGAGACCGTCACCGAGTGTCAGCTCGCCCGGTTCGACGACCACGGCTCGGTACTCAATGCCGACGACGCGGTGGGTGAATTGGTCAACACCACTGGTTCGGGTCTGTTCACCGGTTACTACAACGATCCGCAGGCCAACGCCGAGCGCATGCGGCACGGGATGTACTGGTCCGGCGATCTCGCCTATAAGGACGCGGAGGGATGGATCTACCTTGCCGGGCGGACCGCGGATTGGATGCGCGTCGACGGCGAGAACCTCGCGGCGGCCCCGATCGAACGAATTCTGCTGCGCCACAGCGCGATCAATCGGGTAGCCGTCTACGCAGTCGCCGACGAGCGGGTTGGTGACCAGGTCATGGCGGCGGTCGTGCTGCACGAAGGCCAGCCGTTCGACCCGGAATCGCTGGAGTCCTTCCTCGACGCGCAGCCCGACCTGTCTCCCAAGGCGCGGCCCCGCTACATCCGCATCGCGGCGGACCTGCCCAGCACCGCCACCCACAAAGTTCTCAAACGCCAGTTGATCGCGCAGGGAACGGCGGTCGGTGCGGACGAAGCGCTGTGGGAGCGCGACGAACGCGGCACCTCATACCGCGTTGTGACCCACATTGGCCGTTGACGGCCCGATGCCGGACGATGTCCGCATGACCGACTCCAGCGCTTCCAGCGCGACCCGAGTGGCCGTGTACTTCGACTTCGACAACATCGTCATCTCGCGTTACGACCAGGTGCACGGCCGAAACACCTTCCAGCGGGACAAGGCCAAAGGCCTCGACAAGGAAAAGCTGCGTGCGGCTACCGTCGACCTGGGCGCGATCATGGACTTCGCCTCCTCGTTCGGCACGCTGGTACTCACCCGCGCGTACGCCGACTGGTCGGCCGAAGTCAACGCCGCCTACCACGGTCAACTGGTCGGCCGCGCCGTCGATCTGGTGCAGCTGTTTCCCGCGGCCGCCTACGGAAAGAACGGCGCCGACATCCGGCTGGCGGTGGACGCGGTCGAGGACATGTTCCGGCTACCCGACCTGACACACGTCGTGATCGTCGGTGGCGACTCGGACTACATCGCGTTGGCCCAGCGGTGCAAGCGCCTGGGCCGCTACGTCGTGGGCATCGGTGTGGCCGGCGCGAGCAGCCAGTCGCTGGCCGCCGCGTGCGACGAGTTCGTCACCTACGACGCGCTGCCCGGGATCTCGACGACGGCCGCGAGCCCGCCACCGAAGAAACGCGCCCGCCGCGCGGGTTCCGGCGAGCCCGACGAGGAGCCGGCCGCGCCGGACCCTCAGGTCGCGGCCACCAGTCTGCTCGAACGCGCGCTACGCATCGGTCTGGAGAAGGACGACGTGGACTGGCTGCACAATTCGGTGGTCAAGGCGCAGATGAAACGGATGAACCCGTCGTTCAGCGAGAAATCCCTGGGATTCAAGTCCTTCAGCGACTTTTTGCGCTCGCGCAGTGATGTCGTCGAGCTCGACGAAAGCACCACCACCCGCATGGTGCGCTTGAAGAACTAGCGGTCGATCTCACCGAGGATGCCGCGCTCGATACTGGTACGGGTGTTGTCGGGCAGCACGATGAGGCCATCGAGTTCGGCCCGCGCCAGTTGGTATGCATGCTGGCGTTCCTGGGTAGTGGCGGCGGTGTCCGCGGCGATCCGCAGCAGACTCTGCGCCCGCGCCAGCCGCTGCCGCTCCTCCTTCGAGAAGTCGCTGCTGCGCCTGCGCATCGCCTCGGCTTCGGCCGCGTTGAACGCGGTCACGTAATCCTGAACCGCGTCCAGATATTCGCGTGCGGCGTCGCGATCGTCGAACAGGTCCTCGGCCCGCTGCGGTCGGTGCAGGTCTGCTCGCAGCTTGGCCCGGTGAAAGCCGGTGGTCAGCGGGTCGCGCATGTCGGTCATCACCGGGAAGTCCAGCAGCCGGGTGGCATCCAGCTCGTACTCGAGCCAGCGGGCGTCGGTCTTGTCGTGGGCACTGAGCGCGCGCTTGATGGCCTGCCAGTGCGCCGCCTGGTTTCCAGGGGGTACGGATCGTGGTGGACCCTGCTCCGGTGACGCGTCGTCAGGGGCCGGTGCGGGCCGATTCTTCATCGCCGAGATCGCCTTGATGCCGGCCGCGATCACCCCGATCAGCGGCAGGGCCAGCAGCAGCAACTCGACCAAGCGAAACACGACGCCCACGGACGCCAGGATGCCATCTGTCTGGCGGAAACTTCCCTAACGCTTGTCGACCTGGCCGGCAGCGATCTGGTCGGCCGTTTTTGCCGCCACGCCTCCGGCCAGTCGCGAGGCCACCTCGGGGGCGTTCGCCGCAAAGCGTGCCAGTGCCCGCTGCCGCAGCGGCGCCACCGTGACCTCGCCGCGGTTGCGTTCGATCGCGCTCACCACGGCGGCTCCGACCTGCTCGGGTGTGCCGGTGCCCATCAGCGGCGGCGCCACGGCTCCCGAGTCGGCGAACATCCCGGCGCCGCCGATCGCCCCGGGACTGACCACCGAGACGCCGACCCCGGCAGGCCGCAGGTCATCGCGCAGGCACAGGGCGAAACCGCGCAGGCCGAACTTGGTCGCGGCGTAGAGGGACGCACGCGCGGTGGCGGCCTTTCCGGAGATCGACGAGATGTAGACGAAATGGCCCGAGCCGCGCGCGGTGAACACCGGAATCAATTCGCGGGTCATCTGCACCGGCACCTCGAGGTTGACCCGCAACGCGCGGTCGACCTGCTCGGCGGTGAAGCTGTCGAGCTTGCCCGAGGCGGGCAGTGCCGCGTTGGCGACCAGGACGTCGATCGGGCCGGCCTCGGCCAGCAGCGCCGGACCGGCGCCGGGCTCCGCGAGGTCGCTGACGATCTTGCGGTGCCCGGGGCCCGACAGCGACGCCACCAGCTCGTCGAGCTCCCCAGATTTGCGAGAACTGACGATCAGCCGCGCGCCGCGGTCGGCGAGCGCTGTGGCGATCGCTCGTCCCAGCCCTCCGGTTGCTCCGGTGAGCAGAACAGTCTTGCCGGTCAATTTCATGGGGACGACGGTAGTCGCTGCGTTCACGACGCGGCCGCGGCGCCCGGTAGCCCGTAGGCCGACGCCCAGCTCCTGGCCGCCCAAGCCGGGCTACGGTGCAATCCCATGGCACGGTTGATCGCCGTGGTGACCCGGTGCGGGGCGTCCAGCAGGAGCATGTGCCCGGCCGTGGGGTGCGGCAGGTGCGTCGCGCCGGGGATGGACGTAACCAGGTCCCGGGCATGGGCATCCGGAGTGGTGATGTCCGCGCCGCCACTGACGACGACCGTCGTGGCACTGATGTTCGCCAGCGACCCGTACACGTCGTAACCGCCCAGATCGCGCAGGAACGCGGCCGCCGTCAGGGGCGACACCGCACGGGTGGATTCGGTTGCCAGGGCGGCAAAGCCGGTATGGGCGATGTTTCGGCTCGAATACCTGGCCAGTACCGCATGCAGCGGGCGGATCAGCGACCGGATGGTCCGCTCGGCTGTCCGGTGTGGCATGCGGACGGCGAGATCGAACAGGACGCGCGCGGCCGGGCTGGCCAGCACGCGGCCCAGTCCGCGTTCCGATATCCGTCCGGCCGCCGCGGCGATCAGGACCAGGCCGTCCGGATCGACCGGCCGCTCGCCGGCGGGCCGGCTCAGGTAGGCCAGTGCCGTCATGCCACCCAGCGAATGACCGGCCACAGTAACCGGCCCGGCGACCCGCAGGGTGGTCAGGACATCGGCGAGATCGTCGGCCAGCTGTCCGATCCGGTAGCTGTGGGCCGGCGCGCCGCTCGATGCGCCATGCCCACGGTGGTCGTAGGAGATGATGCGCAGCGCACTGCCCCACCGGTGCCTCAGCTGGCGGATCTGGATGGCCCAGCTGTCCTGCGTCAGGCACAGCCCGTGCAGCAGAACCAGGGTGTGCAGCGGCTGACGCCGGCCGTAGTCACGCACCGAAAGGCGAACCCCGTCGCTGGTCAGCACCGTCCGCTCGGTGTACTCAGGTTGTGGCACAGCATGATTCGAAATTGGCACGGTGTTCTCCGGTGTCAGGGCAGGTCGTCGCCTGCTTTCTTGGTGTGCCTGAAGTTACGGGCCGGCGGCCGTCGATTCGCTCTTGTGCGCGATAGCCACGCAACAAGCGATCTGCGGGTTTTGCGCGTTATGTTCAGGGCCATACGAATCAGCTGCTTGTGTATGGTGAGGCGACGACAGCCGTCACGAACGAGTCAGGAGATTCAATGCCGAACCGATTGACCGACAAAGTCGCCCTCATCAGCGGCGGGGCCCGCGGCATGGGCGCGTCCCACGTCCGGGCCCTGGTCGCCGAAGGAGCCAAGGTGGTGTTCGGTGACATCCTCGACGACGAAGGCAAAGCCGTGGCAGCCGACGTCGGCGACGCCGCGCGTTACGTGCACCTCGACGTCACCGACCCCGCCCAGTGGGACGCGGCGGTCGAGACCACTCTGGCCGAATTCGGCCGCCTCGACATCCTGGTGAACAACGCCGGCATCATCAACATCGGAACCTTGGAGGACTACCAGCTTTCCGAATGGCAGCGGATCCTCGACATCAACCTCACCGGTGTCTTTCTGGGTATCCGGTCGGTCGTCAAACCGATGAAGGCTGCCGGCCGCGGATCGATCATCAACATCTCCTCCATCGAGGGACTGGCCGGCACCATCGCCTGTCACGGTTACACCGCAACGAAATTCGCGGTCCGGGGACTGACCAAGTCGGCAGCACTGGAGCTGGGGCCCAGCGGGATCCGAGTCAACTCCATCCATCCCGGCCTCATCAGGACACCCATGACCGAATGGGTGCCCGAGGACATCTTCCAGACCGCGCTCGGCCGTATCGCCGAACCGCAGGAGGTGTCAAACCTGGTGCTCTATCTCGCCAGCGACGAATCCAGCTACTCGACCGGCTCGGAGTTCGTGGTCGACGGCGGTTGCGTCGCCGGTCTCGGCCACAAGGACTTCTCCGTGGTAGACACCGCGGGACAACCCGACTGGGTCACCTAAGCGCTGCGCGCAGGTGCTCACACTGACTGGCGAAGAAGGACAAGGAGATCGGCGCATTCGGCGCCAGCAGGTCGAAGGCGTGGAAAGCGCCGGCGGCGATGTGTTCGTGGACGGGAACGCCCGCCGCGCGCAGCCGCCTCGCGTACGAGACGCACTCCGGATAGAACAGGTCGAGGGTGCCGACGCCGATCCAGGCCGGCGGTAGACCCGACAGGTCGGTGCGGCGCGCCGGCACCGCCTCGTCGGGATCCGAACCGGCCAGGTACCACTGCCAGGCCAGCTGATTGTCCCGTTCACTCCACATGAAGCGTTTGCGGCCATCGGGTTTCGCGCCGGTGCGGTCATCGAGCATCGGGTAGACCAGCATCTGGAACACCGGCGCGACGTCGCCGCGATCCTGTGCGCGCTGGGCCAGCGCGGCCGCGAAATAGCCCCCGGCACTGGCGCCTCCCACCGCGATCCGGGTGGCGTCCACCCACGATTGGCGCTGCAACCACAACAGCGCCGCGTAGCAGTCGTCCAGCGGAACCGGGTAGGGATGCTCCGGTGCCAGGCGATGTTCCACCGCCACCACCGCCACGCCGGCCAGATAGGAGAGTTTGCGGCAGTACCGGTCCTCTTGGGCGGCACTACCCATCACCGTTCCGCCGCCGTGGACCCACAGCAGCGCCGGCGCCGGCTGCGGCAATCCGGCCGGCCGGTGCACGCGCACGGTGACGTCGCCGTTGACCGCGGCCACCGGCACGTCGCGCTCACGTCCGGTGAACCCGGCCAGCCCCATCAGCGCGCGGGGCAACCGCAGGCCGCGATGCAGCCCGTATCCCCGGGGCAGGATTCGGGCGATCGACCGGAGATCGGGATCCACGGCATGCCGCGACGTGAACGCGTCGGCGGGATACTGGTTACTCATCGCCACTGACCATACAGACGGCGGTAATCGTCGGAATTTCTGGCAGCCCGCCGTCAACCAAGGCCACCAGATTTAGGGACTGAAGTCACTAGAGACGGCCGGCCCGCCCTGACGAACATGGTGACGTGACTGCCTTCTCTTCTGTTGGGAACCTTCCGATCTCCACCGTGACCGGCGATCCGGTGGCCCGCGTCGCCGGTGACGCATCCCTCGCCGACGCCGCGCGCGCGATGGTGGCCGAAAACGTCGGTGCCATGGTCATCGGCGACGAGGACAGCCCCGGCGCCCTGGTCAGCGAGCGCGATATCGTCCGGGCGGTGGCCTCTGGTATCGATCCGAACGCCGTCCGCGCCGCCGACGTGGCCAGCACCAAACTCATCTGGTGTGATGCCGATGCCACCATCGACGAAGTCGCCACCCGGATGATGGACCGCTACATCCGCCACATATTGGTGGAACGCGACGGCGCACTGGTGGGCATCGTCTCGGCCCGCGACGTGCTCGGGGTCTACTGCTCCGAAGCCGAGGTCGACGTTTAGAACGCGTTTGGATCCCGCTGTACCTCTTCGGGCACGGGGTGCTGATAGAGCCGAGCTGCGTTCTGCCAGGTGATCTTCCGGATCACCTCGTCCGGTAGTCCACCGATCTCCTGGTGGATCGTCTGCTGGGTGTGTGGCCACGTCGAATCGCAGTGCGGGTAGTCGGCTTCCAGCATGATGTTGTCCACCCCGATGCGCTCGTACTGCACGAATGACGATTTGTCCTCCACCGCGCAAAACCAGAAATTTCGCTGGAAAACCTCTGCGGGCGTGAGAGTTTCGCCGAGTGCGCGCCAGGTGCCGTACATCTCGTGATAGCTCAGCATGTGATCCAGGCGGTCCAGCAGGCCGGCCACCCAGCCGATTCCGCCCTCGGACAAACAGATTCTCAGGTCGGGAAAGCGGCTGGGCAGCCCCGAGTACAGCCAGTCCACGGCGGCCGAGATTGCGTAGGCGAAGAACAGCACACCCTGCACATCCGGTGGCGCGTCGGCGGTCGTCGACGGCGAGGAGCCGGAGGAACCGATGTGCAGATTCACCACGGTGCCGGTCTCGGCGCAGGCCGCCATCATCGGCTCCCAGTAGCCCGAGTGGATGCTCGGCAATCCCAGCATCGCCGGGTTCTCGCTGAACGTCACGGCGTGAAATCCGCGCTCGGCGTTCTCGCGGATCATCGTGGCCCCCAGCTCGGGATCCAGCAGCCAGGGCAGCTGACACGGAATGATGCGGCCGGGATAGGCTCCCGCCCACGCCTCCAGATGCCAGTCGTTCCACGCACGCACCGAGGCCAGCGCCAGGTCGCGGTCCTTGGTCACCTGCTGCAGCCGCTGGCCGGCGAATCCCGGCAGAAACGAGGGAAAGTTCAGCGACGCGTAGATGCCGTTGAGGTCCATGTCCTTGACCCGCTCATGGATATCCCAAGCGCCCCTGCGCATTTCGTCGAATCGCACCGGCTCGAAGCCGTACTCCGACACCGGCCGTCCCACCACCGCGTTGAAGCCGACGTTGGGTAGCACCTGGCCGTCGTATACCCAGGTCTGCCCGCCTTCGGGGGTGTCGACGACGGTGGGCGCCCGGTCGGCGAACTTCCGCGGGAGACGGCCGGTGAACGTGTCCGGCGGTTCGACGATGTGGTCGTCGACCGAGATGACGGTGTAGCGGCGGTCCGCCCTGGGGGGATCCGGCAGCAGCGTCACCGTCCGCTGCTCACCGGTCTTGGCGGTGGTGAAGTTCAGGTCGGTGGCCAACTCGTCAATCGATTTCACGCCGGTCTCCTTCTAGTGGCGAGCAGACACAAAATCCCCTTGGAGCATCCGCTCCAGGGCGATTTTGTGTCTGCTCGCGGGTCAGGTGAGCACATCGGGATCGGCTTTGATCGTCATCCGTGCCGCACCCGCCCAGTAGACATCCGCCGCGCGCTCGATCAGCGAGGCACGCATTCCCATCATGTCCGACCACTTCATCTGCGACGGTTCGATGCCGGTCAGCATGACGTCGTAGGCCATCCGGCACACCCGTTCGATGGACGCCGCGCGGTAGACGGCTTCGGGCAGATTGCGGCCGGTGGCGATGACGCCGTGGTTGGCCAGCACCGTCAGGTTGGCGCTGCCGATGTGAGCGACGAGTTCAGCTGCCCGAGAAGGGGTATCGATCTCCCCCTCATAGGTTTCGACGAGGCACATATCGTCGAGGAACAGCGATCCGGTTTGATGCACCAGCTCCGGCAGCCTGCCGAGTGCGGCCAGCACACAGACGTAGTAGGGGTGGTTGTGAATGACCACCCGGGCGTCGTCGCGCACCCGGTGCAGTTCGGTGTGGATGTGGATGGCCGGTGTCACATCCCAGCGACCGCGTACCAGACGCGCATCCGCGTCCACCTCGCAGATGTCCGACGCGGTGAGTTCCTGCCACCACAGGCCCCACGGGTTGACCAGCATGTCGGTATGGCCGTCACGCTGCCAGGTGATGTGTCCGGCCATGTTCTCGGCGAACCCGATGGAGGCCAGGTGGCGGAACGCCACGGCGAGCGCCTGTTCGTCGGACAGCTCGACTCCGATCGGCGGCACCACCGACGGCGCCCATACCTGAAGACCGCCACGCCGTCCCTGCGGAGCATCCATCACGCCCGCCTCCATCCTGGCTCGAAGATTATGGCGGAGTTCACCTTTGGCCACCTTGCCTCCCGAGGACCGGGGCAGCTCGTCCACCACGATGAGCCGCTCGGGGAGCAGTTCCTTGGAAACACCAAGCGCCAGTAGGTGATCCACGAGTTCCGGCAGCTCGAGGGTGCACGAGTCGACGAGTTCGGCATAGAGGCAGACCTTTTCGCCGAACACCGGATCGGGCATCGCCACCGCTGCTGCCAGGGCCAGCGCCGGATGTGACATGGCGGAGTCCTCGACCTGCGCGGCGCTGATGTTCTTGCCGCCCCGCACGATGAAGTCGGAGGTGCGGCCGGTGACGCTGAGGTAGCCGTCCGCGTCGATCTCGCAGATGTCACCCATCCGCATCCACCCGTCCCGGGTGAACAACTGATCGTGGTCTGCCCCGCCCTGCAAACCGGTGAGGTAACCGAGGCTGGTCGCCGGACCGCGGCAGGCCGGCTGGCCGCGCCCGGTCGCCGTGACGTCGCAGTCTCCGTCGTAGAGACGGACGTTCATTTCCGGGACGATCCGGCCGCCGGTACGCAGCCGATGGTGCAGCGAGTCGTCCAAGGTGGTGCCGCTGAGCAGCCCGGTTTCGTTGGACCCGTAGAACTGCAGGATCTTGGCTCCGGTGAGTTCCTCGAACTCCGCGGCCGGCCGATACGGCAGCGCCTCGCCGCCGGTGAACACCACCCTAAGTGAGCTCAGATCGGTCTCGCGCACCACCGGGTCGGCCATGAGCATCGTCAATTGAGTACTCACACAGCACAATACGGTGACCTTGTGGCGGGCGATCGCCTCGCACGCCGCCCGGGTGGCGAACCGCTGCAGCAGTACCGTGGTGGCGCCCAGCTGGATCGGAGTGGTGTGGCTGGTCCACAGCCCGAATCCGAACGGCATCGGAACCACCGAGAGGAACACGTCGTCGGACCTCAGCCGGCCGTTGGTGACCGCCTTCTGGTGGAAGTAGTGCCAGCGATTCTGGGTGTGCACGACGCACTTGGGCAGCCCGGTGGTGCCGGACGTGGAATTGATCAGAAATACGTCGTCAGGGCCGAGTGGTGACCGCACACCCGGCGCCGCGGCCGGTGCGTCGACGTCGAGACGCAACGCGGCGCCGTCACCGCTGAGCACCCGAACCGGAATCGGTAACTCCGCTTCCGCCGCGACGGCGCTGCGCCGCTGATCGCCGATCAGAACCCTGGGTTCGGTGGCGGCCAGCAAGTGAGCCACCTCCCGGGTGCCGGCCCGGGCGCCGATGCCGACCACGACCGCACCGCAGCGCTCGACGGCGACGAACAGCGCATGGAGGGCGGCGGTATCGCCGTGCCACACCGCGACCCGATCGCCACGAGTGATGCCTAACCCGGCCAGCTGTCCGGCCAGGGCGGTCGCCGCGGCATCGAATTCCCGCCATGTCAGGGCGCCACCGGGGTGGTCGACGTAGGCCATCCGGTCCGGGGATCGCTCGCCGTTGCGGCGAACGGCGTCCGACAGTGTCGAGTCGGTCCACCACCCCGCGGCACGGAACGCCGCCGTGTCGTCGGCTGCGAATGCCGGCGATCCCATCAAGGTGAGCGCACCGGCGGTCATAACCGAATGATAGGAGCGCCGACGGTGACGCAGGTCACCGGGCACCGCGTGAGCGGCGCGCTGACCAGCACTCCAAGAATTTCTCCAGAACCTTCCAAGGGCCGGCGCGGACCCTGGTAGAGCCGGAAATCCGGCGCAGACCGACATCAGGAGTCCAGCAACCGTCATGGCCATTGTCGATTCACCGACCCACTACCACCCGCACCCGCCGACCGGCTTCCGCGACCAGCCGCGGCGCCACCCGTGGGAGATCGGACTACTTGTCCTGGTCATCGCCTCCAGCGTGGTGCTGTACCTGATCGCGCTAGCGGTGGTGCTGTCCGGCAAGGTCAGCCTGCTGTGGTTGTCCCTGCTGGCCACGCCGCTGCTGCTGTTCCTCGGTCGCGGGCTGAACTACGGCCGGCAGCGCACGAACGGCGTGAAGATGTCGCCCACCCAGTTTCCCGAGGGCTACTGGCTGGTCGTCGAGGCGGCCCAGCGATTCGGCCTCCCCGAGGTGCCGGACGCCTACGTCGTGCTGGGCAACGGCCAGATCAACGCCTTCGCCAGCGGGCACGGCTTCCGCCGCTACGTCGTGGTCTACAGCGACCTCTTCGAAATCGGTGGTCAGGCACGCGATCCCGAGGCGCTGGCCTTCGTCATCGGCCACGAGGTCGGTCACATCGCTGCCGGGCATGCGTCGTACTGGCGTCAACTCAGCCAGCTGGCCATGAAGATCCCGTTCCTCGGGCAGGCGCTTTCGCGGTCGATGGAATACACGGCCGACAACTACGGCTACGCGTTTCGGCCGGAGGGCGCCCGCCGTGCGATCGGCGTGCTGAGTGCGGGCAAGTACCTGCTGCGCTGGGTCGACTTCGACGGCATGGCCGACCGGGCCGGCACGGAGACCGGATTCTTCGTGTGGCTGGCCAACATGGTGGCCTCACACCCGGTGAACACATGGCGCGCCTCGGCGCTGCGCAACCGCGCGGTCGCGGGCGCGCTGTTCTTCCGGCCGAAGCACCCGGTGGCCGCCCCGCAGTGGCCCGCACCGGGCAACGCGCCGTGGCCCAGGTAGGCGCCACGGCGATGAAGACGAAAGTCGTGGTGCTGCTGACCGGCTGCGCCGTCGCCGTGGTCCTGCTGCTGCACTACGTCTCGCTGAGCAGGGCCGGCCTTCCGGTCGGCTGGATGCTCTACCTCGGCCTGCCGGTCACGGCGGCCGGTGTGATGTTCGCGTTACTGCTGGCGAATGTGGGCGCCGAGTGGGAAACCAAGACCGTCAGTGCCGGTCAGCCACTCTTGAGGCGAATCTTCCACCGCACGAAGCCCAGGTAGAAGATGCTGAGTACCACCAGCATCGCCATGTCGAAGGTCCACGCCCCGGCCGTGTGTTTCCAGTGCGCGTCCTTGGGAACCTGCGGCACCGGACACAACTTGGTCAGGTCGATGGTGGACGCCGATGTCGCAAAGCCCCAGCGTGCCGGGGTGACCCACGACATCTGGTCCAGCCCGAAGCGGTTGGTCACCGGGATCATGCCGCCGGAGAACACCAGCTGAGACATGACCGCCACCACGAGAAGCGGCATGATCTGCTCGCTGGTCTTGGCCAGCGACGACAACACCAGGCCGAGCATGGCCGAGGCCACGGTCGTCGCCGCGATGTCCACGTACAGCTCGAGGGCAGGACTTCCGAGCACCACGGCGCTGGCCTTCGGACCCGGCTTGCCCAGCAGCGCGATGATGGTCACGATCGCCGACTGGATGAGCGCCAGGATGGTGTAGACGCAGACCTTCGCCAGCAGGTAAGCCGTGGTGGACAGGCCGACCGCCTGTTCTCGCAGGAAGATCGCCCGCTCACCGATAAGGTCGCGGATCGTCAGCGCGGTGCCCATGAAGACCGCGCCGACGTTCAGCAGCACCAGAATCTGGGCCGGCTCGGTGGGCGCGTCACTGGTCAGTGGCGGTGCGTTGAAGCCGACGTCACCGGGCACCGACATGGACAGCGAACCCATGATGAACGGCAGGATGGCCAGGAAGATGAAATATCCGCGGTCGGAGATGATCAGCCGCAGCTGCCGTCGCGCGATCGTGGAGAACTGCCGGACCAGACTGGTATGGGCCGCCTCCCCCAACTCCGCGGGTTTCTCCGTCGGCGGCACCGGTGGCGGTGGTCCCGTCTGCGCCAGGTAGCGGGCCTTGGCGCCGTCCGGGTCCTCGGCCACCGAGCTGAAGATGTCGGCCCAGTTCGTGGTTCCCATCGACGGGCCGATCTGGCTCGGGGGTCCGCAGAACGCCGTCTTGCCGCCGGGGGCCAGCAGCAGCACCTGGTCGCACACGTCGAGGTAGGTCAGCGAGTGGGTGACCACCAGCACCACACGACCTGCGTCGGCCAGCTGCCGCAGCATCGTCATGACCTGGCGGTCCAGCGCCGGGTCCAGCCCGGACGTGGGCTCGTCCAGGATCAGCAGCGACGGCCCGGTGAGCAGCTCCAGCGCGACCGAAGCCCGCTTGCGCTGACCGCCGGACAGCTTGTCCACCCTCGTCTCGAGGTGCTTGGTCATCTCGAGTTCCTCGAGGACGCGCGCCACCACCTGCTCGCGGTCCTCTTTGGTGGTGTCGGGCGGCAACCGCAACTCGGCGGCGTACATCAGGGCCTGCTTCACCGTCAGCTGCCCGTGCACGACGTCGTCCTGCGGCACCATGCCGATCCTGCTTCGCAACGAGGCGTATTCGGAGTGCACGTTGTGCCCCTCGAATGACACCGTCCCGCTGGTCGGGTGGGTGTAGCCGGCGACCAGTTTGGCGAAGGTCGACTTGCCCGCGCCCGACGGGCCGATGACCGCGGTGAGCATGCCTGGGCGCGCGGTCAGCGAGATGTTGTCCAGCAGGGTCTTGTTGCCCTCGATGGTCCAGGTCACGCCGCGTACGTCGAGTCCGCCGGTGCGGGTCTCCAGCAGACTCTCTTCGCGACGGGACAGCGCCCCGTTGGCGAAGACGAGGTCGATGTTGCCGATCGTGACCACGTCGCCGTCACGCAGGATGGCGGATTCGACGCGGGTGCCGTTGACGAAGGTGCCGTTGATGCTGCGGTTGTCCCGGATCTCCGTGCCGCCGGGCGACGGGATCAGGGTCGCGTGGTGGCGGGAGGCCAGGACCTCGGGGATGACGATGTCGTTGTCGTCGGCGCGACCGATCTTGACGGCGCCCGCTGGCAGATCCCCGGCCTTGCCCGGTCGCAGGATCTTCATCATCGAGGTGCGGCTGCCCGCTTCGGCGGTGCGACCGATCACCGGAGGCGGCTGCTGCTGCGCCGACGAGCGGTAGATCTGCGGTGACGGTTGCTGCATCGGCTGCGGCCCGGACGGGTACCGGGGCTGCGGGCCGGAGGGCTGGCCCGGCGGCGCGGCGGGCATCCGTGCGGTCGACGGGTGTTGCGGCGGCGCACCCCAGTTGGCGCCGGACGGCGGCTGCCCGCCCTGGGCGGGGATGGGACCGCTGGGCCGCGACGGGATCGCCATGGCGGTAGTCGCCGGCGGGCGCCCGACCGAGCCCTGGTTGCGCCGGCCCACCTCGAAGTCGAGCGCCGGCCCGTCGGGATTGCCGATGTTGACGCGCTGTCCGTCCTGGATGTCGACGACCGGCACCCGGCGGTTGTTGACGTACAGCCCGTTGAGGCTGCCGTTGTCGATGGCGACCCATCGACCCTGGTCGAAGCGCAGCAACAGATGCACGCGGGAGATCAAGGGGTGTGCCACGCGGACATCGGCGCGTAGGTCACGGCCGATCACTACGTCATGGCCGGCTGCAAAGGTGCGCTCGGCTCCGTCATACCGCACGGTCAGCACAGGTGGGGCGGCTGTCTGGGTCATCGCAACCAACTTTATCGGCAGGGACGCCAACTAAAGAAGCAGGACGTCATATGTAACCGGGTGTGTAACCGGGCGGGGCCTGCCAGCCGCACGCGGTGGCCCCCGAAGCCGCTGCGAACGCTGACATTTCGATCCGTTGAGCTCTATCCTTCAAGCCTCTGGCGAATCGGGCCCCAAGGAGAGAACTTGACCACCTTATCCGACGATCTGCGCACGTTGAGCTACGAAGCGTTCGTGTATTTCTACCCGCTGGTGACCATGGACGTCACCCGGCTGCAGGCGTTCAATTCGGCTCCCGGCTCGCGCCCAGGTTTCGGTCCGCCGAACCAGTTCTCTCACCTGCGCGAGTTCCCGGCCGCGGAGTTCCGCGCGGTGGTGCGGCCGAATTTCGACACGCTCTACTCGATCGCGTGGCTGGACCTGAGCAACGGTCCGGTTCGGCTGCACGCCGACGACACCGACGATCGCTTCTACATGTTGCCGATGCTGGACATGTGGTCCGACGTGTTCGCCAACCCCGGTAAGCGGACCACCGGCACCGGCCCGCTGGACCTGGTGATCACCGGTCCGGGATACACCGGTGAACTGCCTTCGCCGGCGCGGGTCATCCAAGCGCCCACCGCGTACGTCTGGCTGATCGGGCGGACCCAGACGAACGGTCCGGACGATTACGCGGCGGTGCACAAGGTGCAGGACGGGTTCCACATCACTGAACTCGGGCCGAAGGCTGCGGTCGAACGGGACGTGAACTACGACGTGACCACCGAACCGCTCAAGATCGTCAACGGCATGAGCGCCATCGACTATCTGACCTATGCCGCCGACCTGCTGCGGGTTCACCCACCGCATGCGACCGACTTCTCCATCCTGGCCAGGCTGACACTGCTCGGCATCGAGCGCGGCAAGCCCTTCGACGCACACCGGTTCACCCAGGACCAGGTCGCACAGATCGAGCAGGGCAAGAAGGATGCCCTCGCCGACATGCTGGCGGCCGGACCGAGGCTCGCGACCAGTGTCAACGGCTGGGTCAACCTCAGCGAGGGCATGGGCGTCTACGGCAACAACTACTTCCGGCGCGCAGTGGTGGCCCTGATCGGGCTGGGTGCCAACCCTCCCGAGGACGCGGTCTACCCGCTGCTGGCCTCCGATGCCGACGGCCAACCCGTCAGCGGCGACAACGACTACGTCGTCCACTTCGACGCTGACAAATTGCCACCGGTGGACGCGTTCTGGTCGATCACCATGTACGACGCCGAGGGGTTCCAGGTCGGCAACGAGCTGAACCGGTTCGCGATCGGTGACCGCGATCCCCTGCACTACAACGACGACGGCTCGCTCGATATCTATATCCAGCACGCGGACCCTGGGCCGGACCGCAGGAACAACTGGCTACCCGCTCCGCGCGGACCGGTCGGGGTGACCATGCGGCTGTACGCGCCGCGGCCTCAGGTCATCACCGGCGGCTGGTCGGCGCCGCCCGTTCGCCGGGTGTGACGCCACCAGCGTGAATATGATGAACGCCCACCGGAAGGAGATCTGGATGGATTCCTGGAAGCGTCCCGCAGCAGCTTTCGCCCTCGCGGCACTGGCCTTCACCGCGGTGCCCGAGGTGTTCGACATCGTCGAGCCGTCGGGGTCGGCCATGGCCGACGTGTGCGTCAATGCCGGCCGGCGCATCTCGGTCAGCGGGTGCACCAATATCGCCGACGCCGTGGCGCCCTACGTTCCGCCCCCGGCCGACTATGCGCCGCTGCCGGAGGACTACCCGCCGCCTCCGCCGCCTCCGCCGAACATCAACGTCTGCGCGAACGTCGGCCGGCGCGTCACGGTCAGCGGGTGCGTCTAGCCGTCAGGGCCGGCCGTTGCCGCGGCGGATTTCCTGCAGGCACTGCAGCCGGGTCTGACCGGTCTGCTCCATGCAGACCCGAACCGGTGTCTCCTGCTCGCTGGGCGGCGGGGTCTCGTTCGGTTCCAAGGTGGGGCTGACGGTCGGACTGGCCGCGGTGCCCTCGGTCAGTGACCAGATGCTGGTGCTGGTGCCCTGAATCATCGAGCAGTAGGCCGTCGCGCCGGTCTTGGTGGTGCCGAGGCTGCCGAGCGGGAAGCAATCGGCACCGATGGCCACGACCGGAATCTCCGGGGCGGGCGTCGCCGTCGTAGCGGTACCTGCTCCTGTCGTGGACGCGGGTACTGACGTGCTCGCCGGCGGCTGCGGAGCCGGTGTTGCGCGCTCCTCCTTGTCCGCGCGCAGATATTCCTGGAGGGCGAAGACGACCGCGATCACCAGCAGGATGCCCAGCAGCGCCGGGACGAGCACGGCGGGTCGCAGCAGCGAGCGTTTCGGCGTCGAGGTGGCGACGGCGGGCATGGACAGGCTGGTCTCATCGGGATCGCCGCCGGCGCCCAGGTTGTGGCTCAGGGCGCGCGCGAAGTCGATGCACCTCAGGTAACGATCTTTGGGGTCCTTGGCCAGCGCCTTGGCGAAGACCGGGTCCAGGTTGGACAGTTCCGGACTGCGCTGACTGATGGCCGGAGGCGAGGCGCTCAGGTGCTGGCTGATCACCACCGCGGGATTGGAGTGCTGAAACGGCGGCGCTCCTGTCAGCAGCTGGTAGGCCGAGGCGGCGAGCGCGTACTGGTCGGCCCGGCCGTCGAGGTCGTTGCCCATCAGCTGTTCGGGTGCCGCATACGCCACGGTGCCCACCGTCATATTGGTCGCGGTCAGTCCCGTCGATTCCCCTACCAGACCGGCAATCCCGAAGTCTGCCAGCAGAATTCGCCGATCCGGCGATTCCGGTTGCGCGATCAGGATGTTCGCGGGCTTGACGTCGCGATGAAGCAGCTTGTTCAGGTGGGCGTAGTCGAGCGCCTCGGCGACCGCGGTGACGATCTCGACGACTTCCGGGCCGGGCATGCCGTTGGGGTACCGCTCCTCCAGCAACTCCCCCGCGTCGGTGCCGTCGACGTAATCCATGTCGATCCACAGCTGACCATCGGACTCGCCGCGGTCGTGCACCGCCACGATGTGTGGATGCCACAGCGTGGCCGCGGTGTCAGCCTCGCGGAGGAAGCGCTCCCGGTACTCGCTGTCCGCCGTCACCTCCGTCTTGAGGACCTTGAGTGCGTCCTGGCGGGGCAGCCGCGGGTGCCTGGCGAGGTAGACCTCGCCCATCCCCCCGGATCCCAGCCGCTTGATGACGGTGTACCCGGCAAACGTCGATCCTTCGTCGAGCGCCATGGCGGCATAGTAGCCCGCAGGACGATCTCGGAAACCGACGACAGGGTCCTGCACCGGGATAGCGGGCGTTCCCCTCGGCGCGCACCGGGTAGTTTGACGTCCATGTCCGAGCGCGACAACACCTTCCCCGACGACGTGCCCATCGCTGACGCCGCTGAACAGCTGCGGTCCGCGGTGGAGCCACCAGAGGATGAAGACTACGAGCCCGAGCCCGTCGAAGTACCGCTGGAAGCCAGTGCCGCGGACTGGCAGGAACAGCAGGAGATCGTGGTGCTCGACGACGAGGTGGAGGAATCCGACTGAGTTGCGGCGGCCGGGCGCGGTGCGGACCGTCAGCTAACCAGCGTCCGCGTCGCCCGGGTGTCGTTGGCCTGCGGCCGAAGGGTACGGACTGTAAATAGGCCGTCAATCTCTCGTAAACACCGCTCCGCGCGTCTCGCGGATGCGGCAGCAGGCGGCATAGATTCGAGGGGGCCGGCCGATCAGAGGGGCGCCCGGGCCAGTCCCCACCGTTAGGAGCGTCATGCCGACAATCGAGACGCGACTCCGCCAGCAGTTGCGCAACTACGCCGTCGAATTGCGCCAAGTGGCCTACACGCTGCCCAACGGGGTCGGCGAGCACGATCTGCTCCGGTTGTCCGACCAGATGCGTGCGACGGCCGATCAAGTCGTTGTCAGCCGAGGAGCTTAGGCAAACCGTCAGGTAACGGTGACGGGAATTCCGTTCAGCACCCCGTTGCCTGACGGCTCGTCGAGCAGTGTCGGCGGTGACAGCACGTTGGTGTTAACTCCCGGCGAGCCGTTCGCCACCGCCAGGCGGGTGCCGGGCTTGTCGTGACCCCAGCCGTGCGGCATCGACACCACGCCCGGCTTGATCGCATCGGTGATCTCGACCGGCACCTTGATTTCGCCGGACTCCGACTTGACCGTGACGATGTCCTGGTCGGTGATGCGGCAACGGTTCGCGTCCGCGGGATGCATCAACAGTGTGCAGCGGTCCCGGCCCTTCATCAGCGCCGGCACGTTGTGCAGCCACGAATTGTTCGACCGCAGATGCCGTCGGTTGACCAGGACCAGCGGGTCGGCCGGGCGTTCCAGCCGGGCGGCCAGCCGGGCGAGGTCGTCCAGCAGGTACTGCGGGGCGAGCCGGATCTTCTTGTCCGAGGTGCCCAGAATTCCGGGCAGCTGTGGCACCATCGGCCCGAAATCGATGCCGTTGGGATTGGCCTTCAGCAGGTCAAGCGAGAGGCCGCCCGGGTTCTCGCCGTACCGATCGCCGAAGGGACCGGTGCGCAGGGTCAGATCCAGCATCCGCTCCGGGCCGCCGTGCTCGTAGTGCCGGCGGATGGTGGCACCGTCGAGTCCCTGGGTGAACGCCAGGTAGTCGAAGAAGCCGTCGTCGATCGCGGCGACGTCGACATCCTCAGCCGGAGTGCCGGTGCACAACCCGGTCAGGCGGATCAGGATCTCCCACTCGTGTGGCCGCTCACCCGGGTCGAACACCGGCGCCGAGTAGTTGGCGAAGCTGCGAATCGCGAACTGCAGCACCAGGTCGTCGTGGTGCGGCTGCTCGAGCGGTGACAGTCCGGGCAGGATGACATCGGCGTGGCGCGTGGTCTCGTTCAGCCAATTGTCAACGGAGATCATCGCATTGAGCATCGGAAGGGCTTCGTCGAGCTTGTCCCCGCCGGGTGAGGAGAGGACCGGATTGCCGGCGATCGTGATCAGCGCCTTGAGCTGCCCCTCTCCCGGGGTGGCGATCTCTTCGACCAGGCAGGACACCGGAACCTGGCCGAGTACTTCTTTGGCGCCACGCACCCGCGTCTTCCACCGGCCGAACTCCGGCGCACCGTCCTCCAGGCCGGGCAGTGGCTGTGTGGTGATGGACCAGGCCGCCGGTCGCGGGAACATCGCGCCACCCGGTGTGTCGAAATGCCCGGTGAGGATGTTGACGACGTCGACCAGCCAGCTGGCCAGGCTGCCGAACTCCTGGTTGCACAACCCGATGCGGCCGTACACGACAGACTTGTCGGTGCCGGCCAGTTCACGCGCCAGCGTCCGGATGCGTTCTTCGTCGATACCGGTGACGGCACTGACCCGGCTCGGTGGCCAGTCCGCCGCGACGCGACGCATGGTGTCCACACCCGCGACGTGCGGTCCGGGCGCTACCAGGCCCTCCGCGAAGAGGGTGTGCGCGACCGCCAGCAGCAGCGCCGCGTCGGTGCCGGGCACGATCGGCAGCCACTCGTCGGCGTGGTCAGCCGTGCGGGTGCGCACCGGATCGATCACGATCACCTTGCCGCGCTGACGAATCGCGCCGATCAGTCCCATCACGTCGGGAGCCGCGAGCAGCGATCCCTGCGACGCCGCGGGGTTGGCGCCCATGATGACGAGCAGGTCGGTGCGCGCGATGTCGGGTACCGGAAAGTTCCACCAACCGCCGTACATCAGGTGTGACGAGAGGTTCTTCGGCCACTGATCGACCGTGCCGGGCGAATAGGTAACCGGCATGCCCGACATGCCCAGCAGCACCCCCGCGTACCGGGCCAGGGAGAACGAATGTGCCAGCGGATTGCCGGTGTACGCCGTCACAGCGCCGATGCCGTATTCGGTGATCACCGGCGTCAGCAGTTCGGTGCAACGGCGAAACGCGGCGTCCCAACTGACCTCCTGCCACTGACCGTCGAGCTTGATCATCGGTTTACGGAGCCGGTCCGGGTCGTCGTGCAATGCTCCCAGCGCGGCACCCTTCGGACAGATGTGCCCGCGACTCCACACATCGTCACGATTGCCCCGGATTCCGGCGACTTTGCCGTCCTGGACGCGAATTTCCAAGCCGCACATGGCTTCACACAGTGGACAGGTATGCAGGTACCTGCCGTCCGCGGGGCTGGTCATGTCACCACCTTATTCCGCTACCACCGGTATCGGAAGGGTCCGGCCGGGCCCTTTCTGCTAGAGCGTTTCTGCCGCGCCCCGCACCCGCGCTTCGTATCCGGAACGTGCCTGGGTGTCCAGATTTCGCAACACGCGTGCCCGGGTGAGGCGGCCACGCACAGCGGCGACCAGCCGGTCCGGTACTGCCGCGGCGGTGGCCTCGTAGACGCGCATCCAGCCGGGCAGCGCGACGACGGCGCGCCGGTGCGCACACGATCGCAGCACCGCGCCCGCAATGTCTTCGGGGTCGACCGTGGGCAGTACGCCACCCAGCTTGACTCCCGCGGTCAGCTCGGTGCGCACGGCACAGGGCAGCACCACCGACACCGTGACTCCGGAGCCGGCGATCTCGTCGCGCAGGGCTTCGCTGAACCCGACCACGGCGTGCTTGCTCGCACAGTAGGTCGCCAGACCGGCTGCGGGCACTTTGCCCAGATACGAACTCACGTTGACGATGTGGCCGCTCGACCGGGACAGCATGCCGGGCAACGCGAGTTTGGTGCCGATCAGCACGCCCCGGGTGTTGATGTCGAGAATCGCGTCGGTGATTGCGTCGTCTTCGTCGGCGAATCGGCCGGCAGGCATGATGCCTGCGTTGTTCACCAGCACCGCCAGTGGCGTGCCGAACGCGTCCACGGCATCGAGGAACGTGGCGAAGGATTGCCGCGACCGGACGTCCAGGGCCATACCGTGCCCACCGATCTCGGCGGCGGCCGCGGCGGCCAGGTCGGCGTCGAGGTCACCGATGAAGACGCGGGACCCGTTGGCGGCGAATGCTTTTGCAGTGGCGAGCCCGATGCCCCGGGCCCCGCCGGTGATCGCCACCGCAGCACCGTCGAGCCGGATCGGGTTCCTGGTCAACATCCGCTACTTGTATCCGCCGACGGTCAATCTCGCGATGCGACACGCGGGCGATGCGTCGCGGATTTCACCGACGAACAGGGCGGCACACGTGGAGGTTTAAACCCGCAACGCGGGGTAATCCCCATCACAGCGCCTGCCCGGCCTCTACTAGACTTTCGCTTAGTGAACAGTCGTTCGCGTAGTGTACGACATTCAACGCCGCTAATTCAGTTTAAAAGCAGCTTTGTTCAACTCTCATGTTTATTTGAGTGTACAAGTGTGTACTGTAGATTCATGGCCGAACGCGGTGCGCAGCCTCAGGTCCCTCGCGGTCGCAGGTGGTTCCTGCGAGCGGTGCGGCAGTTGTTCAAGCCCCTGCAGCCTGACGACTACATCGAGATGATCAACCCGCTCTGGACCACCAAGGAGCTCCGCGGCAAGGTCGAGCGGGTCGAGCCTCAGGGCTCGGAGGCGGCCAGCGTCCTGATCAAGCCCGGGTACGAATGGCCAGGTCACAAGCCTGGTCAATACGTCCGCCTCGGACTGGTCATCGACGGCGTGTACCACTGGCGCGCCTACTCGTTGACTTCGGACCCGGAGCCCGCCGACGGTCTGATCAGCGTGACACCCAAAAAGGTCGACAGCGGCGTCGTCTCGCCGTATCTGGTCGAGCGGATCCAGCCCGGCGAGTTGGTGCGACTCGGCGAGATCGAAGGAGTGTTCACGCTACCCGAGCCGTTGCCCGCGAAAATGCTCTTCATCAGCGCCGGCAGCGGTATCACGCCGATCATGAGCATGTTGCGCAGCCTGGACCGACGCGACGCAGTCCGTGACGTGCTC
This sequence comes from Mycobacterium sp. TY814, assembly GCF_030755175.1. NCBI lineage: Bacteria > Bacillati > Actinomycetota > Actinomycetes > Mycobacteriales > Mycobacteriaceae > Mycobacterium > Mycobacterium sp. TY814. The sequence goes on from NZ_JAUFRY010000005.1 coordinate 139,765, forward strand.
GTCATCCATTCCGCACGCACGCGCGAGCAGGTCATGTTTCTGGACGCTCTGGAGGATCTCGACAACCGCCACGACGGACTGCGACTCGACCTGCGCCTCACCTCCGATCGCGGCCGGCTCAAGCCGGGTGATTTGGACGAAGTGTGCCCCGACTGGCGGGATCGCGAAGCGTTCTGCTCCGGCCCGGAGGAGATGCTTGACGCGCTGATCGAGCACTGGGAGAACAACGGCGATCGCGACCGCCTGCACTACGAACGGTTTCAGCCGAAGATCGGTGGCGACGCCGATGCGGGCGAGGGCGGCGAGGTCAGCTTTCTCAAGAGCGACAAGACCGCTGAATGTGACGGCGGCACATCCATTTTGGAAGCCGGCGAGAACGCCGGACTGGAGCTCGCCTTCGGATGCCGGATCGGCATCTGCCACACCTGCGTCGGGACGCTGAAATCGGGCAAGCTGCGCGACCTGCGCTCGGGTGACGTCACCGAGCCGACGGGACAGGACGTCAGGATCTGCATCAACAGCGCCGAAGGCGACGTCGAACTCGAACTTTGACCGGGAGGAACACCTATGACTTCTACCCTCAATCGTCCGGAAAACCCGTTCGCCCACCTGGGGGAACAAGAACGGGAAAAGCTCGGAAAAGAGCTGGACGCCATTCACGACGAGGTTTTCGCCGACCTCGGCGAGCGCGACCGACGCTACATCAAGACGGTGATAGCGACCCAGCGGCAGATCGTCGTGGTCGGGCGCGTGCTGCTGCTCGCCTCCAGGTCGCGGACCGCTTGGGTGCTCGGGACGGCATGCCTGGGCATGGCGAAGATCCTCGAGAACATGGAGATCGGCCACAATGTGATGCACGGCCAATGGGATTGGATGAACGATCCCGATATCCATTCCTCGGTGTGGGACTGGGACACCGCCTCCACCGCCGAGTCATGGAAGCACTCGCACAACTACATTCATCACACGTACACGAACATCCGCGGCAAGGACAAGGATCTCGGCTACGAGATCATGCGGATCGACCCGAATCAGAAATGGCACCCGCGGTATCTGGGGCAGTTCTTTTACAACGCGTTGCTGACGGTCCTGTTCGAGTGGGGTGTGGCGGTGCACGACATGGATATCGACGCCATCCGTGCCCGCGAGAAGCCGTGGTCGGAAGTCCGCAAAGACCTCAAAGGCATTGGTGTCAAAGCACGCTCGCAGATTAACAAGGACTACCTGGGCTGGCCGCTGATCAGTGCGGGGGCGTTTGCGCTGACCCAACTGGCCCTGCGCGGGCGGCTCAGTCAACCCGCGGAATCCCGCCTCGGAAGGCGTCTTCGCAGGATCTCCGGCACAGGGCGAGTCGGTGCCACGGCAGACTTCCTGGACACGGTGCTGCCCGGCGTGGAGAGCACGTATCTGCGGACCCTGACCGCTGACGCGCTGGCCAATGTCATCCGCAACGTGTGGGCGCACGCGATCATCTTCTGCGGCCATTTCCCGGACCAGACCTACACTTTCAGCCAGGAAGAGGTCGAGGACGAGACTCGCGGCGAATGGTATCTGCGGCAGCTGGTCGGTGCCGCCAACATCGAGGGCAGCCCCCTGTTCCACGTGATCAGCGGCAACCTCGGCTATCAGGTGGAGCATCACCTGTACCCGGATATGCCGAGCTCCCGGTATTCGGAAATCGCCCCGAAGATCAAGGACATCTGCGAGCGCTACGAACTGCCCTACAACTCCGGGCGGTTCTCCAAGCAGTGGTACACCGTGCACCGCACCATCTTTCGGCTGGCATTCCCCGGCGGGAAGCCGCGGCCGAAGCCGGGCCCCTACCGCGGGGAGCAGCGGTCAACGGAAAGCCACCGGTCCAGCGAAGCGGAAAAGTACCGCCAGCGCGTTCCAGCCGAGCACCCTGACGCCGGCCCCGAACACCGTTCCGGAGGCGTAGAAGTGCAGCCGCCGCCACGCGAAAAGGACTGATTCTCAGCCGAATAGCGATGGATCGGCGTCGAACACCGAGATCGGCTCGACGATAACTCCGTTGTCCTCGACGTAGCGCTCCCACAGCTCGACGAGCTCGGCGAGCTTGTCGGGATGGGCGGCTGCTAGATCGTGGATCTCACCGGAATCGGTGGACAGGTCGTAAAGCTGCCAGGCGCCCGTTCCGTGCGGCGCCGGCAGATGCAGCGCCTTCCAGTCGCCCTGCCGGATCGCCCGGCGGCCGAACAACTCCCACCCGGTGCCGGTTTCGGCGGGATGCACGTCGTCTGCGGCGCCGGAAAGGTACTCCACGAGCGAGCGGCCGCGCATCGGCTCCACGTCACGCCCGCGCCAGCTGGTGCCGGGATGTTCGACACCGGCCAGTTCCAGCACGGTGGGTGCGATGTCCATGGCGGTTGTGAATGCCGTGCCGATCTCGGCCTGCCGATCAAAGCCGGGCCAGGTGATGAAGCCGACCACCCGGATCCCACCCTCGGTGGTGAACGCTTTGTGCAGCCGCGACGGCGCCGTGGCGGCCTGCGCCCACCGCGGGCCGTACCAGATGTACGAGCTGGGGCGCCCGAGGTTGTCCAGACTGTTGTCGCAGTACTTCTCGATCTGCGCGGCGATCTGCGGGCCGCGCAGCGGCATCGCCTCGACGATCGCGCCCTCGGCGCCGTTGTCGGACAGGAAGATCACCACGGTGTCGTCCAGTTCGCCGGTCTCGGTCAGATAGTCGATCACCCGGCCGATGTTCCAGTCCATCCGGTCCACCATTCCGGCGTAGACCTCCATGCTGCGCGCCGAGCGCGCCCGCTCGTCGTCCGTCATCTCGGCCCACTCCTGGGCGCCGTCAGCCACCACCGGATGCGCCTCGACATCGGGCGGGCACAGACCCAGCCGCTTCAGCGCCTCCAGCCGCGCCTCGCGCAGCGCGTCCGGCCCGGCGTCGTAGCGGCCGCGATAGGCCGCGACGGAGTCATCGGGTGCCTGCAGCGGCCAGTGCGGCGCCTGGAACGGCAGATAGGCGAAGAACGGCCGATCGTCATCGGGGGAACGGTCGCGCAGATAGCGCAGCAGCGTGTCGGCGTAGTAATCGGAAGAGTAGAAATCCTCGCCGACCGAGACGAATTGGTCGTCCTCGGTGTAAAGCGTTGGCACAGCGAGGAATCCGGCGCCTCCACCACCGTAGTGGCTGGCACCGGCGGGCAGCAGTGCGAACGAGCGCTCGAATCCGCGGGCCCACGGCGACCGTTCGATGGTGGCGCCCAGATGCCATTTGCCCGACATCAACGTGAGATAGCCCGCCTCGCGCAGCAACTCGGGCAACGCGACCACCCGGTCGTTCAGATAGCCTTCGTAGCCCGGCGCGCCCTGGAAGCCGGGGACGGCCACCTCGAGCATGGTGCCGATGCCCGCGACGTGGTGGTCGGTACCGGTCAGCAGCATGGCCCGGGTGGGCGAGCAGGCCGGCGCCGAGTGGAAGTCGGTGAACCGGACCCCCTGATAGGCCAACCGGTCCAGGTTGGGGGTCTTGATTTCACCGCCGAAGGCGCCGATGTCGGAGAAGCCGAGATCGTCGGCCACAATCACCAGAAAGTTGGGTCGCTTCACCTGGAGCATCCTGTCAGCTTCGGCAGAGGATACGAGCATGGCGCACGCAAACGGGTTACTGGCCGATCGCGTCGCGGTGGTCACCGGCGGAGGCGGCGGGATCGGCGCCGCGACCGCGCGGCTGTTCGCCGAGCACGGCGCCCGGGTGGTGGTCGCCGACATCGACGGCGAGCGTGCGCAGCGGACCGCGGACGAGATCGGCGGCCTGGCGGTCGTGACCGACGTCCGGGAGGCAGCACAGGTCGCCGCGCTCGCAGACCGCGTGCGGGACGGTTACGGGTGCATCGACGTGCTGGTCAACAATGTCGGGCACTGGGTGCGCCACCCGGGCGCGTTCGCCGCCACGGACCCGGCGCTGTGGGACGAGCTGTACCGAGTGAACCTGCACCACGTCTTCCTGGTCACCCGGGCCTTCCTGCCGATGATGATCGAACGGCGGGCCGGCGCGATCGTCAACGTCTCCTCCGTGGAGGGGCTGCGCGGCTATCCCGAGGATCCGGTCTACGCCGCCTTCAAGGCCGCCGTCATCCATTTCACCCGCAGCCTCGCGGTCCAGGTGGGGCGCGACGGAATCCGGGTCAACGCGATCGGGCCGGACGTCACCGAATCTCTGCAGGTGCCCTACTCCCAATGGCTCTCGCCCGACGAGCAATCGCAGTGGCCGCAATGGGTCCCGATCGGACGCATGGGTCAACCGGAGGACCAGGCGCGGGTGATCCTGTTCCTGGCGTCGGACCTCGCGGCGTTCGTCACCGGCCACACGATCCCGACCGACGGCGGGACGGGCGCGGCGGGCGGATGGTCCGTTCCTCGCGCCGCGCCGGGCGGGAATGGACGAATCGCCCTATCGACCCCTAGCCAAGCGTGGTGTGCATCAGCATCACGTCGTATGCCGACCACAGCGAAAGGTTGAAGTACACGTCCTTGCCTGTCGTCCAAGGGTGCATCATCGGCGCATAGACGCCGCCGGGCATCTGGAAATTGGACACCAGCAAGTGCTCCGGGCTGTAAGGGCCTTGCGGAGTGGGTGCGGTCCGGGCCACCACATCGTTGGCGCCGTTGGTATACATCACCAGGTACTGCTTGAGATAGGTGTTGTACTGGGCCGACATCTCGGCTACCGGGCCCGGGATGACCGGAGTCGCTGCCGATGGCTTGTTCGGCACCCACGAGTTCGAATCACCGTTCCAATACTCGTATTTGGTGAGGTCCGGAATGAATCGCGGCTGCACTCGCGACAGGTGCGCCGCGCCGCCGCGTCCGTTCGGCGTGCCGAAGGAGTACAGGTAGCCGTCGCCGCCCTTGACGTAGGCACCCATCTGGAAATTCTCGTTGCCCTCCACATAGGGAACGCGCGCTGCGTCGGGGCCGTTGGCGCGGATGGTGCCGGGGTACACCGACCAGGTCTGGCCGTTGTCGGTGGACATTGCGATGCCGGAGTAATTCGTCCACCATTCGCCGTCGCGACCCCAGTCCTTGATGGACATGAAGTTGATGTACTGGGTCTTACCGATGGAGATCGCGGCGGTCGGGATGATTCCGGTCTCTTCCCTGGCGTACTTGATGCTGTTGATGACCTGGCGGGAGAAGCCGGGTTGCTGGGTCGGCGAGCCGGCGTATCTGTTGGAGGGATCGCCGGCGTCGACGTGCAGGCCGTGCGACAGGTCGTGGTCGTTGCTGCGGAACAGCACGTTGTACCGCCACTGGTCGCCCTTGACGGCGCAGTAGCCGAACGTGTCGCCGAAGGCCATCAGCACCTGGTGGTTAGTGGGATCGCCATTGTCCCAGAGGATTCCGAGGTCGGTCCCGGAGATGCCGAAGCGTTCCAGGGTCTTGTTCGGGCCGTCGGGTCCGGTCACCCACTCGACCAGGGAGGTGTTGGAGCCGCCGAGTGCGCCTTCGGCTTCCGGCGAGCCGGGCGGCAGCTCCGGTGCCGGAGCCGGGTTCGGCGGGACCGCCGCATCCGGGGCCGGGGCGAGCTGCGCGGCCTGGGGTTGCTGGCCCGCCGGTGGAGCGGGAACAGGAGGAGCCGGGTTGGCGCCCGGGACCAGCGCCTGCTGTTGCATCGGCGCGGAGTAGCGCTGACCCGGCTGCAACACGCGCTGCAACGGGCCGGGCCTGGGCATCGGTGCGCGGTCATTCGCGCCGCGGGGCCGCTTGTTCATCGGGCCGAGCACCTTGCCGCCGGGGTTGGTCACTACCGCGTTCGCCGGCGGCGGGACGTTGGCTTCAGGTGCGCTGCACGGCAGCGCGTGTACCTGGGGGGCCAGGCCGATCGGAAGGATGAGCCCGACAGCAGCCGCCGCTGCCAGCGATACCGAAACGAAGCGAGGAATCGCCGACATTTCACACCTTTCCAGAGGCCGGACGCCGAATTGACGTCCGCAATGGGTTGATGTGACGATAGTGAGCAATGAGGTCCCTGTGACCCGTGGGCAGTCAATAGGTATGCGTCCGTGACCGTGTCGCAACCCTCCCCAGGCGTCGAAAGCAATTTTCACCGAGCATCTTTCGCTCGTCCGTCGCAGACTGTGGGCGACTCCATGCTTAGCCCGGCCCGGCAGCGGATATACAGAGCCCGACCGCCGGTGTTCCCAGTTCGGTCAATCCGTCAATGTCAGGAGGCACGGTGGTTAATGTCAGCGCAGAGCAGACCGCGACGCCGGGGGTCACGTCCGGATCGGGGCACCCCGACGACCGGCCGGAGGTGTGGCCGGGCAAGGCCTACCCGCTGGGATCGAGCTACGACGGGTCCGGCACGAACTTCGCCGTCTTCAGCGAGGTGGCTGAGCGGGTCGAGCTGTGCCTGTTCGACGAGGACGGCTCCGAAACCAGGATTGCGCTGCCGGAAGTGGACGGCTTCGTCTGGCACGCGTTCCTGCCCAGTGTTCAGCCGGGTCAGCGCTACGGATTCCGGGTGCACGGCCCCTACGATCCCGCCAACGGCCACCGGTGCAACCCGAACAAGTTGCTGGTGGACCCGTACTCGAAGGCAATCGACGGGTCGTTTCAGTGGGACCAGTCCTTGTTCAGCTACAACTTCGGCGATCCGGACAGCCGCAATGACGACGACTCCGCGGCCAACATGCCCAAGTCGGTGGTGATCAATCCGTACTTCGACTGGGGCGTGGACCGCCCGCCCGGCCACGAGTACGCCGACAGCGTCATCTACGAGGCACACGTCAAAGGCCTCACCCAGACTCACCCGGCGATCCCCGAACGGATTCGCGGCACCTATTCGGCGATCGCGCACCCGGCGATCATCGAGCACCTGACCAATCTGGGCGTGACGGCGATCGAGCTGATGCCGGTGCACCACTTCGCCAACGACTCGACGCTCATCGAGAAGGGTCTGTCAAACTACTGGGGCTACAACACAATCGGGTTCTTCGCCCCCGACTTCAAATACACCGCCAGCAACACGCCGGGTGGCCAGGTTCAGGAGTTCAAGGCCATGGTGCGCGCGCTGCACGAGGCCAACATCGAGGTGATCCTCGACGTCGTCTACAACCACACCGCCGAGGGGAACCACATGGGCCCCACGTTGTCGATGCGCGGCATCGACAACGCCGCCTACTACCGGTTGGTCGACGACGACAAGCAGTACTACATGGACTACACCGGCACCGGCAACAGCCTCAACGTGGGCCATCCGCACACCTTGCAGCTGATCATGGATTCGCTGCGGTACTGGGTCACCGAGATGCATGTCGACGGATTCCGCTTCGACCTGGCCTCCACCCTGGCGCGCGAATTCTACGATGTCGACCGGCTGTCGGCGTTTTTCGAACTGGTGCAACAGGATCCCATCGTCAGCCAGGTCAAGCTGATTGCCGAACCGTGGGATGTCGGCCCCGGCGGCTACCAGGTGGGCAACTTCCCGCCGCAGTGGACCGAATGGAACGGCAAGTTCCGCGACAGCATCCGCGACTTCTGGCGCGGCGAGGACGCCATTCTGAGCGAATTCGCCTCCCGGATAAGCGGATCGGCCGACCTCTACGAGCACACCGCACGCCGGCCGGTAGCCTCCATCAATTTCGTCACGGCCCACGACGGGTTCACCCTGCGCGACCTGGTGTCCTACAACGAGAAGCACAACGAGGCCAACGGCGAGGACAACAACGACGGCGAGTCACACAACCGGTCCTGGAACTGCGGCGCCGAGGGCCCGACGGACGACCCTGAGATCAACACGCTGCGGGCCCGGCAGCAGCGCAACTTCCTGGCGACAACCATTCTGTCGCAAGGGGTTCCGATGATCTGCCACGGCGACGAGCTCGGCCGCACCCAGCACGGCAACAACAACGGATTCTGCCAGGACAGCGAGCTGACCTGGATCAACTGGGACAACGCCGACAACGATCTCATTGAGTTCACCCGGGCGGTGACGGCCATCCGGGCCGGGCATCCGGTCTTCCGCAGGCGCCGGTTCTTCACCGGAGCCCCGGTCCGGGTGCGGGGATCGGAAGGTCTGCCGGACATCTCGTGGTTCCGGCCCGATGGCTCGGAGATGAGCGACGAGGACTGGGATTCCGGTTTTGGTAAATCGGTGGCGGTCTTCCTCAACGGCCTGGGCATACCCGGCACGGATTCCCGTGGACAGCGCATCACCGACGACTCCTTCGTGCTGTGCTTCAACGCCCACCACGAACCGATCGAATTCGTCCTGCCCCCTGATGAATTCGGGCCGGGCTGGCTCCCGGTGCTGGACACGGCGGCCGGTACCGGGCAGGTGGAGAACGGCGACGCGCAGCCGCCGCAGGGCAAGATCACGGTCCAGGGCCGGGCGGTGGTGCTGTTGGAGCAGACCCAGCGCGAGGAGTAGCCGCGCCCGGACTGTTCCCCCCGGCGCGAAGCGGCAGTATGCTCATGCCGCCCACTGCAGCAGACGCGCCGGGGAGTCGCGGATTGCTTGCCGATCACCGACAAGCAAGAAGGACAGGTCATGCGCTCCCTTACTGCGGCGTTCACTGTCGCCGCCGCCGGACTTTTGGTCGCCGCGTGCGGCGGCGACAACGACAGCGGCACGCCGTCATCCTCGAGTTCGGCAACCAGCTCGGCGTCGTCCAAGCCTCCGGTGGCGCCGGCGGCCTTGGCGAATCTGCTGCTCACCCCTGGCGAACTCGACGCCACCATGGGCACCATGGGTATGGCGATCAGAGACAAGTCCGACAAACTGGCCGACGACGGCAACAAGCAGTACCCGCAGGGCTGGAAGTGGCCCGCCGAGTGCCTGTTCGCCTATGGCCCTGGCGAGAACCCGGTTTACGCGGGCAGTGGGTTCACCGGCGCTGCCGGACGCGACGACAGCGCGTCCCCGCCCACGCCGGGATCCAAGGACATGGACCCCGAAGCCGTGCAGTACCTGGTGGCGTTCCCCTCCGCGACCGAGGCGAAGGCGTTCTTCGACGCCTCGGTCAAGGCGTGGCCGGCCTGTGCGGATCGGCCGCTCGTCGTCCCGGCCGACCCCGGTGGTGCTGAGATCACCTGGAAAGTGGGACAGGTGAATTCGTCCAATGGCGTGCTGACCACCACCATTTCGGTCAGCACAACCGACAACGGCACCGCCGTCGGCGGGACCTGTCAGCGGGCCCTCACCGTGCGCAACAACGTGGTGATCGACGTCAGCGGATGCGGACCCAAGGACCCCGGCGACGCCGGCGTCAAGCTCGCCGCCCAGCTCGCCGGCAAGGTCGACAAGCAGTAGCGGCCGCTACCCGGTCAGCGGCCGGATCGATACGTGGAAGCTGCCGGGGCCGGCGATCGCCGACAGGCGGTCCCCGGCAGCGACGGCGAGGTTGAGAAAGCCGTTGAATGCCTTGGCTCCGGCGCCATTCGCGGTGACGATGGCGAAGTTACCGCCCGCCAGTCCCCCGGACTGATCGCCCGCCAGTGCGAAATTGCTGCCGCCGGCGGCCACCGCGATGTTCAGCACGCCCGCACCGCCGGCCCAGACGTCGTGATTTCCGTCGCCGACGACGGTGGCGATGTTGGCGAAGTTGACCGGGCTGTGACCGCTGGCCTGCACCAGGTTGTTGCCGGACCCGACGACGGTGGACACGATCGCGAAGTTGGCCGGCTGATGTCCGCGGACCGTGACACCGGTGTTGCCGTCGCCGACAGCGGTGGCGACACCCCCCACACTCAGCCCGGCAACGCTGGCGGCGACCGTGTTGTTGTTGCCGACCGCGGTGGCGGCGACGGCGATGTTGGCGCCGACGCCGCCCGCCGTGGCCGCAACCTCGGTGTTGCCGTCCCCGATCGCCGTGCCCAGGGTCGCGATGTTCGCACCGGCGCCTGAGGCGGTGGCCGACACACCGTTGCCCGCGCCGGCCGCGGTGGCCAGGGTCGCGTAGTTCTGTACCCCGGTCGCCGACGCGGTGGCCGTATTGCCTCCGCCGACGAACGCCGTGGCAGCCGTTGCGATATTGCCGGCGCCGTTGGCGGTCGCCGAGACGGCGTTCCCGTCGGTGATCGCGGTACTCAGGGTGGCGATATTGCCGCCGATCCCGACCGCCCGCGCTACCGCCGCGGTGTTGCTGTCACCGAAGACGGTGGCCAGGGTGGCGATGTTGCCGCCCGCACCACCGGCTTCCACCACCCCGCCGGTATTGCCGTCGCCGTACACCGTGCCCAGCGTGGCGATGTTCTCCAGGCCGAAGGCACTGACTTTCATCGAGTTGCCGTCCCCGATCACCGTCGAGGCCACCGGCACGTTACCCACTCCCGTCACGTCGACCGTGGCCGTGTTCTGGTCGCCGATTGCGGTGGCGATGGAGACGAGGTTGCCCGAGCCGGTCGCGCTCGCCGACACCGCCGCGTTGTTGTCACCGATCACGGTGCCCAGCGTGACGATGTTGCCGCCGACCCCGATGGCATGCGCTCCGGTGACCGCGTTGCCACTGCCGAACACGGTGGCCAGGGTGGCGATGTTGCCGCCGGCCCCGCCGGCCTCGGCGGCGACCGAGGTGTTGCCGTCGCCGTAGGAGGTGGCCACGGTCGCGATATTGTCCACACCGAAAGCGGTGGCGGTCAGGCCACTGTTGTCACCGATGCCGGTGGCGATCGTGGCGATGTTGCCCAGGCCGGTCGCACTGACTTTGGCGGTGCTGTTGTTGCCGAACACGCTGGCCAGCGTCGCGATGTTGCTACCCCCGCCACCGGCCTCGGCGGAGACCGTGGTGTTGCCGTCACCGATCGCGGTGGCGAAGGTCGCGATGTTGGCACCCACGCCGGGCGCGCCGGCCACGACGCCGTTGTTGTCACCGATCGCGGTCGCGACGGTGGCGATGTTCTCGACGCCGAACGCGTCGACCTTGGCGGTGTTGTTGTTGCCGATCAGGGTGGCGATGTTCGCGGTGTTGCCCAGGCCGGTCGAGACGACCGACGCTGAGTTGCCATCCCCGATCACGGTGGCCAGCGTCGCGGTGTTGCCGCCACCGCCACCGGCCGACGCCAAGACCTGGGTGTTGCCCTCGCCGATCGCCGTGGCGAAGGTGGCGACGTTAAGACCGACACCCGGCGCACTGGCCGCGACGTTGTTGCCGTTGCCGTACGAAGTGGCCACGGTCGCAATGTTTTCCACGCCCAGGGCGCTGGCCGACGAGGTGTTGTTGTTGCTGAACAGCACGGTGGACAGGGTGGCCGTGTTGCCCGCGCCCAGCGCGCTGGCCTGGGCGGTGTTGTTGTCACCGAAGACAGTGGCCAGGGTCGCGATATTGCCGCCCGCGATGCCGGCGTCCGCATCGACCTTGGAGTTGCCCTGGCCGATCGCAGTGGCGATGGTGGCGGTGTTGCCGCCGACACCCTTGGCCTCGGCGGACACGTTGTTGTCGTTGCCGTAGGAGGTGGCCAGGGTGGCGATGTTCCCGACGCCGATCGTTTCGGCCGCGGAGGTGTTGTTGTTGCTGAACAACACCGTCGAGACGCTGGCGATGTTTCCGGCGCCGAACGCGCTGGCTTTCGCAGTGTTGTTGTCGCCCAACGACGTTGCGACGGTGGCAACGTTGCCACCGGCACCGCCGGCATCGGCGCTGACCTGGGTGTTGCCGTTGCCGAACGCGGTGGCGATCTGGGCGGTGTTGGCGCCCACACCCACGGCGCTGGCTCCCACCCCGTTGTTGTTGCCGCCCGAGGTCGCCACGGTGGCGATGTTGCCCGCCCCGATGACCTTCGAGGTCACCGTGCTGCCGTTGCCCAAAGAGGTGGCGACGTTGCCGACGTTGCCGGCACCGAGGGCACTGGCCGCGACGTTGGGGTTGTTGGCGCCGAAGGCGGTGGCCACCGTGCCGATATTGTCCGAGCCGCTCGCGTCGGCCGAGACCGCGGTATTGCCGCTGCCGCCGACGGTCGCGACGGTGGCGATGTTGTTTAGGCCGAACGAGCTGGCCGTGACGCCGTTGCTGTCACCGAACAGGGCGCTGGCCACGGTGCCGATGTGACCTCCGCCGGTCGCGTTGGCGCTGATCACGTTGTTGTTGCCGATAATGGAAGCAGCGACGGTGCCGAGATTGCCGCCGACGCCCGTCGCCGTTGCCGCGACCGCGTTGCCGTTGCCCAGCGCGGCCGCGACCACTCCTTCGTTGCCGCCGGCGCCGCCCGCGGCGGCGAGCACGTTGACGTTGCCGCTGCCCGCGACCGCCGCCACCACCGCGTTGTTCTCGACGCCGAATGCGTCGGCCGACACCGTGGTGTTGTTGCTGCCGAAGACCGCTGAGACGATGCCGGTGTTCTCCACGCCGGTCACCTTGGCCGCCACGCCGGAGTTGTTGTTGCCGAAGGCGGCGGCCACAGTGGCGTTGTTCTGCACTCCTTCGGCAGTGGCGGAGACGGTGTTGTCGTTCCCGAAAGCGGCCGCGACCGTGCCGATGTTGCCCACGCCGACGGCGTTGGCGACGACGGTGTTGTTGTTGCCGAACGCGAGGGCTCCGGTGCCGATGTTCACCGCGCCGGTGGCGTTCGCGGTCGAGTTGCTGCCGATGACCCCGGCGATATTCAGCACGCCTCCGGTGGCCGCTGCCCTACTGCCGTCACCGAAAGCAAAAGCGATATCGGCCAGGTCGGCGTTCGCCGAACTATTTGCGCCGGTGGCCACCGCCAAACCGCCGAAGGTGCTGTTGGCCTGCGCGGTGCCGGTCTGCAGCAGTTGCAGGCCGAAGACCGAGATACTGAAGTCCACGCCCGCGCCGGGCAGGGCCAGCGCCTGCTGCCACGGCGCGAGCGCCTGGGCGACGGCAGATGCCCCGGCGTGATAGCCCGCCATCACCGACACATCCTGGGCCCACAGTTGCTCGTAAAAAGCTTCGGCGGCCGCGATCGCGGGCGCATTCTGACCGAACAGATTCGAGATCACCAGGGCCACAATCTCGTTGCGATTGGCGGCAATGAGCGCCGGGTGCGCGACGGCGGCCTGCGCGGCCTCGAAGACCGCCGCGGCAGCGGCTGCCTGGGTCGCGGTTCCTGCCGCCTGCGCCGCCGCCGTGTTCAGGTAACTGCCGTACGGACCGGCCACCGCAGCCATGGCCGCTGCAGCCGGGCCCTGCCACGCTCCGCCCACCAGCCCGGTGGTGACGGAGCTGAATGACGAAGCCGCGGCCTGCAACTCGCCGGCCAGACCTTCCCACGCGGAGGCCGCATCCAACATCGGCCCCGGCCCGGCACCGGAATACATCAGCAGCGAATTGATCTCGGGGGGCAGCACCGCAAAACTCATAGAAGCAGTCCATTCTCAACATCTGGGCTCAACCGGCCGGCCGCCGCTCCCAATTTCGAAGCCGCCGCACGCAACACCCCCCACCCGCTGCTCACGCATAACGATCGGTTGCCCGGCGGGCTGTCCACCATGCACGCGCCTCTCTTTGACGAGATCGAGCAACCACCGGAAATAACTGAGCAGATCGGCAGCAAAAACATATCCGGCAGCTGGCGATCATTTTCGCATTTCGCCAAATATTCATCGACTCCGGCGAAAGAGCGTTGGAGATCGGGCGGATTCGGGAACACCGGTATCAACGACCACACAAACGAAGGACCGTCATGAGCGCAAAATCCAAAGCCCTCTATCTGCCGCTGTCGATGGCCACCAGTGTCACCGGCGGCCTGCTTGCCGGCGCCCTCTTCAGCCAGGTCTGGAAACGCCTCAGCGACGATGACCAGGCGCCGCCCGACCCGAAGGATCTCAGCAACTCCACCCGCACCGCCCTGATCGGCGCCGGCCTGCAGGGGCTGATATTCGGTGTGGTCAAGGCTGCGGTCGACCGGGCGGGTGCCCGGGGATATCAAGCCGTCACTCACGAGTCGCCCACGCCCTGACGCGGGCCGTCGGCCACGCTGGTAGAACGTGTTACAGTTTTGCCGACCGTGGCCGGGAGCCCGGGCCGACCGGGCCATGCGCTGAAGGAGACCCGGATGACGCGCGCTCGCCGAAAAGCGCAGTGGCAGAGATGAATTCCACGCGGGCAGGGATGAGCAAGGCGCGGTCGCTGACCTTGGTGACCCTTGCGTACGTGATCGCGATCGGGGTGGCAGCCGGCTGGCTGGCCTGGGGACCGCGGACCGGACATCTGTGGCTCGATTCGCTGATCGCCGACGTGCTGGCCACCCTGGTGGTGTTCGCCTTCAGCCGCCGCTATCGCAATTCCAGTTTCTACGACGCGTATTGGAGCGTCATACCGCCGCTGTTGGCGTTGTACTGGTGGAGCCAGGCCGGTGCCGGGGTCGATCAGGTGCGTTGCTGGCTGGTGATGGCGGTGATCGCGGTCTGGGCGGTGCGATTGACCGCGAACTGGGTTTACGGGTTTCCTGGCCTCCACCACGAGGACTGGCGCTACCCGATGTTCAAGGAACGCGCCGGCCGTTGGGAATTCGTCGTCGACCTGGTGGCCATCCACCTCATCCCCACGCTGCAGGTGTTCGCGGGCATGCTGCCGGTCTACGTCTGCGTGACCCGGCCCGGCGCAGACATCCGCTGGCTCACGCTCGTCGCGTTCGCGCTCGGACTGGCGGCGGTCGCCCTCGAACTCGCGGCCGATGTGCAGATGCACCGGTTTGTCCGGGAGTCCCGCGCCGGTGCGGCGATGGACCGCGGGTTGTGGAGCTGGTCGCGACACCCGAACTATTTCGGCGAGTTCGGGTTCTGGTTCTCCCTGGCCCTGTTCGGAGTCGCGGCCGCGCCGTCGGACTGGTGGTGGTTGTTCGCCGGAGCGGCGGCGATGCTGGCCATGTTCCTCGGTGCCAGCATCCCGATGATGGAGACGCGTAGTCTGCAGCGCCGCCCGGAATACCAGCGGGTCATCGACCGGGTATCGCGCTTCGTGCCGCGACCGCCGCGGAAATCGGTGGCATGAGCCGCAAGCGGGTCGTGATCGCGGGGCTCGGCGATGTCGGCATACTGACCGCCATCCATCTGGCACCCCATTTCGAGGTGGTGGGAATCTCGGCCAAACCCGGGCTGGTCAGCGGCCAGGAACTCGGCGTGCGGCTGGCCCGCCCCGACGACTGGGCGCGGGACTACTGGATTCCGTTCGACAGGTTCCGCAAGCTGGACCGGGTGCGGACGGTGCAGGCCGAGTTGACCGGAGTCGACCTCGCCGGGCGAACGGTTCATGGTCGCGCTGAGGACGGCACGACGGTCGCCGAACCATACGACGCGCTGGTCATCGCCACCGGTGTGAGCAATGGCTTCTGGCGTCAACCCTCCCTGCAGTCCCCAGCGGAGATCGGTGCCGGTCTCTACGCAGCGCACGAGCAGCTCGCGACCGCCAGATCGGTGATCATCATCGGTGGCGGCGCCGCAGCGGTCAGCAGTGCCGTCAACATGGCGACCACCTGGCCCGACAAGCAGGTCGACCTGTACTTCCCCGGGGACCGCCCGCTGCGGGAGTACCACCCGCGGACCTGGAAACGGATTGCCGACCGGTTGGCCGAGCTCGGTGTGGGCCTGCACCCCGGGCACCGGGCCGTGATTACCGACGACTTCACCGGCAGCGAGATCACCAGCGAGCCGGTGCGCTGGAGCACCGGACAGACGCCGGCAGTCGGCGATGCCGTGCTGTGGGCGATCGGGCGGGTGCGCCCCAACACCGGCTGGCTGCCACCCGAACTGCTGGACGAGTTCGGATTCGTCCGGGTGACGCACCAGCTTCAGCTACCCGGCCATCCCGAGGTGTTCGCCGTCGGGGACGTGGCGGCGACTGATCCGCTGCGCAGCTCGGCGCGCAATCGCGGTGACGCGTTGGTAGCCCGCAATATCCGCGCCGCGTTCGCCGACCGCCCGCTGCGATCCTTCAAGGCGCCGGGACGCCGCTGGGGTTCGCTGGTCGGCGTTCAGCGCAACGGTCTGGAGGTGTTCTTCCCTACCGGTCACGCCTTCCGATTCCCGCTGTGGGCGGTCGAGCACGTGGTGATGCCGGTGATCGTGCGCTGGGGAATGTACCGCGGCGTTCGCGAGAACCGCCCGTTCGGGTGACCCACCATGACCATGGACGTCTGGGAACTCGTTGCGCGCGAACAGATTCGCGACACCTTGGCCCGGTACAACTGGTCAGGTGACGCCGGCCGGCTCGACGATCTCGCCGCCGCGTTCTGCGAAGACGGGCTGCTGGAGATACGGGGCCTGCCGGCGTTACGCGGCAGAGCCAAGATCGCCGGTTTCCTGCGCGGTGTCACCGGCAACGTCGCCGCTGCCGCCGGAGCGGACCGCAGGCCCCTAGTCCGGCACATCCTGACCAATGTGCTCTTCACCGACGTCACGGCGGACCGCGCACACGTGTCCTCGTACTTCACCGTCGTCACCCACGTCGGTCTGGACCACGTCGGACGCTACCGCGATGTGCTGGTTCCGGCTGAGGGCACGTGGCTGATCACACAGCGGACGGTGTCGACCGACTGGGCAGCTCCGACGTCGCAGCTGGCGCACCGCTGATCATCCGCGCGGATCCCGCCGCGGCGACGAAGCCGCCCAGCGCCGCCCAGCCGTCGACACCGGCCAGACCGTTCTTGGCCATCAGCACCAGAGCGACACCCGCAACGCAGATCAGTGCGCCGGCGGTCGCGGATCGGACGGCAGACGAACCCACCGGCGCGTCCCACCAGGGCAGGCGCCGGTGCTCGAGCGGCGACAGCAGCCGGAACATCACGGCCATCACGGCGGCGAACACCACCGCCCGCAGCGCGAGCAGGCCCCAGAAGCCGGGGGCGTGTACGTCATAGGCGTCCAGGCCGGCGGCATTCAGACCGACGGCGGCGACGGCGATCGCCGGAATGTGCCATAGGTACAGGGTCATCGCTCCCCCGTTGCCCACCGCGACCGCCCGCCAGACCCGCGGGCGCTGCGCCCATCGCCGGACCGGTCCCGCGGCGGCCACGAACGCGCACGACATCCAGGTGCAGTGCAACGCCAGCAGCAATGTCGGCGGCGAGACGTTGGACACCCGCTCCGCACCGGTCACCACCAGCGAGACCTCGTACGTTCCGGCGGCGGCAAGCGCCACCTGCGCGGACAACGCGGACACAGCCGCAGCCACCGCCGCGCGCACACCGATCAGCCGGCGGGCGTAGGCGACCCCGATCACCACCGGAATCAGCCACACGATCAGGAAGTTGGCCACACCGGACTCGGGCGTTCCCACCACGAAACGGATGTTGTCGATCGCGGCCGCCGCAGCGAGCAGACCCAGGACCGTCACCAGGACCGCCCGCCCCGTTCGCAACCGGCTCAACGCCGGGACGAACGCCAGCACCACCAGGTAGACGCCGAGGAACCACAGCAGCGCCACGCACTCGCGCCCGAGCCCGTCGGCGGATTCGTCGCCGAGCGTTGCACCAACCACCAGCAGCGCCACCGTCCACGCCGCCAGATACCAGAACACCGGCCGGCACAGGCGCTGGGCCCGGGCGAACAGCCAGGAACCCCAGGCGTTGCCGGAGTGCCAGCCGTAGGCGCCCGCGGCGCCACCGGCCAGGAAGAACAGCGGCATCACCTGAACCAGCCAGGTCACCGGGGCGATCGCGGGGATCTCGCCGAGCAGGTTGCCGATCCGCACACCACCGGAGTCGATGGTGGCGAGCAGCAGCGCGCAGTGCCCGAACATCACCACGACCAGCGCGGCCAGTCGGGCGACGTCGACGGCGCGGTCGCGCGTGCGGCCGGATTCGAGCACAGCAGGATTGGGCACGGAGGTAGCAAGGGGCATTCGTCCAGCATGCCCAGCCGGCCGGACCGCGGGATGAGTAGTACTACGCGTCCGGGGTCACCGCCCGAAACCGGCGTCGCGCAGGGCCTGAGCCATCGCGTTGCCGGCCGGCTCGGGTGACCGCCGCCGCGAATTCGCCGAGTGCTGCGAATTTCGTTGCTGCGGTGCGCCTTTGCCTCCGGCCCGGGACCCGGGTTGCCGGTCCGGACGCTTGTCGCGCTGCGGTTGGTCGCCCAGCCGCAGGCTGAGACCGATGCGCTGACGTTCGACGTCGACCTCCATGACCTTGACCCGCACCACCTGACCGGAGCGGACCACCTCGTGCGGATCGGAGACGTAGCGTTCGGCCATCGCCGAGATGTGCACCAGGCCGTCCTGATGCACACCGACATCGACGAAGGCGCCGAACGCGGCGACGTTGGTGACCACGCCCTCGAGGACCATGCCGGGCTTGAGGTCGGCGACCTTTTCGACGCCCGCCGCGAACGTCGCGGAGGTGAAGGCCGGTCGCGGGTCGCGGCCCGGCTTCTCCAGCTCGGCGAGGATGTCCGTCACCGTGGGAACGCCGAACCTGTCGTCGGCGAAGTCGGCCGGGCGCAGCTTGCGCAGCGCACGCTCGTTGCCGATGATCTCGGCGAGGGTGACGCCGGAGCGGTCCAAAATCCGCCGGACCACCGGATATGCCTCCGGGTGCACACCCGACGCATCGAGTGGATCGTCGCCGCCGCGGATCCGCAGGAAGCCCGCACACTGTTCGAATGCTTTGGGCCCCAACCGGGGAACGTTCAGCAGCGCGCGCCGGTTGGCGAACGGACCGGTGTTGTCCCGGTGGGCGACGATGGCCTCCGCCAGCGATTCGGAGATTCCGGACACCCGCGCCAGCAGAGGCACCGACGCGGTGTTCAGATCCACGCCGACGGCGTTCACGGCGTCCTCGACCACCGCATCCAGGCTGCGGGCGAGGATCCCCGGGGTCACGTCGTGCTGGTACTGCCCGACGCCGATGGATTTCGGTTCGATCTTCACCAACTCGGCGAGGGGATCCTGCAGGCGCCGGGCGATCGACACCGCGCCGCGCAGGGTCACGTCGAGGTCGGGTAGTTCGTGCGCGGCGTAGGCCGACGCGGAATACACCGATGCGCCGGCCTCGCTCACCATTGCTTTGGCCGGGACCTGCACCGACCCGCCGCCGGCGGCCCGGATGTCGGCGATCAGTTCGCTTGCCAGCGCGTCGGTTTCGCGCGAGGCCGTGCCGTTACCGACCGCGATCAACTCGACCCCGTGGCGGGCTACCAGCGCGGCGAGAGCGGCCTTGGCGGCATCCCATTGCCGTTGCGGCTGGTGCGGATAAATCGCGCAGGTGTCGAGCACCTTGCCGGTGCCGTCGACCACCGCCACTTTGACGCCGGTGCGGAAACCGGGATCCAGGCCCAGCGTGGTGCGGGCCCCCGCAGGGGCGGCGAGCAGCAGATCCTTGAGGTTCCTGGCGAACACGGCAACCGCCTCCTCTTCGGCTCGCTGGCGCAACCGCATGCGCGCATCGACCGTGGCGGAGAACATCAATCTGGCCCGCCAGGCCAGGCTGACGGTCGTGGCCAGCCACCGATGGGCCGGCTGAGCCGCACCCGACAGGTCGATGTCGAGGGTGCGCGCGATCATCGCCTCGTACAGGTCGTCGGGCCCGCCGTCGAAGGCGAACGCCAACGCCTTCTCCTTCTCACCGCGCAATACCGCCAACACCCGGTGCGACGGCATGTTCTCCAGCGGCTCGGAGAAGTCGAAGTAGTCCCGGAACTTTTGCGCCTCAGCACTTTTCGCTGCCTCTTCGGACCACGGTGTGGTACGCAGCGCCGCCCGTGCCCAGAATGTCTCCCGAATCGCGCCGACGAGTTCGGCATCCTCGGCCGCCCGTTCGATGAGGATGTGCCGGGCGCCCTCCAGCGCGGCCGCGGCGTCTGTGACATCCGGAAAGTCATCTCCGGTGAAGTCCGCCGCGGCGGCTTCGGGGACCAGCGCCGGGTCGCCGATCAGCCGGTCGGCCAGCGGCTCCAGACCCGCCTCGCGGGCAGCCTGCGCCTTGGTCCGGCGCTTGGGCTTGTACGGCAGGTAGATGTCTTCGACCCGGGCCTTGGTGTCGGCGGACAGCAGCGCCGCCTTCAGCTCGTCGGTCAGCTTGCCCTGTTCGGCGATCGACGCGAGTACGGCGGCGCGGCGTTCGTCGAGTTCCCGCAGATAACGAAGGCGTTCCTCGAGGGTCCGCAGCTGCCCGTCGTCCAGGCTGCCGGTGACCTCTTTGCGGTAACGCGCGATGAAGGGCACGGTGGCGCCCTCGTCGAGCAGCCTGACCGCGGCCGTCACCTGCGCCAGTTCTACCGCCAGTTCCTCAGCGAGACGGGCGTTTACGGATTTGATGGGGGCTGTCGCAGTCACGCGGAGGACCCTACCGAACGCCGCCGACAGCGCGCGTCAACCGGGTCCGGCGCGCCCCCGTACGGTCCGGTCCAGAATGCCGAGCGTTGCCCGCAGCGCGCCTTCGGAGATGACGGGAAAGATGCCGGCATCGCGCCAATGCTGGTCGATCTGCGACCAGTCGTAGAACGACGTGACCACCGTCGCCGCACCGTCCTCGGCGGGCTCGAGCCGATAGCCGTAGACGTGGCCGATCTGAGGCCGGATCTGCCCCAGGATGGTCCAGGCGATCAGCCGGTCCGGCTCGTATTCGGTGATCTCGACGGTGACGTCGTATTTGCCGAGTTGCGGGAAATCGTTCAGCGACTCGCGGTCCATGTGCACCACGAACGTGTCGCCGACGGCCGCCACCGGGTCCCCTTCGGCGTCCTGCAGCATGCCCGACGAGTCGATGGCGACGTGCCCGCGCGGATCGCAGAGCAGCCCGAAGACCTCGGCCGCGGGAGCCGCGACGGTGCGTTGGACCTCGATGCGGTCGGTCATCAGCTCATCCGATCAGTTTCGTCAGCCAGTTCGGGTTCTGCAGGTCCACTCCGCTGCTGCCGTCCCAGACGAACGGGGTGCCGTTGGCGTTGAAGCCGGCCAACGATGCGCTGGCATTGTTGGCCTTGGTTTGGGCGGTGCCGAGGTCGGCGCCCGACTTGATGCAGTTGGTCGCCGTGCTGTTGGCACCGACCGTCTGCGCCAGATGTGCCAGTTCGGCGTCGGTGCGGTCAGACGCGGCGTTCTCCTGCGGCTGGAAATCGCTGCCGAACAGGGCGGCGTAGAAGCCGGTGTAGACCTTCGGGTCATTCTGCGCCGCAACGCAATACGAGGCCGCGACGGCGCGGGTCGAGTAGTTCTTGGTGTGTGACTGTTCGTCGAGGAAGTTCAGCAGGTGGTAGCGCACCGCGAGCTTCTTGTTGTTCACCGCGGTGTCGATGTCGCTGGCGTAGGACCTGATGAACGCACCGCACGGCGGACAGATGGGTTCGTTGAAGACATCGATGGTCGCGACGGCCGCGGAACTGCCGATGA
This sequence comes from Mycobacterium sp. TY814, assembly GCF_030755175.1. Classification (NCBI taxonomy): domain Bacteria; kingdom Bacillati; phylum Actinomycetota; class Actinomycetes; order Mycobacteriales; family Mycobacteriaceae; genus Mycobacterium; species Mycobacterium sp. TY814. The sequence goes on from NZ_JAUFRY010000005.1 coordinate 161,028, forward strand.
AAACACCGTCATTGAGCACATTGATCTGCACCGCGTCCTCCGCCGGCGGCGGCGTTGACGATTTACTCGGCGGGCCTGGGTTGCTCGGCTTCGCGAAACCGATGATCAGCCCACCGGCGATCGCCACGATCACGGCGATCGCGAGCCCCGCCCATACGTAGGGCTTGCGCAGCAGTCCGGTCTGACGCGGCGGCGGTTGGCCCCACGGGGGCGCGCCGGTGGGGCCGGCGGGCGTACCTCCCCAGCCGTGCGTAGCGGCCCACGGGTTTGGCGCCGGGCCGCCCTGGGCGGCCGGCTGTGTTCCGGGTGCGGGCCAGGAGGGGCCCTGCGCCATCGCGGGGGGCGGCGTGGCCGGAAATGTGCCGGGCGTCTGGCCGGCGAGCGGGGTCGGCAGCTGCCCGACCTGACTGCGTTCCAGAATGTCGGCGGCGCGGTCCTGGTCGGGCGAGGCCAGCGCCGCGTACGCCGCCGCCGACAGGTCGCCGCAGGTGGGATAGCGATCGGCTGGATCCTTGGCCATCCCCCGGGCGATCACCTGGTCTAAAGCCGCCGGGATACCCGGACGCGCCACGCTGGGCCGCGGAACCGGCTTGTTCAGATGCGAGCCCATCACGCTGAGCTGGTCGCCCCGGTACGGGGGCGATCCGGCCAGGCACTCGTAGAGCACGCAGGCCAAGGCATAAATGTCGGCGCGGTAGGTCACCTCGCCCTCGCCGAAGCGCTCCGGCGCCATGTAGTACAGGGTTCCCACCGTGCTGCCCATCTGGGTGAGCTTCTCGTCGGAACCCGCGCTGGCAATGCCGAAATCGACGAGATAGGCGAAGTCGTCGGCGCTGACCAGAATGTTCTCCGGCTTGACGTCGCGATGCGTCACCCCGGCAGCATGGGCGGCGTCCAGGGCAGCGCCGATCTGGCGGATGATCGCCACGGCGCGGGGTGGGGTGAGAGGTCCGTAGCGCTTCAGGATCGCCGCGAGGTCTTTGCCGTCGATCAGGCGCATGTCCACATACAGCTGGCCGTCGATCTCGCCGTAGTCGTGGATCGGCACGACGTGCGGTTCCTGCAAGCGTCCGGCGGTGCGGGCCTCACGTTGCATCCGGGTGCGGAACACGGGGTCCTGGGACAGCGACTGCGACATCAGCTTCAGGGCTACGACACGCTCGCGCACGGTGTCCTCGGCCTCGTAGACGTCGCCCATGCCGCCGCGCCCCACCAGGCGCCGCAACCGGTACGGCCCGAACTGCGTCCCCACCCGCGAACCCTCGGACGTGTCACCCATCGCCGACTTCTCACCCGCCTTTCGCGCGCAGCTATCCGTACCGGGGCGCCTTCGCGCCTAAGGCTAATGGTTCACGCAACCGCGAGGCGCGCTTTGCGGACGAGCCCGCCGCCAGTTACCTAAGCGGTTGATGTGAAACCTGGAAAGGGCACCCTAAGTTTGATTAGGTTAGGCAGTGCTAACTTCTGACAGACGGTTCGGGTGACGAGGAGGAACAGTACTGATGACCGTATGGATGGCGGCGCCACCGGAAGTGCACGCGAGCCTGCTGAGCGAGGGCCCGGGAGCCGGCACCCTCATGGCCGCCGCTTCCGGGTGGCGCGCCCTCAGCGAGGAGTTCGCTACGGTGGCAGCGGAGTTGACGTCCATACTCGCGGCGGTGCAGGGCGCAGCATGGGACGGCCCGACGGCCGGCCGCTACGCAGCGGCACACGTGCCGTACCTGGACTGGTTGACGCAGACCAGTATCAAGACCGCCGGCGCCGCCGCGCAGCACGAGGTGGCTGCCGCCGCTTACCTCGCGGCGCTGGCGGCCATGCCGACCCTGGCTGAACTGGCCGCCAACCATGCCGTGCACGGCGTACTGGTCGCGACCAACTTCTTCGGGCTCAACACCATTCCGATCGCACTGAACGAAGCGGACTACGTCCGCATGTGGATTCAAGCAGCCACGACAATGACTGTCTACCAAGCGCTTTCCTCGTCCGCCGTCACCTCGGTAGCCGGAACGGACACCGCGCCGCAGATCGGTACCGCCGAACCGGCCAAGTTCGCGCCCACCGATCCCATCGAAGAAGCACTCGCCTGGTCCGAGCATTTCTCGAGCATGTACCGGGTGCTCAAGTCACTCGTCACCAATCCGTTCGGCACCGCCGTGCAGCTCATCACCGACTTCGCCACCAATCCGGCGGCCGCCGTGACCACCTGGCTGCCCCTGATCTACGTATTCGCCTATGCCGCAACGTTCGCGCTGCTGGGTTCCCCCATCTACACGGTCATCTCGGCACCCGGATTTGCCGCGATCCCACTGGCCCTCGGCCTGTCCGCGCTGTGCGCCCTGCCCGAGATCGGGGCCGGCGCCGGCGCCGACATACCGGCGGCTGCCGCCGAACGCGTCCTGCCAGTCGCCGGCATCACGGTGAGCGCGACCGCGGGTGCGGCCCCGGCGCCCAGCCCGGCCCCCGGCCCGTCGGCGCCCGCCGCGCAGGCGGTGGCCGGTGCGCCCTCGGTCGCGCCCGCCCAGGGATTCGCCTACCTCATCGGCCCGGGTCCCGGCCCCGGCCCGGCACTCGGCCCTGCCCTGCGCACCAAAGTGGCCGCGAGCGCACCCGCGTCCCAGGTCACCGCGAATTCCGCGACCGCCGCCGCCGCAACCGCCCGGTCCCGCCGGCGCCGCTGCGACGACCTGCAGAGCCGCGGTTACCGCGATGAGTATCTGACTCTGGACGGCGACTTAGTACCGCCAGCGGTCAGTCAATCCGGCGCAGGCGCCGGAACACTCGGATTCACCGGTACCGCAACGATATCCGGAATCGACAGTGCCGCCGGCGCGGCCACACTGCCGGGAAGCTCTTTCACCGAGGCACCGACACTTCCGATGATGCCCGCCACCTGGGATCAGAGTCGCCGGGCGTGAGGGCCGGGAATCACCAGGCCCGCTGTTGCGGCCGGCCCTCACGCCCGACGACGGTCTATCAGAGGATGTAAAGCATCTCCTGGTAAGTGGGCAACGGCCAAAGATCATCCGCGACAACGCCTTCCAGAGCGTCGACCGCAGCGCGTACCGCCTCCATCGCCGGCAGCAGCTCCTTCTGGGCGTGCGTCGCCTCGTCCAGCGCGGAGCTCGCCGAGTGGTCGGACAGCGCGGCCTTCAAGGTCGTCAGTGCTGCCGTCAGGTCGGCGAGCGGAGCCGAAACCGCTTCCAGTGCAGCGATGCTCGGTTCGACACCGGCGGCTTTCAGGGTGGCGACGTTCTGGGCGAGCTCGGTCTGATAGCGCACGGCTGCCGGCAGAATGACCGTGGTGCCCATTTCCAGCGCCAGCTTCGCCTCCACCGCGATGGTCAGCGCGTACTGCTCGAGACGCACCTCGTAGCGGCTGTGTAGCTCCCGCTCGTTGAAGACGCCGTACTTCTCGAAGACCGCCACCGCTTCCGGCTTGATCAGCTCCGGGATGGCATCCAATGTCGTCTTGAGGTTCGGCAGTCCGCGCTCGGCCGCCTCGATCTGCCAGTTCTCGGAATACCCGTCGCCGTTGAACACCACGGCGCCGTGCTCGGTGATGACGTCGGTGAGCAGCTTCTGCACCGCGCCGTCGAAATCCTCACCGGCTTCGACAGCCTGCTCGAGAATCGTCGCCATGTAGTCGAACGAGTCGGCCATGATCGTGTTCAGGATGATCATCGGCACCGCGACCGTCTGGCCGGAGCCCGGTGCCCGGAACTCGAATCGGTTGCCGGTGAACGCGAATGGGCTGGTGCGGTTGCGGTCGCCGGCATCAGTCGGCAACGGGGGCAGCGTGTCGACACCGATGATCATGGTGCCCTTGCCCTTTGACGACGTGGCCGCGCCCTTGGCGATCTGCTCGAACACGTCGGCGAGTTGCTCACCGAGGAAGATGGAGATGATCGCGGGCGGAGCTTCGTTGGCACCCAGCCGGTGGTCGTTGGTGGCGGAGGCGACCGACACCCGCAGCAGCCCGGCGAACTTGTGCACGGCCCGGATGACCGCCGCGCAGAACACCAGGAACTGGGCGTTCTCGTGCGGGGTGTCGCCCGGCACCAACAGGGACCCGAGCTCGGAGTTGCCCACCGAGAAGTTGACGTGCTTGCCCGAGCCGTTCACGCCTGCGAACGGCTTCTCGTGGAAGAGGCACTCCATGCCGTGCTTCTTGGCGATCGTCTTGAAGATCGTCATCAGCAGCTGCTGGTGGTCGGAGGCGATGTTGGCCCGCTCGAACATCGGCGCCACCTCGAACTGGCCGGGGGCCACCTCGTTGTGCCGGGTCTTGGCCGGGATACCGAGTTTGAACAGCTCCCGCTCGGTGTCCATCATGAAGCCCAGCACGCGCTCGGGCACCGCGCCGAAGTAGTGGTCGTCGAACTCCTGGCCCTTGGGCGGCTTGGCGCCGAACACCGTGCGCCCGGCGTTGATCAGGTCCGGTCGCGCCAGGAAGAAGTGCCGGTCGACCAGGAAGTACTCCTGTTCGGGGCCGCAGAACGAGACGACCTTGTTGAGGTCCTGGTGCCCGAACAGTTTGAGGATGCGTTCGGCGTGAATCCCCATCGCCTGCTGGCTGCGCAGCAGCGGGGTCTTGTAGTCCAGGGCCTCACCGGTCATCGAGACGAAAACCGTGGGGATGCACAGCGTGTTGCCGTTCGGGTTTTCCAGGATGTAGGCCGGGCTGGTGACGTCCCACCCGGTGTACCCGCGCGCCTCGAACGTGCTGCGCAGTCCGCCGGAGGGGAAGCTGGAGGCGTCCGGCTCGCCCTGGATCAGCGTTTTGCCGGCGAATTCGGCCAGGGTCGCTCCGTCGGAGACAGGCTCGAGGAAGCTGTCGTGCTTCTCGGCGGTCAGCCCGGTCATCGGGTAGAAGACGTGCGCGTAGTGGGTGGCGCCCTTCTCCAGTGCCCAGTCCTTCATCGCCACCGCTACCGTGTCGGCCACAGCGGGGTCGAGCGGGGCGCCCTTCTCGATGGTGGCGACGATCGACTTGAAGACCGTCTTCGGCAGTCGCGCCTGCATCTCGGCCTTGGTGAAGACGTTGGAGCCGAAAATCTCGCCCGGCGCCTCGCCTGGTACAAAACTGATCGCCGGGGGTACATATGCCTCGACATTGTTGATCGCCTGCAGGCGGACCGCATTTCCGCTCAATTGAGTTCCTATCCGGCTATAAGGGGGGTCCGTGGCTCATCGCTTGACGGACGCTAGACCGCCTCACCGTAGGTAGGTTCGATGCCAATCTTGTTACGCCGGCGTCAACGGTGGCGCAGCATTGGTTGCAAACGTGAGACGTGACGTAGCGAGGGGGCTTGACGTGCAGCAGCTGAGTTGGAGCGACGACATGATGCTGCGAGCCGAAGGCCCGGCAACGCCGTTGCAGATCCAGATGCTGCTGATCTATGACCCGTCCACCGCCCCGAGTGGCAAGGTCACGTTCAAGGGCATCTTGGAGGAGCTGGACGCGAGGCTGCACCTGGCCGATGTGTTCCGCCGGCGGCTGACCGAGCTGCCGGGCGGACTGCACATGCCGTACTGGGTGGAGGACCCCAACTTCGACCTGGAATACCACGTGCGCCACATCGGGCTGCCACAACCCGGCGACTGGCGGCAGCTGTGCATCCAGGTCGCGCGGCTGCACGCCCGGCAGATCGACCTGCGTCGCCCGCCGTGGGAGATCACCGTCATCGAGGGGCTCAACGCCGTGCCCGGCGTCCCCAGAGGCTCGTTCGCGATGGCGTTGAAGCTGCACCACTGCGCGGTCGACGGGATGGCGAGCGTCCAGATGATCGCGGCGCTGCACGACCTCGCCGCCGACAGCCCGCGCCCGCCCGGCCCGGACCGGCCCTGGCGGCCGGCCCCGCTGCCCTCGACGTCGGAGCTGTTGTCCCGCACTGCGGTCAATGCCGCGATGTACCCGCTGAAGGCCGGCAGAGTCGTGCTGTCGAGTGCTCCGCAACTGGCCCGCGGACTGGCCGCGTTGCCCGGCAAGCTGGTCGGTGGCCTGGTGAGCAGCGTCGCCGACGGGAACCGGCCCACCTTTCCCCCGAGGACGCGATTCAACCAGACCGTGTCGCCGCACCGTGTATTCGAAGCGCGGTTCCATGACCTCGCCGACTTCAAGAAAATCAAGGCGCGGGTGCCGGGCGCCACGGTCAACGACGTGGCGCTCGCCTATGTCGGTGGTGCGCTGCGCGAATACCTGGACGGCCACGGCGAGCTTCCTGAGGAGTCGCTCGTCGCGGCGTGCCCGATATCGCTGCGCGAGGCCGGCGACACGAGCGACAAAGGGAACATGCTCGCCGGCCGCCTGCAACCGCTGGCGACCGATATCGCCGACCCGCTGGAACGTCTGACCGCCATCGCGCAGTCGACCGCGCAAAGCCGCTCCGAAGCCGAGCAGACGACCAGGACGCAGATGCTGGAGCTGGTGGCGACCCTGCCGACGGCGCTGCTCGGGGTCACCGCCAAGGCCGCCAGTGTGCTGCCCTTCTCCGGGCCGGCCGTCGCCAACACGACCGTGACCAACGTGCCGGGCCCCACCGCTCCGATCTACTTCCGTGGCGCCCTGCTGCTGCGCGCCGCCGGTCTCGGGCCGCTGATCGGCGGTCTGAACCTCTGCCATGTCGTGGCGAGCTACAACGGAACGCTGTCCATCAGCGCCACCGCCGACCGCGACGCGCTGCCCGACCCGGCCCGTTACGCACAGTGCATGGACAACGCGTTCGGGGACCTGCTTGCCGCAGCGGGTTGAGTCCTGGATCTGAGTCGACCGACAGATAGCGTGACCGGGTGACCACCGGCAACCGGCCTGCCGAGCATCTGCGACGCAGTTTGGGTGTCGGCGACGCGGTGGTCATCGGCCTGAGCTCCATGATCGGCGCCGGCATCTTTGCGGCGCTGGCGCCCGCGGCGCGGGCGGCCGGGGCCGGGCTGTTGATCGGCCTGGCGGCCGCGGGTGTGCTGGCGTACTGCAATGCCTCGTCGTCCGCACGGCTGGCCGCGCTGTATCCCGCGTCCGGAGGCACTTACGTCTACGGCCGCGAGCGGTTGGGCGAATTCTGGGGATACCTCGCCGGCTGGGGATTCGTCGTCGGAAAGACCGCCTCCTGCGCGGCGATGGCCCTGACCGTCGGAACCTACGCGTGGCCGGCCCACGCGCATGCCGTCGCAGTGATCTCAGTGCTGGTCCTCACCGTCGTCAACTATCTCGGCGTCCAGAAGTCGACGTGGCTCGCGCGCGGCATCGTCGCGACGGTGTTGCTGGTGCTGGCAGCCGTGGTGGTAGCGGTATTCGGCTCCGGTGCGCCGGAGCTCGTCGCGAATCTCAGTACGCTGCATGGTGTTTCGCCAGGCGGTGTGTTGCAGTCGGCGGGTCTGCTGTTCTTCGCGTTCGCCGGCTACGCCCGCATCGCCACGCTGGGCGAGGAGGTCCGTGAGCCGGCCCGCACGATTCCGCGGGCGATTCTGATCGCGCTGGCCGCCACGCTGGCCGTGTACGCCGCTGTCGCGGTTGCCGTGCTGGGGGTGCTCGGACCCCGGCGGGTCGCCTCGACCGCCACTCCCCTGGTGGACGCGGTGCGCGTCGCGGGCGCCGGTTGGCTGGTGCCGGTCGTCGCTGTCGGTGCGGTACTCGCGGCGCTGGGTTCCCTGCTGTCGCTGTTGCTGGGCGTGTCACGGACCGCTTTGGCAATGGCGCGCGACCGTCACCTGCCGCATCAGCTCGACGCGGTGCATCCGCGTTTCGCCGTGCCGCATCGCGCCGAGATCGCGGTCGGGGTGGTGGCCGCCGCGCTGGCGGCTGCGGCCGACCTGCGGGGCGCAATCGGATTCTCGTCGTTCGCGGTGCTGGTGTACTACGCGATCGCCAACGCATCCGCCCTGACGCTGCGGCGTGCGGAAGGTTCGCTGCCCAAGGTCATTCCGGTGGTCGGCGTGCTGGGCTGTGTGGTGGTGGCGTTCGCGCTGCCCGTGTCCTCGGTGATCGCGGGTGCGGTGTTCCTCGGTGTCGGGGCGACGGTGTTCTGGGTGCGGCGCCTGCTGCGATGAGGTTGGTGAGCCTGCACTTGGTGGCGGGACTCGCGCTGGTGCGGTTGGCTTTACCCCGTGGTTGACGATCAGCAGAGCCGACAATGGCATCATCCGTCCGAGCCCCACCGCGAGGGCGCGTCCGGCAGGTTGAACTGGCTGCGAGCCGCCGTCCTGGGTGCCAACGACGGGGTGGTCTCCGTCGCCGGCATTGTGGTGGGCGTCGCCGGGGCGACCGCCGCCCGTGGCCCCATCTTCACCGCCGGGTTGGCCGGCCTGGTGGCCGGCGCGGTGTCGATGGCGTTGGGCGAGTACGTCTCGGTATCCAGTCAGCGCGACAGCGAACGGGCGTTGCTCCACAAGGAACGTCACGAACTGCGCGACACTCCCGAAGCGGAACTGGCCGAACTTACCGCCATCTACCAGGCCAAGGGCCTGTCGCCCGCGACCGCTGCGACGGTGGCGAAGGAACTGACGGCCCATGACGCGTTCGCCGCGCACGCCGAGGCCGAATTGCAGATCAATCCCGAGGAACTGACCAATCCGTGGCATGCCGCGGCGGCGTCGGCCGGCTCGTTCATCGCCGGAGCTCTGCTCCCGCTGGTGGCGATACTGCTGCCCCCCGCGGCCTGGCGGGTGCCCGTGACGTTCGTCTCGGTGCTGATAGCCCTGGCTTTGGCCGGCGCGATGAGCGCACGGATCGGCGGTAGCAGCGTGCGCCGCGCCGTGTTGCGCGTCACCATCGGCGGCGCCGCCGGACTGGCTTTCACCTACGGGATCGGTCACCTCTTCGGCACTGCGGTGACCTGACGCTTACTGCTTTGGTCACCGCCAGGAGAGGACCTTTGGCAGGCGCGACGGCCGGTCCTGGTTCCCTAGGCTGTGGACATGACGCATGACAGCCAGGACCACGTTGGCGCCACCATCCTGTCCGCACACGAATGCTGGCATCTGCTGGCGAGTACGACGTTGGGCCGTCTGGTGACGGCCGTCGACGGGCGCCCCGAGATCTTCCCGGTGAACTACGTCGTGCAACGCAAGACCATCCTGTTCCGGACCGCCGGAGGCACCAAGCTGGTCAGCACCGCGATCAACAACAACGTGGTCTTCGAGGTGGACGACCACAACGTGGCCGAAGGCTGGAGCGTGATCGTCAAGGGCACCGCCCGCTCGGTGCGCAGCGACGAAGACATCGCCGAGGCCGAGCGGGCCCACCTGCTGCCGTGGACGGACTCGGAGAAATCGCACTATGTCCGGGTGCTCCCGGAGTCGGTGACCGGCAGGCGATTCCACTTCAGCCCGCGCGCCCACGGACACATTGCGGCGACCTCCGAAACCCGCTGACTCGCTCGCCTGTCAGTCGCCGGTCCGGGTGAACGTCACCTGCACGTCGGTGCTCGGGCAGTTGCCCGTCAGTTCCTCGTGTCCATTTCCGCTCAGCGTCGTGATCGGGTCTTGCAGCGGCTGCGGAAGGGCATAGGGCACAACGATTCTCACGTGCGTCGGGCCGCCCCTGCCGCAGGTGGCGTCGAACTCCCGGTCATAGTTCCAGGTTCCGTCCGCGTACTGCAGCACCATCGCGGTGGCCGGTGCGGTGTGGAACAGGCTCACGCACCGCGCTCCGGTGCGGAGGCAATCGGTTCGGACCATGTAGTCGCCCTGGTCCTTGAAACCGTTCGGCTGCACGGACAGTTGGTGGTAGTGGCCGTGCAGCGCCGCCGCCGGCGACGTCACGCGCGGCGGGAGTGCAGCCGGATCGGGCAGGCTGTTGATGTTGGCGTCGCCGGTGCGGGTGAAGGTCACGCTCCGTTTGTTGGCGCACCCCTTGGCCATCGTCTGGGTGGCTTCCCCGGCGAGGCTGCCATCCGGCCGCGGCTGCAGCGTAAACGTCTCCCATTCCTCCCCTTCGACGTTGCCGCAGGTGGTCGACCCGATGGTGACCGCTATCCAGGTCCCGTTGACCTGGTCCAAGACGATCTCCGGTGCATACATGGTCTCACCGCCCTGCCGCGACGCAGTTGCCACGCATCCGGCGGACCCGCACACCGAACGCACCGCCCACGTTTCGGTGGTCGGTGTCATCGGCTTCGGAGCCGCCTGCCCGTCAACGCCGGTCACCACGCCGTATTCCACCTGATAGGAGCCGGTGAACGGGCCGGTGTTGGGCGCGGGAGTGGTGGTGGTCGGCGACTCGGCGGCCGGAGTCTTGGCGGCCGTGCTCGAGCGGTAGTGGGAGATCAGCTTCTCTCCCGCGACGATGCCTCCGGCGATCAGCAGTGCGATGCAGGCCAGCGCGGCGGCGACAACCCTGGTGCGCTTGCCGCGGCTGGGCGTGACGCGCGGCAGCGCGGGCAGGGTGGCGCTCATCGAGGGATACGTCGGGTACTGCAGGACCGGGCCGCCCGGAATCTCTTCGGCGTAGGCGAAACCCGGGGCCGCGTACCTGGCCAGTTGTTCGGCGAACTCCTGGCAACGGCCGAAGCGGCGGGTCGGGTCCTTGGCCATCGCGGTGGCGAAAACCCAGTCCAGCCCGGCCAGTTCGGGTCGCACAGCGCCGATCGAGGGAGGCGGAGCGCCCACATGGCGGCTGATCACCACGGCCGACTTGGAGTCCTCGAACGGCGGCGCACCGGTCAGCAGATGAAATGCCGTGCACGCCAACGCATACTGATCGGCACGCCCGTCGATCGGATCACCGCGAAGCTGCTCGGGTGCGGAGTAGTTCACGGTGCCTACCGTCATGTTGGTCGCTGTCAGCCCGACCCCGTCGTCGATGCGCCGCGCGATACCGAAGTCGGCCAGGAAGATACCCCGTGGTTGCTCGCCGTCCAGCAGAATATTGGCCGGTTTGACATCGCGGTGCAGCAACCCACGGTGATGCGCGTAGTCCAGTGCCGAGGCCACCGCGTTGATGATCGGCACCACCTCATCCAACGGCATTCCGCCGGAGAACTTTTCGCGTAGCAATCGGGATGCGTCCGTACCCGCCACGTAGTCCATGGAGAGCCAGAACTGGCCACCCTGCTCACCGCGGTCGTGCACCTGGACGATATTCGGGTGCGAAAGGTCGGCAGCCAACTCGGCTTCCCGCTCGAACCGGGCTCGGTACACCGGATCGGCACTCCACTGCGCCGGCAAGACTTTCAGCGCATTCTCGCGGGGCAGCCGCGGGTGCTCCGCCAGGTACACCGTGCCCATGCCGCCGGCGCCGAGCACGCGAATGATCCGGAATCCGGCGAATAGTTCGCCGGATTTCAACGTCAGCGGGTGAGTGGTGTCCACGATGTCGTTCCTTCTGCGTTGCGGTTCATCCCTGCCGGGGCCGCCCGATGGGCCGGCACACATAATCTGCCGCGCAACGCTTGCCGCATCTTGTCGCAATTCTTGCGAAATTCTTGCGGCGCGGCCGCCACTAAAAGACCCTGCGGCGCAGCCGCCTTAAAGACCCGGCGCCTCGCTCAGCCCGAACCGCTCGTGCAGGCGGGTCAGCGCTTTGGGCGCCCACCAGTTGAATCGGCCGAGCACGTGCATGAACGCCGGCACCAGCACCATGCGAACCAGTGTGGCGTCGCACAGCACCGCCACCGTCAAGCCGAATCCGAACAGTCGCATGAACGACACTTGGGCGGCCATCAGCGCCGAGAACGAGATCGCCATGATCAGCGCCGCTGCGGTGATCACCCGGGCCGTGTGCGCCAGCCCCAAGGCGACGCTCTCGTCGTTTGCACCCGGGCCCTTTTCGGACGCCACCCAGTACTCGCGGATGCGGGAGATCAGAAACACCTCGTAGTCCATCGACAAGCCGAATGCGATGCAGAACAACAGGACCGGCAGCTCGACTCCCAGGGTGCCGGTGGCTGCCGTGCCGAGGCCACCGAGATGCCCCTCCTGGAAGACCCACACCAGCGCGCCGAATGCGGCGGTCAGCGACAGGGTGTTCATCAGCAGGGCTTTGACGGGCAGCACCGCGCTGCCGGTCAGCAGGAATACCAGGGTCAGGGTGATGACGGCGATGAGCGTCAGCACCACGGGCAGCCGGGAGGCGATCGCGTGCACACTGTCTCGATTGCTCTGTGCCACACCAGTAAGCCACGCCGGTCGGCCCCTCGGCGTCACCACGGCATGCAGCCGGTCCAGCTGCGTGGTGGAGGCGCTGGTGTACAGGGGTGCGGTGGTGCCGACAGTGAGGAATGCGCTGCCGTCCCTGAGTCCGTAGGCCGCCGAGGGTGGGCCGAACCGCCGGCCGTCGACGAACGTGCCGCCAAGCCACGACACCCACTTCACCTCGGGCACCCGCGAGAGCTCGGCAGCGTACGAATCCAGTTCGGCCGCAGACAGATTGGCGACGTCCGGCAAAACGACGGTGACGTCGGGCACACCCCGGTCCGGGAAGTCGCTGCGCAGCAGGTCGCCCACCTGGCGCGCCGAGGCCGAGGGGGGCAGGATCCGGTCGTCCGCGAAGCCCCAGCGCGCGCGGTGAAACGGTGAGCCCAGCAACAGCAGCAGGGCGATGACCGCCAATCCGAGGGGCAGCGCGTGGCGCATCACCATTTTGGACCAGTCGTACCAGGTCCGCCGCTGCCGTGACCCGCTTCGGCCGGCTGTCCCCCAGAAGATCCGGCGCAGCATCGGGCGGACATCCCAGGAATCTAGCCGGCGATCAAGCAGCACAATGGCCGCCGGCGTCACGGTGATCGCTGCCGCTGCGGCGAAGGCCACCACCGCTGTTCCGGCGTAGGCGAAGGATTTCAGGAAGTAGGGCGGGAAGAGCACCATTGTCGACATGGACAATGCCACCGTCATCGCCGAGAACAACACGGTGCGTCCGGCGGTGGCCATCGTGCGGCGCAGCGCGGCCTCCCGGGTCCCGCCGTCGGCCAGTTCGTCCCGGAATCGGCTGAGGATCAGCAGGGTGTAGTCGACGGCCAGCGCCATGCCCATCGCGACCGAAAGGTTCAGCGCGAAAATCGAGACGTCGGTGAACAGTGCGATGGCACGCAGGCTGGCGAGTGATCCCAGGATCGCGAACACGCCGACGGCGACCGGCAGCGCCGCCGCGACCAGCCCGCCGAACACCCAGACCAGCACCAGGAAGCTCAGTGGCAGCGCCACCGATTCCATCAGGAACAGATCTTGCTGAGTCTGCGCGTTCACCTGCCAGGCGACTGCGGCGTCACCGCCGGCCCGCACGGTCACCCCGTCGCGGTCGTGGACAAGTTCGTCGGACAGCCGCATCGCGTTCTGCTGGGCCTTGCCCTCACCGCCGCCGATGGCAGCCACGATCAGCCCAGTCTTACCGTCTTTGCCGAAGAACGCCGGGGCCGCTTCGGGCGGCGCGGTCCACCCTGATTGCACCTCACGCACGTCCGGCGAACTCTTCAGCTGCCGAACAAGATCGGTGCCGAGCGCTTTGGCCTGTGGTCCGTTGGCGCCGCCCGGTGAGGTTAGGGCGATCACCAGCGTCGTGTCACCCTGGCCGAACTTCTGTGACAGCAAAGCGCCGGCCCTGGATGATTCGGAACCGGGATCGGTTCCGCCACCACCCGAGAGGTGCTTGATCACCGGGACGCCGAAGATGGCGGCGCCGACGACGATCAGCAGCGCCGCCGCGATGACCCGCCTCGGAAAGGCGATGGCGAGGTGGCTTATCCGATCCAGCACGGCGATCCCTCCCCTAGTGTCCCGCGTCTGAAGTTTGTTTACGGGCGTGGGGCAGGATTTCGTCGGCGGTCTTGGTCCACGTGAACGGGTGGCAGCGTTGGTTCCAGCCGTCGATGAATGCGCTGATGGCCGTCATGAGTTCTTTGACGCTGTTGAAGGAACCGCGCCGGATCGCCTGGCGGGTGATGATCGAGAAGAACACCTCGACCAGGTTCAGCCAGGAACCCGAGGTCGGGGTGAAATGCAGTGTCACGCGGGGATTCTTGACCAGCCACGTGTTGATGTCGTCGTGTTTGTGGGTGTGGTAGTTGTCGCAGACCACATGCAGTTGCCGGCGGGGGTAGGCCCGCGCGACGGTCTTGAGGAAGGCGAGGAACTCGGCCTTGCCGTGGCGCTCATAGCAGCGGTCGGTGATTTTTCCGGTCGCGATCTCAAGGGCGGCGAACAACGTCGCGGTGCCGTTGCGCTGGTAGTCATGTGTCGCCTTCTCCGGCAGCCCGGGACGCAGCGGCAGAATCGGCTGGGTCCGGTTGAGTGCCTGAATCTGGGACTTTTCGTCCACACACAACACGATCGCCTTGGCCGGCGGATTCAGATACAGCCCGATGATGTCGCGCACCTTGGCTTCCAACTCGGGGTCGGTGGAGAACTTGAACGTCTCACGGCGCCACGGCTTGACCCCGTAGCGCCGCCACGCCCTGGCTACCGTGGCATCCCCGATGTTGAGGTGGCGACCCAGCAGTCGACTCGACCAGTGTGTGACCGCCAACGACTCCGGTGGCGGGTCCAAGGTGGCGGCGATGATCGCGGCGTCATCGACGGTCTTGGGTCGCCCACTGCGCTCCTCATCATCGAGGCCACTGATCCCGTTGGTGGCGAACCGATCCCGCCACTTGATCACCGTTGGACGTGACACCCCAATCAGGCGAGCCGCCGCGGAGGTCCCCGCACCATCGGCGACCGCCAGCACGATACGGGCCCGCTCAACATGTCCAGCAGGGGCAGTCGAGGACCGCGTCCACGACTCCAACGTCGCACGATCTTCAGAACTGATCACCAGCGCAGATGACGGCATACCCCATCATCCCACACTGTAAACTAATTAATGACGCACGACACTAGTGCCGCACGAGTTCGTGTTCGACCAGTTCGCGGTAGACGGGCGTGCACATCAGTTCGGCATGTGTTCCGGTGGCCTGGATGCGGCCCTGTTGCAGAACGAGGATCTGCCCGGCGTTGGTGACGGTGGAAAGGCGGTGGGCTACCACGAGAATGCTGCGCCGGCCGCGCGCATGCAGCAGATTGGCCATGATGTCGTATTCATTGGCGCGGTCGAGATGCGAGGTCGGTTCGTCCATCAGGATGAGCTCAGAACGCGAGAGTAATGCCCTGGCCAGGGCCAGTCGCTGACGTTGCCCACCGGACAGGCTGCGGCCGCGTTCCAGCACCGGGGTGTCGAGTTGTTCTGGCAGACCGGCGATTTCGTCGGCGATGCTCGCCTGCCGCAGCACCCGCCACAGGTCTTCGTCGGCGGCCCCGGGGTCGGCGATGAGCAGGTTGTCGCGAATGGTGCCGTGCAGAACCGGCGCATCCTGCTCCAGGAGACCGAGCCGGCCGCGCAGGTCGCGCAGCGGCATGGTGCGGATGTCCTCGCCTTCCCACCGGACCGTCCCGGCGTCCGGGTCGTGAAAGCGGCACAGCAGCGCAAGGATCGTCGATTTTCCGGCGCCGGAAGGACCGACCAGCGCCGTGATCTCATCTCGTCGCAGGGTGAAGGAAACATCGTCGAGCACGCTTGCGCCCGGGCCGTAGGAGAACGAGACGTGGTCGAATTCGACCAGCGGAGCCGCGGCGCGATCCGGCCGCGTTGTGGCAGCGGCACTCTCGGACGGTGCCGGCGGGTCGCCTTCGGGCAGATCGCGCAGGGTGGCGACGAGATGTTGGTAAGCACCCGCCGCCGTGCGGAAGGTGGCGAGGGCGGCGAAGCCGGCCGTGATGGGAAAGACCGCGTACATGGCGAAGGCGAACAGGCTGACGAAGTGACCCACGGACAGCCCGCCGCCGGCCACCCGGCGTCCGTCGATGACCATGATCGTCAGAAAGGAAGCGGTGACACCCAACCGGATTGCCAAGATGTTGATGGCGGTGGACGATGCCACCCGAACGCCGGCCCGGTAGGCGGCCGCGGCGCTGAGGCCGATGAAGTTCACTTCGCGGTCTTCGGCGCCGAAGAGCTTGACGGTGCGGGCCGCGCCCAGCACCCGGTCCAGCCCGGCCGTGTAGTCACCAAGCGCCACTTGGCGGTTCAATGAGTCACGCTGAATCCGGGACAGAAACGGGCTGCCCGCACCGAACGCGACCGTCATGATCCCGACCACCACACACAAGGTGAGCGCATCGATCGAGAGCATCAGGACGCTCGCGCCCAGCAGCGTCAGGATTCCGAATGCGATGTCGCCCACGGCGCGTGGCATGTCACGTAGCTGGCCGGCGTCGCTGGCGCCGCGGGCCAGCAACTCACCGGTGCGGCCGCGGTCGAGCAGGCCGATCGGCAGGCGCACCACGTGATCGGTGAATTCGGCGCGCAAACGCAGCACGATCTTTTCGCCGGTGCGGTCCAGCCGGAAGTGCCCCAGGCCTTCCAGCGCGAGCTGGCACACCAGGATCACCAGCACCGTCAGCGCGGCGGGCACGTTCAAGGCGCCCGCCGTCACGTTGTCTACGAGCCGGCCCACCAGCAACGGTTGCCAGAGGATCAGGGCCGTCGCGGCGCACAGCAGCGTCATGCTCATCGTTATCGAGACCCAGTGCGGCCGTAGCAGAGTCAGCATGGCGATGCCTCCGGGCCGAGCAATCCGAGTACCTGGAGGTCGGTCGCGTATTTGACGATGACCGGCGGGGAGATGTGCGGAATGTCCGGGTTGTTCTTGTCGGGACCGATCTTGGCTTCCCGTACTGCGGCGCGGAATCGATCGGTCGGCGCGTATGACCCGGACGTCGGTCCGAGCGGCCTGATCGTGCCCGGATCACCCGTCGGCAGCATCGGCAGCACGGAATGCCGGCGCAGCTTGTCCGGCAGCGCATGCAGCCGCGCCTCGAATTGCCGCAGCCACTCCCGGAAGTCGGTGATCCGCCGCAGCGGGTACCCGGCCTCGACAAGCCAGTCCACATATTCGTCGAGTCCGATGCCGTCGTCGTGCGGATTCATCACGTGGTAGGTCTGGAAACCGCCTGCACCGGAGTCGACGATCAGCGCACCGAGGGTCGTGATCGCTTCGGCTACGAATGTGACCGGCAGTCCGTCGAAGTGGGCGCGCTGCCGGTTGCCGTCGGGGTCGGTCGGGTAGAACGATGCCGGCGCGATGCCGGTCGATACCAGGCTCAGCACCATCCGGCTGAACGTGTCCGACAGGTTGAGCTGGCCCGTATACGTGGTGTCCGCCAGGATCATGCCGCAGCGGAATACCGCGACCGGAAGCCCACAGAGGTCGTTGGCTTCGCGCAACAGCACCTCGGCGGCCCACTTGCTGTTGCCGTAGCCGTTGGCCGGTTCGGCGGAAATGGTGCGGCTGGGGCTGACGGCCCGGATATCGGCGTCTTCGGTGAATTCTGTTGGTTCGACCTGTCTGCCCACGTCGGCGGTGGACACATAGGCGAAGGCCTTGAGCTTGGTCGTGACCGCCAGCCTGATGAGTTCTGCGGTACCAATAACATTCGGCCCGAACAGCTCCCGGTAGGGCAGTGCGCCGTTGACCACCGCCGCCGAATCCACGATGAGGTCAACGGTGTCCGCCAGGCGCTGCCAGACGTGCCGGTCCAGTCCGAAGTCGACCTCGGACTTGTCTGCGGCGATGACCTCCAGATGGTCGGCCGCCAACTCTTGGTAGAACCGCAGCAGGTGGGGATCCCCGCTGTCGAAGACCTCGTCCAACCGCCGTCGCGCGTCCTGGTCGGATTCACCGCGCACCAGGCAGATCAGTTTGCCGTCTTTGAGCTCCAGCTGCTGCAGCCACTCCAAAACCAGGTAACGCCCGACGAAACCGGTCGCGCCGGTCAGCAGGACGGTCCGCACCTCGGCGCTCGGACCGGGCAGGGCCGGCGCCGCATTCAGGGTGGACGCGTCGATGAACTTGTCCAGAGTCAAATCGCGCGCGTATACCTTGGTGACGGCCTGACCGTGTACGGCCGCGTAGCGCGGATCGGCTGTGGCGCCGTCGCCTACCAGCCGGCTCAACCCTTCGACCGTGGGCGTATCGAACAGGCTGCGCACCGCGAGCTCGACGTTGAGGGCGTTGTTGATCGCCGCGATCACCCGCATCGCGGAGATGCTGTCCCCGCCCAGGTCGAAGAACGATTCGTCGACGCCGACCCGTTGCAGGCCGAGTACTTCGGCGTAGCAGCGCGCCAGGATCTCCTCCAGCGGGGTGACGGGGGCGCGGTAACGGGCGGTGTCGTGGTAGCTCGGCGCCGGGAGTGCCCGAGTGTCGAGCTTCCCGTTCACCGTCAACGGAATTTCATCGACAGCCAGTACAGCGGCGGGAACCAGGTACGACGGCAGTCGGCCGGCCAGATCGGCGCGGGCGCGCGCCGGATCCGCCGTTCCGGTCAGGTACGCCACCAGGCGCCTGTCGCCGGGCCGGTCTTCGCGGACGGTCACCGCCGCGCATGCGACGCCCTCAAGAGCAGCCAGCGCCGCCTGGACTTCGCCGAGTTCGATGCGGTAACCACGGATCTTGACCTGCTCGTCGGCGCGCCCGACATAACGCAACTGCCCCTGGGCGTCCCAGAAGGCGAGGTCTCCGGTGCGGTACATCCGGGTTCCGTTGCCGCCGAAGGGGCATGCCACAAACCGCGACGCGCTCAGGTCCGGCCGGCGCCAATATCCCACGGCGACTCCCTGTCCGGCGATGTAGAGCTCCCCCACCACGCCGGCGGGCACCGGACGCAACCGTTCGTCCAGCACGAACAGCGCCGCTCCCGGCACGGGCGTGCCGATCGGTGGCGCGCCCGCTCGCAGCGGGGCGCTCCTCGCCGCGTCGACCGTGGTCTCGGTCGGGCCATAGGCGTTGATCATCAACCTTCCGGGCGCCCAACGATCCACCACCGCGGGCGGGCAGGCTTCGCCACCGACAACCAGCGCCATGTTCTCCAGGCCCTCCGGCGAAAGCATCTGGGCCGCAGACGGACTCAGATCGAGGACGCTGACACGTTCGGAAGCCAGCACAGTGTGGAAGTCAGCCGGTGATGCCATCACGTCCTCGGGGACCACCACCAAGCGGGCGCCGCGCAGCAATGCACCCCAGATCTCCCATACCGACACGTCGAAGGCATAGGAGTGACATTGCGCCCAGACCCCGCCACGGGGTAACGCCTCGTCCAGTGAGGCTGCCAGTTGCACGACGTTGTGATGAGTGACGGCAACGCCTTTGGGTATCCCGGTGGTGCCCGAGGTGTAGATGACATACGCGATGTCCTGCGCCGAGGGTGCGGGCAGGGCGGTGCCGGGATAGGCGGCGGTGCCCGGATCTTCGACGTCGAGGACCCTCAGGTCGTAGGCCTCGAGCCGGCCGGCATGCGCTTTGGTGACGGCGGCGATCGGGTCGGCGTCCTTGATCATGAACTCAACCCGCGCCTCGGGCAGCGAGGGATCGATCGGCAGATACGCGGCGCCGGTTTTGAGCACCGCCGCTATCGCCACGATCGCTTCACTGCAGCGGGCGAAGAGCAGTGCCACACAGGTGCCCGGCGCTGCGCCGTGTTCGGCGAGCCGGTGTGCCAATCGATTTGAGGCTTCATCGAGTTCTTCATAGGTCATCGACCGCCCGTTGCAGGTCACCGCTTCGGCGGTCGGCGTGCGTGCGACCTGGGCGGCCAGGGCTGCCGGGATTGACATCGTCGCGACGACGGGCTGGCCTGACGCGGGGTGGTTTCCCCACGCGCTGAGCCGGATCCGCTCCGCGGCGTCGAGCAGAGATATCGACGACAGCCGCGCGGCGGGCGCGGCGGTCATGACCTCGAGAACCCGCTGCAGCCGCTGGACGAGCACTTCGATGCCAGCCGGGTCGAACACATCGGTACGGAATTCCACCGATCCGCCGATCCCCGCCGGTTCGGTTCCGCCGGTGAATCGCTCGGCAAGAGAGAACGCCAGATCCATTCGGGCAGTGTGTGTTTCGATCGAAAGGGGCTCAGCCTGCAGGTCTCCGAGGGCAGCGGACGGCAGCACATTGTTCTGCCAGGCCATCAGCACCTGAATCAGCGGGTGATGGGTCAGCGATCTGGCGGGGTTGAGCCGCTCCACCAGCAGCTCGAAGGGCACGTCCTGGTGGTCGTAGGCGGCCAGGCTGCGCTCGCGAACCTGGCTCAGCAGCTCGCCGATTGTCGGGTCGCCGTCAAGGTCAACCCGCAACACCAGGGTGTTGACGAAGCATCCCACCACGTCGTCGAGCGCCGGGTCACTGCGGCCGGCGATCGGAAACCCGATCGCCACATCGGAACTCGCGCTGAGCTTGGCCAGCAACACCGCCAGGGCCGCCTGCACCACCATGAACCCCGTTGCGTTGTGCATGCGGGCGAGATCGCGCACCCGCCGGTGCAGTGGCGCCGGCCAGTCCACCGCCACACTGGCGCCCCGGTAATCAGCAACCGCCGGGTAGGGCCGATCGGTGGGCAACTGAATCCGCTCCGGCAGGCCGGCCAGCGAACGCTCCCAGAATCTGAGCTGCTCGGCCAGCCTGCTTGCGGGGTCCGCCGGGTCGCCGAGGCAGTGTTGTTGCCACAGGGTGTAATCGGCGTACTGCACCGGCAGCTCCGCCCACTGCGGCGGCTGCTGCGCACAGCGGGCCGCGTAGGCCAGCCCGAGGTCGCGAGCCATCGGCGCCACCGACCAGCCGTCCCCCGCGATATGGTGCACCACGATCGTGAGCACGTGCTCGTCCGGTGCTACCGCGAAAAGCTGTGCCCTGATCGGTATCTCGGTGGTGAGGTCGAAAGCGTGCCGTCCCGCCGCTTCGATGGCCCCGGCAAGCTGCCGGGCCGACCATGCCGTCGCATCGACGGTGCGCCAGGCCAGGTCGGCCTTGTCCACCGGCACGATTACCTGCCGCGGTACACCATCAGACGTCGCGAACACCGTGCGCAGGCTCTCCTGCCGGGCGAGCACGTCCACGAACGCCGCGCCCAACGCGTCCGTGTCCAGCTTTCCATGCAGCCGCAATGCCAGGGGGATGTTGTATACCGCTGAGGGACCATGGAATTGGTGCAGGAACCACAACCGGTTCTGGGCAAAAGACACGGGAATCTCCGCGGGTCGCTCGACCGCAACCAGCGGCTCCCGCCCGGCGCCAGCCGAACCGACGCGCGCGGCCAACTGGGCGACGGTCGGCGACTCGAACACCGCCCGCACGGTCAGCCCGGCATCGAGGGCGGCGTTGACCGCAGCGACCAGACGCATCGCCGACAGCGAATCCCCGCCCAGATCGAAGAACGACTCCTCCACGCCGATCTGCGGCAGTCCCAGTACCTGAGCATGAATGCCGGCCAGGATCTCCTCGAGCGGATTGCCGGGGGGACGAGAAACACCGGCGCCGTAGCCGGGTGCCGGCAGGGCACGTGGGTCGAGTTTGCCGTTGACCGTCAACGGCAACGCCTCGACCACCACGAGCGCGGCCGGCACCAGGTAGGCCGGCAACTGCTGACTCAGCGCGAACCGGACCGCGGCCACGTCGACCACACCGCGGGTCGACTCGGTGATGTAACCGACCAGCCGTTTGTCACCGGGACGGTCCTCGCGGACGATGACCGCCGCCTGCCCGATTCCGTCGAGGCCGGCCAAGGCCGCGCGGATCTCCCCCAATTCGATGCGGTAGCCACGGATTTTCACCTGCTGATCCGCCCGCCCGGCATACACCAGCTGGCCGTCAGCGCCCCACGACGCCAGGTCGCCGGTGCGGTACATGCGTGTTCCCGGCGCTCCGGCGCCGGCGAACGGGCACGCGAGGAAACGCGAAGCCGTCAGCCCGGGCCGTCCCACATACCCGAGCCCCAGCCCCGCGCCGGCCACATAGAGTTCGCCCACCACTCCCGCGGGGACCGGGCGCAGCCAACCGTCGAGCACGAAGAAGCCGAGATGCTGCAGCGGGCCGCCGATTGGGCTGCCGGTGCCGCAGAGATCCTCGGCCACGATCTCCCGGATGGAGGCGTGCACCGTCGTCTCGGTGATGCCGTACAGGTTGAGCAGGCGCGGGGAATCTTGGTTGCCGTCCAGCCATGCGCCAAGCCGCTGCGGTTCCAGCGCTTCGCCACCGAACACCACTGTGTGCAGGTGCGACCGAAGTCCCGGGTGCAGCGCGTCGGCGGTGTGCAGTGCGTAGAACGCCGAGGGGGTTTGGCTCAACACGCTGACCTGTTCGGCAATCAGCACGGCATGCAGGTCTTCCGGTGAACGGACGACGGGGTCGGGCACCACCACCAGCCGCCCGCCGCTGAGCAGCGCGCCGAAAATCTCCCAGACCGAAAAGTCGAATGCCAGCGAATGACACTGCGACCACACCCCCTGCGGCGGCACGCAGTCGCGCAACGACGTCAGCATCGTGACCACGCTGCGATGCGGTATGGCAACGCCTTTGGGAACACCGGTAGTACCGGAGGTGTAGATGAGGTAGGCGATGTCGTCGGATGACGGCGACGGTGCCGGCAAGAAGGCGCGTGTATGTTCGCCGGATTGTTCGTGGGGGGCGTCGACATCGATCACGACACCGGCGAAATCCTCGAGCCGCCCCGCCAGTCCCTGCGACGTGATCGCGGCCGCCGGTGCAGCGTCGGTGAGCATGAACCCGACCCTCGACTGCGGCAGGGCCGGATCGATCGCCAGATACGCCGCGCCGGTTCTGAGCACCGCGAGAATCGCCGCGATCGCCGGGACCGATCTCGAAAGCAATAGAGCCACAACCGTTCCAGGACCGATGCCGTGTCCGGCCAACAGCTGCGCCAATCGACTCGCGGCGTCATCCAGTTCGCGATAGGTCAACGACTCGCCCTCGGCGCACACCGCCACCGCCTCGGGACTACGCGCCACCTGGCCGGCCCACAACGCCGGAATCGACGCTGTCTCGAACGCCGGTTGGCTCAACACCGCCCGGTTGCCCCACTCGGCGAGCCGGGCGTGCTCATCGCCGTCGAGGGCGTCGATCGCAATCAACGGGCGCGTCGGGTCGGCCGTCATCGCCGCCACCAGGCGGTGGAACCGCCCGATCAGCGTGTCGATATCCCGGGCTCCGAACACGTCGGTGTCGTATTGCACGCGCAGACTCAGCGCGGAGCCCGGCACCATCTGAATTGTCAACGGGTAGTGGGTGACATCGCGGCTGACGCTCTGCGTGATGCGCAACTCGTGGGCACCGGCCAGCGCTGCGGTGTTGAGCGGGTAATTCTGGTACACGAAAAGCGTGTCGAACAATGCGTTTTGGCCGGTGATGCGATGGATTTCACTGAGCGCCAGGTGCTGATGCTCGAGGGTGTCGTTGTGGGCGCGTTGCAGCCGATCGACGAGCTCCACGGTGGTGCAGGCCGGGCTGACGGTGGCGCGCACCGGCACCGTGTTGATCAACAACCCCACCATGCTCTCCGCGCCGGCCAACTCGGATGGCCTTCCGGAGACCGTGGTGCCGAACACGACATCGGTGCTGCCGGTCAGCCACGTCAGCAGCTGCGCCCACGCGCCCTGCAGCACGATGTTGACGGTGGTATGGCAGGACCGCGCCAAATCGCCCACCGCCCGGGTTATTTCGGTAGGCAGCGTGAACGCCGCATCACCCCGGGGCCCCGACTGCAATCGACTTCGGGACGCGACCAGTGTCGGGACCTCGAACCCGGCCAGCTGCTCCTGCCACGCCGCGCGGGCAGCGGGGACGTCCCGATCGGCCAACCAGGTCACAAACCGGCGATAGGACACCGGCGGGGCCAGCGGCTGTCCGTGGTAGCCGGCGAAGATCTCGCGCATCAGGATCGGCAACGACCAGCCGTCGAGCACGATGTGGTGGTTCGTCAGGACGAAGCGGTGTTCCTGCTCACCGGTACGGATCAACACCGCCCGGAAACAGGACGAATTCGCCAGATCGCACACGGCTGCGCGTTCGGCGGCACAGAACTGCTCGATCTGCCCGGTCTCGAGTTCCACGTACTGCCAGGGCACCTGCGGATCGGCAGGGATGATCTGCACCGGTTCGTCGAAATTCTCGCTGAATCGGGCGCACAGGTGGGGATGCCGCACCACCACCGCCTGCACCGCAGCACGAAGACGCTCCGGATCGAGGGGGCCGGTGACGGTGAAGGCCAGTTGCACCGCGTAGACATCGTCCTGCGCCGCTCCGGTGTGAAAGAGCAACCCCCGCTGGAGTGGAGTCAGCGGCAACACATCGGCTACGCGGTAATGCCGCTCCAGCTCGTCGATCTGGCGCCGGCTCAACCGGGCCGGGGCGATGTCCGACGGTGTCAGCCCGCCGCCACCGGCCCGGACATGCGCGCAGATGCCGGCGAGGGCGTCCAGCCACAGCTCGCTCAGCCGGTTGACCTGCGCCTCATCCAATGCCGACGGCGCCCACGTCCAGTCGGCCTGCAGCTGCGGGCCGACCACGGTCTCGAGGGTGCCGGCGTTGACCTGCACCGTGTGGGTCAGCGGTATGGAGACGGCGTGCACCGGCACACCGCGCCGCTCCGGCCGCCACCCGGCTGCCGGCAACTGGTTCGACGAAACCCCCTGACGGCCAATGTAGTTGAACAAGATGGCCGGGTCGGGGCCGACGAGGTCGACATCGTCGTTCAGATAACGCAGCACACCGAAGGTCAGCGGATGCGGCAGGGCCCGCAGCTGTTCCTTGGCGTCCTTGATCACCGCGCCCAGGGCGGCGTCGCCGCGGATCACCTGCGCCCAGTCGAGCGCGTCCAGCACCAGTGCGACCGGATACTTGGCGGTGAACCACCCGACGGTGCGGGACAGGTCGACATCCGTGGCGATGTCCTCGTGGCGCCCGTGTCCCTCGACGTCGAGACCGACCGCGGTGCCCGCGGTACCGGAGAATTGAGCCCACGCCAGACCGAATGCGATCAACAGGATGTCTTGTACGCCGGCATGAAACGCTGCCGGCACCGCTCCAAGCAGCATGCGGGTGTGCTCGGCATCCAGCGACACCGACAGGCGACCGGCGGTGGCAACGGTGTCCACGTCCGGTCGGGCCGGCGGCAACGCCGCTGGAACGGCGAGTACCCGCCGCCAGGTGTCCGCCTGGCCGACCACATCGGGTCGTCTCGCGTACTCACCCAGCAGGTGAGCCCACCGCCGGAACGACGTCGACTCCGCCGGCAACTCCACCCGCCGCCCGCTGCGGTGCTGAGTCCACGCGGTAATGAGGTCGCCCAGCAGGATTCGCCACGACACGCCGTCCACGGCGAGGTGGTGAATGATCAACACCAGCCGGCCCGCGCCGGCGACCCACAGGGCACTCACCATCGTGCCCGTGGCCGGCTGCAACCGCGAGCGCGCCGCGATCAGCGCCTCATCGGACCAATCGTCCACCGCCTCAAGACAACTCGATGCATCCACCGAACCTGGTTCGGAAACCGTCGGCGACCACTGCCCGGAAACCTCGTCGACCCGCAGCCGCAGCATAGGGTGCCGGTCCAGTAAGGCCTGTAGCACCACAGCGATGTCGTCCCGGGTGGCACCATCGGGAGCCTGTAACACCATCGCCTGACTGAACTGGTCGATGCAGCCGCCAAGGCCGCGCCACCACC
The DNA here is from genome assembly GCF_030755175.1 of Mycobacterium sp. TY814. Classification (NCBI taxonomy): domain Bacteria; kingdom Bacillati; phylum Actinomycetota; class Actinomycetes; order Mycobacteriales; family Mycobacteriaceae; genus Mycobacterium; species Mycobacterium sp. TY814. The sequence goes on from NZ_JAUFRY010000005.1 coordinate 186,504, forward strand.
ACATGATCGGGGTGGCGGGAACCGGTCCGGTTCCGTCGTCCGCCGCGCCGCCGGCACCGTCGGCGATCGTGGCCACCCGGGCCACCCCCGCCACCGTCTGCTCGACGAAGATGTCGCGCGGCTTGCAGATCACCCCAACGGCGCGGGCCTGCGCCACCACCTGCATCGACAGGATGCTGTCCCCACCCAGCTCGAAGAACGATTCGTCCGCCCCGACCCGCGCCAATCCCAGCACCTGCGCGTAGATGCCGGCCAGCACCTCTTCGATCGCGCCGGCCGGGGCCCGGTAGCGCTGCGTATCGTGGTATTCCGGCTCCGGCAGGGACTTTCGGTCCAGCTTGCCGGAGGACGTGAGTGGGAACTCGTCGAGCACCACGATGTGCGCCGGCACCATGTAGCCGGGCAGTTGTGCGCCCAGCTGCTGGCGCACCGTACTGATGGTGGCGCTGGTGTGCGGTTCGTTGGCGTGGGCGGCGCCATGACGAATCCCGTTGGATGGCAGGTACACATCGGTCAGCGGTGCTGCGTCAGTCAGGAACACGGCGTCCACGGTGCCGGGTTGCGCACCCCAGGTGACCGCGACGCGGTATCCGGCGTCGGCTCCCAGGCGGTGCAGCTGTTCGGGGCTGACGCATTCGGCGGGAACCTGGATGTCCCCCGGCGACATCCCGGCGACGAGGGCCTGCTCGGAAAGGACGTCGGCGATCAGTCCGGCGCGCGGGATGCCGTTGACGCGCACTGCGGTTGGGCGCTCGGACCGCAGCCGGGCGCGTAGCTGCGTGTGGCCACTCCACGACCACACGGGCGCGTCCCGCAGTGACCGCACCGGTGCCGGCGACTTGTGGACGACGACGTCGTAGCGGTACCGGTGGAGTTCGTTGTCCGCCGAGCCGCGTTTGACTTGGATATCCAGCCCGGCCACCGAGGTCCGCTCCGCCGCCCAGGCAGTGAAGAACTCTGGTGCCAAGAGCAATTCGGATTCACTCGTGAAGGCACGGCGGACCCGTCTGCGGATCTCCTCGGTATCGGAGATGGGTTGGGCGAGCGCAACCGAGGTGTAGAACGCGTTCTGCAGCGTGTGGTTGCGGACGTCGCCGATGAACAACGCGCCGCCCGGTGCCAGTAAGTCCATGGCGTTCTCGATGACCTGCGACAGGTATCCCACGTTGGGGAAGTACTGGACGATCGAGTTGAGGATGATGGTGTCGAAGTGGTTGTGCGGCAACCCCGCCCGCACATGGGCCGGCTGGGCCAGCAGGCGGACGCGGTCACGCCACGGGATCTGGTACAGCGAATCCGCCAGGTTGCCGATCGCGACCTCGGACATGTCGGTGGCGACGTACTCCGCACAGTGCGGAGCGATCGGCGCCAACAGCAGTCCCGAGCCCGCACCGATCTCCAGCACGTGGCGCGGCCGCAGGGCCAGAATCCGGGCCACGGTGGCCGAACGCCACTCCTGCATCTGGTCGACGGGGATGGGGGCGCCGGTGTAGCTGCTGTTCCAGCCCCGGAAGTCCATGCCGAACTCGGCCGCACCGTCCGCGGGACTGTACAGGTCGTCGTAAAGGTGTTGCCACTGTTCGACGATGTCCGCCTCGCGCGCAGGATCCCGTTCGGCTGCGATGTCGTGCGCCAGGGTGATGTAGGCGACAAGGTGGCTGCCTCCGGACACGTTGTCGTGCACGGTGACGACAGCCTGGTCGACGTGCGGCAAGCCCAGCAGGGCAGCCTGTATCTCACCGAGTTCGATGCGGTAGCCGCGGAGCTTGACCTGTTCGTCCGCACGTCCGGCGTAGCGCAGTTGACCGTCACGCCCCCACGAAACCAGGTCCCCGGTGCGGTACATGCGTTCGCCGGGACGCCCGAATGGGCACGCCACAAACCGCGACGCGGTCAATGGCGCCCGGCGCCAATACCCCAGTCCCACCGCGCTGCCGGCCACATACAACTCCCCCACCACTCCCGGGGGCGCCGGTCGTAACCAGTTGTCCAGCACGAAGAAGCCGAGATGACTCAGGGGCACCCCGATCGGGCTGCAGTCGGCGTCGACATCGGCGGCGACGATCTCCCGCAGCGAGGCGTGCACGGTGGTCTCGGTCGTGCCGTACAGGTTCAGCAGGCGCGGAGAATCCGGGTGGCTGCGCAGCCATGCCTGAAGACGTCGGGGCTCCAGAGCTTCCCCGGCGAAGAGCACCGTTTCGAGTTGCAGCCGCCGACCGGATGGCGTGGACAGTCCGTCAGCGGTCTGCAGCGCGTAGAAGGCCGACGGCGTCTGGCTCAGCACGGTGACCCGCTCGGCGACCAACAGCGCGTGGAATTCTTCGGGCGCCCGTGTCATCGACTCCGGCACCACCACCAGACGGCCACCCGAGAGCAAGGCACCGAACATCTCGCACACCGAGACGTCGAAGGCAAGCGAATGCCACTGCGACCACACCTGGCCCTCGACGTTCGCGGCGACCGATCCGAGTAGCTCCGTGACGTTGTGGTGCGTCACAGCAACACCTTTCGGGACACCGGTGGTTCCCGAGGTGTAGATGAGATAGGCGATGTCGTCCGGCGTCGGCACGGGCTGCGGGTTTTGCCACCGGGCGCCGGGCGCCGGACAGTCGTTGATATCGAGGACGGGCACGTCGTGTCCGGCGATCCGGTCCGCCAGTGCTGCGGTGGTCAGCGCGGCGACCGGTTCGGCATCCCCGAGCATGAACGCGATCCGGGCCGCCGGCAGCGACGGGTCGATCGGCAGATAGGCCGCGCCGGTCTTGAGCACTCCGATGATCGCCGTGACGGCCTGAAACGAACGCGGAAAAAGCAGGGCCACATACGTTCCCGGTCCGGCACCGTGACCGGCGAGCAGCTGCGCGACCCGACTGGCGGCGTCGTCGACTTCTCGATAGGTCATCGAGTCACCCTGGAAACGCAGCGCCACCGCATCCGGCCGGCAGCCCACCTGTTCCGCCCACAAGCCGGTGATCGTGACCGTCGCCGGCGCTGAGCGACTCAGCACCTCGCGGTTACCCCATCGGGCGAGCCGGGCCTGCTGACCGGCATCGAGGACGTCGACCGATGACAACCGGCGGCCCGGCTCGGCGCTCATCGAAACCGACAAACGTTCGAAGCCCCGGATCAGTTCGTCGATGTCGTCGGTGTCGAACACGTCGGTGTCGAATTCGACCCGGAGTCCCAGTTCGGACCCCGGCAGGGCTTGGATCGTCAGCGGATAGTGGTTGTAGTCGTGCCGCGACATCTCCGAAATGGCCAACCCGGTTGTCAGCGCGGCGGCATCGATCGGAAAGTTCTGATACACGAACAGCGTGTCAAAGAGGATGTCGTGTCCGGTGATTCGGTGGATGTCGCTGAGCGCCAGATGCTGGTGATCGAGAGTGTCGTTGTGCGCACTGTGCAGCTGGGCGAGCAGATCCGCGGTGGTGGTACCTGCCGCGATGGTCGCGCGCACCGGCACCGTGTTGATGAACAGTCCCACCATCGAATCCGCGCCGGGCAGCTCGGCCGGCCGCCCCGAGACGGTGGCGCCGAACGCGACATCACGCTGCCCGGTCAGGCGCATCAACAGCTGCGAGAAGACAGCCTGCAGAACGATATTGACGGTGGTATGGCTAGCCCGCGCCGTGTCGTGCAGGGCCTGCGTGGTCGCCGCGGAGAGCCGCACCAAGGTCGCGCGCCGGGGCCCCAGACCCGAGCGGCCCGGCGGGCCGACCAGCGTCGGCGCACCGAACCCGTCCATCACCTTGCCCCAGGCTGCCTGGGCGGCCAGTCGGTCCCGGCCGGCCAGCCAGGTCACGAAGTTGCGGTACGCACCGACCGCGGGCAGTCGCTGACCGTGGTACGCGGCGAAGATCTCCCGCAACAGGATCGGCATGGACCAGCCGTCGACGACAATGTGGTGATTGGTCAGCACAAACCGGTGCTGGTCTGCACCGGTCCGGATCAACATGGCCCGGAACGCCGGCGGATTGGTCAGATCGCACACGGCGGCACGCTCCTCGGCGCACAGCTGCTCGACCTGGTCGGCGGACTCGACCGCCCGGTACTGCCATGGCAACACGGGGTCGGCGGGGATGACCTGCACCGGCTCGTGCTCGTCGAAACGTGCCGCCAACTGTGGGTGCCGGGTGACGACGGTCTGCACCGCATCGCGCAGCCGCTCCGGCTCAAGCGCACCGGCCACCGCGAAATCCAGTTGCACCGCGTAGAAATCGCCGCCGGTGGTGCTGGCGTGGAACAACAGCCCTTGCTGCATCGGGGTCAGCGGCAGCACATCGGCGACGGCCCCGCGCTGTTGCAATTCGTCGATCTGCTGCTGGTCCAACCGGGCGGGCAGGATGTCCGACGGAGTCAGTCCGCCCCCGCCGTCCCGCACATGCGCGCAGACGGCGGCCAGCGCGTCAAACCACAAGCCGCTCAGCTGTTTCACCTGAGCTTCGTCGAGGGCTGACGGTGCCCACATCCAGTTCGCGTGCAGCTGTGGGCCTGCTGCGGTGTCGACCGTGACGGCGTTGACCTCCACGGTGTGGGGCAACGTCATCGGCAGTCCGGCGTTGCTGTCGGCCGGCCGCGGGCCGAGACACCACCCGTGGGCGACGGACTGCGCGGAGGCGCCCAGCCGGCCGAGGTAGTTGAAACCGATGGCCGGCTCCGGGCCGGAAAGCCCGGCATCAGGGTCGAGGTGGCGCAGCCGACCGTATGTCAGCGGATGGGGCAGGCTGCGCAGTTGTTCTTTGACGGACTTGACGACGGTTCCCAGAGCCGCACCACCGGCCGTCATTTGCTGCCAGTCGACGGCGTTCACCGTCATGGCCACCGGGTATCTGGTGGTGAACCAACCGACCGTGCGTGACAGGTCCACCGCCGGCGCGATGTCGTCATGGCGGCCGTGCCCCTCGACGCCGACGACGATCGGCCTACCGTGTGCTCCGAGGTACTCGGCCCACGCCACTGCGAACGCGATCAGCAGAATGTCCTGCACGCCTACGTGAAACGCCGCGGGGACGGCGCCCAGCAGCAGCCGGGTGGTCTCGGTGTCCATCGACACCGAGAGGTGGCCGGCGGTGCACAGCGTGTCCGCGCCGGGGCGCACGCGCGGCAGCACGGCGGGAACGGCCAGCAGTTGCCGCCAGGCGTCGGCGGTCTCTGCGACCGAGTCGTCCCGGGCGTGCTCGTGCAGCAGCGCCGCCCACCGCGCAAACGAGGTGCCCCCGGGAAGCAGTGCCACTTCACGTCCGGCCCGCCGCTGGCCCCATGCGGTGTTGAGGTCTTCCAGCAGGATTCGCCATGACACGCCGTCGACGGCCAGGTGGTGGATGACCAGCGCCAACTGGCCGACCGCGGCGCACCACAGGCCGGACAGCACCCGGCCGTCCGCGGGATTCAGTCGAGATCTGGCTTCCGCCAATGCCTTCGGCGTCAGCTCGGCCACCGGCTGCAGGCAGCTGCCGGCGGTCACCGATCCCGGCCCGGGCACCTGCCACTCCTGCCCGTGGCCCTGCAGCCGGAGCATGGCGTGCCGGTCGAGCAGGGCCTGTAGCAGTGCCTCGACGTCGGCTGCGGTGACGCCGGCCGGTGCCTGAAACACCATCGTCTGGTTGAACTGATCCGCCGAACTGCCCTGGTCGACCAACCAGCGCATGATCGGAGTGAGCAGCACCGGTCCGATACCCTCATCGACGACATCGGCTGCCGGATCGACGAAACCGGCGACCCGTGCGACACCGGACACGGTCTGCTCGACGAAAAGATCCCGCGGTGTGCACAGCACGCCGGCCGACCGCGCCCGTGACACCACCTGCATCGCCAGGATGCTGTCACCGCCCAGATCGAAGAACGGGTCTTCGGCGCCGACGCGATCGAGCCCGAGGACTTCTGCGTAGATGACGGCCAGGATCTCCTCGACGGCGCCGTCCGGCGCCCGGTAGCGGTCGGCCTGCTGATATTCCGGCGCCGGCAGGGCGCGGGTGTCGAGTTTTCCGTTGACCGTGAGCGGCAACGCATTCAACGGCACCAGGGCGGCGGGCACCATGTAGGACGGCAAGCGCTGCGACAGTGCGTCATGGACCCGCGCCAGGTCGGGCGACCCGGTGAGGTAGCCCACCAGGCGTTTGTCCCCGGGGCGATCCTCGCGCACTACCACCACCGCCTGATCGACACCGTCGATGGCGGCGAGCTGGACCTGCACTTCGCCCAATTCGATGCGGTAGCCGCGGATCTTGACCTGCTCGTCGGCGCGACCGAGGTAATCGAGCTGTCCGTCGCGCCGCCAGCGGACGAGGTCGCCGGTGCGATACATCCGCGCCCCCGGTGCGCCGAAGGGGCACGCCACGAACCGGGCGGCGGTCAGCCCGGCCCGACGCCAGTACCCGGCGCCGACTCCCCGACCCGCGACGTAGAGCTCGCCGACCACGCCGGCAGGCACCGGACGCAGCCATTTGTCCAGCACGAACAGCGTTGCGCCGGACACCGGCGACCCGATCGGCGTGGGACCCGAATTCGGCCGAAGCGGCGCGCTCATCGCCGCATAGACCGTGGTCTCGGTGGGACCGTAGGCGTTGATGACGACCCGGCCAGGCGCCCATCGGTCCACGAGCTCGGGCGGGCACGCCTCGCCGCCCACCACCAATGCGGTCGATTCGAGCCCGGCAATGTCCAGCGTGCCCACCGCGGAGGGGGTTTGGGTGAGCACATCGATGCGCTCGGCCCTGAGCAGGTGGTGAAAGTCGGCGGGCGAGGCGGCCACGTCCTCGGGCACGATCACCAACCGTCCACCGTGCAGCAGCGTGCCCCAGATCTCCCATACCGAGACGTCGAAGGAGTACGAATGCCACTGTGTGGCGGCGAAGCTGATCGGCGCAGCGTCATTGTGCCCGCTGAAGAAACCTGTCACCCGCAGCAGTTGCGTGACGTTGTGATGGCTGATCGCAACGCCTTTGGGCACTCCGGTGGTGCCCGAGGTATAGATCAGGTAGGCCAGATGGTCGGGAGCCGGCATCGGTCGCGGCGTGACCGGACAGGCGTGGATGTCCGGGGCGGCACCATCGATGACGGGCACACCGTGCACCTCGAGCCGATCGACCAGATCGCCGGTGGTCAGCACCGCCACCGGCGCGGCGTCGGTAAGCATGAAATTGATCCGCGCCGGCGGCAACGCCGGGTCGATCGGCAGGTACGCGGCACCGGCTTTGAGCACTGCCAGCATCGCGACAATGGCGTCGGCCGAGCGGCAGAACACCAACGCCACCACCGCCCCCGGATGAGCACCGCACCGGGAAAGCCTGTGCGCCAATCGATTCGATGCCCTGTCGAGTTCGCGGTAGGTCCATGAGCGCTGCCCGCACGTCACCGCCACGGCCGCGGGGGTACGCGCCACCTGCGCTGCCCACGCCTCCGGGATCGACATGGCGGGCGGCGCCGGCTGGGTGAGCACCGCGCGGTTTCCCCAGCGGTTCAATTGGGCCTGCTCGCCGGCTGCGACCAGGTTTACCGACGACAACGGTCGCTTCGGGTAGGTCGTGGCCGCGGTCACGACGGCCTCGAACCATCCGACGAGCGCCTTGATGCTGTCGGCATCGAACACGTCGGTGCGGAACTGGACTGTGCCGCCGATTCCGGTCAGCTCACCGTCGTCGGTGAACCGCTCGGCCAGCGAGAACATCAAATCCATTCGAGCGGTGTGGGTGTCGACCGGAACCGGCGTCAGATCGAGACCGCCCAGAGCGAGGTTGAGGTCGATGTTGTTCTGCCAGGCCAGGATGACCTGGATGAGAGGGTGATGAGTCAGTGAGCGGACCGGATTGAGGCGTTCGACGAGCACCTCGAACGGCACGTCCTGGTGTTCGTAGGCGGCCAGGCTGCGCTCGCGCACCTGGGCGAGCAGATCAGCGAAAGTCGGATTGCCGCAGAGGTCGACCCGCAGCACCAGGGTATTGACAAAGAATCCCACCATGGGGTCCAGGGCCGGATCACCGCGACCCGCGACCGGAAACCCTACCGCCACATCGCGACTGCCGCTGAGTTTGGACAGCAGCACGGCCAACGCGGCCTGAACCACCATGAAACTGGTCGCACCGTGGGCTCCGGCGACATCGCGAACCCGCCGCGCCAGCGGAGCAGGCCATTCCAGGACCACCTGGCCCCCGCGTTGTTCGGCCACCAGCGGATAAGGCCGGTCCGTGGGCAACTCCAGCCGCGGCGCCAGGCCCGACAGTGCCTCCTCCCAGTACCGCAGCTGCCCCGCCAGCAGGCTGACCGGATCGGCCAGATCACCGAGCGTCTCGCGCTGCCAGAGCGTGTAATCGGCGTACTGGAATGGCAGCTCGGCCCACCCCGGAGCCCGGCCGGCGCAGCGTGCCGCATAGGCCACACTCAGGTCCGCGGCCAGGACGCCGATCGACCAGCCGTCGCCGGCGATGTGGTGCACCACCACCACCAGGATGTGTTCCTGATCTGACAGCGTGAAAAGCATTGCACGTATTGGGATTTCGGTCGCCAGGTCGAAGTGGTGGCGTGCCGTCGCAGCGACTGCCGCGGTGAGCCGGTCCGCCGGCCACGCGGCCGCATCAACGACTTGCCAGCCGAAATCCGCCTGCCGCGGCGCAACGATCGTCTGACCGGGCACTCCCTGGATCGAGGTGATCACCGTGCGGAGACTCTCGTGGCGGCCTACCACGTCGCTCATCGCCATGCCCAGCGCATCGACGTCCAGCGGCCCCCGCAACCGCAAGGCGGCAGGGATGTTGTAAACCGCGGACGGCCCCTGGAATTGATCGATGATCCACAGCCGGTTCTGGGCGAACGACAACGGAATTGCGGCGGGCCGCGGTACAGCGGCGAGCGGGCTCAAGCGGTTGCCGCCCACGCCGATCCGCGGAGCCAACTGGGCAATCGAGGGCGCGTCGAAAAGAGTGCGGACCGCCAGGCCGGCGTCCAGGGCGCTGTTGATCGCCGCGACCACTCGCATGGCCAACAGCGAATCGCCGCCCAGGTCGAAGAACGACTCGTCGACACCGACCCGCTCGAGGCCGAGTACATGGGCGTAGATGCCGGCGACGATCTCTTCGATGGGCGTGGCCGGAGCCCGGTAGTGGTCGTCGTCGGTGTACGTCGGCGCCGGTAGTGCCTTGGTGTCGAGTTTGCCGTTGATGGTCAGCGGCAGCGTCTTCAGAGCGATCACCGCGGCCGGCACCATGTAGGACGGCAGGCGCTCCGCCACGGCCGCGCGTACCCGCAGCGGATCCAAACCCCCAGCAGCCGACTCGGTGACGTAAGCCACCAGACGTTTGTCGCCGGGGCGGTCCTCCCGGACCGTCACCACGGCCTGCTCCACGCCGTCGACCTCGGCCAACGCCGCGGTGATCTCACCACACTCGATGCGGTAACCCCGGATCTTGACCTGCTCGTCAGCACGCCCGACATACACCAGCCGGCCATCAGTACCCCACCGCACGAGATCCCCGGTGCGGTACATACGTATTCCTGGCGCTCCCACGCCAGCGAACGGACACGCCACGAATCGCGAACCCGTCAATCCCGGCCGACCCACATATCCGACGCCGACGCCGTGCCCGGCGACGTACAACTCACCCGCCACCCCGACCGCCACGGGACGCAGCCACCGATCCAGCACAAACAAGGCAATGTCGGGCAACGGCACCCCGATCGGGCTGGTGATGGCGTCGGTGTCGGGTTCGGCGATCTCGCACACCGAGACGTGCACGGTCGTCTCGGTGATCCCGTAGAGGTTCAGCAGCCGCGGCAGTTCCGGGTGGTGGTGCGACCATGTGGCCAGACGCTGGGGCTGCAGCGCCTCCCCGCCGAACACCACAGCCTGCAACGCGAGCCGCTGTCCGGGATCGCGGTGCAGCCCGTCGACGGCCGCCAGGGCATAAAACGCCGAAGGGGTTTGGCTGAGGACGCTGACCTGTTCGGCGACCAGCAGAGCGTGCAAGTCGCCGGGAGAGCGCACCACGTCGTCGGGCACGACCACGAGCCGCCCCCCGTGCAGCAGTGCACCCCAAATCTCCCATACCGAGAAGTCGAAAACCAGCGAGTGGCACTGCGTCCACGCCGGCCCCGGCGCCAGTTCCAGATAGGCGTCCAGCGGAACCATCAGCCGGGTGACGTTGTGATGCGTGATGGCAACACCTTTGGGAACCCCGGTGGTGCCCGAGGTGTAGATCAAGTAGGCGATGTCCCCGGGAGCCGGCCCGGACCAATGCGTGGGTGACCGCGGTTGCAGGTCATCGAAATCCAGGTCGCTCAGATCGATCGTCGGCAGTTCACGTCTGCTCAGCATGGCGGCGAGGCCGGTGCTGGTGACGGCTGCGCAGGGTGCAGCGTCGTCAAGCATGAATTCCAGCCGCGCGCGGGGCAGCCCGGGATCCAGCGGCAGGTAGGCGGCGCCAATTTTGAGTACCGCCAGGATCGCCATCACGGCGTCGGCCGAACGTTCCGTCAGCAGCGCCACGACCGCGCCCGGCCCCGCCCCACATTCGGATAGCAAGTGCGCCAGGCCGTTCGAGGCCTCGTCGACCTCGCGATAGGTCCACGACCGGCCACGGTAGGTGATCGCGACGGCCCCGGGTGTGCGAGCGACCTGGGCGGCCCACGCCGCTGGAATCGACTGCGCGTGCAGCAGCGGCCGGGTCAGTGTCGCCTGGTTCCCCCAGTTGGCCAACCGGGCATGCTCGCCGTCGGCCAACAGGTCCAGCGTCGACAAGCGCCGGCCCGGGTGGGTGGTGACGGCCGCCAGCACGGTTTGCAGCCGTGCGATCAGCGACTCGATCGTGGTCGCCTCGAACACATCGGTGCGGTACTCCACGCATCCTCCGATGCCGTCGAGTTCGCCACTCTCCGCGACCCGGTCGATCAGGGAGAACGCCAGATCCATTCGGGCGGTGTGGGTGTCGACCGGTATCGGGGTGATCTGCAGCTCACCCGCGACGAGACCGACGGTAGGGTCGTTGTTCTGCCAGTTCAGAATCACCTGGATCAACGGGTGATGGGTTCGCGAGCGCGGCGGGTTGAGCCGATCGACCAGCACCTCGAACGGCACGTCTTGGTGCTCGTAGGCGGCCAAACTGCGCTTTCGCACCTGGGCGAGCAACTCCGCGAACGTCGGGTCGCCGTCCAGATTGACCCGCAGCACCAGGGTGTTGACGAAGAAGCCGACCAGGGCGTCGAGCGCGGGGTCGCCGCGGCCGGCGATCGGAAATCCCACCGCCACATCGGAACTGGAGCTCAGTTGGGATAGCAGCACGGCGAGGGCCGCCTGCACGACCATGAAGCTGGTGGCGTTGTGCTCGCGGGCGAGCTCGTGTATCTGCTGCTGCAACAGGGCCGGCCAGTCCACGCGGACCTGCTCGCCCCGGTGGTCCGCGACAGGCGGATAGGGCCGGTCGGTGGGTAGTTCCAGCCGCTGCGGCATCCCCGCCAGGGCCTCTTCCCAGTAGGCCACTTGAGCGGCCAGCGGGCTCTCCCGATCGGTCAGATCACCGAGATTGTCCCGCTGCCACAAGGTGTAATCGATGTACTGGACCGGCAATTCGGTCCACTCAGGGATCTGCCCGGCGCACCGCCTGAGGTACGCCGCGATCAGGTCGCCGGCCAGCACACTGATCGACCAGCCGTCCCCGGCGATGTGGTGGACCACCACTACCACTACGTGGTCCTGCTCGTTGAGCCGGAAAAGTCTTGCCCACAGCGGTATTCCACTGGAAAGACTGAATGGGTGACGTGCCGTCTCCCTGATGGCGTCATCCAGCCGCTCGGCCGGCCAGCCAGTCGCGTCCACCACCTGCCAGCCGAAGTCGGCGCGCGCGGCCGGGATCACGACCTGTCGGGGTATGCCGTCGACAGCGGGAAAAACCGTGCGCAGGGCTTCGTGGCGGCGAACCACATCGGTCAGACCGATGCCCAGCGCCCGTTCGTCGAGTTGTCCGCGCAGCCGCAACGCGACGGCCCTGTTGTATACCGGTGACGCGCCCTGCAACTGGTCGATGAACCACAATCGACTCTGCGCATACGACAGGGGCACCACGGCGGGCCGCGCAACGGCACGCAAGGGTTTGAGTCGTCCCGAATCGCCCGCGATGCGCGACGCCAGTTGAGCTATCGTCGGCGCGTCGAACAGCGCACCCACCCGCAGATCGGCGTTCAGGGCGGCGTTGATGGCGACGATGACCCGCATCGCCGACAGCGAATCACCGCCGAGATCGAAGAACGACTCGTCGACACCCACCCGCTCCACGCCCAGCACCTGGGCAAAGATGTCGGTCAGAACCTGCTCGACCCGGGGTCCGTCGGAGTCGTTGCGCTGTAGTTCGCCCTCAAGTGTTGTCATGGCGCCGCCGGATCTCAGACGGCAGGGAACTCAGCGGCCCGCGTCCTGCGCCAATCTGTCGCGCAAGCTTTTCGGTCGTATATCGGGCCAGTTCTGCTCGATGTATTCCAGACACGCGGCCCGGTCCGAGAGGCCGTACACCACGCGCCAGCCGGCCGGCACGTCGGCGAATTCCGGCCAAAGGCTGTGCTGCTCCTCGTCGTTGACGAGTACGAAGAAGCGACCATTGTCGTCGTCGAATGGGTTGGCACTCACTCGTACTCCTAACCGCCGAGCGGGAACAAATCATGGGCAGAACCGACAGCGACGTCAACATAGCACCAGCAACCTTTGATTCGGGGCCAGACGGAGCGGCGATATTCAGCTCGGGCCGGCTGGGTTTCCGGGCGCGTCATCGGTGTCCACCTCCGAGTACTCAGGACCGGGCCAGTCCGGTCAATTGCGCGTCGGATGGCCCGCTACCGATCCCAAGATCCGCAACCATCGGACACCACATACGATGCGCACCAACGCTTGCCACAAGTTCACGAAGTTCTTGCGGAATTCTTGCGCTCAAATTCACTGACGATCAGCCGTTTTGGGAGCCTTCGACACCGCGGCTGTGACGCATCGTCACGTGCCTGCCCGGTGCGGTTGGCCGGGCATTTTTCGGTGCGGTGTAACAGCGGGCACCGGCGGAGGTAGCGTTCGACCCGTGCAGGTCGACGCGATGACTATGGTGATCGAGAACCGCGACTTCCTGATGGACCTTCTGCAGGCCGAAGCCGGCAAAGCACGGTGGGCGGCCCAGGAGGAAATCGTCGACCTGATGGCGAACGCGAACTACTACGTGCGCGTCACCGCCAAGCTGCTCAAGCCGCAGAACGTACAGTCGCTGCTGCCCGCGATCGGCAAAACCACGGTCTGCTTCCCGCTACCGTTAACGCAGATCGGCGATACCGCCAGACGTACCGAGGCCGCCGGCTTCTCCGGCCTGCTGTTCACCGAAACCGGCCGCACCGCCTATCTGAACGCCGCCGTGGCCTCCCAGGCGGCTCCCGGCCTCGAGTTGTCGACCGGCGTCGCCGTTGCGTTTCCGCGCAGCCCGTTCGTTACCGCGGCAACAGCATGGGAACTGCAGGAAGCGACCAACGGCAACTTCCGTCTCGGTCTCGGCACCCAGGTTCGCACGCACGTGGTCCGGCGATACGGGATGGCATTCGAACGACCGGGGCCCCGCCTGCGCGACTATGTGCGCGCCGTCAAAGCCTGCTTCAGCGCGTTCCGCACCGGAAAACTCGATCATCATGGCGAGTTCTACGACCTCGACTTCATCACGCCGCAGTGGAGCGCCGGCCCCATCGACGCCCCCGATCCCAAGGTCGACGTCGCTGCAGTCAATCCCTGGATGCTGCGGATGGCGGGCGAAGTGGCCGACGGGGTACACGTCCATCCGCTCGGCGAACCCGGCTATCTCAGCCGCCACGTCACACCCAACGTCGCCGCGGGGGCCCGCAAGGCAGGACGCGACACATCCGAGGTTTCGGTGATCGTGCCGGTCATGACGATCGTCGGCGACACCGACGAAGAGCGCGACCGGGAGCGTGAAATGGCGCGAGCGAGCATCAGCTTCTACGCAAGCACGCCCAACTACTCCTTCATCCTGGACGAGGCCGGGTTCGAGGGCACCACGGCCCGGATCCGGGAAAAGCAGAAGGCCGGCGACTTCAAGGGGATGGCAGCCCAGATCACCGATGACCACCTCACGGTATTTGCCACCGAGTCGACCTGGGACGGGTTGGCGCACGCCCTCGTCGACAAGTACGAAGGCACCGCCACCCGACTCGTCCTCTACAACGCCCTGAGCGACCCCGACCGATTCGAGCGGTATGGAGAAGTCGCACAACGGCTTTCCGGTGGCCGCGCCTGAAAGCAGAACGCCGGGCCACTGACGCAGAACACTCCCGCTGTCCAGACCGATAGGCTGAGGTCACAGATGCGCGTGTTCTTTGGAGGGTAGCGATATGCCTGCACCGTCAGCCGAGGTTTTCGACCGCTTGCGTCAGCTTGCCGCGATCAAGGACATCGACGCACGTCCAACCAAGACGATCGACGAGGTCTTCACCGGCAAACCACTGACCACGATCCCGGTTGCCACGGCCGACGATGTCGCCGCCGCCTTCGCCCAGGCACGTGCGGCGCAGTTCGAATGGGCCAGGCGGCCCGTCACCGAGCGCATCGACATCATCCGGCGGTATCGAGACCTCGCCAAGGTGATCGCCGGCGGCAAGGCTCGGCCCGACGTCGGTCCCCTGTTCTACGAGCCGACCGTGCTCACCGACGTGACGCCGGAGATGGAGTGCGCGGCCAACGAGACCTTCGGACCGCTGGTTTCGATCTACCCGGTCGCAGACGTCGATGAGGCCGTGGAGAAGGCCAACGACACCGAATACGGCCTCAACGCGAGCGTGTGGGCGCGCACGCCGGCCGAAGGCCAGCAGATCGCCGCCCGGTTGCGTTCGGGAACGGTGAACGTCGACGAGGGTTATGCCTTTGCCTGGGGCAGCCTCAGCGCACCCATGGGCGGGATGGGCCAGTCGGGTGTCGGCCGGCGCCACGGTCCCGAGGGCCTGTTGAAGTACACCGAGTCGCAGACGATCGCCACTGCGCGGGTGTTCAATCTCGATCCACCCTTCGGCCTTCCGTCAACCCTGTGGCAGAAGTCGCTGCTGCCCATCGTGCGCACGGTGATGAAGCTGCCCGGGCGGAACTGAACGAGAAAACTGCAGACAACCCGCGCGAAGACTGCCACACAGGCCCCACACGACACTAGAGTGCTGTGGGTGGGCAAAGACGCCGAAGCGAAGGGCTGGGGCCGCTGGCTGGCCATCGCGGCCTCGCTGGTGCTCGCCGGTGGGATGATCTATGCCCAGGACACCACGCACACCATTCCCTGCTGCCCCGACAGCCCCTCGGCCGCGGCAGCAGCTCCGCCAAGCCAGACGGCCGCGCCGGCGGTCGCCGCGCCGCAAATGGCCAGTGCCGCGGAGGTGGCGATGCTGGCCGGCAACGCGCCGGTGATGGCGCAGGATTTCCAGATGGCGTTACCCGCCGGCATCGCCCCCGAGGGCGGCCTGCAGGTCAAGACCATCTGGGCAAGCATCACCTTGCCGAAAGAGTGGGCCAGCGGCAGCCACAGGAAGTTGAGATCCTCAGGGCCAAGCACATTCAGCGCGTCGATGGCCGCGGCGGTGTAGGTCCAGGCCTCGTGTGTCAACCGGACGCCTTTCGGCCGTCCGGTCGTCCCGGAGGTGTAGATGAGGCTGGCCAGCCGGTTCGGTCCGACCTCCGCGATCCGCGCGTCGACGACGTCGGGGGACCGGGCGAGCAGTTGCCGGCCCCGACGCTCGAGTTCGTCCAGCGTCAGGACCCAGTCGCCGTCACCGTCGCCATCGATGATCACGACGTTGGCCACAGCGGGTAGCGCACTTCGATGTTCGAGCAGTTTGTCGACCTGCGCCTGGTTTTCGGCGACTACCACGCGGCTTCCCGAGTTGGCGACGATATAGGCGACATCGGTGGCATTCGTCGTCGGGTACACGGTGGTCGTCGCGGCTCCTGCACACATCACCGCGAAATCGACGAGTACCCACTCATAGCGGGTCGAGGACGCGAGCGCGACCCGATCTTCCGGGGCGATTCCCAACGCGATCAGTCCGGCCGCGATGTTCTGCACTCGCTCGCCGACCTGTTGCCATGTCACGCTCTCCCAGCCGCTGCCGCGTGGGTACCGGAAAGCTTCGGCATGCGGGGTCGCCGCGACGCGGCTGCGGAACAAGTGCGCCACCGAGGGGGCGCGCTGCTCGATCTTGCTGAGGTCCGGCCTCTCCAGTGAGGCTAGCGGTGTGTTCATGGCGCTCATCCGTGCTTTCCGAGCCGAATACCGTCTATCGACGCTACGACGACGGCATCCGGGACGCGAGTGACTTAAGTCCCTTCCGGCCTGGTCATCTGGCCTCACTCAGACATCACCCAGGCTGGCGCTGCCGCTGCAGATCGGATTTCCCACCGCCATCGACGGAAGGGTCGAACGGATCGTCGACAATCTCGCCGCCGTGCGCCCCACCGTCATGGGCGCGGCGCCACGCATCTTCGAAAAGGCGCATGCCCGCATCGTCAATATGGTCGGTGAGCAGGGCGGGTTGAAGAAGAGGATCTTCGACTGGGCCATTACGGTCGGCTTGAAGGTTTCCGAGACCCGGCAAGCAGGCCGCAAACCGTCCTGGGCATCCTCGGTGGCTTACCGGGTCGCGGACCGCTTGGTGTTCTCCACGATTCGCGAGCGTTTCGGCGGACGGGTGCGATTCTTCGTCTCCGCCGCCGCGAAACTGGACCGCAACGTCGCCCAGTGGTTCGACGCCGTCGGCATCGTGGTGCTCGAGGGTTACGGGCTGACGGAGACGGCGGCGGCCTCATTCATCAACCGGCCCAACGCTTACCGGTTCGGAACTGTCGGGTGGCCTTTCCCGGCGACGGAGGTGAAGATCGCCGAGGACGGCGAGATCCTGCTCCGTGGGCCCGGCGTGATGACGTCGTACCACGATCTACCGGACGCGACCGCCGAGGCACTGGACGACGAGCGCTGGTTTCACACCGGCGACATCGGCGAGATCGACCCCGACGGATTCTTGCGGATCACCGACCGCAAGAAGGACATGTTCAAAACCTCCCAGGGCAAATACGTGGCACCCTCAGCGATCGAAGTGCGATTCAAGGGCCTCTGCCCCTATGCCGGCGAACTCATCGTGATCGGGGAAGCCAAGCCGTACTGCGTGGCACTGGTGACCCTGGATGGTGAAGCCATCACGGAATGGGCCCAAAAGCACGGTCTGTCCGGTAGGTCCTTGGCGGAGATCGCGCGCGACGGGCAGACCCGCGAGCTGATCGCGGGTTACATCGACACGCTGAACTCGGAGCTGAATCGCTGGGAGCAGATCAAGAAGTTCGCCATCCTGGACCGCGAACTGTCGATCGAAGCGGGCGACCTCACACCGAGCATGAAACTTCGCCGCAAGGTGGTCATCGACAAGTGCACAGATCGCCTCGCCGAACTCTATGAGCCGGTCACGGCAGGGACTTAAGACCCCGATCGGAGGGCTTACGACTCTGCCACCGCCGGTTCGCCTTTCATACCGTTGCGGGCGAACACATGCTCAGCCGCACTAACAGAAGGGGATCTCATGCTCTCAGAACACCTGCGGTGGCTGACGAAAATAGCGGGTCCGTTTGCGTCGGTCTATTTCGACGACTCCCACGATGCCGCCGACGCGGCCGGCCAGCTCGAGGCCAAGTGGCGCGACATCCGCGGGCAGGTCGAGGATCTGGGCGCCAGCACGGGCGTACTCGAGAGGCTCGAGGAGGCGATCCTGCACCACCAGCCTGCGGTGGGACGACGCGGCCGTGCGGTGATCGTCACCCGCGCCAAGGTGCTGATCAACGAGCAGTTGATCAGCCCGCCCCAGTCCACTGTCATCCGGTTGTCCGACTACCCGTACGTGCTGCCACTGATCGCGCACGAAATGCGGCGACCGACATACGTATTCGCCGCGGTCGACCACACCGGTGCGGATGTGACCCTGTACAAGCGGCGGACCACCAGTTCGACCACTGTTGAGGGCAGCGGCTACCCGGTGCACAAGCCGGCGACCGCTGGCTGGAACGGTTACGGCGACATGCAGCACACCACCGAGGAAGCCATCCGGATGAACTGCCGCGCAATCGCCGATCACCTGATTCATCTGGTCGACGAAGCGGACCCCGAAGTGGTGTTCCTCAGCGGGGAGGTGCGTTCCCGAGCCGATGTGATGGCCGAACTCCCGAAGCGGGTGACGCAGCGGGTGGCGCAACTACACGCCGAAGGGCACCGTGGCGACGTCAACTACGCCGAGATATATCGGCTCACCACACCGGAGTTCGCTCGGCGCCACGACCTGGAGATGGCGGACATCGCGGAGCGGCTCGAGGCCGAAATCGGCCGTGGCTCAGGTTTGGCGGCCGACGGCCTCGCCGCGGTCTGTGCGGCGCTGCGCGAAGGCGATGTCGAGACGCTCATCGTCGGTGAGATGGGCGACGCGACCGTCGTCACCGGTGCAGCGCTGACCGCAGTGGCGCCCGACGCTGACGTGCTCTCCGACTTCGGCGAACCGGTAGGCCGCATTGCGCGGGCCGACGAGGCGCTGCCCTTCAGCGCTATCGCCGTGGGGGCGAAACTGGTTCGGGCGGAGGGTCGGATCACACCCACCGACGGTGTCGCCGCGCTTTTGCGTTACGCGGCGAACGACCGACTTGCCAGCACCTCCGACTCGCGACCGTGACATTCACGACCCCGGCGCCGCCGCTGCCCAAGAGGGGAACTTCGTCGCTGAGCGAAGTGACTTGTGGCCATGTCGCGCTACGGCAGAACGATTGACACTCGACTCATGAGCGAGTTCAAGAAGCCACCGCTGCGTGACGAGGAAATTGTGGTAGCCGTCAGGCGGGTTTCGGTGGCGGGTCATCTGACCATTCCCCAGCAACCCAAGGGTGTGGTGGTATTCGCGCACGGCAGCGGGAGCAGCAGGCACAGCCCCCGCAACCAGTACGTCGCGCGGGTTCTCAACGATGCGGGTTTCGCGACGGTGCTTTTCGACCTGCTGACACCGGATGAGGAACGTGACCGCGCCAACGTCTTCGATATCCCGCTGCTGGCTTCCCGCCTCGTCGACATCACCGGCTGGCTTGCCGCCCAGCCCGACACCGCGGCGCTGCCCGTCGGCTACTTCGGCGCGAGTACCGGCGCGGGCGCGGCGCTGGCCGCTGCCGCCAATCCCGGGGTCAAGGTGGCGGCTGTCGTGTCTCGCGGCGGCCGGCCCGACCTGGCGGGCGAGGCGTTACGCCACGTCCACTCACCCACCCTGTTGATCGTCGGTGGGCGCGACGAGATGGTCCTGGAACTCAACCGCCGAGCGCGTGCGGCCATGCCTGCCGAGTGCAAAATCGCCGTGGTGCCCGGCGCCACCCATCTGTTCGAGGAACCCGGCACCCTCGAGCAAGTGGCGATGCTGGCACGTGGGTGGTTCACCAACCACCTCAACCGACCGGAAAGCTAAGCCGAAAGCTCTGTCACACGGCTGATTTCGGCGACGGCCAGCGCGACTACCTCGGGGATGGCCCGCTCGACCGGCTGGCTCAATCCGAGACCATGACCGGTGTCGGCGACGTCGACGGCAAATATCTGTAGCTCCTCCGGTACCCGACCCATTGCGTGGCCGAGCGCGTAAGCGCCGCCGATATCGATGCGGTGCGAGCTCAGCCGATTCGGGGAACTGAGCACGTCATCGAGGTTGCAGCAATGGATACGGCCCGCCATCGGAACGCGCGTGACCGCCGCGTCGACGATGACGGCCAGTCGCGCGCCCGACCAAAAGTCAAGCAGTGTCAGCGGATCCACGATGCCGGTCACCACTTCGACGCCGGGCAGCGCCAATTCGTCGAGTGCCCGGGCGGCGGCGATGCCGACCCCGTCGTCGCGCCGGTACCGATTTCCGAGGCCGATCACGGCGACTCGGGCGCTCACGTGCGCCGGACCGTCAGCGTCAGGAAGTGGGTCGAGCAGGAGATGCAGGGGTCGTAGTTGCGGATCACCCTCTCACACAGCGCGGTGAGTGCAGCGTCCTCCAGGTCGAGGTTCTCGGAGATCACCCGGCTGAGGTCGGCTTCGATAGCCGCCTGGTTCTGCGAGGTCGGCGGGATGATGGTCGCCGCGGATACCTGCCCGTCCGCGGTGATGTGGTACCGGTGGTAGAGCAGGCCCCGGGGTGCTTCGCTGACCCCGTGCCCGATTCCGGCGCGGGCCGCCACTTCGACGAACGGCCGCGGCGGGCGCTCATACTCGTCGATGATCCGCAACGCCTCCTCGATCGCGTAGACCACCTCTACAGCACGAACGATAATGCTGCGGAACGGGTTTCGGCACTGACCCGCCATTCCGGCCCGACGGGCCGCCTGGGCCGCTACCGGTGACAGGGCCCCCGAGTTCAACGAATACCGGGCCAGCGGTCCGGTCAGGTAGCGACCGCCATCCAGCGTCGCGTGCAGCGCCGTGGAATGCGGCACTTGCGACTCGACGACGTGCTGCATGAAATCGGCCACCGCAAAAGGCCGACCGGGACTGCGCGCGATGGTCCCGTTCTCGATCGCGTAGCGACCGGAAGCGGTGAGCGCCAACATCTCATGGTCCAGTTCGAGATCGGGGAACTCGAATCCGGATACCCATTCCACGGTGGCCAGTGCGTGGTCCATCGCGGTGCGCAATTCCTGCGCGATGGGATTGAGCTCGAAACGGGTTGGCACCGAATAGAACCCACCGAGTCGCAGGTTGATCGGATGGATGGCCCTGCCACCGACGAACTCCATCAGGCGGTTACCCGCCTTTTTCAGCGCCAGTCCGCGTTCTACCACGTCGCGGTGGTCGCGGGCCATGCTGACGATGTCGGGATAGCCCAGGAAGTCCGGGGCGTGCAGCAGGTAGATGTGCAGGACGTGGCTGTGGATCCATTCGCCGCAGTACAGTAGCCGGCGCAGAGCGACGATCTCGTCGTCGATCTCGGCCCCGCAGGCATCTTCGATGGCGTTGCAGGCGCTGAGCTGATACGCCACCGGGCAGATGCCGCAGATCCGCGCGGTCAGGTCCGGCGGTTCGCTGTGCGCGCGTCCCCGCAGGAACGCTTCGAAAAACCTTGGCGGCTCGTAGATATTGAGCTCGACGGATTCCAGTGCGCCGTCTTTGAGCGTGACGTTGAGCGCCCCTTCCCCTTCGACGCGGGTGAGTGTTCCGACCCGCAGGGTGCGGTCCGAGGACGTCACTGCTCGCTCCGTTCCGCTGCGAATCGTGCCACGTTGAACGTGGAGAACACCCGCTCGACATCGGTCTCCGACATTCCGTCATGACGCAGCAGCGGAATCAGCGTCGCGGTTTTCGGTGCGGCAGAGGGACCGAAGCACCCGAAACATCCGCGGTGGTGCCGAGGGCACAGCGCCCCGCAACCGGCGTGCGTGACGGGGCCCAGGCACGGTATGCCGTCGGCCACCATGACGCAGGTGACGCCGCGCAGTTTGCACTCCGTGCACACCGTCTTCGCCGGCAACCGCGGCTTGCGTCCGACCAGCAGGGCCGCCAGCGTGTCAAGGAGCTGACCGCGGTCGATGGGGCAGCCTTGCAGCTGATAGTCGACCTTGACATGGGCTGAGGCCGGCGTGGAAGTCGCCAGCGTGTCAATGTATTCCGGTTTGGCGTAGACGACCGACGCGAACTCGGTGACGTCGGCGAAGTTGCGCAGGGCCTGGACTCCCCCGGAGGTGGCACACGCGCCGATGGTGACCAATACCTTTGACTGGTCGCGAATCTCACGGATGCGACGTTCGTCGTGCGGGGTGGTGATCGAGCCCTCGACCAGCGAGACATCGTAGGGCCCCGCGGTCGTCGCGCTGGATGCCTCGGCGAAGTTGGCGATCTCGACCTGGTCGGCCAGGGTCAGCAGTTCGTCCTCGCAGTCCAGCAGGGTCAGCTGACAGCCGTCGCAGGACGCGAACTTCCACACCGCCAGTTTGACTCGGCTCATCTACAGCTCCTTCACCTGCATCAGCGGGCCGGCCACGTCGTAACCGACGACCGGCCCGTCGCGGCACAGCAGCAGCGGGCCGAGCTGACAGTGGCCGCACCAGCCGACTCCGCATTGCATATTTCGCTCCAGAGACACCCGAATATCCCGCGCGGCTACACCTTTGGACATCAGCTCCGCCGCACCGAATCGCATCATCGGCTCCGGCCCGCACAAAAAGGCACTGGTGCGCTCGGCATTCAGAGTGAGGCGGCGCAAGGGTTCGGTGACCAGCCCGACTTCCCCTTCCCAACCCTGGGTCGCCGCGTCGGCGATCAGATGCAACTCGATTCGCGGATCATCGGCCCACGTCTTCAGCTGGTCGACGAAGACGAAATCGGCCGGCGAGCGGGCACCAACGACGAGCATCACCTTGCCGTAGCGCTCGCGGTGCGCCAGCGCACCCAGGATCGCCGGCCGCAACGGGCACAGCCCCACGCCGCCGGCGACCATCACCAGATCGCGGCCCTCGGCATCGGCCAGCCCCCAGCTGGTGCCGAACGGACCCCGAACCCCGACCAAGGTTCCCGGCTGGGCGTCGTGCAGGGCACGACTGACCGCACCCACCGCTCGCACCGTATGGGTGATGGATCCGTCCTTGACGGTCGGGTCGCCACTGATCGAGATCGCCGCTTCGCCGACACCGAATGCGTAGAGCATCATGAACTCTCCGGGCTCGGGCGATCGCACCGCCCGGTCGACCGGCTCGAGGCACAAAGTCGCCGAATCCGGGCTTTCCACCACACGACTACGGACCCGGTACGGCAGGGGGTCCATCGCTGAGACGTGCGGCGTCGTGGTCCAGTCACTCATCGCCGGCCATCTTGTTCATCTCGGCGGTGATGTCGATCCCCGTGGGGCACCAGGCGATGCAGCGCCCGCAGCCGACGCAACCGGACATACCGAACTGGTCGTGCCAGGTACCCAACTTGTGCGTCAACCAGTGCCGGTAGCGCGAGGCGCCCGATTGACGGACGCTGCCCCCGCCGTGAATGAAGGTGAAGTCGAATTCGAAGCAGGACGCCCACTCCCGCCAGCGTTCTGCGTGATCGCCGGTGAGGTCGGTGACGTCTTCGGTGCTGGTGCAGAAACAGGTGGGGCACACCATGGTGCAATTGCCACAGGTCAGGCAGCGGCCGGCCACCTCTTCCCACTGCGGCGACTCGCGCGCGTCGAGCAGCAGGTTGCGCAGGTCTCCCTCCGGCATCTGGCGACCCATTCGGTGCGCGGCATTTGCGACTTCCTCTCGGGCGCAACTGCTTTCGCTCTCTGTCGCCGCCCGGTGCGGCACCGCCGCCAATATCTCGGCGCCCTCCGGAGTCCCGACGTCGACGACATATGATGCCGCACCGACTCCGTCGGTGCGCTCGGTCAGAGCCAGGTCGTATCCGGGCCCCGCCGCCGGCCCGGTGCCCATCGACGCGCAGAAGCACAGCCCGCCGGGCTCCGTGCAATTGACCGCGACCACGAAGATCTGCCGCCGCCGGGTGACGAAGGCGTTGTCCGGATACGCGCCGGCGCCCAGCACGCGGTCGAGCGTCGCGATGGCGGCGAGGTCACAGCCTCGCACTCCCAGAAACGCATAGCGCGGCGTCTCCTCGGGTTCCTCCACCACACTGCCGTCACGAGCGCCGGCCCAGATCCGTTGCCGGGGCGGGTGCAGGAACTGTTTCCACGACTGTGGTCCCGCTGAATGGCCGAACGCTGCCTGGTCGTCACGTCGGCGCACTCGGTAGTGCCCCGGGCTCACCTCGACACCCCAACCGTGTGGCAGGTCGCTCGCCGAACTCAATTCGGCCAGCACGATGGCGTTGTCGCGCAAGGTCGGGCCGATGACCCGGAATCCGCGGGCAGTCAGCACGTCGACAAGACCGTGCAAACCCGCGGTGTCCAGGAGTCCAGTGCCGACGTCTCCCCCGTCTCCGGTCATCAACCCATCATCCGTCCACTTCGGCGGGGGCTGTCAACCGTCGACAGCCGTTATTCACGACCACTTACCGGGCGTCCGCAGCAGCCAACCACTCCACCGTGTCCGACAGCGCGCGCCGGGGCGTCGCCGGTAAGGGGTCCGCGTTGATGGGGGCCCATCCGACGCGGAACAGCATCTGGGGATAGTTGTTGTTGCCGAACACATCCGCACGTACGGCGGCGCGCGTTTCCTCGATCTCCAGCGGTTCGGTGACCGGACAACTCGCCAGCCCCATTGCCGTCGCGGTCAGCAGCACAACGCTGCTGGCCTCGCCGGCACGCAACCGGGCCAGTCGGTCGTCATTGCGGGTGCCGAGCGCCAGGATCACGCCGTTGTCGTCTTCTGCGTGGACGTCGGGCGGCATGGCCAGTGCGGCGCCTGCGAAACGACGGCCGGATATCCTCGCGGCCGGGTCCGGCGCCGGCGCGTTACGGGCGGGGACTCCCGAGTTAGACGCGTGCCGGCCGCTCCAGGCGGTCAGTTCCGCCAGGTAAGCGGGATCGGCCGCGTGTTGTGACATCGACTGCAGTACAAAGGTATTCAGCATTTCCATCGATTCGACCCGGTGCAGCGCAGCCCCCAAGCGGGCCGCCCGCGCAGCCATCAGCGCCACGTCACCTACGGGAACCGGCCAGAAGCTGTAGTGCCGCCGGTCCGTTCGCCGCCGCGGCATCGCGGCGGCCAGCACAATGTCGCGCTGATCAGGCACCTGCGGAATCACTTCGATCGCGGCCAGATGGCTGGGATCGGCCGGGTTGGGCAGCCGGGACACCTTGGCCTGCCACCCGACGGCCGCCAGCGCGGTGACGCAATGATTCAGCGCGGCACCGCAACTGAGGATCAAGTCGCGCCCGTCCGGATCGGTGTGGGGCAGTTGACGGCTGGTGTCGGAGTAGAGATGGAGGCTGGACGTGTGCACCCGCCAGCGCCACGGCTGGGTGTTGTGTACCGACGGCGCCCGAGACGCCAGCGTGAGAACTGTCCGGATTGTGCCTTCATCCGGGAAGCGTGCGCTCATCCCTTGCGTTCCTTTCCACCTATGTCCTGTATCCACAAAAGCGTGACGAACCCCGCCGGGACGAGGGCACGGCGTCCTCATTCGACGGGACTTTGTGCCTTTACTGCTCAAGCGGCCGCGGCAATGGTGACCTCTACGGACAGGTGCTCACCGACGGCATAGACCGCCGCCCAGTCGCCCGCCTGCGCCGCCCGCGCCAGGTCGTCTACCAGCGGGCTTTCCACGCCCAGCTCGGCGAGCCACCCTGAGACCGTCGGCGCGATCTGGTGACCCGGCACGTCGACCGTGCGTCCGTCATGAAGCCGGTCGGTGACGTGGTACAGGCTCACCGGCGATATCGCCGGCCGGTTGAGCCACCCCAGGGTCAAGTGGTCGGTGGCCAATAACCAGAATTTCGTCATTGCGGCCTCCTCGATCAGCCTTGGGTCAATCTGACCAGGAGCGCACCGCGGCATATAGGGCCCAACGGAACCGGTCCGCAGTGCTTCGGTCGCCGCGTGAGCGTGCCGAAGTCCCAGGCGCGCGGGCCCTTGGTCACGGATGCCCGGGAGTCGAATGTCCTTAGCTCGGCACGCCGTGTCGCCGCGCCGCCAGCCGGCCCGCGATCGACGTGCCGCCGATAGTGATCAGGGCACCGAGAATCAGGGCTGCGGCCTCGCCCCCCGCGAACAGGTGGCGCTCCGTTCCGATCGTCGCTGCCGCGACCGGTACACCGAGTTGTGCCCCGGAGAGCACGGCGAGTGTCAGCGGCTGGCCGAGGAATCTGGCAGCGCAATGCGCTATCAGCGCGCCTGCCCCGAGGCCCACTCCCAGGAGGACGAACCTGGGATTCGCGATCAGCTCGCGCACTTGCAGGGACGCGCCCAGCCATACGAAGAACAACGGACTGAAGAACCCTTCGGTGATGCCGAACAATTGGCGCGCCAGCCGGCGTGGCTCGCCGACGGCGGCGACCGCCAGGCCGAGGGCGAAGCCTGACAACATGATCGAGACCCGGGTGGCGACGGCGACCGACGCCAGCGCGAAGAGCAGCAGCAGGCTGGTCCGCAATTCCAGTGCGAGCCGGTCCTTTTTGGAGTGGACGTGCACACGGCGCAACAGCCCCCGGCGGTCGAACTCGCGCAATAGTACGAAGATCGCCACGGCACAGCCGGCGATCGACAGTGCACTCAGTGCCGCGATCAGCGCCCGATCCGGCTCAATCGCCAACGGCAACAGAAGAATGCACGCACAGTCGGCGACCGCGATCTGCGCGGACACCAGAACAACGGCAGACGCCCTGGACTTCAGGGACTGGATTATCGGCAATGCCAGCGCCGCTGACGACGACGCCATCAACACCGCGTACAGCGCACCGTGACCATTGTGAAACTCGAAGGCGAGGAGCAATCCCAGCGCCGTCGCGACGGCAGCCACCAAGCCGGCGCGTGCGCCGGCCAACGGCAATGCGGCGCGCAATTGCAGGCCGCGGACCGGAATCTGGGTCCCGACGACGAACATCACCAGCGCGAAGCCGATATTGGCGAGAAACTGCAATGTCGCGTTGCCCACGTCGATGATTCCGAATCCCGAGTTGCCGACCGCGAGTCCGGCGAGCAATTCACCGATGACCACCGGGATCCGCAGCCGGGGAACGGCGGCCAACAACGGACCGGCAAAACCGATGGCGGTCACCAGCGCCAGCGTCGAGAAGCCGAAACCCTGCACGTCATCCGACCTTCGACTCGACCCGCATCAAGATATTTTGCACGGGTCCGGGGTCGGCATGGCGTTGGGCGGCCAGGTGAGTCAAACGGTGGTCCGATGAACGGGTTTGCCCGATACCGTCCTTCTTCCCCTTGGCATTTGGCTGGTGGCACGCCGTCAGGCACCGAGGCAGGCAACCCTCCGCCAGCTGTCATCTCGCTCAATCGGCTTGCTGGGCCTGGCCGTTGGGATCATCGGCGGCATTTACGGAATCGGTGGAGGGTCACTGCTCAGCCCGGTTCTGATTGCCCGCGGTCTGCCCGTCGCAACGGTCGCACCGGCCGCGCTGACCTCGACACTGGTCACTTCCGTCGTCGGCGCGGCCACCTACACCGTTCTGGCCACCACTGCGCACGGCTTGGACATCGCACCCGATTGGTGCGTCGGGATCGTGGCCGGAGCAGGCGGCCTGATCGGTGGCTATGTGGGCGCCGCCATCGCGCCGCGCGTGCCCGAAGGCGCATTGCGGGCAACCCTGGGGGCACTCGCGGTGATCACCGCCGTCGTCTACGCGTGGCAGGCACTGATCTGAGCGACTCAGCTGACGGTGAAATCAAGGGCCATAATCCGATCGACCGGTGTAGCGTACAGCCCTGACTTGTCGGCCGAGTTTTCGATAGCGGCCGGTCTAGTACGGAGGTGCCCATGCACGCCGAGTTGTCCGAACCGGCGCCCTCCCACACGTCCACCGCTGAATCCGCGGCGTCGGATTACATCGACGGTATGGAACGCCTGTTGCGGGCGGTTCAGGAGTTGTCCCTGGCCCGCAGCCTCGGCGATATCCAGCGCATCGTCCGGACCTCGGCACGGGAGCTGACCGGCTGCGACGGCGCGACATTTGTGTTGCGCGACAACGACAAGTGCTACTACGCCGACGAGGAAGCGATAGCGCCGCTGTGGAAGGGCAACCGCTTCCCCATCGAGGCCTGCATCAGCGGCTGGGCCATGCTGAACCGGGATGCCGCGGTGATCCCCGACATCTATGTCGATTCGCGCATTCCGCAGGGCATTTACCGGCCGACCTTCGTCAGGAGCCTGGTGATGGTGCCGATCCGCCGGCTCGACCCGATCGGCGCCATCGGCAACTATTGGGCGCACCAGCACCAGCCTTCCGATCAGGAAGTGCGCCTGCTGCAAGCCTTGGCCGATTCGACCTCGATCGCCATGGAAAATGTGCAGGTTTCCGGCGAA
Organism: Mycobacterium sp. TY814; assembly: GCF_030755175.1. Classification (NCBI taxonomy): domain Bacteria; kingdom Bacillati; phylum Actinomycetota; class Actinomycetes; order Mycobacteriales; family Mycobacteriaceae; genus Mycobacterium; species Mycobacterium sp. TY814. The sequence goes on from NZ_JAUFRY010000005.1 coordinate 214,457, forward strand.
CTGGAACAACGGGTACGCGACCGCACCGCCGAACTGGAGAAGGCCAACGAGGAAATCCGCCGGCTTTCGGTCACTGACGAACTCACCGGGCTGAACAACCGCCGCGGTTTTTACCTGCTCGCGGACCAGGCGCTGCGGGCCGCGCGGCGTCATCGCCGCAACTGTGTGCTCGCCTTTCTCGATCTCGACGGACTCAAGCGGGTCAACGACGAACTCGGCCACGATGTCGGCGACATGCTCATCACCGATGTGGCCCGGGTGCTGCGCACCACGCTGCGCGAGTCGGACATCATCGCGCGCATCGGCGGGGACGAGTTCCTGGTCCTGACCACCGAGAACGAGGGCGATCCGGTACGGCTGAAAGAACGCTTGGTCGAGGCGTTCCAAAGGTTCAATCAAACAGGCGAGCGGCCTTATCGGCTGTCGGCCAGCATCGGGCTGGTGCAGGCGCCCGCCGCCGACACCGCATCGGTCGACGAATTGTTGGCCCGCGCTGACGAACTGATGTACGCCGAAAAGAAGGCAAGCATCAAGGCACGCCTGGCGGGATTGATCGGACCGGATGCCACGTCTGCGCTGATGCCGGAGCTGAGCCGGCGCAGTTAGGTTCGGCCGGGTCCGGATGGAATGCGCGCAATGGCGAATATCCGGTGACGACGATCAGTACGATCAGCCAATGGTCAAAATCTTGTTCGCGGCGCTGGTAGCGGTCGGCTCCTTCGCGCTGGCACCCGCGCCGGCCGCGCACGCCGACGTGTGCGGCGACGTGGGAGGTCGGCACGTCTCGGTGGGCGGGTGCACAGACCCCGCGGCGAGGGTGGCGACGGCCAGCGACGTCGAGGCCGCCAGCCAGGCCGCAAACGGCCAGCCGCCGTGCTACACCGCCGAGGGCGTGCCGTATTACACGCCCAACGGCGACCCCTGCTAATCGACAGCGGGAGATCTCACGCCGTCGATCTTGCAAGGGTCGGGCCACCGGCGGGTACGCACGCAGTCAGCACGCCGGTGGCGCAGCCACCGCGCAAACAACTAGCCCGCGAACCGTGTGTTCTGTTTGTTGAAGAAGTCCGCCCACGACATGACGTCGGGGTGCTCTTTGAGCAGGGCCCGGCGACGCCGCTCGGTGAGGCCGCCCCACACGCCGTACTCAACCTTGTTGTCGAGCGCGTCCGCGCCGCATTCCCGCTTCACCGGACAATTCCGACAAATGGTCGCGGCCTTCCGCTGCGCTGCGCCCTTCACAAAGAGTTCGTCGGGATCGGTGTCGCGGCACAGAGCGTTTCTGACCCAGGCACGATCTTCGGCGGTCATTGCGCGCGGATTGCTGTTGGTAACCGCCAAGCCCAATTGCCGAGTGGCCGTTCGCATTTCTGACAACAATTTATGCCCTTCCTACTCGCCGCAGTGTGCATCCGCCAACCGAGAAACCGTCTCGATATTTCGAGCTCCCCGAATTCTTCGTCAGGACGGCCGGCTGCTCTGACAGCAAATTAATGCCGGCCGGCCGCGTGCACATCGTGACCGGCCGCCAATGCCACAAAGCCTGGTTGTGCGGACGCCACAAAACGGTGCCGTCACCTCCGACCGCCCGTCTGTCGATCACGTTTTGGTCTATCGCGATCGGTGCGGCAATCGTTAACACCGAGCAGAACGGGGTCGTCTACAACGACGGGCTGCAGGACATTTTGATCTGGACGTCAAATGTTCCCGGCTCCGCGGCGCCTGGCGAGGTGCCGACCTCCAGCCCGGCACCGGGTGCGCCTCCAGCCCCGGCGTCGTAAACATCTCCGCACACGCCTCCCTGGGTCGCGCCGCCTCGTGACTCAGGGAGGTCTTTTTCCTGAAAGCTTCTCAAGCCACGGCTATCAGGGCAGCTCATCGTCCAAGTTGGCGAGAAAATCGGGCAACCGGCCGGCGCCGAAGTCGTAGAACCGTGCCCACACCGGCTCGATGGAGATTCGCACCATCCGCTTATACGTCGAGCGCACATTGCGCTCGAACTCGGCGAGTTGGATTCCGTCCATCTGCCTTCGCGCCGCCGCGAGGTACTCCTCGGTGACCCCCTCGACCGTTGTCAGCGTGGCGAGCCCGCGCACCAACAGGGCCTTCGCCTCTGCAGGCGTGGAGCCGCTGTCTATCGTCAGCGCGACCTGCGGGCGCGATGCGAGTGCGCGGGCCTTCGGCGCGGTGGATGCCGTTGAGACGATGATGCGGTCACCGGTCCAGGAGAACCCGACGGGAATCACTCGCGGGAAACCATCGTGGCCGTTGTAAGCGAGGCGAGCCATCGACCCCGCAAGCAACTTCTGGGCACCGGGATGGCCGAGTTCGCGGGCCGCCTCAGGATTGTTCAGCACACCGGCAGACATACCCGGTCAAGGACAAACCGCACGTGGACTGCATCCTCCTCAACCGCGCTGGAGAAGCCCGGTCCTGGTCGAAGGGGTGGTCTCAATCGTTTTCTGTCGTCACCGGGTTGGGGGTCACCGGATTCGTGACAGCAGGAAGGTGCCCCGGCCACGCCGGCAGCTCCGCATTCGGCTCCGAAATCGGCGATACCTCCAGCGGTACGCATTTCTTCGGTGTGAGCCCGTTTTTCCACGCACCGGGTGGATTCGGCGCGGCCGACAACGAGCCGTCCGGGCAGCGGAATGAGCACGAGCCCTCGACCGCACCCAGCGGAGTGATGACTTGGGCGGTGAGGAAGAAGATATTGACGCCACCGACGCCTTGAACGGCACCGCCCCCGTACTCGCAGTGCCAGCGACTTCCGTTTTCCTCGATTGGGAAGTCACACCAGTAGTGGTATGCGCCCATCTCCATGCCGGAGCCCCCTACCCCCGGATAGTCACACAAACCGGGGCCGGGTACGTTTCCGCCGATATCCGCCTGGGCCACTGGGACGCTCATACTGAGCCACGCAGTTGCCGCGATGCCGAAAATGGCGAATTTCTTCACTCATTCACCTCTTCAAACGAGAACCGCCGCGTGATGGGCAACTGCGTTTGCAAGCAAATTGACCATGACGCCCTTTGCCACACGTCTCACAGTCTCTCGCCTGAAAACTCATCCCGTTGCCATAACTGGGAATAATCCCTGATGACAGTGCCCGGCCTTCGGTTTGTGCGTGCAGATTTCCCGTCGCGGCCGAATTGTCGAGCGGAAAATACTGGCATGAGAGCGGTTTGGCGGGGGGTGCGGCGGACGGTCCGGGCGCGGCCTGCCATAGCGTCGAAGATCGGCAGTGGCCGCTGTCGCGGTGAAGCTGCGACGATGTACAACAGCCCCCGATGGTCCGCGGAGCCCGCCGCGCCGTCACGTCATGACAGAGAGAATCGCGTCAATGCCCGCCGAACCCTCACATCCACCAGCCGCGGCACCCAAGCGGCCGCGGGTCCACGTCACGCCCGAGGAGCTGGAGAGATTCGGCGACGAGGAGCAGGTGCGCGCGGCGTGGGACGAGAGTCGGCTCCGTGACGAGCAGCCGCCGCATCACCGTTAGCCATACCGTTTCACTGCAAAGTGCGCTGGTAGCGGCGCATGCCGGCAATCCACCGCTCGTAATCGGCGCCCTTCTGCCGGTACATGGCCAACACCTCCGGGTGCGGCAGTACCAGAAATGTCCGGTCGGCAATGGCCTGAACCACGAGCCCTGCCACCGTCTCCGGGGTGACCACCGCCCCGGCACTGGTGACGGCGGCGCCGGCCATCCGCATCTCCGCGTCCGGCGATTCGGACATGCCGCGCAGCATGGGGGTGTCCACACCCATGGGGCACACGCAGCTGACACCTATTCCCTGGTCGCCATATCTGATGGCCAACCATTCGGCGAAGCCGACGGCGGCGTGCTTGGTGACGCTGTAGGGCGCCGCACCGAGCTGGGTCAGCAGGCCGGCGGCCGAGGCGACGGCCACGAAATGTCCCGCTCCACGCTCAAGCCATTGCGGCACAACGGCTTTGGCCGCCCGGATGTGGGCGCGCAGGTTGATGTCGATGATCCGGTCCCAGGCGGCTTCGTCGTCGCCGAGGCCGAGTTGGCCGTTGATGCCGGCATTGGCAACGTAAATGTCCACCGGCCCGAAGGCACGGCGTGCGGTGTCGAGCAGGGTTTCGATGCCGTCCGTGCTCGCGGCGTCGGCGGCTGTCCCCACGCCCCCGATCAGCGCCGCGGTCTCCGCCGCGGAATCCGCGTCGATGTCGCCTGCCACCACCGAGGCACCGGCCGCCGCCAGTGCCGCCGCAGTGGCCCTGCCAATGCCCGAACCCGCTCCGGTGACAACCGCCACCGATCCGTCGATCTTCACGGGCCCATGTCTACCGCATCGGTTGGGCACGAGGCGCTGCCGGCTGCCGGAACGGACGCGTGCCGTTCAGGTGCTTCCTGGGATGGGCCGGATCAGAATCCGCTGAAGCAGTCCTGACCGTTCTGCGACGAGGCGGGGATGGTCGCGTTCGTGGTCGAGAACGTCGCTTCCAGGCCGGTGTCGGTGACCTTGACGGTGTCGGCGTGGATGCCCAACGGATAATTCTGGGTCGCTTTGGACGTCAGACTGTCCAGGTTCTCCTGCACCGTGTTCGTCGACATCTTCGTGCCCAGGGCGGTCAGGTTGACGACCTGCAGCGACAGTCCGTTTTTCACGATCTGCGGCTTGACGGTGACGCTGTCGAGCATCCCCTTCAATTCGATGGTTCCTTCGCCGGGATTGGTGGTGACCTTGCTGGTCACGAAGCTGCCCAGCACCGGGACGGCGTCTTGGACCGACTGCTTGATGCCGTCCGATGACCAGGTGATGGTGCCGTTCACTGCGCCGATGGTGCCCTTCGAGCCGCCGGCGTCGCTCAGTCGCAGGTCCTTGATGTCGATGCTGACCTTCATGCCCTTGGCGCTGCGCACCTGGTTGCCGGCGGTCTGCACGGAGATGTCCGGGTAGGTGCTGCTGATGTACTGCCACAGCATCGGTGGCATGGCGGCGAACGACACCGTGGCGCTGTCCTCCACCTCACAAGCCACGGCGCTCGCCACCTTGTTCCCGGCCAGGTGCCGAACGAGCAACTCGGCCCCGACCACGAGGGCCAGGACGACGGCCAGCACGATGGCCAGAATCAGAGGTTTCTTCGGCCGTCGGCGTGGTGTTTTCGCCGGCGCGCTCTCGGGCGGCGGTTGGGTGGGCAGGCGGGTCGTGGCCTGTTCCGGCGGACCGGACTGTTCCTGTGCGGGTGGGCGGGCCGGCGGAAACGGCGGCCCGGCGGCCGGCGGGCGGCCCGGCTGGGGAGGCTCTGGACGACGGGGTGGCTGCGGTGGGTTCTGCCGCGGTGGCGGCGGGTAGGGCCGACCGCCCTGCGGGATCCGCTGAGTCGGTGATCCCGACGGAGGTGGTGGCGGGGGCGCCGGCCGCCTGCCGGGTCCGGGCTCGGTGGGACGGTTCCATTCCGGCGGGTTCCCGCGGGGTGGCCCTTGCGGCGTTGTCACCACAACCATGGTGCCCTAACAAGCTGAATGTGTCTGCGGCGGAGCCTTGCCGATCAGCCCTTTGTGGACACCGAGACGTAGTCGACAAGCATCGGCTGTCCCGAAAGGGTGGCGCTGGTCGGGCCGCCTCCGAATGCGTCCGGGAAGCCTCCGCCCATCGCCACGTTCAGGATGACGAAGAACCCGTGGTGGGTGGCGTTGTTCCAGGCGGTGGCGGGGACCTGGTTGGAGTTGACGGTGAAGTAATTGTTGCCGTCGAGGTACCACCGCAACTGTTCGACGCTCGTACTGCGGTCCAGCTCGATGGCGTAGGTGTGGAAGCTGGTTTGCGCGCCCGTCACCGGTCGTTCGCCGGAACCGATTCCGGTGAACTCGTTGAACGGCCCGCCGGGAGCGGTGCCGCCGTGCACCGTGCCGAACACCGAACTGCGCCCGTTGATGCTTTCCATGATGTCCAGCTCGCCGATGCTGGGCCAGTTGCTGGCACCGACGGGCCGTGCCGCGTCACCAAGGGCCCAGAACGCCGGCCAGTAGCCGGGCCCGTTGGTGGTGTTGACATTGGGCTGCTGAATCGACGCCTCGATGCGCAGCACTCCGCCGGAAGGCGCCGCGAAGTCGGTGCGTTGCGTCTCGATCCGGCCCGACGTCCAGTTGCCGGCGGCGTCCCTGATCGGCTTGATCGCCAGGTGGCCGTTGCCGTCGAGGTAGACGTTGTTGGTGCTGTTGGTCATCGACTCGATCTCGCCGGTGCCCCAGTTTGTTGCTCCGCCGGGATAGCCGTGGCCCAGATCGTAGAGCCAGTTCGCGGTGTTGACGGGTGAGCCCGCGGAGCCCGTGAAGTCGTCTCGCCAGATCGTGGTGAATCCGCCACCGCCCCCACCGCTTCCGCTGGCGCCCGTGCCGCCTGTGGCACCCGTGGCCCCTGTTTGGCCGGCAGTGCCGAACAATCCGGCCGCACCGCCGGCCCCACCGAGGCCACCGGTGCCGCCGGGTCCACCGGCGACCGCCACGCCCGCGGCATTGACCGGGCCCCAACCGCGAGCGCCGGCTGGTGATGAAGGTGTCCACGGCGGCGAAAGCGCTCGGCGAGCGCTGGGAAGAAGTGCGGCGGTAGCACGCCAAAAATACGGCGGTTCCCCGGATTGGCAATGCCCTAAGGGTGGGATTAACGCGGCGAGTGCTCACCGCGCCCGCCCGGCGAGACAGGTCGCTCAGAGCCCCTTCCTTTGGAGCGCCTTCATCAACGATGGGCGCCTGCCATAGTCTTGCCGGACTTTTGCGATGTAATGCACGAAATCAGCACTGCGACCGCCTCTTTCATACAGCTCGGCCATTGTTGCCAGCGTCGCAGCAATGCCCGGGTAGAGCTTGGTGTTCGGATACCGCAGGTCTTTCTCGAGCGACTGCCGGTACAGATCTGCAGCCGCTACCGGCCGGGCCTCGGCCCCTTGCGCGGCGAGTTCCTTCCACGCCCAGCCCGGACCATAACGCTCGGCGGCCTCCCAGGCGGCGTCTACGTCTTCCTCACTGAGGCAGAGCTGGACCAGAACCGCCCCCGCGCCGGGGCCTGCAGCTAATCCCCGCGCGTGGTCAAGCGCCCAGGCGCGTTCGGTTTCGGCGCGATCGTACGTGGCGGCGAAGTCCAGCAGCACTCGATACGCACGGACCGAAGGCTGCCGGACGAAGTCGGCACGCAGAACGGCGATCGCATCGTCGATGCGGCCAATTCCCCGGTATGTATCGGCGACGTCGGACGGGTTCAGCCAATAGTTATTACCGCCGCCGTGGCTGCTGGTGCGCCCTTCGGCAACAGCCTGATCGATCCATGTGACTACCTCTGCGTCACGTCCGGCTGCCCGCAAGCGGGCGATGATCGCACCGTACTGCGGGTGTTCCCGGTCGTTCAAAAGGTCGACAGCGCGGTCGATATCGCCATCGTGATCGGCGAGTTCCAGCAACATGGTGTTGGCCTCGAGCCGGCTCCGGTAGTCACGACCTGCGTGCTGGCGGTCCAAGTCCGCGACCGCCGCGCGGTAGATCGCAAGCGCATGGTCGTCGAACGCGTCGATGAAATCCGCGAGGATCAGCGTCGGCCATCCCGGCGAGGTCGCCCGGAAAGTCGCCAGCCATCTTGCGAGTTCGACACCGTCTGGTTCACCCAGTCGACACGCTTGCGCGTACAGGTCGGCAGCCCGCTGGCATTCATCGGCAATCACACCCGACGAATCGTCCGCCTGCCCAGTGATTGTGCGTAGCAAAGTCAGCGCGGACAGCAGGGCCGGTCGCACGACTTCCGCGGACCCTCCATTGAGGTGAATTTCGAGTTCGTCGAGCACTTGGCAGCCCGCTTCCGCGACGACGTAGGACTCGCGGTAGTCGACGAATCCGCGGAATTCCAGGGCGTTTCGCACAACGGCCTCGAACTCGGCTTTCGCGGTCGTGTCGTCACCGGACGCGGCCGTGGCGCGAACCTCCAACATGCGGCGCACTTCGCCGTCGCGGTTGGCGAGGGTCATGACGAGCTCGCGAAGCTCGTCGATGTCCATCGCTTGCACGGTCGCTTCCAGCGCCGATGCCGCCCCAGTGGCCTCGGCGACGGCGCCGCTGTCTATTACCGCGAGACCGACTGCGACCAGGTGCTTGCAGAAGTGACCGTCGGCGGCGTGCGGGCATGTGCAGAAACCATCAGGTTGCGGACCGGACCACTCGAGCTGGACCACGTAGACCCGCTTGGCTTGGACCGACGCGCAGGCTCTCCCGGCCGTCGCTCGCAACCCTCGGACGTACCGGACATAGTCTTCACCCCGGGCATAGCTCCGGTCACCGGCCACCTCAAGCAGCGCCTTCTCCGACAACGGCATACCAACATGGTGCCCGATCGACTCCGCGACACCTCTAAGGTGAGCAGCATGGTCGAGCGACCGTACCTGCGCCTGGTGCCAGAACCCGTGTCGCGCCCGGATCTGCGTCGCGCACGCCGGGGCGACGCCGCGGTCTACCGGGTGCGGGTTCACCTCGACGACAGCGATCCGACGATCTGGCGACGGTTGGACCTGCGTTCCAACATGACGCTGGACCTGCTGCACCAGGTCCTGCAGGTGGCGTTCGACTGGACCGACTCGCACCTGCATCGTTTCTCACTCGGCGGCGGCGCCTTCGACCGCCACAGCCAGCTATTCCTATGTCCGTACGACGTGGACAACAAGGAGTGGCCCGAAGACGACGACGGCCTGCCCGCCGCCGAGACTCGACTCGACGAAACCCTCAGTGAGCCCGGCGATGTCCTGCACTACCTCTACGATTACGGTGACAACTGGGAGCTGACGCTACGTCTGGAACAAGTCTTTTCCGCCGAGAGTGACTGTCCCGCGGCGGTTGTCGTCGACGGTGAGCGAGCGGCTCCGCCGGAAGACTGTGGGCATTTGGTCGATGTGGACAGCCTCGCCGAGGTGCTCCCTGACCCCGCGCTGTTCGAGCCGGAACGGGTCAACAAGGGGTTCGGCGACGCGTATTTCGTGCTGCGCGAGGCAGGCATCGACGTGCGCCTGGTCGACCTGGTTCATCGGCTCACGTTCAGTCCGTATGGCGACGACCTGACGAAGGCGGCGCTCACCTTGGCCGGTGCGCGACAGTCGGACACGGTCGCTGTTGCCGACAATCTCCGGGCGTATCAGTGGTTTCTGGACCGCGCCAAAGACGGCGGCATTCCGTTGACGACCGCCGGATACCTCAAACCGGCTGACGTCGAGGAAGCCTCGAAAATCGTTCCTGTAATGAATGATTGGGTCGGCAAGAACAACCGCGAGATCCAATGCTATCCACTGTTGCGGTTCCGCGAAGGCGTGCGGTTGCGTCCACGAAAGTGGTGTACGAGTCGGGCCGTGAGGTGAGGACCGGCGTGTCGTAGCCGGCTAGTAAAGGGTCATCGCGTGATTCTTCGAGAGACCGACCAAAGTCACTAGAGCAAAGGATCGACGCGATGACCGCTGCCCACGATATCGACCTACCCGCACTGTTGGCTGAGCGACTCACCACCACCCACCCTGATGTGTTGCGCGAACTGCTGGCTACCTTCATCCACACGCTGATGGGCGCCGAGGCTGACGCGCTATGCGGCGCGGCCTACGGTCAGCGCAGCAGCGAGCGGACTAACTCTCGTAACGGTTATCGGCATCGCCAGTTCGATACCCGGGCAGGCAGTTTGGATCTGGCGATTCCCAAGCTGCGCCAGGGGTCCTACTTCCCGGACTGGCTGCTGGAACGCCGCAAACGCGCCGAGCGGGCCCTGACAACTGTGGTGGCCACCTGCTATCTGCTCGGGGTCTCGACCCGGCGGATGGACAAGCTGGTCGAGACCCTCGGGATTACCGGCTTGTCGAAGTCGCAGGTGTCGGTGATGGCCAAAGAACTCGACACTGCCGTGGAGGCTTTCCGCACTCGGCCTCTTGATGCCGGCCCGTATACGTTCATGGCCGCCGACGCTTTGGTACTCAAGGTCCGCGAGGCCGGCCGCGTGGTCAACGTGCACGCGCTGATCGCGGTGGGCGTCAACGCTGAGGGCTACCGCGAAATCCTGGGCATCGACGTCACCACCGCCGAAGACGGTGCGGGCTGGTTGACGTTTCTGCGCTCGTTGACCGCGCGCGGCCTGTCTGGGGTGGCGCTGGTCACCAGCGACGCCCATGCTGGACTGCTCTCAGCGATTGGGGCCACCTTGCCCGGGGCGTCCTGGCAGCGCTGCCGCACCCATTACGCCACCAACCTGATGGCCATCACCCCCAAGAGCTCCTGGCCCTGGGTCAAGACCCTGCTGCATTCGGTGTTCGATCAACCCGACGCCACTTCTGTTGCTGCACAATATGACCGGATCATCGACGCGCTTTCCGACAAGCTACCCAAGGTCGCTGATCACCTCGAAGCGGCCAGGTCCGACCTGCTGGCCTTCACGGCTTTTCCTAAGCAGATCTGGCGTCAGATCTGGTCCAACAACCCCCAGGAACGACTCAACAAAGAAATCCGCCGCCGCACCGATGTCGTCGGGATCTTCCCCGACCGCGATGCTCTAATCCGCCTCGTCGGCGCTGTGCTGGCCGAACAACACGACGAATGGGCCGAGTCACGGCGCTACCTGGGTCTCGACGTCCTCAGCAAATCCCGCCTGACCACCACCACACCAGCAGAACAGGAGGACAACCCCGCGGCACTAACCGCATAAGTCACGACATCGAAGAATCACACGACGACGTCGTACACCACGTCCCTGGACTTGACCAGGCGTGCAGTCGTTGGGACTGCTGCGTAAGCACAAGGGCACACTGTTGCTGACCAAGGCTGGCATAGTTGCCCAGCGTGACGCCGACAAGCTGTGGGAGCATCTGGCCGGTCGGTTGATTCCCAAGTCCGAAGAGAAGTTCGACGCACAAGCAACCATGCTGATGCTGGCCTTTGCGTCGGCTTCGGCCGGTTCCGAACTGCCGTTCGACAAGATGACAGCGCTGCTGGCCGATCTCGGCTGGCGCTACTCCGACGGTCGGTCTCTCTCGGAATCGTCCCTACGTCAACTCGCCATCTACCAAATCCTGCTCAACGTGACCGACCAGCCCGTCACCCGGGCACGGCGGAATATCGTGAGCCCTGCCGCAGCAGCACTGGCGCGTAGGGCGCTCGGCGGGAACTGAAGGCATAAGCAATGCTGAGGACGACCCAGAAGTCGTTGGCCGGCGCTTCGCGAAGCGCGCCGAGCGGTCGCCGAATGGCGCCGGGCCAGGTCCCCCAAACGCCGACAACCTCGCGATAGCTTGCTGACCCGCGCATGACGCTTATAGGACTCACAGTGCCACCACCCCAATTGACCAGCGGACAAATTCGACACAAGGGCAGCGCCACCGGCTGAGCCGGATGACGTGCACAGGCGCGCGCAGCGTGCACGGCGTGCTGTCGAACTGGCCGAACTCCCCTGAATGAGCCTGTCGAGCGCGCCGCCAGCACCCTTATGGTCCCCAGAATGGGCTGAACGACACGCAACAGTTGGGGTTAAGAATCTGCGGTATCGCAGCTCAAGGTCTACTTCTCTGCGTCGGGCTGACAGGATTTGAACCTGCGACCACTTGACCCCCAGTCAAGTGCGCTACCAAACTGCGCCACAGCCCGGTGCTGCCGATCCGTGAACCAGCAGCAGGTCGACAGCCTACCGCAGCCCCCAACCCGCTCCGCTAGGCCACCTGCGCGTCGCCCGCCGAGGCCCGCCGCCACAGCAGCGACGAGTACACCGTCCGCCCGTCGGGCAGGGTCAACTCCGACGACAGGGTGAGCTGGTCACCGTCCAGGTCGCTGTGCCGCAGGTGGAATTGGCCCAGGTAATTCGGCACCAGGGACAGCGTCGCCTGGTGGCGGATGTCGCCGGTGTCCTCGTCGACGAAGTACCGCCCGCTGTAGGCCAGATATCCCAGCGCCGCAGCGGCCGCCTGCTCCGTCGTGCCACCGCTGGCCACCGGCCGGTCGTAGTTCGGCCGGCCCGCGGACTGGATCTGCGCCGACATATAACCGTCGGGCGTGTACATGATCAGACCCTGGGCATCGTCACCATGCGGGTACCTGGGCGGTCCGTCGGGACTGTCCCGCTCCACGTAGGAAACCAGACTCCAGGCTCCGATAAGACTGTCCTGCAATGACTTTGACATGTCGAAAATCTCCTCAGTAGCGGGTGCGCGACCGGGTGTCGACCTTCGACACCCACGCCCGCAGCACCCGGGCGAGTTCGGCCTCGCGGCCGTAGAACCGCTGTGCCGGAACCGGCACGCTGACCGCGACCAGCACATCGCTCACGCCGTGCAGCACCGCGCCCACCGCGCAGATGCCTTCGGTCTGCTCTTCACAGTCATAGGCGACGCCGTCGGCCCGGACGCGATCCAGTTCGGCACGCAGTGCCGCCTGATCGGTGATGGTGTTCGTGGTCAGCTGCACCAGCCGCTTGGGCATGGCCTGAGCCAGCTGATCGGCGGGCAGCGCCGCCAGCAGAGCCTTGCCGTTGGCGCTGCAGTAAAGCGGGAACGTCTCCCCCACCGCACTCACCGCCTGCAGACGGTGCGGCGCGACGACCTGGTCGATGAACGCTGCGCGGTCGCCGTCCAGGATCGACAGGTCCACCGTCTCGTTCAAGCTGCGCGACAGCTCGGTCAAAAACGGGTGCATATCGGTCACGACACCGAGTCGCACCGTGTTGGCCATCCGCGCGATCTCCGGACCCAGCCGGTAGGGCCCGCGGCCACCCCGGCGCGAGGCGACCAGTCCCTCGTCTTCGAGCGCGTTCAGAATCCGGCTCACGGTCGAGCGGGCCATGCCGACCCGCTCACAGATGTCCGCCTGATTCAGCCCGCCCGGATGGGACTGCAGCACCCGCAGAATCTCCGCGGCCCGGGCAATGACCTGGATGCCGCCGCTGCGGGCCTCGGAGTTGTCAGGCAACGCTGTCACCGCAGAACTCCTCTCCCGGCCGGCAGCTGCAGCACGGCCTCGGCTTCTTCGACGGAGGCCAGCGTTAGGTCCAGGGCCTGCGCCAGACGCGTCGTGCGCGAGACCAGGGCCAGATTGCTCGGCGCCAGCTCACCCTTGCGCAAGTACAGCGTGTCCTCCAGACCTACGCGCGCATTGCCGCCCAGGGCCAAGCCCATCGCAGTGAGCTCAAGATTGGCCCGACCGATCGCGATGACTTGCCAGATCGCCCCCGGGGGAAGCCGGCGCACCATGGTGAGCAGATTATCGGCGGTGGCGGCCATGCCGCCCTGCACCCCGAGCACGATGCTGAATTGCAGCGGTTCGGCCAGCAGCCCTTCGGCCCACAGCCGCAGACACGCCTCCAGATGACCGGTGTCGTAGATCTCCAGCTCGGGTTTGATGTCCAGCTCGGCCATGCGTCCGGCGAGCCGGCGCACAGCAGTGGGCGGGTTGCGAAACTCCCCGGCGCCGAAGCTCATTGAGCACGGGTTGAGCGTGGCCATCCGCGGTCGCAGCTCCACCAGCTTCTCCCGTTCCTCGAACGGCACGCTGAGGCCAACTCCGGTCGACATCTGGATCAGGATCGGGCAGCGTTCGCCGATCAGATCCATCGTCCGTCGCGCGATGTCGAGATCGGCTGTCGGCCTTTCGTTTTCGTCGCGAAGATGGATGTGAGCGACGGACGCGCCCGCGTGATATGCCTGCTCGACGGCGGTCGCGATCTCCTCCGGCGTGGTGGGCAGGGCCGGATTGTCGGCTTTGGTGGCGATGGGTCCCGTCGGTGCGACGGTGACGATGACGCTCATGACCGGGCCCCGTCCGGATGCGCGATGGTGACGAGCAACAGTGCCTCGTCATCCGAGCGATTCAGGATCGACCTCGTCTCGCCCTTGGCCAGGTGCATGCTGTCGAGCCGGCCCAGCACCGTCTCCCCTTCGTCGGTGTAGATGACCAGCTCGCCGTCGAGCACGACGTACACCGTTTCCTCTGGGGCGGCGGACTTTTCGGCCATGCCGCCCGGGTGGTAGAGCGACACCCCCACCCAGAACCGCTCGGTGGTCCCGGCTTCCAGGCCCTGCAATCGCGAGGTGCACACGTGGTGATGCGCGGGAGCCACATACGTGGGAGCATCGCAGACGCGAGTCACGTTCATCCTCAGGCCGCCTCGCCCGTCTCGATGCGGTAGCTGCCGGTGGGATCGACGATCGCGACCAGACGCACGATGCAGCCGTCGCCGCCCACCCAGCGCCATGGGAACGCCGCGAAGGTGACCCGCTTTCCGGTGACCTTGTCCAGGTCGCCGCCGACATTTTCGAAGCCGTAGATGCCCTTGGACAGGATCGCCCGATGGCACGGTTCCCACTCCGGGAAGTCGTCGAGTACTTTGCGCCCGGTCAGCTGCTCGTATTCCGCCACCGCCCAGGGCAATAGGCCGCCCTGCGCTTCGGCCGGACCGTGCGGTGCGATCGCGGTGGCCAGCGGGTGATCCAGCGCCTGGGTGTCGGTGCCCACGGCCTTGACGCCCTTGGCGGCGAACCATTCACCGGCTTCTTTGTAGAAGCCCGGCGAGTAGGCGTAGTACTCGGCGCTGTCGGCGTACTTGTGGTGCCAGCCGGTGTTGACGATGACGATGTCGCCGGGCCGGATCTCCGGTGTGACGTTCTCCAGGTCGTCGGCGGTGACGACGCCCCACTTGTCCTTGGGAATCGAAACCACGACACCGGTGCCGAAGAATGCGCTCAACGGGATCTCTTCCAAGAACGGCGTGCCTTCGACCACGTGTGCGGGGGCGTCGATGTGGGTGCCGGAATGCATGACGGTGGTGATCTTCTGGGTCAGCACCCGGCTTTTCGCCATCCCGTGCAGCCGCTCGATCTTGACGTCCTCGAAGTAGGGCCATGCCGGCACGCCGTGCCCCCACGGGTGCGAGAGGTCGTAGAACTCCAATGCTGATTCGGCTTTACCGAGGGGCCAGGTGAATTCCATGGCTATGACATCCTTTCTGTGTTGAGTTGCTGACTGATGTGCCCGGCCAACCGGGCGGCCGTCTCTTCCCGGGCGCCTGGCGGCCAGTCGAGAAATCCCCGGCCCGTGCGTGCTCCCAGGTGGCCCGTGTCCACCAGCTCGCGCAGCAGCGGGCTGGGATGCGGGTCGCTGTTGATGTTCGGGATCACGGCGTCATGGATCGCCAGCGTCAGGTCCAGGCCGATGTAGTCGGCGTTCTCGAGGGGACCGAGCGCGGCCAGACGCAGCCCGATGGTGTTGCGCACCACCAAATCCACCGTCTCGGCGTCACAGATGCCCTCGGCCACCAACGCCATCGCCTCGCGCCACAGCGCATGTTGCAGACGGTTGCCGATGAATCCCGCGACGTCGCGACCGACCCGCACCGGCAGCTTCCCTGCCTGGTTCAGCAACGCGACGATTCGGTCGACGGTGTCGGCGTGCGTCCGCTCGCTGGGGATGACCTCGACGACCGGGATGAGGTCGGGCGGATTCCAAAAGTGCGTGCCGATGACGCGGCCGCCGTCTTCGACCCGCTCGGTGACGGCGCCGATCGGCAGCACGGAGGTGTTGGTGGCCAGGACCGCACCACGCGGCGTCAGTCCGGCCAGGCGCTCGAAGAGTTCCTGCTTGACAGCGAGGTTTTCGACGATGGCCTCGACCACCAGGTCGCAATCCCGCACCGCCGCAGCCAGATCGGCGGTGGCAGACACCGAACCGCGCTGCGCCCCGGACACCTCGTTTGCCTCTGCGGCTGCGGCAGCGAGGATTTCGGCGTTGGTGTCGGTGATGACGACGTCGAGTCCCGCCGAGGCCAGCACACCCGCGATGCGACGGCCCATCAGGCCGGCGCCGACCACCGCCGCACGGGTGAAGCCGGGCGAGCTCAGCATGCGGTGTACCCCCCGTCCAGATACATCACCTGGCCGGTGTAGAAACTAGAGGCGTCACTGAGCAGATAGATCAGGGCGCCGACGAAATCTTCGGGTTCTGCGAAGCGTCCCAGGGGGATTCGGGCGAACATGGTTTCCCGGGTGGTGCGTCCTTTTTCATCGTCGGCGTACATCCACTCGGTCAGTTCGGACCGGAATACCGTGGGGGCAAGGGCGTTCACCCGGATGCCGTTTGTGCCCCACTCGGCGGCCAGCGACTTGGCGAGCAGATCGGTTCCCGCTTTGGACGGACAGTAGGCGCTGTAGCCCGCGCTGTGGCCCAATGCCCCACGCACGGAGGACACCAGCACGATGCTGCCGCCGAGCCCCTGCTCGAGCATGACCCGCCCGGCCGCCTGACTGACCAGCCACGCGCCCCGCACGTTGGCCCCCATCACCTTGTCGAAGTCCTCGACGGCCATCTCGGTGATGGGCTGGACGTGGTTCATGCCGGAGGCGACCAGCACCCCGTCCAGCCGTCCGTGACGCGCGACGGCAGCCTCGACCATGGCCTGTGCGTCGGCCGGGGTTTCGGGCCGGCACGGAACCACCACCGCACCGTCGATACCGGCGTCGTCGACCAGGTCGGCCAGGCCGGCCGCATTGCCGCCGGCCAGGGTCAGCCGGGCTCCCGCGTCGGCGAGCGCCCGCGCCGCGACACGGCCGAGTGAACCGGTCGCTCCGGTGATCAATATCGACTTGTCCCGGACGCTGAACCGCGTCTGGCTTTTGCTGAGAGCCTGCTGCGTCGTCATCGGAATACCTCGCTAATCCCACGATGCAGTCATCTATATCCGCTATACGAGAGATGTTAGGAAGCGTCGTCCGCGCATGTCAACGGCATATTCCTGTGACGTAGCTTTCTATGCCCGCATCGTGGGAATCATCAATGCGGGAGCGATTAAGCGGGTGCGATCAGCGGCGCTTGGCCGAGCGCTTCTCCCGCATGCGCACGTTGATCCGGATCGGGCTGCCCTCGAATCCGAACGTTTCGCGCAGCCGCCGCTCCAGGAACCGGCGGTAGCCGGCTTCCAGGAATCCGGTGGTGAACAGCACGAACGTCGGCGGGCGGGCAGTGGCCTGAGTGGCGAACAGGATGCGTGGCTGCTTGCCCCCGCGCACCGGCGGCGGCGTCGCCGCCACCACCTCCTTGATCCAGCTGTTCAGCGGCCCGGTCGGAATCCTGGCGTCCCACGAAGCCAGCGCGGTTTCCATCGCGGGCACCAGCTTCTGCACCGCCCGGCCGGTCTTGGCGGAGATGTTGACCCGCTGGGCCCAGCGCACCTGCACCAGCTCCCGGTCAATTTCACGGTCCAGCAGGTCGCGCCGATCCTCGTCGACGAGGTCCCACTTGTTGTAGGCGATCACCAGCGCGCGGCCGGCCTCGATCACCATCGACAGCACCCGCAGGTCCTGTTCGGTGAGCGGCTGCGAGGCGTCGATCAGGATGATCACCACTTCCGCCGCGTCGATGGCGCCTCGGGTGCGCACCGAGGCATAAAACTCGTGACCGCTGGCCTGCCCGACCTTGCGCCGTAGACCGGCCGTGTCGACGAACCGCCACACCTTGCCGCCCAGCTCGATCAGCGAGTCCACCGGATCGACCGTCGTTCCGGCGACGTCGTGGACCACCGATCGCTGGTCGCCGGCCAGCTTGTTCAGCAGGGAGCTCTTGCCCACGTTCGGTTTTCCGACCAGGGCTACCCGGCGCGGGCCACCGCCGCTCGACGTGACCTCCGAGACCTCGGGCACCGCGTCCAGCACCGCGTCGAGCAGCTCGGCGACGCCGCGACCGTGCATGGCGCTGATCGCGAAGGGCTCGCCCAGACCCAGAGACCACAGCTCGGCGGCGTCGGATTCGGCCCTCTCGCTGTCAACCTTGTTGGCCGCCAAGAACACCGGCTTGCCCGAGCGCAGCAGGATGCGGGCGGCGGCCTCGTCGGCCGCGGTCGCCCCGACCGTGGCATCGACCACCAGGATCACCGCGTCGGCGGTGCGCATCGCCACCGACGCCTGCTCGGCCACCAACTGCTGCAGGCCTTTTGCGTCGGGTTCCCATCCCCCGGTGTCCTGCACCACGAATCGGCGCCCGGTCCATAGCGCGTCGTAGGACACCCGGTCCCGGGTCACACCCGGGACGTCCTGCACCACCGCTTCGCGCCGGCCGATGATCCGGTTCACCAACGTCGACTTGCCGACATTGGGTCGCCCCACGATCGCCACGACGGGCGCCGGGCCGGCCTCGGCGAACTCATCCGATCCGGATTCCGCTATTTCCCAGTCACTTTCGTCGGACCAGGTACCGTCCTCGGTCATCGCACCGCCCCACTTCGCTGGATGACCAACTCCTGCAGATGAGCGATCACCTCCGCCTCGGTCATGTCGCTGGTGTCGACGACGATCGCGTCCGGCGCGGCGCGCAGCGGCGACACCGCCCGGGTCGAGTCGAGGTGGTCGCGGCGGCGGACGTCGGCCAGGACTGCCTCGTAATCATCGGCCAGCCCCGACCGGATGTTCTGCGCGTTGCGTCGCTGCGCGCGCGTCTCGGCAGAGGCGGTCAGGTAGATCTTCACCGGCGCGTCCGGAAAGACCACTGTCCCGATGTCACGTCCCTCGACGACGATAGTCTCTGGGCCCTCGGCCATCTGGCGCTGAATGTCGACCAGGCGGTGACGGACGGAGGGTACGGCCGACACCGCGGACACCGCCCGGGTGACATCGTCGCCGCGTATCTCGGCGGAAACGTCTTCGCCGGACAGGAAGAAGCTGCTCGCGTCGGGGTCGTAGCCCACCGAAAGCTCTGCCGTGGCGGCGGTTTCACTCACCGCCTCGGCGTCGGCGGGATCGATTCCGGCGCGCAGCACCGCCAGTGTCACCATCCGGTACATCGCTCCGGTGTCGAGGAATCGCGCACCCAGTCCACGCGCCAATCCCCTTGATACCGAGGACTTTCCGGTCCCCGCCGGACCGTCGATCGCCACTACCACGCTCACAACCCCACCGCCTTGTACAGTTGCCCGATCTCGTCGTGCCGCAGGGCCCGCACCGAGCCGGGGCGCTGCTTGCCGAGCGTCACCGCGCCGATGTCGGTGCGCACCAGCGCCTCGACCGGGAACCCGACCGCCGCCAGCAACCGGCGAACGATCCGGTTGCGGCCCTCGTGCAGCGTCACCCGCACCAGCGACTTGCCCGGAATGGAGTCCACCACCGCGAAGTCGTCGAGCCGGACCGGGCCGTCGTCCAATTCGATGCCGGCCCGCAGCTGCTTGCCCAGCCCGCGCGGCACCGCACCGGTGACGGTGGCGAGATAGGTTTTGGGCACCTGGTGGGAAGGGTGCATCAAGCGGTGTGCCAGCTCCCCGTCGTTGGTCAGCAGGATCAACCCTTCGGTGTCGGCGTCCAATCGCCCGACGTGGAACAACTTCTTGTTGCCGCGTACTTTTCGTTCGATCAGATCGCCGATGCACGGCCGGCCCCGATCGTCGGACATGGTCGAGTGCATACCGCGCGGCTTGTTCAGCGCGAGGTAGACCAGCGAATCGTCCAGGATCACCCGGGCACCGTCGACGCGGATCACCGAAGCGTCGGGATCGACGCGGGTGCCCAGCTCGGTCACCACCTGACCGTCGACCTCGACCCGGCCGTCGATGATCATGCGCTCGGCTGCCCGGCGCGAGGCAATCCCGGCCTGGGACAACACTTTCTGCAGGCGGATCCCCCGCTGCTCGTCGGAGTCGGCCATCAGTCGTGGTCCACGTCGAACGTCAGCGGCTGATCGGAGGGCCGGCCACCGTTGAGTTTGATAAATCGTGGCTCGCTGTCCAGGGACTCGCTGAGGTCGTCGATGGTGTCGACATCGGGCAACAACGGTGCGATATCGGGCAGTTCGGACAACGACGTCAGGCCCAGCCGTTCGAGGAACAGCTCGGTGGTGGCGAAAGTGACTGCGCCGCTGTCTTCGTCGTTGCCGACTTCGGTGATCAGACCGCGCGCCAACAAGGTTCGCATCACGGCGTCCACGTTGACACCGCGCACCGCACTCACCCGCGCGCGGGTCACCGGCTGGCGGTAGGCCACCACGGCGAGCGTCTCCAGCGCGGCCCTGGTGAGTTTGCTGCGCGCACCGTCCAGCAGAAGTTTCTCGACGTAGGGCGCAAAACGCGCCCGGGTGTAGAGCCGCCAGCCCTCGCTCGTCTGGCGCAGGTCGATACCGCTGTCGCGCTCGGTGAGTTCGTCGGCCATCAACCGCAGCTTGGCCGCGACCCGGTAGACGGGTTGCTCGGTGGCCGAGGCCAGCGCCTCCGCGGTCACCGGGGTGTCCACCACCAGCAACAGCGATTCGAGCACCCGGCCGAGCTCTTCGGGGTCCATCTCGGCGGGTTCGGCGATATCCGGGATGCCAGCATCCAGCTCGCCACCGGGCGGCAGTTGGGTCATCTACTGATCTCGCACTTCTAGCAACGATTCGCTCGTTGGCCGTTCCCCGGTCCACGAAACCTGGAGCACGCCAAGGGGCTCGGACTGGTCGAATGCTACAGCCCGCGACCGATACAGTTCGAGCAGCGCGAGAAAGCGCCCGACGATCTCGACCGGCACGGTGCAGTCGGCTACCAGCTCCGAGAACGAGGCCCACTGGCCGCTGCCGCGCCCTTCCAGCATGGTCAGGATGTGCCGGGCCTGCTCGGGCACCGACACCGGCTCCACGTGCAGATGCCCGAGGCCCACCGTCGGAACCGGACGCGGGGTGAAGGCGATTGCCGCGATCTCGGCGAACCGGTGCGCGTCGACACCGATCATCACCTCGGGCAGCAGGCCCTCGAAGCGCTCCTCGAGCGCCACCGAGCGGGGATAGCTGCGCATCGCGGTGGCTTCCAGCTCGGCGAACATCTCTGCGACGTGCTTGAAGGCCCGGTACTGCAACAGGCGCGCGAACAACAGGTCGCGTACTTCCAGCAGTGCCAGGTCTTCCTCGTCGTCGACCTGGCCGGTGGGCAGCAGCCGTGCGGCTTTGAGGTCCAGCAAGGTGGCTGCGACCACCAGGAACGCGGTCGTCTCTTCCAGGTCCAACTGCACGCCGATGGTCTTGGTGTACGCGATGAAATCGTCGGTGACCTGGTGTAGCGCCACCTCGGTGACGTCGAGCCGCTGGGCGAAGATTAGCTGCAGGAGCAGGTCGAACGGCCCTTCGAAGTTGGTCAGCCGGACCTGGAACCCGCTCTCGGATGGCGCCGGACTGTCAGGGCCGCTCACACGCCGAATCGGTCGATGAATTCGCGGGCCAGTGAACGATACGCAAGCGCACCTGCTGACCGGGGCGCCCATGTGGTGATGGGTTCGCCCGCGACACTGGTCTCCGGGAAGCGGACGGTGCGGGTGATCACGGTGTCGAACACTAGATCACCGAACCGTTCGACGACGCGGGCCATCACCTCGCGGGAGTTCACGGTACGTGGGTCGTAGCGGGTGATCACGATGCCGCTGATGTCCAGCTTGGGATTCAGGCGGTCGCGCACCTTGTCCACGGTGTCGGTGAGCAGCGCCAGGCCACGCAGCGAGAAGAATTCGCATTCGGTGGGGATGACGACGCCTTCGGCGCAGGCCAGGCCGTTGACGGTGAGCAGCCCCAGAGACGGCTGGCAGTCGATCAGCACGTAGTCATAGCGGTCCAGCACCGGATACAGCGCGCGGGCCAGCGTCTGCTCCCGCCCCACCTCGTTCACCAGCTGAATCTCGGCGGCCGACAGGTCGATGTTGCTGGGCACCAGGTCCAAGTTCTTGACCCGGGTGTTGATCAGCACGTCGTCGACCGACACCCGCGACTCCACCAGCACGTTGTGAATGGTTTTTTCCAGCTCGTAGTGCGGCACACCCAGACCGGCGGACAGCGCCCCCTGCGGGTCCATGTCCACCAGCAGCACCCGCCGGCCGTATTCGGCAAGAGCGGCGCCCAGGTTGATCGTCGATGTGGTTTTACCGACGCCACCCTTCTGGTTGCACATCGCGACGACCTTTGCTGGGCCGTGGCTGGCCAGTGGTTTCGGATCAGGAATCGCCCGCGGCGGCCGGCCGGTCAGGCCGATCTCTGGACCCGAGTGGTCGGTCATGCCCGGTGGCGGTGGGTGGTGACGGGCGTCAGCGTGGACATTGCAGGAAAGTCTAACGGCTGGGTGTGCTTGCGCCGGCAGACCCGCTGGCAAATCAATCGGCTGGGAGATCTGCGCCCGATGCGGCGGTACACGCCGCCACTTTCCAGCTGGGTGACGCTGACTTTGCGCTGAAGACATCGCAGCCCGTGGACGATGAGCGAGACCGATCCGACGATCGAGCCCGCGCCGGTCAACCAAGGCGGGCTCGCGCGCCGCGATCGATGAGCTCGTCCCGCAGGCGGATCCGGCGTGCGACTCGCAGCGGCCGAGCTCAGAGCCGGAAGTCCCCCATGCTGTCGTCGCCGGCCTGCTCATCGGCGTCGAGCAAAGCCAAGTGCTCTGGCTGGAACCACCTGCTGAGCAAAAGGCGCAACGGCACCAGCATCGCGATGAACAAGGGGAACAAGATTCCTGCCGGGCTGCTCTTGAGGATCCACAACACCACCAGACAAAGAACCTGGACCAAGGTGAACAGATGTATGACTTTCCAGGGAACATGACGAACGTAGTGGGTGTTGGGGTACAGGTTGCGGTCCGTCAACCACAGTTTCAACCGCGCATAGAAGTCCGTCCCGTTGAGGGTGGCGAAACCCATGAACAGGAATAGGCCGAAAAGTACCTCAGTCGGAATTTTCTTGATCAGCGGCAACACGAAGAGCGAGGCCGCAATCAGGATATGAATTGTGAGCGGGGAGACTCGATTTTCTCGGACAGTCAGGATGCGCTCGGCGCCGGACTCGTCGCCTTGAGACTGGTTTGCACCAAATCCCTGTGACACATAAGTGTCGACAGGTCGTCTGGTGGTCGCCAGACTCTTGACGTGGTTCAGGGAATGGACGGTGGCCGCCACAATCCAGGGCAAACCGAACACGGAGCACACCGCGGTGATGACGCCGACGACAGCCAGGTCAAGGTGATAGCCGCCACCTTTTCGGAGGGCATGCGAAGGGCTGTTGACCAGACGAGTCGTGATGTTCTGGTCGAGAAACAGCAGAACGGTGACCAGTACAGCCGGCCCGAGGCAAGCGACAATCACCGAGACTGGCACCGAGAACATGTCGACGAGCCAGGACCGGCCGGTGCTGGTGCCGAATTGGCTGGGAATGGCCACATCCGCCACCTGGACCTCCGGCAACGTCAAGGCGAATATTGTCATCAGCGCTATGGCGATGGTGGGCCCGAAATCTGCCACGAATTCGCGGAAAGTGCGCTGGACATACCTGGTCTGCAGGAAGGTCTTGAAGGTGCGGGCTAACAGGAATGTTCCCAAAGCGAGGACCAGAGTCATCAGGGCGGTCGCGTCGTTGCGCGGTGACGCGATGAAGGGCGACACCACGGAGCGCGCTGCTTCGACGATAAAGATGACAGCGATGAGGACGGCGAAGATCTCGTCGACGAAGCGGGTGAAGAATTTCATGAGCGCGCTGGCATCGGTCACCGCGAGGACCAGAATAAGAATGCCCGACCAGACTCCTACCCAGGCGTAGACCGGCAGAAATGGAAGGTCGAAACGCAGGCACATCGTGTACAGCAGGCCGGTGAAGATGACGATGGGGCCGGTGCCGCCCAAAATTGTCAGGGGTTGGGCGGACAAAAGCGCGAACAGGATTCCGCCGATGGCGGTTGCCACAATCATTTCCACGATGCCGACCTCACCGTGGGTCATGACACTGGTGAGACCACCGAAAGCAATAGCATTCGCAAGGCAGGCGAAAAAGAGAAAACTTACAGACGCCGAGACTTTCGAATGTAGCCCGTCCTTGAAGTCGCTGATATAGCAAGGTAGCTTTCGCCGTACATCCGCCCGAAGACCGCCGCCGAATCGGCCGGTGTAGGTCAAGAGGCCGATCTTCTGCGCTTGTGGGGCGTCCGGCACGCTGCTCCGTCTGCTTGACACGGATCCACCCTCCAGTCGAAACACACCCGACCCGCTCCGAGCCGAGTTGCCGACCAGACTTTCCGGCGCACCTATTGCCAACATGCCTTGCCGCCCTGACAAGAAGCAACCCCAGACTGGGTGCGCAGCGGTGCTCATTGGAGACTCATAGGCCAACCGGGGCGAAAAGAGATTCCGAATTGCGCGGCATGTGAGCGCCTATCGTGGAGGTCCATGGATCTCAAACGACGCATACCCCTGCTGCGGTGGTCGGTGTGGCGGATGGCCACCGGGGCACGCAACATCACCAGGACCGGCCAGATCGGTGACGGACGTGAGGCGGCGGTGGTCGACTACGTGGTGAACCACGCGCGCGCCGGTGACATCGACGACGTGTTGGCCACCATCGACAAGTTCGCCTACGAGAAGTCGATGTTGATCAATGTCGGCGACGAGAAGGGCCAACTGCTCGACGCCGCCGTGCGCCGCGCCAACCCGTCGCTCGCGCTCGAGCTCGGTACCTATGTCGGATACGGCGCCCTGCGGATCGCGCGGGCCGCGCCGCAGGCCAAGGTGTTCTCGATCGAACTCGCCGAGGCCAACGCCGCCAACGCCCGGCGGATCTGGAGTCACGCCGGCGTGGCCGACCGGGTGACGTGTGTGGTCGGCACCATCGGCGACGGGGGACGCACCTTGGACGTGCTGGCCGACGATCACGGATTCACCTCTGAGGCAGTCGATTTTCTCTTCCTGGACCACGACAAAGACGCCTACCTGGACGACCTGCAGAGCATCTTGGCCCGCGGGTGGCTGCACCGGGGATCGATCGCTGTCGCCGACAATGTCCGGGTGCCCGGCGCGCCGAAGTACCGCGCCTACATGCGGGAACAACAGGGCAAGACGTGGAACACCGTCGAGCACAAGACACATCTCGAGTATCAGTCGATGGTGTCCGACCTGGTGCTGGAGTCCGAGTACCTCGCTTAGGCGCGCGAGCAGGCGCAAAATCCCGTTGGAGCGAATGCTCCACGGTGATTTTGCGTCTGCTCGCGCCAGGTGGGTGACCCGCGCGCAGCGCCAGTTGGGTGACCCGCGCGGAGCGCCAGTTGGGTGACCCGCGCGGAGCGCTGGTCAGGTGGCGCGCGGGTGGGCGCCGGCCCACACCTCACGCAGCGCGTGCACCGTGACCAGGGTGTAGATCTGCGTAGTGGTCACCGACGCGTGACCGAGCAACTCTTGCACCACCCGTACGTCGGCGCCGCCTTCGAGCAGGTGCGTGGCGAAGGAGTGCCGCAGCATGTGCGGCGACACACCCGAGGTGATGCCGGCGCGTTCTGCCGCGTCCTGCAACACCTGCCACGCGCTCTGGCGCGACAACCGGCCGCCGCGGGCGTTGAGGAAGATGGCCGGGGTGCCGCGTCCCCGGCGGGCCAGGTCCGGGCGACCGCGCACCAGGTAGGCGTCGAGTGCCTGCACGGCAGGGCGGCCCACCGGGACCAGGCGCTGCTTGCCGCCCTTGCCACGCAACAACACCGACCTCGCGTGGGTGTCGATGTCGTCGACGTCCAAACCGACGGCTTCGGAGATGCGCGACCCCGTCGAATACAACAGCTCCAGCAACGCCCGGTTGCGCAGGGTCAGCGGCCCGTCGGACGCATCCTCGCCGCCCGCCGCCTCGAGCAGCGCCAGCACCTGGTCGACGGTCAGGCTCTTCGGCAGCCGCCGGCCCGGCGTCGGCGGTCGGACCGCCCGCGCCACATCCAGCTCCGCCAGCCCTTCGGCGGCCGCGAACCGGTGCAGACCCCGCACGGCGATCAGGGCCCGCGCCGCCGAGACCGCGGACAGCGCCACCGCACCCGTTTCGGGATCACCACGGCGCAGCGCCACCAGGAACTCGCTGACGTCGTTCTCGCCGACCTTGGCCAGATCGTGAATACCGCGTTCTTCCAGATGCTTTGAGTAGCGGCGCAGGTCGCGGCGATAGGAGCTCAGGGTGTTGGCCGCCACGCCACGCTCGATCGTCAGATGGTCGAGGTAACCCTGCATCTGCGCGTCGAGCGTCAGCGCCGCCGTCATGGCGCGGCCTTGCGCTTGGCGAATGCCGTCGGCCTGTCAATCCACGGGGTGTCCAGCGGACGCGGCTTGGCGATGCCGGCGGTGACCGCGTGGGCGGCGAAGATCCCCGCGATGGCAATCGAATTGACGATTTCGCCGCGAAACACCCGATCGATCGCGTTAGCCAGCGGAAACCACTGCATCGTCATGTCGGCTTCTTCGTCGTGCGCCGCGGGACGGCCGATGTCACTGAGGCCGGTGGCCAGAAACACCCGCACCGATTCGTCGCTGAAGCCTGGGGCGGTGTTGACGTCCAGCAGCACCTGCCAGGTACGGGCGTGCAGCCCGACCTCCTCCTCGAGTTCGCGTTCGGCGGTGAGGTGTGGCGCTTCTCCCGGCGCGTCGAGCAGTCCGGCCGGCAACTCCCAAATTCTGCGGCCATAGGTGTGCCGGTACTGGTAGACCAGTGCGATGTCGTCGTCCTCGTTCAGCGCGACCACCGCCACCGCGCCGTAGTGCTCGACGACTTCGCGTTTCGCGATGTTGCCGCCGGGCATCAGAACCTCGTCCCGGCGTAGCGCGAAAATGGCTCCCTGGTAGAGAATTTCGGACGAGACCGTCGCGAAGTCGTGTTCAGCCACGGGTGGCGGGTTCGGCTATCGACTGCCCTACCGCCGAACCGTCACTGTCTCGACGCTCGTTGCCGTTGGAAGCGTGGTGCTCCGGGATCTCGGGGATTTCGACGGGCAGCAGTTCACCCGCCTTGTAGTCGATGGCCGCCTTGACGAACGCCACGAAGAGCGGATGCGGCCGCGTCGGCCGGCTCTTGAGCTCAGGGTGGGCCTGGGTGCCGACGATGAACGGGTGCTGCTCCGGCGGGTATTCGACGAACTCGACCAGGTGCCCGTCGGGTGACGTCCCGCTGAAGCGCAGTCCGCTCTCGGCGATCCGCTCCCGGTAGGAATTGTTGACCTCGTAACGGTGGCGATGGCGCTCGGACACCTGCGTGGCCTGATACGCCTGGGCCACAATCGAATCGGGCTCCAAGACGGCCGGGTAGGCGCCCAGCCGCATGGTGCCGCCGAGGTCCGCCTCGCCGGCAACGGCCTGTTCCTGGTCGGCCATCGTGGAGATCACGGGATCGGGTGTGTCCGGCTCGAACTCGGCGGAGTTCGCCTCGGTGAGACCAACCGAGCGGGCGGCTTCGATCACGATGCACTGCAGCCCGAGACACAGCCCCAGCACCGGCAACCCACGCGCCCGCGCGTAGCGGATGGCGCCGATCTTGCCCTCGATGCCGCGGATGCCGAATCCGCCGGGGATCAATACGGCGTGCACGTCGCCCAGCGTGGCCGCCGCACCGCTGGGCGTCTCGCAGTCATCCGAGGCCACCCAGACGATTTCAACCTTGGCGCGGTGCTTGAACCCTCCGGCGCGTAACGCCTCACTCACCGACAGGTAGGCATCGGAGAGCTCAACGTACTTGCCCACCAGAGCGATTCGCACCGTGTCGTGCGGTTCATGCACCCGGCGCAGCAGGTCGTCCCATTCGGTCCAGTCGACGTCGCGGAACGGCAGGTTCAGCCGGCGCACCACGAAGGCGTCGAGTTCCTCGCGGTGCAGCACCTTGGGGATGTCGTAGATCGAGGGCGCGTCCGGGGTGGAGATGACACCGTCGATGTCGACGTCACACATCAGCGCGATCTTGTTCTTCAGCGCTTCGGGGACGTCACGGTCGCAGCGCAGGATCAGTGCGTCCGGGCTGATACCGATGCTGCGCAGCGCGGCGACCGAGTGTTGGGTGGGCTTGGTCTTGAGTTCACCGGACGGCGCCAGGTAGGGCACCAGCGATACGTGCAGGAAGAACACGTCTTCGCGGCCGAGATAATGGCGGACCTGGCGGGCCGCCTCCAGGAACGGCTGCGATTCGATGTCGCCGACGGTGCCGCCGATCTCGGTGATGACGACGTCGGGCCGGTGGCCGCTCGCGTCCGGTTCGGCCATCGCCAGGATTCGCCGCTTGATCTCGTCGGTGATGTGCGGAATCACCTGGACTGTGTCGCCCAGATACTCGCCGCGGCGCTCCTTGGCGATCACCGTCGAATACACCTGGCCCGTCGTCACATTCGCCGACCCGGACAGGTCACGGTCGAGGAAGCGCTCGTAGTGGCCGACGTCGAGGTCCGTTTCGGCTCCGTCCTCGGTGACGAAGACCTCGCCGTGCTGGAACGGATTCATGGTGCCCGGGTCGACGTTGAGGTACGGGTCCAGCTTCTGCATCGTGACGTGCAAACCGCGTGCGGTCAGCAACTGGCCGAGGCTGCTCGCCGTCAGGCCCTTGCCCAGTGATGAAGCGACCCCACCGCTGACGAAGAGGTGCTTGGTGGCAGTTTGCGGATGCTTACGCAACTAGGCGAACCTCCGTGAAGGGCAGGGCTGATGCAGAAAAGTCAAACGTGCTGGGCCTGCCGACCCACGGAAACTCACCCTAACATCCACGGCGGCCCGCCGTGTCGAACACGCCCTACTGCGGCACTGTCACCGACGTGGCGCCGTGCCCGGTGCCGTAGTGACCGGGATGGCCGCCGCCGACGAGATCGTGCAGGGCGAGGATGGCCGTGATGCGTCCGGGCTCGACGTCGACGTCGTCAACGGTGCTGATGGCAGCCGCCATGCCGGCGTCGGCGCGGGCCACCGCCACTGCGGCGCTACCGCCGGCCGAGCCGTCCCGGCCGGCCAGGACGGTGCCCGAGCCGTGCGGAGCCAGGGCAGCGGCGAACCGCGCCACGGTGACGCCCTGGTTGCCGGCGTCGGCGGGGACCGCCCCGCCGGTGACCACGATGGCGGCGTTGGCCGCTGCCATGTGGTTGTTGGGCTGGTAGGTGATGAAGCCGGTTTCGCGCAGGGCGCCCAGCACGGTGTCGCGCGACGTGTCGTCCACGGCCGGCGCCTGCGGGTTGGTGTTGACCAGCAGGGCGATGCCCAGCAGATCCCCGGCCTGTGAGCCCTGGTCGACCAGTTTGGTGCTCAACTGGGTGCCGGCGGGCAGGATCGAGGAGTTGACCACCGAGCGAAGCTTCTCCCCGGAGTTGGCCTCGACGAACTCGTGCGTCAACGAGACGGTACCGGCGACCGAGCCGCCGGCCTGCCCGATGATTTTCGACACCGCTGACACGTCGTCGTCCCTGGCGTCCGGGGTGCGGAACAACACCACCGTCTTGCCCGTCAATGCCTCGTGCACAATCCGGCCGAGCACTTGTGCATCGAAAGTGTTTGCTGCGCTGAGCTTCTCGTTCAGCTGATTGCGTTGGTCGTTGAGGCCGTTGACTTGACTGGCCAGGTCGCGCTTCTCGTTGCGCAGGCTGGACAGCACGGTGTCGGAGAAGAAGCCGGAGCCCAGCACCACGCCGATGGCCAGCGCCAGAAAGACGGCGGCCAGCGAAATGGCATGTTGGCGTAACGAGATCATCGGGGCACTTCCTAAGAGATCAGGTGCTGGATCCAGAGGGTGAAGCGGTTCCAGTACTCGACGATCCAGTGCATCACCACACCATCGGTGCGAGACACCCACAGCACGACGATGATCGCGATCAACATGGTGAGCGCGAGCAGCGCAATGGCACCGCCGGAGATGTGGTTGCGATACAGAGTGGCAACCGCTTTCGCGTCGACCAGCTTCTCCCCCACCCGCAGCCGGGTGAGGAACGTCGAGGGGTTGCTCTGCGAACGCGTCCGGTCGAAGAAGGTCTCGATGTTGGCGGTGTGCCCGGCGGTCACCAGGAGCGCGGCGCCGTGGTGATCGGCCAGCAGCAGAGCCAGGTCGGTGGCAGAGCCGGCGGCCGGGAAGGTCATGGCACCCACCCCGAGGTCCTGGATGCGTTCCAGGCCGGCGGCGTGTCCGTCGGCGTCGGCGGGCAGTACCACCTGGGCACCGCATTTGAGAACTTCGGCGCTGATCTGGTCGGGGTCGCCGACGATGAGCTGGGGACGGTAACCGGCCTTGCGCAGCACGTCGGCTCCCTGTCCGACGCCGACCAGGACGGGTTGGTACTCCTTGATGAACGGCTTGAGGGACTTCAGGTCCTCTTCGGCGCTTGGTTCTTCGGAGACGATGACCACGTGCCGGCGGCGCATGTCGACGTCGATGTCGGGAATGCCGATGCCGTCGATCAGCAGCGGGCTCTCGCTGCGGATGAACTCAATGGTGTTGCCCGCGAACGCTTCCAGGTGAGCGGCCAGCCCGCTCTTGGCCTCTCGCATGAGGTCGGCGATGTCGTGGTCGGTGCGCTCGGTGCCGCGGATCAGGCGGCGGTCCCCGGAGTAGACGCCGCCTTCATAGAGGCGGATCTTGGATCCGTCCTTGACCTTCTTGAAGATCTCGGGCCCGGTCTCGTCGATGAGGGTGACCCCGTTGTTGACCAGGACCTCGGGGCCCAGGTTGGGGTAGCGGCCCGAGACGGACGGGGATGCGTTGACGACGGCGGCGATGTCAGCTTCCACCAGTGCGTCGGCGGTGATGCGGTCGAGGTCGAGGATGTCGAGGACCACGATGTCGCCGGGGCACACCCTGCGCAGCAGTCGGTCGATATTCCGGTCCACTCGGGCGGTGCCCACGAGTCCGGGCCGGACGGTGTTGCGAGATAGAAGCGCTGACATCTTCATGGGAGCCGATTCTGTCGGCGATAGACGGCTGCATCGGGGAGGCGCGCCGTAACATCTGCCTCAGAAGTTATAAAGCGTCACATCTGTCACATCTTCATCGCGGGTTGGTTGCGAGGGTTTGGGCACGCCGCGCGTCTGCAGCCCGAGCGTGCGTGTCTGCACAACGACACGCCGCTGCAGCTGGCATTGAGCGCACGCTCACCCCAGACCAAGCCGCGCCCGGCCCCCGCCGGCGCGGGCTTACGCCACAGGTAACTACGCGCGGTCGGTCTGCGCGGTCTCGAGTAGTTCGCGAGCGTGCGCGCGGCCGCTGTCGGACTCCCCCAGCCCGGCCAGCATCCGGGCCAGCTCGGCCACCCGGTCCTCGCTGCTCAGACGGCGAACGCCACTGGTGCCCTTTGGTCCCTGGCTGTGCACCACCAGGTGCACGTCGGCGTAGGCCGCAACCTGCGGCAGATGCGTGACGACGATGACCTGGTGGGTGCGGGCCAGCCGGGCCAGCCGTCGACCGATCTGAACAGCCGCGTAGCCACCCACGCCGGCATCGACCTCGTCGAACACCATCGTGGTGCCGGTGGCCGAAGCCGACAGCACCACTTCCAGCGCCAGCATCACCCGCGACAGCTCACCGCCCGAAGCGCTCTTGGCCAACGGCAGCACCGACATGCCGCGGTGCGCGGCGAAGCCGAACTCCACCACATCGATTCCGTCGGTGCCGACGCGAGCCGGTTCACCGTCGGGCAGGATCAGCGCGGACGGGTCGTGCGGATCGGCGGTATCGGTACTGACGCCGATCGTGAAATCCGCGTTGTTCATCGCCAGGCCGGCAAGCTCCGCGGTGACCTCTTTGGCCAGCTTCTTGGCGGCCCTACGCCTGATCTTGCTGAGATCGATTGCGGCTTGGCCTAATTCGCGCCCGAGTTCCTCGACCCGGCGTTCCAACGCGGCCAGACCTTCTTCGGACACGTCGAGCTGCGCCAGCCGGTCGCGTGAATCCTGCGCCCACTGCAGCACACCGTCGATGTCGGCGGCATACTTGCGGGTCAGCGTGCGCAGTTGCGCCTGGCGGGCCAGTTTGGCGTCCAGTGCGCTGGCGTCGGTCGGCAGCGCCTCGAGGTAGTCACCCAATTCGCCGACCGCGTCGATCACTACCGTCAGCGCGCCGCCGATCTGGTCGCCCAGTGCCCGCAGCCGGGCATCGCCCGTCGATTCCAGTGCGCCCCGGGCGCGCCCCAGAGCGTCGGCCGCCCCGAACGCCTCGTCGGACGAACTGGAGAGCACCTCGCGGGCCGAGGCAGCGGCTTCGCGCAGAGTGTCCAGTTCGGAGAGCCGGACGATATCGGCGACCAGCGCTTCGTCTTCCCCCGGTTGCGGGTCGACGGTGTCAATCTCGTTGAGCGCGAACTTGAGTCGATCGGCTTCCTGAGCGATTTCGCGGGTCCGGTCCCGCCGGTCGGTGAGGTCGCGCCGGGCCGACAGCCACGCTTCCCGCAGTTTGCGGTAGCGCTCCAATGCGGCGCCGGTTGCCGCGAACCGGTCCAGCGCGCCGCGTTGCTCGTCGGGGCGCATCAGCCGCAGCTGGTCATTCTGCCCGTGCAGCGCCAACAGCTGAGTGGTGAAGCCGCTCAACGACTTCGCCGGCACGCTGCGGCCACCGAGGTAGGCGCGTGAGGGGCCGTCGCGGCTCACGGTGCGCAAGGCGATCACACTGCCGTCCTCATCGCGCTCCGCGCCGCAGGTGTCCAGGATCTCGTCGAGCCCCGCGGTGACCGCGTCGTCGACGTCGGATGTGGTGAAACGGCCCTCGACCACAGCACGCTCGGATCCCGACCGCACCCGCGTCGCATCGGCACGCGCGCCGCCGAGCAGATGCAGTCCGGTGACCACCATGGTCTTGCCGGTGCCGGTTTCACCGGTCAGCACCGTCAGCCCGCGATCGAACTCGGCGGTCGCAACGCTGATTGCACCCAGCGCCTCGATGCGAATCTCGTTGAGCACCGGCTACTTCCCGCGCCAACCCGTCACCGGCAACCGGAACTTGGTCACCAACCGGTCGGTGAACGGTGCGCTGTCCAGGCGCACCCACTTCACCGGCGTGGCAGAGCGCGTGACCTCGAGCCGGCTGCCGGCCGGCACCCGCATGTCCCGACGGCCGTCGCAGAACACCAGCGCGTCGTGACCTTCGGCCTCGATTTCGACCGCGATGGCGGCGTCTGGACTGGTGACCATCGGACGGCCGAACAGGGCGTGAGCGTTGTTGGGCACCACCAGAATTGCTTCCAGGTCCGGCCACAACACGGGTCCGCCTGCGGAGAACGCGTACGCAGTGGATCCGGTCGGCGTGGACACCAGCACGCCGTCGCAGCCGAACGTCGAAACGGGCCGGCCGTCTATTTCGACGACGACGCCCAGGACGCCGAGTCGGGGGCCTTTTTCCAGGCTGGCTTCGTTGAGCGCCCAGCCCGCAGCGATCACCTCGCCGCCCTGGCGCACCACGACGTCGAGTACCAGCCGGTCTTCCACCCGATAGTCCTGCGCGACAACGTGGTCGAGCACGGTGTCGATGTTCTCGGCCTCGGCTTCGGCGAGGAAGCCGATGCGGCCCAGGTTGACCCCCAGCACCGGAATGCCCGCATTGCGGGCAAGTTCGGCCGCCCGCAGGAACGTGCCGTCACCACCCAGCACCAGCACCAGCTCGCAACCCTCAGCGGCCATCGGGTCGGCGTCGACGACCTCGATATCGACACCCAGCACCCGCATGTCGTTGGGACTCAGCCGCAACGAGCCCTTGTCGACCGCCTCCGCGGACAAAGCTCGGAGCCCGATACCCTTGTCTTCCAATACTTTCTCGACGCGTCGGGCGGTCTCGGTCGCTTCGTCACGGCCGGAGTGGACAACCAGCAGAACGGTACGTTCGGTCACTTCGGGCTACTTTCCAAATGCCCGACGCCAACTCGGGGCGTTCCGCCCCGCATCGTCGTCGGGCTTACCCCCAATTGCCCGACTTCTCCTCGGGGCGTTCCGCCCCGCATCGTCGTCGGGCCGTCACTCACCGCGCGCTGGACCGCCCCGACGAGCTCATCGCCGGCCAGCCCGCGATCGGTCCGGGCACGCAGCCACAGAAAATACTCGACGTTGCCCGACGGCCCAGGCAGCGGGCTGGCCGTCACGTCGACGGTGCGCCAGCCGAGCTCAGCGGCGCGACGCGAGACTGCCAGCACCGCATCGGCGCGCAACTGTGGGTCGTGGACCACCCCGCCGGCACCGACCTGGCCCTTGCCTACCTCAAACTGCGGCTTCACCATCGGAACGATATCGGCGTCGGGAGAAGCGCAACCAACCAGCGCGGGCAACACGGTCGCCAACGAGATGAATGACAGGTCGGCGACCACCAGGTCGACGGTCCCGCCGATCTTCTCAGGGGACAGGTCACGCACGTTGGTGCGTTCCACGACGACCACGCGAGGGTCGCTGCGCAGCGACCACGCCAGCTGCCCATAGCCGACATCGGCGGCGATCACCTGCGCGGCGCCACGGTCCAGCAGCACCTCGGTGAACCCGCCGGTCGAGGCACCCGCATCCAGGCAGCGCCGGCCCTCGACCGTCACTCCGAACGCGTCCAGCGCACCAATAAGCTTGTGCGCTCCCCGCGACACCCAGGAGCGTTCGCCGTCGTCGGCCACCGTCAGCGCCGCAGTGATCGCCACGGAGGTGGCCGGCTTGACCGCGGGCAGCCCGTCGATTCGCACCCTGCCGGCGCCGATCAACTCCGCGGCCTGTTGCCGGGAGCGCGCCAGACCTCGCCGCACCAACTCGGCGTCGACGCGAGCACGCCGGGGCATGCTGTCACTCAGCCCTTCTCCGCCGACTCCAGCGCCCGCAGCAACACGTCGTGCGCCTCGGAGAGGCGGCGGGCGATGTCTTCGAGCTCCTCGAGGGACGGTCCGGTGGCCGCGTCAGCGTTGTCAGGCAGCTGGGCCACCAGAGATTCGATTTCCGCGCGGATCTGCTCAGGATCGATAGTCATTGCGCTCCTACGGTAGTCACCGGCTACTCGCCGTGCATCAGGGACCAGCGGTCCAGGGCGTCGCGGGCCTGTTCGTCGCCGGCTTCGATCTGCACCGGGCCCGCCGCCTCCCAGATGGCACTGGCGACGGCGCGGACGATCGCGAGGTCGTCGTCCTGGTGGTCGGCGGTGGCCGTCACGGTCGCCACCGCGTCCACGACCTCGACCTGCCAGCCCGGCTTGGGTCCCACCTTCAACAGCGTGCCGTCCTGGTGCAGCGACCGCAGGTCGTACCCGATATAGGTAGGTCGCTGCGCGGGTTCGGCGAAGACGGCGTCCCGGGCGGAGTTCACTCCGGTGAGCACCATCAGGCTGGGCAGCTCGGCTGAATTCGCGCCTTCGATGTCGGTGTCGAGCCGGTCACCCACGACCAGCGGCGCCGTGAAATCGCCACGGCCGATCGCGTCCTTCATCAATTGAGGCCCTGGTTTGCCGGCCACCTGCGGCTGCTCACCGGTGGCCGCCCGCAGGGCCGCCACCAGAGATCCATTGCCGGGCAACAATCCTCGCTCGGTCGGCAGGGTGACGTCGACGTTGGCCGCCACCCACAACGCACCCGCCCGGATGGCCAGTGCGGCCTCGGCCAGGTCGGGCCAGCCGATAGTCATGGAAAGGCCCTGTACGACGGCGTCCGGTTCGTCTTCGAAACGACGGACCGGACGCAAACCCGCGGTGGTGATCTCGTCGGCCAATGCGTCGGTGCCGACGATCAGCACCTTCGAACCCGGTGGCAACTGCGCAGCGAGCAGGTGGGCCGCACTTTGGGCGCTGGTGACGACGTCGTCGCTGCCGGCGGTGAAGCCGAGGTCGCGCAGATGCGCGGCGACTTCGTCGGCGGTGCGGGACGCGTTGTTGGTGACGAACAGCTTGCGGCTGTCTATCGCGTCCAGCGAATCCACGGCACCCTCGGTGGGCTGATGGCCGCGAAAGACTGTTCCGTCGAGGTCGAGTAGCAGGCAATCATATTGCCGCGCAATGCTATTCATCTCAGCCAAGTTCGCTGACCCGGTCTTCGGCATCGGTGATGCCCTCGATGTCGGCGGCCGCCGAACGCAGGAACCACTGCAGTGCTTCCTCGCCGCGTCCAAGCGCCAGCAGCGTTTCAGCGTAGGCATAGAACAGTCGGGCGGCCGTCGAGCCGGTGCGGGTCGGGTCGAGCTGCGGGGTGGACAACACGGTCAGTGCCTGATCGAGCTGGCCGAGGTCGGCGCGGGCACCGGCGGCGACGATGCGCAATTCGTCAGCGTCGTCACCGGTGAGCTCGGCAGCCTCGGGTCCGCGCGCCAGGTCGATCGCGCGCTGCGGGCGGCCGAGGCCGCGCTCGCAGTCGGCGATCAGAGCCAGCAACGGGGACTTGCTGCCCATCCGCCGGGCGGCACGGAATTCGGCCAGCGCCTGGCCCCAGTCGCCGCAGTGGTACGCGGCGATGCCTACCGCCTCACGAACCGCGGCGATCCGGCTGGCACGAGCGCGGGCCGCGCGGGCATGGCTGAGGGCGGCCTCGGGGTCTTCGTCGAGCAGACCACCCGCGGCGACGAGATGCCGGGCCACCGCGTCTGCAGTGGCCCGGTCCAGCGTGGTCAGCTCACGTCGCACATCGGGCGCCAGTTGCCGGGCCTCGATATCCGCGGGAATCGGCGGTCCGGCGGGGGCGGCATCGGCCTGCGGTTGTGCCGGTCGTGCCCGGCCCGGTCCCGATCGTCGCGGCACGCCGTTGGACCCGGACCGCGGTCGCCGCTCGCTGCTACGACCGCGCCTGTCATCGACCACCCGCTAGAGGTTACGGGTACGGCCGCTGCACTCATAATCTGCGGTCCTGTCGGCGCTGTGCCGGGCAGCGCTGCTACCAGCGCATTTCATGACTTTTATACTTCGCCTCACGCTCGCTGCCCAGCGTGAGCCATGCCTTTTGTCAGCGTGCTCCCCGAATTCGTGGCAGCGGCGATCAGTTCGTCGATCGGTGCCACCGATGTCACGGCCGCACTCTCCACGTCCGCGTTCGCTCAGCGGCTGTCGATGAGGTGTCGGTGCCGGTTGCGGCGTTGTCCGGTGGTCATGGTGTGCAGTATCAGCTGGTCAGTGCTCCGGTGCGGGCTTGCAGCACTAGTTCGTGGCCACGTTGAGCAATAGCTCGAGCGCCTACGCCGCCACCCCCGGTGGTGACAGCGGCAGCGCCGGCCGGCTCTACGGCAACGGCGGCAGCACCGGCCGTTTCGGATCCGCCGACCATGCCGGGTATTGGCACTAGGCCTGCAGCCGGTGCGGCAGCATCGGGGAGATCAGGGCCGGGCAGTAGGTCGCAATCGCGACGATGGTGAACGCGGCCGCCCGCTCCCGCGGCAGATTGTTGAGCTCGGCCATCTCGGACACGATGGAGTCGAACGATCCACCGGGCGAGAGCGCCTTGGGACAAACCGAGCGGCCCAGCGCTACCGCAGTGGCGGGCTGGCTGTACGGCACGCCCGCGTTGGTGAGCGCGTTCAGGAACGCGTTTCCCAGCATGTCGGCATGGATCGGTGCCGCGACCGTGGCCGACACTCCGAACACTCCGGTGGCCAGAGCCAGGAGCCTGAGGGCGATCGCGGGTGCGGTCATCGTGACAACAGTGCTGAACAACTGTCACATTCGCAACACGGTGAGGTAAAGCTTTGCCCACTAGCGCGTTTCGATGCCGCCTTTCCGGGCGGCCGCGACCTAACGCACGCGCTGTCCCCCGTTCGGTGGACACGCGGCTCATGCCGACGGCGGACCCGGATTTCCGCCGCCGATCAGCCGGCAGTGGGATACCGCGGCGACCCGGCGCAACCAAGAATTTGTCTCGAACGAAATCACAACCACGAGAGGACCGCCCGATGGCCTACGAGACCCTGTTCTGCGAAACCGAGAACGTCTACTCCGCGCCTGCCTTCCACGCCGGCGACGCCGAGTGATCTGAGCCCAGCCTGTCGGCGGAATCCCGCTTGTCCGCCAGACCAACCCCACAACACCGACGAAAGGTCATCCACGTGTCCCACGAGATCCTGTTCCACGAGAACGAGTGCGCCTATTCCATGCCGTTCTTCACGGTGGCCGACGCCACCGAATGACCAGACTCCCAGCGGGGTCTCATCGCATCCCCTCCCCCTCCCCTCGCGATGAGATCCCGCTGGACTTTTCCTGTCCAACCGAACCGAATGCCCACCGTTGATGCCCTTACTCAGTAGCGTGAAGCCCATGTCAGAACTGCCGGGCACCGGCACCGGGCGAATCACCGGCCCGGATTGGTCACATTGGCCCGCACGGGTATTGGGCCACGCCGATCCGCTCCGGATCGGTCACCACGCGGGCACCCACCGCATCATCTCTCCCGACCAGACCTGGGCGGCGATCCAGCCGCTGCTGATGACGGCCGGCATCACCCGCGTCGCCGATCTCACCTGGCTCGACGATCTGGGGATCCCCACCGTGCAGGCGGTGCGCCCGGCATCGCTGACGCTTTCGGTAAGCCAGGGCAAGGCCACCACGTACCGGGCCGCGCAGGTCTCCGCGGCCATGG
This sequence comes from Mycobacterium sp. TY814, assembly GCF_030755175.1. Taxonomy (NCBI): domain Bacteria; kingdom Bacillati; phylum Actinomycetota; class Actinomycetes; order Mycobacteriales; family Mycobacteriaceae; genus Mycobacterium; species Mycobacterium sp. TY814. The sequence continues at coordinate 252,697 of NZ_JAUFRY010000005.1, forward strand.
AGTCCCTGGAGAACTGGCACGTCGAGAACATCAAGCCTGATCTATTGTCAACGCCCACAACGCAACTGACCGACGCACTGACCTATGACCCGGCCGATCTCAATCGCCCCGCCGGCAGTTTCTACCACCCCGGCGCCAAGCTCGACTGGATGATTGCAACGACCCTGCTGACCGGTCGCCGAACCTGGGTGCCCTGGCTGGCCACCGTCGTGAACATCTCGGTGAACGACTCTTGGGGGCCACCGATTTTCGGGATGGACACGACGGGACTGGCCTCGGGCAACAGCTATCACGAGGCCACCCTGCACGGTCTCTACGAGATCATGGAGCGCTACGGCATGGCCGCCGCGCAGCCCGGTTCCACCTTGTTCGAGGTGCCGATCGAGGATGTCATGCGCTCGGAGTGCGCTGAACTGGTGGAGATGATCCACCGTGCGGGCAGCGAAGTGCAGGTCGCCCGGATGGACGTCTGGGACGGCTTCTACTGCTTCGCCGCCGAGATCACCTCACCGATGATGGAGATCCCATTCAGCGGCAGCGGTCTGCATCACGACCCCAATGTCGCTCTGTCCCGGGCGATTACCGAAGCCGCGCAGTCACGCCTGACAGCGATCAGCGGAGCACGTGAGGATCTGCCCTCGGCGATCTACCACCGATTCGCCCGCGTCCACACCTTCGCACCCGCCCGCAAGTCGATGCAATCCATGCCCGAAGGCGATCCCACGCCGTGGCACGTCGCCAGCACCGACTCGCTGAATGAACTGCTCGCTTCGGCGGCAACGGCCGTGACGTCGGTAGCCGGCGCCGAACCCCTTGCGGTGGTGTGCGACTTTCCGCAAGCCTGCGTCCCGGTCGTCAAGGTGATCGCACCCGGCATGTCGGCGACGGTGCAGTCGCCACTGCGCACCCCACTGCAGGAGCACTCATGACCGCCACGGCCCGGATCGTCGTCACCGCGGGTCCGACGATCGCCACCGAGGACATCCATGCGGTGATTCCGCACGCTGAAGTGGTGCCACCGATTTCGTTCGGCGACGCTCTGCGCTACGGGTTGGCGCCCGGCGACACCCTGCTGATCGTGGACGGCCTCTTCTTCCAGAGCGCGTCGGTGCGGCACAAGGAACTGCTGACCCTGATGGACGACGGCGTGCGCGTGGTCGGTTCATCGAGCATGGGTGCGCTGCGGGCCGCAGAGCTGCACCCGTTCGGCATGGAGGGCTACGGCTGGGTTTTCGAGGGATACCGCGACGGCATCATCGACGCCGACGACGAAGTCGGCATGGTGCACGGTGACCCGGAAGACGGCTACCCGGTCTTTGTGGACGCCCTGGTCAATATCCGCCAGACCGTCGCGCAGGCAGTGACAACCGGCGTCCTGACGGCGGCGACGGGGGACCAACTCATCGATACCGCCCGCCGTACACCCTTCACCCAACGCACCTGGAACCGTCTGCTGGAATCCGCCGATGTCCCGGAAAGGGCCGTGCTGGCAAAGCAATTGAAGTCCATGCGGATCGACATCAAGCACGCCGACGCAGTGCTGGCACTGCAGGAGGTGATCCGCGGGCCGAGATATGTGGCGGTGCGTCCCGGTCCTCCGCCGACCGTGTGGTCGGAGCGCTGGCGGCAACGGTGGGCCCCGCCGACACCAGTCGAGGTGACACCCGGAGGCGACGACGTCGTCGACATCCTGGACATCGACGTCCTTTCGCTGCTGAGCGTGTGCGCCACCGACCGCTGGGCCTACCGCCCCGCCCTGGAGCAGGTGGCCGCCTGGTATTGGAACCTGACCAATCCCGGCGATGAGGGCAGCGTGCGCGACCGTGCAGCGCGGGCGGTCGCCGGCATCGGGGTCGACGACTACGAGCGAGCGCTGGAAACGATCGCCCACCGCTATGCGGTCGCATCGGGAATCATCGATGCCTCAGGCTTCCCCGAACATGTTCGTGCACATTGGCTTACCGACGAAGAGATGCAGAAGTTCGCCGACGACCCCGTCGCGGTCTCGGCGCGATTGACCACCCGCACCCTGTTCTTCACCCGGTCGCTGCCGGCAATCCAGCACTTCCTGGAGTTGCTGCGCACCGATCCCCGGTTGCCCGATTGGCGTGCAATGGCCGCGCAGGCATTGGCCCGTCGCGACGAACTGTCGCGGCAGAAGCCGAATCTGAACTTGCACCGGCCCGACCCCGTTCAGCTGAAGCGGCTGTTCAGCATGCGCTGGGGCACGCAGGTGGACCACATCGAACTCGCGCAACGGGGGCTGATGACCAACGACGCGTTCTACAACGCGGCAAGCCTGTTCGCCGTGTCGGCGGCCGACGACCAACTGCCCTCGATCGAAGTCGGCGCCTTGGGTGGCCCCGCCTAAACCTTCTCCACTCCCGCGACATTCCGCTTGCCCCGGCGCAGCACCAGCCACCGGCCATGCAGGAAATCGGTTGATTGCGGCGACCATTCTTCGCTGCCGACGCGAATGTTGTTGACCGACACGCCACCTTCGCCGATGGTGCGCCGCGCAGCTTTGCGACTCTCCGAAAGACCGCTGGCCACAAGCAGATCCACGATCCCGTCCGGCTCACCGGGTTTGAGCTCCGCCACGGACGTCTCACGCAGTGCCGCCGACAGGGTGGCCTCGTCGAGCCGGTCCAACTCCCCCTGCCCGAACAGCGCCCGGCTGGCGTGCTGGACGGCTTCGGTGGCGGCCTCGCCATGCACCAGGGTGGTCAGTTCGGCGGCCAGCCGGCGTTGGGCCGCCCGCTGATGCGGCCGCTCCGCCGTCGCCTGCTCGAGCTCGGCGAGTTCGTCGGCCGACAGGAACGTGAACCAGCGCAGGTAGCGGATCACGTCGGCGTCGGCGGTGTTCACGAAGTACTGGTACCAGGCGTACGGACTGGTCATCTGCGGATCCAGCCACAGGCTCCCGCCGCCGGTGGACTTGCCGAACTTCTTGCCGTCGGCCGAGGTCACCAGTGGCACGGTGAGCGCATGCACTGCGGCACCGAGCTTTTGGCGCACCAGCCGAACGCCGGCGATGATGTTGCCCCACTGATCCGACCCGCCGATCTGCAGCGAGCAGCCGTGCCGCCGGTGCAACTCGACGTAGTCGTTGGCCTGCAGCAGCATGTAGCTGAACTCGGTGTAGGAGATGCCCTCGCCCTCCAGGCGGCGGCGCACGGTGTCGCGATCCAGCATGACGTTGACCGAGAAGTGCTTGCCGATGTCGCGCAGGAATTCGATGGCCGACAGCGCGCCGGTCCACTCCAGGTTGTTCTCGACGATCGCACCCGTCGGCGAATCGTCGAAGTCGACGAAGCGCTCCAGTTGTCCCCGGATCCGTTCGGACCATTCGGCGACCGTGTCGGCTTCCTGCAGGCTGCGCTCCCCGACCTCGCGCGGGTCGCCGATCATGCCGGTCGCCCCGCCCGCCAGCACGATCGGGCGGTGCCCGGCGCGCTGGAAGCGGCGCAACGCCAGCAGCGGCACCAGATGTCCGGCATGCAGGCTCGCGGCGGTGGGGTCGAATCCGGCGTAGACGGTCATCGGTCCGCGCTGCGCCTCGGCCGCCAGCGCGTCGAGGTCGGTGGACTGCGCGATCAGCCCACGCCAGCCCAACTCGTCGAGAATCCCGGACGACTCGTTACCCATGGCCCAGATCCTTCCAGTTCGGTGACCGGCCGGTGCGCGCCGGATGGGTTCAGGCTGATTCCAGCCGGTGGCCTGCAGCGGGCGATCGGGTAGGTTGCGGAGGGTTATGGACAACCGCTTCTTCCCGTTGGTCGTAGTGGCGATCATGCTCGCCCTGGGCCTCACCCTCACCGTGGCCGACTTCCAGCGGGCCGCCAAACTGCGCAAGCCCCTTCTGGTCGCCCTGTTGTGTCAATCGGTCCTACTTCCGCTGGTGTGCCTGCTGGTCGCCGAGGCCCTCGATCTGGCGCCGAACCTGGCGGTCGGGTTGATGTTGATGGCGGCCACGCCCGGCGGGCTGCTGGCCAACGTGCTCAGCCATCTGGCCGACGGGGACCTGGCGCTCAACCTGACACTGACGGCCATCAACGCGGTGCTGTCGATTTTCGCGATACCGGCGATCCTGGCGTTGTCGATGACATGGTTCCTGGGCGGAGGCCGGTTCATTCCGCTGCAATTCGACAAGTTCTTCGGGGTGTTCGCGGTAGTGCTAATCCCCACTGCCGTCGGAGTGGCCATCCGCCATCGGTTTCCCGACCTGGCTCAGCGACTGCACAAACCGGTGCGAATCGCCGCGGCGGTCCTGCTGGTGGTCGCCCTGGCCGCCGGGTTAGCCGGTGGTCGGACGACGCTGATGAAGAACTTCGGCGTGCTCAGCCTGGCCGTGGTGTCCTTCTGCGCCCTCAGCCTGACTGTCGGTTACCTCGTTCCCCGGTTGATGCGGTTGGTTCCACGCCAGGCCATCGCGGTGAGCCTGGAGATCGGCCTGCACAACGCCGTGGTGGCGATCGGTATCGCGCTGAGCCCGCAACTGCTCAACAACGCCGATATGGCCACCCCGGCTGCGGTGTACGGCGTACTGGCACCGCTGGTGGCGCTGACGTTCCTGTTCGCCGTGCGCCGGCTGGATCCCGCCTACCGGGGGGCCTCCCGGCGCGGAACCTAGTCGCTAGTACCCGCGGCCGGCGCCCGGGGACTGCGCCGGTAGGCGGACACCTCCGGTCGGCCCGCCAGCCACAGCCGCCACGGCCGGTCGGCGGCCTGGCTGACGCCGACCCGCGGCCCGGCGGTGGGCGTCATCGGCGGGCCGAGCCGCAACGTCACCGGGGCGTCCGGGTCGAACAGGTCAATTCCGTTGTCATCCATAGTGATTCCCAGGGCCGCGCACAGGTTGCCGGGACCCCGGGCCAGCGCCGCCCCCCGCACCGCCGCGCCGCGGCGCGACCGGGCCACGTCGACGCCGTCCTCGATGGCGCATGCCCGCAACAGCACAGCGGCGGCCGTGCCGTCGGGTCCGCACGCGACATTGGCACAGACGTGGATGCCGTGACTGCGGTAGGTGTAGAGCCGCCCGGGCGGACCGAACATCACGGCATTGCGTTCCCGCATCCCCCGGTAGGAATGAGCCGCGGCGTCCGGCCAGGGACCGTCCGGCACGCCGCCGTAGGCCTCGACCTCGACGACCACGGCCGTGACCCCCCTGCCGCTCACGGTGGCGCCGAGTAGCCGGCGGGCGGCCTCGACCGGATCCACCAGCAGCTCGGTAGCGCTCACCACACAGATTCTGCCTGGCTCTTGACAACCCTCCGGCACATGGCGGATATTCATCACATGATGACTTCATCGTATGATGAATTTTCTGGGCCGGCTGTCAACGTCGAGCGGTTGCGGGTGATCAGGGGCAAACATGCGGCGCTGCATGACTTTTCGGTGCGGATCTCGCGCGGCACCATCACCGGGCTACTCGGGCCGTCGGGATGCGGCAAGACAACGCTGATCCGCAGCATCGTCGGCACCCAGATCATCGCCTCCGGCACCGTGACGGTGTTGGGCCGGCCGGCCGGCAGTCCGGCGTTGCGCCGACGGGTGGGATACGTGCCACAGGACCCGACCATCTACCGCGACCTGCGGGTCGTCGACAACGTCCGCTACATCGCGTCGCTGTACGGCTACGACAGTCACGCCGCCGAGGAAGCCATCGAGCGGGTCGGGCTCGCCGAGCACCGCACCGCGTTCTGCGAAAACCTGTCCGGCGGTCAGCGCACCAGAGTGTCACTGGCCTGTGCGCTGGTCTGCCGCCCCGAGCTGCTGGTACTCGACGAGCCGACCGTCGGATTGGATCCGGTACTGCGCGTAGACCTTTGGGGGCAATTCGCGGAGCTGGCCAACGCCGGCACCACTCTGCTGGTCTCCAGCCACGTGATGGACGAAGCCGACCATTGCGCCGACCTGCTGCTGATGCGGGAGGGACGCCTGGTCGCCCACACCACCCCGGCCCAACTACGAGAGGACACCTCATGCACGTCACTGGAGGAAGCGTTTCTGTCCATCATCAGGCGCAACACCGAGCGCCGAGCCGGGTAGGACTGGGCGCGCAGCTGAAGCCGTACACGGCGACCACCGCCAGGATCCTGCGTCAGGTGGCCGCCGATCACCGCAGCGTGGCAATGATCCTCGTGGTGCCCGTGCTGGTGATCACGCTGATGTACTTCATGTTTCAGAATGCTCCGCATCGCCCCGGGTCGCCCAGCCCGTTCAACAACGCCTGCTTGATCATGCTGGGCCTGTTCCCGTTGTTCGTGATGTTCATCATCACGTCGATCACGATGCAGCGTGAGCGGTCCTCGGGAACCTTGGAGCGCATCCTGACCACGCCGCTGCGCAGGCTCGATCTGTTGATGGCCTATGGAACCGCTTTCTCGATCGCCGCAGCGGTGCAGGCGATTGTGGCGTGCGTCGTCTCGTTCTGGCTGCTGGGCTTCTCCACTGCGGGGGCGCCGGTGTGGGTGTTCGTCATTGCGATCGACAATGCCGTCCTCGGAGTGGGCCTGGGCTTGCTGTTCAGCGCCTTCGCCCGCACCGAGTTTCAAGCGGTGCAGTTCATTCCGCTCGTGATGGTGCCCCAACTCCTGCTGGCCGGGGTGATCGTTCCGCGGGCCGCGATGCCGGGCTGGCTGGAGTGGATCAGCAACCTGTTGCCGGCCAGCTACGCGCTGGAGGCGTTGCAGCAGGTGGGGATCCATACCGCACTGTCGGACACCGCGATGCGCGACATGCTGGTGGTGCTGGCGTTCGCCGTCGCATCGCTGTGCCTGGCCGCCGCGACACTGCGCCGGAGGACCCCTTAGCGTGGCCGCCCGACGTCCGGGCCGGCCGGCGGGAAACTCCGACACCCGGGAGCGAATCCTGGTGAGTGCGCGGGAGCTGTTCGCGCTCAACGGCATTGACCGGACTTCCATCCGGGCGGTGGCCAGGGGAGCCGGCGTCGATTCCGCTCTGGTCCATCACTATTTCGGCACCAAAGAGCAGTTGTTCGCCGCGGCGATCCACATCCCGATCGACCCCATGCAGGTGATCGGACCGTTGCTGGAAGTCCCGGTCGAGGAGCTCGGGCTCAAGCTGCCCTCGCTGTTGCTGCCGCTGTGGGACTCCGAGTTGGGCGCGGGGCTGATCGCCACCCTGCGGTCGCTGATCGCCGGTGACGACGTGGGGCTGGCCCGCTCGTTTCTCGAGGAGATCGTCGGCGGTGCCGTGGGTTCGCGCGTCGACGATCCCCCGGGAACCGGCAAGCTGCGCACCCAGTTCGTCGCTTCTCAGCTGATGGGCGTGGTGGTGGCGCGCTACATCATCAAGGTCGAGCCGTTCGCGTCGCTGCCCATTGAGCAGATCGTGGCGACGATCGCGCCCAACCTGCAGCGCTATCTCACCGGTGACCTGCCGGGTCTCACGCCGTGAGCCGGGCGTGCTCCTCGTCGTCGACGTCGCGCGCCTCGTCGACCAGCAGGACGGGGATGCCGTCGTCGATACGGTAGGCGCGGCGCAGCCGCGGGTTGTAGAGCTCCCGGCCCTCGTTCACCAGTAGCAGCGGCCCGCGATCGGCCGGGCACACCAGGATGTTCAGCAGGGTGTCGTCAAGCATCGGCATTTACTTGCTTTCCGCTGAGCTCGGCGCGGGCCGTCGGGGTCAGCTTTCGAAATTCGTTGTTGGCGGCGTCGAAGTACCATGCCTGACGCCCGGACTTCGGGATTCCGGCCGCCCGCAGGGCGCTCACGGTCGGCCGGTAGGTCGCGCTGAGCGTCAGCTTAGGCACCACGTGCACGATGTCAGGTCCGAGCCCGACCGGCATGCTCTCGACCGCCTCGGTCAGGTCGGCGGCGGTGATGGTCGCGCCGGGCCGCAGCGTCACCGCCGCCACCGCCAACTGCCGGTCGCCGACCGAGACGCCGTAGGTCACGGCCAGGTCGACGGCGCTGATCAGGCCCAGCGCGTCGACGACCGGCTCCGCATAGACCATGCCGCGCACCGTGCGGATGACGGCGCCGCGGCGGCCGGCCAGCCAGAAGTCGCCGTCCTCGTCGCGCCGGAACAGGTATTCGGTCGAGATCCAGGTGTCGGCGGGAGCGAACACGCCACGCTTGACCGATGCGGTCGGGTCGATCGGACCGCGTGACTGCGCGAGCAGCACTCCAATCTGGTTGGGCGCGGCCACCTGCACGAAACCGTCATCGTTCTCCAGGATCAGATCGTTCTCCGGGTCGTAGGCGCCCAGTTCGACGCGACCGGCCCCCGGCAGCGGACGGCCCTTGCTGCCGACCTTTGCGCCCGACACGTTGGCGAGCACCGCCTGCCCGTCGGTGGTGGCGAAGAACTCCACGACATGGGCGGGCGCGAACGCGTCGACGACGCGCCCCCACAGGCCGGTCGGCATGCCCGAGCCGATGAACAGCCGTACCGGATGGTTGCCGTGCAGCCCGAACTCCGGGTCGTCCACGACGTCTCGCAACATCGCCCAGGTGTAGGACACCACCGTGACGCCGTACTGGCGGATCTCGGCGACGAACCGGTCCGGCCGCAGGCTGCGGGACAGCGCGATGCGGGTGCCACCGACCACCGCGCCGCCCAGGCTCACCAGCAGGGCGGATTCGTGGTGCAGCGGGGTCAGGCAGTACACGGTGTCTTTGCGGTCCAGTGCGGCCGTCGAAGCGGTTCCGAACGCCGACAACGCCCACCGGAAGTTCGTGATCTGCTTGGCGACCAGTTCGCCTCCGGCCGCGTTGAACGCGATGAAAGCCAGGTCCCGGGCAAAACCCGGGTTTGCGCGATACCAGGCGGGCATCTGTACCGCGTCGGGGTCGATCTGTTCCATATCGATGACGTCCGCGTCGTCGGGCAGGTGCAGATCGCGCGACTCACCACCGCCCAGCACCAGGATCTGCCCCGGGAGTTGGCGCGCCGCTTCGAGATTGGTGGGGTCGGTCAGGATCTCGCTGACTGCGCCCAGGCGAACCTGCGCGGCCAGGTCGACGTCCTCGCGCATCAGCACGGCCACCCCGCCCAGCCGGGACAGTGCGGCGATGGCGACCAGAGCGCTGGGCCGGGTCGCCATCAGCACACCCACCCGGTCGCCCTGGCGCACACCGACTTCGATCAGGCCGCGCACGACGTTGTTGATGCGCTTGTTGACCGCCTCGTAGGTGTGCACGCGGCCGTCGAACAATAGGAACTCGCCTTGCGGTGCATCGTGGGCCTGCTCATCGATGATGCGTCCCAACGAAATTCGGGTGTGATCGTTGAGCTGGCCGAGTCGCGCGAGCCGCGGCAGCGTGCGCACGGTCTCGACTGCCAGGGTGCGCATGGAGCGGTTGGCCGCCACCACAGCGTCCGCCGCACCGCGGGCCAGCGCGAGCGCCGCCTCGGACACTTCCCCCAGGCCGTGCGCGATGCGCGAGCTGAAGGCCACACCGCTGTCGTTGTGCTCTTCAGACTGCTCCACCATCAGGCTGATGCTGGCCGGTTTGTCGCCGTTGCTGGAGATCCAGCGCACCCACTCGGCGACGGTGGGCCAGCTCTGCAAAGCGGCGCGCGACCCCACCACCAAGCCGAAATGCCCTGTGCGGATCAGACATTCGTACACTTCGGTGTTCGGTGCCGCCCGCCGGATGCCGCGCACCGAGGCGGGCTGACCGATGTCGTCGACCTCACCGACGAACGCCAGGATGGGACAGGTGATGTCGGTCAACGTCACCATCTGTCCGTTGATCGCGAACCCGCCGGTCATCATCCGGTTGTGCGCGATGAACTGCTTGAGCAGTTCCGAGATGGCCGGCCCTGACCAGGCGATCCATCCCTCGCGTTCGAGGAACCTGCGCTGCTGTTCCCGGGGCAGCAGCGCCTCCCGATCATGCAGCTGGCGCACGAAGTCGATGCGGGCCTGAGCCGTCTTGATCGGATCCATCATCTGAAAACCGGTGCGCGCCATCCAGCTTGGAATGTTCAAGCGGTTGAAGACGTGGTCGGCCATGAAATCGGCGACGCCCGGGGCGATGTTCGCCGGAATGCCCATGGGCAGCGCGGCAAGGGTGTCGACCGGCGAGCCGAACGCGACGATGCTCGCCAGGTTCCTCGAGCGCCGGTAGGCCGCGACCTGGTAGCACCACATACCGCCCTGGGAATATCCGACCAGATGCACGTCCTGGCCGGCGGTGTTCTTGACGGTGTCGATGGCCTGGTCGAGAGCGACGATGTGGTCGGCCAGGGTGCGCTGCATGCCGCCCTCGACCTTGTCGGGCGAGCCGAAGTCGATCACCCACGGGTCCAGACCGCTGGCGTGCAGGATGCCCACCGCGCCGTCTTCCCGGGTGACGTCCCACATGTCGGCCGACATCATCATCGGGTGCACCATGAGCACCGGCGGGCCGACCGGCGGCTGGCCGGGGCGATTGTCCGGCGGGAAGTACCGTCGCAGCTTGTACATCGGCACGCTCTCGACGACCTGCGACGGCGACGGGATGCTGCCCGTTTCCAGGCCGCCCAGGCGGAGCACTTCCAGACCGTTCTGAGCGGTGGCTACCAGCCGCTCGACGGGTCGGGTGACCATCGAAAAATTGAGATCCACCACTGCTCCTCAATGCTCCTGACGTCGGCCTTGACCAGCGAGGACATCATGGCACATCGGCCTTGGCGGGTGGTCTGGGTCACGGGTGTTTGCCGCTGGGGGCGTCAGGTGACGACGGTCTTCACCCTGCCCCGTGCTCGCCCTGCCACGTTGCGGGCAGCATGGGAACCCGCGGCCCGCTACCGAATTCGTCTTCGGCCAGGGTGGTCACGCCCGCAGCACCGACACCCCGGCCGGCCGCGGCGCCGGCGAACCCGGTCGCACCCGTTCCCGACGCGGTCACCTCGGGCTCGAGGTCCATGTATTCGTAGCCCCGGCCCAATTGGGCGACCTTCGCCCGCCGGCGGCGCGGCGCGCCCACCGGTTCCCTGGGAGCCGGCGCAGCGGTCGGCTCCTCCGCGCCGTCGGGTTCCGGCGCCTGCTTCCGGGCTCCGGATACGGCTGCTTTCCTGGCGACCGAACCGAGGTCACCGACCAGGTAGCCGAAATTCTCCATGCCGGCACCCAGGCCCAGACCCACACCGGTGCCGGTGAAGGTCGGGGGCGCCGCGGTCGGCGGCGGCGCGGTGGGTGCGGGGGCCGACCCGGTCACCTCTGCCGGCGCGGGCGCAGGTGACGAGGTGGATGCCGGAACGGACGGGGCGAGCGCGGCGAGCGGCGGCGTGACCGGCGGTGCCACCGGGGGCGCCGGCGGCGCGACAGCCAGGGCGGCCAGGCCCTTGATGCCGATCGGCGCCAGCACCGCGCCGGCGGCCAGTGGCACCAAGGGGGCGGTCAGCAACGGCACCACCACCGCGAGCAGCACGATGGTCTGCTCGAGGAGCGTCTTGAGCAGGGCGATGGTGTCGGTGATGACCGTTCCGATGATCTCCACGGTGACGAACAGGATGGTGAAGCCGATCGTCGTCGGGTTGCCCGAGGCGAACGCGGCGGTGAGGTCCAGGGCGACGAAGGAGAACATCTGCGACAGCAACAGCGCATAGGTGCCGAAATCCATCGGATAGCCGAGGGCGAACGCGACGTTGAACGGGCTGAAGTAGGTCAGCGGGTTGCCCAGGATCACCAGATAGGGATCGAAGCCCGAGAACAGCGCCTGGAAGAACGGCAGGTTGGACAGCGCGTCGATCAGCGGCTGAATGTAGTTGTCGTAGAAATCGATATACCCGATGTCGGTCAGCCACTGATAGAAGTCGTTCTGCCGGTCGGGAGGCAGATCGTCGGCGGCCGCCAATGCGCCGGTGGTGACGATCTCCGGCGCCACGGCCGTCTGTGGTGCGGTCTCCACCGCGGCCGCGGCCGCGCCTTGATAGGTGCTCATCACGGTGGCCGCCTGAATCCACATCCGCATATAGTCGGCCTCGTTGAGTGCGATCGGAATCGTATTGACGCCAAAGAAATTGGTGGCGACCAGCACCGCATGCGCGGCGTGATTGGCTGCAAGTTCCGCCAATGTGGGCATGGCGGCCACAGCGGTGGACCAAGCGATAGCCGCGGTCTCCTGCCGGGCAGCCATTGCCGCACTGTCCGTCCCGGCCTGCATCAGCCATGCCAGATACGGCAGGTGCGCGGCAACGTAGGCCTGCGCGGACGGACCGTCCCACTCGCCGGCCTGCACGGACGCCAGCACCGCAGCCAGGTCCTGGGCAGTCTCCAGGTACGAAGTGCTCAGCGAACTCCAGGCCGCGGCCCCGGCCAACAGCGGACCGGGCCCGGGACCGCTACTGAGTAGCGCCGAGTGCACTTCCGGCGGGGCTGCCATCCAGACTGGCGCGGTCATTGCGCACCCGCTCGATCATGAACCGAATACTCTGCGGGCGTTGGTAATTGACAAATAAGAAGCCGAAGACACATCGGACGGCGATCGCTCTCTCGGGGTACACCGCCCCGGGTCGCAGGACGCGATGACGCGAGTATCCTGGCTCTCGGATCGCCGCTCGCCTCGCCTTCCAGCTATTCGCCGTGGCGTATGAGGGTCGCTCCCCGATTACAGTGGCGGGACCGCGCCGGTTTCACACCGGCTTCCTGCATCGTCATTGCCTTACCGGTGCATTGTCGCATCTTGGCCGGTCTCAGCGGTAGCCGACAGCGGGGCCGGTAGCCTCGGTCCGGTGGCACACCTGCTCGGAGCCGAGGCGGTACACCTGGCATATCCGACCCAGGTGATCTTCGAATCGGTCACCCTCGGAGTCAACGACGGCGCCCGTATCGGCATCGTCGGCCGCAACGGCGACGGAAAATCCAGTCTGCTGCGGCTGCTCACCGGGGAACTCACGCCCGACTCCGGCCGGGTCACCCAGCGCAGCGGATTGCGGGTGAGCGCGCTGTCCCAGGCCGACACGCTCGATCCCGAGCACACCGTCGGCTGGGCGCTGGTCGGTGACCAGCCCGAACACCAGTGGGCCGGCAACAGCCGGGTGCGCGACGTGGTCGCCGGATTGGTGTCCGATATCGCCTGGGATGCAATGGTTTCCACGCTGAGCGGCGGTCAGCGCCGGCGCGTGCAGCTGGCCCAGCTGTTGATCGGCGACTGGGACGTGATCGCTCTGGACGAACCGACCAACCATCTCGACATCGAGGGCATCACCTGGCTGGCGGGTCACGTGAAGCAACGCTGGGCGCGCAACAGCGGCGGGCTGCTGGTGGTCACCCACGACCGCTGGTTCCTGGACGAAGTCGCCACCACGACATGGGAAGTGCACGACGGGATCGTCGAACCGTTCGAGGGTGGATACGCCGCATACGTGCTGCAGCGCGTCGAACGCGACCGGCAGGCCGCCGCCTCGGAAGCCAAGCGGCAGAACCTGATGCGCAAGGAGCTGGCCTGGTTGCGCCGCGGTGCCCCGGCCCGCACCTCCAAACCCAAGTTCCGCATCGAGGCCGCCAACCAGCTGATCGCCGACGTCCCGCCGCTGCGCAACACCGTGGAACTCGCCAAGCTCGCGACGGCCCGGCTGGGCAAGGACGTGATCGATCTGCTGGACGTCTCGGTCTCCTACAACGGACGACAGGTGCTGCGCGACGTCGAGTGGCGGATCGCCCCGGGCGAGCGGACCGGGATCGTCGGGGCCAACGGCGCCGGCAAGTCCACGCTGCTCGGTTTGCTGGCCGGAACCGTCGAACCCGACTCCGGCCGCGTCAAGCGCGGCAAGACGGTCCGGTTGGCGGTGCTGGACCAGCAGGGCGATGCGCTCACCGCCTTGGCCGGTGAGCGCATCGCCGAGGTCCTGGGCCGGCTGCAGAGCGGATACGAGGTCGAGGGCCGCGAGATGACCCCGGCGCAACTGCTGGAGCGGCTGGGTTTCAGCAGCGGACAGCTGTCGTCGCGGATCGGGGAATTGTCCGGTGGACAGCGGCGCCGCCTGCAACTGATGTTCACCCTGCTGGCCGAACCGAACGTGCTGCTGCTCGACGAGCCCACCAACGACGTCGACACCGACATGCTGACCGCCACCGAGGACCTGCTGGACTCCTGGGCCGGCACCCTGATCGTCGTCTCCCACGACCGCTACCTGCTCGAACGCGTCACCGATCAGCAGTACGCGATCGTCGACGGCCGGTTGCGACACCTACCCGGCGGCATCGACGAGTACCTGGCACTTGCGGCTCACTCGCCCGCGAAGCCGGCGCAACCGGCCGAGCCGTCACCGCAGCCGGCGATGTCCGGGGCGCAGCGTCGCGCCGCGGAGAAGGAACTGGCCTCAGTCGACCGACAGCTGGCCCGACTGGCCGCCCGGATCGAGGGCAAGCACACCGAACTCGCCGAGCACGATCAATCCGACCACGTCGGCATCACACGGCTGACGCGGGAATTGCGCGGCCTGGAGGACGACGTCGCCACACTGGAAGCCCAATGGCTGGAACTGTCCGAGGCGCTGGAGTGAAGCCGGTGGTGTCCTACCCGCCCGGTGAGGCGCTGCTGGCGGCCTACCGGCGCCGTGGCCCGGTACTCAACGCCGGGATCGGCCGGCGCGGCTTCGTCTATCTGCTGGGGCCCGAAGCGAACAAGTTCGTCTTCGCCAACGCCGACTCGTTCAGCTGGCGGGAGACGTTCGAGACCCTGGCGCCGGTGGACGGCCCGACTGCGCTGATCGTCAGCGACGGTGAAGACCACCGCCGCCGGCGCAGCGTGGTGGCGCCGGGATTGCGTCACCGCCAGGTCCAGGAATACGTACAGACCATGGCGCGCTCCGTCGACGTCATGATCGACGGATGGCGTCCCGGCCAGCGGTTGGACATCTACCAGGATTTCCGTTCGGCGGTGCGGCGCAGTACCGCGGAAAGCCTGTTCGGTTCCCGAATGGCCGCGCATTCGGATTTCCTCGGTACACAATTGCAGCCGCTGCTGGACCTCACTCATCAGCTACCGCAGGTGATGGCGCTGCAGCGGCGGTTCAACTCCCCCGGCTGGCGAAAGGCGATGGCGGCCCGCGCGCGCATCGACGCGTTGATGGACGCCGAGATCGCCGATGCCCGTGCCCGGCCCAGACCTGACGACCACCTGCTGACGACGCTGCTGCACGGACGGTCCGACGAGGGACAGACGTTGTCGGACAACGAGATCCGCGACCAGATCGTGTCGATGATCACCGCCGGCTTCGAAACCACCAGTGGCGCGCTCGCGTGGGCCGCCTATCTGCTGTTGACGGTGCCGGGGGCGTGGGATACCGCGGCCGCCGAGGTGAAACACGTGCTGGGCGGTGCGGCCCCGACCGCCGCGGATCTGCCCGCCCTGACGTACCTCAACGGCGTTGTGCACGAGACGCTTCGGCTGTACCCGCCGGGAGTGATCTCGGCGCGCCGGGTGATGCGGGAACTGCGATTCGACGGGCACCGGATCCCCGCGGGACGGATGCTCGTCTTCAGCGCATACGTCACCCACCGGATCGCCGAATTATGGCCGCAGCCAACGGAATTCCGTCCGCAACGATGGGACGCAACGGCCCCGGGCTACCGCAAGCCCGCTCCACACGAGTTCATTCCGTTCAGCGGCGGCTTGCACCGGTGCATCGGCTCGGTGATGGCTCTGACCGAGATGACGGTGATGCTGGCCCGGCTGCTGGCACGGACCACGCTGAGCCTGCCGGACCAACGCCGCATTCGGGCCGGCAACTTCGCCTCGCTCAGTCCCCAACCGGGTCTGACGGTGCAAGTCCTCGAGTCAGTGCCAGCGCAGTAGCACGAGCTCGGCGCAGAAACCCGGTCCCATCGCCAGCATCAGGCCGGGGCTACCGCTGGGCGGCCGCTTCTCGATGGTGTCGCGCAGGATGTGCAGCACCGACGACGAGGACAGGTTGCCGATCTCCCCGAGGGAACGCCAGGTCAGCTCGAGCGCCTCCGGCGGTAACTCGAGAGAGTTGGTGATCGCGTCGATCACCTTCGGGCCCCCAGGGTGACTGACCCAGGTGCCGATGTCCTGCCTGGTCAAATCGTGCAGAGCAAGGAAACCGTCGACATCGGCGGGCAGGTGCGCCTGGATGAGGTCGGTCAGGTCCGGCGACAGGCGCAGTTGCAGGCCATGCGAGCCCACATCCCAGCCCATGATGTCCAGCGATTCGGGGTACAGCCGGCTGCGGGAGTCGACGATGGCCGGGCCGGTGGCGTTGATCTGTTCGGCGCGACGGTCACCGACGGCCACGACCGCAGCGGCGCCGTCACCGAACAGCGCGGTCCCGATCAGGCCGGACACCGTGGGTTTGACCGCCGGGTAGGTCAGCGAACAGAGCTCGACGGAGATCAACACCGCGACGCCGTCGGGCGCCCCGCGCAGGTAGTCGTTCAGGCGAGCCACCCCGGCCGCCCCGGCCACGCAACCCAGCCCGAACAGCGGCATGCGGCGTACATCAGGCCGAAGACCGAGCCGCCCGGCGATCCGGGCGTCCAGCGAGGGCACCGCGACGCCGGTGACCGTGGTGGTGGCGATCAGGTCGATGTCCTGCGGCTGCAGACCGGCCTCATCCAGCGCGCCCATCAGCGCCTCGATGCCAAGGTCGACCGCCTTGTCGATGAAGATCTCGTTGGCGTCGCCGAAGTCGTTCAGCGCCGGGTAGCGCTCCAGCGGCAACACGAAGTGGCGGTTGTTCACCTTGGCGGACTTGTGCAGGCGCCGAACGATCTCTTCGTGTTCCTTCAACCCGGGAAACTCGACGAACAGATCGGTGATCTCACTCTGGCTGTATCGGTGTGGTGGCAACGCACCGAAGACCCCTGCGATGACGCTCATTGACCCTGCCTCATTCAGTTGCTCGCCGGATAGCCCACCCCGAAAAGACTTCTCAAAACCCGGAGTTTAGTGGCGATTTTGTGGCCTGGCAAAAACGGTGATATTCAACACCTGTCTTATTTGTGTGAGAAATATGTGCGGAGAGCACCCTTTGTCAGCCTTTATCATCTCCGGGCTCGAGGGTCATTGCGATTAGCGCATCAGGACTCAGCGAGTCGATTACATCCTCGCTGGACGTGTCTTCTGAACTGGGGTTTTCTGGCTTGCCCGCCAGCAGCAGCAGTTTGTCGAGTAAACCGGTACGCCGCAGCTCGCGGATTGGAATCGTGTTCAATAAGGACCAAATGCGGTGGTCCTCGGATTCGTCGCCGGCATCGTCTGACAGTTGTCGCGCGAGGTGCTCGGCCAGATCATGCGGAGTCGGATAGTCGAAAATCATGGTGCGCGATAGTGACAATCCCGCCAAAGTGCTGTCCGTTTTCAGCCGGTTGCGCAGTTCCACACCGCTCATCGAGGTGAAGCCCAGGTCTTGGAACGCCTGTCGGGGACCGATGTCGCCCGGCCCGGCATATCCGAGTACCGCGGCGGCATGCAAGCACACCAAGTCGACCAGCCGGCGATACCGCTCGCCGGAATCGAGCTCTCGCCACCGTTGCGAACGCGGTGCGCTGTCCGGCGTGTCCGCTTCGGCCTCAACCCAGAAGTGTCGCCGCGCGAATGCGTAGGTCGGCAGCTCGACGCGGCGGGCTTTGAGACCGCTGAACGTGGCCGCCCAGTCGATGTCCACTCCCCTGGTGAACAGCGCCCCCGCGGCGGTCAGCACCGTATCGGCCTCGGCAACACCGTCCGACAACGTCACGACCGAGACATCCTGATCACCCGTCAGACCGGCGCCCGGGCCGACTTCGATGAACACCCCGCCGCCCAGGGCGGTCGCGGTGCGCACCCCGTCGGCGAACCGCACCGGCTTGCGCACATGGTCCACCCAGTACCGGGCCGAACCGTATCCGGCGCCGGCGGCCTCACCAGTGATGTTGGATATCAACCCGATTCGCGGCTCCGAGAAACCGAGACCGGACAGTGCGGTCGAGAACTCTTCGAGCATGGGCTCCATCAGCGCCGAGTGGAACGCGTGCGACACGGCCAGCCGGTGTACCCGGCGGCCCTGTGCCGCCAACTGATCGGCCACCGCGCCCACCGCAGCTTCCGGCCCGGACAACACGACGGAATCCGGCGCGTTCACCGCGGCCAGACTGACCCGCTGCCCCAGCAACGGCTGCACGTCAGCTTCCCCGGCGGCTACCGCGACCATCACCCCGCCCGCCGGCAGCCCGGCCATCAGCCGGCCGCGAAGAGCGACCAGCCGCGCCGCATCCGCCAGTGACAACACCCCGGCCAGCTGCGCGGCCGCGATCTCACCCACCGAGTGGCCCAGCAGCAGCTCAGGGGTCACGCCCCAGGACCGCACGAGTGCGGCCAACGCCAGCTGTACCGCGAAAAGGCTCGGCTGAGCGAACTCGGTGCTGTGCGACAACGTCTGGTCGCGTCCCCACATCACTTGTCGCAGTGGCAATCTGAGATGCGGATCCAGCGCGGTGGCCACCTCGTCGAACGCCGCGGCGAATACCGGGAACCGGCGGTGCAGCTGCCGACCCATGCCCAGGTACTGCGAGCCCTGTCCTGGAAAGACGAACACCGTCTTTCCGGGACCGCCGGCCCGGCCCACCACCACGCCGGAACCCGGCGTGCCCGACGCCACAGCGTGCACGCCGGCGATCATCTGCGCCCGGTCGCAACCGACGATCACGGCCCGATGATCGAACACTGCGCGGGTGGTCGCCAACGACCAACCCACGTCGGCAATTGCACCGTCGGCCTGTCCGGCCAGCCGCGCCGCCTGACCGGCCAGCGCGTCTGCCGAGCGCCCGCTGAGCACCCACGGGACGGTGACCACGTCGGGCGACGCCTCGTCGACCGGCGCGGCGTCGAACCGCTCGGGCTCGGGAGCCTGTTCGACGATCACGTGAGCGTTGGTGCCGCCCATGCCGAACGATGAGACACCGGCGCGCCGCGGCGCCGCCCACGGTGTCAGGGCGGTGTTGACCCGCAAGCCCGCCGCAGCCAGGTCGATCGTCGGGTCGGCGAAGTTGAGACTGGCTGGAAGCGAACCGTTTTCGAGCGACAGCACCACTTTGATCAGGCCCGCAACCCCGGCTGCCGCACCGGTGTGCCCGATGTTGGTCTTGACGGAGCCGATGGCCACCTGGTGACGCCCACCGAACACGGATCCGAGTGCCCGGGCCTCTACCGGATCCCCGACCGCGGTCCCGGTCCCGTGGGCCTCCACATAGCCGACGTCGTCGCACTCCAGACGGGCGTCGGCCAGTGCGCGCCGGATGACGTCGGCCTGGGCGGCGGCCGAGGGCACCGTCAGACTGCTGCTCTCGTGGCCTGCGTTGCCGACGGCGCTGCCGGAAATGACGGCACGGACGCGGTTTCCGTCGCGCACGGCGTCGCCGAGCGGCTTGAGCAGGACCAGACCGGCACCGTCGCCGCGCACATATCCGTCACCGCGCCGGTCGAAGGCGTAGGTGTGCCCGGTCGGCGACAGCGCACCGAATTCCGTTTCCAGCAGCGCTGTTTCGGATGCCAGGTTGAGGTGCACGCCGCCGGCGACCGCCATCGCCGCCGTGCCTGCCCGCAGCGCGGCGCACGCCTCGTGGACCGCGACCAGAGACGACGACTGCCCGGAGTCGACGGTCATGCTGGGGCCGCGTAAACCGAACGCATACGAGACGCGGTTGGCAATCATCGCCCGGCTCAGACCGGCGAACGAATGGTGGTCGACCTGCCCCGCCAGGGTCAGCAGCGCGTAATCGTCGTTCATGGCGCCGAGGTAGACGGCGACCTGCTCACCACGCACGGTCTCCGGCACCAGGAATGCGTCTTCGAGCAGTTCCCAGGTCAATTCCATCGCCAGCCGTTGCCGCGGGTCCATGGCGCACGCCTCGCGCGGTGCGACATTGAAGAACTGGGCGTCGAAATCGCCTGCTCCGGTGAGGGGTTCGATCACCTCACGTCCGTCGCGCAGCAGCTGCCAGAATTCGCGCGGGCTCGCGGCCCCCGGAAAACGGCACGCCAACCCGATGATGGCAATGTCCGTCGGCTGCACGGCGACCCTCTCAGGGAGTGAAGTCGTCATCGAGGAGAGCGCGAAGCTCACTCTTGGCGGCCTCATCCTCAGCGGCCGGAGCGCTCAGTTGGGCGATGAGCGCCTGCAGCCTGGTGGTGACTTGGGTCTTCTCTTCGGGGCTCCAGTCGGGCCGGCGGACCAGGGTGTCGAGTTCACGGCTGACGTCCTCGAAGCGGGCCAGCAGGTTCTGCGGTTCGCCGGCCGGCGGCGCACCGGTGTCCAACTGATCGGCCAGGTATTGCGCCAGTGCGGCCGGCGTCGGGTAATCGAAGATCAAGGTGGGTGAAAGGGTAAGTCCGGTCGCGGTTTTCAGCCGATTACGGAGCTCCACGGCGGTCAGCGAGTCGAACCCCAGTTCCTGGAATGCCTTGTTGCCGTCGATGTCGACCGCGCTGCTATGACCCAGAACCGTTGCGGCACTTGAGGAGATCAGCTCGGTGAGAGCCTGGAGACGTTGCTCGGGGGCCAGGGTGTGCAGTCGCTCGACCATGCTGCCGGCCGCCGAGTTGGTGTCGGCGGCATCGATCACTCGTCGGCTCGGACGAGTCACCAGGTCATGCCAGAGCGGGGGCAGGTCGGCCTCGCTGGTCAGGGCGGTGGTGTCCAGGCGCGCAGCCACGGGCACCGGGTGATCGGCAAGCAGGGCGGCATCGAGCAGTCCCAGCGCCTGTTCGGTGGGCAGCGGCGACAATCCGACCTGCCTCATCCGCGCCAGGTCCCGTTCGCCGAGTTTGCCGGTCATCGCACTGGTCTCTTCCCAGAGTCCCCAGCCGATCGAGATCCCGGGCAGATTGTGTTCGCGACGATAACTCGCCAGCCCGTCCAGAAAGGCGTTGGCCGCGGCGTAGTTCCCCTGTCCCGGACTGCCGACGACGCCGGCGAGCGACGAAAACATCACGAACGCAGCCAGATTCGCGTCGCGGGTCAGCTCGTGCAGGTTCCAGGCACCGTCCACCTTGACCCGTAGCACCGCATCGAGGCGCTCTGGTGTCAACGAGGTGATGACCGTGTCGTCGATGACGCCGGCGGCGTGGAACACGCCCTTGAGGGGGAATCGTTCGGGTATCTGCTTCAGCATGGCGGCCACCGCGGCGCGGTCGGCGACATCGCACTCCGCGACCGCCACCTGCGCCCCGCCCTGCTCCAGCCCGGCCACCAACTCGGCCGCGCCCGCCGCCCGCGAACCGGACCTGCTGACCAGCACCACATGCGCCACCCCGTAGCGGTCGACGAGATGCTGCGCCACCGCGGCACCTGCCATTCCGGTGCCGCCGGTGATCACCACGGATCCGCCGGTCAACGGCGACTGTGCGCCGGCCGGCCCGTTCGGGACGGTCAGCACCACTTTGCCAATGTGCCTGGCCTGGCTGACGAACCGGTATGCCTGCTGGATGCGTCGCACATCGAAGACGGTGACCGGCAACGGTTTCACCGCACCGTCGCGCAGCAGCCCGAGGATTTCGGCGTACATCTGCGCCATCAGGTCGGGTCCGGCCTCGAACAGGTCGAACGCCTGATAACGCACTCCGCGGTGCTCCTCGGCGACAAGCAGCGGGTCGCGGACGTCGGTCTTGCCCATCTCGAGGAACCGCCCACCCGGGGCCGTCAGCCGTAACGAGGCATCGAGGAACTCGCCGGCCAGCGAGTTGAGCACGACGTCGACCCCTTCGCCGCCCGTGACCGCCCGGAACTTCTCCTCGAACTCCAGCGTCCGCGAATCGCCGATGTGATCGTCGTCCAAACCCATGGCCCGCAGGGTGTCCCACTTGCCCCGACTGGCTGTGGCGAAAACCTCGCATCCCCAGTGCCGCGCCAGTTGGATGGCGGCCATACCCACCCCACCGGCGCCGGCATGAACCAGCACCCGCTCGCCGGCCCGGAGACCACCCAGCACCGACAAGCCGTAGAGCGCCGTCAGGAACACCACGGGCACGCTGGCGGCGGTGGCCAGCGACCAACCCGCCGGCACCGCGGTCACTATCCGCTGATCCACGACCGCTTCGGAGGCTGCCGCGCCCAAATGACCCATCACCGCGTCGCCTACCGACAACCCGGTCACCCCGGGACCCACCTCGACGATCACCCCGGCACCTTCGACGCCAAGCTCCGCCACGCCCGGGTACATGCCCAGCGCCAGCATCACGTCGCGGAAGTTCACACCCACCGCCCCCACAGCCACCCTGACCTGACCGCGACCCAATTCCACCCGCTCACCGGGGCGAACGGTGAGTTCCTCCAGCGTTCCGCCGGCGCCGGCGCCCAACCGCCACAGACCCTCCGGGAGCGCGAGCACCGGCGACGCGGCGCGCACCAGGCGGGCGCCGTACACCACCCCGGAGCGCACCAACAGTTGCGGCTCCGCGTAGCGCAGCGCCTCCTGCACCGGCACCGAATCATCGGTATCGATCAGCACGAACCGCCCCGGGTTCTCGGCCTGGGCAGAGCGCACCAGACCCCACACCGCGGCGGCCGCCAAGTCCGACACGGCTCCGTTGGGCGGGGCGACACCTCCCCTGGTCAGGACCGCGAGCACCCCGGACGAACTGAGGTGCTCCTGCAGCACCCGCAACGCGCGGTGGGTCGCGCGCGATACTGCACCGGGCAGCTGCGCATCTGACTCCGGTTCCCACACCGACGCCACACTCGGCACATCGGAGCCGTTGTGCTGCAACGGCTTCCACGTTACGTCCAACAGGCCGCCAGCCGTTCTGGCTCCGGTCGGCACCGCCGCCGCCAGTGCTTGCCCGGAAACCGCGCGCACCACCAATTCCCGGACCGACAGCACCGGCAATCCGGCGGAGTCGGCGAGTTCCACCGACACCGAGCCGGCGCCGGTGGGCGCCAGCCGGACCCGCAGCCGTGACGAGCCTGTGGCGTGCAGGGTCACCCCTTGCCAGGAGAACGGCAGCGCCAGCTGCGCACGGTCCTCGACGAATCCCCATGCGTGCAGCGCCGCGTCCAGCACCGCGGGGTGAATCCCGAAGCGCCGCACGTTGACTCCCTCGGGTGCGACCACCTCGGCGTACACCTCACGTCCCCGTCGCCACACCGCCCGGACGCCCTGGAAGGCTCTACCGTAGCCGTAGCCCCGCGCGCCCAACTGGTCGTACACGCCCGACACGTCCACGGCCGAGGCGCCGACCGGCGGCCATGCCGACAGATCCGCTCCGTTCCGGATACCGCCGGGGCCCAGCACGCCTTCGGCGTGCAGAACCCACGAATCGCCGGACGCCGAATACACCCGTACCGCGTGGCGTCCGGAGTCGTCGGCGGCACCCACCACCACTTGCACGGGCACGACACCAGTTTCCGGCAGCGCCAGCGGTGCCACCAGCGTGAGCTCCTCGATGACCGGGGCACCGGCCTCGTCGCCGGCGCGCAACACCAGTTCGACGAAGCCGGCTCCCGGGAACAGCACCACGCCGCTGACGACGTGATCGGACAACCAGTTCTGGACCGCCGGCGACAGCGAGCCGCTCAACACCACACCGCCGACGTCCGGCCGTTCCACCACCACACCCAGGAGTGGGTGGCCACTGCCGGTCAGGCCGACCGTGGCCAGCTGCGTCGGTCCCACACCCAGCTCCGCCAGCCAGAAGTGTTGCCGGTTGAAGCCGTAGGTCGGCAGCGGCACCCGCTGAGCGCCGAGGCCGGAAAATGCCTCGCGCCATTGCACGCCGACGCCGGCGGTGAACAGCCGGCCGAGACCGAGCAGCAGCGTGTCGACTTCCGGACGATCCTTGGCTATCAGGGTGGCGGACACGGGTTCGCCCGCAAGCGACTGCTCGGCCAGCGCCATCAGTCCGCCGCTGGGACCGACCTCGAGAAAAACCTTGGCCCCCAACGATTCGGCCAGCTGGGCGCTGTCGGCGAACCGCACCGGCCGCCGCACGTGCTCGACCCAGTATTCGGCGGTTCCGTACCCCGGTCCGGCCAACTGACCGGTCACGTTGGACACCAGGCTGATCCGCGGTTCGGAGCAGGACACCCCGGCGAGGGCCGCCGCGAACTCGGCGAGGATCGGTTCCATCAGTGCGGAATGGAAAGCGTGCGAGACGGCCAGTCGGTGCACCCGCCGGCCCCGGGCCGACAGCGACGCCACCACGGCGTCCACCGCCGCCTGCTCACCCGAGATAACCACGGCGTGAGGTGCATTGACCGCGGCGATGCCCGCTCCGGGAATCAGCTCCGCGACTACCTCCTCCTCGCCGGCCGCCACCGCAACCATGACTCCGCCGGCCGGAAGACCCGCCATCAGCCGGGCGCGGGCCGCCACCAATCGCGCCGCGTCCTCCAGCGACAGCACCCCGGCGACGTGTGCGGCGGCGATCTCGCCGACCGAGTGGCCGAGCACGACATCCGGTACGACGCCGCAGGATTGCAGCAGCGCCGCCAACGCCACCTCGACGGCGAACAGGGCCGGCTGGGCGAACTCCGTACTCTCCAGCAGACCCGCGTCGTTGCCCCACACAACCTGCTGCAACGGAATTCGCAAATGACCGTTCAACGCGTCGCCGGCCGCGTCGAAGGCCTTGGCGAAAACCGGGAATCGCTCGTACAGTGCACGGCCCATGTTCAGGTATTGCGCGCCCTGCCCGGGGAAGACGAACACCGTCTGACCCACCGGGCGGGTGCGACCCACCGCCACCTCGCCAGTCGCCGCTCCGGCGGCAAGGCCGGCGAGAGCGTCCAGGAACTGCGCGCGTTCGCCTGCCACGACCACGGCACGGTGTTCGAACAGCGAGCGGGTGGTCACCAGTGACCAACCCACATCGAGCGGGCGTACCCCGGCATCGGAGCGCAGCTGCGCCAGCAGGCGCCGGGCCTGGTTGGCCAGGGCAGCCGGCGAACGGGCCGACAGCACCCACGGGACGGTACCGGAGAACGGTTCGGGCTCAACGGATTCCGGTGCGGGGGCCTGCTCCAGGATCACGTGCGCGTTGGTGCCGCTGATCCCGAACGACGACACGCCCGCTCGGCGCGGCCGGCCGGGCTCCGGCCACGGGCGCGCCTCGGTCAACACGGACACAGCACCGGCTGACCAATCCACGTGCGGCGTCGGCGCGTCCACGTTCAACGTTTTCGGCATCACGCCGTGCTGCATCGCCAACACCATCTTGATCACGCCGGCCACGCCCGCCGCGGCCGAGGAGTGGCCCAGGTTCGACTTGATCGATCCCAGCCACAATGGCTCGTCGCGGTTCTGGCCGTAGGTCGCCAAGATCGCCTGGGCCTCGATCGGATCACCCAGCGTGGTGCCGGTCCCGTGTCCTTCGACGACGTCCACGTCGGCCACGCCGAGGTGTGCGCTGGCCAGCGCCGCCCGGATAACCCGTTGCTGCGACGGGCCGTTGGGCGCGGTCAGCCCGTTGGACGCGCCATCCTGATTCACCGCCGAACCCCGCACCACCGCCAGCACCTGATGCCCCAGCCGCTGCGCATCGGCCAGCCGCTCAACCACCAGGACACCGGCGCCTTCGGCCCATGACGTACCGTCCGCCGCAGCCGCATACGCCTTGCATCGACCGTCGGCGGCCAGAGCGCGCTGCCGGCTGAATTCCACGAAACCGCCGGGCGTGGCCATCACCGTCACCCCGCCGACCAGTGCCAGGTCGCACTCGCCGGAACGTAACGACTGGGCGGCCAGGTGCAGTGCCACCAGTGACGACGAGCACGCCGTATCCACCGACACTGCCGGGCCCTCGAGACCCAGCACGTAGGCCACCCGTCCCGAGGCCACACTCAACGTGGAACCGGTGAGGCCGTAACCCTCCAGTTCGCCCTTGACTTCGCCCCCGTAACCGGCGTGGATCACACCCGCGAACACCCCGGTGGCAGTGCCCCGCAACGTGGTCGGGTCGATTCCCGCGCGCTCCAGCGCTTCCCACGACACCTCGAGCAGCACCCGCTGCTGCGGGTCCATCGCGAGAGCTTCGTTCGGACCGATGCCGAAGAATCCGGCGTCGAAATCGCCGGCGTCGGCCAGAAAGCTGCCCCGCCGCGTGTAACTTTTGCCGAGCGCATCCGGGTCTGGATCGTACATGCCGTCGACATCCCAGCCGCGATCCGCCGGAAAGTCCGAGACCCCGTCACGCCCGTCGATCAGCAACTGCCACAGCGCCTCTGGCGAATCCGCACCGCCGGGATAGCGACATCCCATGCCCACAATCGCCACCGGCTCGGACAGCCTGCCCTCCAACTCAGACAGGCGGCGCCGGGTGCGGCGCAGATCCGCGGTGAGGCGCTTCAGGTAGTCAACCTGCTTGGTGGCGTCCACTGGTTATTCCTCGGATTCTCAGGATTCGAGTTCTTCGTCGAGAATGGCGAAGAGTTCGTTTTCGCTGGCGGCGGCCAGGTCGTCGTCGAGGGACAGGTCGGCCAGGATCTCGTGCAATCGATGTGACAGACGTGCTTTGTCTTCGTCCTCCCAATCACTGTTTCGGACAATGTCGTCGAGTTCGCGGGTGATGCGGTCGATGCGCGCCGCCGGGTCGGCCTGTCTCGCGGGGGCGGACAGGCGCGTATCGAGGTGCTCGGCCAGCGCGCCCGGATTGGGGTAGTCAAAGATCAGGGTAGGCGAAAGCGCAAGCCCGGTAACGGTTTTCAGGCGGTTTCGCAGCTCTACGGCGGTCAGCGAGTCGAAACCCAGTTCCTGGAAGGCGCGCTGGGCGCTGATGTCGGCGGCGCCGGAACGTCCCAGCACGGTCGCCGCGTTGCTGCGCACCAGATCGACCAGCTCACGATGGCGTTGTTCGGCGGTAAGCCCGGCCAGCCGGTGAGCCAGGCCGGTCGTCGAGACGTCCGTCGTCTCGACAACCCGCCGGACGGGGCGGTGGACCAACTCACCGAGCAGAGTGGGTGCCTCCTCGCCCAATGCGGCGGTGTCCAGTCGGGTGGCCACCACGACGGGCGAATCCGTCACCAGTGCGTCGTCGAACAGTGCCAGCGCCTGTTCGGTGGACAACGTCGCCAAACCGATTCGGCTCATCCGGGCCTTGTCGCGGTCGCCGAGATGCCGCGTCATCGCACTGGCTTGTTCCCACAGTCCCCACGCCACCGACGTCGCCGGCAATCCCTGCGCGCGACGGTGGACGGCCAGCCCGTCCAGAAAGCTGTTGGCCGCCGCATAGTTTCCCTGCCCGGCGGTGCCCAGAATGCCGGCCATGGACGAGAACATCACGAAGGCAGCCAGATCGAGGTCCCGGGTCAGCTCGTGCAGATGCCAGGCCCCGTCGACCTTGGCCCGCAACACCGTGTCCAGCCGCTCGGGGGTCAGCGACCCGATCAGCCCGTCGTCGAGAACGCCGGCGGCGTGGATGACCGCCTTGAGCGGGAACTGCGCCGGGATCTGCGCCAGCAGCCCGGCTAGGGCATCGCGGTCGGCGACATCCGCGGCCACCACCGACACCTGGGTGCCGGCCTCGCGCAACTCCCGGGCCAACTCCGAAACATCCTGCGCCGCAGCACCGGACCTGCTCACCAGGATGATGCTGGGCACCCGGTGCCGGGAAACGAGGTGGCGGGCCAGTGCGGCACCGGCCATCCCGGTGCCGCCGGTGATCAGCACCGTGCCGCCGGAGAGCGGCTCGACGGTCAGCACCACCTTGCCGATGTGCCTGGCCTGGCTGACGAACCGGTACGCGTGGCGAGCCTGCCGCACGTCGAATGTCCTGACCGGCAAGGGTGACAGCACGCCCGCGTCGAACAGCGCCATCAGATCGGCCAGCATCTGCGCCGTCAGGTCCGGGCCCGCCTCGATCAGATCGAATGCCCGGTAGCGCGCCCCGAGTTCGGCGATCTGCTGCGGATCGCGGACATCGGTCTTGCCCATTTCGATGAAACGCCCGCCCGGGCCCAGCAGCCGCAGCGAGGCGTCGATGAACTCCCCGGCCAGCGAGTTGAGCACCAGATCGACTCCGGCACCGCCGGTGGCCGCACGAAACTTCGCCTCGAAGTCCAGCGTCCGCGAGTCACCGATATGGTCATCGTCAAATCCCATGGCGCGCAGCGTGTCCCATTTCCCGCGGCTGGCGGTGGCGAAAACCTCGAGGCCCCAGTGCCGGGCCAACTGCACGGCGGCCATGCCGACGCCGCCGGTGGCCGCATGCACCAGCACCCGCTCGCCGGGCTTGGCGTCGCCGAGCACCGATAGTCCGTACAGCGCGGTCAGAAACACCACCGGTACCGCCGCAGCCTGCGGCATCGACCAGCCGGCCGGAACGGCGGTCACCAACCGACGATCCACCACGGCTTCGGGTCCCACCAGACCCAACAGGCCGAGCACCGAATCGCCCACGGTGACATCGCGAATACCGGAACCCACTTCGACCACCACGCCGGCACCTTCGACACCCAGCTCGCCGCCGCCGGGATACATGCCCAGCGCCACCAGGACGTCGCGGAAATTCACCCCCACCGCCGCCACCGCGACGCGCAGCTGCCCGGGGCCGAGCTCCGCCCGTTCGCAGGGGCCCACCCGGACGTCGTCGAGTGTGCCGCCGCCGCCGGTCACCAGCCGCCACGGCGTCGCGGGCAACTCGAGCGTCGACGCGCCAGACGGCTTGAGCCGTGCTTTGTACGCGGCGCCGTCGCGCACCATCAATTGCGTTTCGCCGCAACCGATCAGCTCGCGGGCATCCAGCGTCCCGTCGGAATCCAGTAGCATTACCCGCCCGGGGTGCTCCGCCTGCGCGGAGCGCACCAGGCCCCATACCGCCGCGCCGGCCAAGTCCCGGACGTTCTTACCGGACATGCCGACAGCACCGTGCGTTCGCACCACCAGGGTCCCGCTGTCCTCCCCTGCAAACCAGGATTGCAACCGGTCCAGCGCCGCGTGGGTCGCCGAATACACCGACGCCGGGTGGTCATCGGCAAACGGCAACTCCCACACCGTCATCGGCGTGCCGGCCGCCGGGGCCGTGGTGACCGGCATCCACTCGATCTCGAACAACCCCGCATTGCCGCGTCGTGGCGTCGCGAGCGCCTGGGTGGTCAGCGGGCGGAAAGTCAGCTCCCGCACGGTCAGTACGGGCACACCCCACGGGTCGGCGAGTTCCAGAGCCACCGCATCGCCGCTTACCTGGCTCAGCCGCACCCGCAACCGGGTCGCGCCGGCGGCATGCAGCGCCACCCCCTGCCAGGAGAAGGGCAGAACCGTGGCGTCCTGCCCACCCGCCACTCCCCATGCCTGTAGCGCCGCGTCCAGCAGTGCCGGGTGGATGCCGAAGCCGGTGGTGGTCAATCCGTCGGGAAGCCCGACCTCGGCGTACACCTGGCCATCCGACGTCCACAACGCATGCAGACCGCGGAAAGCGGGGCCGTACTGGTAGCCGCGGGCAGCCAGTCGTTGATAGGCGTCGGTGAGGTCGACCGCCGCCGCCCCGGCCGGCGGCCACACCGACAGATCCGCCTGCGGGGTTGGCGCGTCCGCCCCCAGGGTGCCCGAGGCGTGCAGTGTCCATTCCGATCCCAAACCGCGGGAATACACGGAGATCTCGCGCGCACCCGCCTCATCGGCCGCGCCCACCACGACCTGCACCCGCGTCGCGGCATCGTCGGTCAACGGCAGCGGCGCCGCAAGGGTCAACTCCCGCACCTCCGGGCTGCCGACCTCCTCGCCCGCCCGCAGGGCCAGCTCCACGAACCCGGCGCCGGGGAACAGCACCGTGCCGGTCACGGCGTGGTCGCCCAACCAGCGCTGGGCCGACAGCGACAACCGGCCCGTCAGCACCAATCCACCGGAGTCGGGGCGTTCGACGACCGCACCGAGCAGCTCGTGCGCGGCGCCCACCAACCCGGCGCGGCGGACATCCTGATCCCCCGACTCGGTCAGCCAGAACCGCCGCCGCGCGAATCCGTAGGTGGGCAACGGCACCCGGCCCGCTCCCTCGAAGACCGGCGACCAGTCAACGGCCACACCGGCCACCTGGGACTGGGCCGCCGACAACCAGAACCGCTGCAGCCCTCCGTCGTTGCGGCCCAGCGACGGAACGGTCACCGCCTCATCGGCGCCGAGCGTCTCCTCGATGCCCGCGATCAGCACCGGGTGCGGGCTCGACTCGATGAAGACCTGGCAGCCGGCGTCGGAGGCGGCACGTACGGCACGCTCGAACTGGACTGTCTGCCTGATGCTCTGGTACCAGTAGTCGGCGCCCAGCCCGACGGTGTCCAGCAGCGCGCCGGTGAGCGTCGAGTAGAACGCCACCGGTGTCGAACGCGGCACAATGTCCTGCAGAGCAGCGGTGAGGTCGTCCCGGATGGCATCGACTTGGCCGGAATGCGACGCGTAATCCACATCGATGCGGCGTGCCCGGATGTTCTCCGCGTCGCACCGGCTTATCAGTTCGGTGACGGCGTCCACCTCGCCGGACACCACGATCGACGAAACCCCGTTGATCGCAGCAATATTCAGCCGGCCGCTGAACGATGTCAGCAACTGCTCGGCACGGCTGAGATCCACGGCCAGCGACACCATCCCGCCGGCACCGGAGACCTGCACCAGCAGACGACTGCGCAGCGCCACCACCTTGGCGCCATCCTCCAGCGACAGCGCACCGGCCACACAGGCGGCCGCGATCTCCCCCTGCGAATGCCCGACGACGGCGTCCGGTGTGACACCGAGGGACCGCCACAACTCGGCCAGCGACACCATGATCGCCCACAGTGCCGGTTGCACCACATCGACCCGGTCCAGGCCCGGCGCGCCCGGCACCGACCGGATCACATCGATCAACGACCAGTCCACATATTCCCGCAGCGCCTTTTCACACCGCTGCAGGTGATCGGCGAACACCGCTGAGCTGTCCAGCAATTCGACGCCCATACCGACCCATTGCGAGCCCTGACCGGGAAACACGAACGCCGTCCTGCCCAGTGGCCGGGCCCGGCCGACCACCACCCCGCTCGCCGGTTCACCGGCGGCCAGGTGGGTGAGCCCATCGACGAACTCAGCGGGATCGGCGCCCACCACCACGGCCCGGTGGTCGAACAGCGATCGGGTGCTGAGCAGTGACCACCCGATATCCAGCGGCCGGGCCTGCGTCGCGTGCGCCGCCAAACGGTGAGCCTGATTGGCAAGTGCCTCAGCAGAACGCGCCGACACCACCCAGGGCACCACGCGGTGATCCGGCTGCGGGCTTTCGGCA
Organism: Mycobacterium sp. TY814; assembly: GCF_030755175.1. NCBI lineage: Bacteria > Bacillati > Actinomycetota > Actinomycetes > Mycobacteriales > Mycobacteriaceae > Mycobacterium > Mycobacterium sp. TY814. Next base: position 283,837 of record NZ_JAUFRY010000005.1, read on the forward strand.
TCGACGGCCGGGGCCTGTTCCAGGATCACGTGCGCATTGGTCCCGCTGATACCGAACGAGGACACCGCCGCCCGGCGCGGCCGGTGATGCGGCGGCCACGGCCGCTGTTCGGTCAACAGCGACACCGCACCCGCCGACCAATCCACGTGCGGCGTAGGCACGTCGACATGCAAGGTCTTGGGCAGCACCGCGTGCTGCATGGCCAGCGTCATTTTCATGACACCCGCGACGCCCGCCGCGGCCGAGGTGTGGCCCATGTTCGACTTGATCGAGCCCAACCACAGCGGCTCGTCGCGATCCTGGCCGTAGGTCGCCAGAATCGCTTGCGCCTCAATGGGATCGCCGAGCGTGGTGCCCGTTCCGTGGCCTTCGACGACATCCACGTCGGCCGCTGTCAGACGGGCACTGGCCAGGGCGGCACGTATGACCCGCTGCTGGGAGGGACCGTTCGGCGTGGCCAGGCCGTTGGAGGCGCCGTCCTGATTGACCGCCGATCCCCGCACCACGGCCAGCACCGGGTGACCCAACCGCTGCGCGTCGGCCAACCGCTCCACCACGAGGGCGCCGGCACCCTCGGCGAAGGCGGTCCCGTCGGCGGCACCGGCATAAGCCTTGCAGCGCCCGTCGACCGAAAGTGCGCGCTGCCGGCTGAATTCGATGAACATGGCCGGGGTGGCCATCACCGTCACCCCGCCGACCAGCGCCAGATCACACTCCCCCGACCGCAGCGACTGCACGGCCAAATGCAGCGCCACCAACGATGACGAACACGCCGTATCCACCGACACCGCCGGACCTTCCAGACCCAGCACGTACGCGACCCGACCGGAAGCCACACTGAGCGTCGAACCCCGCAGGCCGTAGCGCTCCAGCTCACCGGGCACCCGGCCCTGCCCGCCATAGGAACCGTGGAACACTCCGGCGAACACGCCGGTCGGTGAACCACGCAGCGTCATCGGATCAATTCCGCTGCGCTCCAACGCTTCCCAGGACACCTCCAGCAACAGGCGTTGCTGGGGATCCATCGCCAGCACCTCGCTTGGCGCGATCCCGAAGAACTGCGCGTCGAAGCCCGCGACGTCGGCCAGGAACCCGCCGGAGCGGGTGTAGGACTTGCCGGGCGCGTCCGGATCGGCGTCGAACAATCCGGCCAGGTCCCAGCCCCGGTCCGTCGGGAAGTCGGTGACGACGTCGCGTCCGGCTGCCACCATCTCCCACAGGGCCTCCGGTGTATCCACGCCCCCGGGATATCGGCAAGCCATGCCCACCAACGCAATCGGTTCGGTGGCCCGGGCCAGGTAGTCGCGGTTCTCGCGCTTGAGCCGCTCGTTTTCCTTCAGTGATCTCCGCAGGGCCGCAACGAGCTCGTCTTGAGTGCTCACGGCGTTCAGTGCCAGCGCAAAAGGACCAGCTCGGAACAGAAGCCGGGACCCATCGCGATCATCAGGCCGGGGCTGCCGCTGGGCGGTGGCTTGGCGAGGGTGTCACGCAGCACATGCAAGACCGACGCTGACGACAGGTTGCCGATCTCGCCCAGCGAGCGCCAGGTCAGCTCCAGCGCTTCGGCAGGCAAATTGAGGGTTTCGGTGATCGCTTCGATGATCTTCGGTCCGCCCGGATGAGTCACCCAGGCACCGATATCGGCGGTGGTCAGGCCGTGCTCGGCCAGGAATGCGGTGACGTCGGTGCGCAGATACTGTTCGACGACGGCTGCCACATCCTTGGACAGCACCAGCTCGAAACCACCGGCGCCGACATCGAATCCCATCGTACGCAGCGAATCCGGGTAGAGATGGCCACGCGAATCGACGACGCTCGGTCCGCCGGCAGCCACCTCGGCCGCGCGCCGTTCTCCGACCGCGATCACCGCGGCGGCACCGTCGGCGAACAGTGCGCTGCCCACCAGGCCGGCGACCGAGGGCTTGTATCCGGGGAAGGTGAGCGAGCACAGCTCCACCGACACCAGGGCGGCTACGCCGTCTGGGGCGCCGCGCAGGTAGTCGTGCAGGCGGGCCACCCCGGCGGCCCCCGCCACGCATCCCAACCCGAACAGCGGCACCCGTCGCACGTCGGCGCGCAGCCCGACCCGCCCGGCGATCCGGGCGTCCAGCGAGGGCACCGCAAGACCGGTGACCGTGGTGGTGATGAGCACGTCGAGATCTTCGGGGCGCAACCCGGCCTCGTCGAGCGCACCCATCAACGCCTCGACGCCCAGGTCCACCGCCTTGTCGATGAAGATGTCATTGGCCTCGCCGAAATCCTTCAGCCGCGGGTACTGCTCGAGCGGCAGGACGAGGTGGCGACTGTTGACCTTCCCGTTGGCGTGCAACTGCCGGACGATGTCCTCGTAATCCTGGAAATCGGGAATGCTGACGAACATGTCGGTGAGTTCTCGCTGCGAATAGCGATGGGGCGGCAGGGCCCCGAAGACACCTGCGATGACACTCATTGGTCCCACCCCTTTGACACGAACACCACGGCCGTCACGTTCATCCGAATGGCTTAGAGCTGGCAGTTTAGTCGTGGCTAACCTGCCCGGCAAAAAGAGCAGCGTGCGGCTCAGCGCCGCAACTGCTGGCGCAGTTGACCCGCGACTTCGGTGACGGCGAGCAGTTGTTCGGCGACGCGGTCCGGCGCGGTGCCGCCGCGAGCGTCGCGGGACGACACCGATCCCTCGATGGTGAGCACGTCACGAACCGCTGGTGTGAGTTCGGGGCTGATCGCGGCCAGCTCGTCGTCGGTGAGTTCTTGCAGGCCGACGCCGCGCTGCTCGGCGGCGCGCACCGCCGCGCCGGCGGCCTCGTGCGCGGACCGGAAGGCCACGCCCTGGCGGACCAGCCATTCGGCAATGTCGGTGGCCAGGGTGTAGCCGAGCGGCGCCAGGGCCGCCATCCGGTCGACATGGAACGTCAGGCTGCCGACCAGCCCGGCCATCGCCGGCAGCAGCAGCTCCAGCTGGGCCACCGAGTCGAATACCGGTTCCTTGTCTTCCTGCAGGTCGCGGTTGTAGGCCAGCGGCTGGGCCTTCAGCGTCGCCAGCAGCCCGGCCAGGTTGCCGATCAGCCGCCCGGACTTGCCGCGGGCCAGCTCCGCGATGTCCGGGTTTTTCTTCTGCGGCATGATCGAGCTGCCGGTGGACCAGGAGTCGTGCAGGGTCACATAGCCGAATTCGGTCGAGCTCCACAGGATGATGTCCTCGGCCAGGCGCGACAGGTCCACCCCGATCATGGCGAGGACGAATGCGGCCTCGGCGGCGAAATCCCGGGCGGCGGTGGCGTCCACGGAGTTGTCCGCGGCGGCGGCGAAGCCGAGGTCCGCAGCGATCGCGTCGGGGTCCAGGCCCAGTGAGGAGCCGGCCAGCGCGCCCGAGCCGTACGGAGAGATGGCGGCACGCTCGTCGAAGTCGACGAGGCGGTCCACGTCGCGCAGCAACGGGTGCGCATGGGCGAGCAGGTGGTGTGCCAGCAGGATCGGCTGAGCGGACTGCAGGTGGGTTTTGCCCGGCATGATGGCCGTCGGGTGGGTGCCGGCCTGTTCGGCCAGCGCAGCGACCACCTCGAGCACGCCGTCGGCAACCCGGCGGACCGCGTCGCGCAGCCACATCCGGAACAGCGTGGCCACCTGGTCGTTGCGGGATCGCCCGGCCCGTAACCGGCCGCCGAGATCGGGGCCGACCCGGTCGATCAGACCGCGTTCCAGCGCGGCGTGCACGTCCTCGTCGGTGACCAGCGGTTCGAAGCTGCCGTCGGCGACGTCCTCGGCGAGGCTGTCCAGGCCGACCAGCAGGCCGTCGCGCTGTTCGTCGGTGAGCAGCCCCGCCCGGTGGAGCACGATGGTGTGCGCCCGGGACGCGGTGATGTCATAGGGCGCCAGCACCCAGTCGAAGTGGGTGGACTTGCTCAGCGCGGCCAGCGCGTCGGACGGGCCGCCGGTGAAGCGGCCGCCCCACAGCGAACCCTCGTTGGTGCTCACGGGGTCACCTCCTCCCCGCGAGCAGACACAAACTCGCAGTCGGACCGGCGTGTCGGTGCGAGTTTGCGACTGCTCGCGAAAAGAACGTCACCGCATGTCCCGGCGGGCGGACAGCTTGGACGACAGCCCGTGCACGTACACGAACCCCTTGGCCATCGACTGGTCGAAGGTGTCGCCCTCGTCGTAGGTGGCCAGGTTGAAGTCGTAGAGCGATTCGGCGCTGCGGCGTCCGTTGACCGCAATGTGACCGCCGTGCAGGACCAACCGGATCTCGCCGGTGACGTGCTCCTGGGTGGTGGCCACGAAACTTTCCAGAGCCACCTTGAGCGGCGAATACCACAGGCCGTCGTAGACCAGCTCGGCCCAGCGCTGATCGGTGTGCCGCTTGAACCGGCCCAGCTCGCGTTCCAGCGTGACGTGTTCGAGTTCGGCGTGCGCGGTGATGAGCACCATGGCTCCGGGCGCCTCGTAGATCTCGCGGCTCTTGATGCCCACCAACCGGTCCTCGACGACATCCAGACGTCCCACACCCTGCGCGCCGGCCCGGCGGTTGAGCTCCTCGATGGCCTGCAGCACGGTCACCCGTCTGCCGTCGATGGTGACCGGTACGCCCTGTTCGAAGCCGATGATGACCTCGTCGGGGGTGTTCCAGTTGACGGTGGGGTCTTCGGTGTAGGAGTAGACGTCCTTGGTGGGGGCATTCCACAGGTGCTCGAGGAAGCCGGTCTCGACGGCACGGCCCCACACGTTCTGGTCGATGGAGAACGGCGAGCGCTTGGTGACGTTGATCGGGATGGCGTTCTCTTCGGCGAAGGCGATCGCCTTCTCCCGCGTCCACGCGTAGTCGCGCACCGGTGCGAGGACTTCGAGATCCGGCGCGAGCGAGGCGAATCCGACCTCGAAGCGCACCTGGTCGTTGCCTTTGCCGGTGCAGCCGTGCGCGACGATGCTGCCCCCGTGTTCGCGCGCTGCGGCCACCAGATGTTTGGCGATCAGCGGCCGGCTGATGGCCGACACCAGCGGGTAGCGGTCCATGTACAACGCATTGTTGAGGATGGTGGGCAGGCAGTAGCCCTCGGCGAACTCGTCGCGTGCGTCGACCACCACGGCCTCCACGGCGCCGCAGTCCAGGGCACGCTGGCGCACCACTTCCATGTCCTCGCCGCCCTGGCCGAGGTCGATCGCCACCGCAACGACCTCACGGCCGGTCTCCTTGCCTATCCAGCTGATGGCCACCGAAGTGTCCAGACCGCCGGAATACGCGAGGATGACGCGCTCTGACATGAACAGTTCTCCTTTTGCTCGTGCAAAGTCTGCAGCAGTGTATTTGAGGTCTACTTGAGTTCTTCTAGCGCTGAGGCCAGTTCGGCGCCGGTCATCGGTTCGCGGGCCACCACGAACACGGTGTCGTCACCGGCGATGGTGCCGACGACGTACGGTAACGCCGCGCGGTCGATGGCGCTGGCCAGATAATGGGCACCGCCGGGCGGAGTGCGCAGGACGGCCAGGTTTGCGCTGGCATCGGTGGACACCAGCAGCTCACCGAGCAGCCGGGACAATCGGCCGGTGCCGCCGGCGACGCCCCGGACGGGGCTGCCGTCTTCGGGGACGACGTAGACGCCGACGCCGCCGTCCGCACCGCGCAGTTTGACCGCGCCCAGATCCTCCAGATCGCGGGACAGGGTGGCCTGGGTGACGTCGATGCCCTCGGCGGCCAGCCGAGCGGCCAGTTCGCTCTGGCTGCGCACCTCGGCGGTCGACAGGATGGCGACGATGCGGGCCTGCCGGCCGGCGCGGTTGGCGCTGACCTCGGGGGCCGCCTTCGCCGTCATCGCGACCGCTCCAGCAGCCACACCAGCAGTGCCTTCTGGGCGTGCAGCCGGTTTTCCGCCTCGTCCCACACCGCGCTGGCCAGTCCGTCGATCACCTCGTCGGTGATCTCGTCACCCCGGTGGGCCGGAAGACAATGCAGCACAAGCGCATCGGGGTTGGCCAGACCGAGTAGTCGTTGATTGACCTGGAATGGACGGAACGGTTTGACGCGGTCCAGGCCGTCGCCCTCCTGTCCCATCGACACCCAGGTGTCGGTGACCAGGACGTCGGCGCCGGCCGCGCCCGCATCAGCGTCGGCGGTCACCGCCACGCTGCCCCCGGTCTCGTCGGCTCGTGTGCGGGCTGCGGCCACCACCTCCGGATCGGGCGTAAAGCCTTCCGGTGCAGCAACAGTGACGTGCATGCCGGCGGTCACGCCGCCCAGCATCAGCGAGTGGGCCATGTTATTGGCGCCGTCACCGAGGTACGTCATCTTCAAGCCCGGCAGTGTGCCCTTGCGTTCGGCGATGGTCTGCAGGTCGGCTAGGACCTGGCAGGGATGGAACTCGTCGGACAGCGCGTTGACGACGGGCACCGAGGCGGTGGAGGCCATGGCGATCAGCCGTTCCTGCCCGAAGGTGCGCCACACGATGGCCTCGACGAAGCGGGACAACACGCGTGCGGTGTCCTCCAGGGTCTCGTCACGCCCGAGTTGGGTGTTGCGACCGTCGACCACCACGGCGTGCCCGCCGAGTTGGGCGACGCCCATTTCGAAGGAGAACCGGGTGCGCGTGGAATTCTTGTCGAAGATCACCGCGACACCGCGTGGACCCTCGAGCGGACGACGGCTGAATGGGTCTTTCTTCAAGGTGGCGGCGAGCTCGAGGACCTCGGCCTGTTCGTGCGGCGTCAGGTCGTCATCGCGCAGAAAATGCCTAACCATGTACGGCTCCGGCGGTGTCGAGGATGGCAGGGAGGGCGGCGACGAAGCCGTCCAGCTGGGACTCGGTGATGATCAACGGCGGGGCCAGCCGAATCACGTTGGGCGCGGCCGCATTGACCAGGTAGCCGACGTTGCGGGCCGCGGCTTCGGCGTCTTTCGCGTACGGCGCGGTCAGCACGATGCCCTGCAGCAGGCCGCGTCCGCGGACATGGTCGATCAGTGGATGACCCAGCGACTCGATACCGTGCCGCAGCGCTTTGCCTTTGGTGTCGGCGCTGCGCACCAGGTCTTCGTCTTCGAGCACCTTCAGGACAGCAAGGGCGGCCGCGGTGCACACGGGGTTGCCGCCGAAGGTGCTGCCGTGCAGACCCGGGGTGAGCAGATCCGCGGCCGGACCGATCGCGATGCACGCGCCGATCGGCAGCCCGCCGCCGAGACCCTTGGCAAGGGTGATCACATCCGGGGTGATGCCGTCGTGCTGATGAGCGTAAAACGCCCCAGTTCGCCCGATTCCGGTCTGCACCTCGTCGAGTACCAGCAGCGCCTGATGCCGCGCGGTGATCTCCCGGGCCGCGACCAGGTAACCCTCGGGCGGCACGACGACTCCGCTCTCCCCCATGATCGGCTCGAGAAAGACTGCCGCCGTGTAGTCGTCGACCGCCGCCGCCAACGCGTCGACGTCGCCGTACGGGACGTGAACGACATGACCCGGCAGCGGTTCGAACGGCGCCTGTTTACTCGGTTGCCCGGTAAGTGCCAGCGAACCCATCGTGCGGCCATGGAAAGCTTCCTGTGCGGCAACGATTTTGGTGCGTCCCGTGAGTCGGGTCAGCTTGAATGCCACTTCGTTGGCTTCGGTCCCGGAATTGCAGAAGAACACTCGCGCTTGGGTTTCCGCGCCCAGCAGCGAGACCAGCTGCTCGGCCAGTGCGATGCCCGGCTCGGTGGCGTACAGATTGGACGTGTGGCCGAGCGTCGACAGCTGCCGGGTCACCGCATCGATGATGGCCGGATGCCGATGACCGAGCACGTTGACCGCGATACCACCGAGCAGGTCGACGTAAGTCTTGCCGTCCACATCGGTGACGACGGCTCCCTCGCCGCTGGCCAGCGCCATCGCCGGGGTGCCGTAGTTGTTCATCATCACGGCTTGCCAGCGCTGCTGTACGCCGCGCGTTGCGGTCATGCGGACACCACCTTGGTACCGGTTCCGGCGTCGGTGAAAAGCTCGACAAGGACGCAATGTTCGACACGCCCGTCGATGACATGTGCACTGGGTACGCCGGCCGTGACCGCACGCAGGCACGCCTCGACTTTGGGGATCATCCCCGCCTCCAGGGTGGGAAGCAGTTGCGCCAGCGTGGCGGTGTCGATTTCGCTGACCAGTGATGTTCGGTCGGGCCAGCTGGTGTACAGGCCCTCGACATCGGTGAGCATCAGGAGCTTTTCGGCGCCCAGCGCTTCGGCCAGTGCTGCCGCCGCGGTGTCGGCGTTGATGTTGTGCACCACCCCCTCGGCGTCCGGGGCAAGCGTCGAGACAACTGGAATGCGTTTAGCAGCAATAAGGTCCAGTACCGCCGCGGTGTTGACCAGTTCGACGTCGCCGACCAGGCCGATGTCGGTGTCCACGCCGTCGACGGTGACGCTGCGCCGCACCGCGGTGAACAGTTGGGCGTCCTCGCCGGTGATCCCGACGGCGTATGGGCCGTGCACGTTGATCAGGTTCACCAGTTCGCGACCGACCTGGCCGAACAACACCATCCGTGCCACGTCGAGCACTTCCGGTGTGGTGACCCGGAATCCGCCTTTGAAGTCGCCTTCGATACCGAGCTTGCGCAGCATCGCGGTGATCTGCGGACCGCCGCCGTGCACGACAACCGGATGTACCCCGCAGTTGCGCAGGAACGCCATGTCGGCGGCGAACGCCCGACGCAGCGACTCGTCCGTCATCGCGTTGCCGCCGTACTTGATGACGACGATCTTGCCGTTGAGTTGTTTGAGCCAGGGCAGGGCTTCGGCCAGCACCTGCGCCTTGGCCTGCGTAGACAGATCGTCGATGTTCATGGTCATGAGCTGTATGCCGAGTTCTCTTCGACGTAGGCGTGGGACAGATCGGTGGTGCGGATGTCGGCCTGGCCGTCACCGATCGCCAGGTCGACCACGACGTGGATGTCGGCCCCCGACAGGTCCACCTCGCGGGCGCCGGGAGCGCCGGCACCCTCCCGATAGACGACGAACCCGTTGAACGACACAGTGATTCGATCCGGATCCAGGTCAACCGGGGCCATCCCGACGGCAGCCACCACCCGGCCCCAGTTGGGGTCGGAGCCGAACACTGCCGTCTTGAACAGACTGTCGCGGGCGATGACCCGCGCAGCGGTCACCGCCTCGTCCTCGGTGGCAGCCCCGGTTACCGTCACAGTGACACGCTTGGTGACACCTTCGGCGTCGGCCTGCAGTTGAGCACACAGGTCGTCGCAGACGCGCAGCACCGCTTCGTCGAGATCGCCCTGGTTCGGTGCGATTTCACTGGCTCCCGACGCCAGCAGCAGGACGGTGTCGTTGGTGGAGCAACTGCCGTCGATATCGAGTCGATCGAATGTGCGAGCGGCGGCACGTCGCAACGCCTGATCGAGCGCCTCCGCATCGGCGACCGCGTCCGTGGTGATCACGCACAGCATGGTGGCCAGTGACGGGGCCAACATGCCGGCGCCTTTGGCCATTCCGCCGACCGTCCACTTGTCAGAGTGGTGCAGGGCAACCTGTTTGGGCACGGTGTCTGTGGTCATGATGGCGTGAGCAGCGTCGTCCCCACCGGTGAGCCCGCCATGCATCTCGTGCACGATGTCGGCCACTCCGGCGAGCACCTTATCCATGGGCAACCGGTCACCGATCAGGCCGGTGGAACAGACACCGACCTCGATGGCGCCAGTTTCGGTGCCCCAGTCCGACAATGCCGCCGCAACGGCTTCGGCGGTGGCATGGGTGTCCTGGAAGCCGCCCGGACCCGTACAGGCATTGGCGCCTCCGGAATTGAGAACCACAGCACGCAAACGCCCGGTGGTCAGCACTTGCTGAGTCCAGAGCACCGGCGCTGCTTTGACCTTGTTGCGAGTGAACACTCCGGCTGCCGCATAGTCGGGCCCCTCGTTGAACACCATCGCCAGATCGGGAGCGCCGGACACCTTGATACCGGCGGCGATACCGGCGGCCCGGAAGCCGGCCGGGGCGGTGACCCCCTGCGCGCGAAGCAACCTGGTGTGGGCCTCGGTGACGGGATCGGTCACGGTGCCACTCCGACCACCGAAAGTCCTTCGGCCTCCGGCCAGCCGAGTGCCAGATTCATCGACTGCACCGCGGCGCCTCCAGTTCCCTTGACCAAGTTGTCGATTGCGGCGATCGCGACAAAGGTCGCCGCGTCCTCGTCGACGGCGACCGCGACGTGCGCAGCATTGCTGCCGATCACCGAGCCGGTGCGAGGCAACTGCCCCTCGGGCATCACGTGAATGAAAGGTTCTCCGTCGTAGGCCTTTTCATAAGCGGCGCGGAGCTGCGAGATAGGTGCGCGAGTGGGCGCGGTGCAGGTGGCCAGGATGCCGCGCGAGGTCGGGATCAACACCGGCGTGAAGGAGACGGTCACGTCGCGGTCGGTGACCGCCCGCAGACCCTGCACGATTTCGGGCGTATGACGGTGTGCGCCACCGATGTTGTATGCCCGCGCCGATCCGATGACCTCCGAGCCGAGAAGATCTGTCTTGGCGGCGCGGCCAGCCCCAGACGTGCCGCTCACCGCGACGACCGTGACAGCCGGCTCGACGAGACCCTCCGCCACAGCGGGCAACAGGGCAAGCAGCGCCGCCGTCGGGTAACAGCCGGGCACGGCGATACGACGCGCACCTCTCAATATGTCCCGCGCACCGGGCAATTCGGGCAACCCGTAGGGCCAGGTACCGGCGTGCGCAGAGCCGTAGAAGCGTTCCCACGCTGCCGCATCGCTGAGCCGGAAGTCCGCCCCGCAGTCAATTACCAAGGTTTGCGGGCCGAGCTGTTCAGCCAGTGCTGCCGAATGCCCATGCGGCAGAGCCAAAAAGACCACGTCGTGGCCGCTCAGTACGGTGAGCTCGGTCGGCTCGACGACTCGTTGGCCCAGCGGAATCAGATGCGGATGGTGTTCGCCCAACGTGGTTCCGGCGCTGCTGGCCGCTGTCACTGCGCCGATGTGCAAGCGACCATCTGCATAGGCCGGATGACCGAGGAGCAGGCGGAGAATCTCACCCCCCGCATAACCGCTGGCACCGGCAACCGCCACCCGTATCGCATCGCCCACCCGGCGATTCTGCATGGTTATGCAGATCTTTGCAAATTCATTCTAGGCGCCGTCGTAACCGTAGCTAGGCAAGTTGCGGCAGCTGTCAACGTGACACGCCGAAACACCCCTTCCCATTCCGCCGAACCACTGATATACACGAAGGGAGCAGTTGCTCTCTGGCACAGCTGATTTCGGGCAAAAGGTAGGACCGCAAGGTCAATCGCAAACCATAAGATTCTGCCCGGAAATTCTTAGAAATAACGGGTTTAACCACCTCTCCGTACGGGGATCTATTGCCCACGTGTTGCCCCTGTGACGATCGGGCGTCGTTGGGTCGCGGCTTGTTCCATTGGGGTCATCTGGGGAGATGGACATGTCCTTTGTCATTGCTGTGCCTGAATTCGTCGAAGCGGCGGCCGAGCAGTTAGCCGGTATCCGCTCGTCATTGGTTGACGTCAGTTCTGCTGCGGCAGGCGCGACGACCGAACTTATGCCCGCAGCCGCGGACGAAGTGTCGGCCGCGATCGCGCGGCTGTTCGGCACCCTGGGTACGGACTACCAGGCTGTCAGCGCCCAAGCGACGGCGTACCACCAAGAGTTCGTCGCGATGATGACCCAGAGTGCGACCGCCTACGCGGCCGCCGAAGCGGTCAACGGTTCAGCCCTGCTGAGCCTCGACGGCTTCTTGTCGGCGCTGCAGAATGGTTTCGCCAACCTGGCTGCCCAGATCAACGGCGCCTTGAGCACAGGCTTCGGTATTCCCGGCCTGGGCGCTCAACTCGGTGGGTCCGGGTCCCTGATGGGCAGCCTGGACGCCGGCGCGGCCCTGCGTGCACTGACCTCGCTACCCAACCTCGGCGCTGGACTGGCTCTTCAGACCGGCGGGGCTCTCTCGTCGGGTCTGGGAGCAGGACTCGCCCAGACCGGACAGGCCATCGCCAACTCGGGCGTGGCTCTGCAGAGTCTCGGCGCCAGCCTGTCGGGCAGCGGCGCCGCGTTGTTCGGACCCGCCAACGCTGCCCTCGAAACGTTCTTGAGCACCGGAATCGGTGCGAATTTGTCTGCCGCGTTCACGGGCAGCCTCAACGCGAACTTCTCTGGCCTCACCGAGCTCGCCCAGACCGGCGGAATGCTCGTCGGCAACTTCTTCGGCACCCTGTCCGGACTGGCCACCAACTTCGGTGCCACCCTTCCCGCACTCGGCGCCCAGTTCAGCGGCGCACTCAACGCCGCGATCAGCGGTGGCCTGCCGGCATTCCAGGCGGGACTGAACGGACTAATCAGCGCGGGCCAGAATCTGGCCGGCAGCTTCAGCGCCGCCCTGCCGGCGTTGGCCGGACAACTCAACGGCGCATTGTCCGGGGCCTTCGGCACCGGCTTGGCCAGCCTCAACGCGGCGCTCAACGCCGCCCTCAGCGGTGGCCTGCCCACGCTGCAGGCTGGACTCAGCGGCCTGATCAACGCGGGACAGAACCTCGCAGCGAACTTCAGCGCCACCCTGCCGGCGCTGTCCGCAGCGCTCAACGGGGCTCTCTCAGGCAGCTTCGAAGCCAGCCTTGCCGGCCTGGAAGCCGCGCTGTCCGGCACCCTGAGCCTGCCGGCCCTGTCAGCGGCTCTGGAGGGCCTGGTCCAGACCGGCGCGAGCCTGGCTGGCAACTTCCCGGCCCTAGCAGCACAACTCGCGGGCAACTTCGGCACCGGCCTGGCAAGTCTGAACACCGCCCTCAACGCCGCGTTCAACGCCGCACTCAGTGGTGCTCCGGCATTCCAGGGCGCCCTGAACGCTCTGCTCAGCGCAGGGCAGAACCTGGCCGCCAACTTCAGCGCAGCCTTCCCGGCACTGTCGGCATCGCTTTCCGGAGCGCTGTCCGGCAACCTCAGTGCCAGCCTGGCCGGCCTGTCGGCCGCCCTCAACGGCGCCTTCACCGGCGGACTGAACGGCCTGACCGCCGCATTGAACGCCGCTTTCGGCGGTGGACTGCCGTCGTTCTCCGCCGCGCTCAACGCCCTGGCTCAGACCGGAGCCAACCTTGCCGCCCAGCTCAGTGGCAGCTTCGGCACCGGACTCGCCGCCCTGAACGCTGCCCTGAACAACACCTTGGCTGCCGCGCTGAATGGCGCACTGTCCGCCGGCTTCTCCGCCACGTTCCCCGCGCTGAGTGCCGCGTTCCAGGGTGCGCTCAACGCCGCGT
>NZ_JAUFRY010000006.1:0-246831 GCF_030755175.1 Mycobacterium sp. TY814
CAATCGCTGGCCCAGGAGTCGTTCACCAGCACCGGGGAGTATTGGGTGCGGATCTTCGCCCTGCTCGTGATGACCTGGGCGGCCGCGGCCAATGGTGACGCGCAGACCGCGGTCGCGCACGCCGAGCACGGCCTTGCCCTGTCCGAAGCCCACGGCCACGACATCATCCTCCGGACGTACCTTTGGGCAGCCCTGGCGCTCAGCCGCATGGTCCTGGGCCAACTCGAATCCGCCGAGCAGGCGGTCCGGGAAGGTTTGCAACTGTCCAGGATGATGAATGACACCGTCTCTTGCGCCACTTTCGTGGAAGCGGCATCCTGGATCGCCGCGGCCCGGAAGGAAGCATGGCGTGCCGCGGTCCTGACGGCCGCAGCTGCCACTATCAGCCGGTCCGTCGGCGCCGATAGCGCGGTCTCGGCGAATGTAGGTCAATTCCACGAAGCATGTGAACACCAAATACGTGAGCAGCTCTCACCTAGCGAATACCGGACCGCAACCAACGAAGGCAGATTGCTGTCCCTCGACGAAGCCATCGCCATCGTTCTGGATGAAACTGCCTGATCGATCATGTCCGATCAGGTGGCGGCCACACGGATCTCAACGACCAGGCGGTAGCTGATGACCCGATACTTCGATCGAGGATCCATTAATTTGCGGTGGCAGATTCGACGCACACGATAGTGGGCCGATACCCGACGCCGTAATCGTCGTCAGTACCGCCAAACCGGCGACGCGTGTGACAAGCATCCGGGCCTTGCGCCTGTCGCTCATGGACTCAACTCCGTTCTTTCCTTCGGATCATTTCTCAAATTCGACCAGAAATCAGAAACTACCACACCGCAAATTACCTAAAAAATTCACTTTCAGTACAGCGCCATATTCCAATATTCCGCGATCGGGCCCCCTTTCAGCCCGGAAGGCCTCCAGCCCCGCAGATCTCCGATATTAAATCCGCAACTTTCCCAAGAGAAGAGAAATCTCCACCGCCGCTTCAAATCCGGTAATTGCGAGACTAGACTGTCACATTTATGCCACAGTTGCCTCGCGTGACGTGAACCCGTATCGCCGATTCCCGGTCGGAGCCGGACACTTGTGACGCTCGCCGCCGCCGCATCCTGTGTTCATCGCTGTGACTGGCGCCAAGCTCTGGCTTGCCGAACCTGACAAACACGCGAACTACCAACCACTTTGATCGGTGGTCCGTCACCGTCGGCCGCAACCGTCAATCGCACATGTCCGGGTGGCGAACCGCGTTCGTCCCGCATTCCGGTTAAAACAAAAATGTCGCAATGAAGAGTGCAATGTATCGGTTCCTGCATCACGGTAACAATTGCGACTACACGCCTTCAAAAGACGCAATAATTGCCCGCAATTGACGTGATCGCCCTCTTCACGGGCCTCACATTAGGGTCGTAGGATAACGCGATGCCTGGCCGTCCCGTTTCGCACGAACAAGCGAAGCCAGGTGGACTTTTTGATCAGATTGGCAAATTTGTCATCCGGAGACCCGCATTAATCATCGGGCTTTGGCTGGTGACAACGGCAATATTATTCGGAACGCTGCCCTCATTACATTTACAGGCCGTGAAGCACCAAGAAGCGCCGTTGCCGAATGACGCGCCCTCGGTAGCACTCAGCAAGCAGATGGGGCGAGCATTCCATGAAATAGAAGGCGGATCGCTCCTGCTGGTGGTCTTGACCGATGAGCGGGGCCTCAGCCCTAGCGATGAGAACGTCTATCGCGGTCTCATCAAGAATTTGCGGCAAGACACTCAGGACAAAGTTCTGGTGCAGGACTTCCTGACCGTGCCGGCGCTCCGCCAGATATTAGAGAGCACCGACAAGAAGGCATGGAACCTACCGATCAGTTTCCCCGGCGAGGGGCCCACCGCGGAAACACAGCAGGCTTACCGGCATATAGCCGAAATCGTGAGAAGCTCGGTCGCGGGAACCACCCTGAGCGCTAGCCTCAGCGGGCCGGTGGCAACCATATCCGACTTCCAGCAGCTGGGCGAAGATGATTCCCGAGTAATCGAAATCGGCACCGTATTGTGTGTTCTCGCAATACTTTTCACCATTTATCGCAACCTCGTGACGATGCTGCTGCCGGTGGTCACGATCGGCGCTTCAGTGCTGTTCGCGCAGGGGACGCTGTCGGCTCTGTCCGACCACGGTTTGGCGCTGAATATGCAGGTGGTGGCCTTTATCAGTGCGGTGATGATCGGCGCCGGGACGGACTACGCGGTTTTCCTCATCAGCCGGTATCACGACTACGTCCGGCAGGGCGTCGATTCGGACCAAGCGGTCGAGCGAGCATTGTTGTCCATCGGCAAGGTGATCGTCGCTTCCGCCGCCACGGTCGCCATCACTTTTCTGGCGATGGTGTTCACCCGACTGAAAGTCTTTTCCGCCGTTGGACCGGCGACCGCGATCGCGATCGCGGTGTCACTGCTGGCGGCGGTGACTCTGCTGCCTGCATTGCTGGTGCTGGCGGGTCGGCGAGGCTGGATTCATCCGCGGCGTGAATTGGCGAGCAGGTTCTGGCGCCGGTCGGGCACGGCGATCGCGCGGCGACCCGTCACCTACCTCGCCGGCAGCCTGGTGGTTCTGGTTGTCCTGGCCGGATCTGCAAGCCTCATCCACCTGAGCTTCGACGACGTCAGATTCCTGCCCCGCGATGTGGGCAGCGTGGTCGGGTACGAGCAGATCAACCACCACTTTCCCATGAATACGATGACGCCGGCCGTTCTCCTCGTTCAATCGCCGCGCGACTTACGCACCCCGGCTGCGCTGGCTGACCTCGAAGAGATGGCCCGCAGGATCAGCGAGCTGCCCGACGTCGCCGTGGTAAGAGGCCTCACACGGCCTACCGGCGAAACGGTCGAACAAATGAAAGCGTCGTTTCAAACCGGCGAAGTGGGCAGCAGACTCAGCGACGTATCGACCACGATCGGGAACCGCGCCGGAGACCTCGACACGCTTGCCGGAAGTAGTCACCAGCTGGCCGGTGCGCTTGCCCACGTGCGCGAGCAGCTGATCGGCGCCGCATCCGGGGCGGACCGGCTCATCACCGCAGTTGAGGACTTGAAGGCTTTTCTCACTACGAACCAGACACGCCAACAGCTGGTGAACGCCGGACAGATCGTCGGCCGAATGGCGGCACTGAGCAGCAATTTGAGCACCACAGTGGCGAGCGCTCAGCAAATTGCCAGGTGGGCGGATCCCATGGTTCCCGCCCTGACGTCCAGCCCCGTCTGTAGTGCCGATCCCGGATGCGTCCGCTCGCGCACGGAATTGGCGTCGCTCGTTCAGGCCGACAAAGATGGCACCCTCGCATCGGTCGCGGCACTGGCGGCGAGCTTTCGAGAGAATCCCGATCCCAACACCGTCTCCCAGACGATGAAGCAATTCGAGCAGCAACTCGGTATGGCCCACACCTTATTGAGAACCATGGATGGCCTGCGGGGCCGGGTGGCGCAAATGACGCTCGGAGCCGACACTCTCGCGCAGGGCAGCGCGGCGGTGGCCGAGGGAGTTCAGCAGTTGGTCGATCGGACCAAACAGCTCGGGACGGGACTGAACGAAGCTTCCTCATTCCTGTTGAGCATCAAACGCGACGCGCACACCAGGTCGATGAACGGCTTCTATGTTCCGCCGCAGTTCATGAGTCGCGGGGAGAATTTCAGCGGCGCGGGAATTTTCATCTCGGACGACGGCCATTCGGTGCGCTACTTCATTCAGAGCGCGCTCAACCCCTTCACTACGTCCGCGATGGATCAGATCTCGAGGATCACCTCGGCCGCGCGTTCGGCTCAGCGCAATACCGAGTTGGTGGACGCATCGATCGGACTGACGGGCATCACAGCCGGCCTCAAAGACATCCATGACTACTACCGCAGCGACATGGAGTTCATTGTCATCTCCACCGTCGTCATCGTATTTCTCGTTCTGGCTGCACTACTGAGGGCAATCGTCGCGCCGCTCTACCTGATCACGTCGGTCTTGATTTCCTACCTATCAGCCCTGGGACTGAGCGTCATCGTCTTTCAATTGCTGCTGGATCAGCAGATGCATTGGAGTTTGCCGGGGTTGTCTTTTGTCTGCTTGGTCGCGGTGGGCGCGGACTACAACATGCTCCTGATATCCCGAATTCGGGAAGAATCGTCCGACGGCGTCCGCCTGGGAGTTGTCCGAACAGTGGGCGCCACTGGCGGCGTGATCACATCAGCCGGGATGATATTCGCCGCTTCGATGTTCGGACTGATGGCAGCGAGCATCGGCACGGTAGTTCAGGCAGGTTTCACCATCGGTATGGGAATCCTCCTCGATACTTTTCTCGTACGTACTGCGACGGTGCCGGCTCTGGTGGCAATCATAGGACGGGCCAGCTGGTGGCCTGGAGAACGCGCAGGCAAATGGCTCCGGAATACATCAAACGCCTTGGCATACCAACTCTCTCGCGGGAGCCGCGGGCTCTCCGGTGGCGTTTCCGGCCCCGCTGACAAGCGCTGCACGCCGGGAACCGTTACCAGCTCTGTTGAACCACCCAAGCCGGGCGCAGCCGCCGTCATCAGTGGTCTGCTGCAAAGCCGTTCCGGGATACACGCCCTGCCGTTGTTCGCATGCCACCACGGCACCCAACCGCCGCCCCGACGGTCACAATCTCGACGATCAAGGCCCACGAACAAGGCACAAGAAGTCAGCAGGCCGGACGCGGATTTCGTGCAGCACGCGTTACCGCTTTTTTGTCTCATCGAGGCGCCGATCACAGCCAACTGATACGGGGCGGGAAAAAAGTACGGCTGAACGTGGGAATCCCCGCCTCAGCTACCAACACATCAGCAAAGGAGTTCAATCATTAAAATAATCGTCTTGGGTGGCGACGGCTTCTGCGGATGGCCATGCGCCCTCAATTTGTCCGACGCCGGCCATGACGTCGTCATCGTAGACAGTCTTGTGCGCCGCAAGACAGATATCGATTTGGGCGTCAAGTCGCTGTCGCCGATTGCCAACATCTTCGAACGCTTGGAGGCATGGGCACGGACCGGCGGAAATCCCATCAGGTTCGTCCAACTCGACATCGCGACAGAGTACGAGCGGTTAAGGGACCTACTCGAGCGGGAACGTCCGGATTCGGTGGTGCACTGCGCCGAACAGCGTGCCGCTCCGTACTCGATGAAAAACCCTGCGACCAAACGCTATACAGTGCACAACAACGTCAACGGCACGCATAACCTGCTCTGCGCAATCGTGGAGACGGGACTCGATATCCACGTTGTGCACTTCGGCACCATGGGCGTGTACGGGTACGGCGGTCTGCAGAACGGCTCGATCCCCGAAGGTTACCTAGAGGTCGAGATAGCCGGCGGTGGTCACGGTCCGTCCCGGCGGGAAATCCTTTACCCCGCTGACCCGGGAAGCGTCTATCACATGACCAAGTCGCTTGATCAGTTGCTTTTCTATTTCTACAACAAGAATGATCGTATTCGGATCACCGACCTGCATCAAGGAATTGTCTGGGGCACGAATACGGTACAGACGAAGCGCCACCCGAAGCTGATCAATCGTTTCGATTACGACGGCGACTATGGAACGGTCCTCAACCGCTTTCTGATGCAGGCAGCTATCGGCTACCCATTGACGGTGCACGGCACCGGAGGACAGACCCGCGCATTCATTCATATCAGTGATTCGGTGCGCTGCGTACAGTTGGCGCTCGAGAATCCGCCGCACAATCAAGACCGGGTGAACATCTTCAATCAGATGACCGAAGTCCACCGGATCAGGGACCTGGCGGTGAAGGTGGCTGAGTTGACCGGTGCGGAGATCAGTTATCTGCCCAACCCGCGCAAGGAAGCGGTCGAGAACGACCTGCAGGTCGAGAACCGGCACCTGCTGGACCTCGGGTTGAAGCCGACAACCCTGAGCGACGGCTTGATGACTGAACTTGTCGACGTTGCCAAGCGCTTCGCCTATCGGTGCGACCCCGCTCGGGTGCCATGTACAAGCGCCTGGGTCGGCCCGGCAAATGTCAGCGGGGAGGTCGCCGAACCCGCATTGACAGCCCCCTTGGGCGCACTCACATCGGAGATATAGAGCAGCGCATGTCCGTGCAATGCATCCCCGCCGCGGCATTTACCGCCGATATCGGTGGTTTTTGCCTACCCGACGTGAGGTTCACTTGATGCGTATTTCGATATTCACAGATAATTTTGTGCCGAAGGTCGACGGCATCGTCACCCGTCTCACCATGACGGTGCGGGCCCTGATTGACGCCGGGGATGACGTGCAGATCTTCTGCCCCGATGATGCGCCGTCCACCTACCACGGGGCGGAGATCGTAGGTTTGCCATCCGTCCGATTACCGTCGTACCCCGAGGTGAAATTGGCGCTGCCCACGCGCACCGTTTCCGCGGCCTTGAACCGATTTCAGCCGGATGTGATCCACGTGGTCAACGCATTCGGGCTGCTGGGCGTGGGGGGCATCTGGTTCGCCAAGCGCAAAAAGATTCCGCTGGTCGCCAGCTACCATGTCGACCTGCTGAAGTATGCCGATTTTTATCGGTGGCCCGCGCCGGTGAAACGGGCCAGTTGGAAACTCGTCAGAGCAGCTCACAACCAGGCAGCACTCACACTGTGCACCTCGACACCACTGGGCGCAGACCTCCGCAGCAGTGGTGTCCAGCGCGTCACCCAATGGCCACGCGCTGTGGACACCGAACTCTTCCATCCTCACCGCGCCTCGTCGGAATGGCGCAATCGGCTGCTGGGAACCCATAGCGACAATGGCGCACTTCTTCTCTACGTCGGCCGTCTGGCCGTGGAGAAGGAGATCGAACAAATGCGTCTCGTGCTCGATGCGTTGCCCGACGCCCGGTTGGCGCTGGTTGGCGACGGCCCGCACCGAAGACAACTCGAAAGGCATTTCGCCGGAACCGCGACCACGTTTCTGGGGTACCTGAGCGGTGAACAGCTGGCGGCGGCCTACGCCAGTGCCGACGCGTTTGTGCTGACCTCCTGCACCGAGACCCTCGGCCTGGTGCTGCTGGAGGCCATGGCGGCAGGCTGCCCCGTGATCGCGGCCAACCGGGGCGGTATTCCTGACGTCGTCCAGGACGGCGTCACAGGTTTCCTGTACGAACCCGGCCGTCCCGGTGACTTGGTCGCGCAAAGCAAACGGCTGTTGAGCAATGCCGCGCTGCGCCAGGCGATGAGCCGGTCTGCGCGCCAGGAAGCCGAGCGGTGGTCCTGGAAATCAGCCACAGACGAGTTGCGCCGTCAATATGTGCGGGCTGTCGGCGCTAACCCCACGCGCCGCCGCTTGATCGCCAGCGGTGCGTCGGCGGTGTAGGGACCTTTCCGAGCGGAAGGCACGGAGGTCAGTCCTGCCGGGGCGCCAGCAGTAGTTCGGCTGCGGCGTAGGGATCGCCGTGTCCGTCGACGACCGATTCGGCGAGCAGATCCAGGTCGGTGCGGGTCCGTAGCCGGGTTTGCGCCAGCGACAGGATCTGCGCCCGGGCGCGGGCCAGCCGCCGGGTGCGGTTGTCGGAGCGGTGATGGGCGTCGATGGCGGCGACCAGATCCTCGAGCCCGTCGCCGCGGGCCGCGATGAGGCTGACGATCGGCGCGCTGGTTTCGGCCCGCAGATCGCGCACGGTCTGCTGGGCACCGTCGCGGTCGGCCTTGTTCACCGCCACGATGTCGGCGACTTCCAGCAGACCCGCCTTGGCGGCCTGCACCGCGTCGCCGGCTCCGGGGTTGAGGATCACGATAGTGGGGTCGGCGACGGCGGCGATCTCGATCTCCGACTGGCCCACTCCGACGGTCTCCAGCAGGACGACGTCGTAGCCGATGGATCCGAGCAACCTGATCGCCGCGGGGACGGCAGCGGCGAGGCCGCCGAGATGTCCCCGGCTGGCCACCGAGCGGATCAGCACGTCGGAGTCGTTGATGTGCGCGGTCATTCGGATACGGTCGCCCAGCAGCGCGCCGCCGCTGAACGGCGAGGACGGATCCACGGCCAGGACGGCGACCCGTTGATCCTGCTTGCGGTAGGCGCCGACGAGGGCGCCGACCGTGGTCGATTTACCTGCGCCCGGGGGTCCGGTGATTCCGATTACCCGCACCGGCGCGGCCGGGCCGAGGGCGGTCAGCACCTCGTCCCGGCTCTCACTCTCGACGAGGCTGAGCAGTCGCCCGGCGGCGCGCGGAGAACCGTTGCGCGCCTTGGTGATCAGGTCGGTGACGTCCAGGGTTGGGTCCGTTCAGCGGGGCGGGTTGGTAACGAGAACCCCATTCTCGCACTTTCTCCCCTCTACCCGCGAGCAGACACAAAATCGCAAATTTGCGAACGACAACGGGCGATTTTGTGTCTGCTCGCGCGGCCATAATGGCACCGTGGACACGATCGAGGTTCCTGGCGGCCGGGTGTGGTTCAAGCGGGTGGGGGCCGGTGCTGGCCTGCCTCTACTGGTGGTGCACGGCGGCCCCGGCCTGCCGCACTACTACCTCAGCTCACTGGAGCGCCTCGCCGACCAACGGGAAGTGATCTTCTGGGATCAGCTCGGCTGCGGAAACTCCGAGCACCCCGCCAACCCCGACCTGTGGACCATGGAACGCTCGGTCGCCGAGCTGGACGCCGTCGTTCGGGCCTTGGGGCTGAACGCTTTTCACCTCTTCGGAAACTCGTGGGGCGGCATGCTGGCACAGCAGTATGTGCTGGACGTCCCCTCCGGTGCCGTCAGCCTCACCATTTCCAACAGCGCAGCGTCCATTCCCGTCTTCGCTGAGAACGTCATCCGGTTGAAGTCCCAGTTGGATCCCGCCACCCAACATGCGATCGACCGCCACGAAGCCGCCGGCACCACCGATTCCGCGGAATACCAGGCCGCGATCACCACCTGGAACGAAACCTACCTGTGCCGGACGCTGCCCTGGCCGGACGACCTCTACCGGGCCTTCGCGAACATGGGTGCCGAGATCTTCCAAACGATGTTCGGGCCCAGCGACTTTCACATCGTCGGCACCATCCGGGACTGGGACGTGGTCGACCGGTTGGGTGAGATCGCCATCCCCACTCTGTTACTGGCGGGCAGGTAAGACGAGTGCTCACCGGAGCACATGAAGGAAATGCACGAGCGCATCCCCGGTTCCCGTTTCGAGTTCTTCGAGCACACCGCCCACCTACCGTTCGTGGAGGAGCCTGAGCGTTTCGATGCGGTAGCGCGTGACTTCCTGGGGCAGCACGACTGAGCTTGATCGCCAGCGAATGCGGGTACCCGCGAGCTGTGGTTGGCTACAAACGATGAAGTTTCGGCGCGATCGTACAAAGGGGGGCGCGTTGATGAAGCGTGAGGTCGGGGCCAGCCTGCGGGTCACCGTCACCGATCCCACGGCCCTCGAGTTTCAGATCGCGGTCGCCGCGCTGCCAGGTCTGCAGATCAACGAGTCGCTGCGGGTGAACCTGGACGGCAAACCGGTTTCGCTGCGCGAGATCCCCGGCGAACATGGCACCCGTATCCACACCGCCGACGTCGGGACGGGTGATCTGCAGGTCGACTACGAGGCCACGGTGGTCGGGCGCGCCGACCCGATCGCGGTGCGGGACCTCGACGTCTCCACCTACCTGCGGCCCAGCCGCTACGCCGAGGCGGACAAGTTCTTCGGCTTCGCGGCAACCGAGTTCGGTCAGTACACCAACTCGGTGACACTGCTGGAGAAGGTGTCCTCCTGGGTGGGTACCCGGCTGAAATACGTTCCGGGGTCCAGTGATCCGATCGACGGTGCGACGGACACCCTGCTGGCGGGCGCCGGGGTGTGCCGGGACTACGCACATCTGGTGGTCGCACTGCTGCGGGCGGTGAACGTGCCCGCCCGGCTGGTTGCGGTCTACGCACCCGGGTGCGACCCGATGGACTTTCACGCGGTGGCCGAAGCGTTGATCGACGGGCAGTGGCAGGTGGTGGACGCGACGTGCCTGGCGCCGCGCCAGACGATGCTGCGGATCGCCACCGGACGCGACGCCGCCGACACCGCGTTTCTCGACAACCACGGGGGCGCAATCGAATTGACCGAATCGGTGATCACCGCGGTCACCACCGACCCGTTGCCGCGGGATTCGGTGGAAGAACTCGTGGCGCTGGGCTGAGGAACTACCCCCGGCGAACGGGATTGTCGCCCCCGGGACCGCGGGTCACGGCCGACACAGTGACAGTCGCCATAGTTTGATTGTTCGGACGTTCCCACGGGGTAACCGAATCAGGACCGCGTGCCAACGAAAGGAGCGCAATCATGGCCGACAGTGGACCTGTGGCAGGCATCAAGGGCGTCATTGAGGACGTTATCGGTAAGGCGAAGGAAATCGTCGGAATCATCATCAGCAACGACGGTCTTCGCAACGAAGGCCGCGCCCAGCAGGACAAGGCGAAGGCGCAGCGCGACGTGGCGAAGAAAGAGGCCCAGGCTGAGTCGGCCCGGGTGGCCGCCAGCGCGGCCGAGGCCCGTCAAAAGGCCCAGTCCTCCAAGTAGCACCCTGAGCGTGGGGTCACGTGCCGTGCATGTGGCCCCACGCTTGTGCGTTGTCAGCCCTTGCCGGCGTTGAGCTTGCTGACGATCGAGCGGAAGTCCTCGGTGACGAACGACTGGTGCTCGGCCGACAGGGCGTAGTCCAGGCTGGCGAGCACGGCGCGCTCCAAGTGGATGTTCAGCACCCGCTTAGTGCTCTCCACCGCCTGCTGGGGCAACTCCATGATCTTCTTGGCGCACTCCACCGCCGCGGCGAACGGGTCGTCGGCCACATGGTTGGCCAACCCGAGTTCGACCGCCCGCTGAGCACGAATCCTGGTGCCCGTCAACGCATATTCCTTCGCCAGCAGCAAGCTGATGTGCAGCGGCCAGGTCAAGGGTCCGCCGTCGGCGGCCACCAACCCCACCTGCACGTGCGGGTCGGCGAGAAACGCGTCCGGTGCGATGTAGACGATGTCGCTCAGCGCGACCAGACTGCAACCCAGCCCCACGGCCGGCCCATTGACAGCCGCAATCACCGGGATCCGGCACCGGGCCATGCCCAGCACGATCTCCCGCCCGTCGCGGATGGTCTTGGCGCGCAGGTCGGGGTCTTCGGCGAGTTCGGCCAGATACGCGAAATCCCCACCGGCCGAGAAGGCCTTGCCGCGACCGGTGATGACCGCGGCCCGCGCCGACGCGTCGTCGGTCAGCCGCTGCCACAATCGCGCCAGCCCGACGTGCAGACTGTCGTTGACGGCGTTCAGGTCATCCGGCCGGTTGAGGGTGATGATCCGCAGCGCCCCCTCGGCGCGAACGTCGATTTCGCTTGGCATGTCGTACATGTCAGACTCCCAATCCCAGGATCCGCGAGGCGATGATGTTCTTCTGTATCTGCGATGTCCCGCCCATCACGCTCTGTGCGCGGCTGTACAGGTAGGCGTTGAACAGTGCGGCGTCACGGGTGCCGCCCACGGCCAGCGCGGCGTGCCCGACGGACTGTTCGACCCACGTCATCAGCAGTTTGTCCAACGAGCCTTCCGGCCCGTGCGACACACCGTCGAGTTGCTCGGACAGCCGGCGCCGCACGTGGTGCGTCAGCATCTCGGCCTGCACCGCGGCCCATGCCACTTCCTCTTTGACAGAGTCGTCCGGGTCCCCGTTGCTGCGGGTCACCAACTCCGCGACCAGTTTGTTGTAGCGGGCCGCGTAACCGAGGGTGGACGGTTCCCGTTCGTGGCCAACAACCGTCATCGCGACGGCCCACCCGTCTCCGGGGGCACCGACCATGCGATCTGCCGGTACCGTGGCGCCGTCGAAGAACACCTGGCCGAACTCGTTGGTGACGCCGTTGATCATCTGCAGCGGACGCTGTTGCACGCCAGGCTGTTTCATCGAAAGCACGAAAGCGGACAGACCGCGGTGCCGCTTGGCATCGGGATCGGTGCGGGCCAGCAGTAGGCACCAGTCGGCGACGTCGGAGTAACTGGTCCAGATCTTGTGCCCGTGGATCACGTAATCGTCGCCGGCGCGGGTCGCGGTGGTGGTCAGCGACGCCAGGTCCGAACCGGCACCCGGCTCGCTGAACCCCTGACACCAGCGCTCGGAACCGTTGATGATGCCGGGCAGAAACCGCTGCCGCAGCGCATCGCTGCCGTGGTGACCGATCCCCATCACCAGATACCCGACGCTGGGGCGCGGCGGGGCGCCCGCCCGCGCAATTTCCTCGTCGACGATGACGTCGTAGACCGGCGGCAGCTCGAAACCCCCGTAATCACGGGGCCAGGACAGTCCGAAGAAGCCCTCTTCGTAGAGCGCGCGGTGCCAATCCGCCTGACGGGCCCAGTATTCGTCCCCGGAGCCGCCGAACTCCTTGGCGTGCAACGCAAGCCACGCGCGCAGCCGCTGCCGGAATTCCGCCTCCTGAGGTGAGTCACGAAAGTCCACGGCCGACCTCCTTCAGGGTGACCGGCCACAGCTCGGTCGATGTCAGGGCGCGGCGCAGGTATAGGTGCGCCAGGCATTCCCACGTGTTGCCGATGCCACCGTGTACCTGGATCGACGTCTCGCACACGGTGCGGGTAGCGCGTGCACAGTAGACCTTCGCCACCCGGGCGGCCTGGATAGCCGCGGCCGGGTCCAATTCGTCCACTGCCCAGGCGGCATGGCGCAACACGCTCACCGAACCCTCGATCAGCGCGAGGCTTTCCGCCAGCAGGTGGGCAATCGCCTGGTAGGACCCGATCGGGTTGCCGTACTGCTCGCGGATCTTCGCGTAGTCGCAGGCGACGGCCTGCGCGCCGCGGGCCGCGCCGACCAGGTCTGCCGCCGTGCCGACCAACGCGAGAGCAAACCAGCGGTCGGCAACTTCGGCGGACACCTCACCCAATTCCTCTGCGTCACCCGCGATTCCCGCGCACGCCCGGGTCAGGTCGGCTCCGCCGCCGGCGCCGTCGAGCTGCGTCGCGAACACCGTCGTGTTCGAGAGCAGCAATGCGCGCCGATAGCCGCGGGTGTCGAAAGCGACGCCGCCGACCGCCACCGTCGCGGCACTGGCTGTGGAACCGAGATGGCGGGCCAGGTCGTCAGCCAGTACCGGTCCGAGGAAGGGAGCGTCGACCAGTCGCCGGCCGAATTCCTCTGCCACCAGCGCCACTTCGACCCCGGAGGCGCCGTCCGACCGCAACGAGCGCCAGCCCGTCTGGTCAATCTGCTTGTCCAGGCGCGCAATCCGGCCCTGGTCGGACAGCTCCTGCACGGCTGCCGGGCCGAGGTCGTCGGCCATCTTGGCCGCGGCATCACGCAATTGCTGTTGTTCAGCAGTCAGACGTACATCCATAGCTCTCCTTGAGCACTCTGCGCAGCACCTTGCCCGAGGGCAGGCGGGGAATCTCGGTCACGAACACCACCCGGCTCAGACGCTTGTACGTCGCGAGTTTCGCATCGACCCGGGCGATGAGTTCCTCGGCATCGACCGGAATGCGGGTGGCGATGGCAGCGACGACGGCCTCGCCGTTGGCTCCGTCCGGCACGCCGAAAACCGCGCAGTCCTTCACCGCCGGATGGCCATGCAGCACGGTTTCGATCTCGGCCGGCGCGACCTGGAAGCCCCGCACCTTGATCATCTCTTTGAGGCGATCGGTGATTCGCAACCAGCCGTCGGCGTCCAGCCATCCGACGTCCCCCGTGCGATACCAGCCGTCGTCGCAAACGTCGGCGGTGCTCGCCGCGGGCAGGTATCCCGCCATCAGCGAGTCAGCGCGCGCCTGGATCTCGCCGACGTGGCCGGGGCCCTGCGGTTCCCCGGTGTCCATCGAGACCACCCGCAACTGGACGCCGGGCACCGCGCGGCCCACCGAATCCAGCCGCGCCCCGGTCAACGGATTGCAGGCGATCACCGGCAGTTCGGTGGTGCCGTAGGCCGGCACCCAACCGACACCCGTGCGGCGGGTCACTGTCTCGGCGATGCTGTCGGTCACCGGCGTCGCCCCCCACATGATGTACCGCAGCGACGACAGGTCGTAGGACTCGAGGTCCGGGTGCGAGGCCAGCGCCAACGCGATAGGCGCCACAGCCATTTCGACTGTGATCCGGTCGGTTTCGATATGCCGAAGCATCCGGTCGATATTGAAACGCGGGTGCAGCCTGACACGAGCGCCGGTGCGCAGCGCGGTGAGGATGTTGAGCAGGCCGAGGATGTGCGACGGCGGAGTGGTGACCTGCAGGCGGTCCCGCTCGGTCAAACCCAGGGCGTCGCGCCACTGCCGCACTGCCGCGTTCAGCGAGGCGTGTGTATGCCGTACTGCCTTCGGCAGTCCGGTGGTGCCGGAGCTGAAGACCAGCACCGCGTCGGCCTGCGATGACACCGGAGCGCCGACGGGTTCGGCGGGCGCAAGGGGTTCGTCCAGGTGCAGCATCGGCATCAGGCCGGCCAGCACCGGATGGTCACCGAGCGCGTCGACCGGCCCGGTCAAGGCGAGTGCATGCTCGACCTCGTCGCGTTTCCAGGCCGGACTGATCAGCACGGCTGCCGCGCCGACGCGCCAGATCGCGTGCACTGCGGCGATGAATTCCGGCCGGTTGGAGGCCATGAGCGCGACCCGCTGCCCGGCGTCGACTCCACGCTTCCGTAAGGTCGCGGCCAGGCTGTCGGTGAACGCATCGAGTTCAGGCAGGCACACGTGCCGATCCTCGAACACGAGCGCCGCCGGTTCGGTCACGTCTCGATCCCTCCGGCGGTCTTGAGAAGGTCCTATCGTCTAGTGAGAATAGTATTCTCTATACTGAAGAATACAAGTACGGGGAAGGTGCGCATGACGGAGGCCGCCGTGGTGACGATTCACCTCGACCGCAGGAAAGTGTCGGTGCCGCTGGTTCCTGGTGAGACTTTGCTGGAAACGGCGCGACGGGCCGGGCTCGACCCCCCGTTCAACTGCGAGGCCGGCAACTGCGGCACCTGTATGGCCAGGCTCACGGAGGGCACGGCGACCATGCGCGTCAACGACGCCCTGGACGACGACGAGGTGGCCGACGGCTACATTCTGACGTGCCAGGGCATTCCGGACACGACGCGGATCACCGTTCATTACGAGTAGCCACGAGAGGCGACGACCATGGCCAAAGGCATCATCTACGTCGAGACGTATCCGAGTTCGCCGGACCGCGAAGAGGAGTTCAACACCTGGTACGACGAGGTCCACCTTCCCGAACTGGTCGCTCTCGACGGGATCGTGTCGGCACGCCGGCTGCGACCGGTCAACGGCGAAGGGCCCTATGTGGCCCTTTACGAGATCGAGGGTGACGATCTGCAGGCAGTCCTGCAGGGCATGGGCGGGGCCAAGCTGACCATGTCCAGTGCGCTGCAACTGGATCCGCCGCCGATTCCGCGACTGCTCGAGGTGATCGCCGAGCACGAAGCCGACGCCTAACCGGCCGGCGGGCTCATTCCAGCAGCCGCCGCCGCATGGCCTCGGCCACTGCCGCGCGAGCAGCAGCATCAGATGGCGGAATTCATTCACGACGTGCCGCTGCAGTACCTGCTGGCCGCCCGCCAGGATATTTCGGAACATCTCGGGAAGCACCCGGACGAGCGCGTGAGCGACTCCCTGGCCAGCCTCACAGTCGCATCAGATCAATTGCGGCAGGCCACCTTCGAACTCCATCCCGCCGTCCTCGAGCATGCCGGACTGCCTGCCGCCATCGGACAGCTGACTGGTGCCCTGACGACCCGCAACGGCATCGCGGTGACGCCGGGCACACCCA
This sequence comes from Mycobacterium sp. TY814, assembly GCF_030755175.1. Taxonomy (NCBI): domain Bacteria; kingdom Bacillati; phylum Actinomycetota; class Actinomycetes; order Mycobacteriales; family Mycobacteriaceae; genus Mycobacterium; species Mycobacterium sp. TY814. The sequence goes on from NZ_JAUFRY010000006.1 coordinate 15,766, forward strand.
TCGAAGTCGTGGTTCCGCTGCCAGACAACTGACGTCTCAGCCGATCTCCAATGCCGGCGGCGGTCGGTATCGAGGCTCGTAGTCCGACACCCGGATCGGGCTGCCGACCAACCGGAAGTCGCCGGCCTGCACGACGACTTCCGGAGTCGCTGCCAGAGCCTCGGGCAGCGTGCGGACCGCCGCCGCCGGTACCCCGAGTTTGCGCAGCCGCCGTTCCCAGTTTGCCGCGGTATCGGTCGCCAGGGCCGCGGTGACTACGGCCAGTACCTCGTCGCGTCGTGCCACCCGCTGCGTCATCGTCCCGAAGCCGTCGATACCGGCCTCTTCCGCGAAGGACTTCCAGAATCCGTCGTGGGTGATGAACAGGGCGAGATAACCGTCGGAGGTCGGAAAAAGTTGAGCCGGAACGTAGTACGAGTGTGCGCCGTAAGGGCGCCGCTGCGGTTCGGTGCCGTCGTTGAGGTAGGCCGCCGCATGGTAATTGAGTTGCGAGAACATCACGTCGCGCAGCGACACGTCCACCTGGCCACCGCTACCGGACACGATTTTGGCCAGCAGACCCAGAGCTGCACACATTCCGGTGGAGTTGTCGGCCGAGGAATAGCCCGGCAGAGTCGGCGGTCCGTCCGGGTCGCCGGTCAGTGCGGCGATGCCGACGCTCGCCTGCACCACGTAGTCGAACGCCGGATCGTCCCCGCCGTTGAGCCCGAAGCCGGTGATGGCGACACACACGAGCTTGTCGTTGTGCTGCCTCAGGGCGTCGTAGGTGAGGCCCAGCCGGCGGATCGCCGATGGTTTCAGGTTCACCAGTAGCGCATGGGAATCCGCCGCAAGCTCGCCCAGACGCTGCTGCCCGCCCGTCGAATTCAGGTCGAGACAGATGCTGGACTTGTTGCGATTGAGGCTGGCGAAGTAACTGTCCCCGACCCCGCGGGAAATCTCGCCGCCGGCCGGCTCGATCTTGGTGATGTCGGCACCCAGATCGGCCAGCAGCATGGTGGCGTACGGCCCGGCCAGCATGGTGCCGACTTCCAGAATGCGAATCCCGGCCAGCGGCCCCGCTGCGCTCACCGCAACTCCGAAGCCAACTCGGCGATCATCTCGCGCGTCCGGCGTTTGGACGCGACGAGTTCGTCGCGGGTGTCACCGATGGGCAGGAGCCGCACCGACAAATCGGTCACGCCGGCGTCGGCGAAGCGCCGCATCCGGGCCAGAATCTGTTCCGGGTCGCCGGCCGCACACAGATCACCGACGTCGCGGGCGTCGCCGCGTTCGAGCAGGCGCTGGTAGTTGGGCGACACCTCCGCCTCGCCCAGGATTCGGTTGGCCCGTTCCTTGGCCGCTCCGACTTCCGCAGGCGCACAGAGGCATACCGGGATTCCGGCGACGATCCGCGGCGCCGGACGGCCGGCATCGGCGGCCGCCTTGGTGATCTTCGGCGCGATGTGATCACCGATCGCGCGCTCGTCAGCCATCCACAGCACCGTGCCGTCAGCCAGTTCACCTGCCAGTTGCAGCATCACCGGCCCCAGTGCGGCGACCAGCACCGGCATCGGGGGATCGGCCGCGAGAACCGTCGGGCTGTGCACCGCGAACGAATCGTTCTCGACGTCAACCGGTCCCGGCCCTGTGATGGCGGCGTTGAGCACCTGCAGGTAGTCACGGGTGTAGGCAGCCGGCTTCTCGTAGGCCAGTCCGAGCATGTCGCGGATGATCCAGTGGTGGGACGGACCGACACCCAGGGCCAGCCTGCCAGTTGCTACCGCATGCACGGAAAGTGCTTGGCGCGCAAGAGCGATGGGATGTTGGGCCTGCAATGGGACTACGGCGGTGCCCAGCTCGATGCGCGAAGTGTGCGCTGCCATCAGCGACACCATGGTCAGGCAGTCGAAGTCGTCGGGCACCTGCGGCATCCACGCGGTATCCAGTCCGGCCGCTTCAGCCCATTCGATGTCGGCGACCAGTTTGGCCACCTTCCGCGCCATGTCGCCGCGCTCGGCGCCGATCATCACTCCGACGCGCACGGTTCCTCCAGTGCGGGTTCGGGCGTCCCGGTGAGTGCGCGGATGTCGCGCACCAGCACGTCCAACTGCGTTCCGGTGGGAAACACCGCGGCAGCGCCGGCGGCCAGCAGCTTGGGCACGTCGGCATGCGGGATGGTGCCGCCGACCACGACGGCGATGTCCGCGGCATCGGCTGCCCGCAGGGCCTCGATGGTGCGCGCGGTGAGGTTCAGATGTGCGCCCGAGAGGATGCTCAACCCCACGACGGCGACGTCCTCCTGGACGGCGATCGACGCGATGTCTTCGATGCGCTGCCGGATACCGGTGTAGATGACCTCGAAGCCCGCGTCGCGCAGGGTGCGGGCGACGATCTTGGCACCGCGGTCATGTCCGTCCAGCCCGGGCTTAGCGACCAGAATCCTTGCGGCCATTCAGAACACCACCGGCTGCTGAAATTCGCCCCAGACCGCCTTGAGTGCGGAAACCATCTCACCCACCGTGCAGTACGCGTTGGCACAGTCGATCAGCTTGTGCATGAGATTGTCGGTTCCCTCGGCGCTACGTGCCAACGCCGCAAGTGCAGACTCGACTGCGGCGCTGTCTCTTTCGGCCTTCACGGTGGCCAGGCGCTTCAGCTGGAGGTCGCGCCCCTCGGCGTCGAGTTCGTAGCTGACGACGTCGGGTTCGGGCTCTTGTGACACGAATCGGTTGACCCCGACCACCGGACGGGCGCCGGACTCGATGTCCTGGTGGATCTTGTAGGCCTCGTCGGCGATCAGGCCCTGCAGGTAGCCGTCCTCGATCGCGCTGACCATGCCACCGTGCTGCTCGAGGTCGGCCATGATCTCGATGATGCGGGCCTCGGTCGCGTCGGTGAGCGCCTCGACGAAATAGGAGCCGCCCAGCGGGTCGGCGACCTGGGCGACACCGGTTTCATAGGCGAGGATCTGCTGGGTGCGCAGCGCCAGGGTGGTGGACTCCTCCGAAGGCAGCGCAAACGGCTCGTCCCACGCCGCGGTGAACATCGACTGGACACCGCCGAGCACCGCAGCCATCGCCTCGTAGGCCACCCGCACCACGTTGTTCTGCGCCTGTGGCCCGTACAGCGATGCGCCGCCGCAGACGCAGCCGAACCGGAACATCGACGCCTTGTCCTTACTGGACCCGTACCGCTCCCGCACGATCGTGGCCCAACGCCGCCGTCCCGCACGGTATTTGGCGACCTCCTCGAAAAAGTCGCCATGGGTGTAGAAGAAGAATGAGATCTGCGGCGCGAACTCATCGATGCTCATCCGGCCGCGTTCCACCACGGTGTCGCAGTAGGTGACACCATCAGCCAGGGTGAACGCCATCTCCTGCACCGCGGTCGCGCCGGCGTCGCGAAAGTGCGCGCCCGCCACCGAGATCGCGTTGAACCGCGGCACCTCCGCCGCGCAGAATTCGATGGTGTCGGCGATCAGACGCAGGGAAGGCTCGGGTGGCCAGATCCAGGTGCCCCGCGAGGCGTACTCCTTGAGGATGTCGTTCTGAATGGTCCCGGTGAGCTTGGCCCGCGGTATTCCCTTGCGCTCGGCGGCGGCGACGTAGAAGGCGAGCAGGATGGCCGCCGTGCCGTTGATCGTCATGCTGGTGCTGAGTTTGTCCAGCGGGATGCCGTCGAACAGGATCTCGAAGTCGGCCAGGGTGTCGACCGCGACACCCACGCGGCCGACTTCCTCACCGAAGTCGGGATCGTCGGAGTCGTACCCGCACTGGGTGGGCAGGTCCAAGGCGACCGACAAACCGGTACCGCCCTGGTCCAGCAGGTAGCGGTAGCGGCGGTTGGATTCTTCGGCCGTCCCGAACCCCGAGTACTGGCGGAAGGTCCACAACTTGCCGCGGTACCCGGACGCGAAGTTGCCCCGGGTGAAGGGGTACTCCCCCGGCGGCGGAGGCTCGGTGCGCCGATCCGCCAGGCCATACACCGGCGCAAGCGGGATGCCCGATGGGGTCTGGGCTGCGTTATCCATCGTTGCATAACGTACTTGCAAAAAAAGAGAATGCCAATACCACATACCTGAGCAGGTCAAATGTCGGATTTGCGGCCCGCGGCTGAGGACCCCGCGCGGGACTGATGGCCGCCTGGCGCCCGCCGGCGCCGGTGTGAACATGCGCACATTCGCGCCGCGGACATTGCCGGTCGACGGCTCGCCCTCGACGCCCGTCACGTGGGTAAATGCCCCGCGACCCGCGCTCCGGGGCCGATCGCGCGTGCCCTGCGGCGGTCCGGCGGGTGAATTAGGCTCAGCACGCGCCTGAAGAACCCCGGAACAAACTGCTCCCGCCACAGGTTCGTAATCGGCGGACCTCCCGACGAAAAGAGCCGACCTTGAGCTGCAGTAGATTGCCCGCGCTGTCGTTACCACCGGTGGCCGCCTGGCTGGCCGCGATGGTGATGTCCGTGGTGGCCCTCGTCGGATCGTCAGGCGTCGCACCACGAGCCGCCGCCGATCCCGGCTGCCCCGACGTCGACGTGGTGTTCGCCCGCGGCACGTTCGAGGCGCCCGGCGTCGGCGCCACCGGTCAGGCGTTCGTCGATGCGCTCAATGCACGCCTGGCCGGCAAGACCGTGGGCGTGGATCCGGTCAACTACCCGGCGTCGCTGGACTTCGGCCGGGCGGTCGACGGCGTCGCCGATGCCAGCAGCAAGGTCGAAGCCACCGCGGCCAATTGCCCGAACACCAGGATCGTCCTGGGTGGCTATTCCCAGGGTGCGGCCGTCGCGGCGTACACCACCACCGACTCCGTTCCGGACGGCGTTGCCCTGCCCGACGGGATCGGGCCCATGCCGCCCGCGGTTGCCGCCAAGGTCGCCGCCGTGGTGCTCTTCGCGCCGCCCTCGGACGGGTTCTTGCACCTGGTGGACCGCAGCGCGCCCCCCATCAACATCGGACCTCTGTACGCCGCCAAGACCCTGCAACTGTGCGCCGACGGGGATCCGGTGTGCGCGCCGGGCGGGCGTGACCGCGCCGCCCACAGCTCCTACCGGGACAACGGAATGGCCAACCAGGCAGCCGACTTCACCCGCAACGCGCTGGCACGTTGAGCCTCAAGGGCTAAACCTCAAGCGCGACAGAGCACTTCCCCGTGCGGGATACCCAGCCACCCGTCGGGCGCGGCGGTCCAGGCTAGCCAGGCCGCCGAAATCTCTTCCAGCTCTGCATAATCCGCAAGTCCCGTGTTCACCAACTGGCGGGCCAGGTCAGATTGCAGGATGCGGTCGGCCCACATGCTGCCCCACCACTGCCTGGTTTCGGCCGTCGCGTAGCACCACATCCCGGCGGTCGCAGTGATGTCGTCGAAGCCGGCCCGCTGTGCCCACGACAACAGCCGGCGGCCCGCGTCGGGTTCGCCGCCGTTCGCGCGCGCCGCCTTCTCGTACAACTCGAGCCACCGGTCCAGCAACGGAATGCGGGGAAACCAGGCGAATCCGGCGTAGTCGGCGTCTCGGGCGGCGACGATGCCGCCCGGCACGCAGACCCGCCGCATCTCGCGCAGCGCCTGCACCGGGTCGGCCACGTGCTGCAGCACCTGATGGGCGTGGACGACGTCGAACGTGTCGTCGGGAAACTCGAGCGCGTGCACGTCGGAGGTGACGAAGGAAACGTTCGACGCGTTGCGTCGTTGCGCCTCGGCCCGCGCCAGGTCCAGTGCGTCGTCGGTGAGTTCGACCGCCGTCACCGATCCCCCGGGACCGACGCGGGTTGCCAGATCGACGGTGATCGTTCCCGGGCCGCACCCGACGTCGAGCAGGGACAGCCCCGGCCGCAGATGCGGCAGCAGGTAGCCCGCGGAGTCCTCGGCGGTCCGTCGCCGGTGACTGCGCAGCACCGACTCGTGATGCCCGTGTGTGTACACGGCTCGATGTGCCTCGCTCACGACGACCACTCCTCACAGGCTCGGTAGGTGGGCGACCCCAGCCTAGCGCTTGTGATCAGATTATGAGACTGATAACTCACTATGTGAGACAGCTAGTCGAGGGGGACATTGAGAATCGGCCGTTGCACGCCGGCGCCGGGTCCGTCGAAATGCCACCACTCTCCGGAATAGACGGTCAGACCCCCGTAGTTCATCGCGTCCCGTAGTCGCTTACGGTTGGCCTGGGCTTCGGTACTGACCTCTTGAGTCGCGAAAGCGTTTGCGCGCGAGGTGAAATCGTCGAAATCGGTACCCATGTCGGCAAGGCAGATTCCGCTGACCAACTGCTGGGCCGGGCATTGCGACAGTCCGCCCGCATAGGTGACATCGACCGAACGCCCTGCCTCGTGGCTGGTTGCGTACGGACCGGGCCGCGCCACCCAGGCCGGGTTCGGCACGATCTGAAACATCTTGACCTGCACATCATGTGAGCGATAGCAGTCCCAGAAGACCAGGACGTGCCCCTGCGGACGCAGCGCGTTGGCTGCGGCGGCCAGACCCGGCGCCATGGACTGGTGCACGAGGCACCGCGCATCAGCGGGATACAACTGCGTCTTGGTGAAATTGTTCGTCGTCGCATACCGCAGATCGATGATCGCGTCGGGAACCACGGACCGGACGTCCACGAACTGGGCGGCGTGTGCCTCCTGGCTCAGCGGCGGCACACCGGGGCCGGACGGAGCAGTGGTGTTGACGGGCCGAACGGCCATCGAGGCGGACCGCCCGGACTGGCAACCGGCAGACGCCGCGACAAGCGCAGCCGCGACGACCACCAGCAGAGCCTTGCGACAACGCATCCCACCATTGTCCCGGCCCGTCACCGCCCGCCGGCAGCGCCACGCCAGCGGCGAGCTCGACGGCAGAAAATTCCTCTTGCGTTGAGATTAATCTCAACGTAGCGTGAAACTATGACGATGGCACTCAACGGTCCGCAGACCACCGGCCGGGAATACCGCAACCTCAGCGAGCCGCAGTATCGCCGCCGGCGGGATGACAACGTGCCGATCGCCATGCGGGACGGCACCACGCTGCTGGCCGATGTGCACCGGCCCGACGCGCACGGCCGCTTTCCCGCGCTACTGGCCGCCTCACCGTATCCGCGCCAGATGCAGGATTTCGGCGCTCCGGCCGGATTCATCGAGGCCGGCGTGACCGACTTCTGGGTGCCACGCGGGTATGTGCATGTGATCGCCAATCTGCGCGGCACCAATGGTTCCGGCGGCACTTTCGGCTTCGCCGACCCCCAGGAGCGCCGGGACCTGTACGACCTCGTCGAGTGGGTCGCCGCTCAGCCGTGGTGCGACGGAAACGTCGGCATGCTCGGCATCAGCTACTTCGCCGTGTCCCAGCTCGAGGCGGCCGTTGAGCGCCCGCCCCACCTCAAGGCGATCTTCCCGGTCGCGGTCACTGCGGATATCTACGAAGCCGCCAGTCACCACGGCCTGTTCAGCTCAGCCTTTGTCACCCCGTTCCTGTCGATGATCGGCCTGACCTCCGAGCGCAGCGACAAACTCTGGCGCAGCCTTCCCGTGAGCCTGGCGCGCCGGGTGCTGCACACGCCGCGGCTGCACAAGAAGTTCGCCACCATGAACGGCGAGGCCGCGGTCACCATGCTGCGCCAGCTGATGAAGCTGCCGCACGACCCGCACCCGTGGGACGAGCTGTGGCTCGACGCGGCGGTCAACCACCCCACCCACGACGAATGGTGGGATCAACGAAACCTGCTGCCGCTTCTCAAGGAAGTCGACATCCCGGTGTATCTCGGGTGCGACTGGGAGAACGTGCCGCTGCACCTGCCGTCGACATTCGCCGCGTGGAAGGGCCTGTCGGACAACGCCTGTGTGCGGATGGGGATGCTGGGGAAGTTCGGACTGACCTGGCCGTGGGAGAGCATGCACACCGAGGCGCTGGCCTGGTACGACCATTGGCTCAAGGGCCGCGACACCGGCATCCTCGAGGGACCGGCCGTCCGCTACTTCCTGCCGGGCGCGGACGAGTGGCGTACCGCCGAATCGTGGCCGCCGCCGGAGGCCGCCCATCGGGAGTTCGCCCTGCGCGCCGACGGCGACCTCGGCGAGGACGAAGGCAAGCCGGGCTCCCGCGACTATCTGGTGCTGGGTGCCGGTCTCGGCCGCACCAAGCCCAGCCCGATCGACCCACCCGCATTACTGACCTGGACCAGCGCCCCGCTCACCCACAGCCTCGACGCCGTCGGCGACTTCGAATTGCGCCTCGTCGCATCCGCTACGGCAATCGACACCGCCTGGATGGCGACCCTGCAGGACGTGGGCCCTGACGGCGAGATCACCGATGTGACCGCAGGGTGGCTACGCGCCAGTTTGCGGGAGGTCGACGAGTCGGCCAGCCGCCCCGGCGCTCCGGTGCTGCCGTGCCGAAACCCGCAGGCGGTGCCGATCGGGGAGGACGTGGAATATCGAATCCCGTTGGTGCCCAACGCTCGACGGTTCCAGTCCGGCCACCGAATTCGGCTCGTACTCACCAGCGATGATCAGGATCGGTCCACTCCGGCGATCATGAACTTCCGTCACGCCAGCGTCGGCACCAGCAGCCGCAACACCGTTCGCTCGTCGTCGCGATTGCTGATCCCGGTACTCGGTTAGCGGGTCGCGATGATCGAAGCCCGCGCTACCCGACGCGCTCGGTCGCCGTCTGCAAGATGGTCCGGGCGATCTGGTCGGCCGGTTCGAGCCCCAACACTCCGACGGACATCAATACCGCGGACTTCTCCCGGTACACGTGGCTCCACGCGCGGGCAGTGATCCGCACGGTGGCCGAATCCGGCCGGTCGAGGGTGAAGTCGTAGCGGGGGTCGCCCAGCGCGGCACACGCCTGCAGCGAGGTATCGAGCTGGTGCAGGACACCCCGGGCGGTGCTCGAGTCGGGGTAGACGGCGACGGCCTGACTGACCGTCTGAATCATGGCCGGACCGCCGGGCTTCAGGTCGTCGGTAATGCCGTGATAGCCCGCACTGCGGAATTCCGACCAACCGGTGCCGAAGGTGACATCGCTGATTCCGGCGGCCCGGCACGGTCCCGGCGCATTCATGTCACCGGCCGGCGGTTGCCGCAGGTCCGCATGCGAATGCGCGGTGAGTTCCTCGTAGTTGGCGATGCGACGGACTTCTTCAATGCTGACGATCAGCGCATCGGCACGGGAAACGGCTGGGGTGGCGGGCTGAGCCGCGGTGCGGTCGGGAGAGCAGCCCGCGACCGCCAACACCAGCAGGCCCGCTGCCAGACCTCGTAATGGCCTCATCATCGATGACGTCATGACAAGCCGTTTTCTGCGGATTGCGGTCCGCGTTCGCGACGCAGTAGCTGCGACGATGCCCCGGGCGAGCGCACCCGCCCCTGTCCCCTCTTCTCGGTTGCCCGCTGACCATCCTACGTTGGGGTTAGAGTCGCCGCGTGCCCAAGATCAGCGCCTCCTCGGTAGAGGAGCACCGCGAGCAGGTACAGCGACGCGTCTTCGAAGCCTTCGCCCGCCTGATGGTCGACCACAGCTTCGATGCGATCACCATGGCCAAGCTCGCGGCGGCGGCGGACATCGGCCGCACGGCGATCTATCACCACTTCGCCGACAAGGAAGCGGTGGTCGTCGCGTTCGCTTCGCACGAGACCAGCCGCTACATCGACGGCCTGCGGGCCGACCTGGCGGGCGTCGACGACCCGGCGCAGCGCCTGATCATCTACATCAGGTACCAGCTCAAGGCCGGCGAGCAGTTCCACATGGGCCTGGGGCCTCAGCTTTACGGCGCGCTGTCACGAGACACCATGCGCGCCATCCGCCAGCATGTCGTCGCTATCGAGGATGTGCTGGGCGAGATTCTGGCCGACGGCGTGGGGGTCGGGCGCTTCGTCATCGAGGACCGGGCCGCCACCATCTCGCTGATCCACGCCTGCCTGGGTCCGCGGGACCTGCCGTCGGCGACGATCGAGCGATTCGTGCTGCGCGCGCTGGGATCCGCGCCGTAGCGACGAGCGAGTCCGGCAGGGATGTGGTACGTTTCTGACAGATTGTCAAAATCTTTTGATTCAGACTCTTCGGGATGAGACTAGGGGCCGACATGCGACCGAGGACTGCCGAGGCTGTCCGCCCCTTCTCCGTTGCGATGAAGGAAGGCTCGGCGGCCGAGCACGAGGCGGCAGAACAATCGCCCTTCGTGTCCGAGTTGCTCTCCGGCCGGGTCAACCGCCGGGGCTACGCCGACTACCTGCTACGGCTGCGGGTGATCTACGAAGCACTCGAGGCCGCGGTGCGGGCCCGCCGCGACGACCCGTTGGTCGCCGCCGTCTACGACCCGTCACTGGAGCGTCTGGCGGCCATCGACGCCGACCTGGACTTCTGGGCCCCGGCGGCCGACCGGCACATCGACTCCCCCGCCGCCCGGACGTATCGAGACCGGCTGACGGGCGCCTCCTGGGGTGGCACGCTGGTGGCCCATCACTACACCCGCTACCTCGGCGACCTGTCCGGTGGACAGGCGATCGGAAAGATTCTCGACCGTACCTTCGGGCTGGACGGGGCGGGCTTGGCGTTCTACAACTTCCCGGTGCGCGCCAAGCCGTACAAAGATGCCTACCGCGCCAGGCTGGACGGGCTCGCACTCGAGGACGATGCCATCGATCGCGCGGTCGAAGAGGTGCGGGTGGCATTCACGCTGAACCAGGCGTTGTTCACCGAACTCGCGGAGAAGCTGCCGGACTATCGGCGCTGAGGCCTGACCGTCAGTCCGAGGCCATCGCTTCGTCAAATTTTATTGTGGCGCTTTCCTTTTCCAGGTGGTCGTAGATTACCTGGACAGTGGATGGCCAGAAAAGCCGCACCTCGCCGACGGCTGCATCGATAGCGCCGTCGACGAGGTGCGGATCGCCTTCAGTCTGCGCAGGGCAGTGTTGTGCAGACCTGCCGGCCTGGTTGCACTGACCTGGTGGTGCAGCCCGGCCTCAGCGGAAGGTGCCGGTCCGGGTGCGGCGCCCGGTGACCGCCTCGTAAGCGGCAATGAAGAGGACCGCAAGCCCCACTCCGATGAAGAACGGGATCCAGGCGATTCCACCGTTGGCGTTTGCGTATCCGAAATGGCTGGCGATAGCCGATCCGAGTAACCCGCCCGCAGCGCCGAGAAGGACCGTCATGATCATGCCCACGTTTTGCTTACCCGGCATGACAACACGCGCCACGACACCAATGATTGCGCCGACAACAAGAGCCAAGACAATTGTTCCGACCATTTCAGACTCCTGACCTGAGGGCGCCCCTGGCGGGCACCACTGCGTTGCGGGTTCCCGGATTCTGCAGGCTTATAACCACCCCTTTGGGTGTATTCGCGCGGACCCTTTGATGCGCGCCACAGCGGGTTTACCCGCCACAGGGCCGGGGTAGACCGCGCTTGGTCCGGCACACATCTCTCGAGGAGTCGCAGCACATGGTCACCAATATCTGCCCCGCGTGCGGCTACCCCACCCTGCACCCCACGCTGTGTGCCTTCTGCTGCCCCAGCGACTCACCGTCGACCGGCAATCACGGAATCGGGCGGATGTCCTTCACCCGAAACTTCGAACCGTCCTGGATCACGCGGCGCGACTCGGACTCCTATTCGCCCGCACGTGTCAGCGCATGGCCCGGCCCGATTGCCAGCTGACTGGTCTGTTGCGAACCCCGCCGACAAACTGCTGCAAAAATCAGGCATTTTCCGTGTGATTGAATGCCGGGAGCGGAATCCACTGTCGCGAATCCGAAAGACACAAAGCAGCGACATCCGGCGCAACGGGTTGCTTTGTGCCAGCTGAGAATTGGCTGGACAGAGCTTAAGTAACGGACGATCCCGCCGTCCCCTCCCGGTCGCACGTGGCAGTGTGTTTGTGGTGGGGGAGATGAGCGAGTGACATACGTGCTGACGCATCCGCAGCTCTTGGCGACCGCGGCAATGGATGTGACGTCCATTCAGACGTCGCTCAACGCGGCCATGGCGGCAGTGCCCGCGACAACGGACCTGGCTGCCATGGCCGCCGACGAGGTATCCGAAGCGGTCGCCAGTCTGTTCAACACCTTTGCCCGCCAGGGTCAGGCGGCCATGGCGCAGGTCGCAGCCTTTCCGGACGACCTCACCAGGGCGCTGGCCGCGGCGGCATACTCCTACGAAAGTGCGGAGGCCGCCAATCTGAGCGGGCTCGCCGCTCCCCTGACCGGCGGCACGACTGCGCTGACCCAAGCCGTCGCGGCTGGGCCCTACGTCACCCTGGTGATGGGCGGCAGCGGAACACCCATCCCGCCAGCAGATTTCGTCGCCAACGTGGTGAGCCGGTACGTCACACCGAATCTCCCGGCCGGGCTCGTGCAAGCCCTCTACCTGCCTGCCGGCGAGTATCCGGACAGCGGCATCAAAGATCTGACTTCGGATGTGTCGATAGCCCGCGGCGTCGAAATTCTCACCACCACAATCCAACAGCAGCTCGCCGCCGGGAACACCGTCAACGTCGTCGGTTACTCGCAGAGCGCCAATATCGCCGCACTGGCGATGCAGCAGCTGAACCCGACCGGAACGCCGAGCTCACTGCCGATAAACTTTGTGCTGCTGGGGAATTCGATGAATCCCAATGGCGGCTGGGACGCCCGTTTTCCCGGTCTGAGTTTCCCGAGCCTGGGGTTCACAGCCCTGGGTGCGGCACCGAGCAATTCATTCCCCACGACCTCGTACACGATCGAATACGACGGCTGGGCCGACTTTCCTCGATACCCGATCAATATCCTGTCCGACCTGAACGCTCTTTTCGGCATGGTGACCGTGCACGGCGGCTACGACACTCTCACTGCAGCACAACTTGATTCCGCGATCCTCCTGCCCACCCAAGGACCGACCACCAGCACCTACTACATGATCCCGACCCAGGATCTGCCACTACTGGAGCCGCTGCGCTTCATCCCCTACATCGGCGACCCGGCCGCCGATGTCCTGCAACCGATCCTGAGACCCTTGATCAACTGGGGGTACGGCGACCCGAACTACGGTTGGTCTACCGGCCCCGCCAATGTGCCGACGCCGTTCGGATTCCTGCCGCCCCCTGAGGCCACCATTGCCCTGGGGCCGGCACTGCTCAACGGATTTCAGCAGGGGATCCTCGCCGGGACCACCCACCTGTCCACCATGGCACCTCCGACTTTCCCACCGCTGCCGTCACTTTCGGATGCTGTCACGTCGATGTCCGCGGGCCCCGGCACCTTCACTCTGCCCAGCGTCACCGATCTACTGCGCAATATTCAGGCGGCGAACACACAGCTCGTCGGGTCGTCGACGATGGCCCTCTCTACCGCGTACTCGACACTGCTGCCTACTGCGGATATCGCCACTGCCGCGCTGATCTCGTTACCGTCCTATGACTACAACCTGTTCCTGGACGGGATGATTCAGATGTTCAACGGGCAGCCCGTCGAAGGACTGGTGAACGCGATCGGCAATCCGATCGCCGCGAACATGGGGTTGCTGCCATTCCTGTTGGGTCTGGAATTGGCCAGTGTCGCGCTGGCGGGCGATTCGATTCTGACGGGAACGCCTTTCCCGAGCACCTGATCGGAAAGTGGCGCAGCATGTTCCGCGGACGGCGCAACAGCGCACCTTGGGCACCGGTGAATTCAGGCCGCCGATCGGTTGTTTCGTTTGCGCGGCGGGGCGACTTCCGGCCGCCGGGGCAGCGGACGCAACCGGTGGTCCGGCGTGAAGATCTGGCGCAGCAGCCCGAGGGCGATGACCACGGTGGTGGTGGCCGTCGAGCCGAGCACGAGAAACATCACCACGGCTTGCACCAGAACGGCCTGCAGCGGTGGCACACCGGCCAGGATGAGTCCCGTCATCGCGCCGGGCAGGAAGACGAGCCCGGTGGCCTTGGTCGACTCGATCTGCGGCGTGAGCGCCGAGCGCAGGGCCGTTCGCACGTAAGGTGTGGCGGCTTGGCGGGAAGGCTGGCCGAGCGCGAGCCTGGCTTCGACCTCGTCGCGTTTGTCGCGCAGCTCATCGACAAGCCGGCGGGCCACCAGTACCACGGCGGTCATGGAGTTGCCGATCATCATGCCGACGATCGGTACCAGGGTGCGGCTCTGCAGCGGGAAGACCCGCAGTCCGAACACCACACCGAGGGTGACCACCGCGGCGGCCGCGAAGGCGACGACGGCCAGTCTGCCGAGCCGGGGCACCTCAGGAACGCGGCGGCGCGCGACGTCGCCGGCGTAGAGCACCATGCCTGCGGTCCAGGCCCATGACCACCACAGGGAACGGCCCGGCTGCAGGAGCCAGGCCAGCACCACCCCGACGATCAGCAGTTGCGTCAGGGCGCGCGCCGCGGCCCAGAGCACCTGCCGCTCCAGGCCCAGCCGCTGCCACAACGAGATCCCGGCGGCGAAGCCGACCAGCGCCAGTGACATGGCCAACCCGGCCCACGACACCGGCCCGTTCACTGCGACACCTGCCCGGGACCGGCGTGCACGGGCGTGATTCCCAGGCAGCGCCCGCGCTCGATACGCAGCACCCGGTCGGCGATCCGGGCCACCTGTTCGGCATCGTGGCTGACCCACAGCGCCGACAGCCCCGTCTCGGCCAAGTCCCGTACAGCCTGCTCGATCACCCGCGCGGCCACGGCGTCATCCGACGACGTGGGCTCATCCAACAGCAACACGTGTGGTCGGGCAATCAAGGTGCGGGCCAGGCACATTCGTTGCGCCTCTCCGCCCGACAGCGCGGTCGCGTCGCGGTCCAGCCACGAGCCGGTCAACGCCACCCGGGCCAGCATTTCTTTCATCTGCGCCTCGCTCGCGTCCGGCTCTGCGACGCGCAGGTTGTCGGCCACCGTGCCGGGAAACGGGGTCGGGCGCTGAAAACACATGCCGACCTCGCGGCGCAGCCGCAACGGATCGAGATCGGCGATGTCCGTTCCCCGGAACAGCACCCGTCCACCGGTGGGCACGTCGAGTCGATTACACAGCCGCAGCATCGTCGACTTGCCCGACCCTGACGGCCCGAAAACTGCAGTCACCCCACCGTCAGGCACCACGGCATCGAACCCATCGAGGGCTCGCACGCCGTCGCGCTCCACCACAACGCCCTCAAAGGCGAACAGGGCACCTTCGCGTCCCACCCACGTCACCTCCGTTCAGTTGACCTTCAGCAGTGTCATGAGGCCGTAGTCCATGTGGATCTGCTGGTGACAATGCAGTAGCGACAGGCCCGGCTGGTCGGCGACGAAGTCAACCTCCATCGTCTGGTAGCCGCCCAGCATGACCACGTCCTTGCGCACGCCGCTCGTCGGGGTCCCGGCGAAGCGCGTGATCTCAAACGTGTGCCGGTGCAGGTGCATCGGGTGCATGTCGTCGGTGGCGTTACGAAAGCGCAGTCGGTACCGCTTGTTCATCTGCAGGTCCAACACCGGACCGTCCATGGAGAACGGCGTGCCGTTGAACGTCCAGACGTTGAAGCCGCTGTCGGCGGCGTTGCGTTTCTCGATCAGCAGGTCGAGGGTCTGATCCGGTGGCGCCACCGGCGCCGGGCGGGGCGGGGCGAAGAGTCGGTAGTCCCAGGTGAACTCGGGGGGTGGCAGCCACCGCGGATCCCCGCTCTGTCCGGCATACTCCACGACGATGCCCATTCCATGGCCGCGGTCGTCGTCGGACAGGTCACCGAGCACCCATACTCCGGGATTGGTCATCGTGACGATTGCCGAAATCCGCTCGGCCGCACCGAGCCACAGCACCGGCACCGTCGCGGGGTGGGGAACCGGGTTGCCGTCCAGGGCAATCACCTCGAAGCCGTGTCCGGGCAGCGCGAGGCTGCGGGTCTCGGTGGCGCTGCCATTGAGCACGTGCAACAGCACTCGCTGGCCGGTCCGCACCCGGATGGGGTCGCCGTGGCCGAGCATGCGCCCGTTGATAGCGAACGCGCCGTAGCTGACCTCGTATCCGTGCGGGTCACCGCGGTTCAGCGACGCGTTCATGGCGGATTCGCCTTTTTCATTGAGGTCGGGGTCTTCGTCACCGGCCAGAAATGAGGCGGCCATGTCGCCTCCGCGGCTGAAGACGGGCTGAAATTCCTTGAGTGTCAGAAAGATTTCCTGGTCGTAGCGTCCCGGGTTCTCTTTGGGTTCGATAAAGACCGGGCCGACCAGCCCGCTGTACTGCCCCCGCGAGAGATCGGCGCGCGGCACGACGTGGGTGTGATAGAAGCGGAAACCGGCCGGTCCTGGGATGAAGGAAATCCGCCGCATACCATGCGCGGGAATGTCCGGCGTCCCCTCCTCGGCGGCACCGTCGACATCGACCCCGACGTGCTGGCCGTGCCAGTGCAACTGCTCGGGAGTGCCGGTGTCGTTGTAGATGTCCACCCAGGTCCGTTGGCCCTCTTTGAATCGCACGAGCGGGCCGGGGAACTGGCCGTTGTAGAGCACGGTGGACACGATCTGATCGGGCGCCAATTCCACCGTGCCGGTGCCGATTCGCAGCGTGTAGTCCGGTTTACCGCCAGGCGGGGACGGTGGCGCAGGCCGAGAGCAGCCCGATGCGACGCCGGCCAACCCGGCCGCACCGCCCGCGGCGAGCACGGCGGCGGTACCGCTGAACTTCAGGAAGTCGCGCCGGGTGCCGCTGCTCATTTCGCCCCGGCGGAGGTGAACAGTTCGTCCGGGTTGCTGGACGGGTCATCGAGCACGATCTGGCGCCGCCCGGGTCCGGCGAGGTGGGTGGTGGAGAAGTCGGTGGCAGTCACAATGCTTCTCCCCCAATGTTTTTCGGGCACGACGTCATGGCTTGAGCGAGGTAGCGGATGCGATCGTGCAAGTCGGCCGCCACCGCACGGAAGGCCGCATAGCCCGCCCGTCCGGAGCCCGCAGTAGCCGGATCCGCGACGCTCCAATGGATGGCTTGCCCGCCGGGAAACTCGGGGCAGATCTCGCGAGCCTTGTCACACACGG
This sequence comes from Mycobacterium sp. TY814, assembly GCF_030755175.1. Classification (NCBI taxonomy): domain Bacteria; kingdom Bacillati; phylum Actinomycetota; class Actinomycetes; order Mycobacteriales; family Mycobacteriaceae; genus Mycobacterium; species Mycobacterium sp. TY814. The sequence goes on from NZ_JAUFRY010000006.1 coordinate 32,696, forward strand.
TGATGACGTAGTCGAACCGACGCCTGCATAGCTCCTCGAGGTGCTTACTGCGCCGGCCGGTCACATCGATCCCGTACTCGCGCAACACTCGGAATGTGTTGGGATGGATCGGTTTTGGACTGGACCCTGCACTGGCCACCCGTGCCCGCCGACCGGCGGCCTGCTGCAGCAATGCCTCTGCAATCTGCGAGCGGCTGCTGTTGCCGGTGCACACGAACAACACACGCACCGGAGTTGACCCGCGAGCGGGAACCGTCGGCGATGCAGTCGCCAACCCGGGGTGCAGCGCTGCACCCGTTGCGGCAAGCAGCTGTGCGCAGTGGACCAGCTCGATTCGGTAGTAGCTGTCGCGGCCGTCGGCCGAGCTGCGCCGCATCGACACCAACCCGCCGGCGCGCAGCCGGCCCAGGTGGTACGAGACCGCGTTCTGAGGTTGTCCGACCAACTCGGTCAATTCGCCCACACGCCGGTCGCTGCGCGCGAGTTCGGACAGCAGTCGCCAGCGCAGCGGCTCGCCGGCCAGCCGCAGAAATTCCGGGGGCGAGGCGTCTGCCGGCGACGTTTGCATCGACCCAAATTACATCAAGCTGGATTGATGCATACTGTCCAGGTGCGTTGACGAATGTGAAGCCGACGCTTCGGCCTGACTCTCCCCTGCCCGCGGCCGTTCACCCACCGGAACATGGTCGACGAGAAGCCCAAATGACGCATGCTGCCGGACCGGTCCGACGCCGAGGCTGGTGATGGACAACCTCGGCGGCTGTCCGCCCGGCATCACCGAGTTGCTGGTGCACGCGACCACTGTGGCTGGCCATCCCTAGGATGACTGGTTTGCGGGGACGAGGGCGCATTGCGGCGCTTGACGCCCCATCACCCCAACGCTGCGCCCGGGCGGAAGCAGCTAGGCACCGTCACGCGCGCAGCGGGTTGTGCAATCCGTCCGGCGCCGATGCACAGAGCTGGCAACCGCACCTGAAGTCACTCGCAAATCAGTCTTGTGACAAGGGGTATGCAAGGCGGCCCTGGCGGGTACGGTGGCGGAAACCCTTCGATGATGGTCGAGTTGGTCAGCGGGCTGTTTTGGTCGAAATACCAAGGGTGGCAGACGTTCATGTCCCAATTGGGCATGTTCTTCAGGATCGGGGAGCCCGGACACCATTGGTAGGTGCAGCTGTTGGTCGGGGTGGCTAACGTGCTTCCGTCCTGGCAGACCATCGGAGCGGGATCAGCGTGGGCGGTGCCTGTCGCCAGTCCCGAACCGACGAGCAGAGAGCCGACTGTAGTCAGACCCAAAACAGTTAATCGCAACATGCGATTAGTTCTAGTTGCCGCCACTTGCCAGAGGTTTGCAAAATTCTTGCGAAATTCCTGTCCCGCACCGCAATCGGCGGTCTTGCAGCCGAAGATGAACGCGTGGCCGCCGATACAGACCGGTCGGCGTCGTCAGGGGGTGGCACTGCCCGCAATGAGCCCGCCTCGACACCAGGCGCTCGAAGACCTGACCTGGCCCCGCCGACTTACCGTGATCTACATCACACTTACGCAAGCATGGCCCGAAAGTCGGGAGCTGAGGCCGAAACGCGAACACCCGAGACCGGACACATAACCCGACAACCGTGTCCATGAACCGGGTCTACACAGGCAGAACCTGGTGGCCAGGGGCGGGATCGAACCGCCGACCTTCCGCTTTTCAGGCGGACGGATTAGCCGCTGACCTGCGGTTTATCTGATTCTGTTCGTCGTATGCGCCGCATTGAGCTGCGCCGACGCATTCAGCCTGTCCGGCGAACGGACATAAACCGGACACGGTGCTTGCACTCCCTATCAGGAGCTCCCGTGCTGCCGCCTGAGTTGTGCGCGGTTGCGCGGGCTCCGGGGGGCAGGCATCCCGATGCCCAGCATCGCATCGTCAGCTGCCGTACCGACCCCCTCGACGCGGGACTCGACATCGGCATCACAACATCCGCCTTCGCGGCACGGTTCTGCCGGTGCCTCGGTTGACGGTAGGTCGCGAGCGCCCGAGGCCGCCCAGGCCGCAGGGCGCGAGAGCGCCAGTGGTCGGCCGGACGTCGACCGCGGCACCGGCCTCAACCCGGCCCGGGCCGGCGGGCTTGTTATATGTGCCGAAAATGTCCGCGGCTCGCTCGCCGACGGGGTCGCGACTGGCGATCTGCGGGCGATCGACGCATTGGGGCTGCGGTTCCCGAGTCCCGAGATGGTCACCGCGGCTGCGGCACTGTTCGAGCCGGCAGCACCGTGGGCTTCCGGTCCTGACCGTCGAGGCACCGAACCTGAATCGGGACGTTTTCGCATCACCGTCGGTCCCGGCGTCGTGCGACTCGGGTGGACCAATCCCGTCCGCGCCGAGAAAGCCGCCGAGCGGGCCGTTGGTCATCACCAACGTGACGTTGACGACGCGAAGCTGCAAGTCAGAAGCGACCTCGCCCTCGCTGCCGGGAACGATGATCAGGCCGTCGTGTCTTCGACACGACGGAGTCCTACGGAAAACGACCAGCACAGTTCCGGTGGTGTCATCACCGAGTGGTCCCGAAAATCACGGTCGGCGATGTGCCGCACCTTCGCCGAACTCGATTACAGCCCGCTAGTGGAGTCTGATCGTGTCCCGGCGATGGTCACGCTCACCTATCCGGGTGACTGGGAGGTCGTCGCACCGGATGGCGCCAGCGTGAAGCGGCACATGGTGTTGTGGCGCAAACGCTTTCAACGTGAATACGGTGAGTCTGCCCGCTACATATGGAAATTGGAGTTTCAGCGACGCGGCGCCCCGCACGTTCATCTCTGGATGGCTCCACCGATGTCACCGGGCCGCTCGGGCCGAGCATTCGCTCAATGGCTATCCGAGACTTGGGCACAGATCGTCGACCACCCTGACTCGGTGCAGAAGGCTCGCCACCGGCTCGCCGGAACCGCCATCGACGTGCGCAACGGGCTGAGAGCCTGCGACCCCAAACGGCTGGCCATCTACTTCACCAAGCACTCATCACCAAATCTGCACGGCGACAAGGAATATCAGCACATCGTTCCCGAACTGTGGCGGCAACCCGGACGCGGCCCCGGCAGATTCTGGGGCGTGTACGGACTCAAGAAAGCCATCACCGTGGTCGAGGTCGCTCAGGACGCATACATCGCTGCTCGCCGTATCGTCCGGCGCTGGTCACGCAACCAAGCGGTCTACGGCAATCCAGACAGCGGCTTCCCGACTGCCGTCGTGCCGCGAACGACTACCCGGCGGGTCCGCCGCGTCTGTCAGAACACCGGCGCCGTGACGCATCGGCGGGTACGACGACGGCGAACAATCTGCAATCAAGGCGGCCTTGCCGGCGGCTACGCGCTGGTCAACGACGGACCATCGTTCGCCTCCCGGCTCGCGACCGCCCTATTTGGTGCAGCTACGACGGCTCGCCCGTCGCCTCAGCGCGGGATTTGTGTGTGATTGCGCAGGACCTCGGTGGCTGCTTGCGCTGCTCCATTGGCCTCATGAAAAGCGCGCTTAGCTCCATCGAACGCCTCCAATACCTCAAGCCAATGATCGAAGTCGATCATCGACCGGTCCAGCTTGCCCGCCAGCGAGTGGACAATGTCGGCGATATGCGAGCCCATGAATGCCAGCCGATTGACGATGTGATTGACCACCGCGGGATCGCTCACGCGGGTTCCGAAGTCATCGATATTGCTGGCCAACGTGCACGTTTTCGAGTACAGGCGTTCTGATAGTGCGACAAAGGGCGCCGCTTCGCCCCATCGTGCGAAGTCGGGCACACCTGGTTCAAGGTCTTCGCTCGGAGCTGTGGGCCAGAGGTGTTTATCCATGGTCCAACCGTATGGGCGCAAGTACGCATTTCGCGACGCCCGACGGCTTTCAATTTCCCGACGAGTGGATTCCCCCGTAACCCGGGGGTTGCTGGACTGCTCGGCATGGTTCAACCCGATACCTTTTCGTAACTTTCGCAACTCTGCTACGATTGGTCGAGTTCCAGCGATGAGACGAAAGGAAGGGAGACCCATGAGCACCGCCTCCGCGGAGATTGTTAACCCGGTTCCGGCCGATGCCAATGGGCTTGCCGATGTCCTCAGCTTCATCGAGGCGCACGAGGCCCGTCACGGGACGTCTCCTGAGCCTGCGTTCTTTCTGTCCGGTGCGAGCGGACACGACCGCGTCGAACTGACCGAGCAGCTTTACGAAGTCCTCAAGCGTGTCGCCCACGCCCTCAGCCACGGCCAGTCCATAAGTATCTTGACTCGCGATCGAGAAATCTCCACCCAGCAGGCCGCCGAGATCCTCGGCCTGAGCCGCCCTACGGTCGTTCGCCTGATCGAGGACGGCGAGTTGCAGGCGCACGTGCCCGGCGCTGTGCGTCGCAAGCTGCGGCTTGCCGATGTTCTTGCCTACCGCGAGGAGCTTCGTGCCCGGCGCAACCGGTTCATTACCGAGAGCTCGGCGGAGTTCGCGGATGCCGACGCCGACGAGGTCGCCGAGTTACTCGCCGAGGCGAAACGCAAGCGTTGACCGTCCGCGGCGCCTGAAAGACTCGCCCACGTGTATAGCGCTGTCCTCGACACCTGCGCACTTGTGCCGAGCCTTCAGCGCGACTTCCTGTTGCAGCTGGCCACCGAAAAGGCCTACGCGCCTGTTTGGGGGTCTGGGGTCCTCTTCGAGCTGGACTATGTGCTCGCCGGCTTGCACGAGAGGCGCGGGATCACTGATAGCGCCAGTCGCCGTCAGCACCTTTTCGAGCAGCTGAAGAAGGCGTTCCCTGGTTCAGAAGTTCACGCACCCAAAGACCGCGAGTACAACTACGGGCTAGACGATCCCGATGACGGCCACGTCGCCCACGCCGCCATCATCGGCAAAGCCGACGCCATCGTCACCGACGATCGCCGAGCGGGGTTCAGCACAGCACTTGTGCTGGTGGAGGCCGATATCGAGACCGTGCACCCAGATCAGTTCGCCGCCAACACGGTGTCAGCGCACCAGCATGCAGGAGTACGGGCGTTACGAGAGATGTCGAGTCGCCGAACCAACCCGCCGCAGACCCCGGAACAGATTCTCGACCTGCTGGTGACACGGCACAACATGACCGAGGTCGCCAAGATACTGCTCCCGCTGTTGTCGGATACCGGAGACCCGGCTGACCAAACGGGGTAGGCGCTCACCAATCAAGTTCTGGTCGGTGATCGACCAGCCGTGCTTGCAGCGATCGAGGCGGCGTGCGCAACCCCAACAGCGCCAACGCACTTCCATCATCAATGTCGGACCCCGCACTTACGCTGACCCCGAACCACACTGAGGAGGACCGGTATGAACAAGGCTGAGCGTCTGTGGAATCTGCGGGACGCAGTGCTGGCGTGGCTGTACGAGCTACGGGTCGAAGGGGCCACCATCGCCGAGGCAAAAACTGCGGCCTTCATGGAGGCGACTTCTTGGTCCGACACCGAAGTCACCCGCGAAGATTTGAACGCCGCACTGGAGTGGCTCATGGAGGAGGGCTACGTCGACGGCACCGGCACCATGCAGAGGATCGTTCTCCGGCCACACTTGACCCCCTACGGGGAGAAGTACGCAGCGTCGGGCAAGTCGGTGCGTGACCTGCCCGGCGTCGCCGATGTACAAAGCCCTTATCTGCACATCGAAAGCAGCAGCGGTATCGCGGTTGCATTCAACAGTCCCGGCGCTACGCAGACTGTCAACGTCCAGCAGAAGGTAGAACAGGCGCGCACACTCGCCGATGCGATCGAACAGGCATTACCCACGATCGCCGATGTACAGGTCCGCGGCGCTGCCGAACAGCTGGTGTCGGAGATCCGCGGTGAATCGAACTCGGATTCCCCATCCCCCGGTCGACTCAGGACGTTGGCCACCGCGGCGATGACCTCAATCGCCACCGCGGCGGGCACCGAGGTGGGCAAAGTGATGATCGAGGCGGCGCTACCGCTGCTGTCGTGACCGGCGGCGTCACCGTGACCCAATGCGAACTGGGTGGGTAGGACGTCTAGGTCGATCGTCTCGGTTGAATCTCATAGGCCCCGGCAGGGACTATGCCTTGGTCAACGATAGACCAGATTTTGCACGGCAGCTCGCCCGTGCCGTCGCCAATCACATTGACTGCTACATGGCATTTCCTGCCACCCAACCCAGCCCGTGACATCGTCAGCGAGTCAACAGTCGACTCGGTCAATCAAGTTGGGAAGTGCCACAAGTGATCCCAGTTTTATCGCGACCACCATGCGGCGGCCAGCGAACGGCTTAGCTTAGGCATGCTGGGCCGTGGTGATTGGTACATCAATATGGTCCCGCGCAACGACCACGCCATTCTTGATGGCGTAGCACTCGACATAGTGCTCCCCACGGAAGTTTGTGGATTCGCGGTGTGTTCGGGTGTCGTCGTTGATAATCTGACCCCGAATCTCGTTTCGTTTCTCCGCTTCCTCGCCGCGGTTCAAGACCTTCCACTTGAACTTGAATGGTTGCGGCACATCGCACTCCGTAACCGTGAAGTTCAAGGTTTTTTGCGGTCTGAGCCAGACATGTCGAGTAAGCATGCTGCGTAGGGTGTCCGGGCGGAAGCCGTTTTGGGTGACGGCGCAGTCGATGGTCAGGGTGTACCGAACGTCCACTGGGAACTGATCTTCGATGAACTCTTCGGTGTGGTCGAACGTGTAGGCGCTCGCAGTCTTCGCGGCACTGTCGGCGGCAGGAACAGGCTTGCCGAAGACCTTCTTCCATTTAGCGTTGGCCGTCTGCTTGCCGTCAGCGCCAATCGCTTTGAGGCACAACTCGTACGCGGTCTTTGCCTTGCTCTGGAACCTCTTCTTGACCTTTACATCCTGCTTACTTCCCAGCGCTGGCTATGACAGTTTGATTCAGGACCGGTGTGACGGCCTGATTCAGGACCACCTTCTTTCAGACCGGTGTGTTGTGACGGTTTGATTCAGGACCACCCTCGACGGTTGGCGTGTCGATTATTGGCTCGCTGTCGGAGGGTTCCGGATGGGAAGTCGTGTGGAGCTGTTCGCCCAGATACGTAGGGACGCCCGGGTCGAGGGTTTGGGTATTCGGGCGCTTGCTCGTAAGTACAAGGTTGGCCGGGATACGGTCCGGCACGCGTTGGCGAATCCGGAGCCGCCGAGGCGGAAGACACCGGTGCGGGAGTCGCCGAAACTGGGCCCGCTCAAACCTGCGATTGATGCGATGCTGCGGACCGATCTGGATGCGCCCCGCAAGCAACGCCACACTGCGACAAGGATTTGCAATCGTCTGGCCGATGAACACGGCGTTGAGGATGTGTCGTATTCGTCGGTGCGTGACTATGTCCGGGTCCGTCGTGCGGAGATCATCGCCGAGTCCGGTAAGCAGGCGCAGGAAGCGTTCGTGCCGCAGGAACACCCGCCCGGCGCTGAAGCTGAGGTTGATTTCGGCGAGGTTCACGTCATCCTCGCTGGTGTCAGAACCCGCTGCTACATGTTCGTTTTCCGAATGTCGATGTCCGGCAAGGCAGTCCATCGGGTGTATGCGACTCAGTCGCAGGAGGCGTTCCTCGAAGGCCACATCGAAGCATTCGACGTGATCGGCGGCATCCCGGTGCGCCATATCCGCTACGACAACTTGAAGTCTGCGGTCACCTCGGTGGTGTTCGGCCGCGGTCGGGGCAGGGTCGAGAACGACCGGTGGGTGCTGTTCAGATCGTTCTACGGGTTCGACCCGTTCTACTGCCAGCCGGGAGTGAAAGGCGCCCACGAGAAAGGCGGAGTCGAGGGCGAGATCGGACGTTTCCGCCGCACCTGGCTCACGCCCATGCCGGAAGTGGACTCGCTGTCAGAGCTCAACGACTACATCCGCCGCTGCGAAGCACGTGAGGATCATCGGCGGGTCACCGGCCGGCTGCACACCGTGGGCCAGGACTTCCAGACCGAACGAGAACATCTCGCCGCTCTGCCTGCCGAGCGGTTCGACCCGGGGCTGGTGCTGCATCCACGGGTGGACCGGTCGGCGCTGATCACGGCGCGGTCGGCGAAGTACTCGGTTCCCGCCCGGTTGATCGGACGCAAAGTCAGGGTGTCGCTGCGGGCCTCGGAGTTGGTCGTCTTCGACGGCCGCACTATCGCCGCACGCCATGAACGCGTCACGACCCGCAACGGGCAATCGATCAACCTCGACCACTATCTGGAGGTGTTGCACTGCAAACCCGGCGCGTTGCCCGGCTCCACCGCGCTTGCTCAGGCCCGCGCCGCCGGCACTTTCACCGCAGCGCACGAGGCGTTCTGGCAGCAGGCCCGCCGCGTCGACGGCGATGCTGGCGGGACTCGCTCGCTAATCGACGTGCTGCTGCTGCACCGCAGCATGCGCGCTACCGATGTGATCGCCGGGATCCACGCCGCCCTGTCGGTCGGTGCCGTTTCAGCGGATGTGGTCGCGGTCGAAGCACGCCTGCATGCCGCCGGTGGTGGTCTCGAATCAGACCGTCACGCCGGTAACCATGCCAATACCGTCGATTACCGGGTCGTCAGTCTGACCCAGCGCCGCCTGGCTGATCCAGCGACCGTGATCGCCGGCCTGCCACCCGACACCCGGCCGCTGCCTGACGTCGCGGCCTACGACGAGCTGCTCCAACGCAGACCCCCAACACCGCCACCCGGTGACGGAATGGAAGGAACGACTGGATCATGAGCACGGCCACGAAAGTCACCAACACCCTGCGCCGCCAACGCGGGATGACCCCACAAGCGGCCCAAGCCGCCGTCGATTCCGCATGCCGACGCCTGCGGTTGCCGACCGTGCGTGCGGTGATCGACGAAGCAGTGAAAGTCGCCGAGCGTGAACAGCTCACCTACCACGGCTTCCTCGCCGAACTGCTCCTGGCCGAATGCGATGACCGGGACCGCCGATCCACCTTGCGGCGAGTCGCAGCGGCCGGGTTTCCACGTCAGAAATGGTTGGGCGACTTCGATTTCGACGCCAACCCAAACATCAACGCCGCCACCGTACATACCGTCGCCCAAGGCGATTGGATACGCCGAGGCGACCCGCTCTGCCTGATCGGCGACTCGGGCACCGGCAAGTCCCACCTGCTCATTGGTGTGGGCACCGCCGCCGCCGAGCAAGGCTTCCGCGTCCGCTACACACTGGCGACCAAACTGGTCAACGAACTCGTCGAGGCCGCCGATGAAAAGCAACTCGCCCGCACGATCGCCCGCTACGGCCGCGTCGATCTTTTATGTATCGACGAACTCGGCTACATGGAACTCGACCGCCGGGGCGCGGAGTTGCTGTTCCAAGTACTCACTGAACGCGAGGAAAAGGCGTCAGTAGCCATCGCATCCAACGAGAGTTTCTCCGGCTGGACCAAAACCTTCACCGACCCCCGACTCTGCGCCGCGATCGTCGACCGACTCACCTTCCACGGCACCATCATCGAAACCGGCACCACCTCATACCGGCTCAGCCATACCCGCGGTAGCAGCTCGCGATCACAGCCTACGAAGACGCCTGAGCCACCACCTCCTCGCCGAGGTGGTCCCGAATCAAGCCGTCACAGTGGTCCTGAGTCAGGTTGACATAGAGACAGCGCTTGGTAATGGTCGTGATCGTCCTCTTCGGACAGAAACTTGAAGAAGTCTCGGACCATGAAGGCATAAGTCGCCATGGTCGCGGAATGGTAGTCGGTGTTCTTCTGCAGAAAGTTGTACGCCAAGGTGTCCATCAACAGGCCACCCATGACTACGCCGTGCTTGTTCTTCCACGCTCGCGCCATCTTGCATAGTTTGCGAAAATTCCGATTGGTGATGCTGTCGTAGTCTCGGGTCTCATTGATCTCCTCGCGCGGCTTGGTGACCTTCCAGGATTTCGATTTCGTATGCGGGTACTTGAACGAGCCGTCCGCTTGCTCGAAGACGGGTTGTACCTCGAACATGAAATTTTGGAATGTCACGGCGACCACTGGACTGTCAACCTTCACGCTGGATGTCGGGTAGCGCGCTTGAATGGCGGCGCGCGTGCGCGACAAGACCTCCGAGGGTCCGTCCTCTCCTTCGTACTTGTCCCATATGGACGACGGCAGGACGTAAAGCATGTCAAGGTCCGAAATACCGCGAATTGCCGTGAAGCGCCCGTAGGAGCCCACCATGAGCTGATGGTCCTTCGAGCTGTCGAGGTTCCGGAACTCATTGTTCAGAACCTTGGTGATTTCATCGCGACGGGTCCCGATGGTGCCGGCATTATCGACCTGTAGGTTCGTGAGCAGACCCTCGAAAATCTCACTTGTCTTCATCGGCTGCTGGCTTTCCCTTTCGAAGCTGGACCGGCAACATCTGGTCAATCTCTCTCTCCGAGAACGTCAAGTCCTCGCGGTTCTTTAAACCGCCTTGCGCGGCCTCGTAGGCTTTGGGGGTTGTGCGGGGAGCATCACCGAGGATGGCGAAGTACTGTTTTTGCAAATCGTCGCGTCGTTGGATTCCCTCCTGCATCGGGCACGCTCCCGCTTGAAGGTCAACGATGAGCGACAGGTAGGACTCGCGGACATCCCATACCTTTGCCGCCGTGTCACGGTGCTGCTGCATCTCCTCGCCATGCTTGAAGTTCTTGCTGCCAAGATTCATCGCAGTGACAACTAAGGCGATGAACGAGGTGACCAGTGGCGCCCACTGCTCACCATTTGCTAGACCGAGGAGCGACACCACGAACGCGGTCGAACTAACGGCTGTCATGGCCACAAGTCCTCGGCGCTGCCACCAATACTTTCGGTAGCAGATATCTGCCTGCTTCTCGTGGGTCTTGTGCGTGTAGGCAGCGCGTCCGTACAGCTCACGGACTTGTGCGAGCAACAGTTTGGGGCTGCCTTCCGCTGCTGAAGTCTCTTCCGTTGGCTCTGCCATATAGTCCTCTCTTTTGAACTCTTGCCCACGGCGCGCAGGCTTCCTCTACCTTGGTCAACTGGCCAGATCCGCTTGTATTTGTTACATCACTATGCAAACATAACATACATGACGGAATCCTCGACTCTTCCTGCGCACCTTCAAGCTATCCGCGCTGCTCTAGATCTGACCCAGGGCGAATTGGCCGAGCGGCTCGGTGTCTCCTTCGCCACGGTGAACAGGTGGGAAGCCGGCTCCAGCAAGCCACAGAGGGCCCAGCTCGCCAAGATCAACGCTCTGGCCGAGGAAGCTGGCGTCGATCCCAGCGATGCCCCGGCTGCCGGTGGAGCAGTAGTCACCCGTCGCCGTGGCCGTCAAGCTAAGCCAGCGACTCCGACCACAAAGCCAATGGAGCAGATGCTGTGGGACGCCGCTTGCTCGATCCGAGGCGAGAAGGACGCGCCGAAGTTCAAGGACTACCTGCTGCCGCTGCTATTCCTTAAGCGCCTTTCCGATGTCTTTGACGACGAGATCGACCGACTCGCCGAGGAGTACGGCGACCGTGACGTCGCCCTGGAGATCGCGGACAACGACCACGACCTGCTCCGCTTCTATCTCCCGGCCGAGGCACGTTGGTCCGTCATCAGCGGACGCGTGCCGTACGACTGGCCTGACGACGAGCGCGGTCGGTCTACACGACCACGCGACATCGGTGAACATCTCACCAAGGCCGTGCGTGCCGTCGTCCGATTCAACCCGAGCCTCGCCGGAGTCATCGACGTCGTCGACTTCGCGGCCGAGCGCAACGGTGAGCGAGACATCAACCCCGCCAAGCTCAATGGCGTCGTCGAGACATTTTCCGACCCGCGTTATCGCCTCGGCCTCGCAGACGTGCAGCCGGACTTCCTTGGCCGCGCATACGAATATCTTCTCCGGAAGTTCGCAGAAGGCTCGGGCCAGAGTGCGGGCGAGTTCTTCACTCCAACCGAGGTCGGATTCCTCATCGCGCGCATCCTGAGGCCGAAGCCAGGACAGACCTGCCATGACTACGCTTGCGGTTCCGCCGGCCTACTCATCAAGCTCCAGCTCATCGCGCGCGAGCTCGACCCGACCGCCAAGATCCCACTCAAACTGTTTGGTCAGGAGCTACAGGCCGAGAGTTACGCCGTCGCGCGGATGAACGCGATCATCCACGACATGGACGTCGACCTACGCCGGGGCGACACCATGATCAATCCTAAGTTCCGGACATCGTCGGGATCACTCGACCAGTTTGATCTTGTCGTCGCGAACCCGATGTGGAACCAGCCTTTTGACCCGAGCATTTTCGAGGACGACCCGTACGACCGGTTCATCAAACACGGTGGCGCAACGTCAGGCAAGGGTGACTGGGCCTGGCTCCAGCAGACGCTTTCGGTGCTCAAGGACACCGGCCGTGCGGCGGTCGTCCTCGACACCGGTGCCGTAACTCGTGGCTCGGGCTCGAAGAACGAAGACAAGGAACGCAACATCCGCAAGTGGTTCGTCGACCGCGACCTCGTCGAGGGCGTCATCCTGTTGCCCGACAACCTCTTCTACAACACGACGGCCGCTGGCGTCATCGTGGTGCTCAACAAGCGCAAGCCCGAGCCTAAGAAGGGCAAGATCACCCTGCTCAATGCGAGCAAGCGGTTCACCAAGGGCAAACCCAAGAACCACCTCGCTGACGAGGACGTCTCGGATCTAGCGAGGCTCTACAACGCAGGCGATCCCACCGAGGGGGAAGTTGCGGTCATCGACCTCGCGCAGGTCGCCGACGCGGATTACAACCTCAGCCCCAGCCGGTGGGTTTCTGCTGTCGCCACCGATGAGACAGGCGACCTCGTTGATTTGCTGACTGAATTCGAGCAGTGCATGAGTGCAGAAGCGGATCTCGAGGGCAAACTCCATGAAGCACTCGCGAGTTTGAGGAAGCTGGCATGACCGAGTCGGCTGCCCTCCTCAGTGATCTCTGTGACTTGTTCAGCCTCCAGGTCGACCCGGCGACGATGCCGGACTCCCCTTATCTGGGCCTAGAGCACCTTGAATCTGGCCGTCTTCGAGCGACCGGCTTCGGGAGAGCGAGTGATGTTACGAGCCAGAAGGCCGCATTCGAGCCGGGTGATGTGCTCTACGGAAAGCTGCGGCCGTACCTCGACAAGGCGGTGCTCGTGGATCGCGCAGGAGTTGCCACCACGGAGTTGTTAGTCCTTCGACCCAAGTTGGGCGTGAGCCCTGAGTACCTCGCATGTGTTGTTCACTCACCCGCTTTCATCGAGTTCGCTATGCAAGGTGTGACTGGAGCCCAACATCCCCGAACTTCTTGGGCGCACATCAAGTCGTTCGCTGTGCCCGCCTACGACCGATCGGAGCAAGCATCCATCGCGAAGCTCCTGTGGAGCTTGTTTGACCTTTGTATGGCAGCGGAGCGCGGCGCCACGAGTGCTTCCTCCCTGAAGCGAGCCGCGATGGAGCAGGTATTCACGCGGGGTCTACGAGGAGAAAAACTGAAGGAGACCGAGAGCGGCCCAATCCCTGAGAGTTGGAGCATCGGTGCGTTCGGCGAGGTTCGTGAGTTCCTCCAGTATGGAACGTCGGTGCATTGCACCTCGGATTCCGAAGGGTACCCCGTTCTAAGAATCCCGAATATTCAGCCCGGGCGTGTGAATAGCGCTGAGCTAAAGTATTGCGGTCTCGCGCCTGCGCAGGCGAGCAAGTACCTGCTTCAATACGGCGACCTACTGTTCATCCGGACGAATGGTGTGATTGACCGATTGGGGTCATGCGCGGTCTACGAGGGTGACCCAGGCTCAGCGCTTTTCGCGTCCTACTTGATCCGTGCCCGCCTGACGACGCGTGTACTGCCGAAGTTTGCAGCGTACTTCTACGGCTCGTCCCGCGGGACGTCCTTGGTTGCCGGCCGAGCGACTCCCGCATCCGACGGCAAATACAACCTCAATACGGGAACCATTGACGCGCTTCCACTTCCGATGCCGCCAACAATCGACGAGCAGCAGGAGATCGTCGATGTGCTAGATGCTCTCGACCGCAAGATCGACCTGTACCGCCGTAAGCGCGACGTGCTGGACCGGATCTTCAAGTCGTTGTTGCACAAGCTGATGACCGGTACGGTGTCGATCGACGACCTCGACTTGAGCGCGTTGCCGTCAAACGACGGGACTCCAGCATGAGTCAGATCAAGATCTCCGAGGCCAAGTCGGTTCAGTTCCCGATGGTGGTGCACGCATCAGCCGTCGGCTGGCAACAACTCACGCCAGAGGAAGCCGAGGGCATGCGTCGTGGTCGGGCGAACATGCTGTTCCCCGTGGTGCTGGAGAACAAACTCCGGCAGTTCAACCCGTGGCTTACCGAGGACCAGGCCCGCGCGATCGTCGAGAGCATTGAAGCGCTGCCCGCCACGATCGAGGGCAACCGAGAAGTGTTGCGTTGGCTCCGCGGCGAACGTCAATGGCACGACGAAAACGAACAGCGGCAGCGCCCCGTTCAGGTTGTCGACTTCGGTCTACCCCACGAGAACGCCCTGCACGTCACATGGGAGTGGAAAATCGAGCCGCCGGCCCGGGCAAAGGGCAACCGCGCTGACGTCATGTTCCTCGTCAACGGCATCCCAGTCACCATTGTCGAGCACAAGAACCCGAAGGACCGCGACGCGCTTACCAAAGCCGTTACCCAGCTTCGACGTTACGAGATGGAGACGCCAGAGCTTCTCGCTCAGGCGCAGCTTCACAACGAGACCCACCTAATCGACTACTGGTACGGCGTGACGTGGAACATCAACCGCCGCATGCTATTTAGGTGGAAGCACACGAGCGACGAGTCCTACCGCGATGCCGTACAGGCGTTCTTCGAGCCGCGTGACTTCCTGCGCACCTTGCGCGAGTGGGTGCTCTTCTATGTCGAAGATGGTGAAACGAAGAAATCGGTCCTGCGCGAGCACCAGCGCGGTGCAGTCGATGCGGTGGTTGAGCGGTGTGCCGACCAGGCGAAGAATCGGGGGCTAATCTGGCACACACAGGGTTCCGGCAAGACCTTCACATTGCTAACGGCGGCGCAGTTGATCCTCAGCCAGAAGGACCGCTTCAACAACGCAACCGTCATCCTCGTCGTTGACCGCACCGAGCTGGAGGGCCAGCTCAAGGAGTGGGTCGAGAGACTGCTCGGCGAGATGCAGGCCAACGACATCCCGGTTCGGCGTGCCAACAGCAAGGATGACCTGCAAGACATCTTCGATTCCGATTTCCGTGGCCTGGTCGTCTCGATGATCCACAAGTTCGAGACAATCCGGAAGGACAGCTCCAACCGCGACAACGTCTTTGTCTTCATCGACGAGGCTCACCGATCGGTCGCTGCTGATCTCGGCTCATACCTCATGGCGGCGGTCCCAAACTCCACCATCATCGGCTTTACGGGCACCCCGGTCGGCGGGACACAAGGCGGTGGCACAAGTTCGTTCCAGATCTTCGGATCACAGGACGAAATGGGCTACCTGCACAAGTACTCGATCATTGAGTCGATCGAGGACGAGACCACTCTGCCGATCAAGTACATGCTTGCGCCGTCGTCGATGTCCATGGCACCAGAGGACTTAGACGAGCAGTTCTACGCCCTTGCGTCCGACGAGGCCGTCACCGACATCGATGAACTCAACAACGTACTGCGGCGAGCAGTCGGACTGCGCACCTTCCTCGGCTCTGACAGCCGCGTGGCGCAGGTGGCTGAGTTCGTCGCGAACCACTTCAATGAGAACGTGGATCCGCTGGGGTACAAGGCCTTTCTTGTTGCGGTGGACCGTGAGACGTGTGCGAAGTATAAGCGCGCCCTCGACAAGCTGCTGCCACTCGAGTGGTCCGAGGTGGTCTACAGCAGGAATGCGAGCGATGTCGTCGACCGTCCCGACGTACATGAGCTCCAGCTTTCCGATGACCGCGAGAAAGAGGTGCGTCGGCAGTTTAAGAAGGCCCATCAACAGCCCAAGATCCTGATCGTCACTGACAAGTTGCTCACCGGCTACGACGCGCCGATCTTGTACGCGATGTATCTCGATAAGCCGATGCGTGACCACGTCCTCCTTCAGGCCCTCGCGCGCGTTAACCGACCATATGTCGACAGCGAGGGTGTGCAGAAGAAGGTGGGTCTCGTCGTAGACTTCGTTGGCATCTTGAAAGAACTTCACAAGGCGTTGCGATTCGATTCCGCCGATGTCGAAGGCGCCCTGCAAGACCTCGATGTGCTGATGGTGGATCTGCTGCTGAAGATCGACGCTGCTTCCACCGAGTACCTGCAGGTCACGCGCGGCCAAGGCGATGACGAGCAGTTAGAAGGCATCGTTTACGGTAAATTCGTATCGGAGGACGAGCGCAAGAAATTTTTCGACGACTACCGCGATATCGAGGCGTTGTGGGAAATACTCTCGCCCTCAGCGGAGTTGCGCGACCACATCGCGACGTACAAGCGCCTATCTGTTCTGTACGCGGCCGTGCGAAACGCCTACTCCGAGGCGACCACCTTCACTGCCGATCTGGAGCACAAGACCAAGCGCCTGATCGAGGAGACCGCGACTCAGCAAGGTCTGGGTAGGTTCACCAAGGTTGCCACGTTCGACGTCCCAACATTGGAGGCACTGGGTAGGGACGACGGACCACCCGAGGAGAAGGTCTACAACCTGTTGCGTGGCTTACGCAAGGAGATGGAAGACAATCCGGCAGCCGCGGTGGCGCTCCAGAGCATCAAAGACAGGGCCGACCGTGTCATCGAAAATCTCGAAGAGCGAAAGGTCAACGGCCTTGCCGCACTAGACGAGCTCAAGGCAATTGCAGAGGAGAAGGACAAACTGCGCGAGTTCGCGAGGCAGAGCGGACTGTCGGATCGCGCCTTCGGTATCTACTCGGCATTGAGTACTGAGCGTTCCTTGAGCGAGCTGAACGTCGACATCCAGCGGGTCGCGGTGTGCATCGAGGTGGCAGTGGATCAATTCCCCCACTGGCGCCAGAATCCCGACGAGCGGCGCCGCCTACGCAGTGGGCTATATAAACCGCTGCTGGACAGCCACGTCCCCGCCAAGTCCTGCGCCGAGATCATCGACAACGTTATGAATGTGCTGGAGAAGGTCTGATGGCGAGGCCAAAGATGAGGCTGACCGCCGACCAAGCGCTCACCCGCAAGGCAATGACGTGGGCGACCAGGATTCGAGTGAATCCTTCGCGCATCGTGGTGGCCGAGCTAACCAACAAGTGGGGCTCGTGTGCGCCAGACGGTGTGATCACACTCGCGCAGGACTTAGTCGACATGCCAGCGGCTTTCCAGGACTACGTCGTCGTCCACGAACTGCTCCATCTGCGCTACCGCTCCCACGGCAAGGCCTTCACCGCGATGATGACTGCGCTGATCCCCGACTGGCGCGAGCTGGAGGCATCGAGCCCGGTGAGAGAAGTACGCAGATGATTTCCGCGGAATTGTCGTGGATCCCGTTAACGTGGGGTTGAAAGTTCAGGAAGGGGCAGGGAGTGGAACTCCTGTACGTCGTTGAGGTCGACGTGCGTCCTAGCGAAGGTTCCGACCTGACGCCGATGGATGTTCCCGACCGGGTCAAACGCCACCTCGCAGAGTGGTTGAGCTTCGAGCACACTCCGACTCTGGATCCCAGAGCCTTCGATACCGACGGGACAACCACTCTCATCAGCGGGCAAGAGGGGAAAGGCGACAGCCGTGTCTCTTGGTCAACCGAAGGCACAGCTGAGGTAACTGCACTGGTCGTCACCGTGCGGACCGAGATCACTCGTAGTGGCCGAGCGGATTTCATTTGCGTGGTAACGGTTTTCACGGAAGCTAATAAGACTGCGTTGCGGCTTGAGCTAGGCCGCGAATCTCTGGACGGTGTCCTCGCGCCGACTGGAATTGACTACTTCCGAAGACCATACCTACTTGTCCTCCTTCTCCGGGACGGCGACCTGCGCTGCTGGTGCGGACCCAGCCGCGTCGACGGCCGATTTGAGTGGGTCAACTCACAACACGCGGACTTTGTTTGGGAGGCACTGTCGTCGGATGGCCGTCTTCTTCCGATCCTTCTTGTCGATGGGAGTGACGAAGGGGGCGAGCAACTGGCACGCAAGGCTGCGGGCGAACTTATCGGGCTGGCGCCAGTTCTCGCCGTCGATGCCCGATCGCAACGCATACTCTCTGACAGGTTGGACCAGGTTGATGCATCCATACCACGGGGCGGTGCACGCCTCGTCTGGCCCGAACTATCGCTGAGGCACCCACTGTTTGCGGCGGATCAGGCGCAGTTCGCGCCCGGCCGACTCCTCCGAATGCTGAGTTCCGTCTCCGTAACAGTTCGCGGCGTGAATCAGCTGCTTCGCACGGCGGAGGCTGCTCGGCGTGCTGCACGCAGTGAACAGATCGCCGCCGACCTCGCGGCTGCAAAGTCACAGGGCAACAATTCCATCGAACTTGAGGCCCAAGCCCGAGTTATTGACGAGTTGCAGGACGAGATCAGCCAATATGACTCGTGGTTCAGACAGGTAGAAGACGAACGCGACCAATACAAGGCGCAGGCGGCGCAAGCTGCGTACTGGAGGCAGGAAGCCGAACGTGCCCGTCAATCGAGCGGAGTGCGTGTAACTGACTGGGCGGAAGCACCGGAGCTGGATCCGAGTGACCTTGCAAGTCTGGCGTCATACCTTGAGAAGCAGGCGCAAGGCGCCATTGTGTTCACTCGTGATGCTCACCAATCATGGAAGCGTGACGCTTATCCACACGTCCGCGTGATGCGTGACGCTCTGATTGCCTTGACCAAGGCAGCCATTGAGTATCGGCGCCTTGGGTGCCAGCTCGGCATGCTTCCGGACGACTGGTTCAAGCATGAGTGGGAACTCAATCTCGCCTCGACAGACCAGTACATGAGCCGGCAAAGGCTCGATACGTTCGACTTCGACGGCAAGACTCACAGTCGACTACCGCATCTCAAGTTGGGCGACAGTACATCGCCGAATGAAGTGGGCCGCGTCTACTTCGCTATGGACTCCGAGGGCGAGCGCTTCATCGTCGACCATGTTGGGTTGAAGCTCTACGGGCTCTGAGATTCAGAGCATCACGACTACAGCAGATTAACGCCGTCATGCGCGCGCGACTGCGGCACATCCTCAAATGCATCCAATACACGCACGCCGAACGCCGGAACCATGGCCGACCGGACTTCTTCCTTTGTCATCCAACAGATTTCGCGAGCCTCTTCGGTTGCGTGCGGTTCGCCGTCAACGGGACGACAGCGGTACACCAAGGCGACAATTCCATAAGTCATGTTCTTGTAGACGCCGGTCAACCTCTCTACCGTGACCTCAAGTCCGGTCTCTTCCAACACCTCACGCCGAACCCCAGCCTCGAACGACTCGTCGAGTTCCAGGACTCCCCCCGGCGCCTCCCAGTGGCCGTTGTCTTCGCGCTTGATCACCAGGACGCGGCCATCGTCGCGGACCACGATGCCGGCGACGCTGACCGAGTGCTTCGGTGTGGCTGCCATGCGCAAGACTCCTCTGCGGCCGACTCGATGCGACAAGGGACGTGTCGTGTCCCTAGACTAGTCGCCTAGACATGTACGGGAAGGCTCTCAGGTGCTGCAACTTGGTCAGATTGACCGGGCGGACGATAAGCCGCCGTATCGGCAGATCGCCAGCATGTTGCGTGACTCCATCATCCGTGGCCAGTTAGAAGCTGGCGGACGCCTGCCCTCCGAGGCGGAGTTAATCGAGCATTTCGGGGTCGCGCGGATGACAGTCCGCCAGGCAGTGCAAGAACTGCGCACCGAAGGCCTGGTGATCTCCGAGCACGGTCGCGGGGTGTTTGTGCGCCCCGCTCCCCCAATTAGGCGGCTCGCATCCGATCGCTTCGCCCGGCAACATCGCGCCAACGGCAAAGCGGCATTCACCGTCGAAGCGGAGAGGTCCGGCTACACACCTCAAGTCGACAACATCACCGTTTCCCGCGAGAGGCCGGATTCGGTTGTGGCCGAACGGCTTCGACTGACTGCAGATGACGAAGTGGTGGTTCGGTCCCGACGTTACCTCGCCGACGGCAAGCCGGTCGAAACGGCAACCTCATACATTCCTGTCGCATTCGCGCTGGGCACCAAGATTGAACAGACCGACACGGGGCCAGGTGGCATCTACGCGCGTCTTGAGGAGGCTGGTCACAGCCTCGCGCGGTTCACCGAGGAGGTCGGCGCCCGAATGCCCACTCCCGAAGAACGCCGTGCCTTGCAGCTCCCGCCAGGGGCGCCTGTTCTAACAGTGGTGCGGACTGCCTATGACACCAAGGACGTGGCCGTTGAAGTGTGCGACACAGTGAAGGTGGCATCGGCCTACCTGCTGGAATACGACTTCTCAGCGCGCTGAAACGTCTCGAAACGACCAAATGTGGCATACCGCTTGACTTGCTCCTCTAGACGACTAGGTTAAGTAGTCGTCTAGTCCAGACTCTGGAAAGGTTCCTCAATGTCCATCCCCAAATGGCTCCAGATCGGTCACGAACAGGTGTTCTCCCTCGGTGCGTTCCTCGTATCCGAGGTGACGCCGATGATCGACTTCGACAAGTCCTCCGGCGAGAACCGCGTGCAAGCGAGGGATCGCGATACCGGCTTGCCGATGTGGCAGGTCGAAGTGCTTGATGGCGACCCGGCGGCACCGAAGCGCAGTCGGACGGTAACGGTCAAGTTCGCTGCACCGACGCAGCCGTCTACGCCCGCCAAACCCAGTGGGACACCCTTTGCCCCAGTGGTTTTCGACGGGCTCATGGCCCTGCCGTACGTTGAGCGGTCGGGCGACTTCTCCCGGATCGCCTGGTCGTTTCGAGCCTCTGGCATGAGGGCACCGGGCAAGCCATCCGCCAGCGCAACGGCCAGCCGGGAATCGGCATGAATCCCGATCCGTACGCACCGCTCGATCCCGACACCCCGTTCCGGCTCGACCACGTCCTGAATTTCTTCACCAGTCTCGGCCTGTGGGTGGCGATCGTCGTAGGAGTCAGCGCCGCCGCCCTCATCTCCTGGCGACTGCACTCTCCCGAGACGTATGAGGAACGATTCGCAACACCGGCCCGACTTCTACGCTGGCGACTCTGGGCTTACGTCTCCTGGCACAGGCTCTGCAAGCGCTGCGGCCTATCCGCCTCCGAGCAGATCACTCGCCGCAACAAAGAAGGCCAGCAGGTCACCTCCACCCGCTGGTTTCATCCAAAGCTGTTGGGAACAGACGTGTCTCACACCACCCTGCGGCTCATAGTACGGGCAAGGCTGGGACAGACCGTGGAAGACCTGGAGCGGGCCGTTCCTGCCATCCGTGACGCTGCTGGTGCATATTCGGCACGGGCGGTTGTCGTCTCGCCCGGGACGCTGCGCATCGAGCTGGTCATGCGAGAGCAGTTGTCGACGGCAGGTCACGCAGCGCCGCCAACGGCGGTCGCAACAACACGCATCAAGCTCGGGCGACGCGAGGACGGTTCCGCCTGGACGCTCCCACTGAGCGGACGACACACCCTCACCGTGGGCTGCTCAGGCTCAGGCAAAGGTTCCGTCTTCTGGGGTATCGCCTGCGGCCTCGGCCCTGCTGTGGCCGCCGGGTTTGTTCATCTGATCGGAATTGACCTGAAGTACGGCATCGAGTTGTCGACCGGCGCAGGGCTATTCGCCAAGATTGCCACCACAGAGGCCGACGCCGTCCAAACCCTTGCTGGGCTGGAGAAGCTGATGGACAAGCGCGGCCACGAGATGGCGGGCAACACACGCGAACACAGGCCGACCACGAACTCACCCCTCGTCGTGCTGCTGATCGACGAGCTGGCCGGAGTGACCGCGTACATGAGCGACCCGACCCTTCGTAAAGAAGCCGCCGCCTCGTTGTCACGGATCCTCACCAAAAGTCGAGCGCTGGGAATCGTGGTCGCCGCGTTCCTGCAGGACCCTCGCAAGGAAGTGCTGCCTATGCGAGGACTGTTCACGCAGACCATCGCGCTTCGACTGCGTTCCCGCGACGAAGTCACGATGGTCCTCGGCGATGGGCTGGCCGACAAAGCTCCGGCACACCGAATCAGCCCCGACAGACCGGGTACCGGCTACGTCATCGCCGAGGACGGCCACGCGACGAAGGTCCGATCCGACTTCTGGTCCGACGATCAGATCCACACCACTGCAAGGCAATACGGAAAATCAAGGACCACCGGAGGGCGAAGCAGTGAATGACTGGTCCATTGCCGAATCAGCTAACGGGTTGCCCCGCAGCCGCACGCGGTACGAGTCAATCCACGCAACGAGGTGACGCCATGGTGATTCACGGCCTCCGGGAGGCCCTCGTCGCTAGCGGCAATTTCCCAGAACTGCTCACCGCCGAACAGGTTTCAGCGCTCCTAGGCGTTTCTGCCGCGACACTCAACCGCTGGGCCGCACTCCGCGAAACCACCGGCGAGCAGATCGGCCCGCCCTGCTACACACTGTCAGAGCGGGTACGCCGCTGGGACTGCGCAGAAGTCCGATCCTGGCTGAAGCAGGTGCGCCGGTAATGGCGGGCAACACCGCTCGCGGGATCCGAAAGCGCCTCACCGCAGCCGGCTAGCCCCGCTACCAAGTCCGGTACCTGATCCGAGATCCGGACGCGCCATCGGGCTGGGTGGAAACGTCGGCCACGTTTCCGACCCTGCGCGAGGCAAAGGCGTTCAAATCCGAACGTGACAACGAAGCCGCGCTCGGTGCGCGTCGATTCGACCCACGCCTCGGACGCACGCCGCTGATCCGGATCTGGACTCAGTTCTCCGATTCCAAGAAGCCCGCGGTGTCGCCGAAGACCTGGAGCGGATACGTCCAACACTGGGATCTGCGAATCGCGCCCCGCTTCGGTCACATCCCCGTCGACGAGATCACCCGCGCCGACGTCCAGGCGTTCGTTGACGGCCTGACGGTTGGCCCGTGGGCAAAGGTTTCCACGCTGCGGCTCATGCGCTCAATTCTCGATGTCGCCCACCAAGACGGGCGCATCCACCGCAACCCCGCCCTTGGTGTCTCAGCGGGCCGCATTCCCGAGCGGGATCGCCATCGCTACCTGTCCGCACAAGAAATCCAGACCCTGGCTACCGCATGCGGAGACCAGGGCGACGTCGTGACCATCCTCGCCTACACCGGCTTGCGTTGGTCCGAACTCGTCGGCCTCCGCGTCAAGGACATCGACCTGGCTGCCCGTCGGCTCTACGTCCGACGTGCAGCGCCCGAAGTCGAAGGCCGCATCATCATCGGGCCACCCAAGACCCGCGCCGGCATCCGAACAGTTCCACTCCCACAAGTGGTGGCGGACATCTTCGCCCGACGCATCGAAAACCGAATGCAGGACGATCCCGCTGTAACTTCCCCCAACGGAAAACTACTGCGCTCCAACAACTGGCGCCGTCATACGCACTGGAACAAAGCCCTGAAGAAGACTGACCTGGCCCCGCTCACTATCCATGATCTACGTCACACGTACGCCAGCCTGGCCCGTAAATCTGGGGCTGACCTTCGCTACGTCCAGAAGACCATGGGTCATTCCACGCCCACCGTCACCGCGAATATTTACAGCGATCTCTACGCCGACGAACTGGACCAGGTGGCAACAAATCTGGATCAGCTTCACGAGGCCGAGACGCAAACACCCAAGACCGGACAAGAACCGGACAAAGAAAACTGTCAACCGAGTGCAAAGAACCGTGTCTATGCAGGTCAACCTTGGTGGCCAGGGGCGGGATCGAACCGCCGACCTTCCGCTTTTCAGGCGGACGCTCGTACCGACTGAGCTACCTGGCCGGAAGCCGGCAGGCAGCGTGTGCCTCGCCGTGCTGGCGACCCTGACGGGACTCGAACCCGCGACCTCCGCCGTGACAGGGCGGCGCGCTAACCAACTGCGCCACAGGGCCTTGCTGTACTGCTGTGCTCCGCGGTGCCCGCGTAGCCAGTACCCCCTACGGGATTCGAACCCGCGCTACCGCCTTGAAAGGGCGGCGTCCTAGGCCGCTAGACGAAGGGGGCCAGAACCGAATCTCTCCGGGGCACTGCCAACGCGATTACTGTTGGGAGCCAAGTCAGCTTAGGTCACCCCGGCCCCAATCCTCAAACGAGCCCTCCTCCGGGACCCAGTATTGTGATTCTCCGCCGCCCCTATAGCTCAGTTGGTAGAGCTACGGACTTTTAATCCGCAGGTCGTAGGTTCGAGTCCTACTGGGGGCACCAGACCGGTCTCAAACAGGCCATGACCTGGCATACCGTGCGCGCACAGCCTTCCGGCCGAGACGAATTCAGACGCTAAGGGTGATTGCCGTCACGCGTGGTTAAGCTCGCGGCTATGCTTCCGGACGTGAATCCCGCTGAGGTACAACCCAACGCCCCCGTAGCCCTGGTGACGCTGGAGATCCGTCACCCGGCAACAGACTCTCTGACCGAGACGGCGAGCCGCGAACTCAAGCATCTGCTGCTCAACGATCTGCCGATCGAACGCCAGGCCCAGGATGTCCAGTGGGGCATGACTGCCCCCGGCCAGCCGCCGCAGCCGGTCGCCGATCGCTTCGTGCGCTACTCCAACCGGGAGAACACCACGGCCGCCTCGCTGAAAAACCAGGCGATCGTCGTCGAGACCAGCGCATACAGCAACTTCGACAGCTTCCTCGAGATCGCGATGCGGGTGGTTGACGCGCGGTCGGCGGTCTCCTCGATCGTCGGTATCGAACGCATCGGCCTGCGCTACGTCCTCGAGGTCCGGGTCCCGGCCGGCGTCGACGGCCGGATCGAGTGGACCAACTGGATCGACGAGAGCCTGCTCGGCCCCCAGCGTCTGGCGCCGGGCGGACTGACCCTGACCGAATGGCAGGGCGCCGCCGTCTACCGCGAGGCGCAGCCGGGCAAGTCGCTCATCGTGCGTTACGGGCCGGGTGTCGGTCAGGCGCTCGACCCGAGCTACCACCTGCGCCGCGTCACGCCGGCCCAGACCGGCCAGTTCTTCCTGATGGACATCGACAGCTTCTGGACGCCGCCCACCGGCGCCATCCCCGAGTACAACCGGGAGGCGCTCGTCTCGACCTATCGGGATCTCTACGCTCCGGCGCAGACGGTGTTCCAGGACATGCTCACCACCCGGCTGAAGGACGAACTGCTCCGCAGCCAGTAGCGGCCTGCTACGGCTTGCGCACCGCGCTGGAGAACGTCACGTCCGCGAACGCTTCGGCGAGTTCGTCGTTCGGATAGACGAACCCGTTCGCCTCGTGCAGCTCCTTGGTGGTGTGCGAAGAGGTCTGCCAGCCGGCGCCGGTCAGGTGGTCCAGGATGTGGCTGCGCTCGGCGTGATAGACGAGGTCGTTGAAGTCGATCTCGAAGCCGAGTTCGGCCATCCGGTCATGGTGTGCGCGCCAGCGCTCATCCTGGAAGATCCTGGTGTCCGGCACGAACTCGAAGGCCAGCCGGCTGCCCGGCGCGCTCAGAGCGGTGATGTTGTCGAACAACGCATCCTGGGCGTCGTCGGGCAGGTACACCAACAGGCCCTCAGCGCTCCACGCGGACGGGGCATCGGCATCGAAACCGGCCTCCCGCAGCGCCGTCGCCCAGTCGTCACGCAGGTCGATGGCGACGGTCCGGCGCTCGGCGGTCGGCTCGGCGCCCAGGTCGCTCAGCGTCAGCGTCTTGAACTCGATCACCTCGGGCATGTCGACCTCGTACACGACGGTGCCGGCTGGCCACGGCAGGCGGTAGGCACGCGCATCGAGGCCCGACGCGAGAATGACCACCTGCTTGATCCCGCTGCGGGTGGCCCCCAGGAAGAACTCGTCGTAGAACCGGGTCCGGCAGGCCATACCCCGCGCCATCCGCTGCGGATCGAACTCGGAGTCGTCCTCCACCGGAATCTGGCCATTCACCAGGCGGGTGTAGACGTCGATTCCCACCGCACGCACCAGCGGCGCGGCGAAGGGGTCGTCGATCAGCGCGTATTGCGGGTCGGAAGCCAGCGCCCGCTGGGCGGCGACCATGGTTGCCGTCGCACCGACACTCGTCGCAAGGTCCCAGCGATCCCGATCGGTACGCACCATTGCACTCCTAAGTCAGCCTCAAGTCAGAAATATAGATAACCTAGTTACTATCACAGAACCGCCAATGATTCTGCGGGCTACTCTGCGGGTGTGACCGACTTCGCACAGCGAACCATCGACCTCGCCCGCCGAAATGTCGCCGAAGGCGGTCGACCGTTCGCAACGGTCATCGTCAGAGACGGCGAGGTTCTCGCCGAAAGCGCTAACCAGGTGGCGCAGACCAACGATCCGACCGCCCACGCCGAGATCCTCGCGATCCGCGCCGCATGCACCAAGCTGGGCACCGAACACCTCATCGGTACGACCATTTATGTGCTGGCCCATCCGTGCCCGATGTGCCTGGGATCGCTCTACTACTGCTCCCCCGACAAGGTCGTGTTCCTGACGTCACGGGAGGCCTACGAGCCCTATTACGTCGACGACCGCAAGTATTTCGAGCTCGCCACCTTCTACGACGAGTTCGCCAAGGACTGGCGGGACCGTCGGCTGCCGATCCGGGAGGAGTCCCGCCCGGACGTCCAAGAGGCCGCCGTGGACGTCTACCGGACGTGGCAGCAGCGCAACGGCGGGCAGCGACAGGCGACCACCGTTCCGCGCTGACCGGCTCCGGGCTTGACGCCCCGGCGTCATCCAGATCTATTATCTACGTATGCACGCAGATAATAGATCTGGACGGTTGCCGGACGACCAGGTTGGTCTGGTGGTCGAGGTCTTCCGCATGCTCGCCGATGCCACCCGCGTGCAGGTGTTGTGGTCGCTGGCCAAGCATGAGATGTCAGTCAACGAGCTCGCCGAACACGTGGGCAAACCGGCACCGTCGGTCTCCCAGCACCTGGCGAAGTTGCGCATGGCGCGCCTGGTGCGCACCCGCCGCGACGGCACCACGATCTTCTACAGCCTGGAGAACGACCACGTGCGCCAGCTCGTCATCGATGCCGTCTACAACGCCGAGCACGCCGGCCCCGGAGTGCCAGGGCACCACCGCGACGACGACGACATCAAGGCGCTCAAAAGAGAAGCAGCCCAATAGCTTTCACAGTAAGGAGAAAGAAAATGTCAGAACACAGCCACGATGAGGCCCACGCGCACGAGCACCAGCACGGCGACGTGCACCACAGCCACGCGCACACCACGCATGATCACGAGCACGTGCACCAGTCAGGCCTCGAAGAGGTGCACAGCCACACCCACTGAGCCCTCACACCACCGGGCAGTAGTGCTTCGGATCGCCGCGCTCGTCCAGCGGAGGCAGGTTGCGGGCCGGCGTCTGCGGCAGCGGCGCGTCGGCCGGAATGCGCCCCGACGCACGGTCGAGACCGGCTCGCGCCCGCGGGTGCTTGCGGTATCTGGGCGGCACGAACGCGAAGACCGCCCGCACCACGCCACCAAAGCGGCGGTGCAGCCATTCGTCACGGCGCGACCACCGGTAACCCAATCGTTCGCGGACAGCTGGGTGATACAGACCGACGGTCAGCCAGAGGAAGAACGGCGCGGACAGCTTCGTCAGGCCCGCCCACAACCAATCCGGAAGCCATGGCGCGATCGGCGGCTTGCCGTACTTCGTCAAGTCCAGGACGACCCGCGTCGCAAAGTTGTCCTCCAACACGTTGCGGCACATGTGGTCCCAGTAGTCCTGGAACTCCTCCCAGGATTTCGGCACCGGCCGCATGCTCATGCCGTACATCCGGTACCACTGGACGTGCTCGTCGAACAGTTGGCGCTTCTCCGCTTCGGTCAGGCCGCCACAGAACCATTCAGCCACGTGGAGCGTGCCGACGAAGAACGTCGAGTGGGCCCAGTAGAAGACGTCGGGGTT
The DNA here is from genome assembly GCF_030755175.1 of Mycobacterium sp. TY814. Classification (NCBI taxonomy): domain Bacteria; kingdom Bacillati; phylum Actinomycetota; class Actinomycetes; order Mycobacteriales; family Mycobacteriaceae; genus Mycobacterium; species Mycobacterium sp. TY814. The sequence goes on from NZ_JAUFRY010000006.1 coordinate 60,504, forward strand.
CAGCGCGTGGTAGCGCCGCCCCTGATCGTCGACACCCTTGATGTCGACGTGGTAGTCGCGCACCTCGGCACCCGTGATCGGAGCGCGGTCACCGTCGAAGACGACGCCGCCGATGGGATACAGCGACCGCATCACCCGCGGCAAGGGCTCCCGCAAGAACGTCGAGTGGTCCTTGACGGCGGCGCCCAACTGGGGATGCATGTTCTGCATGGACCCGGCGAACGGACCCTGCAGCATGCCGCGCCAATCGCCGAAGTATTTCCAGGTCAGGGAATCCGGTCCCAGCGGCACCGGCGGCGCCTCGTAGCCGGAGCCGGAGACCGGGCACCCCGTGGCTACGCCGGGATCCACCTCCGGCGTGGCGGAATCCGCTCCGTCAGCGCTGGTCACCGGGCAGGCCGCAGAAGTATCTTGAGTCACTGGCGTCTTTCTTCAGGTGTCAGGAAAATCTGACTACGCGCGTTGTCAGAATCGATTCTAGGAGCGAAGTGCAGGCAGGTCAACGACGGGGCCGTTGGTCGGGCGTACCCCTGGAAGACCGGAACGCGTTGCGCCGCGACACCTTGGTCGCCGCCGGCGTCCAACTGCTGGGCAGCGAAGGCGGACCCGCACTCACGGTGCGCGCGGTCTGCCGCCAGGCGAACCTGACCGAGCGGTACTTCTACGAAAGCTTCGACGACCGCGACCACTTCGTTCGCGCGGTCTACGACGATGTCTGTACCCGAGCGATGGCGACGCTGACGTCGGCCAAAACTCCCCGGGAGGCCGTCGAGCAGTTCGTGGCGCTGATGGTTGACGACCCGGTACGCGGGCGCGTGCTCTTGCTGGCGCCGGCCGTGGAGCCGGTGCTGACGCGCTCCGGGGCGGAGTGGATGCCCAATTTCATCGAGCTGCTGCAACGCAAGCTGTCCCGGATCGCCGACGCGGTGACCCAGAAACTGGTCGCGACAAGCTTGGTCGGCGCACTGACCGCGTTGTTCACGGCGTACCTGAACGGCCAGCTGGGCTCCACCCGCCAGCAGTTCATCGACTACTGCGTCGAGATGTTGCTGGGCACCGCCGCGATCTACGTCGGACACGGCACGTCCGAGATCACCGTCGCGTCGGCGCAGCACGATTAGCCGCGCGCGGCCTCGGGCATTCCTGCAGAGGTAGCCCGTCAATCTTGACCGCACCGTGATGCGCCACACCGTAGGCAAACTTGAATGCTACTGACGGACACAGATATATTGACTGCAACCAACAGACACAGATAACTGGAGTTGCCATGTCAGGCGAGCTGACCAATCTGCAGCTGCTACAGGAACTCGAGCCAGTCGTCGAGAAGTACCTGAACCGGCACGAGAGCATGCACAAGGACTGGAACCCGCACGACTACATCCCGTGGTCGGACGGGAAGAACTTCTACGCGCTCGGTGGACAGGACTGGGAGCCCGGACAATCCAAACTGTCCGACATCGCCCAGGTGGCGATGGTGCAGAACCTGATGACCGAAGACAATCTGCCCTCGTACCACCGCGAGATCACGATGAACTTCGGCCTGGACGGCCCGTGGGGCCAGTGGGTCAACCGGTGGACCGCCGAGGAGAACCGGCACGGGATCGCGCTGCGCGACTACCTGGTGGTGACCCGCGCCGTCGACCCCTATGAGCTGGAGAAGCTGCGCATGGAGGTGGTGAACCGCGGCTTCAGCCCGGGCCAGAACCACCAGGTGCGCGACGACCTGTTCGCCGAGAGCCTGTTCGACTCGGTGATCTACGTCACCTTCCAGGAGTTGGCCACCCGGATCTCGCACCGCAACACCGGCAAGGCCTGCGAAGAGCCGATCGCCGACCAGATGCTGGCCAAGATCTCGGCCGACGAGAACCTGCACATGATCTTCTACCGGGATGTCAGCGAAGCCGGGTTCGAGGTTGCACCCAACCAGGCGATGAAGTCGCTGCACAAGATCCTGCGCAACTTCCAGATGCCCGGTTTCCAGGTGCCCGAGTTCCGCCGCAAGGCGGTGCTCATCGCGGTGGGCGGGGTCTACGACCCGCGCATCCACCTCGACGACGTCGTGCTGCCGGTGCTGAAGAAATGGCGCATCTTCGAGCGCGAGGACTTCACCGGCGAAGCCGCCGCACTGCGCGACGACCTCGGCGTGCTGGTCAAGGAACTTGAGGCGTCCTGCGACAAATTCGAGCAGTCCAAGCAGCGCCAGCTCGACCGCGAAGCTCGCACCGGTAAGCGGACCACCGCGTTCGAACTGCACCAGACCGCGGGCAAGCTGACGATGAGCGGGCGGTAGCGCCCTTTGCGCATCGGCACCATCGAGCTGGCCAGCCCTGTCGTGCTGGCGCCCATGGCCGGGGTGACGAACGTCGCGTTCCGGACGCTGTGCCGTGAGCTGGAGCAGTCGAAGGCAGGAACGGTCAGCGGACTGTACGTCTGCGAAATGGTGACCGCGCGGGCTCTCGTCGAGCGCCATCCGGTCACCATGCACATGACGACGTTCGCCCCGGATGAATCGCCGCGGTCGCTGCAGCTCTACACGGTTGACCCGGACACCACCTTCGCCGCGGCCAAGATGATCGCCGACGAGGGGCTGGCCGACCACATCGACATGAACTTCGGCTGTCCGGTCCCGAAGGTGACCAGGCGCGGCGGTGGCGCGGCGTTGCCCTACAAGCGGCGGCTGTTCGGCCAGATCGTCGCCGCCGCAGTACGCGGCACTGCCGGAACGGACATACCGGTGACCGTCAAGTTCCGCATCGGCATCGACGACGAGCATCACACCCACCTGGATGCGGGACGCATCGCGGAATCCGAGGGCGCGGCAGCCGTCGCCCTGCACGCCCGCACGGCCGCGCAGCGATACTCCGGCACCGCCGACTGGGATCAGATAGCTCTGCTCAAGCAGCAGGTGCGCACCATTCCGGTGCTCGGCAATGGCGATATCTACGACGCCAGCGACGCGCTGGCGATGATGGCCAGCACCGGGTGCGACGGCGTGGTCATCGGCCGCGGTTGCCTGGGCCGGCCCTGGCTTTTCGCCGAGTTGTCGGCCGCCTTCACCGGCCGGCCGGCCCCGACGCCGCCGACCCTCGGCGAGGTCGCCGACATCATCCGACGGCACGGCGCGCTACTGGCCGACCATTTCGGCGAAGACAAAGGCATGCGTGACATTCGCAAGCACGTCGCCTGGTACCTGCACGGCTTCCCGGCCGGATCCGACCTGCGACGAGCATTAGCGCTGGTCAAGACGCTAAATGAACTCGACGAACTGCTCGCCCGGCTCGACGGCGACGTCCCCTTCCCGGAGGCCGGCAACGGCCCGCGCGGACGCCAGGGCTCTCCCGCCCGGGTGTCGCTGCCCGACGGCTGGCTCACCGATCCTGACGATTGCCGGGTACCGGAGGGCGCTGACGTCATGCACTCCGGCGGCTGATCCGCAAGGGAGGGTGGCTGAACCGAGACACTCTCGAAATCGCGTCTCAGCCGAGAAATCAGTACGATGTGAGCCTTAATGCAATTCCGCGGCGCCCGATACGGCGGTGCTGCGATTACGTGTGCGCGTAGTGCCCGAACAACCACCCCATCGGTGGGGACGTCCGCATAGTGACTTTCGGAGGCCGATAGGACATGAGTGACGGCGAGAAAGACGCCACTCCTGGCCATCGGCGCGCGCCAAACGCCGGTGATCCTGACTTCCTTACCGCAATCGAGCAGCCTTTGCCAGGCGCCGCGCCGTGGGAGCGCTTCTCCGCCTCGCCAACCGACGACGAACTGAGCAAGTGGTCGGCCGGCACCCCCGCCAAAGCTGAGACCCGCGCCGACGAGCCTGAAAGTGAACAGACCGGCAGCCACAACGACGGCGTCCTGAGCGTCGCGGACCTGATCGCCAAACTCGGCGCAACCCTCCCGGACCGTCCCACGCACCATCATGTGGCCGAGGAACCAGAGGCCGAAGAACCAGAGGCCGACCACCAGCCTCAGATCGACGAGGAACCGGAGTTCGCCGGCCGCGACGACCTGCTGGACACCCAGGTCATCCCGACCCCGGCCTACTCGCTTCAGCTGCTCTCCGAAATCCCCGACCTCGGGGCGACCAACTACCCGGAGGACGGAGGGGCCGAGAAGGCACCGCGCCGTAGGCGCCGCCGCACTTCCTCCCCGGCCGGTGACTCGACCGACGCGCCCCCGAAGCCGAGGTCCCGCCGACGGCCGATCCTGATCGCGGGCCGTTCCATGGTGGCGGTTTTCGCACTGCTGTCCCTGGTTCTCACGGGCGGCGCCTGGCATTGGAGTTCGTCAAAGAACAATCAGCTGAACACCGTCAGCGCGCTGGATCCGGGGTCATCCGACATCGTCGATCCGAATGCGCAGTACGGCGACGAGAACTTCCTCATCGTCGGGATGGACTCGCGGCTGGGAGCCAACGCCAATGTCGGAGCCGGCGACACCGAGGACGCCGGGGGTGCCCGGTCGGACACGGTGATGCTGGTCAACATTCCGGCCAACCGCAAACGGGTCGTCGCGGTGTCGTTCCCCCGCGACTTGGCCATCACGCCCATCCAGTGCGAGGCCTGGAATCCCGAGGACGGCAAGTACGGACCCATCTATGACCCGAAGACCGGCAAGACGGGCCCCCGGATGGTCTACACCGAGACGAAGCTGAACTCGGCGTTCTCCTTCGGCGGCCCCAAATGCCTGGTGAAGGTCATCCAAAAGTTGTCCGGTTTGAGCGTCAACCGGTTCATCGCCATCGATTTCGTCGGCTTTGGGCGCATGGTCGAGGCGCTTGGCGGAGTCGAGGTGTGCACCACCACGCCGCTGAAGGACTACGAACTGGGCACGGTCCTCGCCCATGCCGGACGCCAGGTCATCGACGGCCCCACCGCGCTGAACTACGTGCGCGCCCGGCAGGTCACCACTGAGAGCAACGGTGACTACGGCCGCATCAAGCGTCAGCAGCTGTTCCTGTCCTCGCTGCTGCGGACGATGATCTCCGAGGACACGTTGATGAACCTCAACAAGCTCAACAACGTCGTCAATATGTTCATCGGCAACAGCTACGTCGACAACGTCAAGACCAAAGACCTGGTGGAACTCGGCCGCTCGCTGCAGCACATGGCGGCCGGGCACGTCACGTTCGTGACCGTGCCCACCGGCATCACCGACCAGGACGGCAACGAGCCGCCGCGGACCGCGGACATGAAGGCGCTGTTCACCGCCATCATCAACGACGACCCGTTGCCCAAGGAGAACGACCAGAACGCCCAAAGTCTGGGCAGCTCGCAGACGTCCGGAACCGGCCCCAGCGCCACCAAGAAGCCGGCGCAGCCGGAAGCAGCCCCGGCCCCTGACATGCACCGCGAGCAGGTGACGACGACCTCGCCGCAGGAGGTCACCGTCCAGGTGTCCAACGGCACCGGCACCGAGGGTCTGGCCGCCGCCGCGGCGAGCCAACTCAAGCGCAACGGGTTCAACGTGATGACGCCGGACGACTACCCCAGTTCGCTGAAGACGACCACGGTGTTCTTCTCCCCCGGCAACGAGCAGGCCGCCGCCACAGTGGCCGCGGCATTCGGCAATTCAAAGGTCGAGCGGGTCACCGGAATCGGGTCGGTGGTCCAGGTGGTGCTCGGCCCGGACTTCAGCGCCGTGAGCACCCCGCCGCCCAGCGGCTCCTCGGTGAGCATGCAGATCAGCCGGAACACCAGCAGCCCGCCGACCCGGCTGCCGGAGGACCTGACGGTCACCAACGCGGCAGACACCACCTGCGAGTAGCGCACCGGCGTTCGGGAACAGTACGTGCCGCTGCACGCCATTAGCCGTGTGCAGAACGTAGGCTTTACACATGAGAACCGCCTACCATGAGCAGCTCGCTGAGTTATCCGAGCGACTCGGCGAGATGTGCGGGCTGGCCGGGATTGCGATGGAGCGGGCTACTCAAGCCTTGTTGCAGGCCGATCTGGTGCTGGCCGAGCAGGTCATCACCGACCACGAGAGAATTTCAGCGCTCAGCACACAGGCGGAGGAGAGTGCCTTCGTCCTGCTCGCTCTGCAGGCGCCGGTGGCCGGCGACCTGAGGTCGATCGTCAGTGCGATTCAGATCGTCGCCGACATCGATCGGATGGGCGCGCTGGCACTGCACGTCGCCAAGATCGCCCGCCGGCGGCACCCTCAGCACGCGCTGCCCGAGGAAGTCAACGGTTATTTCGCCGAAATGGGAAGCATCGCAGTCGAATTGGGCAACAGCGCGCGAGAGGTACTGCAGACTCGCGACCCTGAGAAGGCAGCGCGAATCCGCGAAGAAGACGACGCGATGGACGACCTGCACCGGCACCTGTTCAGCGTGCTGATGGACCGCGAATGGAAGTACGGGGTGGCGGCCGCGGTGGACGTGACGCTGCTGGGGCGGTTCTACGAACGCTTCGCCGACCATGCCGTCGAGGTGGCGCGACGGGTCATCTTCCAAGCCACCGGCAAATTCGTCGAGGGTGAAGCGACCCACAGCTCGCACTGACGACGGGCCAGCTGATTGCCGGGCCCAGCCTGGCGTGCGGACCCCTTAACCGAATCGGCCGGAGATGTAGTCCTCAGTGGATTTCCGGCTGGGGTTGGAGAAGATCTTCTCGGTGTCGTCGATCTCGATCAGGCGCCCGGGCTTGCCGACGGCCTCCAAGTTGAAGAACGCCGTCTGATCGCTCACCCGCGCCGCCTGCTGCATGTTGTGCGTGACGATGACGATGGTGTACTCCTGCTTCAATTCGCTGATCAGCTCTTCGATCGCCATCGTCGAAATGGGATCCAGCGCCGAGCAGGGCTCGTCCATCAACAGCACGTCGGGCTGCACCGCGATGGCACGGGCGATACACAATCGCTGCTGCTGACCACCGGACAGGCCGCCGCCGGGCTTGTCCAACCGGTCCTTGACTTCGTCCCACAGGTTAGCGCCGCGCAGCGAGTGCTCGGTGGTCTCGTCGAGCACCTTGCGGTTGCGGATCCCCTGCAGCTTCAGCCCGGCCACCACGTTGTCGCGAATCGACATGGCGGGGAACGGGTTCGGCCGCTGGAACACCATGCCGATGGCTCTGCGCACGCCGACCGGGTCAATGCGACTGCCGTAGATGTCCTCGTCGTCGAGCAGCACGCTGCCCTCGACCCGGGCCCCCGGAAGCACCTCGTGCATCCGGTTCAGGGTGCGCAGCACCGTGGTCTTGCCGCAGCCAGACGGGCCGATGAAGGCGGTCACGCTGCGCGGCAGCACCGACAGCGACACATCGGCGACCGCATGGAACGACCCGTAGTAGATGTTGACCTCTTTGAGGTCCAACCGTTTGGCCAACTGAATACAGCTCCTGGTTACGTCTTCTTTGGTGTGAAGATCTTCGCGACCACCCTGGCCCCGATATTGATGATGGCAATCAGCAAGATCAGGGTAAGCGCGGCGCCCCACATCCGCTCCGTCGGAACGGGGTTGGCACCGGCTCCGGCGGTCGTCTGGTCATACATCATGCCGGGCAACGACCCCATGAACCCAGTGAACATGTCGAAGTTCATAGCCCGCGAATAGCCCACCAGGATGAGCAGCGGCGACGTTTCGCCCAGCACCCGGGCCAGCGCCAGCAGGATCCCGGTCAGGATCCCGGACATTCCGGTCGGCAGCACCACCCTGGCGATGGTCTTCCACTTCGGTATCCCGAGCGCGTAGCTGGCCTCCCGGAGGTCCATCGGCACGATCCGCAGCATCTCCTCGGTCGCCCGCGCGATCACCGGCAGCATCATCAGGACCAGCGCCAGCGACACTGCGAACTGGGAACGGGGCAGACCCATCGCCGCAACCCATACCGCGTAGACGAACAACGCGGCAACGATCGAGGGCACTCCCGCCAAAATATCCACCGTGAATGTGACCAACCGGGCCAGCCGGCCGTGACCGCCGTATTCCACCAGGTAGATGCCGACCAGCACCCCGATCGGGATGGAGATCGCCGCGCACGCCAATCCCAGCAGCAAGGTGCCGATGATGGCGTGGTACGCACCGCCGCCGGAAGCCAGCGCCGTCGTTCCCGCCTGCGAGTGCGTCCACCACGCACTCGAGGTCAGCGCCTGGTATCCGTTGATCACCACCGAACACAGCAACCAGAGCAGCGGCGCCAGCGCGATCAGCATCGCCAGCGTCACCAGGATCGTGGCGACGGTGTTGGCGGCGCGACGGCGACGGCCGCGACCGGCGAGCGTCCGCCACTTCAGTGGGCGGTCCAGCATCGAGGTCATGGCCGCGCCCTTGCGGCTCGGGTGCCGGCCACCGACGCCCGCGCCAGGGCGTTGACCACGAACGTGAACAGGAACAGCACCAGCCCCGCGGCCAGGTAGGCGCCCGCCTTGTAGGGATTGTCGAACTCGGGCGCGGCGGCGGCGATCTTGGTGGCGAAGGTGGATCCGCCGTCGAACAGCGACCACGAGAACGCAGTCTGCGTGCCGCGCAGGATGATCAGCAGCGCGACCGTCTCGCCCAGCGCCTGCCCCAGCCCCAGGATCGATCCGCTGATGAACCCGGAGCGCCCGAACGGCAATATCGTCGTCGTGACCACTTCCCAGCGGGTCGCGCCCAAGGCGAGCGCGGCTTCGATCTCGTCCTGCGGGGTCTGGACGAACACTTCCCGGGTGACCGCGGTGATGATCGGCAGGATCATCACCGCCAGAACGATTCCGGCGGTGAAGATGGTGCCGCCACCAGCCACCGACGCATTCCCGCTGGCGAACAGGAACACATGCCCGAGGTGGACGTTGAGCCAGACAGCCAGGGGCCGCAACTGCGGCGCCAGGACATAGAGCCCCCAGACGCCGTAGATGATCGAGGGCACCGCTGCCAGCAGGTCGACGGTGTACGACAGCGGCGCGGCGAGCCTGCGCGGCGCGTACTGGGTGATGTAGATCGCCACGCCCAGTGCCACCGGCATCGCCAGGGCCAGGGCGAACAGCGACACGAAAACCGTCACCTGCAGCTGCTTGAGGATCCCGAAGTGCATCGCTGAGGGATCTGTGGTGACCCAGTTGCCCCCGTAGGTGAAGAAGTTCTCCCGATTCCGCGCCAGCGCCGGCAGGGCGTGCCACAGCAGGAACCCCCCGACGCCGGCGATGACGGCCACGATCGACAGGGCTGCGGCCACGGCGAGCCGGCGGAAGATCCGGTCGGCGAGCGGTGGCCTGCCGTAGCCCCACGGGCTGATCGGAATGATCGGCGGTTCCGGGAACGGCGCGGCGACGACTTCGCCCGAACCCGCATCGGCTGGGTTTGGCGTCGTCACTGGTGATCCCGTCGCTTCTCCGTGCGATTACTGCAGCGCGTCGATCGCGGTGATGAGGCGCTCCTTGACCTTATCGGGCAGCGGGACATACCCGGCGGAGGTGAGCGCGGTCTGCCCCTTGTCGACGGCTGTGGTGAGGAAGGCCTTCACCGCGGCGGCGGTCTGCGGGTCGTAGCCGGCCGAGCAGACGATCTCGTAGGTCGCCAGCACCAGCGGATACGACGTCGGCTCCTGGGTTGCGTACATCGAGCCCAGCTCCAGCACCAGATCGTTACCGCTGGCCGCGAAGGTGACGGCATTGACGGCGTTGCGCGCGGTTTCGTCGGTCAGCTCGACGACACCGTGGCCGGTATCGATCCGAGCAAACGGCACCCGGGCGCGATCGGCGAAACCCTTCTCGACGTACCCGATTGCCCCGGGCGTGGTGCGCACCGCCTCGACCACGCCGGCCGACCGCGGCGCACCCTCCCCCACGCCACCCTGGAACTCGGTGCCCACGCCACGGCTCCAGCTCTGCGGCGCCGCGGTGGTCAGGTACTTCTGGAAGTTGTCGGTGGTCCCGGAGGAGTCCTTGCGGTAGATCGGCGTGATCCTGGTCCTGGGAAGCGCCACCCCGGGATTGAGCGCCAGCAGCATCGGGTCGTCCCACATGCGGATGCCGCCGCTGAAGATCTTGGCCAACGCGTCGGCGTCGACTGCCAGCTTCGGAATGCCCGGCAGGTTGTACACCAACGCGATCGGCCCGAACACCAGTGGCAGGTCCCATGCCGAACGTCCGTTGCACCGCTGGGCAGCGGGTCCGATCTGAGCGGCGACCAGGGGCGAATCCGATCCGGCGAAGTCGACGTGACCGGCGATGAACTGCTCGCGTCCGGCGCCCGACCCAGTGGGGCTGTACGCCACTGACTTTCCCGGGCACAACTGACCCCACACTTGATTGAACAGAGCGATCGCGATCTGCTGCGCGGTTGAACCCTCGGCGATCAGGGAGTTCTTGCCGCCGCACGAGCCACCGCCGGAGACCTCGGGGCTTTGCGTGGAGGCGCCGCGGTTGTCGTCACTCCCGCATGCCGTCACGCCCGACGTGCAAAGCACCATCGCCACCGCTGCCGCACCCAGTGCCGACCCGATTTTCATCCACTGGAACATTGCCAACTAACCCGGAAACTATGCTCCGCGCCCGAAGAAAAGGCGGACCTGCGGTGTCAGCCGGGGGCGTACGCGGTATCGACGCTGTACACCGCGAACCCGGTCTTCTCATAGGTCCGCACCGCGGCCGCGTTGTCGGACTCGACGTAGAGCATCGCGCTGGCGCCGGGCAATTCGGCCAGCCGCTGCGCCAGGAAAGCCAACCCGATCGACGTCAACAGCTGTCCGAGTCCGCCGCCCTGGGCCGCCGGGTCGACCCCCAGCACGTACACCTCGCCCAGACCGGCGGGGTCGGGATGCACTTTGGTCCAGTGGAAGCCCAACAGCTTGTCGTCGCGGTCGAATGCCAGGAACAGACCGTCCGGATCGAACCAGGGCTCGCCGCGTCGTTCCTCGATCTCGCGTTCGGTCCAACCTCCCTGCTCCGGGTGGTAGGAGAACGCAGCGTTGTTGACCCGCAGCAGTTCAGCGTCGTCGGACGGGCCGGCGTAGGTGCGGATTTGCAGCTGCCGATTCGATGGCACGGGTTCGGCAACGTCGCGTAGCGGCCGCCGCATCTGCAGCAGTTCGCGCACCACGACCAAACCCAGCGCCGACGCGGTCGCGCGGGCGGGTTCCAGCGTGCCGTGCGCCCAGAACCGGGTCTGCCCGCCCGTCTTGGCCAGCGCCTCACGGATGAGTGCGCTGCCGATGCCGGCGCGACGGGCTTGCGGCCGCACCACCAACTCCGACATTCCCGCCTCGTCGCGCGGCGGGGTGAGGTTGAGATAGCCCGTGCAGCCGCCTTCTGAATCGACAGCCACCAGATGCTCGGTGCGGTCGTGCGAAAGTTCCCGCAGCACCTGCTCACCAACCGGGGCGACACCATCGAATTGTGTTGCTGCCGTGATGATTTCGCGGATCTCCTGCTGCTCCTCACCGGTGAGGGCAGTGCGCCACTGCGGCGATGTCACTGACTGCGCGCCGGGTCGGCCAGTGGATCGATTTCGGTGTCGGATTCGTCGTCCTCAGATTCGCGGTCGGGCTCGGCGGCCGGGGCGCGTCCGCGCGCGGGCCGGACCGCCTTGTAGCCGACGTTGCGCACCGTGCCGATGAGCGCCTCATGCTCGGGCCCGAGTTTGGCGCGCAGCCGGCGGACGTGCACATCGACGGTCCGGGTGCCGCCGAAGAAGTCGTAGCCCCACACCTCGTGCAGCAGCTGGGCACGGGTGAACACCCGGCCCGCGTGCTGGGCCAGGTACTTGAGCAACTCGAATTCCTTGTAGGTGAGATCGAGCGGACGCCCGCGCAGTCGCGCGGTGTAGGTGCCCTCGTCGATCACCAGCTCACCCAGGCTTACCTTGCCGACGCTCTCCTGGTCGGCCAGACCGCCCCGGCGGCCCACCACGAGCCGCAGGCGCGCATCGATCTCGGCCGGCCCGGTGCTGGGCAGCAGGATCTCGTCCAGGCCCCAGTCGGCGCTGACGGCCACCAATCCGCCCTCGCTCACCACGGCCAGCACCGGCGCGGACCGCCCGGCCGTGCTCAGCAGCCGGCACAGGCCGCGTGCCGCCGACAGGTCATTGCGCGCATCGACGAGCACGGCGTCGGCGTTACCCGCCTCCAGCAACGAGGACGCCTCCGGCGGCGCCGTCCGCACGGTATGGGGCAGCAGGGACAACGAGGGTAGGACCGGGTCGGGATACAGCTCCGAGGTCAGCAGTAATAGCTCCAACACGCCCCTCCAGCGTCGTGGGCAAGGCCTCCCAGATTCATCGCGACATATGACGTTAGCGGCAAGATCATCTAACGATAACTTGCCACGTGGTATTCGGCCTGGCGACGAGCCCTTATGAGATGCAACCGAGGGAAGTCGGACCGTTAGCCGATGCCCGCTCGACCAGCGCGCGGAGGCCAGTTGCCGCGAGACGACTGTGAGCAACCCAACACGGCGATGTCAGAATGTCCGCGTGCGTAAAGTCCTGGCCGCTGCCACCGCCGCGGCGATCGCCGTCGGCGTCATCGCACTCGGCGCGGTCGGCGTCGACTACGGCGCCAGCATCTACGCCGAATACCGGCTCTCGACGACGGTGCGCAGAGCCGCCGACCTGGGCTCCGACCCGTTCGTGGCCATCATCGCCTTCCCGTTCATCCCGCAGGCGATGCGCCACAACTACACACAGCTGGAGATCAAGGCGGGAGCCGTCGATCACGCAGCCGTCGGCAAAGCCACCCTCGAGGCCACCATGCATTCGGTCGACCTGACCGACGCGTCCTGGCTGATCAGGCCCGAGGCCAAGCTGCCGGTCGGCAAGCTGGAGAGCCGGATCATCATCGACTCGGTGCATCTGGGCCGCTATATGGGCATCACCGACCTGATGGTGGAGGCCCCACCCCAGGAATCCAACGACGCCACGGGCGGGACCACCGAGTCCGGGATATCGGGTAGCCACGGCCTCGTGTTCAGCGGCACCCCGCCGAAGTCGGCCGACTTCGAGCACCGGGTCAGCATCTCGGTTGATCTGTCGATCGCTCCCGATGACCCGGCAACGCTGGTGATCACTCCCACCGGCGTGCTCACCGGGCCCGACACCGAAGACCGCGCCGTTCCCGACGACAAACGCGACGCGGTACTCCGGGCGTTCGCCACCAGACTGCCCAATCAGAGGCTTCCGTTCGGGGTGGCGCCGAACACCGTCGGAGCCCGCGGTTCCGACGTCATCATCGAAGGCATTACCAGGGGAGTCACGGTCTCGCTGGAAGGCTTCAAGCGGTCGTGACGCGGGCGACCGCCGCCCCTTCCGCCGCTGTTGGCTTGATCACTGTTTCATTGGGTAAGCTAACCGGCGTGTCAGCCCGCATCGAGCTTGTGCTCACCAAGCGCCGCACGGTTTCGCTGTGCCGCGTCGCGTGCTGTTGCTGTTGCTGTAGCTGCTGAGTAGCCGCGCCTTTCTGCGCAGGCTCGGAGCGGCCAGGTCCCTCACCGTGGCATGTCTTCCTTGCGCAACAGGCGTACCCAGGCGATCTCACCACGCTGCCCGTTAGTAGAAATCGAAAGGATCCCCCATGGCACGCTCCGACGTCCTGGTCTCCGCCGACTGGGCTGAGAGCAATCTGGATGCCGAAAATGTCGTCTTCGTCGAGGTGGACGAAGACACCAGCGCTTACGACGGCGGCCACATCGCCGGCGCGATCAAGCTGGACTGGCGAGACGACCTGCAGGACCCGGTCAAGCGCGACTTCGTCGACGCAGAGCAGTTCTCCAAGCTGCTGTCCGACCGCGGCATCTCCAACGACGACACCGTGATCCTGTACGGCGGCAACAACAACTGGTTCGCGGCTTACGCCTACTGGTACTTCAAGCTGTACGGCCACGACAAGGTGAAGCTGCTCGACGGCGGCCGCAAGAAGTGGGAACTCGACGGCCGCCCGATGTCCAGCGACGCGGTGAACCGGCCCGCCACCTCCTACACCGCGGCCGCACCGGACAACTCCATCCGTGCTTTCCGTGACGAGGTCATCGCGGCCATCGGCACGAAGAACCTGGTCGACGTGCGCTCCCCTGACGAGTACTCCGGCAAGATCCTGGCGCCCGCGCACCTGCCGCAGGAACAGAGCCAGCGACCCGGCCACGTCCCCACCGCCATCAATGTTCCGTGGAGCAAGGCCGCCAACGAGGACGGCACCTTCAAGTCCGACGAGGAGCTGGCCAAGCTGTACGCCGACGCCGGACTGGACGGAACCAAGGAAACGATTGCCTACTGCCGGATCGGGGAACGTTCGTCGCACACCTGGTTCGTCCTGCAGGAATTGCTTGGCCACAAGAACGTGAAGAACTACGACGGCAGTTGGACGGAATACGGCTCCCTGGTGGGTGCCCCGATCGAGTTGGGAAACTGAGATGTGCACTGCACCGAAGCAAGGACTGACGTTGCCGGCCAGCGTTGACCTCGAAAAGGAAACCGTGATCACCGGCCGTGTCGTGGACGGTGACGGCCAGGCCGTCGGCGGGGCTTTCGTCCGTCTGCTGGACTCGTCCGACGAGTTCACCGCGGAGGTCGTGGCGTCGGCGACCGGTGACTTCCGGTTCTTCGCCGCACCCGGCTCATGGACACTGCGTGCCTTGTCCCGGGTGGGCAACGGCGACGCGGTGGTGGCGCCCTCCGGTGCCGGCATTCACGAGGTGGACATCAAGGTCGCCTGACGGGCCCGCTGCGCACTGGGCGGGTGACGAAGTCCAACTCGAATTCAGGCGTCGCCATCCACAGGGCAGGCTCAACGGCGAAGGTGATCGCATAGACTCGAGCACGTGGTGCTGTTCTTCGAGATCATGCTGGTCCTCGCGACTGTGGTCATCTCCTGGTTCGCGCTGTATGCGCTGTATCGGTTGATCACCGACGAGTCGTGACCTCCACCGAGGGTGAGGACGCCGCGGACGAACTGTCGCAGGCGGCGGAGCGGGCGAAACTGACCGCTACCCGGAATATCCCCGCGTACGACGACCTGCCGGTGCCTGCCGACACCGCGAACCTTCGGGAAGGCGCCAACCTCAACGACGCCTTGCTGGCGCTGCTGCCGCTGGTGGGCGTGTGGCGCGGCGAGGGCGAGGGTCGTGCTCACGACGGCGACTACCGGTTCGGCCAGCAGATCGTGGTCTCCCACGACGGCGGTGACTACCTGAACTGGGAAGCCCGGTCCTGGCGCCTCGACGACGCCGGTGAGTACCACCAGCCGGCGTTGCGTGAGACGGGCTTCTGGCGATTCGTCGCCGATCCGGACGACCCGAGCGAATCCCAGGCCATCGAGCTGCTGCTGGCGCACTCGGCCGGCTACGTCGAGCTGTTCTACGGCCGCCCGCGCAACCAGTCGTCGTGGGAACTCGTCACCGACGCGTTGGCCAGGAGCCGGTCCGGCGTGCTGGTCGGCGGCGCCAAACGGCTCTACGGCATCGTCGAGGGCGGCGATCTCGCCTACGTCGAAGAACGGGTGGACGCCGACGGCGGCCTGGTCCCGCATCTGTCGGCTCGACTGTCCCGTTTCGTCGGCTGACACCCGGCTCGCACAGTAGCCGCGGCCGCGAACTTCTTGTTGCCTTCCCGCGCACTTGCGCGTGTACTGTTCGCGTCCTAGCAGGCCGCCGGAAGCGAGGTTCGATGGGCCAGAAGAGAATCGCCCCGCCCCCGGTGCGCTGGAGCATGTCCATCCTCGCCGTCCTGTTGATCGGGTACCTGGCGGCGGTGGCCTTTCAGCCCGCGATTCTCGACCTGCTGCCGTCCGGGCTGGCCTGGTTCGGCCGGCCGGGATCGATGTCGACGACCGCGATCGTGGTCGCCGTCCTGGTCACGGTGTGTGTAATGACCTTCCGGTCCAACACCAGCCACCGCCTGGTGGGGGTTTCGTTCACCGTGATTGCGGTGCTGATCACCATGAGCGCGATTCTCGGACTGAGCTCGTACTGGAACTGTCACGACGAGAACCATCCGGCGGTCTTCACCCCGCTGATGCTGACCGCCCAGCTGATCAAAGGCAGCAGCGGCGACTACTCGCTGGGCGGACACATCTGCCCCAGCCCGACACCGGTCGGTCTCGAATTGGCCCGAATGGCAGCGGTTTCGGCGATCTTCACCGGCCTGGGCGGTGTGGTGGTCGGAGTTTTCCGGTCTCAGGTCGACCGGCTGCGGGCCAACTTCGCCGATTCCGTCACCGCGATCGTGGGGGTCGACGACGACACCGAGTCGATGATCAGCGGCGTCGCCCGCACGCTGGACCGGCGCGGCACCCTGGTCGTGATCACCAGCGCCAACGACGACCGGGTGCAGCGGGTCCGCCGGATGGGCGCCCGTGTGGTGCTCGTCGACTTCAACACACCGGCCACGCTGGTGTCGCTGCGGTTGTGGCGCCACCTCAGCCGGCTCTATCTGATGGCGCCCGACCCGGCCATCAACCTGCTGTGGCTGGACCTGATCAGCCGCCGGCTCGCGGAAGTCGCCCACAAGAGGCGGCTGCCGCTGATCGTGCGCATCGACGACCCCTGGCTGGCCGAAGCCTGGCGTGCCCAGCAGTTCGGCGGATCCGACACCCGATGGGCGGCCGATGTGGTCGGCAAGTACGAGGTCACGGCAAGCCGGTTGTTGGACGGGATCATCGCGACCGGCCGCACCAAGCGTGTGTTCGTCTGCGGCACTTCACAATTGACGTTGGCGCTATGTGCGGACCTGACCCGTCGCGCGCTGGAACGTGACTTCTACACGCCCCCGGGTGCGGTGCCGCTGCCGTCGCTGACGCTGGTGGAACGCGACGCCGAGGAGTACCTGAAGGATCACGAGTTCTACCGTCAGCAAGCAGGATTCGCCTCCGACGGACCGTCGATCGACGCGGTGTCCGAGGGCCCGACGATCCCCACCATCCTGCGCCTGATCGGCGACACCGACCCCACGACCAGCGCCGTGATCCTGGTCGACACCCATACCGCGACCACCGGCACCAGGCTGGCCGCGCGCTTCCCGGAGATGCCGGTCTACACCTCGGATCTGAACACCAGCATCGCCGACGACTCCATCCAGGTGGTCGGCATGCTGCAGTCCTACTCCCTGGTGCTGGACAGCCGTGAAGGTCAGGTCCAGGATGCCTGGGAACGGGCCGCCCGGTTGATCCACGAACGGTACGTCGCCACCATCGATCCCAGTTGGCCGCGTGGCCCCGCCTCGGTGCCGTGGATCGAGCTCGACGAGTTCTACCGTGGCTCCAACAGGCGACAGGTACGCAACGCGTTGTGGATGGTCGAACAGGTCGCCGGGCACACCTGGAACACCTGGGGCAGCCCGCCGGCCCAACTGTCCGGGCGCGACATGGCCGACGCGCCGCCGCTGGAGCAACTCGCGCTGATGGGTTTCGACCGGTACTCGGCGCTGGCCATGGCGCAGGCCGAGCACGAGGACTGGTGCCGGTACTACCGCCGCAACGGCTGGAAGTACGGCACGCCCCGCGACGACTCCCGCAAGATCCACGACAAGCTGGTGGACTGGTCCACCGTCGAAAACAACCCGGACCTGCTCAGCGCCGCGGTACGCAGCCTGGCGGCCACACTGTGGAGCCTGCGCCAACTCGGCTACCGGTCCCGCCCACTGTGGCGGACCTTCACACGGGTCGGGACGGTGTCCGCCGAGCAACGCACCGCACCCTGGACGTGGACGTCGGATTCCGGGCACACCATGCACGCCGACGCCGGCGACTGGGAGGTGCGCTCGGACGGCAAGACCTGGTCGGTGCGCGACGACATCTTCCACGCGACCTACGAATCCGCCGGCGACGGGCTCTGGCGCCGGAAAGGGCGAGTCCAGGCCCGTCCGGCACAACCGGGCGAGTCGATCAACACGCTGGAGGGCCCCACGAATGCGGCCGACGGCGACTGGGTGGTGCGAGGATCCGAAGGCGAGCAGTGGCCGGTGCCGGGGCATGAATTCACGCAGCGCTACGCCGAGTTCCACCCCCCGGACGAGGCGCATGTCCCCGCCGCCGACTGATCGCCGCGGCACGCCGCAGCTGGTTTGCCAGAGCCGATTGCTGCGGCCAGTACCATGCGCTACCGTCGCATGACGGTTTCGCCGTATCAGCTTCCCCCTGCCCTCAATTGAGGAGACTTCCGTGGCCATATTCATCAGCTATTCGAGCCAGGACAGGACGTCGCTGGACGCGCTGACGACCGCGTTGAAGCGCGCTCAGCAGAAGGTGTGGTTCGACCAGGAACTCGGTGGTGGGGACGCCTGGTGGAACGCGATCCTGGAGCAGATCCGCTCCTGTGATGTGTTCATCGTCGCGCTGTCCAACAACTGGCTGCAGTCCAAGCCCAGCCAGGCCGAGCTGCGCTACGCCCAGGCTCTCAATCGCCCGATCCTGCCCGTCCAGGTGGGCCCCGTAGACAGCGTCCGGGTCAATCCCGTCTCGACGCTGCAGATCATCGACTACCAGAACCCCACGGTGGACGCCGGCATCCAGCTGGTCACCGCGATCCACGCCATGATCCAGAAGGCCGCCCCGCTTCCGTCGCCGCTGCCCGAAGAGCCGCCGGTGCCGTTCGGCTACATCATGCGGCTGGGCAACACCCTGTCGGAGAAAGAGCTGACTCCTCAGACGCAGTTGCAGCTGCTGGTGGAGCTGCGATCGGGGCTCGACGAGGACGGCGACGACCCCAGCGCGCGCAGCGACATCGCACAGCTGCTGCGGATGCTGCGCATGCGCCACGACGTCACCTACCGCACCCGGACCGAAATCGACAATGTGCTGGCCGAGATCGAGGCCAAGGACGGTGGCCCAGGAGAAGCGCCGCCAGCCAAGGAAACGGCGGCAAAGGCCCCGGAGGCGGCCGCCGCTGTCGCTCCTGCGGCCGCACCCCAGCCCCGCCCCGCCGCCGGTCAGGCGGTCTCTGCGGCCGGCACCGACAGCGGGCAGTCGAGCAAGAAGCTGCTCATCATCGGCGGCGCGGCGCTGGCCGCTGTGGTGGCGATCGTGTTGATCGTGGTGTTCGCCACCGGCGGCGGAAACAGCCGCAAGCCGGCGGCGTCGAAGCCGAGTGGGGAATCCAACGGCGTGCCCAACGGGGTTGCCGCTCCGGCCGAAACCGAGTCCGTCCTGCTTGGCGCCGCCGACATCGGGAACGTGCTGGGCGACCCCAACATGAAGGAAAGCGCCCGCAGCGACCAGCTGCGGGCGCCGCAGGGCACGTTGTCCGATCCGGAATGTCTGTCGGCGTTCGAACCGTTCCAGGAGTCGGTGTACCGGCCGCACGACCCGACCGCGATCCACAGCCAGGTCGTTCAGTCCTCCGGTGACGCCCACCGGGTGGTCGAGGCGGTCGCGAAGTTCCCCTCGGCGGAGAAGGCTCGCGCATTCGTCGAGTCGTCCGCCGGGAAGTGGCGGGCGTGCGCCAACAAGACCGTCACGTTCACCGGTCCGAGCAAGAGCACCGAGTGGAGCTTCGGCGAAGTCAATGGCGCCGCGCCGAAGATCACGATGACGCGTGCGGAGACCGACAACAACAGCCGCACCTGCCAGCATGCCCTCAGCGCGGCGGGCGACCTGGTCATCGAGGTTCAGGCGTGCGGAAACGACATCACCGACGGCGGCGCCAAACTCGCCGATCAGATCGCGGCGAGGGCGAACAAGTAGAAAGCCCGGAAAGCGGGCGCAAAATGGCGGCGAAAATGGAGCGGCCCCCGAGCGACGCTCCGGTTGGACAGACCGGACGCTCGAGGGCCGGGTGGCTGCGGGAAATTCGCCAGCGCGCGTAAATCGCTGACTCTTCCGAGCCAATGCAGCTAGCGCGCAGCCACCTCACATGTCCATGAAGCTATCAATTTCGCGGACCACCTCCTCTCTTGTGTAAAGCCGACGCTACCGCGACTCCGGCCCGGCGACAACAGATTTAAGCGCTCAGCGATCAATGACGATCGCGGCGTCAACCAGCTCGGCGAACGTATCGGCGAATGGGGCCCTCGGTAGCAGGCGGCCATCGAGGGTGTGCACGCGCGCGGCCAGCGTCATGCTCGACACCAGCCAGATGCCCTGTGCCGCGACGAGATCGGCGGGTCGCAGCGCACGGTAGTCGCAGTCGTACCCGCGGTCGCGTGCCACTTCGAAGAGTGCCTGCTGGGTGGTACCCCGCAGGATCGGATACCACGGTGGCGGGGTGAGGAGGCAGGGGCGGCCGTCCTCGCCCTCCACAGCGATGACCACTGTGGAGCGGGGCCCTTCCAGGATGTAGCCGTCGGTGCTGACGAAGATGACGTCGCCCGCGCCCTGTCGGGCGGCATAGCGCAGGACGGCCATGTTCACGGCGTACGACAGCGTCTTGGCGCCGGCCAGCAGCCAGGGCATGGTGTCGATGCCGCCCGCCGGCAATCCGCGATCGAGCGTGATCGCCGAAACACCGTCGCGCCGCACCGCGTTCACCCGATCCGGCACCGGGTTGACCATCACGTAGGTGGTCGACGCCGCCGGCGCGCTCTCCCGGCCGCGGCTGTACACCAGGCGCATCGCGGCCTCGTCGTCGGAGATGCTCAGCCACTGCCCGGTCGCCGCGTCGATCGCCCGCCGCCACCGGTCCAGGTCCGGTTCGGGCAGGTCCATCAACTTCGCCGACTGGGTCAGTCGCTGCAGGTGCGACTCGATCAGGCATGCCCTGCCCTCACGCACCAGCAGCGTCTCAAAGACTCCGTCGCCCCGCACCGCCGCCAGGTCGTCGGCATGCAGCAATGGGGTCCCCGAGTCGAGAACTTCGCCGTCCAGAGTGACGACCACACCCGTCATGGGGAGTGAGCCTAACCGCCCGCACCCTGGGCGAGCGTGCGGCTGGCTGCACGCTCGGCGCCGAGTGTGCGGCTGGCTTCACGCTCGGCCGTTGGCGGGGATACGCCGCCGTAGAGTTGACACATGAACCCAGTCCCTGCCCCGGATCCCGGCCCCGACGCCGGTGCGATCTGGCATTACGGCGACCCACTCGGCGAGCAGCGGGCGAGTCAGACCGACGCCATTCTGGTGGACCGTTCGCACCGTGCCGTGATCACGCTGACCGGAGCCGATCGCCAAACCTGGCTGCACAGCATCTCCACGCAGCACGTCAGCGCGCTACCGGAGGGCGCCAGCGCAGCGAACCTCAGCCTGGACGGCCAGGGCCGGGTCGAGGATCACTGGCTGCAGACCGAGTTGGGTGGCACCACCTACCTGGACACCGAACCGTGGCGCGGTGAACCGCTGCTGGCGTACCTGCGCAAGATGGTTTTCTGGTCGGACGTCACGGCGGCCGCCGCGGATCTGGCGGTGCTGTCGCTGATCGGGCCGCGGCTGGCGGAGCCGCCGATCCTGGCGGCGTTGGGGGTGGACGCCCTCCCACCCGAATGGTCAGCGGTGCCACTGCCGGCCGGTGGATTCCTGCGCCGGATGCCGAGCACCCCGAACGGTCCGATCGAGTTGGATCTGCTGGTACCGCGCGATTCGGCGGCCGACTGGCGGCAGCGACTGGCCCAGGCCGGGGTCCGTCCGGCCGGGGTGTGGGCCTACGAGGCCCACCGCGTGGCCGCCCTGCGCCCGCGGCTGGGCGTCGACACCGACGAGCGCACCATCCCGCACGAAGTGCGCTGGATCGGCGGGCCCGGCGAGGGCGCAGTGCATCTGGACAAGGGCTGCTACCGCGGCCAGGAGACGGTGGCTCGCGTGCACAACCTGGGCAAGCCGCCCCGGATGCTGGTGTTGCTGCACCTCGACGGTTCGGCAGAGCGGCCGTCGACCGGTGCCGCGGTGCTCGCCGGCGGCCGCGCGGTGGGACGGCTGGGAACGGTGGTCGAGCACGTGGACCTGGGACCGGTGGCACTGGCGCTGGTCAAGCGCGGCATCCCCGCCGACACACAATTGACGACGGGGGCCGACGGCGAGGTGGCCGCCGTGATCGACGCGGACTCGCTGCCACCGCTGAATGAGGTGGGCGCCGGCCGGCTGGCGGTGGATCGGCTACGCGGCGGCGCCCGATAGAGCGTCACGCGGCAGCGCCCGATAAGCAGCGCGCCCCAGCGCTCAATCACACTGTGACATCCGCCATGTGCGGCTGGGCAGGGCGCGCCCACCTTCGGCCGCGCGGCACGGTAAGCTGTCGTCAGGACAATAACGACACTAGAGATCGGAGCCGCCTACTCGTAGGCCGCTCCGTTATTTCGCGAGGGGGTCCCCCCATGGGCCGCGGCCGGGCTAAGGCAAAGCAGACCAAGGTTGCTCGAGAACTGAAATACAGCTCCCCGCAGACCGACTTCACGCGGCTTCAGCGCGAGTTGTCAGGGACGAGCACCAGCACCGATGACTCCGACAGCGTGGAGGGCGATTCATGGGACGACGAGGACACCTGGCGCCGCTGATCTGACGCAGGTGCCACTCGGCACCGCATCGCTTCAGAATCTCGGATGCTGCCCGACAAGCGTCGCGCGCGGGCCTTCCTTTCCACCCTTGCAAATGGTGCCCAGCACCCAGCAGTCCAAGTGCCGGGCGGTCAGAATGGCCAATGCGCGGTCGGTGTCTTCGGGTGCCACGACGGCGATCATCCCCACACCCATGTTGAAGGTCTTTTCCATCTCCGGCCGGGCCACACGGCCACGCTGCGCAATCATGGCGAAGACCGGTGCGGGGGTCCAGGTGCCCCGGTCCACCTCGGCGACCAGACCGTGCGGGATGACGCGTTCGAGGTTTCCGGCCAGCCCTCCGCCGGTGACGTGGCAGAAGGTGCGGACCTGGGTCTCGGCGGCCAGCGCCAGGCAGTCCTTGGCGTAGATGCGGGTGGGCTCCAGCAGCTCCTCGCCCAGCGTGCGGCCGAATTCCTCGACGTAGCCGGCCAGGTTCATCCGGTCGATCTCGAGTAGCACGGTCCGGGCGAGCGAGTACCCGTTGGAGTGCAGCCCCGAGGAGCCCATCCCGATGATGACGTCGCCGGGTTTGACGCGGTCCGGTCCCAGGACGTCGTCCGCCTCCACCACGCCGACCCCGGTCGCCGAGATGTCGTAGTGGTCGGGCTCCATCAGCCCGGGGTGCTCGGCCGTCTCGCCGCCCAGCAGCGCGCAGCCGGCACGCACGCAGCCTTCGGCGATACCACCCACGATCGCCGCAACCCGCTCCGGGACGGTGCGGCCGACCGCGATGTAGTCCTGCAGGAAGAGCGGTTCGGCACCGCAGACGACGAGGTCGTCGACGACCATCGCGACCAGGTCGAGGCCCACGGTGTCGTGCTTGTCCATCGCCTGGGCGACCGCCAGCTTGGTGCCGACGCCGTCGGTGGAGGCAGCGAGCACCGGTTCGCGGTAATCACCGCGTAAGGCGAACAACCCGGCGAAGCCGCCGAGCCCTCCGCGCACCTCGGGTCGGGTGGCCTTGGACGCCAGCGGCTTGAACAAGTCGACAGCGCGGTCACCGGCTTCTATGTCCACCCCGGCCGATGCGTAGGTGATGCCCTGGTTGCCCGCGCCGCGTTTGGCGCTCAGTTCGGGATCCGTCATCGCGATAAAGGCTACCGGTCGGCAGGCACCGCCGGTAACGGTTACCTACCCAGAGCCTGCGTCAGCGCCCTACCGGAACGTCCGGCGCGTCCTGGGCGGCGGCCAGGTCGCTCAGGCCGGCGCCGCGCGCGGCGTTGGCCAGCATGTGCTCGATGACGTTCTTGCCCAGCGCGCTCTCGCTGGGCAGTTCGATCGGATAAGTGCCGTCGAAGCAGGCCGTGCACAGCCGCGACGCGGGCTGCTCGGTGGCCGCGATCAGACCCCGCAGCGAGATGTAGCCGAGCGTGTCGGCATTGATGGCGTGCCGAACCGCTTCGAGCATCTCCCCTTCGTCCTCGACGGCGTTGGCGATCAGCTCGGCCGGGGACGGAAAGTCGATGCCGTAGAAGCAGGGCCACTTGACCGGCGGCGAGGCGATCCGGACGTGCACTTCCACGGCCCCGGCTTCGCGCAGCATGCGGACCAGGGCGCGCTGGGTGTTGCCGCGCACGATCGAGTCGTCGACCACGATGAGCCGCTTACCGCGGATCACCTCTTTGAGCGGGTTCAGCTTGAGCCGGATGCCGAGCTGACGGATCGTCTGCGACGGCTGGATGAAGGTGCGCCCGACGTAGGCGTTCTTCATCAGGCCCTGCCCGTACGGGATGCCGGATTCCTGCGCGTAGCCCACCGCGGCCGGTGTGCCGGACTCGGGCACGCCGATGACCAGGTCGGCGTCGACCGCGGACTCGCGCGCCAGCTGGCGGCCGATGTCCAGCCGGGCACCGTGGATCGACCGGCCTCCGATCGTGCTGTCCGGCCGGGCCAGGTAGACGTACTCGAAAATGCAGCCCTTGGGGGTCGGGTTGGCGAAGCGGGTGGAACGCACCCCGTCGGCGTCGATCGCCAGCAGTTCGCCCGGCTCGATGTCCCGCACGAACGACGCGCCGACGATGTCGAGGGCAGCGGTTTCCGAAGCCACCACCCAGCCGCGATCCAGCCGTCCCAGAGACAGCGGCCGCACGCCGTGCGGGTCGCGGCAGGCGTACAGCGTGTTTTCGTCCATGAATGTCAGACAGAACGCGCCGCGCACGGTCGGCAGCAGTTCCAGCGCAGCCTGTTCCAGGCTGGAGTCGGCCGCTCCGTGAGCCAGCAGCGCACCGAGAATGTCGGAGTCGGTGGTCGCCGGGGCAGGTGCCCGCTTGGCGATCAGGCCCTCGTCGCGGGCGCGCGCCATCAGCTCGGCGGCGTTGACCAGATTTCCGTTGTGCCCCAACGCAACTCCGGTGCCCGCGGCGGTATTGCGGAAAACCGGCTGGGCGTTCTCCCAGGTGGTGTCACCGGAGGTGGAGTAGCGGCAGTGCCCGATAGCGACGTGACCCTCCATGGCGGCCAGCGTCTGCTCGTCGAACACCTGACTGACCAGGCCGAGGTCTTTGAAAACCAGCACCTGGGATCCGTCGGCCACGGCGATGCCCGCGGCTTCCTGGCCGCGGTGCTGCAAGGCGTACAGGCCGTAGTAGGTGAGCTTGGCGACATCTTCACCCGGGGCCCAGACCCCGAATACACCACACTCTTCACGAGGCGAACTGAAATCTTCTTCGGGCTGCTGCGCGGTCACGGCGTGGCGGCTCCCTAGGGCGCGGTTAGTGACGTCTACGGAGTCTACGGGCACCGCGGGCGGCCTGCGCAATGCCGAACCGCGTGTTGCGGTGGACAAGATGGGCGTGTCGCCCGACAAACTCCAGGTCAGTAGAGGTCAAGGCGTTAAACGCAACAACGGCATCCAGTGTTCTATTTCACACGCACGTGACCCCGAAAGAGTCAGGGCGCCGCCGTTGGCAGCGTCGCCGAACCCCATCAGCCCCGTTGCCACCATCAGCCACGTGCGCGGATCGGTTTCCACCACATTGGGCGGCGTGCCGCGGGTGTGCCGGGGACCGGAAACGCATTGCACTGCGACGAACGGCGGTATCCGCACCTCCACGCTGGCACCGGGAGCCAGGTCGGCCAGGGTCCGGGCCGTGAGACGGACAGCGGCGGCGAGGGCGGCCCGCTCGGGCATCGGGTGGGTTTCGTCGCGCAGCCAGTCGGCGATCGCCGACACGGCCTGCCGTGTCTTTGCCGGATCGGCTTTCTGACGGGCGGCCATACCCTAGGGTCTCAGAATCATGGAGCGTCGTCGCTCGGGCGCGCGGCCACCGTACCGGACCATCGGCCTTGTCGCGCTGGTGGCGCTGACGCTTGTCCTGGGCGCGCTGTACTGGCAGTTCCGCGGGAACTTCACCCCGAAGACGAAGCTGACGATGGTAGCCCCCCGGGCGGGCCTGGTGATGGATCCGGGCGCGAAGGTCACCTACAACGGCGTGCAGATCGGCCGGGTGGGCGCCATCTCCGAGATCAGCCGCGACGGCGTCCCGGCAGCCCAGCTGGTCCTCGACATCTTCCCCAAGTACATCCCGCAGATTCCGGCCAACGTCGCCGCCGAGATCAAGGCGACCACCGTATTCGGCAACAAATACGTGTCGCTCAGCTCGCCGAAAGAACCGGCGCCGCAACATATCACGCCGTCGATCGTGATCGATGCGACGAAGGTGACCACCGAATTCAACACACTGTTCCAGACCCTGACCGCCATCGCCGAGAAGGTCGATCCGGTCAAGCTCAATCTGACGCTCAACGCGGCCGGCCTGGCACTGGCGGGGCTGGGCGACAAGTTCGGCACCTCACTGACCAACGGAAACGCGATCCTCGACGACCTGAACCCGCAATTGCCTGCGGCCCGCCTGGACGTGCAGCGCCTGGCGGCTCTGGGTGACATCTACGCCGACGCCGCACCGGAGCTGCTGGCGGCGCTCGACGCGGCGAGCACCACGGCACACACCGTCAGTCAGCAGCGCAACGATCTCGACGCCGCGCTGCTGGCCGCCGCCGGATTCGCCGACACCGCGACCCCGGTGTTCGAGCGCGCCGGGCCCTACCTGGCACGGGGAGCCGCCGACCTCATTCCCACGGCGCAGCTGCTCGACGAGTACAGCCCCGAGATCGTGTGCACGATCCGCAACTACGACGAAGTGGCGCCCAGGATCCGCAATGCGCTCGGGTTCAACGGCTACGCACTCGGGGCAACCTCGGCGGGCGCCATCACGGGAGCACCGGGCCCGTACATCTACCCCGAGAACCTGCCCCGGACCAACACCAGGGGTGGCCCCGGCGGGAAACCGGGCTGCTGGCAGAAGATCACCAGGGACCTGTGGCCCGCTCCGTATCTGGTGATGGACGCAGGTTATGACCTGGCTCCCTACAACCATTTCGAGATCGGTTCACCGATGTTTCTCGACTATGTATGGGGCCGGCAGATCGGCGACTACACCATCAACCCCTGACGGCGACGTCGCACCGCCGGATCACGGGTTCGCCGATCCACATGACGTCAAGGTGAACTGACCGTTAAGTCCAGGTATCGGAACCAGACTAAATCGACTGTCCTGCAACAGTTATCACTCCGACGCGCGATCCCGGCACAAGTGTGGGATTCTGCGGATGTTGGGGTGACTTCGACCTGAGGTGGTGGTCCGGTGCCAAAAATTTTTTCCAGCGACGGCGACCGGTCCGTCCCCGGTTCGCCCGTTACGGTGAACCGTCGAGGCCGGATCGCGCGCGTGGAGGCCAGTCTCACACCGCATGAGGCACAGATCGAGGATCTGGTTTTTCTCCGAAAAACGTTGGCCCGGAACGGTATTCCCTACCTTCTGGTCCGCGATCACAAGGATCGCCCGATCCTCGCCGTCGATATCCGGTTGCGCGCGGCCGTCGAACAGGCCTTGGCGGTTGCCTGCGCCACCGAACCGATGTACGCGAAAAGTGTTGACGGACAGGTGCTTCTTGCGGGTGGCAGGCTGTCCACCTCGCCCGATCCGCGCGTCCTGCGGGTATACCGGCGCAGGATTGCGCCCGGCGGATTCCGCTACGGCCCGGCATTCGGTGTCGATCTGCAGTTCTGGTCGTTCGACGAGAACGCCATCGGATGCCCGGTGGAGAACTCACTGACCCGCAGGGTGCTCCCGCGCGACGAAATCACCCCCGCGACCGTCAAACTCCACGGCTATAAGTGGCCGACGCTGGAAGGCATGTTCACCCCGCACGCCGGCGACGTGACGTTCGACATCGACCTGGTCTTCTCCTGGGTCGACGGCAGTGACCCGGAGTTCCGCGCCCAGCGGGCCGCCCGGTTGTCCGGACACGTGGTGGGTGAAGGCGACGATGCCGAGGCCCGCATCCGCCAGATCGACGAACTGAAATACGCGCTGCGCTCGGTGAACATGTTCGCCCCATGGATCCGCCGCATCTTCATCGCGACGGATTCGGCGCCGCCGGCCTGGCTCGCCGAACACCCGAAGATCACCATTGTCCCTGCGATCGAACACTTTTCAGATCCGGCTGCGCTACCGACCTACAATTCGCACGCGGTGGAGAGCCAGCTGCACCACATCGCCGACCTCAGCGAGCATTTCCTGTACTCCAATGACGACATGTTCTTCGGCCGCCCGCTGCGGCCCAGCATGTTCTTCTCCCCCGGCGGGGTCAGCAGGTTCATCGAAGCCGATACCCGAATCGGACTGGGCGCCAACCACCCCGGCCGCAGCGGCTTCGAGAACGCCGCCCGGGTGAACCGGCAATTGCTCGTGGAGCGGTTCGGGCAGCTCATCACCCGCCATCTCGAACACACCGCGGTGCCGCTGCGCAAGAGCATCCTGCTGGAGATGGAGCGCGAATTTCCCGACGAGTTCGCCCGCACGCAGGCCAGCGCATTTCGCTCCTGCACCGACATCTCGGTGACGAATTCGTTTTATCACTACTACGCGTTGCTGACCGGTCGCGCTGTTCCGCAGGAGAAGGCCAGAGTCCGCTACGTGAACACGACCACCCGGGCGGGCCTGAGCCTGCTGCCCGAGCTGCGCAAGAATCGCCGGCACCACTTCTTCTGCCTCAACGACAGCAGCTTTCCCGAAGTCTCCGCCGCCGAACGCGCCGAACGGGTCATCGACTTCCTGGAGCGGTATTTTCCGATTCCCGCACCCTGGGAGAAGGTTCCGGCCGGGGTCAGTCGCCCCGACCTTGCGGTGCCGTCGACGTCAGTGCCATCGGAGGGTGCTTGAAAAGCGAGTCGCGCCGGGACGGCTCGATGAAGATGCCGGCTTCGGCGATGTTGCGCTGCGCCTGGCCGGGGGAGACGAACGTGCCGACGGTGTTTCCGCCGCCCAGCGGGATGACCGAGTGCACAACGGTTTCCGGGTAGATGTGCACCAGGTTGCAGGCCTGCGCGCCGTCCCGGCCGCGGGTCCCGCCGACGGCGACGGTGAGGTCCTGGGTGTAGCAGGTGGCCGAGGCGACCGAGACCGGAATCCCGGCGAAGGTGGCATTCGTCGAGTAGTGCAGGTGCCCGGCCAGGATGGCGCGGACGTCGCTGCCCTTCAGCACCCGTCCCAGTGGGGCCTGGTCGCGCAGTTCCACGGTGACGGCCATGTCCAGCACGCTGGGAATCGGTGGGTGGTGCAGGGCCAGTATCGTGCCGTCGGGCGCCGGTGTCGCCAGTTCCTGTGCAAGCCAATCCAATTGAGCCGGCCGGATTTCGCCGTGGTGGTAACCCGGCACCGAGGTGTCGAGGGTGATGATGCGCAGTCCGTCGATCCTGCGCACATGGTCGACCGGAGCCATGGACGGCACTTCGTCCAGCAGCAGTCGGCGCAGTTCCGCCCGGTCGTCGTGGTTGCCCATCACCCAGACGAGTTCGGCGCCGAGGTCGGCCGCGAACGGCTCAACCAGGTCGCGAAGCTTGCGATAGGCGGCGGGCTCCCCCTTGTCGGCGAGATCACCGGTGAAGACGATGGCGTCGGGGCGCACCCCCGAGTCGTTCAGCTGTCCGAGAAGCTCACCCAACCGGCCGTCGGCATCGACGTCGCCATACAGCGGACCGTCCCCGCCCAACAGGTGGGTGTCGCTGATGTGCAGAAGTACATAGTCCGGCCGCGGGTGCTCCGCGGCCCTGAGTCTGTGCACCGGCGCCCCCTCTAGCTGGGTATTTAACAAGCAATTAACAAGTGTAGGGCGTCACGCGCCCGATCGCGCGCCGTGTGAGCCGTTCCACTTTCGGCGCTGTACGGCCACCACGGCGATCGCGCCCGCCTCGTTGATGGCCAGGTGCACGAGGATCGGCGCCAGCAGGCTGCCGCTGCGCTCGGCCAACCAGCCGAACAACCAGCCCGCCAAGCCGGTCACCACCACGATGGGCAGCAACGGTTCGCCCGCCGATCGAGCGTCGGCGATGTGGGACAGACCGAACGCGCCGGCCTGCAGCAGCCGTCCACCCGCGACACCGAAGGCCTGCCGGGCCGCGCCGCCCAGCGCACCGCGAAAGGCGGCCTCCTCGGCCCACACCGTGCCGACCGGTATCTGCCAGCCCAGCCAGCCCGGCACCGACGCCGGCACGTCGCGCGCTGACATGGACAGTCGCACCCGGGGAACGGGCGTCATCGCCGCGATCGTGACCGCCACCAGCGCTGCCGCCGACGAACCCAGCCGCACCCCGGCCCACACCCGTGGTGGGCGAAATCCCAACGGCGCCCGCGTCGTCAGGGCCAACACGGTGCCGCCGGCTGCCTGCACCGGTGTGCGGTACGCAGCCGGCAACCGCGGGCCGGCGAAGCTCCAGCCGACCAGGACAGCGGCCAAACCCAGTGCGCGAAGCCTTAACCGAAGAATCGCGGCAGCACCGCCTCGGAGGTCGCTCGCAGTTCGGCCAGCGACACCGTGAACAGCCCCTGCACCTCGATGGCGTCCGATGCCTGATCGACGACGCCGATGCGGGCGGCCGGCAGTCCCCGGGCCGCACACATCGAGGTGAACCTGCTCTCTTCGGTGCGCGGCACCGCAACCAGCGCCCGGCCGGCCGACTCGGAGAACAGCGCCACAAACGGATCCGCATTCTCGGGAAGCACAATGCGGCAACCGGTTTCACCCGCCAGCGCCGATTCGACGACGGCCTGGGCCAGTCCGCCTTCGGACAGATCGTGCGCGGCGCTGATCAGGCCGTCGCGAGAGCCCGCGGCCAGCACCTCGGCCAGCAGCTTCTCGCGTTGCAGGTCGACCGCCGGAGGTAGCCCGCCCAGGTGATCGGCCGTCACCTGCGCCCATACCGAACCGTCGAATTCGTCGCGGGTATCGCCGAGCAACAACAGGCTCTCTCCCGGTTCGGTGCCCATGCCGGTGGGGATGCGCCGGCTGACATCGTCGATCACACCGAGCACACCGACGACCGGGGTCGGCAGAATTGCCGTCGACCCGGTCTGGTTGTAGAAGCTGACGTTGCCCCCGGTGACCGGAATGCCCAGCGCGGCACAACCATCCGCCAGACCCCGCACCGCCTGGGAGAATTGCCACATCACGCCTGGGTCCTCCGGCGAGCCGAAGTTGAGGCAGTTCGTCACCGCGACCGGGGTGGCACCGGTGACAGCCACATTGCGGTAGGCCTCGGCGAGGGCGAGTTGCGCACCGGTGTACGGATCCAGTTTGGTGTAGCGCCCCGACGCGTCGGTGGACAGGGCGATGCCACGCCCGGTCGCTTCGTCGATGCGCAGCACTCCGCCGTCCGCGTGTTCGGCGAGGACCGTGTTGCCGCGCACGTACCGGTCGTACTGCTCGGTGATCAGCGCCCGACTGCACAGATGCGGACTGTCAAGCAGCGCAAGCAAAGTCGCGCGCAGTTCGTCGCCGGAGACCGGCCGGGGCAGCTTTTTGGAGGAATCCGCGTTCAACGCGTCCTGCGTGTCGGGACGGGTGACCGGCCGCTCGTACACCGGTCCCTCGTGGGCCACGGTGCGCGGCGGCACGTCTACGACGGTCTCACCGTGCCAGGTGATGCGGAGCCGGTCCCCGTCGGTGACCTCGCCGATGACGGTGGCCAGCACCTCCCACTTGCGGCACACGTCCATGAACGCGTCGACGTTCTCCGGCGCGACCACCGCGCACATCCGCTCTTGCGATTCGCTGCAGAGGATCTCGGCGGGCGTCATCTCCTTGGCGCGCAACGGCACCGCGTCCAGGTCGATCGCCATCCCGCCGTCCCCGGCCGAGGCCAACTCCGATGTGGCACAGGATAATCCGGCACCGCCAAGGTCCTGGATGCCGATCACCAGGCCGGCGGCGTAGAGCTCGAGGCAGCACTCGATGAGCACCTTCTCCATGAACGGGTCACCGACCTGCACCGACGGCAGCTTCTTGCGCGAATTCTCCGCTCCCCCGTCGGCGCTGAAGGTGTCCGAGGCCAGCACCGAGACCCCGCCGATGCCGTCGAGCCCGGTACGCGCCCCGAACAGGATGATCTTGTTGCCGGTGCCGGAGGCGAACGCCAGGTGCAGATCTTCCTGCCGTAGCACGCCGACGCACAACGCATTCACCAGCGGGTTGCCGGCATAACAGGCGTCGAAAACGGTTTCCCCGCCGATGTTGGGCAGCCCCAGCGAGTTTCCGTAGCCACCGATGCCGCGGACCACCCCGTCGAGCACCCGGCGGGTGTCGGGCGCGTCGGCGGCACCGAAGCGGAGCTGGTCCATGACCGCGACCGGCCGGGCACCCATGGCCATGATGTCGCGGACGATGCCGCCGACGCCGGTGGCCGCGCCCTGGTAGGGCTCCACGTAGGACGGGTGGTTGTGCGATTCGACCTTGAAGGTGACCGCCCAGCCGTCGCCGATGTCGACGACGCCCGCGTTCTCGCCGATGCCGGCCAGCATGCCGGTGCGCATCTCCTCGGTGGTGGTCTCACCGAAATAGCGCAGGTGGACCTTGGAAGACTTGTAGGAGCAGTGCTCGCTCCACATCACCGAGTACATCGCGAGCTCGGTGTCGGTGGGCCGGCGGCCGAGAATCTCGCGGATCCGCTGGTACTCGTCGTCTTTGAGGCCCAGTTCGTGGAACGGTTGCGGCTGGTCGGGGCTGGTTGCGGCGTGCTCGACGGTGTCAGTCACGTGGGGGCTCGTCACCCCGACAGTCTAGGTTCCCGCCTCAGGTGCCGGCGACGCAGAACTGGTTGCCCTCCGGATCGGCGAGCACCACCCAGTGGAAGTTGTCGCCGAAGCTGTGCCGCTCGACCTCGCTGGCGCCGGCGGCGGTCAGTCGGGCGACTTCGGCGTCCATATCCTCGGCGCCGAAATCCAGATGGACCCGGTTCTTCCCGGGGGTCGGTTCGGCCACCTTCTGAAAGGCGAGCCGCGGCCCCTCCGGACGTATCACGGCGATGAACTCACCGGGCATCAACTCGTGCGTCTTTCCGCCGAAGTGCTCGGCCCACCAGCCGGCCAGCGTCACCGGATCGGCGCAGTCGAAAGTGACCATCTCCACATTGAGTGCCATGCAGCCGACTTTATGCCTCGGGCGCCAGAAATGCCTGCAGTGCAGCCGCATACGCACCGACATCGTGCGCGCCCATCAACTCCCGCGCCGAGTGCATGGCCAACTGGGCGGCGCCGACGTCCACCGTCGGAATACCGGTTTGCGCCGAAGCCATCGGTCCGATCGTCGATCCGCACGGCAGGTCCGCCCGGTGCTCGTAGCGTTGTAGGGGTACCCCCGCCTGCTCGCAGGCAATGGCGAATGCCGCGGCGGTGCGGCTGTCGGTGGCATAGCGCAGGTTCGGGTGCACCTTCAGCACCGGGCCCGCGTTGACCGCGATCTGGTGTCCCGGCTCGTGGCGCTCCGGGTAGTTGGGGTGCGTCGCGTGCGCCATGTCGGCGGACGCCAGCATCGAGGCGGGCAGTAACCGCAGGAAGTCTTCGCGGTTGCCGCCGGCGGCCAGCACGATTCGTTCCAGGACGGTGCTCAACAGGTTGGACTGTGCGCCGTGGTCGGACGTCGAGCCCACCTCTTCGTGGTCGAAGAGCACCAGCACCGGGCAGAACGCGTCCGGCGTCTGGGCCAGCAGGGCTTCCAGTCCCGCATAACAGCTGGCCTGGTTGTCCAGCCGCGGTGCGCTGAGCAGGCTGCCGTCGGCGCCGACCACGGTCGACGGTGTCAGGTCATGGGTCATCAGGTCCGCGGACAACACCTCGTCCGGATCCACTCCGGCCTGCTCAGCGACATACCTGACGAACGACGCGTCACCGACGCCCCACACCGCGTTGAGGTGCCGCTGCGGGTCCAGCGTCACCGACTTGCGGTCCTCAGCCAGGTGGATGGCCAGCTGGGGAACCCGCAGAATCGGCTCGTCGATCCGGACCAGGCGGTGGCTGACCCCGCTGCCGTCGCGCACCGACAACCGCCCACTGATGCCGAGGTCGCGGTCCAGCCAGGAGTTCAGCCACGCACCGCCGTAGGGCTCCAGCGCCACGACCTTCCAGCCGGCCACGCTGCGGTCAGGGTGCTGCTTGACCCGGAGGTTCGGGCTGTCCGTGTGGGCGCCGACGATCCGGAACGGCATCAGACTCGCGGGCGCACACCAGGCGATCAGCGAGCCGGCCCGCACGGTGAAGTAGCGGCCCGGCTGATCGGGCCAGCGATCCACCTCGCTGAGTTCGGTGTATCCGGCGTCGATCAACCGGGCGGCCGCCGTGGCGCACGCGTGGAACGGCGACGGGGACGCATCGATGAATTCACCCAGACCCGAGGCGGTGGCCACCATACAGCCAGGTTAAGCACCGCTCCTCGCGCAAGGGCGTTAGGGTCTTGCCTGTGCCCGCCGTGCAGCCGCAGCCCATACTGGCTCCGTTGACGCCAGCCGCGATATTTCTGGTAGCCACCATCAACGACGGCGGCGAGGAGGCGGTACACGATGCGCTGCCCGACATCTCCGGGTTGGTGCGGGCGATAGGGTTTCGCGACCCGACCAAGAGACTGTCGGCGATCACCTCGATCGGCTCCGACGCCTGGGACCGGTTGTTCTCCGGCCCACGTCCCGCCGAGTTGCATCCCTTCACCGAATTGACGGGGCCGCGCCACACCGCGCCAGCCACCCCCGGCGATCTGTTGTTCCATCTCCGCGCGGAGTCCATGGATGTGTGCTTCGAACTGGCCGGGCGCATCCTCAAGGGGATGGCCGGCGCCGTCACGGTGGTCGACGAGGTCCACGGCTTCCGGTTCTTCGACAACCGCGACCTCCTCGGGTTCGTGGACGGCACCGAGAATCCCGACGGCCCGATCGCCGTCAGCTCGACCACCGTCGGAGACGAGGACCCCGATTTCACCGGCTCGTGCTACGTGCACGTGCAGAAGTACGTCCACGATATGACGTCCTGGGATTCGCTCTCGGTGACCGAGCAGGAGCGGGTGATCGGACGCACCAAGCTGGAAGACATCGAGTTGGGTGACGACGTCAAACCCGCCAACTCCCACATCGCGCTCAACGTGATCACCGACGAGGACGGCACCGAACTGAAGATCGTGCGGCACAACATGCCCTTCGGTGAGGTGGGCAAGAGTGAGTACGGCACCTACTTCATCGGATATTCGCGTACCCCGTCGGTCACCGAACGTCTGCTGCGCAACATGTTCCTCGGTGATCCACCCGGCAACACCGACCGCGTCCTGGATTTCTCCACCGCGGTGACCGGCGGGCTGTTCTTCTCCCCCACCGTCGACTTCCTCGACCATCCGCCGCCCCTGCCGCAAACCCCGGCCCCGGCCCCGGCCGCGACTCCGGCCTCACATGACGGCTCACTTTCGATCGGCAGCCTGAAAGGACCCTCTCGATGAACAACCTGTACCGCGACCTGGCGCCGATCACCGAAGCCGCCTGGGCGGAGATCGAAGTAGAGGCAGCACGGACATTCAAGCGGCACATCGCCGGCCGGCGCGTGGTGGACGTCAGCGAGCCCGGCGGCCCGGTGACGGCAGCCGTCAGCACCGGCCGCCTGATCGACCTGGAATCGCCTACCGACGGCGTGATCGCGCACCTGCGCGACAGCCGCCCGCTGGTCCGGCTACGGGTCCCGTTCACCTTGTCTCGCAACGAGATCGACGACGTCGAGCGCGGCTCCAACGACTCGGATTGGGAGCCGGTGAAGGTGGCCGCCAAGAAGCTGGCGTTCGTGGAGGACCGCGGCATCTTCGAGGGCTACGCCCCGGCGTCGATCCAGGGCATCCGCAGTGCCAGCTCCAACCCGCCCCTGACCCTGCCAAACGACCCGCGCCATATCCCGGCCGAGGCATACACGAAGGTGAGCGAGACCACCGAACACGGATATCCGATCCTCGAGCACTTGAACCGGCTGGTCGACGGCGACATCATCTGGGCGCCGGCCATCGACGGCGCCTTCGTGTTGACCACTCGCGGTGGTGATTTCGATCTGCAGCTGGGCACCGACGTGTCGATCGGCTACCTCAGTCACGACGCCGACACCGTGCAGCTCTACCTGCAGGAGACGCTGACCTTCCTGTGCTACACGGCCGAGGCATCGGTCGCGCTCACCGCGCCCCGAGACTGAACCCCGTGACCTCGTTCGGCGGCTACCGGGCCCTGGTCACCGGCGCCACGTCCGGAATCGGCCGGGCCATAGCGCTGCAGCTCGCGCAGCGTGGGGCCGAGGTGGTGGTGCATGGGCGCAGTGCGGAGCGTGGCGACGAGGTGGTGCGGCAGATCGAAAGCGGCGGCGCTACCGCACGTTTCGTCGCCGCTGAGCTCAGCGATGCCGCCCAGGTGCGTCGACTGGCGGCCGAAGCCGGTCCCGTCGACATTCTGATCAACAACGCCGGCGTCTTCATTTTCGGGGACACGGTCGACACCGATGACGACGTCTTCGACGAGCACGTCAACGTCAACATGCGCGCCCCGTACATCCTGGTGCAGGAATTGGCGCCGGGCATGGCCGATCGGGGCCGCGGTGCCATCGTCAACATCAGCACCCTCGCCGCCTCGGCACCCAAGCGCAAAGGCGGAATTTATGGCGCCACGAAGGCCGCCCTGGAGCTGCTGACCAAGGTGTGGGCCGACGAGTTCGGCGAATCGGGCGTTCGGGTCAACGCCGTGGCAGCCGGCCCCACCGACACTCCCGGAACGGAGGCCACTCCCGGCCTCCTGGAGAAGCTGGCCGGGGTGACCGCATTGCGCCGTATCGCCGACGCCGACGAAATCGCCAGTGCGGTGGTCTTTCTCGTCTCCCCGGACGCCAGCTACGTCAACGGTTCGATCTTCAACGTCACCGGCGGCGAGACCTCGTTCGCGCGGTAGTTACAGGTCCAGCACCAGGTCGCTCGCCGGGGCGGCCGAGCAGACCAGCACCTCGCCGGGTCCGGGCGACTCCAAGGGAGGCTGGATATACGTCGTCGTGCCCGCGACCACGCTGGTGACGCAGACGTGGCATACCCCGCTGCGGCACGAAAAACGCGTTGGCACGTCACATGCTTCGGCGATCTCCAGGATCGAGCCGTACCGCGCTGACCAGTTGACCGTCAACCCGCTGCGGGCGAAGGTGATGGCCGGCCCGGCGCCGGGTTCGCCGGCCGGTTGGTGCGGCGGCCGGCCCGCCGCATCGACCACGCCAGGGCTGATCGGCGTCCGGGCGCCGAACAGTTCGCTGTGGATATTGCCCGGTGCGAACCCGGTCGCTATCAGCGCAGCCCGCATATCGGCCATGAACGATGCCGGCCCACAGAGATATGCGGTGCCGTCGAGCGGCAAGTCCAGCTCGGCGAGCGCCCGCGCGTCGAGCCGCTGCCGCGTTTCGGTGTAAAACACCCGATAAGACGCGTTCGGCAGCCCGTCGATCAGGTTCGCGACTTCCGCCGCGAACGCCTCGGTCGCTCGATTCCTTGTGGTGTGCAGCCACCAGAGGCGGGCGCCGCTGCCAGACAGCGCATGCAGCATGGCCAGGACCGGAGTCGCGCCGATGCCGGCAGAGATCAACAGCACCGGCTTGTCATCGGCAATGAGGCAGAATTCGCCCCGGGGCGCGGCGACTTCGAGGACAACACCCGGCTTGACGTGACTGTGCAACCATCGGCTCACCGCTCCGTGTTCCTCGCGTTTGACGCTGATGCGGTAATCGGCGGCGCCCGGGTCACCGGACAGGGAGTAGCTGCGCACCTGTGGTGTCTCACCGGGTATACGCACGGTCAGATACTGACCCGGAAGCGCAGGGGGAAGCGGAGTTCCGTCCTCGGAGGTCAACCGAATCGAGAGGACGGAAGACGTTTCCCGTCTTGTGGCAGTGACTTTCAGTCGGCGGAAACCACCCGGCGCGGCCTTCGCCACGGAGCTTGCACCGTCTTGCGCAGCCAGCATCTCGGCGAAGGATTGTTGCCATCCGGG
This sequence comes from Mycobacterium sp. TY814, assembly GCF_030755175.1. Classification (NCBI taxonomy): domain Bacteria; kingdom Bacillati; phylum Actinomycetota; class Actinomycetes; order Mycobacteriales; family Mycobacteriaceae; genus Mycobacterium; species Mycobacterium sp. TY814. The sequence continues at coordinate 98,237 of NZ_JAUFRY010000006.1, forward strand.
ACTCAGCTCAGGGACGTCGACGGCGTTGCGCAAGTGCTCGATGTTGCGGTTCGGCAGGTAGAGCAGCGCATCGACGTCGGCCACACTGAGCCGGTGGCGGCCGCGACGGGTCAGCACGATGTCATCGCCGGCCTGCACGTCGCCTTCTGTGATGACCCGGCAGTAGAAGCCCGGACGACGCTGTGCGACGAGAAGATTCGGAATTCGCTCGTCACCCAGTCGAATGCCCACCCGGAAACAGGTGACGCGCGGCTGGGTAACCTCGAATTCCGCATGCCCGATGCGGTAGCGGTCACCGATGCACACCTCGTGGTCGGCGAGGCCGGAGACCGTGAGGTTTTCACCGAAGTGGCCCGGCCGCAAGTCATCTCGGGCCAGATAGTCCGCCCAGTAGTCGTACGACTCGGTCTGGTACACGAGTACGGCGCGCTGCTCGCCGCCGTGACCACCGAGATCACCCTGGCCGTCGCCGTCGAGATTGAGACGGCGCGCCATCACCGGCCCGGCGACCGGACTCTTCCAGATACCGGTGTGAACGGTTTTGTCGTTCCACTGCACATCGCGGGGCATGCCGACGTTGACAGACACCAGCTTGCCCCTCCGTGCCTCCTCGTGGCCTCAGCGCGGCATCAAAGAGTGGGTTGATCAACCCATAATAGGGGTTACCTAGCCGCGCGATCAATGGTTGCATCTGAGATCCGCAGGTGCATAATGGGTTATATAACCCAAAACTGCTTCAGGGAGCGCGCCATGCCGACCGTTCACCACCGTTACCGCACCGTCGACGGTCACCGTCTGTTCTACCGCGAGGCCGGCGACCCGGATCAGCCCACAGTTGTTCTGCTGCATGGCTTTCCGACCAGCTCGTACATGTTCCGCAATCTCATCCCGGAACTTGCCGACCGCTTCCACGTGGTGGCACCGGACCATCTGGGCTTCGGACTGTCCGACGCGCCCGCCGTCGACGAGTTCGACTACACCTTCGACGCCCTCGCCGATCTCACCGAAGGACTGCTGCACACCCTGGGTATCGACCGATACGCCATGTACGTGCAGGACTACGGCGCACCGATCGGGTGGCGCCTGGCACTGCGCAATCCGTCCGCGATCACAGCGATCATCAGCCAGAACGGCAACGGCTACGACGCGGGTTTCGTCGAGAGCTTCTGGCGGACGGTCTGGGCGTATCAAGAGGACCCGAATCCGGACAACGAGGCGGCGGTGCGGCAGTTTCTCACCCTGGAAGCCACCCGTTGGCAGTACCTGACCGGGGTGCCTGACGAGACGCTGGTGGATCCCGAATCGTGGCATCACGATTTCGCGCTGATCTCCCGGCCGGGCAACGATCTGGTGCAGCTCAAGCTTTTCCGCGACTATGCGACCAACGCACCGATGTACCCGCGCCTGCACGAGTACTTCCGCGCCTCGGGTGTTCCGCTGCTCGCGGTGTGGGGGCGCGGGGATGAGATATTCGGGCCGGCGGGCGCAACGGCCTTCACCACGGATCTGCCGCACGCCGAAGTCCACCTGCTCGACGGCGGCCACTTCCTGCTCGAGTCGGCGCAAGCCGAGGTTGCCGAACTGATCCAGACGTTCCTGTCCGGACACCGCATGGCCGCGTGAGGCGATCAATGGGCTGAATATCCCATAACCGTCACCTGTTGCGGGTTAGCCTGTCGCGATGGCCGATCCGGACGTCGAACAGCGGTTGACCGCCAAGGGCCGCGCCACCCGCGACCGGATCGTCCTGGCGACGGCCGAGTTGATCGTCGCGGAGGGCCTGGCGGCATTCAACATGGACAACGTGCGCAAGGCCGCCTCGGTGAGCGGTTCCCAACTGGCGCACTACTTCACCGACAAGCGTGCGTTGATCCGGGCCGTGATCAGCCGGCAGATCGGCGTCGTGCTCGACTTCCACCGCCAACCCAAGCTCGGGGACCTGGACACGTTCGACGATTACGAGCGCTGGCTGGATCTCAACATGCGCTACCTGCGCCGTATCGAGTACACCGGCACGCCTACGTATCACGCTCTCGCCGCACAACTGGCCAAGTCCGACGACGCCACGCGCGCGGCCCTGGCCGACGGATACCGGCAGTGGATCGCGCTCTTCGAGCAGGCCATCGCGCGCATGAAGGACAACCGCCTCCTGGTCCGCGGAGCCGAACCCCACGCGCTGGCAGCGGTGATGGTCTGCGCTCATCAGGGCGGCGGCACGCTGGCCTTTACATATCGAGCGGAGTGGCCGCACGCCGATGCGACGCGATTCGCCGTTAACTATCTACGGATGTTCGCCACCGATCCCGCCGAACGCGCACTCCGGCCGCCCCGGCGGGTGCGCACCCGGCGCACGTCCCCGCCGACCGGCGACGCACAGGCGCCACGGTTGACACAGAAGGGTCTGGCCACCCGAAGCCGCATCGTCGACACGGCGGCCGCTGTCGTCTTCGAACGCGGAGTGGCCAATGCCAGCATCGACGAGGTGCGCACCCGCGCCGAAGTGAGCGGATCGCAGATCACCCACTATTTCCACGACAAGCGCGATCTCATCCGCCAGGTCATCGCCAGTCGTCGTCGCGACGTGCGAACGTTTCACACCCAGGCCCGCATGGGCGCGCTCGACAGCGTCGATGCCCTGCATGCATGGGCCGATGCGTGCCTGGACGACATCGACACCGTCTACCGACTCGGCGGGTGCGTCTACGGCTCGCTGGCCGGGGAACTGATCGACGCCGACAGCGAGATTCATGACGACGTCGCCCGCGGTTACGACGAGTGGATCGAGATCTTCACCGATGGACTGACTTCCATGCGCCGGCGGGGTGCGCTGCGTTCCGACGCCGAACCGCGGCACTTGGCGGCGTCTCTGGTCATCGCCCACCAGGGCGGCGCCATGATCACCCACGCCACGGGCGAACCGGAGCCGATGCGCGCCGCGCTGACTGCCGCGGTCGAGTATGTCGCCGCGTTCGTCCCGAAGGGGCGACGCTGGTCCGCGCGGCCCGAGTCCACAGCCTGACCCCCGCCACACTGGACATCTCTGGGATGCGTAGCCCATAATAGTGGGATAAACAACCCATTCGGCCTGGGAGGGGACGCCGTGGATACCATCGCGAGGGACGTCGGCAAGATACCTAGCGCCCCGGCCGTGGTGCGCGAGACGGCTGGCGAAAACACGATGCGCGCAATCATTTTGCAGCGATTCGGGGGACTCGACAGCTTGGTCTACACCGATATCCCCAAGCCGGTGCCCAGAGACGGCGAGGTGGTGATCCGGGTCAAGGGATTCGGCATCAACCACGCCGAAATGCACATGCGGCGGGGTGAATGGGCGGAGGCCGCCGAAGTCAGCGGCATCGAGTGCGTCGGCATCGTCGATGCCTGCCCCGGCGGGGAATTTCCGGTCGGCGCCAAGGTTGCCGCGCTGATGGGCGGCCTGGGACGAACGATCAACGGCAGCTATGCCGAATTCACCCGCGTACGCGCGGCCAACGTCGCGCTGATCGAGTCCGGCCTGCCCTGGTCGCAGTTGGCGGCTCTGCCCGAGACGTACGCGACGGCCTGGACATGCCTGTTCCGCAACCTCGCCCTGGCGTCAGGGCAGACCTTGCTGATCCGCGGTGCGACATCGTCTTTCGGGCAGGCAGCGCTGAAGATGGCGGTGGCGGACGGAGCGCGTGTCATCGCGACGACGCGCAGCCGCGGACGTATCCCCATGCTGGAGGCACTCGGTGCCGACCGCGTCGAGCTGGAAAGAACCGACCTGGCCGCCCGCCTACCGGAAGCCAAACAGCTGGACGCCGTCCTCGATCTGGTGGGCAACAGCACCATCCTCGACTCCCTCGACATGCTGCGCCGCGGTGGCACCGCGTGCCTGGCGGGATGGCTGGGGGGCCTGGATCCCATCGGGGATTTCAACCCGCTGCTGCGGATGGCCAGCGGCGTGAACTTGAACTTCTTCGGCAGCTTTGTGTTCGGCACGCCCGGCTTCCCGGTGGCAGACGTGCCTCTGCAGGCCATCGCACAACAGGTTGCCGACGGCACGCTGGACGCGAGGCCGTCCCGCATCTTTTCCTTCGATCAGATTCGCGAGGCCCACCGGGTGATGGAGGCCGGGCAGGCCGGCGGCAAGATGGTGGTGGTCATGGATCGCGAATGACGTGGGGAGGCTGATCAGTGGCCATACCGTCCGTGCTGGTCTTCGATGTCAACGAGACTCTGATCGATATCGAATCGCTGGCGCCGTTGTTCGGGGAGCTTTTCGGCGACCGGCGGGTCCTGCGGGAGTGGTTCAACCAGCTCGTCATGTATTCGATGGCCGCGACATTGTCCGACGACTACGTCGACTTCGCCCAACTCGCCGCCGGGGTGCTGCGGATGCTCGCCGACATCCACCGGGTGCGCGTGACCGACGACGACGCCCGGCGCCTCACCGCGGGCATGCGACGCATGCCCGCCTACCCCGACAGCGCCGACGGGCTTGCGCAGTTGCGTGACAACGGCTTTCGACTCGTCACCCTGACCAATTCGCCGCATCCGCCCGGTGCGCCTACTGCCCTCGAAAACGCCGGCCTGGCAGGCTTTTTCGAGCACCGGTTCACCGTCGACAGCTGCCGGGCGTTCAAGCCGGCACCATCGGTCTACCAGTACGTGTGCGACGAGATCGAGGTGGCACCCGCCGAATGCATGATGGTCGCCTCGCACGTGTGGGACCTGCTGGGCGCCCACAACGCCGGCTTCGGCACGGCGCTCATCACCCGGCCAGGCAATGCACCGCTGCCCGTCGACGCCCTACCACAACCAGATTTGCTCGCCGGCAGCCTGATTGACCTCGCCCGGCAGCTGCGACCCACAACGAAGGGAACGGATTGACCATGCCAATAACAGAATTCGACGTCGTGGTGCTCGGCGCCGGACCGGTCGGACAGAACGCCGCCGACCGGGCCCGGGCCGCGGGGCTGTCCGTCGCGGTCGTCGAACGCGAACTCGTCGGTGGTGAATGCTCGTACTGGGCCTGCGTCCCGAGCAAGGCGCTACTGCGCCCCGTCCTGGCGGTCGCCGACGCCCGTCGAGTGGACGGCGCCCGCCAGGCGATCGGCGGTTCGCTCGATCCCGCCGGTGTGTTCGGCCGCCGCAACCACTACGTAAGCGACTGGGACGATTCGGGCCAGGCCGACTGGGTGGACGGCATCGGCGCCACGCTGATCCGCGGACACGGGCGACTGGATGGTCCGCGACGGGTAGTGGTCACGCCGTCCGGCGGTGATCAGGTCACGCTGACAGCGCGGCACGCGATCGTCATCTGCACCGGCAGCCGCCCGGCACTGCCCGACCTGCCCGGAATCCGCGAAGCAAAGCCGTGGACCAACCGCCAGGCCACCGACAGCAGCGCGGTCCCGGGCCGACTCGCGGTCGTCGGCGCCGGCGGCGTGGGTGTCGAGATGGCCACGGCCTGGCAAGGTCTGGGCTCGGCGGTGACCCTGCTGGTCAGGGGCTCGCGGTTGCTGCCGCGAATGGAGCCCTTCGTCGGCGAATTCCTCCGGCGTGGACTCGACGAGGGCGGAGTCGACGTCCGCACCGGGGTGTCGGTGCGGACGCTGCACCGGCCGGACCCGGACGGCCCGGTCCGCCTGACCCTCGACGACGAAAGCGAACTGGAGGTCGACGAGATCCTGTTTGCGACCGGGCGCGCACCCCTCACCGATGACATCGGCTTGGAGACAATCGGATTGACGCCGGGCAGCTGGCTCGACGTCGACGACACCTGCCTCGTGCAGGGCGTCGACGGCGGCTGGCTCTACGCCGCCGGCGACGTCAACCACCGCGCGCTGCTGACCCACCAGGGCAAGTACCAGGCGCGCATCGCCGGCGCCGCCATCGGCGCCCGTGCCGCGGGACGACCGCTCGACACGGCGCCGTGGGGCGAACACGCCACCACAGCCGACCATCACGCCGTACCGCAGGCATTCTTCACCGACCCCGAGGTGGCCGCCGTCGGACTGACCGCCGAACAGGCCGCGCAGGCCAATCATCGCGCCAAAATCATCGACGTCGAGATCGGCGAGGTCGTGACGGGTGCGAAATTGTTCGCCGACGGCTACACCGGCCGGGCCCGGATGGTGGTCGACGTCGATACCCGCCGCGTGCTCGGCGTGACCATGGCGGGGCCGGGGGTGACCGAACTGCTGCACGCGGCCACCATCGCCGTAGCCGGCCAGGTTCCGGTCGAGCGGCTGTGGCACGCCGTGCCGTGCTTTCCTACCATCAGTGAACTGTGGTTGAGACTGCTTGAAGCCTATCGCGATTCGTTCAGCGTGGTCGTCTGAACCGTGGCTGCCTGAAAGGAGCACTGATGGACGGATTTCACCCAGACTTCGACGCGAACGACGTCGATGTGCGCCGCACGCGCGTTCATCACATCCGGGCGTCCGAACTGGACTCCGGCACCGCCCAGACCGAGGGGCTGCAACGGTTCGCCGCGATCAGCGGCAAGTCCGTCGGCGCGCAGCAACTCTGGATGGGTGAGACATACATCGAGCCCGATACGGCATCGGGCAATCATCATCACGGGGACTCCGAGACGGCGATCTATGTGCGCAGTGGCAACCCGGAATTCGTCTTTCATGACGGCGTGCAAGAGGTGCGGATCAAGACCGAACCCGGTGACTACATCTTCGTCCCGCCGTTCGTGCCCCACCGTGAGGAGAACCCGGATCCGACGACGCCGGCCGAGGTGGTCATCGCCCGCAACAGCCAGGAGGCGATCGTGGTGAACCTGCCGGTGTTGTATCCGCTCTGAAAGACGATCAGTAGACGGCGATTTCGATCAGATTGCCGTCGAGGTCGCGGCAGTAGTGGGATGTCATCGGGCCCAGCGCGCCCGTTCGCGTCACCGGTCCGGCGACGATCTCGACCCCGCACGCCATCAGGTGCGCGCGCACCTCGCCCGGGGTCGCCCGGGTGATCAGGCACAGGTCCTCGGACCCGGCCGCTTCGACCGAACCGGTGGCCCACTCCGGGTCATCGGCGAGCGCGCCAATCGGGCGCAGGTTGATCTTCTGCTCCCCGAAACGCAGCGCGGTTCTGTTGGACTCCCCGAACGTCTCGCGCGTCATGCCCAATACCCGCTCGTACCAGTCCGCAGTGGCGTCGACGTCGCGGCAGTTGATCACCACATGGTCGAAGCGTTCGACGGTCAGGCCCACTCTGCTATTACACCACTTGACGCGAACCGGCATAAGACGTTTTAATACGTCCTATGACCTCTGCCGTCCCCGAGCTCGACTTGGATGCCGCTGAACTGCGGATATCGCGGGGCAGCGTGCCGGCTACTACTCAGCTCGCCGAAGCACTGAAGGCACAGATCGTCGCTCAAGGCCTACCGGAGGGCGGACGACTGCCCAGCGAGAAGGCGTTGATGGACCGAACCGGGTTGAGCCGGGTGACGGTGCGGGCGGCGGTCGGCATGCTCGAAAGCCAGGGGTGGCTGGTGCGGCGGCAGGGCCTGGGCACCTTCGTTGCCGAACCCGTCAGGCAGGAACTCACCTCCGGCGTCCGCACCATCACCGAGGTGCTGCTGGAATCCGGCATCACACCCGAGGTGGATGTGCTGTCACACGAGACAACCACCGCACCACAACACATTTCCAGGGTTCTGGGCATCTCCGACGTGCTGTGCATACGTCGGCGCTTCCGCGCCGGAGAGGAACCGCTCGCCCTCGTCACCGCATACCTCCCGGCGGGATTGGGTCCGGCCGTCGAGCCTCTGCTCACGGGCACGCCGGCCACCGCAACCACCTACACCATGTGGGAACAGGGCATGGGCGTGCGGATCGGGCGGGCCACCTACGAAATTCGTGCGGACAGCGCTACCCCCGACGTCGCCGGCGACCTCGGTCTCACCGCCGGTGCACCGGTGTTGATCGTCGAGCGGATCAGCTACACCGACGACGACAAACCTCTCGAGGTGGTGGTGTTCCACCATCGGCCGGAGCGATACAAGTTCTCCGTCACACTGCCCCGCACAGTCGCCGGGCCGGGCGTCGGACTCACTGAAAGTGGTTCATAGACAATGAATTCCGATGCCCGATTCGGCCTCATCCTGGCACTCACCGTCAACGGCCTGGCGGTGAGCGCGTATCGCGACATGGTCGCCGTCTCACAGAAGGCGGAGCAGTACGGCTTCGACTCGGTGTGGCTGTGCGACCACTTCCTGACAATCAGCCCCGACGACTACGTCAAAGACGCCGGCATCGCCGCCGAATCAGGCGGAACCGGCTCCGCTGCGGCGCCCTCCTCGCTTCCCTTGCTGGAGTGCTGGACGGCGCTCAGCGCGCTGGCACGGGACACCACCCGGCTGCGCCTGGGCACCAGCGTGCTGTGCAATTCCTACCGCCACCCCTCGGTGCTGGCGAAGATGGCCGCCACGCTCGATGTCATCTCGGAGGGACGCCTCGATCTGGGAATGGGAGCCGGCTGGTTCCAACGCGAGTTCGACGCCTACGGGATTCCTTTCCCTCCGGTTCGCGAACGGGTTTCGGCGCTGGCCGAGTCGCTGGAGGTGATGAAGGCGGTCTGGACCGAGCCGAACCCCACCTACCGGGGCGAGTTCTACACCCTGGACGGCGCGATCTGTGATCCGCCACCGGTGCAGCGGCCACACCCGCCGTTGTGGATCGGCGGCGAAGGCGACCGGGTGCAACGGATCGCCGCCAGGTCCGCCCAGGGGCTCAACGTGCGCTGGTGGTCGCCGCAGCAGGTCACGCAGCGTCGCGACTTCCTCAACCGCGCGTGCGAGTCGGCCGGCCGCGATCCGGAGTCGCTGCGGCTGTCGGTCACGGTCCTGCTCGCGCCCACCGACTCCGCTGATCAGGAGGCCGCGATCCGCGCCGAGTTCGCGTCCATCCCTGAGCCGGGGTTGATCGTCGGATCACCCGCGCGCTGCGTGGAGCGGATCCGGGAGTACCAGCGTTGCGGTGTCGACCAGTTCCTGTTCACGATTCCCCACCTCGCCCGGTCGGAGTACCTCGATATCGTTGGACGCGAGATCATTCCATCGTTCGGCGGGGCCTGACGCTCAGCAAATTCTCAACTGATTCTTTGCAATCCCTGGCCCTGGCTCAAGGGTCCGCTCACGCACGTACCGGAGCATGGCCTTATGTCTGAGCGCGTGGGCGAACCGTTGAGCACAAATCTGATCGAACGCTACCTGTGCACCAGGGCGCGGCGATACTTTCGCGGCCGGCACGACGGCGAGTTCTTCTTCGTCCTCAACACCGCCCACCGCCTGCACGTGCACCTCGAGATTCCCCCTATGCACCCCGACGTGTTCACGATCCGCATCACCCCGGCATGCTTCTTTCCGGCCTCTGACCAGGCCCGATTGACGGCGCTGGCCACCGCGTGGAACGAGCAGCATCGCGACGTCACGGCGATCGTGCATGGCTCGTCCGACCCGCAACGCATCGGGGTCATGGCCGAGCAGTCCCGCTGGATCGGCGACCGGGTCCGCTTCGACGATCTCGCGGCTTTCGCCGACCGCGCCACCGCCGCCGCCATCGACCTGTTCAGCCGCCTGACGCCGGCCGCCGAACTGTCGCCACCGTTGCTGCTTGACGCGAGCTGATCCGGGCGGCGGGCCGGCGCTGACGGACGACCGGACTTTCGGCGAACTACGCAGTGCGCCAGCGCCTTACGTCGGCCCGACGGCTCAGACGGCCAGGACCGCGTCTAGCGCGGAATAGAACAGGCCCAGCCCGTCGTCGGAAGGGCCGGTTAATGCCTCGATGGCATGCTCGGGGTGCGGCATCAAGCCCACGACGCGTCCGTTGGCGGAGCTGACGCCGGCGATGTCATGCTGTGAGCCGTTGATGTTGTCGCGGTAGCGGAACACCACCCGGCCCTCGCCTTCGAGCTGTTCGAGCACCTCCTTGGGCGCCACGTAGCGGCCTTCGCCCGACTTCAGCGGGATCAGCAGGTCGGCATCGGACTCGAATCGCGAGGTCCAGGCCGTCGATGTGGAGGTGACCCGCAGCCACACGTCGCGACAGATGAAATGCAGCCCGATATTGCGGGTCAGGGCGCCAGGCAGCAGACCGGCCTCGCAGAGCACCTGAAAGCCGTTGCAGATTCCGAGCACCGGCATGCCCCGACCGGCCGCCGCAACCACTTCACCCATGACCGGCGCGAACCTGGCGATCGCGCCTGCCCGCAGGTAGTCACCGTAGGAGAAGCCGCCCGGGACCACCACGGCATCCACGCCCTTGAGGTCGGCGTCGGCGTGCCACAGGCTGACCGCTTCGGCGCCCACCATGCGTGCCGCGCGTGCGGCATCGACGTCGTCGAGGGTGCCCGGGAAGGTGATGACGCCGATCCGTGCTGTCACTGCGAGTCCCGGCTGATGGTCCAGTCCTCGATCACGGTGTTCGCCAGCAACGATTCCGCGATCTCGGCGAGCTGGGCATCGTCAACCGTGTCGTCGACCTCCAACTCAAATCTCTTGCCCTGACGGACATCTGAGATTCCGGGATGGCCCAGCCGCCCCAGGGCGCCGACAATCGCCTGGCCCTGCGGGTCAAGAATCTCGGCTTTAGGCATCACATGCACGACCACGCGGGCCACTGCGTTCCTCCTCAGCTATGACAGACCGCGCCAACTCTACCGACCCCGGCAGCGACTAGGCGACCAGAACCAATCCGTCGCCGCCCAGCTCGGCGAGGCGACGCTGCGCGTCCCCGCCCGGGTCCAGGGCGGCGTCGCTCAGAGCGGTCCACGCGTTGACCTCGAAAGGGCGTCCGGCCAGTTCACACGCGGCACGTGCAGCACGGGCCGCGGCGATGAACTCACTGATCCGGGGGTGGTTCAGCGCAATGTTCATGGCGTCGCAGCGGGTCCCGGCGATCCTGGCCAGCCCCAGGCTGTTGACGCCGAGCAGCGTCGGCGGCCGGGGTGAGGGAAGCGGGAAACCCGCCCAATGGTCCGCTCGCTCCGGGTCCCACTGCACGTCGCAGAGGTCCAGGACGTGAATCAGGTGCCGATGACGCTCCCGTATCGAGTCACGAAGCGGAATGTTCAGCAGATCGTGTTCGCGAGACCAGGAGCTGCCCGGTGCCGCGCCGGCGCCGAGGCCGAACACGAAGCGCCCGCCGCTGATCTCCTGCACCGACGCGGCCGCCGCGACCGCCACCCCGGGCGGCCGGTTGGCCGCGTTGACCACCAGGGTGCCGATGCCGATGGTGGACGTGGCGGCGGCCAGCGCGCCCGCCAGCGTGAAGCACTCCAGCATCCGCGTACCGGACAGCATCGCCCCGGACAGGTGATCGAAAACCCATGCTCGGCCGAAACCCTCGGCTTCAGCCCGCAACACGTGGTCACGGAGCTGCGGCCATGGGTGGTTGGCGGCGCTGTAGAGGACGTCGAGTTTCATTGTCTCCCCGTGCTTTTCAACTAAGGGCACGAGGCTATGTAGGCCTCGCACAGTGGGGCGATCAGCGCGTCCAGGACGTCGGTATCGCTGAGCGCCGGCCACGAAGTCTCCGGGGGCGCGGCGGCCCACAGCGTGAGTTCGCTGATCGTGCTGCTCGCCACATGCGCGACGAGGTAGGTGTGCACCACGATCGGGCCGCTGATCACGGCCGCCATCCGGGTCGTTTCGTCGTCGGTGACCGAGGGGGACTGCGCGGGGGCGCCCAGCTGGCATCCCCGCAGGGCGGCGACGGCGGTGCCGAACACCGAGGCGGCAAGTGCGCCGCCGCGGGCGGTATCCCCTCGCCAGTGCACGATCTGGGCCTGCAGCTGCCACTGCCCGTCCGGGTGGGCCACCAACGCCCGTGCCGCCACCGCCGAGTTGCGGCTGTCCTGCGGGAACGTCATGGTGTTGCACACCTGCTCGAACTTGAACCGGGGAGTTGCGCCGCCCGTCAGCGCGGTGCTGATGCCCGCCGGCGCCGGCCAGTTGTACACCGAATGCAGAGGTATCGACCGCGGGGCGATCCACGCGGCGCCCGGGATCTGATCGCACACCGGCGGGCAGGTTTCCGGTTCGGCCAGCCCGGGAGCTGCGGCGACGAGCGCGATCGCGAAGCTACCCGCGACCATCATCGTCGCCAGAAACACTCTCAGCTGCACGGCCCGCATCAAGGCACAATCGTAGACATGCAACTGACGCATTTCGGACATTCCTGTTTACTCGCCGAGTTCGGTCAGACCAGGATCCTTTTCGATCCCGGGACTTTCGCCCACGGCTTCGAGGGAACTACCGGGCTGTCGGCCATTCTGATCACGCACCAACACCCCGACCACATCGACGTGACGCGGCTACCCGCGCTGCTCGAGGGAAATCCGGAGGCGGTGCTGTATGCCGACCCGCAGACCACCGGGCAACTCGGTGAACCCTGCCGAGCGGTGCACGTCGGCGACGAACTCGAAGTCGGGCAGCTCACCATTCGGGCGGTGGGCGGACGCCACGCGGTCATTCATCCGGAAATCCCTGTGATCGAGAACATTTCGTTCCTGGTGGGCGATGGTGAGCACCGCGCCCGGTTGATGCATCCCGGTGACGCGTTGTTCGTTCCCGAGGAGCCGGTGGACGTGCTGGCCACGCCGGCCGCCGCTCCGTGGATGAAGATCTCGGAGGCCGTCGACTATCTGCGGGCCGTGGCGCCGCAACGGGCGGTACCTATCCATCAGGGTGTAGTGGCGCCGGAGGCGCGGGGAATCTATTACGGCCGCCTAACCGAAATGACCACCACCGATTTCCAGGTGTTGCCCGAGGAGGACGCGGTCACCTTCTAGCGCGGGCCGTGCCGGCTGGCGAGCAGACGCCAAATCGCACGATTTGGTGGGCGGTTTCTAGGAGTCGTTGCAACACTGCTGGTTAGTTGGCCAGTAGTAGATCACGCAGGCGCTCGGCTGGGGTATCCCAGTCGAGTGTTTTGCGTGGGCGTCCGTTGAGTTGCTGGGCGACGTGTTCGAGGTCTTCGGGGCCATAGACACTTAGGTCGGTTCCCTTGGGGAAGTATTGGCGCAAAAGGCCGTTGGTGTTCTCGTTGGTGCCGCGCTGCCAGGGGCTGGCGGGATCGCAGAAGTAGACGGCCATGTCGGTGGCCATGGAGAACTGTTTATGTCCTGCCATTTCCGATCCCTGATCCCAGGTCAGTGAGCCGCGCAGATGAGCTGGCAGCGATGCGATCGTGGCGATCAGGCCATCACGGACGGCTTCGGCGTGGTGGCCGTTGGGTAGAGGCACCAGAAGTGTGTAACGGGTGGCGCGTTCGACCAGGGTGGCGATCGCGGTCTTGTTGGCTTGTCCCATGATCAAGTCGCCTTCCCAGTGCCCAGGTACCGCGCGGTCGGCGATTTCGGCGGGGCGATCACTGATCATGATCATCGGATCGATAAACCGTTGGGTGCGCTGATCAGGGCGGCGACGGGGTTTGCGTATTGTGCGTCCACTGCGAAGTGCCTGTGTGAGTTCACGTTTGAGGCCACCTCGGGCTTGAAAGTACAGGGCCTGGTAGATCGTTTCCGTGCTCACCCGCATGCTTTCATCGTCGGGGAAGTCCTTGACCAGGCGGTAAGAGATCTCTTCGGGAGACCACCGTTGGGACAGCCCCTGCTCCACCGCCTGGCGCAGCTTCTGGTTGATCACCAGTTTGGCTGCTTTAGGCCGGCTCCGAGCGGCGTGGGCGGCCCGATCAGCGTGATAGGGCAGATACACCCCCTGCACACTGCGCGCGGCGACCTCACGCGAGACCGTTGACTTGTGCTTGCCGATCCGGGCGCCGATCGCGGTCAAGGTCCATCCGTTGACCAACCCGTCGGCGATGGCCAACCGATCCGATAACGACAGGTAGCGCTCACTGATCGCCGCCACGGCCACTTTGTCGGTGTTCACCACCTGTGTGTAGCGCCCGGCGGCGCGGTACTGGATGACCGTGCCGTCTCGGCGCACCCGCGTGTCGGCGACCCGCACGATACCGTCGCGCCAATTCCGGGCCGTGCCTACGTGGACCCCGACCTCGCGCGCCGCCCGGCCGACCGACCAGCCCTGCTCAAGCAACTCAAAGAACCGGGCCCGGGCCACCGGCTTACCGAACGGCCGCCGCTGCTGGCTGACCAAGCCAAGCTCCACCAGCATCCGCCGGGCAGTACTGTGCGACACACCGACCGCCTTCGCCGCCGCATTGACTGAACCCGTAGCCTCGAAGACCGCCACGACCCGGCTGATATCCACACCACTAACATCCGGGCGCGGGGAACCCACGGGCCGGCCCAAGGCCGCCAAAATCGCATACCCATGACCCCGCGAGACACCCAACTGGGCGGCGGCCTCCTTCACGGGCACACCGGCATCCACCAACTTTGCTAACAAATCACCAAGCCGAACACAGTCCTTGGAAAACGACACGGTCGCCGCAACCTCTCAAATCGAGAGTGTTGCGACGACCGCGTGAACCCGCCGTGCCAGAGCGTGCGATTTGGCGTCTGCTCGCGCCACGGCCCGTCAGGTGATGTCGTCGGCGACACCGCGGCCGGCCGCGCGCCCAGAGAAGATGCAGCCGCCCAGAAAAGTTCCCTCCAGCGCCCGGTAGCCATGCACCCCGCCGCCACCGAAACCAGCGGCCTCACCCGCGGCGTACAACCCGGTGATCGGGGTGCCGTCGGACTTCAGCACCCGCGAATCCAGGTCGGTTTCGATGCCGCCCAACGTCTTTCGAGTCAGAATGTGCAGCTTGACGGCAATCAGCGGTCCGGCCTTCGGATCAACGAGCCGGTGCGGCGCCACCACTCGGCCCAGCCGGTCGCCGAGGTAGCCGCGGGCGGCCCGGATTGCGGTGATCTGACCGTCCTTGGTGAACTTGTTGGCCACCTCACGGTCGCGCGAGGTGACCGCGGCCTCCACGGTTTCGTAGTCCAAGGGCTCCACGTCGGGCAGCCCGTTCATCGCCTCCACCAGTTCCGGCAACGTCTCGGCGGTGACGAAGTCCGCGCCGCGGTCGATGAACGCCTGCACCGGACCCGGTGGACCCGACCGGGTCCGGGCGCGCACCAGCCGGCGCACGCTCTGCCCCGTCAGGTCCGGATTCTGCTCCTGACCGGACAGGGCGAACTCCTTCTCAATGATCCTGGCGTTCAACACAAACCAGGTGTAGTCATAGCCGCTGGCCGCGATGTACTCCAACGTGCCCAAGGTGTCGAAACCGGGAAACAAGGGCACCGGCAACCGGTTTCCCGCGCCATCCAGCCACAGCGACGAGGGGCCGGGGATGATCCGGATTCCGTGCTGCGGCCAGATCGGGTCGTAATTGGTGATGCCTTCGGTGTAGTGCCACATCCGGTCGGGGTTGATCACCCGCGCTCCGGCCTTCTGGGCGATACCGATCATCCTGCCGTCGACGTGTGCCGGTACACCGCTGAGCAACTGCTTGGGGGCGCGGCCCATCCGGCGCGGCCAGTTCTTGCGCACCAGGTCGTGGTTACCGCCGATGCCGCCGCTCGTCACCACTACCGCCGAGGCACGAAATTCGAACTTGCCCAATGCTTTCCGCGAAGAAGGCATGCCCCGCGGCTCATCCGAGGGTTCCAGGACGGTGCCCCGCACCCCGGTCACCGCATCGCCCTCCACGATCAGCCGGTCGACCTGGTGGCGGTGCACGAACCGCACGTTCGGCCGGTCACGCAGCTGCCGCGCGAAGATCTCCACCAACGCGGGCCCGGTTCCCCAGGTGATGTGGAAACGCGGCACCGAATTGCCGTGCCCCTGCGCGTCGTAACCGCCACGCTCGGCCCATCCGACCAACGGGAAGATTTTGAGCCCGCGCGCCCGCAGCCAACTGCGCTTCTCCCCCGCCGCAAAATCGACGTAGGCGTGCGCCCACTGCTCGGGCCAGTAGTCCTCGGGACGGTCGAAGGCCGCGGTTCCCAGCCAATCCTGCAGGGCAAGTTCGTGACTGTCGCGGATTCCGAGCCGGCGCTGCTCGGGGCTGTCGACGAAGAACAGGCCGCCGAAGGACCAGTAGGCCTGACCGCCGACGTTCGCGCTGTTCTCCTGGTCGAGGATGAGCACGCGCAAGCCCCGGTCCACCAGCTCACAGGCCGCCACCAGCCCGGCCAGCCCGGCCCCGACGATGATCGCGTCAGCTGTGAAGTCGTCGGAAGCCGAATCCGCGTCGCTCATGTCGAAACAGGGTAATGCCCGCCACCGATGGGCATCGGTCGAGCGTTAAGCGGCGTCGAGCACCGCTTTGCCGGATTGCCAGCTGTACACGGTCGGCGTGCACTCCTGCAGCAGGGCCAGGTCGACGGCATCCAGCATGGCCTGCCGCGGGCCGGGCTTGCGCAGGTGCCGGGCGGCGACGGCGATGCGGACCACGCCGCCGCGCCGCGCGATCCGGTCGGCGGACAACACCACCATCCGGCACCACCAGGGCTCGGCCAGATACCCTTCGCCGATGCCGAGTACGCGGGCCCGCACGGTTTCCTTGCGGACCAGGTCGGTCATGCCGTAGGCGTCCGCGAGCAGCCGAAAACCGTTGTTCGGCAGTGCCTTCACCACGCCCGGGGAGACGAGCCAGCCCGGTGCGGCGAACAGCCGGGTGCGCAGCCCGAGATGTTCCAGCACCCGGTCGGCGGCCTTGATGCGCAGGTTGGCCTCGTGCGCGTGCAGCGTCGCGAATTCCCCACGACGCTTCTTGGTGGCGGCTTCGTTGTAGCCGTGCAGCACCAGGGCGTCGCCGCGGGCGCGCCGCTCGCTCAGCCAGTCCACGGTGCGCGGGTCGCGGTCGAGTCGATAGTCATTGCCCAGGCGCGGGGCTGCGAGCAGCGACACCGGGATCGAACGGGCATCCATCTGCGCGCAGAAGTCGGCCACGTCAGCCAGCGTTTGCTCGCCGATCCCAGAAACGGAGACGATCAGTTTTCCAGTCACGCTTGTCAGTTTGCCGACCGCAGGTGTCGAGGCGGTGAAGGACACACGGACGGCAGACGTATATCCGGCCGTGTGATCAGGTCGGACGGGCGTCCCCGTGAGGCATTGGTCACAATCGGTTAGATATGCTCAGCAACGCCATGGATAAGGCGCCCTCCGCACCGGCCGACGCCGCGCTGCCCGCCACCACCACGGGAAAGTCGGCGCCGCACGACTTCCCCGACAAGCTCGACGCCGCGACGCTGAGGGTCGCCGGGGTCTGCATCCTGGCTTCGGTGATGTTGTCGGTGGACACCACAGTCGTCAGCGTCGCGCAGCGCACCTTCATCGTCCAGTTCGAATCGACGCAGTCCGTCGTCGGCTGGACCATGACCGGGTACACGCTCGCGCTGGCCACGGTGATCCCGCTGGCCGGTTGGGCGGCCGACCGCTTCGGCACCAAACGACTGTGGATGGGGTCGGTGGTGGCGTTCATGGCCGGCTCGCTGCTGTGCGCGATCGCGCCGAGCATCCTGCTGCTGAACGTCTTTCGGGCCGTGCAGGGCATGTGTGGCGGCATGCTGATGCCGCTGGGGTTCACCATCCTGACCCGGGTCGCCGGCCCGAAGCGCCTGGGCCGCCTGATGTCGGTCCTGGGCATCCCGATGCTGCTCGGGCCGATCGGCGGCCCGATCGTGGGCGGCTGGCTGATCAACGCGTTCAGTTGGCCCTGGATCTTCTTGATCAACCTGCCGATCGGGCTGTGCGCGTTCATCCTCGCCAAATTCGTGTTCCCGCGGGATGAACCGGCGCCCTCGGAGACGTTCGACGCGGTCGGCGTGCTGCTGCTGTCCCCCGGGCTGGCCACTTTCCTGTTCGGGGTGTCCTCCATCCCCGGGCGCGGCACGCTCGCCGATCGCCACGTGCTGATACCGGCGGTCATCGGCCTGGCGCTGATCGTCGCATTCGTGCTGCATGCCTGGCTGCGGGCGGATCACCCGCTGATCGACCTGCGATTGTTCCGCATCCCGGTGGTCACCCACGCCAACATCACGGCGTTCATCTTCTCGATCGCCTTTTTCGGTTCCCTGCTGCTGCTGCCGAGCTACCTCCAGCAGGTGCTGCGGCAGACTCCGATGCAATCCGGGTTGCATCTGATTCCCCAGGGGCTCGGCGCCATGCTGACCATGCCATGGGCCGGAGTCTTCATGGACCGCAAAGGCCCGGGTAAATCGGTGTTATTCGGCATCTCGCTGATCACGGTGGGCCTGGCGATCTTCACCTTCGGCGTCGCCCGCCAGGCTGCCTTCTCACCGGTGCTGCTGATCGGGCTGGGCATCCTCGGCATGGGCATGGGCTGCACCATGATGCCGCTGTCCGGGGCGTCGGTGCAGTCGCTGAGTCCCCACGACATCGCCCGCGGTTCGACGCTGATCAGCGTCAACTTCCAGGTGGGCGGGTCGATCGGCACCGCGCTGATGTCGATGGTGCTGACCAGTCAGTTCAATCGCAGCGAGAACATCTCCGCGGCAAACGAACTCGCCCGCCGCCAGCAGGAAGCCGCGCGGCACGGGGTGCCGCTGGATCCGTCTGCGATACCGCCGCGGACCCTGGGACCCGACTACACCGCCAGCCTGCTGCATGACCTGTCGCACGCCTACACCGTGGTGTTGGTCATCGCTGTAGCGCTGGTCGCGAGCACGCTGGTCCCGGCGTCATTCCTGCCCCGCAAACCCGCCGCCTAACCCGCCACCTGGTTGCCCTGGGCGGTCGCCAGCAACCACGAGTACTGGAACGCGGTTTCCTTCCAGCGTTCGTAGCGGCCGCTGATTCCCCCGTGGCCGGCATTCATCTGGGTCTTCAACAGCACCGGGCTTCCGTCGGTGTTGGCGTGCCGTAACGCGGCCACCCACTTGGCGGGTTCGACGTAGTAGACCCTCGTGTCGTTCAGCGACGTCATCGCCAGGATCGCCGGATACTTCTTTGCCTCGACGTTCTCGTACGGCGAATAGGACTTCATATATGCGTAGACGTCGCTGTCGGCCAACGGGTTTCCCCATTCATCCCATTCGGTGACGGTCAGCGGCAGCGACGGATCCAGGATCGTGGTCAACGGGTCGACGAACGGCACCTGCGCCAGGATTCCGGCGAAGAGGTCCGGCGCCATGTTGGCCACCGCACCCATCAGCAGGCCGCCGGCGCTGCCCCCCAGCGCCACCAGTTGCTGCGGGCTGGTCAGACCGGTGTCGACGAGATGCTGTGCGACCGCGATGAAGTCGGTGAAAGTGTTCTTCTTCTGCAGCAGCTTGCCGTGCTCGTACCACAACCGGCCCATCTCCCCGCCGCCGCGGACATGGGCGATCACGAACACCATGCCGCGGTCCAGCAACGACAGCCGCGCGATGGAGAACCGCGGATCTTCGCAGATCTCGTAGGCGCCGTAACCGTAAACCAATGCTGGAGCGGGGAATTCGGTGCCGGCCCGATAGACGATCGAGATCGGCACCCGGGTGCCGTCGGCGGTCTGCGCCCAGTCGCGCCGCTCCACGTAGTCCTCACGCCGGTAGTCGCCCAGCACCGGCTGCTCCTTGAGCAAGGTGCGTTCGCCGGTGGCCAGGTCGAGGTCGTAGATCCGCACCGGCGTGACGAACGATCCGGCACCCACCCGCAGCTTCGGCGAGCGCGAGTTGGGGTTGGCGCCCAAACCGGCCGACATCAGTTCGGAGTCGAAGGCGATCTCCTGCGGCTCACCGTAGCCACCATCAGAACCGAACGGCCACAGTTGAATTCGCGGGAGCGCCGCCCGCCGATAACTGACCACGAGGTGATCGGCGAAGGCGTCCACGCCGTCGAGGCGAACGTCGTCGCGATGCTCGATCAGCGTGCGTTGCCGCGCAGGGTCCTCGACCGGCGCCTCCACCAGGGTGAAGTTGACCGCGCCGTCGTTGTGCAGGATGAGGAACCGCTCCTGCCCACCCACCGTGGCATGCTCCACCGAGTACTCGACACCCTCGCGGCGCGGCAGCACGACGGTGAACTCGGCCTCGGAGTCGGCGGCGTCGGCGTAGCGCACCTCCGAGGTCACCGACGATCCGGCCGCAATCAGGATGTAGGCGTTGCTGCGGGTGCGGCCCACGCCGAGCCAGAACCGTTCGTCGGGTTCGTGATACACCCGCTCCGGCGACCCGCCGGAACCCAGCCGGTAGCGCCACACCGTATCGGGACGCCACGCCTCGTCGACGGTGCTGTAGTAGACGGTGCGGTTATCGGCCGCCCAGGTGGCGCCGGCGCCGATATCTGTGATCTCGTCGGGATAACGCTCGCCGGTGCGTAAGTCCTTGAATCGCAGTGTGTATCGCTCGTCGCCCTTGACGTCGACGGAGTAGGCCAGCAGATTGGCGTCGAGGCTCACGCTGGCCGCACCCAGGGCGAAGAAGTCGTGGCCTTCGGCTTCGACGTTCTCGTCGAGCAGGATCTGCTCACCCGGGATCTCGGTGTGCTCGTCGAGTTGCGGCGGGTCCCAGTCCTGCGGATCGGCGACCGGGCAACGACAGTGGACCCCGTACTGTTTGCCCTCGAAAGTGCGGGCGTAGTACCACCAGTCGCCGCGCCGGGTCGGCACCGAAAGATCGGTCTCCTTGGTGCGCGACTTGATCTCGTCGAAGATCTGCTGCCGCAACGACTCCAGGTGTGCGGTGCGGTGATCGGCGTAATCGTTCTCGGCCTCGAGGTACCCGATGACCTCGGGACTTTCCTTGTCCCGCAGCCACTCGTAGGGGTCGACGAAGACGTCGCCGTGGAATTCCCGGCGGGTATCCACCCGCTTGGCGGCCGGCGGCACCACTGCGTCGGTCATGCACTGATCCAGTCGTCGAAGCGCAGGCCCGAGATCCGCTCGTAGGCATCGATGTACCGTGCGCGGGTGGCGTCGATGACGTCCGGGGGAAGTGGTGGCGGTGGCTCGGTACCGTGCCGGTCCCATCCGGATTCGGGGCTGGTGAGCCAGTTTCGGACGAACTGCTTGTCGAAGCTGTTCTGCACCACGCCGGGCCGGTATTCGTCGGCGGGCCAGTAGCGCGACGAGTCGGGGGTGAAAATCTCGTCGGCCAGCAACAGATTGCCCTCCCGGTCGGTCCCGAATTCGAATTTGGTGTCGGCGATGATGATTCCTTTGGTGAGGGCGTGGTCGGCGGCCTGCACGAAGATCTGCAGGGTGCGGTCGCGCAGCTGGTTGGCTGTCACCGCGCCGACCAGTTCGACGACCCGCTCGAACGAGATGTTCTCGTCGTGACTGCCGAGCTCCGCTTTGGTCGCCGGGGTGAACAACGGCTCGGCGAACTTGCTGGCCTCGACCAGCCCCGGCGGCAACGCGATACCGCAGACCTTCCCGGTCGCCTGGTAGTCCAGCAGGCCCGAGCCGGTCAGGTAGCCGCGCGCGACACACTCCACCTCGAGCATCTGCAGCCGGTGCACGACGAGCGCACGACCGAGTACCTCCTGCGGAATCCGTGGGTCGTCCGGTGGTCCGGCCAGGTGATTGGGTGCGTCGACGAGTCCGAAGAAGAACACGCTCATGGCGGTCAGAATGCGGCCCTTGTCCGGGATCACACTGTCAAGAATGAAGTCGTATGCGGAGATGCGGTCGCTGGCGACCAACAGCAGGTGGTCGTCGTCGACGCGGTAGATCTCGCGAACCTTGCCGCTGGCGACGTGCTGGTAATCGGACAATGGGGGTCGCATCGCGTCAGCCTATCGGGCGAGCCGGCACCATTCCGTGGCGAGCTGTGCTGGTATCGGGGTATGACGAGGTACCTGCCGTACTCCACCCGACCCTTCCGCCTGTTCGGTCAGCTGATCAGCGACATCACCATTTCGCTGTGGACGGTGATCTGGGTGTTCGTCGGTATGGCCGTGCACGATGCGATCGCGACGATCGCCGAGGCCGGCCGTCAAGTGGAAAGCGGCTCGAAAGACCTGGCCGGGAACCTGGCCTCGGCGGGCAACGGTGCGCACAACGTGCCATTGCTGGGCGACGCGCTCGGCAAGCCGCTGGATGCCGCCAGCCGGGCGGCACTGGACGTGGCCGGCGCGGGGCACAGCCTCGATTACACGGCGAGCTGGCTGGCCTGGGTGCTGGCGCTGGCGGTCGCCTCGCCGCCGATCCTGGCGGTGACCGTGCCGTGGCTGTTACTGCGGTGGCGGTTCTTTCGGCGCAAGTGGGTGGTGACGGCGCTGGCCGCCACCGCGGCCGGGCAGCAACTGCTGGCGCTGCGGGCGCTGGCCAACCGATCGCCGGCCAAGCTGGCCGCGGTCAGCGCCGACCCGGTCGGCGGGTGGCGACAGGAGGATCCGATGGTCATCCGCGGGCTGGCCGCGCTGGAACTGCGGGCGGCGGGAATCAGGTTGCGCATGCCCTGAGCGGCGGCCGCACTAGTCCTCGCGCAGTTCCACGACCAAATGCCGGATGCCGGTGTGCCGGTTGCTGCGCGTCCACTCCGGTGGCTCCACCACACGCACGGCGCCGAACCGAGAGAACAGCTCCTCGTAGAGCACCCGCAGTTCCAGCCGGGCCAGGTTCGCGCCCAGGCAGTAGTGCACACCCTGGCCGAAGCCCAAGTGCGGATTGGGTTTACGGGTGATGTCGAACTCTGACGCGCGTTCGAAGACAGCTTCGTCGCGATTGGCCGAGCCCTCCCAGATCTGCACCTTCTGCCCGGCCTCGATCGCCTGTCCCCCCAGGGTGACATCGCGGGTGGCGGTGCGGCGCTTGGACGGCGACGGCGAAGTCCAGCGGATGATCTCCTCGACCGCCGTCGGCAGCAACTCGAAATCAGCGCGGAGCGAACGCAATTGCGCGGGATGTTCGGCCAGCGCCAGCAGCCCGCCCGCGACCGCGTTGCGCGTCGTCTCCGCCCCGGCGCTGAACAGCAGACTGAAGAACAGGTACACCTCGAGATCGGACAAAGCCTGGGATGCTTCGTCTTCCACCATCGCGTTGGCAACCACCGAAAGCATGTCGTCGGTCGGCTGTGCGCGCTTGGCGGCGATCAGCTCCTGCCCGTAGGCATACATCCGCGACCCGGCCTCTTCGATCGACAGCTGCGACAGCGCCGCTTTGCGCGAGCCGCCGAAGTCGAACTGCGGCTCGATGGCCTCGAACAGCCAATGCCGTTCGGATTCAGGAACTCCCAACAGGATGCAGATCATCTGCATGGGCAGTTCGGCGGCAATGTCGATGAGGAAGTCGAACGGCCGCCCCGGCACCACATCATCGATCAGGCGCCGGGCCCTGCCCCGCAGATCGTCCTCGACCCGGCGGATCATCCGGGGCGTGAGGCCGGAACTGACCAGTCGCCGGATCTGTGAGTGCCGGGGGTCGTCCATCATGTTAAGCACCTGACCCGCGATGGCCAGATCCTGCAACAGGGTGCCGCCGAACGGCCGGGTACCGCCGGTGACCGAGGAGTACGTCCCCGGATCACGCAGCACCTCAAGGGTTTCGGCGTGGGTGGCCACCGACCAGAAGCCTTCGCCGTCGGGGGTGTTGTCGGTGGGCTCGTGCCAGAACACGGGCGCCTCGCGGCGGTGGAGGGCGAACAACTCGTGCGGGAACCCGTTGGCGAAGTTGTCCAGATCGGTGAAGTCGATGCTGGTGACAGCGGTGGTCACAGGATGGCCCCGGGCGTGTACTTGGCCGCCTCCGGATGGCGGCTCACCAGTTCGTCCACCTGGGCGGCCACCTCGTCGACCTGGTCGCCGGACGCACCGACGAAGGCCTCCTTGTCGGCCAGCGCGGCGTCGAGCGCCGCCCGGTCCAGCGGCAGCCGGTCGTCGGCGGCCAACCGGTCCAACAGATCCGGCTCGGCGCCGCGTTCCCGCATCGCCAGCGCCGTGGCCACCGCGTGTTCGCGGATCACGTGGTGCGCGGATTCGCGGCCCATCCCCGCCCGCACGGCGGCGATCAGCACCTTGGTGGTGGCCAGGAACGGCAGGTAGCGGTCCAGCTCGCGCTGGATCACCGCCGGGTAGGCGCCGAACTCGTCGAGCACCGTCAGGAACGTCTCGATCTGTCCGTCGATAGCGAAAAAGCTGTCCGGCAACGCAACTCGGCGTACCACCGAGCAGAAGACGTCGCCTTCGTTCCACTGCGCCCCGGCCAGTTCCGCGGCCATCGAGGCGTAACCGCGCAGCACCACCTGCAGCCCGTTGACCCGTTCGCAACTGCGGGTGTTCATCTTGTGCGGCATCGCCGACGAGCCGACCTGACCTTCGGCGAATCCCTCGGTGACCAGCTCGTGCCCGGCCATCAACCGGATGGTGTGCGCCAGCGACGAGGGTCCGGCGCCCAGCTGGACCAGCGCGGAGATCACGTCGTGGTCCAGCGAACGCGGATACACCTGTCCGACGCTGTGCAATACCGCTGCAAATCCCAGGAATTCGGCCACCTGTTGCTCGAGCGCCGCCAGTTGGGCCGCATCGCCCCCGAGCAGGTCGAGCATGTCCTGCGCGGTGCCCATCGGCCCCTTGATGCCGCGCAGCGGGTAGCGGTCGATCAGCTCCCGCAACCTGGTCAGCGCGATCAGCGTCTCTTGCGCGGCCGAAGCGAATCGCTTGCCCAGGGTGGTGGCCTGGGCAGCGACGTTGTGGCTGCGACCGGCCATCACCAGGTCGCGGTAGGCCACCGCGCGCTCGGCGAGGCGTGCGGCCACCGCGACGCCGTGCGCGAACACCAACTCGAGGGACTGGCGGATCTGCAGCTGCTCGACGTTTTCTGTCAGGTCGCGGCTGGTCATGCCCTTGTGCACGTGCTCGTGGCCGGCGAGTGCATTGAATTCCTCGATGCGGGCCTTGACGTCGTGGCGCAGCACCCGCTCGCGCGCCGCGATCGAGGCCAGATCGACGTTGTCCAGCACCCGCTCGTAGTCGGCGACCGCGCCTTCCGGCACATCCACCCCGAGGCCCATCTGCGCCCGCAGCACCGCCAACCACAGCCGCCGCTCGGCCACCACCTTGGCCTCGGGCGACCAGATCGCCACCATCTCGGCACTTGCATACCGGCTGGCCAGCACATTCGGAATACTCACGAACACACAGCTTACGGTCGGCGGCAGGACGGACCCAGCGCGCGCCGAGGCGGGCAGGAGGAGCCGCATTTCCGGCGAAGCTCCGCCTCGCGGAAGTGACAGAATGCCGCCATGTACTTCGCCGGCGTCGACCTCGCCTGGGCGGGCCGCAACCCGACCGGGGTCGCGGTGGTCGATGACGGCGGCGCCCTGGTCAGTGTCGGCGCCGTCCGCAGCGACGACGACGTGCTGGCCGCGTTGCGGCCCTGGGTGCGGGCAGAGTGCGTAGTAGGTTTCGACGCCCCGTTGGTAGTGACCAATCCGACGGGTCAACGCCCGGCCGAGACCGCGCTCAACCGGGATTTTCGCAGGTTCGAGGCGGGGGCTCACCCGTCCAACACCGGAAAAGCCGAATTCGCCGACGGGCCCCGGGCCGCGCGGCTGGCCGGCGCGCTGAACCTGGACCTCGACCCCTGTTCATCTGCCCCGGGACGCGCCCTCGAGGTGTATCCGCATGCCGCGACGGTGGCCCTGTTCCGGCTGCCCCGCACGCTGAAGTACAAAGCCAAGCCGGGTCGCGACCTGCAGCAGCTCCGGTCGGAGCTGCTACGGCTGATGGACCTTGTCGAGACCCTGGCCGCGGCGCCGGTACCGCTACACGTGCGCAGCTCACCCGAATGGGCCCGGTTACGCAACGCCGTGCTGACCGCGCAGCGCAAAAGCGAGCTGCGGCGCGCCGAAGATCCCGTCGATGCGGTGATCTGCGCCTATGTGGCGCTCTACGCGCAGCGTCGTCCCGACGACATCACCCTCTACGGCGACGCGGCGACCGGCTATATCGCGACGCCGTCGTTGCCCAACGATGTGCTGATGACGCGCACCGGGGGCTGATCGACCGGCGCCAGCACCTCGATCAGGTCGATGACCGTGGACATCGCCGCGGCGCGCGGATCGCGTCCTTCGACCAGCGCGGAGACCACCGAACCGTCGACGGCGCAGATCAGGGTGCACACCAGCTCGATCTGGACCGATCTCCCCGACCTCTCGATGGCCTCGGCGACCGCCTCCGCGCGCTGGCGCAGGCTGCGTCGCATGCTTTCCCGCAACGCGGGAAGCCGGGTACAGGCGATATGACGCTCGTACCGCGATATCAGCTGCTCGGCGAGCCCCGGCCCGGATACGTCCCCCACCAGCAGATCGACCAGCACGTCAGCGGTGGTCTCGGGCCCCCGGCGCCGCCGGGACAGGGCGTTGACCCGGGCACGCAACTGCGCCACCTCGATCATCCCGATGTGTTCGACCGCACGTGCGATCAAATCGTCGAGCGACGAGAAATAGTAGGTAGTAGAAGCCAGTGGCAGGCCGGCTCGCCGAGCGACCGCCCGGTGGCGCACCGCTTCGAACCCGCCTTCGCCGAGCAGCTCGGCGGCAGCGCTCACCAACGCATACCGCCGACGTTCTCCTTTTGGAGTAACTGCTGCTGCTGTCACGCCCACCCATGCTGCCAGTCAAAGTGGTACTGCATTGCCATTTTCGCGAAACGAACATGGCATGATGACCCGCATGCCAGACATCAGCCGCCGCGCCGTACTGCGCCTCGGTGCCGCCGCCGCATGCGGCGCGGGCGGCGCATATGCGCTCGACGTGCTGTTTCAGCCCCGGACGTCGCGCGCCGCCCCGGTTTCCTGGACTGGGACAAACGTTCCATTGGCGCCGGCACGGCCGCTGGATCCGGCACCCCCCGCGCAGGCGGCCCCGACCATGGTGACGGGCTCGTTCGTCTCGGCCGCCCGGGGCGGGATATCGACAAACTGGGCGATCGCGCGCCCGCCGGGCCAGACCAAACCGCTGCGGCCCGTCATCGCGCTGCACGGCAAGGGTAACGATGCCGCGGCCGTCATGGCAGGCGGTGTGGAGCAGGGCCTGGCGCAGGCCGTCAACGCCGGATTGCCGCCGTTCGCGGTGGTTGCCGTCGACGGCGGCGGTGGCTACTGGCACAGACGGGCCGACGGTGACGACGCTGGGTCGATGGTGCTCAACGAGCTGATCCCGATGCTGGACAGCCACGGCCTCGACACGTCACGGGTGGGATTTCTGGGTTGGTCGATGGGCGGCTACGGAGCGCTGCTGCTCGGTGGCCGGCTCGGCCCGGGCCGCACCGCGGCGATCTGCGCCGTGAGTCCAGCGCTGTGGACGTCTGCCGGTGCCGCCGCCCCCGGAGCCTTCGACGGGCCCGAGGACTATGCGGCGAATTCGGTGTGGGGGATGCCGGCGCTGGGTTCCATCCCGATCCGCATCGACTGCGGTGACAGCGACCCCTTCTATTCGGCGACCAAGCAGTTCATCGCCCAGCTCCCGACCCCTCCCGCCGGCGGTTTCTCGCCGGGAGGTCACGACGGCAGCTTCTGGAGCTCTCAGTTGCCGGCCGAGATGACGTGGATGGCGCCGATACTGACGGCGTAGGCCGCCACGGATACCGTCGTCGTGTGAGCGCACCGTTCGGCTGGACCAATCCGTACGCCTGGCCCCGCACGCCCATCCTGGGCGGCAATGTGGTGTGTACGTCCCAACCGCTGGCCGCTCAGGCCGGGCTATCGATGCTGGCCGCCGGCGGGAACGCGGTCGACGCGGCCATCGCCACCGCGATCACGCTGACGATCGTCGAACCGGTGTCCAACGGTATCGGGTCGGACGCGTTCGCGATCGTCTGGGACGGCACGCATCTGCACGGCCTCAACGCGTCGGGACGCTCGCCCGCTGCGTGGACACCGGAATACTTTGACGGCCAGAACGTTCCGGTCGTCGGCTGGAATTCGGTGACGGTTCCCGGAGCCGTGTCCGGGTGGGCGCAGCTGCACCGTCGATTCGGGCGGCTCCCGTTCGAGCAGCTGTTCGCACCTGCTATCTCTTACGGCCGCAACGGCTTTCTGGTCTCTCCTATGGTCGCCTCGCAATGGCACGCTCAGGTTCCGGTCTTCGCATCCCAGCCCGGCTTCGCCGCAGCCTTCCTGCCGGGTGGGCGTGCGCCCAGGGCCGGGGAGTTGTTCACCTTCCCGGACCATGCGGCCACCCTGGAGGCGATCGCGGCATCCGGCGGCGAGGCCTTCTACCGCGGCGAGTTGGCCGCCCGGCTCGAGGCACACTCGGCGGCACACGGCGGCGCGATGCGGGCAGATGACCTGGCGGCTCACCGGGCCGACTGGGTCGACACGATCAGTCGCGACTACCGCGGCTACACCGTTCACGAGATACCACCCAACGGTCAGGGCATCGTCGCGCTGATCGCCCTGGGCATCCTCGAAGAATTCGACATGTCCTCGCTGCCAGTCGATTCCGCAGACAGCGTGCACCTGCAGATCGAGGCACTGAAGCTGGCGTTCGCCGACGCGCACGCGTGCGTCGCCGATATCGACCACATGACCGTGAGCACCGAACAACTCCTCGACCGTGAGTATCTGAGGCAACGGGCGACGCTCATCGACCCACGTCGCGCCAAGCAGGTTTCGGCCGGAGTGCCCACGGGCGGAACGGTCTATCTGACCGCCGCCGACGCCTCCGGGATGATGGTCTCGATGATCCAGTCGAACTACCTGGGATTCGGCTCCGGTGTGGTGGTGCCGGGCACCGGGATATCATTGCAAACCGTGGCGCGAATTTTGTTGTCACGCAAGGACACCCAAATCAGATCGGCCCGGGTAAGCGCCCCTTTCACACCATCGTCCCGGGCTTTGTCACCAAAGACGGGGAACCGGTGATGAGTTTCGGGGTGATGGGAGGTCCGATGCAGCCACAGGGCCACGTGCAGGTTCTGGTGCGCATCGCCGACTACGGACAGAATCCGCAGGCGGCCTGCGACGGCCCGCGCTTCCGCTGGGTGGACGGCGTACAAGTGGCCTGCGAGAAGGGATTCCCGCCCGCAACGCTCGACGAGTTGCGGCGGCGCGGGCACGACCTGCTCGCCGTGGACGACTACAACGCGTTCGGCAGTTGCCAGGCGATCTGGCGACTGAAGCAGGGATACCTCGCCGCCAGCGACCCGCGCCGCGATGGGCAGGCAGTCGCGTTCTGAGCCGGTGACGCTTGTCGGCCCCGGCACGAATTAACGGCAATCTCACAGGAAATCACGAGCCGTCTCCCGGTAGTGAGCTGGTTAATATCGGGCGAGCAACTGCGGGCAGGCGCCCGAGGCCATGCCCGCCTTCTCGTTACGGATGGTGCGATGGCTGACTCAACTGATCGAGGCGGCGCCTGCATTCTGAATGCCGGAGATGTGTTCGCCGGCTATGCAATCGACCGGCTATTGGGTACCGGCGGGATGGGTGAGGTTTACGGGGCCCGCCATCCACGCCTGCCACGCCGCGAGGCACTGAAGATCCTGAACGATGACATCTCAGCAGACGAGGCATATCGGCAGCGCTTCATCCGAGAAGCGGATCTGGCTGCCGTGCTGTGGCATCCGAATATCGTGCGCATCAACGACCGCGGCGATTTCGACGGCCGGCTGTGGATTTCCATGGACTTCGTCGACGGAACCGACGCGGCGAGCCTTTTGCGCGACCATTATCCGGCCGGCATGCCGGCAGATCAGGTCGCGACAATCGTCGAGGCGATCGCGTGCGCCCTCGATTACGCACATGGGGAGCACGACGTGCTGCACCGCGATGTCAGTCCCGCGAATATCCTGATCTGCGGCGCGGGCAGCGCTGAACAGCGAATCTTGTTGAGTGACTTTGGTATCGCGCGAACCATCGGCGACACCCCCGGCCTCACCGCGACGAACATGATGATCGGCACCTTCCCCTACGCCGCGCCCGAACAACTGACGGACGAACCGATCGACGAGCATGCAGACCAATACGCGCTGGCCGCCACCGCTTACCATTTACTGACCGGCTCGACGTTGTTCCCCCACACCAACCCGGCCGTCGTGATCAGCCGCCACCTGAGCGCACCTCCGCCGAGACTCGAGGACACCCGCCCGGCGCTCAAAGCCCTCGACCCGGTGTTCGCAGTGGCACTGGCCAAAGAACCCGGTGAACGATTCCATCGATGTAGCGACTTCGCCGACGCATTCGCCCGCGCGATCGACTCTGCCGGAGCGGCACCGAGTTCGGTCTGCACCATGCCCCGAGCGGTGGCAATCCGGCCGAAAGCGCATGCGACCCGCGGGAGGGCGCACCGCGGCCGCGGGCGGGTCCTCGCGGCCGCGGCACTGGCGGTCGCCTTTACCGGGTTGGGTGCCGCCGACTACGTCATCGCGGACAAGTCCTCCGTCAGCCCACCCGCCGCAGCCACCGGCAAGCCGCAACCGCAACTCGTGGCGAAACCGGCAACACCGTCTGCGGAGCCGCACAGCGCGGCCCCGCCGAGCGACATTCCGCCCCCGCCGTCCGCTGCGCGCGCGCCGGCCCCCACCACGGCCGCGCCACCCACTGCCGCCCTGGCTTCCCCTGTTGTTGCCGCGCCTCCCTCTCCCGCGCCGGCCGCGCTGCGGCCGAAAGCGCCGCCGCCACCCCAGCGACCGCCAGACCAGGACCAGACCTTCATCAACACGTTGTCCGGCATTCCGGGGCTCACCGTCACGGACCCGGCAACGGCCGCCGCGACGGGTCGCGCCATCTGCAAAGGACTGCAGAACGGTGCGACCCCCGACGATTCCGTCCAGGCGACGGTGAAGAGTAACTCCTCCCTCAGCCCCGCCCAGGCTGCCGCAGGCGTCAATGCCGCGATCGCCACCTACTGCCCGCAGTATCAGCATTAGGCGCGCCGACGGTGCCTACGATCGTCGATGACGTTGCGCAGCCCGGCATCTCACGGTGCGCGGCCGGCGTGCGGTGCCGCTTCGACATGACTGACCGGGCGGTCGCACGCTGAGCGCAAGGTGAACTAAAGGTAAACTCATAGGAAACTATGAGTGACTTGTCGATGAAGCGCTGGGTAATATCGAGTGAGCAAGTACGGCTGGCGCCGAGGTGCGCTCGGCATTCCTGTTACGGACGGTGCGATGATTGGCTCACTTCACCGAGAACCCGGCGTTGGTTTGAATACCGGAGATGTGTTCGCCGGGTACACGATTGACCGTTTGTTGGGACGCGGCGGAATGGGCGAGGTCTACCTCGCGCAGCATCCGCGGCTGCCACGACGCGAGGCGCTGAAGATCCTGAACGACGACATATCCGCCGATGACGCCTATCGTCAGCGCTTCATCCGCGAGGCGGACCTGGCCGCCGCTCTGTGGCACCCGAACATCGTGCGCATCAACGACCGCGGCGAGTTCGACGGGCAGCTCTGGATTTCAATGGACTACGTCGACGGAACCGATGCGGCGAGCCTGTTGCAGGACCAGTACCCGGCCGGCATGCCGGCAGACAAGGCGGCAGCCATCGTCGAGGCGATCGCCACCGCGCTGGACTACGCACATCTGCACCACGACGTACTGCACCGGGACGTGGGTCCGGCCAACATCCTGCTCGCCGATCCGGGAACCAGCGAGCAGCGAATCCTGCTGGGCGACTTCGGTATAGCGCGGGCCATCGGCGACATCGGCGGTCTGACCGCGACGAATATGATGATCGGCACGTTCCCCTATGCCGCGCCTGAGCAACTGACGGACGAACCGATCGACGGGCGGGCCGACCAGTACGCTCTGGCCGCCACCGCGTTTCATCTGCTGACGGGAACAACACTGTTCCCGCACACCAACCCCGCCGTGGTGATCAGCCGCCACCTCAGTGCGCCGCCACCGAAACTGGCGGAGATCCGCCCGGCGCTCCAGGCCTTCGACCCGGTGTTCGCCATTGCGCTTGCCAAGGATCCAAGCGAACGATTCGCCCGGTGTACCCATTTCGCCGAGGCCTTCACGCGCGCGATGCACTCCACCGGACAACCGACGAATTCGGTATGGACCATGCCCAGGCCGATTG
Source organism: Mycobacterium sp. TY814 (assembly GCF_030755175.1). Classification (NCBI taxonomy): domain Bacteria; kingdom Bacillati; phylum Actinomycetota; class Actinomycetes; order Mycobacteriales; family Mycobacteriaceae; genus Mycobacterium; species Mycobacterium sp. TY814. The sequence goes on from NZ_JAUFRY010000006.1 coordinate 130,129, forward strand.
CGGTTCGGACGCCGGCGCCGGCGGCCCCGAAGGCCACGGAGACCGCTGAGCCACAACGCCGGCGGCGTCGCATCTTCGCGGCCGCAGCGACCGCGATCGCGCTCGCCGGCGTCGGCGCCAGTAGCTACCAGAGCGACGACGCCGCCGCACCCGTTGCGTCGCCGGCTGGGGTCCAGCCTCAGGTTGCCGCGGAGCCGGCACCCGCGCAGCCAGAAGCGGCACCCGCGCAGCCACAAGCGGCACCCGCGCAGCCGGTCACGGCGCCCGCGCCGCCCAATGACGCACCGCCGCCGCCCGCCCCGGTCGCACCTCGTGCGTCCACACCGGCCGCGGCACCGGCGGCCCAGGTCCCGAAAGCGCCTGCCCCGCAGGCGCCTGTCCCGAAGGTGCCACCCCCTCCGCAACGCCCGCCGGACCCCGACCAGGCCTTCGTCAACATGGTGTCCGGTATCCCGGGTCTCACCGTCACCGACCCTGCCACCGCCGCCGCGACCGGCCGCGCCGTGTGCACGAGCCTGCAGAATGGCGGGACCCCCAATGATTCCGTTCAGGCGACGGTGAACGGAAACAACACCGTCACCCCGGCACAGGCCGCCGCCGGCATCAATGCGGCAATCACGGTCTACTGCCCGCAGTTTCAGCAGTAGGCAGCGCCGGCGGCTACAGGCGAATCTTTCCCTCTGCCGCACGCTGTCCGATGTCGGTGCGGAAGTGGCTGCCGGGCAACCGAATCGAGTCGAGTATCTGGTAGGCGCGGGTGCGCGCCTCGGACAGGTCAGCGCCCGTGCCGACGACCGACAGCACCCTGCCGCCGGAGGAGACGATCGCTCCGTCGTCGCGCCGGGTGGTTCCGGCGTGCAGGACCCCCTCGGCTTCGGAACCGGTGATGACGTCGCCGACCCGGGGCCGGCCGGGATAATTCTCGGCCGCCAGCACCACCGTCACCGCCGAGCCGTCGCGCCAGCGCAACGGCTCGAAGTCGGCGAGTGTCCCACTACCGGCGGCATGCAGTAGCTGGCCCAACGGCGACTCCAGCAGGGCAAGGACGGCCTGCGTCTCCGGATCGCCGAAGCGGCAATTGAATTCGACCACCGCCGGCCCCTTCGACGTGATTGCCAGGCCGGCGTAGAGCAAGCCGTTGAATGGGCATCCCCGCCGAACCAATTCGGCGGCAACGGGTTCCACGATCCGGCTGACGATCTCGCGGTAGACGTCGTCGGGCAGCCAGGGCAACGGCGCGTAGGCACCCATACCCCCGGTGTTCGGGCCGGCATCGCCGTCACCGACCCGTTTGAAGTCCTGCGCCGGCAGCAGCGGCACCACGGTCGCGCCGTCGAGCACGCAGAACAGCGAAACCTCGGGTCCGTCCAGGAACGACTCCAGCAGCACGGGATGACCCGATTCCAGCAGATTCGCGGCGTGCGCGCGGGCCTCGTCGCGATCCGCGGTCACCACCACACCTTTTCCGGCAGCCAGCGAGTCGTCCTTGACCACCCAGGCCGGGTCTCCGGCCGGCGGTCCGAAGCGTTCGAGTGCCGCGTCCAGATGCGCCGGGTTGTCCACGATCTCACTGGACGCGGTACGAACCCCGGCCGCGGCCATGACCTCCTTGGCGAAGGCTTTCGACCCCTCGATGCGCGCCGCATCCTTGCCGGGTCCGAAGCAGACGATTCCGGCAGCACGCAGCGCATCGGCCACTCCCAGCACCAGCGGCACTTCCGGACCGATCACCACCAGGTCGGCCTCGACCTTGCGGGCCAGGGCGACGACCTGGTCGGCCGAGGTGACGTCGACGTCGTGCTGCTCGGCCAGCCGGGCGGTACCGGCGTTGCCAGGGGCCACGATCAAGCCCGTGACCTGCGGGTCTGCGCTGAGCGCCAGTAGCAGGGCATGTTCACGGGCACCAGAGCCGATCACCAGGACGCGCACGACAGGTCAGACTAGCCGCAAGCCGCTACAGAATCTTTTCCAGCAGGTCCCTCACCCCTACCAGTGGCGAACTACTCGCCCGAGTTCATCTTGAGCGCACGCTCGACGTTCGCCTTCTTGTCCTCCGCGGCGCCCTTGGCCGCGGCCTTCTTCCGCCGCGCCACCACGGTGTCGACGGCGCCGTTGAGCGCCGAACCCAGCGGGAAACCGAGGTAGTGCGTCAGGAACAGCGCCATCTCCTTCAGATCGGACTCGCTGAGCTCCTCGTTCAGCAGCGCGGCGTTGATCTGGATCTCGGCCAGGTCGCGATTCCCGATGGCGGTGACCGCGGTCAGCGTCATGATGCGTTTGTCCCGCATGGACAATCCCGGCCGGGCCCAGATGGAACCGAACAGGTGGTCGACCGTCAGGTCGAAGTAGGGGTCGCCCTCGATGTTGGGCATCTCCCAGCCATAGACCTCGTTCATCTTCTCGAGGCCCTTGCGGCGCAGTTCGTCCATCACGCGTCCTTCTGCTCGTCGTGCGGTACCCCGAGGCCGGCAGCCAGCCGCTGCAGAGCCAGTTCGGCCATCGGCAGGTCGACCGAGACCGATTCTCCCAGCGCTAAAGCCAGGCTCAGATCCTTCTCACCCAGCCCCCGGGTGTGCAGGAACGGCTGGTACAGGAAGTTGTCCGGATCGAGGTCCCTGGTGTCCTCGCGCACCATAATCGCGCCGGGACCACCGGTGAGCGCGTCGGTGTGACGCACCACCCGGCCCAGCGCCTGCAGGTCCAGCCCGGCCGCCTCGGCCAGCTTCATGGCCTCACACGCGGCAGCGTAGGAGGTGAACGTCAACATGTTGCGGGCCAGCTTCATCCGTGTTCCGGCGCCCGGCTCACCGGCGTGGATGACCATCGCAGCCCAGTGTTTGAAGGCCGGCTTGATCCGCTCGTACACCTCGCGCTCGGCCCCGACCATGGTGGCGAGCTCGCCCTTGGCCGCCGCCGCGGCACCGCCACTCACCGGCGCGTCGACGATATGGATTCCCTGCGGTTTGAGTTCGGCCGCGAGCGCCACTGCGGTGGTGTCGCTGATGGTGGAGTGGATCGCGATGACCGTGCCGGCCTTCGCGGTTGCGGCCAGTTCGCCGACCACTTCGCGCACCTGGGCGTCGTTGAGCACGGTGATATGGACGATGTCGGCAGCGGCGATGTCGGCCACACTGGCGGCCCCGTTGGCGCCCTTTTCCAGCAGCGGCGCCATCGCCTCGGCTCGGATGTCGTAAACCGTCACGCCGCCAGGCCATTCGGTCATCTTGGTGGCCATCGGGGCGCCCATATTGCCCAGCCCGATGTAGCCCAGCTTGAGATCAGGGCTCATGACCGGATGATCTGTCCGCCGTCGACGTTGAAGATCTGCCCGGTGATCCAGCGGGCCTGATCGCTCAACAGGAACAGGCACATGCCCACCAGGTCATCCGGAGTTCCCATGCGCGACAACGGCAGTCCCTTGACGATGTCGTCGACGATCTCCTTGGGGGTGGTGGTCCGGTTGGCCTCGGTGTCGATGGGCCCCGGTGCGATCGCGTTGATCCGGATGTTCTGGCCGCCCAGTTCCCGCGAAAGTTGTTGGGTGAGGCCGTTGATGCCGACCTTGGCCAGGCCGTAGAAGTTGGCATACAGCCAGGCCGCGGTGGACGACTGGTTGACGATCGCGCCGCCGCCGCGCTTGGCCATCTTCTTGTACACCGCGCGGGTGCACCACAACGCGCCGTCGAGGTTCACGCTCATGAATCTCTTGTAGTACTCCGGGTCCACGGTGAGCAGGAAGTCCAGCTTCATCCCGCCGAAGATCGCGGCGTTGTTCACCAGGTAGTCGATGCCGCCGAATTCGGCCAGAGTGCGGTCGGCCATCGCTTTGGCCGACGCCGGATCCGACACGTCCACCGGGATACTGATGGCGGTTCCCCCGTCGGCGACGATCTGCTTGGCCACCCCCTCGGCCGCCTCGGCGTTGATGTCGGCCACCACCACCGCGGCGCCTTCGCGGGCCAGTGCCTCCACGTACGCCTGACCGATGCCGCCGCCGGACCCGGTGACGATGGCTACCTTGTTCTCGAACTGCACGCTGCGCTCCTCTAATTCACTGCCGTTGCAATGGTTTTGATTTCCAGGTACTCCTCGAACCCGGCCACGCCCATCTCACGGCCGTTGCCCGACTGCTTGTATCCGCCGAACGGCGCGTCCGCGGAGTACCAGACGCCGCCGTTGACGTTGACGGTGCCCACTCGCATCCGCGAGGCGAACCGGGCGGCCCGGTCCGGGTCCGCGCTGAAAACTGTGCCGGACAAGCCATATGGCGAGTCGTTGGCGATCCGCAGCGCGTCGTCGTCACCGTCATGGGCGATCACCGTCAGCACCGGCCCGAAAATCTCCTCCCGCGCCACCCGGGCATCGTTGCCCAGACCGGCGATCACGGTGGGTTCGATGAAATAGCCGACGTCGCGGCCCGCCGGCCGACCGCCCCCGCAGGCGAAGGTGCCGCCCTCGGCGACCGCGGAATCCAGATAACTCTGCACGCGGTCGCGCTGACGCGCCGAAATAACCGGGCCGCAAACGGTTCCGGGATCGTTGGGATCACCCGGCTTGATCCCGGACATGGTCCCCGCCGCCGCCGCGACGGCGTCGTCGTAGTGCGCCCGCGGCACCACCAACCGGGTGGTGATCGCACAGCCCTGTCCGGCATGCATCGAGGCGGTGAACGCCGCCATCGCACACGCACCGGCCAGATCGGCGTCATCGAGCACCACGAACGCCGACTTTCCGCCCAACTCCAGGAATACCTTCTTGATGGTCGCGGCCGCATCGCTCATCACACTGCGGCCGGTTGCGGTCGATCCGGTGAACGAAATCATGTCCACCCGAGGGTCTTTGGCGAGCAGTGCGCCCACACTGTGGTCGCTGGAGGTGACGATGTTGACCACACCTGGCGGAAAGTCGGTGTGCTCGGCGATGAGTTCCCCGAGTACCGCCGCGCACCAGGGTGTGTCAGGCGCCGGCTTCAGCACGACGGTGTTGCCTGCCGCCAGCGCCGGGCCCAGCTTGGCGAGATTGATCTGGTGCGGAAAGTTCCACGGGGTGACGGCGCCGACGACACCGACCGGCTCGCGAGCGATGGTGCGCCGGGTCGGAATCCCCATCGGCGCCGCCTGCCCCAGATCCTGGTGCCAGACATAACTTTCGGCCGTGTCCGCTGCGAACGCCAAGTCGTTGACCGGACCCTCCAGCTGGGCCATCGAGGTCAGCATCCGCGGCGCACCGACTTCGGCGATCGTCAGTTCGCGCAGTTCCTCGGTGTGCTTCTGCATCGCTTCCCGCAACTGCCGCACGCAGCGCACCCGCAGGTCGGCGTCGCGCGACCAGTCGGTGTCGTCGAAGGCCCGTCGCGCCGCCTCGATCGCACGGCCCATGTCCTGCGCGTCGGCATCCGCGGCAACGCCCAGCACCTCCTCGGTGGCCGGATTCGCCGTCGGGAAGGTGCCCGCCGCGCCTTCGGAGAACTTGCCGTCGATGAACAGTGCACTCACGCCGTCGGCCAACAGGGCCATCTACCACTCCCACCACACGCGCTCAGCTATCCAAAGCCGAGGACTGATCTGAATGGACAACTGTCCGATATCGTTCTTCCGAACCATAACGCCGGAGACTGGGCGGGAGCAAGGGCCGATCCCGCACGCGGCCCTGAGTATTCGCTTATTGCGTCATTGACGTGTGCGTTTAGTTTGCGCACTTGATTCACGGCGGAGCTATCCTCTAGTTTGGACATGTGTCCAGCGATGCCGCGGTTTCGGTAACCGACCAGGCTCAGCAGCCGGGCGGGCGAACCCCGCGCAACCGCCGCCAGGAGGAGACCTTCCGCAAGGTGCTGGCCGCCGGCATGGAGACCATGCGCGAGAGCACCTACGCGGATCTGACCGTCCGCATGGTGGCGGCCAAGGCGAAGGTGGCGCCGGCTACCGCCTACACGTACTTCTCCTCCAAGAACCACCTGATCGCGGAGGTCTACCTCGATCTGGTGCGCCGGGTGCCCTACTTCACCGACGTCAACGTCGCCATGCACACCCGGGTGGATCAGGCGCTGCGGCATCTGGCACTGGTCGTCGCGGACGAACCCGAAGTGGGCGCGGCGTGCACGGCGGCGCTGATGGGCGGCGGTACCGATCCCGCGGTGCGCGCCGTGCGTGACCGGATCGGTGCGGAGATCCACCGCCGCATCGCCTCGGCCATCGGGCCGGGGGCCGACGCCGGCACCGTCGCCGCTCTGCAAATGGCCTTCTACGGAGCCCTGGTCCAAGCCGGCAGCGGCGAGTTCACCTACCACGACATTGCCGACCGGCTGGCCGACGTGGTGAGCCTCATTCTGACCGGAGCCGAAAAGGGCGGTGACGCATGACGATTTATGTCGGGGATCCGGAATTGATCTTGGACCCCTACGATTACGACTTCCACGAGGACCCGTACCCGTACTACCGGCGATTGCGCGACGAAGCCCCGCTCTATCACAACGAGGCGCTCGGCTTCTGGGCGGTGTCGCGGCACAGCGATGTGCATCAGGGATTTCGCAACAGCACCACACTCTCGAACCGCGACGGCGTGTCCCTGGACCCGGTCTCCCGGGGCCCGCACGCGTCGAAGACGATGTCGTTCCTGGCCATGGACGACCCGGCGCATCTCCGGCTGCGGACCCTGGTGTCGAAAGGGTTCACCCCCCGCCGGATTCGCGAACTCGAGCCGCGGGTCACCGAACTCGCCGTGCAGCACCTCGACGTCATGCTGGACAAGGCCGCAACCGGCGGCACCGTGGACTACGTCGCCGAGTTCGCGGGCAAGCTCCCCATGGACGTGATCTCGGAACTGATGGGTGTGCCGGTAGCCGACCGCGATGGCATCCGAGCCTGGGCCGACGGCGTCATGCACCGTGAGGACGGTGTGACCGACGTGCCGGCGTCCGCGATCGAAGCCTCGATCAACCTGATCGTCTACTACCAGGGCATGATCGCCGAACGCCGCAAGAACCTGACCGACGACCTCACCTCGGCCCTGCTCGAGGCCGAGATCGACGGCGACCGGCTCACCGACGAGGAAGTCCTCGGGTTCATGTTCCTGATGGTGATCGCCGGGAATGAGACCACCACCAAACTTCTCGCCAATGCCGCATTCTGGGGACACAAGAATCCCGATCAGCTGACCCCGCTCTACGCCGATTCCTCGCAGATCCCGCTGTGGGTCGAGGAGACACTGCGATACGACACGTCCAGCCAGATCCTGGCGCGCACCGTCTCCGGTCCGCTTGAGCTGTACGGCACCACGATTCCCGAAGGCGACGTGCTGTTGCTGCTGCCCGGTTCGGCGCATCGCGACGAGCGGGTGTTCGACCACCCCGATGATTTTCTGATCGGCCGTGACATCGGCTCCAAGCTCTTGAGTTTCGGCAGTGGCGCGCACTTCTGCCTCGGGGCCCACCTGGCCCGGATGGAGGCGCGGGTGGCACTGACCGAGTTGTTCAAGCGAATCCGCGGATATGAGGTGGACGAGGCCAACGCCGTCCGCGTCCACTCCAGCAACGTCCGCGGGTTCGCTCACCTACCCGTTACCGTGGAGGTTCGCTGATGCCCCGCTTTGAGCCGCATCCCGCTCGCCGGCCCGCCATCGTCGCCGGCGCGTCATCGGGCATCGGCGCCGCGACCGCGGTTGAGCTTGCGGCTCATGGATTTCCGGTGGCGTTGGGGGCGCGACGGGTGGAGAAGTGCCAGGAGCTCGTCGACAAGATCCGCGCCGACGGTGGTGAGGCGGTGGCACTCCCGCTCGATGTCACCGACCCGGAGTCGGTCAAAGACTTTGTGCGCCAGGCCACCGAACAGCTCGGTGACATCGAGGTGCTGGTCGCCGGCGCGGGCGACACCTACTTCGGCAAGCTGCACGAGATCGACAGCGAGGCGTTCGAGCAGCAGCTGCAGATTCATCTGATCGGCGCGAACCGACTTGCCACCGTGGTACTTCCGGGCATGGTGCAGCGGCAGCGCGGCGACCTGATCTTCGTGGGTTCCGACGTCGCGTTGCGGCAGCGGCCACACATGGGCGCCTACGGGGCGGCGAAGGCCGGGCTGATCGCGATGGTCACCAACCTGCAGATGGAGCTGGAGGGCACCGGTGTGCGGGCCTCGATCGTCCACCCCGGGCCGACCAAGACCGGGATGGGCTGGAGCCTGCCGGCCGAACTCATCGGCCCGGCACTGGAGGACTGGGCCAAATGGGGCCAGGCCCGCCACGACTACTTCCTCCGGGCATCCGATCTGGCCCGGGCGATCACCTTCGTCGCCGAGACCCCGCGTGGCGGGTTCATCGTCAACATGGAGCTTCAGCCCGAAGCGCCGTTGACCACCACCAAAGACCGCCAGCAATTGAAAGTCGATGAGAAAGCCCTGAATTCATGACCAGCACGACGATGGTGCCGCGGGTGTCCGGCGGCGAAGAAGAACACGGCCATCTCGAGGAGTTCCGCACCGACCCGATCGGACTGATGCAGCGGGTACGGGACGAATGCGGTGACGTCGGCTGGTTCCAGCTGGCCGGCAAGCACGTCACCCTGCTCACCGGTGCGGGCGCCAACGAGTTCTTCTTCCGCTCCGCCGACGAAGATCTGGACCAGGCCGAGGCCTACCCGTTCATGACGCCGATTTTCGGCAAGGGCGTGGTGTTCGACGCCAGCCCCGAGCGGCGCAAAGAGATGCTGCACAACTCGGCGCTGCGCGGCGAGCACATGAAGGGCCATGCCGTCACCATCGAGGGCGAAGTGCGAAAGATGGTGGCCGACTGGGGCGACGAAGGTGAGATCGACCTGCTCGACTTCTTCGCCGAACTGACCATCTACACCTCGACCGCGTGCCTGATCGGGCTGAAGTTCCGCAACCAGTTGGACTCCCGGTTCGCGCACTTCTATCACCAGCTGGAGCGGGGCACCGACCCGCTGTGTTACGTCGACCCCTACCTGCCCATCGAGAGCTTCCGCGTCCGCGACGAAGCTCGCGTCGGCCTGGTCGCGCTGGTCCAGGAGATCATGGATCAGCGAATCGCCAACCCGCCCAAGGACAAGACCGACCGCGACATGCTTGACGTGCTGGTGTCGATCAAGGACGAGGACGGCAACCCGCGTTTCTCCGCCGACGAGGTCACCGGCATGTTCATCTCGCTGATGTTCGCCGGCCATCACACCAGTTCGGGCACCTCGGCGTGGACGCTGATCGAGCTGATGCGCCATCCCGAGGCCTACGCGGATGTCGTCAAGGAACTCGACGAGCTCTACGCCGACGGCCAGGAGGTGAGTTTCCACGCGCTGCGGCAGATTCCGAAGCTGGAGAACGTCCTCAAGGAGACGCTGCGGTTGCACCCGCCGTTGATCATCCTGATGCGGGTGGCCCAGGGCGAGTTCGAGGTGGAGGGATACCCGATTCACAAGGGCGACTTCGTCGCCGCGTCTCCGGCTATCTCCAACCGGATCCCGGAGGACTTTCCCGATCCCGATTCATTCGACCCGGACCGCTACGAAAAGCCAAGGCAGGAAGACCTGGTCAACCGCTGGACCTGGATTCCGTTCGGCGCCGGCCGGCACCGCTGCGTCGGCGCCGCGTTCGCCCAGATGCAGATCAAGGCGATTTTCTCGGTTCTGTTGCGCGAGTACGAGTTCGAGATGGCGCAGCCGGCCAACAGCTACCACAACGACCATTCCAAGATGGTGGTGCAGCTGGCCCGGCCGGCCAAGGTCCGCTACCGCAAGCGCGCCCAGGGATAACCGCCATGGGATTTCGAATCGAGGCGGATCTGGACCTGTGCCAGGGGCATGCGATGTGTGAGCTGGAGGCTCCGGACTATTTCCGGGTGCCCAAGCGCGGCAAGGTCGAGATCATCGACGCCGAGCCGCCAGAGGAAGCCCGCGACGAGGTCGAGCGGGCCGTCGAGTCGTGTCCTACCCAAGCCCTGTTCATCAAAGAGAAGGAAAGCTGATGGCGTCACATCCCCGCGAGGTGCTGGAAGACTGGGTCGAACGCTGGCTCGAGGTGAACCGGGAGGCCGAGCGGAACGGCGACTGGAAGCCGCTGGCCGACTTCTACGCCGATGACGCGACCTACGGCTGGAACATCGGCCCCAAAGAGGACGTGATGTGCGTCGGCATCGACGAGATCCGCGACATCGCCCTGGGGCTGGAGATGGAGGGGCTGGAGAACTGGCAGTACCCGTACCAGAAGGTCCTCATCGACGACAAGCAGGGCGAGATCGTCGGGTTCTGGAAGCAGGTCGCCATCGACTCCGACGGCGGCCGCTCCGAGATCTACGGCATCGGCGGCAGCTGGTTCCGGCTGAACGCCGACGCCAAGATCGAGTGGCAGCGCGACTTCTTCGACTTCGGCCACGTCCAGGCGCTCTACCTGGACCTGATGAAGGCGGGGAAGCTGTCGTCCGGGATGCAGAAGCGGATCGAGCGCAGTCTGGCCGGGGAGAAACTGCCTGGTTACTACCCGCTGGGTGAGGCGCCCGCGCCCATCTGGTGAGGCGAGCCAGCGGTCGCGCACACCCAACCAAGCATTTGGTTTGTTAAACGCGCTATGCTGTCACCTCAGGAGTGCCCTGTGGCACTCATCACCACCGTGCCGGGCATGATGGGGCCAGGCACTCTCAATTCAAAGGCGAAATGGGGTCAGGTCCACCGTGAAGACAAAAGGCGCACTGATCTGGGAATTCAACCAGCCGTGGTCCATCGAGGAAATCGAAATTGGCGACCCTGCCAAGGACGAGGTCAAGATTCAGATGGAAGCGGCCGGCATGTGCCACTCGGACCACCATCTGGTGACCGGCGGCATCCCGATGGCGGGCTTTCCCGTGCTCGGCGGCCACGAGGGCGCCGGCATCGTCACCGAGGTGGGCCCCGGCGTGGAGGACATCGCCCCGGGTGACCACGTGGTGCTGTCCTTCATCCCGTCCTGTGGGCAGTGCCCGACCTGTCAGGCCGGCATGCGCAACCTGTGCGACCTGGGCGCCGGGCTGCTCGCCGGCGCCGCCGTCAGCGACGGCACCTTCCGCATCCAGGCTCGCGGCCAGAACGTGTTCCCGATGACCTTGCTCGGGACCTTCTCGCCGTACATGGTCGTGCACCGCAGCTCGGTGGTGAAGATCGACCCGTCCGTGCCGTTCGAGGTGGCTGCACTGGTCGGCTGCGGCGTCACCACCGGCTACGGCTCGGCCGTCCGCACCGCTGACATCCGCCCGGGCCAGGACGTCGCGATCGTCGGCGTCGGCGGCGTCGGCATGGCGGCCCTGCAGGGCGCGGTCGCCGCCGGGGCCCGCTACATCTTCGCGATCGACCCGGTGGAGTGGAAGCGCGACCAGGCGCTGAAGTTCGGCGCCACCCACGTCTACCCGGACATCAACGCCGCGCTGATGGGCATCATGGAGGTCACCTACGGGCTGATGGCCCACAAGGTGGTCGTCACCGTCGGTGAGCTGCACGGCGCCGACATCGACAACTACCTCAACATCACCCAGAAGGGCGGCACCTGCGTCCTGACCGCCATCGGCAGCCTGCTCGACACCAACGTCAACCTCAATCTCGCGATGCTGACGCTGATGCAGAAGAACCTGCAGGGCACCATCTTCGGCGGCGGCAACCCGCAGTACGACATCCCACAGCTGCTCGCGATGTATAAGGCCGGCAAGCTGAACCTGGACGACATGGTCACCACCCAGTACCGCCTCGAGCAGATCAACGAGGGTTACCAGGACATGCTGGAAGGCAAGAACATTCGCGGCGTCATCCGCTACACGGACGCTGATCGGTAACCCTGGTCCTGAGTGACCGGCTTTCCGCACCTGTTGGCGCCGGGGCGAATCGGCGCCATGGCGGTGCGCAACCGGATCGTCATGTCTCCGATGGAGACGATGTACGGCACCCCGGACGGATTGCCGTCCCAGCGCACCCGTGACTACTTCGCCGCCCGTGCCAACGGCGGCGTCGGCCTGATCACGCTGGGCGCTACCGGAGTTGACGCGCAGCATCCCGAGACTCCGGGCGGACTGCACCTGGGCACCGACGCCGCGGTGGCGGCGCACCGGGCGCTCGTCGACGACGTGCACGAACACGGCGCCAAGATCCAGCCGCAAATCGTGCACGCCGGGCCCGACGGGCTGGGGCCGGAGATGTTCGGGGCGACGTCGCTGGGGCCGTCGGTGATCCCGTCCTACCTGACCGGCCGTCCGTCGGTGGAGATCAGCAACGCCCAGCTGACCGAGGTGCTCGACCTGTTCAAAGCCGCCGCGCGCCGGGCCGTCGAGGCGGGCTACGACGGAATCGAACTGCACACCGCGCACGGGTATATGTTGCTGGGTTCCTTCCTTGCGCCCCAACGCAATCGGCGCACCGACTCCTACAGCGGCCACACCGCACACGGCAGACTGCGCGTAGTGCTGGACGCGCTGGCGGCCATCCGCTCCGAAATCGGCGACGCGCTGCCGATCACCTTGCGCATCTCCGGATACGAGCGCGTCGCCGGCGGGCGGCCCATCTACGAAACCGCGCGGATGGCCCCCGAACTCGTCGCCGCCGGAGTCGATGCGTTCCATGTCAGCGGCGGCGTGATCGACCGACTGGTCACCGGGATGGTCAACGGCGCCGACGACGGTGACGAGGTGAACGTCGGCGCGGCCAGCGCGGTTAAGCAGGTGGTCGACGTGCCGGTGATCGCCGTCGGCCGCATCCACGACCCCGTCCGGGCCGAACGGATCCTCGCCGACGGCCGCGCCGACTTCATCGCCATGGGCCGTCCGTTGCTCGCCGATCCCGACCTGCCGCGCAAGCTTGCCGCTGGACAGGCGAGCCGGGTGCGCAGGTGCATCTCCTGTGAAAACTGCATCGACGCAATGGAACAGCGCTTCTCGGTCGAATGCGCCGTCAATCCCCGCACGGGCCGGGAACGCGCACTGGCAGCGCCCCTCGTTGCCCGCGCCAAACGGGTGGCGGTGATCGGTGGCGGGCCGGCGGGGCTGGAGGCGGCGCGGGTCGCCTCCGAACGCGGGCACCGTGTCACACTTTTCGAGCGGGGCCGGCAATTGGGCGGCGCACTGCGCTGGGCGAGCATGCTGCATTCCGAGAATCGGCCCTTCTTACGGTATCTGCGGCAGGAGATCGATCGCAGCACGACGGAAGTGCATCTCGGACATGTCGTTTCGGCCCAAGACGTACTGGCTGCGGCGCCGGATGCCGTAGTGGTGGCCACCGGGGGCCGGGTCGCGGTGCCGGCGATACCGGGCGCCCACCTGCCGCACGTGCACACCGGACCCGGTCTGCGGAAGATGCTGGACGGCAGGCGGTTTGTGCGCCCGGGCGCGGTGCGGATGGCCAGCCGCGCCTGGATGCCGTTCGGCCGCCGGGTTACCGTTATCGGCGGCGATCTGGTGGCGCTGGAACTGGCCGAATTCCTCGCGGCGCGTGGCCGACTCGTCTCGATCCTCGAGGGCGGCAAGGACATCGCCCCCGAGGTCGGAAACAAGCGCAAGACCGAACACACCGACCGACTGGACCGGCTGGGCGTCACCGTGCACGTCCGCGCCGAGGTCGAGCGGATCACCTCCGGCGCGGTGGTGTTCACCCCGGCCGGTGGCGTCCGCCGCGAACTGGCCGCCGACAGCGTCGTCATCGCGGGCACCGTCGAGCCCGATACAGGCCTGTTCGACACCCTGGTCGACGCGCTGCCCGGCACTCCGATTCACGCCGCCGGCGACTGCACCGGCTTGGGCCTGATCCGCAAAGCCACCGAAGACGGCGCCCGCGCCGCGTGTGCAATCTAGAGAAGGAGAACCGCAATGACTCAGACCGCCCAATCCCCGGCACTGACCGCGTCGCAATCATCGTGGCGCTGCGTGCAAGCCCATGACCGCGAAGGATGGCTGGCGCTGATGGCCGACGACGTGGTCGTCGAGGACCCGATCGGCAAGTCCGTCACCAACCCCGACGGCACCGGCGTGAAAGGCAAGGAAGGGGTGGCCACCTTCTACGACACCAACATCGCCGCCAACCAGCTGACGATCACCTGCGAAGAGACCTTCCCGTCCAGCTCACCCAACGAGGTCGCCCATATCCTGGTGCTGCACAGCAGGTTCGAGGGTGGGTTCACCAGCGAGGTTCGCGGCGTGTTCACCTATCGCGTCAACGACGAGGGACTGATCAACAGCATGCGCGGGTACTGGAACCTGGAGATGATGAAGTTCGGGCAGGAGTAACCCCGGCCGCGCGCTAGCCGATGCGACCGATTCCGGTGATGTTGCCCTGCATGATCTTTCCACCCATCAGCACCATGCACGCCGTCTGAATCGGGTCGGTGAGCAGGGTGGCCGATTTGGGTTGCTGGTGCATCAACCGGCCGGTGGTCGGGTCGATCACCGAATAGGCGAAGACGTCCACCGGGGTGGTCTGGTCGAGCCCGATGCGGGTGATGGTGTAGATCAGTCCGTCGCCGGTGGACAGGTGCGGCAGCGCGGCGCTGCGAACCTTGCTCTCCCACACCGTATGACAGCCTGGGCCCGGACTGTCCATGTCCACGCGGGTCATCCCGCCGACGAACGGCGCCGTCGGCGGCACCGCCGGACCCGCTCCCGGCGGCACCGCCGGATAGGGATAGCCGTACGTGCTGGCGATGAACATCGAGTTGCCCGCCCCGATGGGCGAGTTCTCACTGCCCGGTCCGCCCTGCGTCAGCACGGTCTGCTGGCAGAGCACGTTGCCGGTGCCTGACTGGTAGACCATCGCGTGCACCTGCGGCTCGGCGTTGTCGACTATCGTCACGTAGTCGGCGCCGGTAGGTCCGAAATATGTTGGCGTGGAACCGGTTCCCCAGCTCAACTGCCCCGGCTTGCGGGCCGGGCCGCGGTCGTAGTTCTGACTCCACATGACCTGCGGGTTACCGCCGCCGTTGAGGTTGATCTCGTAGATCGCGAACGTCGTGGCGACCGCGATGCGGTTCAGGGGCGACGCCGAGATGCTGTTGGCCACTTGCTGCCCGGCAGGGAGCTGCAAACTCGCAACGCCCCCAGCGGCTTTCGCGACCCCGACCACTCCGCCCGCGGTAGCGAACCAGACGTTGCCCTGATAGTCCGGGACCACACCGACCGAGCTGTCGCCCGGGGGTATGACGCTGGAGAGGTCTGTCGACTGGGTGACTACCAACTGCCAGCGGCCCCGCTCGTTCTTCACATGCGCGATGCGCAGCAGGTGGTTGACGCCGTCGATCAGCACCATCTGGTTGTTGTTGTCCAGATAAGCGTAGACGCCGCCGAGCAGGCCGCCTTTGGTGATGTCCAGGCTGGCCAACGGGATGATTTGCGGGAGAATCCCGTTGGGATCAATGAGGTGCAGCACTGGGGCTTGTTGGGTGATGGTTGTGCACAGTGCCAGCACCAGGCCGTCAGTGCCCTGGGTGATGGTCGGACAGGCGGCCAGCAGCGGGAAAGCGAAGACGGGAACCAGGCGTGCGCCGGGGCCGGGGAGCGGTCCGGCGTCGGCCGATCCGGCGTCGTTGTGCATCGACGCCAGGCCGTTGGGCGCCATGTACGGGTTGGGCGGCCCGAGCGGACCGTACGCGTCGGCGGCCCGGGCCGGGGTGAGTGCGGGAACGAGCGACACCGCGCATGCGGTGAGCACTGCCACCGGAATCGCCAGCAGCGCTTTGGGAAAACGCACCAGGGTCGCCTCCCGTGAATTGGGTCATGTGGGATTCTGACGATCGTTGAGAACGACACGGCAACGGTGCGTTAACGATTCGGCCGCACCGGCTCGCGGCCCTACGCCGGGTCCGGTACGTACACCCCGGTCCCCTGGGCCGTCTTCGCCAGGGTCTCATAGGACATCCACATGAATCCCCGGTCGCCCCAGCGCTTTCCGAAGCTGTTCTGAATCCGCACCGCGCCGGTGTTGTCGTCGTAGCCGGTGATGACCATGACGTGCCCGGCCTTGCGGCCAGAGGCGTTGATCATCCACTGACCGTTGCCGACGTACGGCGACGGGGTGCCGCGATAGTGCGGGAAGTCGCTGTAGAGATTGATGCCGAAGGCGACGGGGTTGCCGCCGGCGATGACGCTCTTCAGGTTGTTCACGCCGTCTGCGCCGGTGATTCTGATCAGTTTGTGCCCGGGGATACCGAATAGCGGGTCCGGGGCGATGGTGCGCGGACCATAGTCGGCCCAGTTGGCTTCACACGATGAGGTGGATTTGCGCCGGCCGATGTTGGGTGCTGCCGCCAGCGACGGCGTGCCGCCGTTGGCCTGTAACCAGTTCAGGCACTTGACCATTTGGCCGCCTTTACAAGTGTTTTCGGTGAGCTTGTTGGCCAGCTGGTACCGGATGTAGGCGTAGTCGGGCCCGGCCCGGCGCGCCGGGGTGCTGGGCGGGGTGTTGGTTGTGCGGGCGGCATGGAAGGTGGCCAGGCCGTACACGGTGGCCCACACAAAACAATTCGGCATGGTCTGCCGGCCCACCGGCGGCAACCAGTCCGTGTTCACCGACGACTTGGCCGGAAGGGCACCGGCAGGCTTGGGCCCCTCGGGGGTTCCGAGCTCAGTGACGTCGGAGTCGTAGCCGTAGGAGGTCAGCTCGTAGGGCTCGTCGTCATCAGACCCGCAGGCCGGCAGCGCGGCGCTCAGCGCGCCGGCGCCGGCGAGCGCCAGCAGGGTGCGTCGCGCGATCCGTACCTGCACGCGGATGACCCTATTGCCCATGGCGCACATATGCTGACGTAATGGCGTCGATCTTCACCAAGATCATCAACCGTGAAATCCCCGGCCGCTTCGTTTACGAGGACGACGACGTCGTCGCGTTTCTGACGATCGAGCCGATGACGCAGGGGCACACTCTGGTGGTGCCGCGCGCGGAGATCGATCAGTGGCAGAACGTGGACCCGCCGGTTTTCGCCCGCGTCATGGAGGTGAGCCAGCTGATCGGCAAGGCCGTGACGAAAGCCTTCGCGGCGGACCGCGCGGGTGTGATCATCGCCGGACTGGAGGTGCCGCACTTGCACGTCCACGTTTTCCCCGCGCGCAACCTCAGCGACTTCGGCTTCGCTCACGTCGACCGCAGTCCGTCGCCGGCGTCGCTGGACGAGGCACAGGCCAAGATCAAGGCGGCATTGGCCGAGTTGTCTTCGCGCTGAGCCTGCGTCCACGGCGCGGTGGCGCGGCGTGTCGTCTCCCTCAGCGCAGGCTCAACGCAGCAGCCCTGCTAGCCAACCGGCGCGGGCACATCGCTGACCCGGGGCAGCGCCACGCGGAAGCAGCACCCCTCCCCCGGTGCCGTCGTCACGCTCACAGTGCCGCCGTGCGCCTTCACCAACGAGTCGACGATCGACAGCCCCAGTCCGGTGCCGCCGCTGGCCCGGGCCCGCGACGAATCGGTGCGGTAGAAGCGTTCGAAGATCCGGTCCGCGTCCTCCTGGGCCATGCCGGGTCCCTTGTCGGCAATCTCGAGCACCGCGTCGCCGCCGGCGGTGCCGACCCGGATGGTGACGTCAGCGGTCACCGGCGTGTGCTGGATCGCGTTCGCGATGAGGTTGCTCAGCACCTGGCGAAGTCGCGGCTCGTCGCCCAGCACCTCCGGGGTACCGGGGCCGTCGAATACCTCCATGGTGATGGTGCGCTTGGGGTCGATGGCGCGCCCGTCGTGCACGGCGTCGCTGGCCAGCGCCAACAGGTCCACCCGGTGGTGTTCCAGCGGCCGCTGCACATCCAGGCGTGCCAGCAGCAGCAGATCGTCGACCAGCAATCCCATCCGGCTGGCCTCGCTCTCGATCCGGGAGAGCAGCATCGCGACATCACGTGCGGCGCCCTGGCGGTACAACTCGGCGAACCCGCGGATGGTGGTCAACGGGGTACGCAGTTCGTGGCTGGCGTCGGTGATGAACCGCCGCATCCGTTCCTCGGAATCGCGAGCGGTTTCCGCCGACGCTTCCGAGGCCGCGACGGCCTGCTGGATCTGCGACAGCATTCCGTTGAGCGCCAGGGACAGACGGCCCACTTCGGTGCGCGGGTCACGCTCGGTGACGCGCCGGTCGAGCTGTCCCCCGGCGATCGCCGCGGCCGTCTGCTCGACTTCGGTGAGCGGCCGCAGACTGCGATGCACCACTACGAAGCTGGCAATGCCGACCACCACCAGCACAGCCGTGCCGATGCCCGCCTGCAACCACACCAGCGAGCGGACCGTGTGGTCGACGTCGGACAGGTCGATGGCCACCGTCGTGATCCCGCCCTGCGGCCCGCGCACCGTCACCGCGCGCCACTGGATGTCGGAGTCGCTGACGGAGGGCAGCGTCGTCGGGTTCGGGCCCACGTCATTGTTGGCGGGCAGCGCGGGCTCGGCGTTGCGGTCGTTGATCGCGGTCATGGGGTGGCCATCAGGGCTGATCGCCCGTACGTAGAACTTCGACGGCGGCCGGGCCGGGTCGAAACCCTGCCCGTTGGAGGTGGTGTGCTTCCACGGCGCCTGCGCCCAGGTGCGGGTGGCGTCCATCAGGGTCGAGTCGATGCGGCTGACCAGGCTGTGGCGCAGTATTGACGTCACCGCCACCCCCGAGGCCAGCAGCCCGCACAAAACCAGCACCAGGGTTGCTGCCACCAGACCTACCCGTAAGGGCACGCCGCGGCGGTACCGGCCGGTCATCTCAACGCGGTTCGCGCAGCACGTAGCCCACCCCACGCAGGGTATGCAGTAGCCGCTTCTCCCCCGTGTCGATCTTGCGGCGCAGATACGACACATAGGACTCCACCACGTTCACGTCGCCGCCGAAGTCGTAGCGCCAGACATGGTCGAGAATCTTCGGCTTGCTCAGCACGGTGCCGGCGTTGATGACGAAGTAACGCAGCAGCGTGAACTCGGTGGGCGACAGGGACACCGGCTGGCCGGCTTTCCAGACTTCGTGAGTCTCTTCGTCAAGTTCGATGTCGGCGAATGTGAGCCGGGCATTGCGAGGTTCGTTGCTGGTGCCCTTGCCGGCGCGCCGCAGGATGACCCGCAGGCGGGCCACCACCTCCTCGAGACTGAACGGCTTCGTCACGTAGTCGTCGCCACCGAGGGTCAGACCGGCGATCTTGTCCTGCAGCGAGTCACGGGCCGTCAAGAACAGCGCGGGGGCGTCGATGCCGTCGGCGCGCAGCCGCCGCAGCACTCCGAATCCATCCATTCCGGGCATCATCACGTCCAGAATCACCGCGTCGGGCTTGCCCTCGCGGGCCCGGTCCAGGGCTTGGGCGCCGTTGGTCGCGGTGATGACCTCGAATCCCTGAAATTTCAGGCTCACTGAGAGCAGTTCGACGATGTTGGCCTCGTCGTCGACGACGAGGATGCGAGCCTCCGGTTTCGTGTTCTCGCCGCCGGGGTGTCCCAATGTCACGTCAGTCTCCCAACCCGAACTTGAGTACTAGCTGCAAAGTCATTGAAAACTTCCTGAAAGGTCGGTGCAAGTAATCTGCTAGCAGTCTGCCAGGAGTTTCAATGAAGGCAGGACAGCGCGCGTTGTTGTCCGGTGCTGCGTCGCGAATAGACTCGGAGAATGAACCTCAGCAAAACGCTGGTGGCGCTGGCCATCGCACCCGCGCGCACCGGTCTCGCGGCCGCGGAGGCGAGCCTGAACTTCGCCGGCGCGGCGGTGGGCCTGGCCAAGCAGGCATTGGGTGACACCAGCGGCCCGAGCGGTTCCAATGCGATGGCCAACATGCTGGGCATCGACGACGCACTGGCCCGGGCCAACCGGCTGGCGCGCCTACTCGACGACGACATGCCGCTGGGGCGCGCGGTGGCTCCCAACGGTCCGATGGACCGGATGCTGCGCCCGGGCGGCGTGGTCGATCTCCTCACCGCAGAGGGCGGGCTGATCGACCGCCTGACCGCCGAGGGCGGCGGCCTGCAGCGCGCGCTGCAACCCGGAGGTCTGGCCGACCAACTGCTGGCGGCCGACGGCATGATCGAGCGGGTGCTGGCCGAGGACGGGCTGGCCGACAAGCTGCTGTCCGAGGGCGGTCTGGTCGACAAGCTCACCGCCAAGAACGGCCCGCTGGAGCAGCTGGCCGATGTGGCCGACACGCTGGCACGCCTCGCCCCCGGGATGGAGGCACTGGAACCCGCGATCGCCACCCTGCAGGATGCTGTCATCTCGCTGACCATGGTGGTCAACCCACTGTCCAGCATCGCCGACCGCATCCCGCTGCCAGGGCGGCGGCCACGGCCTTCGTCACGGCCGGTGCGTTCGCAACGCATCGTCGACGGCGAGCCGTGACCCGTTAGGCTGGCACCGGTTTTACCGGCCTCCTTAGCTCAGTGGTAGAGCACTCGCCTTGTAAGCGAGCGGTCGTCAGTTCAATCCTGACAGGGGGCTCCAAATTTCTGCGCGTGCCCACCCCCGCGTCGTCGCGGTCCGTATCGACTCGTCGCCGAGTCAGATCTGACAGAGGTGTAGCCGGTGAACACCCAAACCGCCTTTCTTCTCACGATCTCAGTGCTGTGCTACGCGGTCGTCTCCGGACTCGTCCGGCGCTGGTATGTGGCTCCCGCGCTGATCTTCACAACACTCGGGATCGCGCTGGGTCCCTTCGGCTTCGACCTGATCGAGGACGAGGCCAGCACCGGGGTGTTCACCACCCTCGCGCAGTTGGCGCTGACGGTGATTCTCTTCAACCAGGCGTCGGTGCTCGACCCGCGGGCGCTGCTGCGCCGGGGAGGCTTGACGCTGCGCCTGCTGGTGGTGGGAGTGCCGATTGCGATCGCCCTCGGGACCCTGGTCGCGGTTCTGCTCCTGCCGGTCCTGAACTTTTGGGAAGCGGTGTGTCTGGCCGTGATCGTGGTGCCCACCGAAGCGGCACTGATCGATGCCGTCCTGGAGGATCGGCGCATACCTGAGGACGTGCGGCACGCCCTGGCGGCAGAAAGCGGCTTCAACGACGGCATCGCGTTGGCGGCCCTGCTCGGCGCCCTGGCCCTGGCATCCGACCGGGCCCATCACGCGCCGGAACACTGGGCGTGGTTCGCTTTCCGCACCGAGATCGTCTCGGCGGCTGTCGGCGTCGGCATCGGGTTGATCGGCGCGACGGTGATCTCCCGATCACGGGAGCACGGGTGGATGAGTGACACGTGGGCCCAGTTGGCCACGCTGTCACTGGCGCTGATCTGCTACGGCGTCGGCGAGCGCCTGCACGCCAGTGGCTTCGTCACGGCATTCGCCGGTGGTCTGGCCTATGCGATGGTGTGGTCCAAAGCCGGCGATAGCAACAGAACCACCCAGGTCTCGGACGCGGCCGGCGAGCTCCTCGAACTCCTCGTCTTCGCCCTCTTCGGCGGGTTCGCGCTGATACCCGTGTGGCGTGAGGTCGACTGGCGACTGGTGCTGTTCGCCGTCGTGGCGGTGATTGTGGTGCGAGTGATCGCCGTCGCGACTGCCATGCTCGGCAGCCGCCTGAAAGTGCGGAACACGTTGTTCATGGGGTTGTTCGGGCCGCGCGGAATCGGAACGCTGGTCCTGGGGCTGATCGTGATCGAGCGCGGAGAGATTCAGCAAGGTGCCGTCATCACTCAGGCGGTCGTGGTGGCCGTGACGATAAGCCTTGTCCTGCACAGCCTCACGGCACCGCTGACCGTTCTGCTGGGCTACCCCTCAGGTGGTCAGGTCAGGAAAGCCCACCGGAAGCGGACGAAATCGCGGTAGCGCGCCGTCAAAAGAATGTTTGCTGCAGGCGTTGACGTCGGCGAAGATAAATCCGGATAGCACCGAGTTGGCTCGTCGGGGGTGACGCCACGTGAACGATCGGGACGGGCCCGCACTGATCGACGCGCTGCTGGATCGCGCGGTGGCGGCACTCGGCAGCGGTGACCACGCCGCGGCGACGGCGTTGGCCGGACAGGTACTGGCCGCCGACGAAGGCAATGCCGACGCCGAGGAACTGCTTGCCGCACCGTCTCGTGGGGGCGAGATCCGGCGGCTGACAATCCTTTTCGCCGACCTGGTGGATTCCACCGCCTTATCGACCCGGATCGAGCCAGAGACGTACCGCTTGGTTGTCGGCCGGTATCGCGAACAGGTGCTGGACATCGTGAACCGCTTCGGGGGCCACATCGGCTCGACTGCGGGTGATGGTTTGCTGGCGGTGTTCGGCCACCCGGTCGCACACGAGGATGATGTGCGGCGCGCCGTACTCGCCGGCCTGGAGATCACCCGTGCGGTACCAAGGCTGAGCGCGAAAGCGAAGGCGCGCTTCGGGTTTGAGATCAGCGTGCGGGTCGGTGTGCACCGCGGTGTGGTCTATCTGGACACCACCGCGGCTGACGTGTACGGGCTGGGCGCCAACCTGGCGGCGAGGGTGTGCAGCCTGGCGCCGCCGGGTGCGGTCGTCATCTCCGAACCGGTGGCCCGCCTGGTGCACGACGCGTTCGACCTGGAGGCCCGGCCCGCCGCGCCGGTCAAAGGTGTCGAAGGCTTGATCGACCATCACCGGGTCGTCGGCGAACGGTCCCGGCCGGCCCGGGCCGCCACCGGCCCGCTCGTCGGCAGGGACCGCGAATGGCAGCACCTGCAGAACAGCTGGGGCCTGGCGCAAACCGGCCGGCTGAGCGCACCGGTGGTGTTCTGCGGTGAGCCCGGCATCGGGAAGAGCAGGCTGGCAGCGGCCGCCCAGGAGCTGGTCGGAGAACAATCCGGGAACACGGTGGTCGAGCTGATCGGCTCACCCTTCCACGCCGATGCCGGCCTGTATCCGGTGCGTGCCCTGATCGAACGGCATTGCGGCATCGGCCGTCTCACCGGTCCGGCCGAGCGCCTCACCCTGCTGAAGGCCGAATTGGCCAGGCTCGGAATGGATTCCGTTCGCCTCGTTCCCCTGCTGGCACCGGTGCTGGGCGTCGACGCGCAGCACGGGTATCAGGCCGCTGCCGACGAAGGCAGCGAACTTTACGAACTGATCGCCGAGGCGGTGCGGGACTACCTGCTGGCCTGCCTGCAGGGCGCGCCGGGGTTGGTGATCGCGGAGGACGCGCACTGGTTCGATGCCACCAGCCTCGAGGTGCTCGGCAGCCTGCTCCACGGAGGAGGCGTTCTGCTCGTCGTCACGGGACGAGACAAGGGCTGGTTGCCGGACAGCTGGCGGGCGACGGTGTTCGATCTGGAACCCCTGACGGAGCGGGAGTCCGATGAGCTGATCGTCGCACTGAATCCGGGGCTGACGCCGCAGGAGCGCGCCACTGTCCAATCCCGTTGTGACGGTGTGCCTTTCTACATCGAGCAGGTGGTATCCGGCATCACCGAGGTCGGCGTGCCCGAAGCGCTCTACGAACCGTTGTTCGCCCGGCTGCGGGCAAGTGCCGAGGTGGTGCCGGTCGTCGAAGCGGCAGCCGTCATCGGTCGCTACATCGACACCGGCCTGCTGACAGCCGTCGCCGAGGCGGACCCCGAGGATCTCCGGCGCGCCCTCGACGAGTTGGCGGACGCGCAGGTCCTGGAACGGTGGAACACCGACGGGTGGCGTTTCCGCCATGAGCTGTTGCGCGAGGTCGCGATCGAGTTGGCACCCCCCAGCGTCCGCCGGACGCTGCACGCCCGAGTGGGCGACGCCCTGTGCAGCGTCGGCGGTGAGCCGGACTGGGGCCTGGTCGCCGGCCATTACCGGCAGGCCGACCGCTTCGACGACGCCGCCTCCGCCTACCAGCAGGCCTCGGCAGCTGCGCGGCGCCGCGGCGCCCTGACCGAGGCGCGCGCCCATCTGAGCCAGGCGTTGGCGCAGCTGGACCAGTGTCCGCCCAGCCCGGACCGGGACCGCCGCGAGATCGCTTTCCGGTTGGGGCGGGGTTTCCTCACCGGAAGCGCGGTCAGTCCGTCGAGTCCCGTGGTGGCCCCGGACCTGGAGCGGTGCCTCGAACTGATCGGAGCCGACGTGCCCGTCAGCAACCAGGGGAAGACGTCGACCGCGGAGGAGTTGTTCTCCACGCTGGGCGTGTTGACCGGCTACTACACGGGGCGCGCGGATCTCAGCCGCGCGACGAAGGCACTCGAACTGCTCCGCGCCGCCCTGGATCAGTGGCAGCCGGGATCGTGGCCGCGCACCGATGCCTGGGCCGGCGTCCTGGCGTTTTTGCGGGGCGAATTCTCTTATGCACGTGAGAAATTGGAGCTGGCGACCGACCCCGGCCCGGCCGCCAATCGGCGCACTGAGACCGTGGGCTACCTGCCGATAGACCCGATCGTGGCGGCGCGCATCCACCTGGCTCTGGTCCGGCTGGTCCAGGGCAGCCTGCCCGCGGCCGAGGCGGAGTTGGCGCGCGCCGCGCAATCGGTTGAGGGCATGGGTTTCCCGCAGGGCCCCTACAGCCTGGCGTACCTGCGATTCGTGGAGATCTGGGTGCACATCGAGACCGGTCAGTTCGATCGCGCAGCGGCACTGGCCGTCGAATTGATCGAAGACGCCCAGCGGCACGGCTTCAATCAATGGCGGCTGCGCGGCACGATTCAGCGGGCCGTCGCGGAAGCCCTGGCAGCGATCGGCGGACCATCGGCCGCGGTCGACGAACGCATCGCGGACATCGCCGCGCTGGTCGACGAATTGCGCTCGGCCGATCTCAACGTCTACCTCACGTTCTTCGAGGGCGCGCTCGCCCGGGTGATGATCGGCGGCGGACACCGGGACACCACGCGGCTCGACGCCGCGCTTGCGATGGCCCGCGAGACCGGCATGTCTTTTTATGATTGCGAACTGCTCAGGCTTCGATCGCAGCTTCAGCCGGACCCCGAGGCGCAGCGCGCCGACCTTGAAAGTGCCCTGCAGCTGGCCCGCCGCCAGGGCGCGAACCTGTTCGAATTACGTTGTGCACTGGACTATTTCGAACTGGGCGGACCGACCGCGGGCCTTGCTCTCGTGGAGGCGATGAGCCGCATCCCGGCAGACAGCGGCCTCGCCGAAGCGGCCGAAGCCGCCGCCGCGCTGGGCTGATCGCGAAGGCTCAGAGAGCCAGTGAGAGTGCGAAATTCGGCCCTGGCTCGGCGGTGATGCTGTGGCAAGATGCTCGTGTCGCCACCGACTCTGATCACTCACCGAGCGGAGAGAAGTCGCATGTCTTTTGTCATCGCAGGGGTTGAGGAGATCGCGACGGCGGTCGCCGACGTGTCGGGCATCGAAGCTGCCGTCACCCGGGCCAACTCCGCTGCGGCGGTGCCGACCACGGAGTTGCTGGCCGCCGCCGAGGACGAGGTATCGGCGGCCATAGCGAAATGGTTCGCCGACTACGGGTCGGCATATCTGTCGGTCAGCGGCCAGGTGGCACAGGCACAGACCCGGTTCGCGCAGTTGCTGAGCGCCGCCCAGACCTCCTACGCCACCACCGAGGCTGCGATCACGGCGTCACTGCGCGTCGCGACCGCGGAGGCGGCCGGTCCGGCGGTGATCGACGACATCCTCGCTGCGGTCAACGCGCCGACGAACTTCCTGTTGGGCCGCCCGTTGATCGGCGACGGAGCTGACAGCTTGCCGGGCACCGGGCAAGCCGGTGCGCCCGGCGGGATTCTGTGGGGCAACGGCGGCGCGGGTGGATCGGGTGCGGTGGGCCAGCGGGGCGGTAGCGGCGGCAGTGCCGGGTTGATCGGCAACGGGGGCGTGGGCGGCGAGGGCGGTATCGGCGGGGGCGCCGGCGGCACCGGCGGTACCGGCGGTTGGTTGCTGGGCAACGGCGGCGCCGGCGGTATCGGAGGACTTGGCCTGGGGCCCATCGCCGCCGGAAGCGGTGGGCTGGGTGGGCGGGCGCTGTCCTTCTTCGGCGTGCCCGGGGCCGCCGGCAGCGTCGGAGATCATCCGGCTGTTCTGCAGGTGTCGCAACAACAAGCGCTCGCTCTGCTCACGACGGCGCCCGACATGAATTTCCTGCTGATCGGCACCGACGGCACGAATCTGGCCGCCATCCTGGCCGACCCGGCCGGCACCCCGAACTTCCACGCTTTGATGCAACAGAGCGTCACCTCCGCGTCCACGATCGTCGGGCACACCACCATCTCCAACCCGTCGTGGACGACCATCCAGACCGGCGTCTGGATGGAGACAGCCGGCGTGAGCAACAACGTCTTCACCCCGTGGACGTACGACACCTGGCCGACCGTGTACAACCAACTCGAGGCCACCTGGGGCGACCTGGTCAACACCACGGTGATCGCCAACGGCGAGGGCACCACGAGCGGCATCAACACCCGAATCGCCGGTGCCGGTGCGTTCCCCGCCGACCACATCGAGTTCGTCCCGCAGATCCCCGGCGACACGGACTGGATAGCGACGCAGAACCTGGTCGGCCAGAAGGCCCAGGCCGCGATCCTGGCCGCCGACCCGAGCAAGGGCAATCTGATCTTCGCGTCCTTCGCCGGTGTGGACAACAACGCGCATCAGTACGGCGGCGACTCACCGCAGTACGCGGCGGCCCTCCGGAACCTGGACTACAACCTGGGTAAGCAGTCCATCGGCGGCGGTGGCCTGTTGGGTGCGGTCGCGCAATGGGAGCAGGACTACGGCGAGCAATGGTCCACGCTGGTGGTCACCGATCACGGCGAGATAGGACCGGACCAGTTCGGCCGCGGTCACGGCTTCCAATCCCCGCGTGAGACAGCGACATTCCTGATCTTCGACCAGGCCGGCAACGATTTGCGCGACGGGTGGATCAACAATTCCTGGCAGACCGTCAGCACGACGCCGACGATCCTGCAGCAGTTCAATATGGCGCCGCCGTCGTACATGCAGGGGGCACCGCTGACGTCGGGGGTCTTCGACAACACCTACGTCGATCCCGGCAACAACCTCTTCAGCGTCCTCAATGCCACATTCGCCGCGCAGGGTTACCCCGACCCCGTGACGAACTACGTATTGGACTCGCGCACGGTTGCGGCCACGATCCCCTATCTGGTCTACGGGCCCATCCAGAACATCGTCGACGCGGTGCCCGAACTGTTGAAGGTCCCCGTCTCCTGGATCGGTGCGGGCGTCTATCAGGCGCTGAACATTCCCGCGCAGATCTGGTGCCGGTTCACCGGAGTGACCGGAAACCAGATCATTCCGCCGGTGCTCAACCCCTTCCTTGGCGGGTAGAGCAGCCGAAGAAACCGGCGCGATTGCAGTAGTGCACTACTCAGACGGTCGTAACTGACCGGGACGACGATCAGGCGGTCACATCCCGAACGGGAAGGCCTGATTCAGATGATCTCTGATGCGATCCGCGACCAGCGCAGTGATCACAGCGGTGCCGCCACGGAGCCGGTACTGCAGCTCACAAGCGTCCACAAGACCTACTCGCGGGGCGATGAGCAGGTGCAGGTGCTCGTCGACTTCGACTTCACGCTGCGCGGGAGCGAATTCGTGGTGGTGACCGGGCCGTCGGGGGCAGGCAAATCGACCCTGCTGCACATCGCCGGCGGGTTGGACGCACCAGACGGCGGGACGGTCGCGGTGGCCGGCCGAGACGTCTGGTCAATGAGTGCCGGCGCGCGCGCCGCGTTCCGGCGGCGCAACCTCGGTTTCGTGTTCCAGTTCTTCAACCTGGTGCCGATGTTGACCGCAACCGAGAATGTCTCGTTGCCTCTGGTTCTGGACGGTGTACCGGCCCGATCGGCCGACGCACGCGCACAGCAGCTGCTGGCGCGGGTCGGCCTCGGCGACCGCGCGCGGCACCGGCCGGGCGAGTTGTCCGGCGGTCAGATGCAGAGGGTGGCCGTGGCCCGCGCACTGGCGGCCCGGCCCGCCATCGTTCTTGCCGACGAACCGACCGGCAATCTGGACAGCCAGTCCTCCAATGAGGTGCTGGATCTGCTGCGCTCGCTGGCTGACGAAGACGGCGCGGCGGTCGTGATGGTCACGCATGACCAGGCGGCGGCGAGCTACGGCTCGCGGCAACTGCACCTCGTCGACGGGCGTTCCCGTGCAGCCGGCGCGCCCGCCGGGGAGCGATGATGCGAGGGCTGCGTGCCGGATGGGTGTCCTTCCGGCGTATCCACCTCGCAGCCCTGATCGCCGACTGGCGCCGCACCCTGCTCAGCGTGATCGGCGTCGCGCTCGGCGTGACAGTGGTGCTCGGAGTTCTGGTACTCAAAGCCGAACTCGTCCGCCCGTTCGACTCGTTCGGCCCGTCGCTCGCCCACGCAGCGGACAACGGGGTGATCGAGGTTGCGCCGAAGGTAAGTGGCCGGCTGCCGGTCGAGACGGTCAACCGGTTGCGCGCCGACGTGCCAGGAGCGGCCGCGGTGATCCCGGTCGTCGCCGGTCTGACCCCCGTGGATGCAGCCGGCGGTGCCCACGGCTTCTTCGTGCTCGGCGGCTCGTGCCAGATCGAGCTGCTGGTCGGCTCGTTCGATTGTGAGCGACGCGCCCACGATGCCGAACCTGCCGCGGGACCTGGTGTGCCGCTACAGGTTCCGGCGGTGATCGCGCAGCGTCACGGCCTGAAACCGGGTGACGAGCTGCACATCCCCGGACTGCCCCCCGGTGCCGCCCACCTGGGTTGGACGTTTCCGGAGTTCGACCGCGTCAAGGACATCAACGACGGCTACGTGCTGTTGGCTCCTTCCACGGACCTAGCGGCGCGTCTGGTCGGAGCACCCGGGTACGTCACGGCCGCGTTCGTCGTACCCAGACACGGCAGCGAGGTCACCGCCGACGTGGACCGCGCCATAGCCGGCGTCGCGACGGCCGGGCCGCCGCGACCGCAGCTACCGGCGGTGTTCGAGAACGGCAAACAGAGCTTCAACCTCACCGTGCTGGCCGGCATCATCATCGGGGTCCTGATCGCCGTGAACACCATCCTGCTGGCGGTGGAGGACCGGCGCGCGGTGATGGGCACCATCGGCGCTATCGGCGCGAAACCGGCCGGCTTGTTCGGCGGCATGCTCTGTGAAGGCGCCGTGGTGGGACTGCTGGGCGGATTATGTGGCGTGCCAAGCGGTTTCCTGCTCGGAACGTACCTGGTGGAAACTTTCGGACGATCGATGCTGGCGGGCTCCGGTGGCACCATCACGGCGCACTTCACGCCGAACTTGATCGCCATCGGCGCGGCGGCGGGGGTCGTCTGCGGAATGCTCGCGATGGCCGGGCCCGCGACCAAGCTGCTTCGCGAAGGACCCCTGGCATCGATGACGACCGTCGGCGGCATACAGCGGGCGCGGACCATCCCGCTCTGGCCGCTGGTTGTCGGGGCGCTTCTGATGACCAGTGCCGTCGTTGTGCTGAAAGTTTTCGAACGCGGCTCGCTGCCACTGAACGTCGGCATCAACGGGATGACCGTAGGTCTTTGCGGACTGGTGTTGGTGACGGTGTGGGTTGCCCCGCGGGCCGCCGGACTCTTGATCGACGCACTCACAGTCGCGCGTCCTGCGATCGGCCGCCTGCTGGGCGCGGACTTTCGTCGCTACACGCTGCTTTTCGCCTGCTCCGCGGCACTACTGGCGGAGGGCACCAGCTTGGCAATCGGGTCACACGCCATGCAATTGCTCGGCACCGACCAGATCGCCGCGGAGAAGGCCGACCGACTGCCTTCGGCTCTGTTGATTTCTGCCCAATCTGTGCTGGATCAGCGGGATGGGCAGCTCTCGGACGACACGTTCGAGCTGGTGACCGGCGCCGCCGACGGTCGGAGCGTCTCGACCCGCTGGCGATCAACGATCGCGTCGGGAACGTTGTCGCGCTTGGTCGTCGGGGTCACGCCGGGCGATTGGTACAGCCAGGCACAGTACGAGCCGACCGATGACCGCGACGCATTCTGGGAGGGGCTGCGGGCAGGGGAGGTCGGGCTGAGCGAGATCGCCGCCAGCCGGCTCGGCGTTGCCGCGGGCGACATCGTCGAGTTGCCTACCGTGAAAGGCCCGAAGCACTACCTGGTCGCCGGAACATTCCGGCCACGGATGGTCAATGACGCGGCCTTGGGTGACATCGCGCTGGTGTCCGAAAACCTGGCGCGTGCCGATTGGGCCGCCGTGCGCGATCAGATCGCGGTGGCATATTCCTCGGCGGCCGAGGCCACTTATCACCGCGGCGACTTCGTCAGCCTCGGCGCCGGCCTGTGGGTGTACGACAACGAGCGCTGGCGTGCGGTGGCCACCAACGGAATCACCCGCTTCCTGGAGCCGTTCACGATCGGGGGGTACGTGGTGATGGCCGCCGCCGGCCTGAGCGTACTGAATGTGTTCGTGTTGGGACTGGTGCAACGCAAACGTGAACGAGCCGCGCTGCGCGCGATCGGGGTGACCACCGGGCAAGAGCAGGCCGTCATCCTCGCCAACGCCGGCCTGCTCGGCTTGCTGGTCGCTGTCGTCGCTGTGCTCGGCGGCGTGGGTCTCACGTACCTGTGGTCGCTGGGTTCACCGGTGTACTACGGCATCAGAATCGAGTGGGGTGTGCTGCAGACGCCGCTACGGACGGGGGTGGCTGCGGTTGCGGTGCTGATGCTGTCCGCCGCGGCGTACCCCGTGATCTATTCGCGCCGACTCGAGACTGTCGAGGTGTTGCGCAGCAGTTGATGCGGGCCGCCGCCTCAGGCGTGAATCGCACGGTGCACGGGCGGGATGTCGTCGCCGACGATCCGGAACCGGTGCAGGTGTTCCTGAATCGCCGGACTCGACATGGCCTGAAACTCGTTCGGCGGCAATGCCATCTGGAAGACCAGTCCGCGGCCGCCCGCCCCGTCCATCAAGATACCGCCCCCCGCTACCGGTAACTGCATCACCGTCGTGCAGTAGGACGGGAAGGTGTCCTCGAACCGAATGCGATAAACACCGAAGCCACTCACGTTCGAGATAAGCGGATTCCATTGCGCCGGATTGAAGTTGGCGGTTACACAGCGAGCGGCCCGCCATGGGCCGGCATCGTCCAGGAATTGCTGGTTGATCCGCATGTCGCAGTGTTCATCGGCGAACCGGTTCACGTTGTGGCGAATGCGTCTTGCCAGAGAACCGGCAGGCTCGCCACTGCGCAGGTCCAGGTTCAGCGTCGTGACGATGTTGCCGACCAGCATCGGATCGAGGCCACAACGATTCCGCGCGTTTACCACAATCGCCAGAGTGCGACGATCCATCGCGGGCTCCGCCATCATCAGCGCTTCGCAAATCTGCGCGCAGACAACGTCATTGGCAGACAATCGCAGCTCTTCAGCGAAGACGTCGCGCATGCGGGCGATTTCGTCTTCTCCAAAGTAGAGCGTGAGGGTGCGCTGTTTGTGCGCATCCTTGGCCAGGTAGACCGCACTACGCGCGAGTTCCGCCAATCCGAGACAACGCACCCCGGGCTCCCGGGCACCGTCGGCGGGCAGATGCTCGTCCAGGTAGGCGGCGCGGTCTTCGACGATCAACGGTCGACTAAGTGGCTTGTCCGCTGCGGCGGCACTCCACGCGTTCATGAAGTGCATGAACGTCTGCATGTCACCTACTACGTGGTGCCATGAGAAACCGATCGCGGTCGCCTCGTCGGCGAAGTGCGTGACACGTACCTTGCATACCGGGCCCAGACCCCACCGGGCCGTGACGCCGTTTACGGAGTCGATGAGCCATCCCCCGTTGTCCTGGGTCACCGAACGGACCGCCTCAGCAAGCGTGCGGTCCGACGACACAGAGGTGAAGGGCACACCTTGGCTGTTGCACCGGATGTGCATCCTGCCGCGGACGATGGTCATTCGTCCGGCGAAGACCGGCAGTTTCGTGAGCGCTTCCGCGAACGCGTCGGCGAGCGCGCGCGTGTCCAGACGCCGTTCGAAGAAGAAGATCATGTGGGCCGCGAGGTTCGCCACGATGGCGTCACCGACATTGCAGCGAACATCGAACCGTTGTGCCTGAATTGGACGGATCACTTGAGTTGACATCAGAGGCTACTTTCTGCGATTCACGACAATGCGGGCGCCCGATTTCGGAGTGTGGGCGATCCCGCGGAAGTGGGACTTCTCGTCGGGGGCGGCGTCGGTCTGGATCCGGAAATGCCGCAGGACTGTCCGCAGCACGACGTCCATCTCGGTGAGCGCGAAGTCAGCGCCCAGGCACCGCCGCGCTCCACCGCCGAACGCCAGCCAGGCTGATGGCGGCGGTTTGCTTCCATAGAAGCGATAAGGATCGAATTGATCAGGGCACGAATATATTTCGTGGTCCTGATGCAGATCGGCAATTCGCACCAATACCGTGCGGTGTTGCGGAATCCGCCACCCGCCAAGCTCGAAGTACGGCGCGCGTACCCGGCGACCGGCCACATCGAGGACCGTGCGTACCCGCAGCAACTCCAGAATGGCGGCCCGCCGAAGGTCGCTGCCGCCCTCGTCGACCTCCGCGACCAGATCCGCCAGCACGTCAGGGTGCCGGCGCAATCGCTCGAACATCCAGCCCAGCGCTGACGCCGTTGTCTCGTGACCCGCACTGATGAACGTCAGCAGTTCGTCGCAGATGTCACGCCGCGACATCGCGGTGCCGCCGTCACGGCTGGCACGCAGTAATAGGGCCAGGATGTCCGTCCGATCGTCCAGGCATGGGTCCGCCTGGGCCCGGTCGATCATCGTGAACACGATCCGGTCGAATGTCCTGCGGTGCATTCTGCTCCAAGGGCTTTGGCGTCCGGGCCAGAAGCGCGGGGGTGGCACGAACGCGATGAGTTGGCCGAGTCTCATGTAGCGCGGAATGATCCGGCGAAGTTCCGCCATCTCAGGGCGGTCAGTGCCGTCAGTGCCGTCAGTGCCGTCAGTGCCGTCAGTGCCGTCAGGGCCGTCAGTGCCGTCAGTGCCGAAGGCGATTCGCAGGATGACGTTCAGAGTGATCCTGTTCATCGGCTCGAGAATCCGGAATTCCTTGTTCTCCGGCCAGTTCGCGCTTTCCCGCAGCGCCTCGTCCTCGATCAGGCGCTCGTAGTGCTTGAGCCTCGTGCCGTGAAATGCCGGCGCGAGCAGCCGCCGTCGATCGTGATGTCGGTGACCGTCGAGGGCGAATATCGATCCGGGGCCGAAGAGATTGCTCAGGTTCGGCTGGACGTTGACCAACTGCTCGGTGCCGGCTGTGCACACCGACCGCGCCAGGGCCGGGTCCGAAACGATAACGGTATGGCCGAAGAAAGGAACGTTGATTCCGAAGACGTTGCCGTACCGTCCGATCCAATTTTTCATCGCTCGTCGGCGAAAGAACGCGAATTCGATGCCTTGCACGAGTTTGGGCGAATGTGAATGCGGCGGGTTCGGGCCCCTCGGTCTCAGTGTTTCGCACGCGGTGGCCGCCGTCGGATCGATCATGCGTATCCCTCTGCTCGAGCACCCTGCTCACGCCCTACGAACGAATCGTCGCTCGGCAACGGGGCGGCAACCTCGGTACTGCACTACTGGGATTTGATCCGATTTCGGGCGCGCGATACTCAAGCGGGCTTTGGCGGATTCCGCACTGCCCCAGTTCGGCAAACATCGGACCTGGCTTGCCGACATTGATGATCCGGATTGCGCTGACGGCAGACACCGTAGGTCGGCAGCAGGCACCTTAGACGAGGACGTCCGCACCGCAACATGTTTCAGCCTCGACCCGTGGCTGACAGA
Organism: Mycobacterium sp. TY814; assembly: GCF_030755175.1. Classification (NCBI taxonomy): domain Bacteria; kingdom Bacillati; phylum Actinomycetota; class Actinomycetes; order Mycobacteriales; family Mycobacteriaceae; genus Mycobacterium; species Mycobacterium sp. TY814. Next base: position 163,667 of record NZ_JAUFRY010000006.1, read on the forward strand.
TCGGCTTTAGTTCTCGGTGGGTGGTGGTTGGGGTTGGAAGGGGGTGTACCACTTCCATTGGGCGCGTTCGCCGCTGGGCCCGCGGTAGGGCGGGACCTGGGGTGGGGTGCTGGTGGGTGGGCGGGCCAGGGACCCGGGGCGCAGGACGTCGCCGTCGCGGTCGGTCACGGTCAGATGCTCGGCGTCACCGGAGAGGGTGATCTCCCCGCGGTGATGCAACCGGTGGTGATACGGGCAGACCAGGATCAGGTTGATCAGCTCGGTGGGGCCACCGTTCTCCCAGTGCCGGATGTGATGGGCGTGCAGGCCGCGGGTCGCCCCGCAACCGGGCACCGCGCAACAGCGGTCGCGGTGTTCCAGCGCGCGGCGCAACCGCCGGTTGACCGTGCGAGTCGTCCGCCCGGCCCCGATCGGCCGGCCCTCGCGCTCGAACCACACCTCACAGGTGGCATCACAACTCAGGTACTGGCGCTGGCCCTCACTCAACAACGGGCCCAGGTGCAGCGCGCCCGCGGGCTTGTCGACATCGACGTGCACCACCACCGTGGTGTGCGCGGCGTGCGGACGCGCGGCAGCCTCGGCATCCCAGCCCGCCTCCACCAGCCGCAAGAACGCATCCAGCGTGTCCGGCATCGGCGGTGCGGACTCCGACTCACCGCGTGCGGCGCGATCACTCTTCCATTCGGCGACCAAGGCCTCCCGATGCGCGCCCAGCGCCGCCTCAAACGTCGCCGCCTCGGTGCGCGGCAACGTGATCCGCCAGCACGTGGACTCCTCGGTGGCGGTCTTGACGATCGCCGGCTGCCGGCGCGGATCAGGCTTAGGACGCGGCTCACACTTGATCGCGGTGCGCAGCTGATTGACCGAGGCATGCCGCGCCAACTGCTCATAATGAGCATCCGAGCCGTCCCCGGCCCGCGCCGCGATCACCCCCACCTGATCCAGCGACAACCGCCCCTCCCGCAAACCCGCCACACACCGCGGAAACTCCGCCACCCGATGCGCCACCGCCGTCACCGTCTGCGCGTTCGCCGGCGAACACCCCAACTTCCACGCCACCACCGCCGCCACCGACCGCGCCCCCGTCATCCCACACAACCCGTCACGATCCAACTCCGCGACGATCTCCACAATCCGCCCATCAATCGCGTTGCGCTGCCCCGCCAACTCCGCCAACTCCTCAAACAACACATCCACACGCTTCACCGCAGGCCTCTGAAAAGAGCCCGCCGAGGCCGTCACCGACATAACCCCATCCTCCCAGCGGGGTCTGACAACTTCTGGCTGCCGACAGCTACGGCAGCAAACGAGCGCATCAATAGCCAAGCTAGACAGCCGGATTGGTCACCGCAGCTACGTCATCCGCGCCCGAGCCACCCGCACGGCACCGTTGCCGGTAATCAGCCAGAGCGTGGCGAGCTGACCGATCAACTCGTCCACCGGCAGATCCACGTCACCGTTGACGAAGGCCAGGATCGCTTCGGCCGTCCCACCGACGATGAATGACGGCGCCACCTTGGCCAGCGGATCCGCTTCCAGCTCGACACCGTGGACCGCGCGACCGTGGCCGATCAGCACGTCGGTCAGCCGGTGCATCACCGTGGTGCGATGGGCCTGAAGTGCGGGTGAGGCAGCGACGCCGCCGAGCAGGATGCGCGCCCGCCGGGGATCATCGACCAGCGCACGGACGGCGGCGGCCACTCCCGCCAGCGCCTGAACCTCCAGCGGCTGCTCGATGACCGCCCCCACGGCCTCCAGGGTGGCCGTTCGCACTTCATCGGCGATGTCATCGACTACCGCAGCGGCCAGCGAGTCGACGTCATCGAAGCTCTCGTAGAAGTATCGCTTGTTCAAACCGGCTGCGGCACAGAGCTTGTCGACCGTTGCTGTGCGCCACTCGGTGCGCGCCATCGCGTCGACCGCCGCGTCCAGCAGCCGTCGCCGTCGGTGCCGGCGGCGCTCGGTCGCGGACTGCCCACCGTAGGCCCGCTGAGGTGACTCGGACACCGTCAGATCCTCGCAGGCGTTGACAACACCGGCTAAGTCTGGCACGTTTTCGTACCAGATATTTGGCACTGATTCGTACCAGAATTTGGCAGACCGGAGGGACACATGGCGAGACCCGGCACAACCACTGAACTCAAGACTTCGGTACTTGGCGACCTTCGGCAGCTGGCACAGACCGCACCCGCGCTGGCGCGCCGTCAGGGTTGGGACTACCTGCGGGAGCTGGGCCACGCCGGCCGGCGGGATCAGCTGGCTGCTCTGTTCGCCCGCGGTGACGCCCCCGACGGGCCGCACGGCGCGCTGGAAGGCTTGATCGTGGGCAACTTGTTCGGCATTCCCGAGGCGTACCTGGCCAACCCGCTGCTCAAGATCGACCCGACCTGGCGCGGCAAGACATTCGAAGGGGACACCGGATTCAACCGGCTGGCCCCGCTGGCGAGGTACGCGATGCCGGTGATCGCCCCGCTTTACCGGGGGTTGCGCCGGGTCGGTCCCGAAATGGTGGGCTTCGGCTTCACACACCGCATCGAGACCGCCGCCATATCGCCGTACAACACGGTGCGCGCACTCGACTACAGCCCCGACGAATACCGCAATCCCAGCGTGCGGACATTCCCGATCAAGCGGACCCGTGACGAGATAGTGGAACTGCTGCCCGGCCTCTACCTGGGGCGGGCACTGTTGACGATGCCTAACGGCGAAGTCCGGCTCATCGCCTACTTCGCGCTGCGGGAATTCGCCGACGAGAACTCGCAGCGATGATCACCCTCGAGGGTGCCGTCGTGTGCGTGACCGGCGGCGCACGGGGTATCGGCCGCGCTACCGCCGCAGAACTCGCAGCGCGTGGAGCCACCGTGTGGATCGGTGATCTCGATGTGGACGAGTGCCACCGCACCGCACACCAAATCGGCGCCACCGCGGTACATCTCGACGTAACCGACGAGTCCAGCGTGGCCGCGTTCCACCGCGCCGCGTCCGCGAACGGTCCGGTTTCGATGCTGGTCAACAACGCCGGGATCCAGCACATGGGCCGCTTCGCCGAGCAGAAGCTGTCGGCATACCACCGCGAAGTGGCGGTGAACCTGGTGGGCGTCATCAACGGAATGCACGAATTCCTGCCCGCGATGCTTGCCCACGATCGCGGCCACATCGTCAACGTGGCATCGATGGCGGCCAAGGTGACCACACCGGGAATGTCGGTCTACTGCGCGACCAAGTATGCGGTCGCGGCACTTTCGCGCGCGGTGCGCGCCGAGATCGCCGGAACCCGCGTGACCATCACCACGCTGATGCCGACGGCCGTGCACACCGACCTGACCTCAGGCGTGTCGCTCGATCTGCTGCCCACCCGGCAACCCGAAGAGATCGCCACGGCGATTGCGGACAGCGCCCGGCGGCCGGGGCGGGAAATCACCGTGCCATGGTGGCTGGCGCCGTTCGGGGCCATCGAAGAAGTGACTCCCGAGCCTCTGATGCAACGCCTGAAACGGATTGCTACCCGTAATGAGCCGCCCGGCCACTTCGACGCCCAGCAGCGCCGCGGCTACCTCGACCGGATCGGCTAGAAAGCTTTTAGAAGGACGCAAGAAAGGCACAAGGCCTGCCCCACAGACTCACTTCACCAGGAAATATCCGTCCACACCGAAGTGACCAAGCAGGCCAACATGACCACTCTCCGAACCATCGAACTGCACGGCGACCGGGTCGCATACCGCGACGAAGGTGCCGGCGAGGTACTGCTGCTGATCCACGGAATGGGCGGCAACTCGAACAACTGGCGCGAGATGATCCCGGCCCTGGCCAAGAAGTATCGCGTCATCGCCCCGGACCTGTTGGGCCACGGCCAGACCGCCAAGCCGCGCGGCGACTACTCACTGGGCGCCTTCGCGGTGTGGCTGCGGGATCTTCTCGACGCACTCGGTGTGCCGCGGGTGACGATCGTCGGCCACTCGCTGGGGGGCGGTATCGCGATGCAGTTCGCGCACCAGCACCGGGACTACTGCGAACGGCTGATCCTGATCAGCAGCGGCGGCCTGGGCAACGAGGTCAACCCGGCGTTGCGGCTGGCGTCGCTGCCCGGCTCGGGAATGCTGCTGCAACTGGCGTCCTCGAAGCCGGTGATCAAAGCGCGCATGGCGCTCGCGGCGCTCGGCAACCACTCGGACCTCAGCCACCACTGGGAGGCGCATGCCGCACTGTCCAACCGGGAGAACCGGCAGGCGTTCCTGCGCACCCTGCGCGCCGTCGTCGACGGCAGCGGACAGGCGGTCTGCGCACTCAACCGCCTGCAATTCAACGCCGATCGCCCGGTGCTCATCATCACCGGCGACGCGGACCCCGTCATCCCGGTCGCCCACGCGCACGCCGCCCACGAGGCGATGCCGCACAGCCGGCTGCACATCATCCCCGGCGTTGCGCACCATCCCCACACCGAGTGCAGCGAGACGGTGACTCGCCTCATCGACGACTTCATCGGCTCCGACGAGGAGCACGCGGCCGAGGTGGCCGTCTCTTTGGCGGACTGGTCAGCGTCGCAGCGTCCCGGGGTTCGGTCCGGAGCGGCTGGTGAGCGGATCAGCCGCCGCCGCTCGAGGCGCCACCTGCAGGTGGTGCCGGCATCGGACCAGTCGCTCTGCGGCTGATACGACACGTGTGTGAAATATATGACTATTCTCTGAGTTCCCTCGGCCATGGCTCGGCCGGTTCACTTTGCGGCTTCAATCTGTTCGCAGGATCGTGACGTTTGGTGCAGGGAGAGTTGTGGACGACGAGGGCACGCCATTCGGCCGATACCGGTTGATCGAGCTGATTGGCCGCGGTGGCATGGGCGAAGTTTGGCGAGCCTTCGACACCGAGACTCAGCGCGTAGTCGCCGTCAAGGTGCTGGCGGCGAATCTGGCCAGCGACCCGAGTTTCGTACAGCGGTTTCGCCGGGAGGCGCTGGCCGCGGCCGGGCTGAACGACCCGCACGTCATCCCGATTCACCATTTCGGGGAAATCGACGGCCGCCTCTACGTCGACATGCGCCTGATCAACGGCCGCGACCTGCAGAGCATCATTGCCGACGGAGTCATGGATCCGGCACGGGCAGTGATGATCATCGATCAGATCGCCTCGGCGCTGCACGCCGCGCACCAGATCGGACTTGTGCACCGCGACGTCAAGCCGTCGAACATCCTGGTGACGCCCAATGACTTCGCGTACCTGATCGATTTCGGTATCGCCAGCGCGGCGGGTGAATCGCGGATGACCAACACCGGCAGCGTGATCGGCACCTGGGCCTATATGGCCCCGGAACGGCTGAGCCAGGGCCAGGCGGACCCGCGCAGCGACACGTACGCCCTCACGTGTGTGCTGCACGAGTGTCTGACGGGCAGCCAGCCGTACCCCGGGACGAGTATCGAACAGCAGATCGGCGGCCACCTCGGCTTGCCGACGCCGCGACCCACGGCATTGCGCAAAGGCCTGCCGATACAACTCGACGGCGTGATCGCGATCGGGATGGCCAAGAATCCCGAGCAGCGCTATGCCACTCCCGTCGAGATGGCGACCGCGGCCCGGGCTGCGGTCACTCAACCCGCCAAGGTGCCCGGCTATCCCCCGGGCGCCGAGCCGATTCAGCACAACACCCAGGTGGTGTCGGGTCAGGCGAGCGTGCCGCGGAACTACTATCCCGCCGCGCCGGTGTCCAACACCGACGCGACCCAGTACCGGCAGTACGTGCCCCCGCGGGGTCCGGACGTTCCCGCCGGCCCACCACCCGGCCAGGTCCCGCCTCCGGCCGCCCCTGCCCGCCCGCTCGGCAGCGCAAGCGCACCCGCTAACAGGTCCTCGAACCCCAAGCGTCGACGGATCCTGCTGGCAAGCGGTATCGCGGCGGTCATCGCGGTGATCGCCCTCGTCGCCGGCCTCGCGTTGATCCCGGACAAGAAGTCCGGTACCGCCAGTACTCCGCAGGCAAACTCGGGACCCATCACCGGCACCTACACCCTGAGTTTCGGGCCCAGCATCGGCCTGAACGGTAAGCCGGAACCCGGCATGGAGCCGGCCGGCCAGGAAACGTGGAAACTGCGGTCAGAATGCGGCCCTAAAGGATGCGTGGCAACCGCGGCGAGGAGTTCGGGATCCTTCAAGCACCCAACCAATCTGGTCTTCGACGACATCAACGGACGCTGGATCGCGGTCGCGCTGGATACCGAACGATGCGGCAACGAGGACATCGAAGAGTGGCACTGGATCTATCTGCTGCCGCGCCCGGACGGCAGCCTGGCCGGTGAATGGATCGACGACTCCGTCAAGTGCTATAGCAAACGCAGTGTGACGTTCAGCCGGACGGGTGACGCCGACATCGCCAGCCTGCCCGACCCGGCGGGGCTGCCGGCGCGGGTGGCATCACCGGCATTGGGATTGCGCGGCTTCTACCGCTCGCGAGTGACGACGGCAAACGGCCAACCCAAGCTGGGTGACCAGGACTTCAGCGTGGACACGTTCTGTCTGCGCGCCGGGGACCGCTGCCTGAGCCGCTTCGTGCTGACCGACTTCACCGACCATCAACTGTTCATCTTCGCCAACAACGCGTGGACGGAGAACTCCGAGGAGGACGCCCCCTGTCCGGTCGGCGGAACGAGTCGCGTCCGGATGACCGGCGTGTTCCCGCTGCCCAAGCCGGCCCAGGACCCGATCACGTCGCTGTCCGGCCACGGCATGGAAGACGTCACGGGCAGCGCATGCAAGGGCGGCCCCTACGATCAGGTGTTCACCCGGATCAGGGACTGAGCCCCAACGGACTGAGCCCCAACGGACTGAGCCCCAACGGACCGAGCCCCAACGAACTGAGCCCCAAGAGACCGAGCCCCAACACATTTCACACCGGGACCGGTAGCCCCGTCAGGCCGCTGATGCTGGGGTGCGTCAACGAGTCGATGAAGTCCTCGGCCACCGCCAGCGGGAAGTTCGCCGTTGCGGTCCCGACGCTTTCGATGCCGTCACGCAGCGCGATAGCGAACGTGGTCGGGTCGCCGGAGAGCAGGCCCCCCACCGCATTCCACACCGCGACCTGCGGGGGCACGATCAGGTTGCGGACGTCGACGAACAGCTTGGTCGGCAGGTTCGCCGGCCCCACGGGCACACCGTCCCAGCTGACCAGGTTCCAGCCGCCCTGCGGATCACCCTGCACGACAACGACACTGGTGTTGTTGAGCTGATGGGTGAGCAGCAGTAAAGGGTTCGGGTTGTTGACGTTCATCAGTGTGCCGACCTCGATCGTGAAGGCGCTCGAGTAGGCCACGTCGGTGATGTGACCTGTCACCGGGGAGACGATCGGGTTGGCCATCGCGGTGTTGTACATCGTCTGCATCGACTGATTGAAGGCGTTGTTGAACACGATGCCGTTGATGTCGGTGGAACCCGGCGCCAGCATCGGCATCAAGGGGAAGCCGAGCGTCCAGGCGATGGGTCCCATCAGGTAGAGGATGCCCGCGGGGCTGATCTGCGGGAGGCCCTCGTAAATGCCGGCGTTGATCTCGTTCAGGCCGGCAAGTATCTGCGGGTTCGCGGTCAGATAACTCGCCGTCTGCTGTGTGCGCAGCAACTCGGAGGAGAAGATCCCGGCGTAATTTGCTTGCGGTTGAAGGACATTCGCGATCGCCTGAGCCTGCTGCTGACCCAGGGCGGTGAGAGACACGCCCGGGACCGCGGTGTCGATCCAGCCCTGCGCGTTGGCGATCGACTGAGCATGGCGCACGAAGTCAATCTGGATGAGCGTGCCTGGCCCGGCGGTCGGCAGCGCACCGGTGCCCGACACGCCGACGAACAACCCGCCACGGCCGGCAAACCCGCCGGGTGCGGCGGCGCCGCCATTGCCGAAGAACAACGCCTGCCCGCCACTGCCTCCGGTCGCACCTGCGCCACCGAGACCGCCGTTGCCCATCAGCCAGCCGCCGACACCGCCCGTACCGCCCGCCCCGGTGCCGAACCCGACACCGCCGGCACCGCCGTTGCCGATGAAGCCGGCATTGCCGCCATTGCCGCCTGCCACATTGCCCGCTGTCGGGGAATAACCTGTGCCGCCGTCACCGAACAGGATTCCGCCGTTCCCGCCGGTGGGATGGGCCGCGGTGCCCGGGGCGCCGTGGCCGATCAACCCGCGGCCGAACAGCAAGGTGGTGGGCGCGTTGATGACCGGGTCCAGCGTCTGCCCCAGCGGGCTGGCTATCCACAGGTCGCCGGCGGTGTGGATCGGACCGTAGAGGGTTTGAAACCCGTTCGCGACAACCGAATCCAGGGCACCCAGTGCGTCGGCGGCCGCGGCCTCCGCACCCGTGTACGACGTCGCGGCGACGCCCAGGTTCTGCAGGAACTGCTCGTAGTACGACGCCGCCTGAACCGCCGCCGCCTGGTACTTCAGGCCGTGCGTGCCGAACAACGCCGCGATGGCCGCCGATACCTCGTCAGCGGCGGCCGCCGCCAGCTCGGTCGTCGGCAACATCGCCCCAAAATTCCCGGCCCGCAGTGCCTCACCGATCTGTGCCAAATCCGTCGCCGCCGTCGTCAACAAGCCCGGCGCCGTGGTCACATATGACATCGCCCACCCTCGTTGGTATCGCGCTTTCGGTCATCATCGCGCCCCGCGCCGCGAAATGAGCGCATATCCGAGAATTGGGTGAACAATCCGTGAGCACGCGGTTGCGATTACGGTTTTTGGCTTTTCCGGTCAAGAAACGCCTGCATGTGCCGCTGCGGTTCGCCGGTGAGGAACGCCGTCCCGAACTCTTCAACGCTGTCTTCGACCGCTGCGTGCACCGACATGTCGAACCACTTGTTCAGCAGACGCTTCTGCTGCCGGACCGCGGCCGGGCCGAATCCGCTCAGTCTTGTTGTGAGCTGGGCGATACGGGAATCGAGCGCATCGGGCGCAACGGCCTCGTGAACCAGACCCCAGGCCAGCGCCGTGGCGGCGTCGATCGTCTCGCCGGTGAGCAGCATCCACGCTGAGTGCCCGGCTCCGATCAGTGCCGGCATCAGTGCCGCATGGATCACCGACGGGATTCCGACTGCAACCTCGGGCATGCCGAACCTGGCGCCGGATTCGGCGATCCGCAGGTCGCAGGACATCGCGACTTCCAAACCGCCACCGAGACACCAGCCCGCGAGCCGGGCGATCACCGGAACGGGGCATTCGCGAATCGCCTCGCACAGACCGGCGAGCCGGCGGATGAACACCTTGCCGCTGTCCTGGTCGAGGTTGACCATCTCGTTGATGTCGGCGCCGCCGATGAACGCCTTGTCCCCCTCCCCGCGCAGCACCACCACGCGCACGTCACTGTCCTGCCCGACCGTTTGCAGCACTTCGGTGAGTTCCGAAATCGCCGGGCTGCCAATGATATTCAGCGTTCTCGAGTTGATCAGCTCGATGGTGGACACGCCGCCGTCGTGACTGAGCCGGACGTAGCTGGTTTCCGTCATGGTCACGCGCCGGAACTGGCGTCCTCCAATTCGTCGAGCGCCTCGCCGGTATAGACGGCCAGTCGCTGCAGGTGAGGCAGCGTGTCGCGGCAGCCGATGAAACCGAAGTTCAGCGTGCTCGCATAGCTCTGCAGGGTGATGTTGAGCGCCTGGCTGTGCGCGACGAGCGAGACCGGGTAGGACGCCTCCATGCGGCTGCCCCGGAGGTAGAGCACGTCCTGCGGGCCGGGCACATTGCTCACGCAGAGGTTGAAGGCATGCGGCAGGGGCGTTTTCACCCCGCTGAGCGCGCTGGCCAGCTGCATGGTGAACGGCGCCATCAACGCCGCGGTGTAGGCCAGGATCGCGTCCCGGTTCATCTTCGCCAACTCGGCCTTGGCCATCCGCGTCGTCGCGGTGACCACCGCCAGCCGCTCCAGCGGGTCGGCGATGTCGGTGCCCAGCGAACCCAGGATGGCGGCGACGGCGTTGCCGCCGCCCTCGTCGTCTTTCGGGCGCACGTTCACCGGCAACATCGCGATCAGCGACTTCTCGGGCAACTCGCCCAGCTCGTCGAGGAAGCGCCGCAGACTGCCACCACAGATCGCCAGCGCGACATCGTTGACCGTCGAATCATTGGCAGTACCAATCTTTTTCAGACGATCGAGCTCGTACTGCTGAGTGGCGAAGCGGCGGTTGCGGCTGATCCGGGTGTTGAGGATGCTGTGCGGCGCCTGCACCGAGCCGATCAGGTTGCGGTACTCGTTGTCGCTGCGTAGCTGCGTGTTGATCAGCGCCTTGGTGAGATCGAAAGTGGACCGTCCCGCGCCCGCCACCGATCCGAGCGCGCTGCCCACTCCGCTCACCATCCCGCCGAGGTTGCTGACCACACCACCGAGACTGTTGAGCAGACCGCCCGCGATACCGCCGCCGGACTCTTCCTTCACCGCCGAGACCCGGCCGGGCGTCGGGATGTTGAAGAACAGTGGGTGCGTGGTGTCATGCGGGTCGGTCGACAGGCTGCGGGCCAGCATCTTCTGCCCGGTATAGCCGTCGATCAGCGCGTGGTGCATCTTGACGTAGATCGCGAACCGTCCGCCCTCGAGGCCCTCGATGAAATGCATTTCCCACGGCGGACGGCGCAGGTCCAGCGCATTACTGTGCAAGCGCGACACCAGGATTCCGAGTTCACGCTCGTCGCCAGGACTGGCCAGCGCCGATCGCCGGACGTGGTAGTCCAGGTCGAACTTGTCGTCGTACACCCAGGACTGGATCGGACTCAGCAGCAGGTCCGGATGGCTGAGCTTCAGGTTCCACGGCTCGACGACGTCGTTGGCCTTGCTCTCGTCAACGAGCTGGCGCAGGAAGTCGCGGGGTGCATCGGGCGGCGGGGTGAACGGCATGAGCCCACCGACGTGCATCATCGTGCTGGAAGTCTCGCCGTAGAGGAACAGCATGTCTTGCGGACCCAGCCGCCGGGCGGTCTTGCTCACGGGCTACTCCTTCACTGGCGGTATCACCGGTGATTGTGACCGTAGCCCAAAGTAGGCGCCGCGGACCCGCGGATTTCAGGTCGTGCCGCGACCGGATTCGGCGGCGCTATCGGAAGCGACCGGGACGCGACCCCCCGGAATCCACCTCAGCGCGGCGAAACTTCCCAAGAACGCGGGTCGTCAGTCTCCGATGTGGCGGGTGAGGAAGTCGAGCACCGCTCCGGCGAAGATGTCGTTGCGGTCGCCGGCGACCATGTGTCCGGCGCCGCGGACGTCGGCGAACTCGACCTGCGGGAAGCGCGCCAGAAACTCCTCGGCGCGTTCCTGGCTGACCAGATCACTCATCTGGCCCCGAATCAGCAACATGGGCAACCCATTTCGCAGGATCGCCGCGACGGCCGTATGCATGCGGTCGGCGTCGGTCACCTCGAACGGTGGGAAAGCCGCTGTGCCACTGATGAATTGCGGATCCCAGTGCCAATACCAGCGGTCGCCCCGGCGACGCAGATTGGTGGTCAGCCCCTCCAGATCGGTGGGGCGGGGCCGATGTGGGTTGTACTCGGCGATGGCGTCAGCGACCTCTTCGAGCGACCCGAACCCCGATTCCACCCGGTCGGACATGAAGGCGTGGATCCGGTTGGCGCCGGACTGTTCCATATTCGGCACGATGTCGACGAGGACAACCGCGCTGGCCAATTCCGGCGCGATCTCACCGGCGAGCAGCATTGAGGTGAACCCGCCGAGCGAGGCACCCACCAGCACGGGCCGGGGCGGCAAGCCGCGCAGCACCTCGACGACGTCGCGCGCGAAGCTGGTCACGCGATAGTCGCCTTCAGAGGACCAGTCCGATTCGCCGTGTCCGCGCAGGTCGACGGTGACGGCTTGATACCCGCGGCGCGCGACGGCCGCGGCCGCCCGGCCCCAGGATCGACGGGTCTGGCCGCCACCGTGCAGGAAAACCACCGCACGAGCCGCCGGATCGCCCTGGCGATCGGCGACGATACGGACTCCGCCCACGCCCTCGGTGGCGAACAGCTCGGGTTCGGTGTCCATCAGTGGGGATCCTATGACCCGCCCGACTGACGGTATCGCTACCGGGGTGCGGTTAGCCCGTCAGCCACGCGCGCCGGGCACCAGCTTCAACAGGCGCCGGCCGATACGGCTCAGCGGATTCGACGTCGATCCCCGCGACTCGTTGATGCGGTTCAATGTCTGCTCGCCTTTGGCGGCGTAGTCCTTGACGCTTTCGTCGCCCTCTTCAGCGCGCATGCGCAGCCTCCGTCCCTGAAGTCTTTCTAGCGGCGTGACGTTGCACCCGCGGCACTGATGGCCGGCGAGTGCGGCACGTCCGCAACCATGCCCTGTCGCCGTTAGGCCTACCCGCCGGTCGCGTGGTTCGAAACAAACCCGCTGGGCCGGACGTGACGTCAGCGCCGCCGGCCTGCCAGGTTCAGTCGGCCTCGTTTTCCCCGGCCTCGTCGTGTCGGCCGGCATCCGGACCGGCAGGAGATTCGTTCGACGCCATTCTCAGAACCGCGTCGGCCAGGGGGTAGTCGCCGCCGTCAGCGCGGGACTGGATGTAGCGACGGACTCTTTCGTGGGCGAACAGCGCCGCGCCGGCCTGATCCATGAACTGCCGGACCTCATCGGTGTCGAGCAGGACCAACTCGTCCTCTCCGCGCCAGCCGAATGCGATCTGTAACACCCGGGCGGACAGGCCGAACGCATTGCCCACGTCGATCAGCTCCGCGTAGCTCGGAAAGTCGGCAGCTTCCTTGCGCCGCGAGTAAGTGGCTTTCGCCAGGTTGAGCGCCGCCCCGATCTCCGTATCCGGAACATCCCGGTTCAGCAACCACTCCAGGACGCGGCGCAGGTCCCTCCCGGCCTTGTTCGTCCTTGGCATCTCACAAACGCTAGTACGTGGCCAGATAGGCGTCAAAAGACTCACCGACGAACCTTGTGGACCGGTTCCAAGGATCTAGTAACTATTTTTGAGTCCGGTGTTCCATTTTTAGAACTATTTGTTGTAATCTGATGATCAGCGGTCTGATATGGCACCGAAGATCGCTGATGGAATCACTACCCACTACCGGGAGACACCATGAACACACGTTCCGGCGACACCCGCCCCCAGCCGTCATCAAGGCGTTCCACTGGCCGGCGGCTCGTGATGCTGTCGATCCTCCCGTTGGCAGCTGCCGTCATGGCGACCAACACCGCGTATGCCGACCCAGCCGGAGGCGTCCGCGCGGAGGGCGCCGGCAACAGCCGCCCGTCGTACCAACTGGGCTACACCAAGACGTTCAACGACCTCGATATCCTGGCCCGCCGGGCGCGCGCCGAGGGACTTGCGCTCGAAGACCTCGACTTCTCCAGCCGCATCCCGGCCGTGTGCGCGAGGGAAGCCCAATCCGTCGGTGACTCGACGGAACTCAACGGTCCCGACTTCCTGCGGGGCTGCGCCGACGGAATCAACAGCCTGGTCCGGGCCGGCCTGGTGTCCTGACGGACTCCACGCAAGGTTGCACCGGAGACGCACGCACCGGTTCAGCCCCCGGTGCGGTTGAACTTCATGTCGTAGGGCCCGCCTTTACAGGCGCTACCAGACTCGTCTTTGGTGCCGCTGCCGGTGAGCACCATGATCGGGTCCTGCTCCGGCTCCGGAAGCGGGAAGGTGCCCTTGATTTTGACGTGCGACGTCCCGCCGGCCGGACAGGAAGCGTCGTACTCGTCGTCCCTGGTCCACACGTTGTTGGCGAACAACAACAGTTGGGTGCCGCTGCTGCCGTTGCGGACGAACCGGCTCAGGCAGCGGTCGCCGGTGCGCAGACAGATGGTGTCGACGTTGTAGTCGGCTTCCTGGGGCTTCGGCGCACCGGGGCCGGTGTAGGTGGTCAACAAGTGGTAGAAACCGTGCAGCGCCTCGGCCGGCGAGATCTGGCGGGCGGCCTGATCGGCAGGGTTGGGCAGGCTGTCCAGATCGGCGTCTCCGACTCGGGTGAAGGTCACCGAGCGCTTGCTGTAGCAGTCCAGTGAATCGGTGATCCATTCGCCGACCATGGTGCCGTCGGCATGAGGCTGCAGCCAGACGTAATTCCACTTCTCGATCGGCTTGTCGTTGCAGTTGCCGCCCTCGAGCGCCACGGCTATCCAGCGTCCGCGCACGTCGTCGAACACCAGCTTCGGGATGTGGTTGTAGGGCCCGTCGGTCCGCTGCGCGGTCGCGACGCATCCGCTGTTGTTGTTGCCGGTGCAGGCCGACCGCAGCACCCAGGTCTCCTTGGCCGGCGGTTCGGAATTGGGCACCTCTTTGCCCGCCAGGGACAGCTTCGGGCCGAAATCGGCCGTGTACGTACCGGTGAACGGACCACCGTTGCCGGGTGCCGCGGACGGCTCCGCCGTACCCGAATGTCCGCCGGGCTGTTCGTCTCCGCTCTTACCGCCGCCGCTGAGCGCGATGCCGGCGACCACCGCGATCACCACAAGTAGGGCGCCGGCGCCCGCGATGATCAGCGGGATCCGGCGATCCTTCGCCGGCTTGCCGGACGTGGCGGGCGGGGCTTCGCCGGCCGACGACAACCTGGCGGCCGGTAGCTGCGGCTCGCTGCTCACCCGGAACTGGGTCGGCTCCTCGTTGCCGTGCCGGGGCTGGTTGGGGTCCAGGTTGGGGCGACGCTGGGTGGGGTCGGTGGGCGGCCGTTGCGGACCGGGCTCGACGGGCGGCCGGTACAGCTTGGGGTCCGAGGGCGGACGGTATGGAATGGGCTCGGGAGCGGGGCGGCGCTGCGGCGGCTCTGGGGGTGGTCGCCGCTGGGGCGGCTCGGCATACCCTTGGCCACCGCGCCGGGGTGGGTACTGCCTCGGTGGGGGCGGCCCGGGCGGCGGCTGCTTGTGCGGCGGCGCCTGCTGGGTTCGCTGCTGCACCGGTTCGGGCCGGCGCAGCGGAATGGGGCGGGTGCCGGTGACGGCTTCCCTTGCGGCCGCGGCCATGTCGGTCACCGTCGCATAGCGCTGTTGGGGAGTCTTGGCCATCGCGGTGGCGATGACGTTGTCGAGTTCTTCAGGTATGCCGCGCCGGATGGTGGACGGCCGGGGCGGCGGCAGACTGAGGTGCCCGCCGATTTGCTGCTCGAGACTGCCACCCGGGAACGGCTGGCTGCCGGTCAGACATTCATGGAGCACACACCCCAGCGCGTAGGTGTCGCCGCTGGGGTCGGTCTGGCCGGTGGTCACCCGCTCCGGCGCCATGTAGGCCCAGGTGCCGATGACGTTGCCGGTGCCGGTCATGTGCGAATCCCCCTCGGCGCGGGCGATGCCGAAGTCGATCAGGTAGGCGAAGTCGTCTTCGGTGACCAGAATGTTGGACGGCTTGACGTCGCGATGCACCAAGCCGATGCGGTGGGCGGCGCGCAGCGCCGAGGCGATCTGCTCGATGATGTTGACCGCGCGTTCGGGTTCCAGCGGACCCTCGGCGATGATGGCCTGCAGATCCCGGCCGACGACCAGGCGCATGTCGACATACAGGCGGCCTTCGATCTCGCCGAAATGGTGAATCGGCACCACGTGCGGATCGTTGAGCCCGGCGGCCGCCAGCGCTTCGCGGCGGAACCGCTGCTCGAAGGTCGGGTCGTTGGCAAGGTTGGCGGGCAGCACTTTTACCGCAACGACACGCTGGGTCTCGGTGTCGTAGGCACGCCACACTTCGCCCATACCGCCGCGGCCCAGCAATTCGATGAACTGGTAGCGGCCGAATGTCGTACCTTGCACTCCGCCCCCCTCAGCGAAAGTCTCGGTGAATACTCAGCAAAAACATTAAAGCCGCACCAGCGGGGATGCACGGCCGTATCGCCTAGCTAATCACGAAACCTTTGAGGCCGGGATAGCGAGGCGCGGCACCTCCGGAGAGGCGCAGACTGAAACGGAGAGCCGGGAACTCCCGAAGTACGTCCAGGGGGGTGCGCACATGACATTCGAGACACCGTCACCGGTGACCGAACTGACGCAGGAACTGCGGCTTGCCACCACGATGACGGGCGGGGTGAGCCTGGCGATCTGGATGGCCGGAGTCACCCGCGAGATCAACCTGCTCGCGCAGGCGTCGCAGTGGCGCCGCGAGGGCGGTCCGTTCCCCGCCGACAACCGCCTCAGCAAGGAGTCGACCGCATCGCTGCGGCTCTACGCGAGTCTCATCGATCTGCTCGACGTGATCGTCGACGTCGACGTCTTGTCCGGCACGAGCGCGGGCGGCATCAACGCGGCGCTGCTGGCATCCTCCCGGGTGTCGGGGTCGGACCTGGGCGGGTTGCGGGAGCTCTGGCTCGATCTCGGCGCCCTGACCGATCTGCTGCGCGATCCGCGCGACAAATACACTCCGTCGCTGCTCTACGGCGACGAGCGAATGTTCGCCGCCCTGGCCAAGCAGATCCCTAAGCTGGCGCCCGGACCATTTCCGCCGGCCGAGTTCCCAGGCGGCGCACGCACCCCGTCTACCACCCTGTATGTCACGACCACGCTGCTGACCGGCGAGGCCAGCCGCTTCACCGACTCGTTCGGCACCCTTGTCCAGGACGTCGACCGGCGCGGCCTGTTCACCTTCACCGAGACCGACCTCGTCCGCCCCGACACCGTTGGGGCGTTGGCGCTGGCCGCGCGCAGTTCTGCGTCCTTCCCCATCGCGTTCGAACCGTCATTTCTGCCTTTCAACAAGGGCACGCCGGCCAAAGGAAAGGTGCCGGCGCGACCGCCGATGGCGGCGTTCAGCAACATCACCCGACCGCACTGGGCGGCCGACGGCGGCCTGCTCGATAACCGGCCGATCGACGTGCTGCTGAAGCGGATTTTCGACCGACCGGCCCGGCGGCCGGTGCGCCGGGTGCTGCTGTTCGTCGTGCCCTCGGCCGGCCCGGCGCCGGACCTGGTGGCCGAGCCGGCGCCGGATGACGTCGACAGACCGCTCGGCCTGATCGACGGGCTGCTCAAGGACCTGGCGGCGATCACCACCCAATCGATCGCGGCCGACCTGCGCGCCATCCGGGCGCACCAGGACCGGATGGAGGCGCGCACGGACACCAAGCTGCGGCTCGCGGAACTCGCCGCGGCGATGCCACACCCCTCGCGACTGCTCACCGCCGCCCTGCTCAACGACTATGCGACCCGGGAAGCCACGCGGCTCGCGCAGATGCTGACGGATGCGCTGCTGCGCCAGCTCGGTACATGGCCTCCCGCGCCGGCGACGATGCGGAACGCGGAGCGTTCCGAGGAGGAGCGGCGCCATCAGGCCGCGCCGAGCCGGCTCGCCGAAAGCATTCCACCGAACTGGGAACCCGAACTGGCCGTCGGCGGCGACTCGGACCGGGCCTGTCGGCACCGGATCAGCGGGGCGATCATGAGTCGCTGGGCTCTGCCGCCCGAACAGACGCTGCCGCACGGACCTGCCGACCTGGCCCGCTATGGCCAACCCGCCTACGACCTGGCGAAGAGTTGCGCGCTGGCCGTCGTGCTCGCCGCATATGAGGTGGCGCGATCCGACACCGACGTCGCGGCACTGGCCGATCTCACCCGGGGAATCCACGCGGCGTGGCCGCCCCCGGCGCCGGTTGACCTAGGTGCGGTGGTGCACTCGGTATGCACCAACGCCACTGTCCGGCAGGGGTCTTTGACGAACGCGGCCGCTTTGATCGCCGCGGATTATCTGCAGCAGATCACGGTGCCGCCGGTCGGCTGGAGCAACCTCGGCCGGGTGCTGTTCGACAGCTTCGGCATGCTGACCAGTTTGGCGTCCAACGGTTCTGTCACCGCCGACGCAGCCGGCCCGCTGCGCACCTATCTGGGGTATCTCGACCAGGCGACCGACGCGGAGACCATGGCGCTGGCGCTGTTCGATCTCGCCGCGACACAGCGCGCGATGCTGCCGGCCGAGGCCGACATCGAGCAGTCCGTTGAGCTCGTGCAGGTGAGCGCCGACTCGCGCAACCTGCTCGCGCCGGACTGGCAGACCGCGCAACAGAAACTCACCGGGATGCAGTTCCACCATTTCGGTGCGTTCTACAAGCGGTCGTGGCGGGCCAACGACTGGATGTGGGGCCGGCTCGATGGTGCCGGCTGGCTGGTTCATGCGCTGCTGGACCCGCGGCGGGTGCGGTGGATGGTGGATCACCGCGCGGCGCCATCAGACCGCGCCGGAAACACCGACAGCGGCGCGCAATGGTTCCTCGATCGCCTCAAAGAGCTTGGCGCACCGGACTTTCCGAAATCCGGTTATCGTCTGCCGACGGTCGGTGAGCAATCGGAGCGGCTGACCGAGGACATGGTGCTCGCCGAACTGTCCTTCCTCGACGACGCGTCAGCGGCCGTCCCGCCCAGCCTGCCCCGCACGTCGCTGTGGTTGGCACAGGCGTGGCAGCAGCGGGTCCTCGACGAGGAACTCGATGACCTGGCCGCCACCGTGATCGATACCGAACCGGGTGAGCGGCCCGACTGGAGTCCGGCCACCTCACGAACCTGGGCGAAGAAGGTGCTTGCGGCCCACAGCGGGCCGGCGAAATACGCTCTGCTGAACGAAGATCCGGTGGCGGCCGAAACCTTCGCCAGCGACCGGAATTCGCCGCTGATGGCACACACGCTGTCGAAGGCGGCCGCGACCACATCCGGCGCGGCAGGCTCGATCCGGCAACTACCGGGTGTGGTCAAGCCGCCGCTGGCCACCCTGAAGACGGTGGCGCTCGGTGCATACCGGGTGGTGTCACTGACCCGGGGCGTGGCCAGGTGGACTTTGCTCTCCGGCACAGCGCTGCTCGTGCTCGGTGTCGCGGCCGCGGTCGCGTCGGCCGACACGTTCGGCGCCCTGGGTCTCGTCGCGGCGGGGATCGGCGGCTACCTCGTGGTCCTGGCAACCTGGCAGTTCTCCGGCCGGCTGCTGTTCGCGCTGCTGTCGACAACGCTTGTGGGCGCGGTGCTTTCGCTGGCCACCCCGGTGGTGCGCCGCTGGCTTTTCGGCGACGTGAAACATCCGGGCTGGGTCGGTGCCCACGTCTACTGGCTGGGCGCGCAGTGGTGGCACCCGCTAGCCGTGGTGGCGGCGATCGCGTTGGCCCTCACCCTGGTGGCCGTCGCCAGACCGTCGTCAACGCCGGCACGGCGGCGACCAGATCGGGGGCGCCCACCTCGAGTGCGTAAGCCGCACCGGGGCGACGTCACTTCAGGGCGCTGACCCCGTTGTAGACGACCATCGCACCGATGAGCACCAGGACTGCGGCCAGCATTGCCGCGTGGTTGGTCTCCATCCATGCCTTGAGCCGCTCCAGCGGTTGATCCAGCCGGTCGCCGGCACCGGCATAGGCCAGGATCGGGATGGCGACCGTCGACGTCGAGATTGCGACGAACACCGCCCCGGCCACCCATCGGCCCACTGGGCCGAGCCCATTGGTGCCGATGGCCAACCCCGCCGCCACGCAGAGCAGCGACACTTCCAGCCGCAACACGGTGAGTACGAAGGCTGTCACCGCGGCGCGCTTCGGGGTGATGGTGTCGAACGCCCGCATCCACCGCGGCGCTTCGGACTCGCGGTGCCGGGTGAACCACCGGTAAATGCCGAACAGGATCAGTACCGAGCCCAGCACCACGCGCAGCCACGACGCCCACGCCGGCGGCGACTTGTGCGCATCACCGATGGCGCCCGAAGCCGTCACGAAAATCCCGGTCAGGACCGACATCCCCAGCACCCAGCCGCCCAGGAACGCCAGACCGGTCGGCCGCGGTCGCGGCGCGTGCAGCACCAGCACCGCCGGGATGATCGTCAACGGCGAAACCGCGATAACCAGAGCCAGCGGAATGAGCGTGGCAAGCAGCGAGCCCCAATTTCCCGTCACGGGCAGCAATCTTCGCACTGAACCCGCGCGCGCACCCGTCAAACCGGGTGAGCGCCCGAGATCGGGTCTTCCTTACGGGCTTTGACGGGAGCCGAGCTCGGCGGGACGGTGAGCAGGTTGCCGCGCAGACTGCCGCGCGTGGTGCGGGCGGTGACCAGGATCCACGTCAGCAGCAGGCCGACGTAGGCGACGGCGCCCGCGACCCGGAACGCCGGCAGGTGGGTGTGCGCGGCCAGCTGGGACGTGCCGGTGACGAAGGTGCCGACCGGAAAGGTGAGACTCCACCAGGTCAGGGCGAAAGGCATGCCGCGCCGCAGCGTGCGCACCGTCAGTGAGGCGGCCAGGGCGATCCACAGCACCGCGAACCCCCACACCGGCACCCCGAAGATGACGGCGAAGTCGTTCATCGCCCCCACGAGTTGGTGATCGACCGCACCGGTGGCCGCCGCCGTCCCGAGAAGCCCTGCAGCGGTGATGGATTGGCCGAGCGGACCCAGCACGATCCACAGCGTCGGCACCCGTGCCGACCCGGAGGTGCCGTACAGCACCAGCCTGCTCCAGATCATCGCGATGATGTTCAGCGAGGCGATCAGGGACAGGCCGAACATCGCATAACAGCCGTACAGCATGGTCTCTCGGCCGGTGCCCGGCGGCATGTGCGGCAACAGCAGCGCGCCGGTCGCGGCCGACACCATCGGCGGCACCACCGGCATCAGCCAGCCCCCGAACGCGGCGTCGGGCTCGACGCGCAGCTGGGTGAACATCAGAAACGGGATGCTCACTGCGGTGAACAACCCGCCGGCAGTGCCCGCCGTCCACAGCACCCAGTCCAAGTCGATCGCGAGGCGGCGGCCGATCAGGTCCCCGCCCACCAGCACCGCACCGGCGCCGACCGTCATCAACGCCATCGGCGCGGCTCCGTAGAAGTGCGCCATCTGCGGATTGCGGGCATGCGTGCGCGCCACCGTCGGGTTGCGCAGCCAGTGGCCGCCCACCAGAACGATCAGCACCACCAGCAGTGCCGCGGCCAGCACCCAGACGCCCGTCGTGAACCCGCGCAGTCCGGGCACGTGCACCGGCAGCGTCGCCCCGGCGATGGCGACGATCCCGGTGCCCATCACCGAGGCGAACCAGTTGGGCCCGATATTGCCCAGGACCTCGATGCGCGTGTGCGACTCGTTCGGTGCTGACACCGCTTCATCCGGGCTGGGAGTGGCCATAGCTGAGCAACCTACTGCCGCGGGTCGCTGTCCGGGGCAGGCGGGGAGAACATGTCGAGGAACATTTTCCGAAGGCGGCACCGACAATTTCGGTCGCCTACACTGCCGGGGTGCGTCCCTGGTTGAACCTCGCGATTCGATGACAAAGCGGATCGTGATCGGAATCTCGGTGCTGCTGGTGATCGTGGCCCTCGCAATGCCGATCAAGCAACGCTGCGGCGCCCCCGGCCGCTCCTGCGCCACCGCCGTGGACGCCAATGGCGACGTACACTATTACTTTGAAGTGGAACCGTTCGGCATATTCCTTATCGAAAGTGTGATTGGTTCGAATATCCCGTTGTATTACACGTCCGGCGAGGAGATCGAGAGGGTCCGCTGAATGGCAGGACATGGGCGCCTGGCCTTACTGGTCGGGTCGGCGATGGTGATCGGCGGTGCCCTCGCATCGGTGCCGGTCACGGATATAGCCCTGGTGACCGCGCACGAGGACTTCTGCGCAGCGGTTTCCCGGTGTCCCGCGGACCCCGCGCCCGACGGCGGCGACCAGGCCACCGCGGAGCGCAGGGTCATCGACGGCTATGTCTCCAAGCAGGCGGGTTGCACGCCGGACATGACCGCCAGCCCGCAGTCGGTCACCTGGGATCCGCCGGGGTTCACGCCGAACACCGGGGGCTCGGGAAACATCACCGACGCGAATCCACAGCTCGGCGGGCACTTCGTCGCCGACTACGTCAACGGCCGCTGGCACATCGACTACCAGTACTGCTGATTCTCAGTTGCTGCACACCTGTGCGGCAAAGCGCACCGTCGTAGTGGACGGCGTATTGAACTGGGCATCGAGCGTGAGCTCGGGCCGCACCGCCTGGTTGTCGACGCCCAGACGAGTGAGGTCGAGCAGGACCTGAACGGTGTCCGGCGCTACCCTGCGGGCGTTGGTGTCCCGGTCCGGCCGGATCCGCGCGTCAGCCCCCGGGGCGGCCTGCGTGCTCGTGATGGCCAGGTCGTCGGTGTCCTGGTCGGGACCCAGTTCGGCGAACTTCTTGCCGTTATTGGCGACGCTGTAGGTCAGGACATACCCGACGAACCGGGTCGACTCCGTTCCCGTGGGCGATGAGGGCAACGGCTTTGCGAAGTGAATCGTCAGCTGCAACACGCTGCTCCGCGGATGCCTGACATCGACTCCGGACACGGTGATGCCGTCGGGCGGTTTCGGGCCCTCCCCCACCCGGCAACTCAGCCGGTTCGGCAAAGCCGCCCACTCGTCGCGGGGCTGGTCGGACCAGAGGGCCCAGCCGGCTGCGGCCAACACCACGACCAGCACGACGGGCAGTGCGACCCGCAGCGGGACCGGCAGGGCGTCCCAGTGCCGGCGCCACCCGGGCGGCCGCGGCGGCCGATCGGGCCGCCGGCTCGTCGTCCAGCGCTCACCATCCCAATAGCGCTTGCCCCCGGAACCGTCGGGATCGACATACCAGCCTGCCGGCGGCGAATTCGGCACGGTCAAGCTCCATTCGATCGGTGGTCTGGGCAAACCGGGGGCTCGGGAGGGCTAGGGAGGCGAATCCAGCGATTCGGGCGGCCAGTCGAGCATCTGCACCTTCTCGCCCTTCCACTGGAAGCCGACCGTGGTCAGAACGCCGTCGGTGCAGGTGGAACAACTCTGCTGCGTCCGATACGTGAGCACCACGATGTCGTTGGTGGAGGCGGGCGCCTCGAGTGCGGTGAACGGGTAGGCCCGGGGCGTGGCGGTGCCGACGAATGCGCCGCGGTGGAACATCAACGCCAGGTCGGGTGAGCTGCCGGTTGCGTCCTGCACCGTCACCACGATCGCGGACAGATCGGCGCACGCGTTGTAGTTGCTGGCCTTCGGTGTGCGATCCCATTGCTTGCCGGTCTTGCGATCCGGTGGGACCTGACCGAGCGCCGCGGACAGCGCGCCGGCCTCGTCCGGGCCGCACCCCGTGGAACCGCCGGCGCCGGTGGTCGTCGGCCCCGACGGGGGTGCCGCGGTCGAGGAGGGTGCCGCCTTGGACGCTCGGGGATCACGGTGCTCACCTCCGAACGCGAACACCGCCATGGCGCCCAGGCACACCAGCGCAACCAGCGCCACGACCCCCCAGACAGCGGTGCGACTGCGCGTGGGCGCGCTGGTATCCAGGTCGTCGGACGGGTCGTACACCGGGGGCGGCCAGTCCGGGTCGACCTCCTCAGCAACCATTCCTGAACGGACCCTTTCGACCAGATCGTGCCCCGGCGGCTCTTTCTGCCCGCCGAGCTTGGCGGATTGTAGCCCGAAACCGCAGGTAGCGACATTTTAGCCGCGGCCGCGCGGACGCTGTTCCCAGGTGAATCTGCCCACATCAGCAACTTTTTGTTGGGGGGTTCGCAGCAAGCTACCGCATACTAGACGGCATGCGCCGAACGACCCCACCGCAAACCGCCGGCCCGGTGCCGGCCGGTGAGCTGGTGTTCGGTCGGGGCCGCTAGTGCCGCGTTCCGGCGGCGCACACCGCCTTCAGAAGAATCAACGTGCAAAACGGCAGCACTCGCGACTGCGCACCCGGCTGTCGCGCGGCTTCATGACGCTGGTGTCGATTGTGGCGCTGGGTATGACCGGCGCGGGCTATTACGTGGCGCACGGCGCACTCGGCGGCATCACCATTTCGCAGGCCTTGACCGCCGAGGACCCCCGGTCCACCGGCAACACGATGAACATCCTGCTGATCGGGCTGGACTCCCGCAAAGACCAGGAGGGCAACGACCTGCCCTGGTCGATCTTGAAGCACCTGCACGCCGGCGACTCCGATCAGGGCGGCTACAACACCAACACCCTGATCCTCGTTCACGTCAGCGCCGACGGGAAAGTCGTCGCCTTCTCCATCCCCAGGGACGACTGGGTGCCCTTCAACGGCGTTCCCGGCTACAACCACATCAAGATCAAAGAGGCGTACGGGCTCACCAAGCAGTACGTCGCCAACCAGCTGGCCAACCAGGGTGTGAGCTCACAGCACGAACTCGAGACACGCGGCCGCGAAGCCGGGCGGGCCGCCACGCTGCGCGCGGTACGCAGCCTGACCGGTGTTCCGATCGACTACTTCGCCGAGGTCAATCTGGCCGGTTTCTACGACCTGGCCCAGACGCTGGGCGGCGTCGAGGTGTGTCTGAACCACCCCGTGTACGACTCGTATTCCGGCGCCGACTTTCCGGCCGGCCGGCAGCGCCTCGACGCCTCGCAGGCACTTTCCTTCGTCCGCCAGCGGCACGGCCTGGAGAACGGCGATCTGGACCGGACCCACCGGCAGCAGGCCTTCCTGTCCTCGGTCATGCATGAACTGCAGGACACCGGCACCTTCACCAACTTCGACCGGCTCAACAGCCTGATGGCCGTCGCACGCAAGGACGTCGTGCTGTCGGCCGGCTGGGATGAGGCACTGTTCCGCCGGATGGGCGACCTGGCCGGTGGGAACGTCGAGTTCCGCACGCTGCCCGTGGTGCGCTACGACAACATCGACGGCCAGGACGTCAACATCATCGACGCGGCCGCCATCAAGGCTGAGATCGCGGCGGCTCTCGGGGCCGATTTGCCGACGACGGCGCCGAACACCTCGAGCGCCAAGCCGAACCCGTCGACCGTCGTCGATGTGGTCAATGCGGGCAGCATCAGCGGCCTGGCAACCCAGGTGTCCAACGCGCTGAAGAAGCGCGGCTACACCGCAGGGCAAGTTCGCGACCGGGAATCGGGCGATCCCTCGACGACCACCATCCAGTACGGCGCGGGCGCGGAAACCGACGCGCAGAACATGGCCAACCTGCTCGGCGTCGACGCTCCCAAGCAACCGGATTCGTCCATCGCGCCCGGGCACATCCGGCTGACCGTGGACACCAACTTCTCCCTGCCGGCCGCCGACGAGATGTCGGACACCACGAGCACGACGAGTACCACGACGACGACCACCACCACCACCACCAAGCCGAGCAGCAACGGCTACTACTACAACGGCACCTTCACCAACTACCCGACGCCCGATCAAGGCAAGCCGATCGACGGCGGCGGGGTGCCCTGCGTGAACTGACGCGCAGTCAGGCGTGGGTGCCGCCGTCGATACGGATCTCGGTGCCGGTGATGAACCTGCCGTCCTCGGAAACCAGCATCGCGATCACGCCGGCGATCACCGACGGGTCCGCCATGCCGGCGCCGCTGGATTTCTCCGTGGTGGGCAGGATTGGCATCAAGCGGCTGAACAGCGACCAGTTGGCGTCTTTCGGGATGTATCCGCCGGTGGCGTCGGTGATACCGGACTTGATGCTGCCCGGAGCCACACAGACCGCGCGGAGTCCGGCGGCGGCGTATTCCAGGGCCAGCGAGTGGGTGAACGCCTGGACCCCGCCTTTGCTGGCGGCGTAGGCGGCCATGTACGGGTGCGCGAAGCTCGCCGAGGTGGAGCTGAAGTTCACGACGGTGCTGCGCGCGTTGTCCAGCAGGGCCGGTAACGCTTCGCGGACCATCAGGAAGGTGCCGGTCAGGTTGACGGTGACGATGCTGTTCCACAGTTCCAGGCTGGTCTGGTGGGTGTGCGCGGCGCGCAGGATGCCGGCGGCATTCACCAGCGAGTCCAGCCCGCCGAGGGTATCGATGGCGCTGCGCACGCCGGCAGTGACCGAACGCTCGTCGGCGACGTCGATGACGCTGGTGGTGAACCGGTCGGCCGAGGCCGCCGCGCGGTCCCGGGTGGCGACCAGCCCGTCCACCACGACGTCGGCGCCCACCACCGTGGCCCCCTCGTCGAGCAGGCGCAGGGCGGTGGCCTGTCCAATCCCCGATCCGGCACCGGTCACCAGGATCCGCTGACCGCCCAGTCGCTTCATGCCGGAAGCGTAACGCGGAGCCTCAGTTCACCGTCGCGGAGAACGAGTCGACACCCAGTCCGACGCCGCCGCTCCACGGCTCGAACCCGGCCTGGATGCTGGTCAGGTACCACGAATCGGTGATGGGCTCCATGGTGGCGGTGTGGTCGATGAAGTCCATCGCGTCGAAGGTCCACACTTCGATGGGCTGGCTGGCGACGTAGGACATGACGTTGTTCTGCCCGTTGCTGCCGTCCCACACCGTGAAGGTCTTGCCGTTGATCGTGGTGGTGCCGACCGGCGCGCCCACCGGCTGAATGGGGCCCTGGTGGTTGAACCAGATCATGATCTCCTGGTCGTTGACCCCGGTGGTGGTGTACGTGGAGTCCAGCCAGATGTCGTAGGACGCGTTCCAGGTGCCGGTCGGCACATAGTTGTAGTCGATGCTGGTCGTTGCGGAGTTGATCTGCCCCAGCTGAATCGGGAGGTTGGTGCCCGTCGACGAGGTGCCGTAGTGGACGCCCTCGAATATCGACGGATATCCCAGCGGAGCGCCGTTGGTCGGGGCCGAGCCGTTCATCTGGGTGATGGAGAACCCGGTGGGCGTGACGTTGATGGTTTGACCAGCGGGGTTGTTCCAGGCGTTGTTCTGAACCACGTAGCCGCCGTTGACCGTCGTCGTCCCGTACTGGGTGGAAATGACCGTCCCACCTGTCGGGGGCGTGGTGGGTGGGGTGGTGGGCGGCGTGGTCGGCGTGGTCGGCGTGGTGGTGACCGGGGTGCCGTTGATCAGTGGATTCGTCGGCGGCGAGTACGCACCGGTCTGGGCGGCTTGGAAGCCGACCTCGACGGAGGTACCGGGCGCGATCGTCCCGTTGTAGCTCGCCGGGGTCACGCTGTACTGCTGGGCGCCGGTCGAGGCGAGTTGGCCGCCCCACGCGCTCGTTACTGACGATCCGGTGGGCATGGTGAATTGCAGCTGCCAATTGTTTATCGGCGTCGCACCGGAATTGGTGATCGTGTACTTGCCGATGAATCCGCCGTCCCATTGCGAGGCCGTCGTGTAGGTCGCGGACAGCCCGGCCGGGGTCGTCGGCGTGGTCGGGGTGGTCGGCGTCGTCGGGGTGGTCGGGGTGGTCGGCGTGGTGGGGGTCGTCGGGGTGGTGGGGGTCGTCGGCGTGGTGGGCTCGGTCGGTGTCGACGTCGACGGGGTGGTGGGGGCAGGACGGCCCGTCAACAGGCTCACGACACCCTGCAGCTGCTGCTCGGCGTTGCGCAGCGAGCCTGCGATGGCCGCTTCGGTGCCGGCATACCATTGCGCGCCCGCGTTCAGCGCCTGCACGATCCGGGCGTTGACGGTGGCCGCGAGCTGGGCGCTGATGGCCTGATACTGCCTGGCCTGCAGGTTGAGGAACCCGTTGACCGCCGCCGATATCTCGTCGACACCGAGCGCCGCCAACTGGGTGGTCGGTGCCGCGGCGGCGGCATTGGCAGCGCTGAGCGTCGAGCCGATATCGGCGACATCGGCCGCCGTGGCCGCCAGCAGTTCTGGTTCGACAATCACATATGACATGTCTAATTCCTTAGATCACGAGACATATTTGCCTATAACAGGCATATATCGAACGGATAACAATCGGATCGGCAGAACGTAGCACGCACTGGTCCACGAGGTGGAAGGAAAACAAGAATTTGAACACACAGCCGGGTGTTGTCAAAAGACTTCACGAATTATCGGCAATGTGCAACGCACGTACCAGAATGGCGCCGCCAATTAGTCGGCGCAGCGCAATAACGACGAGCTATCGGCCGCTAGGGCGGCCCTACACCACTCCGCGCAGCGCCTCGGCGCCGAACATCTGCTCCATCATCGACGAGTAATCCGGGCCGCGGCGCAGCATGTGGCCACCGTCGACGTTGATGCACTGGCCGGTAATGAAGCTGGCGGCATCGCTGAGCAGGAACATGGCCAGGTTGGCGACGTCCTCGACCTCGCCCACCCGGGGCAGCGGCGTGCACAGCGCATAGTCGCCGCTGATCTCCGGAGACTGGATGACGCTGGCATCCACCAGGTCGGTACGGATCAGGCCGGGACGGATGCTGTTGGCCCGCACCCAGGACGGCCCGAGTTCGTCGGCGGCCAGCCGCATCATGTGATCGATGGCGGACTTGGTGACACCGTACGGCCCGAACCAGCGGTGGGTGTTGCTGGCGGCGATCGAGGAGATCGCCACGAAAGACCCGCCGCCGCCGCGCACCAGCTCCCGGGCGACGTGCTTGAGCACGTACATGGTGCCGTTGACGTTGAGGTCGACAGTGCGTCGCCAGGCCTCGGAGTCGGTGTGGGTGAGCGGCCCGATGGTCAGGGAGCCTCCGGCACTGTGCACGGCTCCGAACAACCGGCCGTGCCACGCCGTCGCGGCATCCACCACCCGGGCGACCTCGTCTTCGTTGGTGACGTCGGCCGGTTCGTAGCGAATGGATCCGGGCAGTTGCAGACCCTCGATTTCGGCGACGGCCGCGGCCAGCCGGTCCGCGTTGCGGCCGACGATCATGACCGATGCCCCGCCGTCCACCAGGCCGGTCGCCACCGCCTTGCCGATACCGCTGCCGCCGCCGGTGACCAGATACGTCCGGTCGGTGAATGAAAGCTGCACGGGCCGCCCTCTCGCCGAAAACTGAAACAGGTTCTAACTATCGAACCATGCTCCTTACGGCGTATCGCGGCGGGCGACCTTAGTCGGCCGCGCGGTGCGCCAGTCCTCGACGTCGGGCGGCAGGCCGACGGGGAACCTGTTCTCGTTGTGGGCCGCCCAGTGCGCGTGCCCGAGTTCGTGGACGTGAAACGCATGGCGCAGCGCCTCGGTGAAACCCATCGCATCAGCAGCGGCGTTGACCGACGCCTTCACCAGAAGCGATGCCATGGTGGGCCGTTCGGCGATGCGCCGCGCGAACTCCAGGGTCTTCTCCTCGAGGTCGTCGAGCGGGAAGACCTTGGACACCATGCCCAGTCGATAAGCCTCGTCGGCGTCCAGCGAATCACCGGTCAGCAGCAGCTCTTTGGCCTTGCGGGCACCGAATTCCCAAGGGTGGGCGTAATACTCGACGCCCGGCATGCCCAGCCGCACCGCGACGACGTCGCTGAACTTCGCGTTGTCGGCCGCCACGATCAGGTCGCACGCCCAGATCAGCATCAACCCGGCCGAGATCGCGTTGCCCTGCACCTGGGCGATGGTGATCTTGCGCAGGTCACGCCAACGGCGGGTGTTCTCGAAGAAGAAGTGCCACTCCTGGTGGTAGAGCTTCTCGACCACCGGCTCGAGGGTGCCACCGTGCGAGCGGAAGGTGGGGTGCTGATGCGGGCCGGGCTTGCGCTCGAGCACCGCTTCCTCCGACCCGAGGTCGTGGCCGGCAGAGAAGTTGCGGCCGCGTGCCGCCAGGATCACCACGCGCACGGTGTCGTCGGCTTCGGCGCGGGAGAACGCCTCGTCGAGCTGCACCAGCAGGGTGCGGTTCTGGGCGTTGTGAGCCTCTGGCCGATTCAGCCAGATCCGCGCAATGCGGCCCTCGTCCAGGGTTTCGTAGACCACCATCTGCGGCGGTTCGGCATTCTGGGACTCAGCACCGGCGCTGGTCTGATCGGAAACTGTCATTCCGCCCACCTCACTTGTCACGACGTGGCTTTACACATTACGGCGAGTGTGTAAGCGGGGAGCCGCTGGGTTGCGGACTCCGGACGGGCTATAGCACGTCTTGGCTTACAGTTAGTTAATGCCAACAAAAACGGACCATGGTGACATCGGCGACGTGGAACCGCTGGCCGACAGCACCGCAAGTCAGGCCCGGCGTGTCGTGGCCGCCTACGCCAACGACGCCGATGAGTGCCGCGTCTTCTTATCCATGCTCGGTATTGGTCCGGCGAAGCACGAAAGCTAATGGCTGCCAGGAGCAGCCGGGCTGCGAAGGCGGGCTTCGGCGACTCCGACTTCGTGGTGGTGGCCAACCGGCTGCCCGTCGACATGGAGCGGCTGCCTGACGGCAGCACCACCTGGAAGCGCAGTCCCGGCGGGCTCGTCACCGCTCTCGAGCCGCTGCTGCGCAAACGGCGCGGCGCCTGGATCGGCTGGCCCGGACTGGTCAGCGACGCCGTCGCCGAACCGGACGACGAGCCGATCATCCAGGACGAACTTCAGCTCCACCCGGTGTGGCTGAGCGCCCAGGACGTCGCGGACTACTACGAGGGTTTCTCCAACGCCACCCTGTGGCCGCTATACCACGACGTCATCGTCAAACCGATCTATCACCGCGAATGGTGGGACCGCTACGTCGACGTCAACCGCCGATTCGCCGAGGCCACCGCCCGCGCGGCCGCCAAGAACGGCACCGTCTGGGTGCAGGACTATCAGCTGCAGCTGGTGCCCAAGATGCTGCGGAGCCTGCGGCCGGACCTGACCATCGGATTCTTTCTGCACATCCCGTTCCCCCCGGTCGAACTGTTCAGGCAGCTGCCCTGGCGCACTGAGATCATCGAGGGTCTGCTGGGCGCCGATCTGGTGGGCTTCCACCTGGCCGGCGGCGCCCAGAACTTCCTGGTCCTGGCGCGGCAGCTGATCGGCGCCAACACCTCCCGGGGTTCGGTCGGCGTGCGGTCACGGTTCGGAGAGGTGGAGTACGACTCCCGCGTGGTGCGGGTGGGTGCATTCCCGATCTCGATCGACTCCGGCGCACTCGACCACGCTGCCCGCGACCGCAACATCAGGCGGCGGGCCCGGGAGATCCGCGCGGAACTCGGCAACCCGCGCAAGGTGCTGCTGGGCGTCGACCGGCTCGACTACACCAAGGGCATCGACGTGCGGCTGCGAGCCTTCAACGAGTTGCTCGAAGAGGGCCGCGCCAAGCGGGACGACACCGTGCTGATCCAGTTGGCCACCCCCAGCCGCGAGCGTGTCGAGAGCTACCAGATTCTGCGCAACGACATCGAACGGCAGGTGGGGCATATCAACGGCGAGTACGCCGAGGTCGCCCATCCGGTGGTGCATTACCTGCACCGCCCGGTCCCCCGGGACGAACTCATCGCGTTCTTCGTCGCCAGCGACGTCATGCTGGTCACCCCGCTGCGGGACGGAATGAATCTGGTGGCCAAGGAGTACGTCGCGTGCCGCAGCGACCTCGGCGGCGCCCTGGTCCTGTCCGAATTCACTGGCGCCGCAGCAGAATTGCGTCAGGCCTATTTGGTGAACCCGCATGATTTGGAGGGCGTCAAGGACGCCATCGAAGCGGCGCTCACCCAGACCGAGGAAGAGGGCCGGCGCCGCATGCGCGCGATGCGCCGGCAGGTGCTCGCCCACGACGTAGACCGTTGGGCCCGTTCGTTTCTCGACGCGCTGGCGTCCGGGGCCGAAGACGCGCAACCGACCGCGCGCAGCTGAGCGCCCGATTCGATGGTTTTCGCGCCGGATCGCTGTGATACTGGACGCGTGAGAATCCGTCGCGGGCTGGCCGCCGGTGCCGCCATCGGCTCGGCCGTCGCAGCAGGCATGGCGTTGCAATCGGAAAACCCGGCGTATGCCATCGGTCCTCCCGCGGACGGCGCCTACACGTTGAACGAGGCGGGCGTCTCCGGCGCCACCTGGAACATCACCGCGCTGTGCGCGCAGCCGTCGGGCACCCGCAATATGAACGACTATTCCGACCCGATCGTGTTCGCGATGAACTGCGCGCTGAACGTGGTGAGCACAACGCCGGCGAACAACAGCCGCGCCGAGCACCTGCAGAACTTCAGCGCGCGGGCGCGGATGAGCAGCATGCTGTGGACCTTCACCATCAGCAAGGCCGAGGGTGTGGCCTGTCCCAGCGGCGGCTTCGGCGAGACCACCGAGACCTACGCGTTCAGCGACGAAACCCTGACGGGTACCCACACCACCTTGCACGGCGCGGTGTGCGGCATGCAGCCGGACATGAAGAAGGAACCGTTCTCGCTGCAACTCGCCGGACCGCCGCCCAGCCCGGTGCAGCGTTATCCGATGGACTGCAACGAGATTGCGATCTGCTTCTAGAGCGGTTCTAGAGCAGGTCTAGATCGGCGTGATGTAGGAGATCAGCCACTTGCCGTCGACGCGCTTGAACTCCACCCGCAACCTGCTGCCGTCATAGTGCGGCTCGCGTGACTTGTCGGTGACGATGCGGTTCATGTAGACCATCGCGGTCGCCGAATCGCGTTTGGCTGCCATGACTCCCACGCCGACCACGTTCGCCTGGACCACCATCTCGCGCCTCTTGGCCTCGGGGATGATCTGCGCGTTGACGACCTTCTTGAACTCCTGGCGGTAATCCGGCGTCAGCAACGGATACACGTCGTTGAGGCTGCGCTCGATGGTCTGGAAGTCGTAGCCGAAGAACTGCGGGATCTCCTTCTCGGCCAGCTTGGGCAATTCCGCCCGCGCGGCCTGTTCACCCCTGGCCTCCACCCGGTCCCAGTAGAACCAGCCGCCGACTGCCGACAACCCCACCACCGCGGCGATGGCCAGGGCACCGGCGACCGAGAACAGCCACCGCGACCAGCGCATCAGTTGCCCCCGTCGGGGTAGGTCAGGTCATAGCCGGTCATCTGGCCGCGCTCGTCCTGATGCACGATGACCCGCAACCGGTACGGCTGGGACGGCTTGTTCACCCCGTCGATGTCGGCGACGGTCACCCGCACCGCGACCAGCACCGAGGCGTTGTCGCTGACGTTGTCGATGCTCTCCAGGGCGGCACCGTTGATCACCGCTTCGGAGGTCGCGTTGGTCTTGCGGAACAACTGCTTGAGGAACTCGACGTTCTCCGCCCCGAACTTGCTGCGCAGCGGGCCGCTGGTGCCGTTGACGAACCGGTTCACCGACTCGTCGATGGTGTCCTGGGTGTAGCTGAACATGTTCACCACGGTCTGCGAGGCGGTGTCGACGAAGCGCTGCTCGCGGGCCTGCCGGGCCTCGGCCGCGCGGTGTTGACCGACCAGAACCACGACGCCCCACACCAGTCCGGCGATCACTACGACCGAGGCGGCCAGGGAGACCCAGCCGACCATCCGGCCGTGCGGCCGGCGTCGCCGCGGCGGCCGCGCGCTGATGGTCTTCTTCTTGGACGGTCGCTTCGGCGCGGTTTTGTTAGCCTGCCGGATCCCGGAGCCGGTGTCGGTTTCTGACCCGGTGGCGCCGTCGACCTCCGCCCCCGCGCTGACCTGCGCGCCTTTCGGCGGACCCGCCGCGCGCGACGCCCGGCGGCGGACGCGCTGGGTCGTCGCCTGTTCTTCTGTCACCACTGGATCCACTAAGAGGTTTTCGGAGCGAGCATGAGGTCCACCCAGCTTTCGGCGCTGGAGGGACCGGTAACGCCGGACGCGAAGATACCAGTGCCGCCGGAAGGATCCTTGAACCGGCCGGTAGACGGGTCGTACGTCGTGGTGTAGCCGGCCCCGTTGGCCTCCGCCGGACCGGTGCCGACCGGCGGCCCCGGCGGCTCGATGTACTTGGGGTACGGGAGCTGCGGTGGCTCCGGCGGGTAGTTCGGCGGCATCCACGACGGATTACCCGGCGGCGGCGGGACGTTGTTGGGCGGCGGCGGGTCGTAGGCCGGCTGATGTGGTGCCGGACCCGGGCCGGGTGTCACCCCCGGGGGCGGGGGCCCGACGATCGGCGTCCCCGGATCGGGATCGGCTCCCGGCGGGATGAACGGGAAGTGGTTCGGCGGCAGGACGTTCAGCCCGTTGGTGACCGGGGTGCCGTACGGGATCGGTGGTCCTCGCCAGGGGTTGGTGCCGACCGGGACGTACCCACGCGGGTCGCGGCACAACTGCACCGTCGGTGCCCGCTTTCCGGGGAACTCCTGGCACGGGTAGTTGCGCGCGCCACGCACGGTGCTTGGATCATTCTGCGCGGTCTTGCAGTACATGTCGCGCGGGACTTCCCGCACCGTCTCGTCGGCCGGCGTGCGCATCAGGGGCGCCGGAATGAAGCCGGTGCTGCACGGCGGCGGGTCGTTCAGGTCGAGCTTGAAGTCCAGCTTCGCGCCCTCGTCCTGCGGTTCGCCGCCAGCCGCCGTCGTGATCGCGGCGAACAGCGCCGGGAACACGACGAGGAGTTGCTCGATCGATTTGTGGTAGATGACGCCGACCCGGCCCAGATTCGCCATGTTGGCCGCGAGCGCCGGGAACGACGGGCGGATACCGCTGAAGGTCTCGTTGGCCTCGTCGAGCGCACCCGGCGCGGTGGCCAGCGTGTCGCGCAGCCGCGGGTCGGCCCGGCGCACCTCGGAAGTGAAGCGGGCGAGCCCGTCCGACAGCGACTTGATGTCGGCGCCGGCGCGCACCTGGGCCTGCAGGAACGGTCCGGCCTGGTCGATCAGCTGGGAGACCTGCGGGTAGTTGGTGTTGGCCTCATCGACCAGCAGCCGGGCTGATTCGACCAGCCTGGCCAGTTCCGGACCGGTGCCGTTGGTCGCCAGGAACGCCTCGTGCAGCACCTCGCGCAAGCGGGTGTCGCCGAGGCTGTTGACCAATGTCTCGGCCTTCTTGAGCAGGTCGGCGACGTCCTGACCGATGCGGGTGTTGGCACGGTCGATCTTGGCTCCGTTGCGCAGCTTGCCCGGCGCGGGGTTGGCCGGCGGCACCAGGTCGATGTACTGCTCACCGATCGCCGACACGCTCTTGACCGTCGCGGTGACGTTCGACGGGATCGGGGTCCCGCTGTTGAGCCGCATCTCGGCGGTGACGCCGCTCGGGTTCAGTTGCACCGAGTCCACCCGGCCCACGGCGACGCCGCGGTAGGTGACGTTGGCGTTCTTGTAGATGCCGCCGCCGGCGACGAAATCGGCGCTCACACCGTAAGTTCCGATGCCGAACGTGGACGGCAGGCGCAGATAGAAGATCGCCATCACGGTCAGCGTGATCACGGTGATAGCCGCGAATATGGACAGCTGGATCTTGGTAAGTCTGTCGATCATCGTCCCCGCCTCTACTGCGCCGCCGTGCCGGGCGGGATCTTGAACGGGTCGGCCGCTTGTCCGGACAGGTTGGCCATTTCGCCCATCAGGAAGTCGGGTGCATTGAGCACCTCATCCATGTGCATCATGTTCGGGTCCATGGCGTAGCTGGTGGTGAAGAACGTCTCACCGAGCCGGCGCAGAGTCAGGTCGAACGTGGTGAAGACGTTCAGGTAGTCGCCGCGCACCGCCTGCTTGATGCCGAAGTTCGGGAACGGGAACGTCAGCATGATCTGCAACGAGGTGACGAAGTTCTTCCTGTTGTCGTTGAGCGCCTTGATCGCCGAATACAGGTCCTTGAGGTCGGCGGCGAAGTCGGCCTTGGTCTTGGACAGCACGTTGGAGGTGACCATCGCCAGCTTGTTCAGGGCGCTGAATGCCTGAACGATGTTGTCCCGGTTCTTGTTCAGCACCCGCAGCGCGTCGGGCAACGTGTCCAGCGCCCGGCCCAGATTGTCCTTGTCGCGGGCCAGGATCGAGGAGAACCGGTTCAGCCCCTCGACGGCGGAAATGATGTCGTTGACCTGTTTGTTGAGGCCCGACGTCAGCTCCGCCAGCCGCGGCACCAGGTCGACGAACTGGCCCTGCCGCCCGGCCACGGCCTGATAGGTCTCGTCGGTGATCTCTTCCAGCGCACCGACATTGCCCTTGTTGACCACCACGCCCAGCGCCGAGAAGACCTCCTCGGTGGTCGGGAAGCGGCCCGTCCTGGACTCCGGAATGCGCGATCCGTTGCCCAGCCGGCCCGTCGGGGCCTGGTCGGTGGGCGGAGCCAGGTCGATGTGCAGAGAACCCAGCAGCGAGGTCTGGGCAACCTTGGCGACCGCGTTGGCCGGCAGCACCACGTTCTTGTCCAGCGCGAGTTTCACTGCGGCGTAAAAGGATCCGTCGGAACGCTGCTCGGCCGAGATGCCGGACACACTGCCCACCGTGACGTCGTCGACCATGACCGGCGAGTTCTGCGGCAACGTCGACACATCGGGCAGTTCGACGGTGATCGAATACGCGCCACCACCGTGACCGGCGGTGCCGGGCAGCGACAGGGAGTTCAGACCACCGAACGAGCAACCGGCCAACAGGGTGCTGCCCGTGACGAATACGCCGGCGCGCAACAGGATTCGCTTCATCGACCCGCTCCTTGCTCGGCAGGCAGCGGTCCGGGTGCCGCAGCGGGGGCGGCGGGGGCGGGACCCGGCGCGGGCCCGTACCCCGGTGGCGATGCCGGGCCGGGACCGGGGGCATTCGGGACGAACAGGTTCTGCAGGTCCGTGACGTTGCTCGGCGCCGGCTGGCCCGAACCCTTGGCCGGAATCCAGGTCAGTTCCGGAACGGGCGTCTCCGCCTTGGCCGCGGTGGCCGGGGTGTCATAGATGATCTGCCCCTTGTAGGCCGTGATGGTGTTGATCGGGTGGAACATGATCGGCGGGAAGTTCACGGTGAGCCGGCGCAGCACCGGGCCGAGGCGCTCGCGGCAGATCTCGGCGCGCTTGAAGTATTCCGGTCCCGACGGCCCCGCCGCGGTGTCGAAGGAACCACCGCAGATGAACTGCACCGGGTTCAGGAAGTTGGGCAGTGAGAGCAGACCGTTCAGGGTGCCCTGCGCGGGGTCATAGATGTTGTAGAAGTTCGTGATACCGGGACCCGCGACGTGCAGCACCTGCTCGATGTTCTCGCTCTGGTCGCTCAGGGTCTGGGTGAAGTCGGTGAGCTGGTTGACCGTCTCGATCAGCGTCGCGTTGTTCTCGTGCAGGAATCCCCGGACGTCCGACAGGGCCTGGTTGAGCGATCCCAGGGTGTGGTCGAGGTCCCGGGAACTGTCGGCGAGCACCTGCGACACCGACGCCACATGCCCGGCGAATTGCACGATCTGTTCGTTGCTCTGCGACAGCGCGTCGACGAGCACCTGCAGGTTCTTCACCGTGCCGAAGATGTCGCTGCGCGAATCCCCAAGTCGCCCAGCGACTTGCGCAAGCTCGCGCAAGGCGTTGTGGAAGGAGTCGCCGTTGCCGTTGAGGGTGTCCGCGGCCTGGTTGATCGCCGCGCCCAACGGGCCCTGCATCTCGCCGGCCGCCGGGCTCAGCGAGACCGACAGTTGGGTCAGCGCTTCCTTGACCTCGTCCCACTCCACCGGGACCGCGGTGCGGGTCAGGTCGATGCTGGCGCCGTCCGGCAACGAGGGGCCGCCGGTGAACGCCGGGGTGAGCTGGATGAAGCGGGCTGCCACCAGGTTCGGCGACATGATCACGGCCTTGGCGTCCGCCGGGATCTTGAGGCCGTCCTTGACCTTCATGGTGATCTTGACGTCGGCCGGCCGCGGTTCGATCGACTCGATCTCGCCCACCGGCACGCCCAGGACGCGCACCTGGTCACCGGGGTAGAGCCCGACGGCCGAGGTGAAGTAGGCCGTGAGCTTGCGTCCCCCGCCGCCGGCCGAGAACAGCACGTAGGCGCCACCCACCAGCACCGCCACCAGGACGACGATGGTGACGGTCCGCCAACCCTTGCTACCGAAGCGCTTCGCTGTTGTCAAATGGACTCGATCATGGTGATTTCGGCCTAATCGTCCACCGTTCCTGGATCATGCCGCGCAGGTAGTCGGCGAAGCTGTCCGGCAGCTTGCCCGGCTGGAAGACCGCGTCGAACATGGTGGCCACCAGCGGCGCCGGGATGGCGCCGAAGACGTTGACGTTGAAGCCGGGACCGGAGCCGACCACCTCGCCCAGTGTGGTGGCGTACGTCGGCAACCTCTTGAGTGCCTCGGTGATGTAGTCGCGGCGCTCGTTCAGGTTGGCCAGCACCTGGTTGATCTTGGTCAGGGCGGGACCGAACTCCTTGCGGTTGTCGTTGACGAAGCCGGACAACTGGGCGGACACGTCGTCGATGCCGGAGATCAGCGCGCTCAACGCGGAGCGGCGCTCATCCAGCGCGGCGAACAGTTGGTCGCCCTGGTCCACCAGCTTCTTCACCTGCCCGGCACGGTCGGACAACACCGCCGTCACCGACTTGGCGTGCGCAAGCAGACCCTGCAGCGCTTCGTCACGGCTGTTGAGGGTGCGCGACAGGGTCGTCACGCCGTCCAGCGCGCCGCGCAACCCGGGGGTCGCGTCGTGCAGCGTCTCGGTGAGCACTTTCAGCGCGTGTTCGAACTGTGGCTTGTTGAGGTTGTTCGCGTTCTGCCCGAGGTCCTCGAGCGCGCCGGCCAGGGTGTAGGGCGTGGTGGTCCGGCTGAGCGGAATGGTGGTCGCGTTGCCCGAGCCGCCGGGGCTCACCGAGATCGAACGCTCGCCGAGGATGGTGTCGGTGCGGATCGCGGCCAGCGACTGGTCGCCGACGACGACGTGCCGGTCGACGCTGAAGGTGACCTTGGCGGTGTCACCGGCCAGTTCGACGTCGGACACCTTGCCCACCTTGACGCCGGAGACCAGCACGTTGTTGCCGGGCGTGATGCCGCCCGCGTCGCTGAAGTACGCCGTGTAGGTCTTGCCCTGCGGCCAGAACGGCAGCCCCGAGTAGCCGAAGGCGATGAGGACGACGAAGGTCACGACCGCCAGGCCGATGATGCCGGTGCGGAGCGGATCCTGGTCGCGCTTGCTGCCTGGCTTCTTATTGCTTGGCAAAGGCGCACCTCCCCTTGCTGGAATCCACCTGGCCGCCGAGGCCCAACCGGATGTCGGAACCCGCCGGCCCGTTGATCTTGATCGTCACCGAGCAGAAGTAGATGTTGAAGAACGAACCGTAGGTGCCCAGTGCCGCCAGCCGCAGGTAGTCCTCGCCGAGTTGCTCGACGTCGTTGTTGATCTCGGCTTTGCGGGTGTCGAGCTCGGTGGCGAACGGCCGTGCATTCTCCAGGACTCCCTGCAGCGGGCGGCGCGAATTGCGCAGCAGCTCAGTGAGATCCGTGACGGTCGAGGCCAGCGGCGGGATGGCTCCGGCGATGGTGTCCTTGTTCTTGGCCAGCCCCTCGATCAGCTGCTGCAGCTGGTCGACGCTGGCCGAGAACTGGGCGCTGCGCTGGTCGACGGTGCCCAGAACCGTGTTGAGGTTGGTGATCACGTCGCCGATCAGCTGGTCGCGCTTGCCCAGCGCGTTGGAGAAGCTGCTGGTGTCGGCGAGCACGTTGGCCAGCGCGCCGCCCTGACCCTGCAACAGTTCGATGACGGCGCTGCTGATCGTGTTGATCTTGTCGGCGTCCAGGCCTTTGAGCACCGGCTTGAGCCCACCGAGCAGCGCGTCGAGATCGAGCGCGGGCTGGGTGTGCTGGGAGTTCATCGTCCCGCCGGGCGGCAGCTTGCGCAGTTCACCGGGGCCGGAGGTGATCTCCAGGAACCGGTCGCCGACCAGGTTCTCGTAGCGGATCACCGCGCGGCTGGATGAGTACAGCGTGTAGCGGGCGTCGACACCGAATTCCACGTCGACGGTGTTGTCGGGGTTGAGCTTCACCCCGGACACCGCGCCGACGGGCACACCGGCGATACGCACCTTCTGGCCACCCTTGAGCTTGGAGGCGTCCAGGAATGTGGCGTGATAGGTGTTCTCCGAACCGAACCGGAAGTCGCCGAACACCACCACCAGGGCGGCACTGGCCAGCACCATCGTCACGACGAAGATGCCGACCTTGATCATCATCGACCGGTGCGACGGCATTGCTCCGGAGGCCATCAGAAATCGTCCCGCTCTGCGAAGGCGCCATGGAAGAGGAACTGCAGGGTCGACGGCGCGTCGAACTGCAACTCGGTGAACGGCTCGTAGGGGATGTCGCGTTGTCGGTGACCAGGAACGGCGCCCGGTAGTACGACCCGCCGGTCTGCTTGGTGGGGATGTCGGGCAGGCCGCGGCAGTTCGGGCCGCCGGAGGCGTTAACGTTCGGCAGGCTCTCGGGATACGTGTAGGCCGGGGCGCCGATCACGAAGCTTGACGAGGTGAACAGGCCCGCCTTGCGCACGCCGATCAACGGGGCGAACTCCTTGATGCCGCGGTCGATGCCGGCGAGCAGGCAGCCGAACTCCGGCGAGTAGTCGGCCGCCACTTTCAGCGGGGCCCGCAGCCGGTTGATGGTGTCGATCAGGTTCTGCTCGGCCGGCGCTAGTGTCTCGTAACCGTTGTTGGCCAGACCGATTGCGGCCAGCAGCGTGGTGTTGAGGTTGGTCTGCTCGTCGACGACCGTCTTGCTGATCGTCGGGAGATTCGCGAACACCGTGTTCAGATCGGGCGCGGCGTCACCGTAGATGTTGGTCACGATGCCGGCCTTGCGGAAATCCTCCTGCAGTGTCGGCAGTTTCGGATTCGCTTGGCGGGTCAGCGTATTGAGTCCGGACAGCAGCGCCCCCAGGTCGTCGCCGTGGCCGCGCAGGCCTTCCGACAGCGCGCTCAGGGTGCCGTTCAACTCGACCGGGTCGACTTTGTGCAGCAGGTTGGTCAACGACTGGAACAGCGTGTTGACCTCTAGCTGTACCGCGGAGGCCTCCACCGTGGCGTTCGGGCGAATCGACGTCGGCGACGGGCTCTGGGGCGGGATGAACTCCACCGACTTGGCACCGAAAATCGT
Source organism: Mycobacterium sp. TY814 (assembly GCF_030755175.1). Taxonomy (NCBI): domain Bacteria; kingdom Bacillati; phylum Actinomycetota; class Actinomycetes; order Mycobacteriales; family Mycobacteriaceae; genus Mycobacterium; species Mycobacterium sp. TY814. The sequence goes on from NZ_JAUFRY010000006.1 coordinate 204,105, forward strand.
GTTGCCCGCGATGTGCACCGTGGCGTTGGACGGGATGAAATGCAGGTCGTCGCTGTAGATGGCCAGCTTGAGGCGCGCCTGGTCGCCGCTGTAGCTGATGTCTTCGACCTTGCCGATCTGGATGCCGCGGAACTTGACCTTGGCACCCGGCTCCATCACCAGTCCGGCGCGCTTGGACGCGACCGTCACCGTCTGGGTCGAGGTGAATGCCGCGGTGTAGGACAGGTAGGTCAGCACCGCCGCCGCCACCATCAAACCAGCGAGCGTCGCCGCGGCCAGTCGGCCCGCGGTTCGTCGTGATCCTATGCCTGCCATAGCCCTTACCCCGAGAGGTTGAAGTTGCCGGACGCCCCGTATACAGCGAGCGAGATGAGCAGGGTGATGACGACGACGACGATCAGCGAGGTGCGCACCGCCTGGCCGACGGCAATGCCCACGCCGACCGACCCGCCGCTGGCGTTGTAGCCGTAATAGGTGTGCACCAGCATGACCGCGATCGACATGGCGATGGCCTGCGCGAACGACCACAACAGGTCCGAGGGGATCAGGAAGGTATTGAAGTAGTGGTCGTACAGGCCCGCGGACTGTCCGTTGATGAACACCGTGGTGAAGCGGGCGGCAAAGAAGGCGGCCAGCACCGACAGTGAGTACAGCGGGATGATGGCCACCAGTCCCGCGATCAGCCGGGTCGACACCAGGTAGGACACCGAGTGCACCGCCATGCATTCGACGGCGTCGATCTCCTCGGAGACCCGCATCGCGCCCAGCTGGGCGGTGGCGCCGGCGCCGATGGTGGCGGCCAGCGCGATGCCGGCGATGACCGGGGCGACGACGCGAACGTTGAGGAACGCCGAGAGGAAGCCGGTGAGCGCCTCGATACCGATGTTGCCCAGCGACGAATAACCTTGCACGGCAATGACACCGCCGGAGGCCAGCGTGAGGAAGGCCGCGACGCCGACGGTGCCGCCGATCATGATCAACGCACCGGCGCCCAGCGTCATCTCGGCGATGAGGCGGATGGTCTCCTTGCGGTACTTCGTGACGGCGTTGGGGATGTAGCGCACGGTTTCGCCGTAGAACAGCGCCTGCTCGCCGAAGTTGTCGACCGGCGCGGCGAACCTCGAGAAGAAGCGCTTGAAGCGGAGTGTGGCGTCGTAGCTCATCGCATCTTCACCATCGCTCGTTGGCCGTCATCTGTTACCCGCACCTACTTGGCCGAGATTCTGACGCCGATGGCGGTCATGACGACGTTGATCACGAAGAGGCAGATGAACGCGTAGACCACCGTTTCGTTGACGGCGTTGCCGACGCCCTTGGGTCCGCCCTTGACGGTGAGGCCGCGGTAGCAGCCGACCAGTCCCGCCATCACTCCGAACAGCAGCGCCTTGACTTCGGCGAGGATCAGCTCACGCAGCCCGGTGAGCACGGTCAGTCCGTTGATGAACGCGCCCGGGTTGACCCCCTGCAGGAAAACGGAGAACGCGTAACCCCCGGACAGGCCGATGATGCAGACCAGTCCGTTGAGCAGCAGCGCGACCAGGGTGGAGGCCAGCACGCGGGGCACCACCAGTCGCTGGATGGGATCGATACCGAGGACCCGCATCGCGTCGATTTCCTCGCGGATGGTGCGGGCACCCAGGTCAGCGCAGATGGCGGTGGCACCGGCTCCGGCCACCACGAGCACGGTGACGATCGGGCCGAGCTGGGTGATGGTGCCGAATGCCGTTCCGGCGCCGGACAAGTCGGCGGCGCCGATCTCGCGCAGCAGGATGTTCAGGGTGAACGCGACGAGCACCGTGAAGGGGATGGACACCAGCAGGGTGGGAACCAGTGACACCCGCGCGACCATCCACGTCTGGTCCAGGAACTCCCGCATCTGAAACGGCCGCCGGAAGGCGGCACGTGCGGTCTCGATCGACATCTCGAAGAAGCCGCCGACAGCTCGGGCCGGAACGGCAACTTTTTGCAACAAGCCCGGGTCCCCCAATCTGTTGCTCGCGGCGAAGTTCGGTCTGCCCTGAACACACCGTTGGATGACTCGTTGCTTGGTGTGAGCCGGCTCATACTAACTAGAACAAGTTCTGAGTGTCGATGAAGCTCGAAAAATTTTGTGGCAATTATGCCTAGCTGGTATTTCCCCTCTACCTGTGTCCGGTACGGCGGGTCAGTCCATCAGACCGGTGGCGGCGAAGTTCACTTCGGGGTCGCGGTCGGCGAAGTAGCCCTGCAGCGTCTGGCTCAGTTGCGCCGGATCCCAGGCCGCGCCGCCGGCGTCGAACTGGTGCTCGGCGGTGGGCGCCGCCACCAGAGTGACGCGCGGACCGTAGACGATGAACACCTGACCGTTGACGTCGGCGGCCGCCGGCGAGGCCAGGAACTGCACCAGGCTCACCACGTGCTCGGGCGACAAGGGGTCGATCTCGGCGTCTTCAGGTGCCGCGCCGAACACGTCGGCCGTCATCGCGGTGCGTGCGCGGGGGCAGATCGCGTTGGCGCACACGCCATATCGGCCCAGCGCCCGGGCCGCCGACAGGGTCAGGGCGGTGATGCCGGCTTTGGCGGCGCCGTAGTTGGCCTGCCCCACCGGGCCGACCAGACCGGCCTCTGAGGAGGTGTTGACGATGCGGCCGAAAACCCGGCCGTCGCCTTCCTTCGCCTTGCTGCGCCAGTAGGTGGCGGCGTTGCGGGTCAGCAGGAAATGTCCGCGCAGGTGCACGGCGATCACCTGGTCCCAGTCCTCGTCGCTCATGTTGAACAGCATCCGGTCGCGGGTGATGCCGGCGTTGTTGATGACGATGTTCAGGCCGCCCAGACCGTCGGCCGTGGCGACGAGTTCGTCTGCCGTCTCGCGCTTGCTGATGTCGCCGGCCACCGCCACCGCCTTGGCGCCCGCCGAGCTGATCTCGTCGAGGACGTCGGAGGAGTCCAGGCCGGAGGCGATGTCGTTGACGACGACGGTCGCACCCAGCCGGGCCAGGCCGATGGCCTCGGCGCGGCCCAGGCCCGCGGCGGCACCGGTCACCACCGCGACCTTGCCGGACAGATCGGTCGCGTTCGTAGTGCTACTCAATTTATGAATACCTCTAGTTTCTTCGTCAGTCCTCGCGCAGCAGCGCCGCCCGCGGGCATTCCGCGATCGCCTGCTCGGCCAGATCCTCCTGATCCGGCGGAATGGGATCGGTCTTCACGACGGCATAGTCCTCGTCGTCCAGGTCGAAGATATCGGGTGCAATTCCCAAGCACACCGCGTTACCTTCGCACCGGTCACGGTCGACGATCACTCGCATGGCACCCTCCTTGAAACCTGGGCTGGAGTAGGGAAACACGCCTGGTCCAAACTCGATCAGTATCCAGCACCACCCTAGGGCCCTGATACGGATGACCATAGGGTCGCTGGATTCCCAGACTAGAACGTGTTACAACCGGGAGAACGAATGGGTGGCCGCCGGCGTGGTTTCGGTGCCCGCCCACAGAGACGATCGCTCGATCGGAGGCGGCGGGAATGCGCATCAGTTACACCCCCGAACAGGAGGAGCTGCGTCGCGAGCTGCGGTCCTACTTCACCAAGCTGATGACACCGGAGCGCCGTGAGGCGCTGAGCTCGGTACAGGGCGAATACGGCACCGGCAACGTGTACCGCGAGACCGTCGCGCAGATGGGCAAAGACGGGTGGCTCACCCTGAACTGGCCCAAGGAGTACGGCGGCCAGGACCGCGAGCCGATGGACTCGCTGATCTTCACCGACGAAGCGGCGATCGCGGGCGCACCGGTGCCGTTCCTGACGATCAACAGCGTGGCCCCGACGATCATGGCCTTCGGCACCGACGAGCAGAAGAAGTTCTTCCTGCCCAAGATCGCCGCGGGCGAGCTGCATTTCTCCATCGGCTATTCGGAGCCGGGGGCGGGCACCGACCTGGCCAACCTGCGCACCACCGCGGTGCGCGACGGCGACGAGTACGTGATCAACGGCCAGAAGATGTGGACCAGCCTGATCGCCTACGCCGATTGGGTATGGCTCGCGGTACGCACCAACCCGGAAGCCAAGAAGCACCGCGGCATCTCGATGCTGGTGGTGCCCACCACCGCCGAAGGATTCTCGTGGACGCCGGTGCACACCATGGCCGGTCCGGACACCAGCGCCACCTACTACACCGACGTGCGGGTGCCGGTGACCAACCTGATCGGCGAGGAGAACGCGGGCTGGAAGCTGGTGACCAACCAGCTCAACCACGAGCGGGTCGCACTCGTCTCGCCGGCCCCGATCTTCATGTGCCTGCGCGAAGTTCGGGAATGGGCCCAGAACACCAAGGACGCCGGCGGCGGACGGCTCATCGACTCGGAGTGGGTGCAGCTCAACCTGGCCCGCGTGCACGCCAAGGTCGAAGTGCTCAAGCTGATCAACTGGGAGCTCGCGTCTGCGTCGAGTGAAAACCTCTCCCCCGCAGACGCTTCAGCGGCCAAGGTGTTCGGGACCGAACTGGCCACCGAGGCCTACCGGCTGCTCATGGAGGTGCTGGGCACCGCGGCGACGCTACGTCAGGACTCCCCCGGCGCCCTGCTGCGGGGCCGGGTCGAGCGGATGCACCGGGCGTGCCTGATCCTGACCTTCGGCGGCGGCACTAACGAAGTCCAGCGCGACATCATCGGCATGGTTGCCCTCGGGCTGCCCCGGGCCAACCGCTGAATTTTCCGGCAGGAGAAGGATATTCATGGATTTCTCGACAACCGAAGCCGCACAGGACCTCGGCGGACTGGTCGACACCATCGTCAACTCGGTGTGCACGCCCGAGCACCAGCGCGAGCTGGACAAGCTTGACCAACGCGTCGACCGCGACCTGTGGCGCAAGCTCGTCGACAGCGACATCCTGACCAGCGCGGCCGCCACCCAGGTGGGCGGCGACGGTTTCGGCGTCCTCGAACAGGTGGCAATCCTGGTCGCGCTCGGCCACCAACTGGCGGCGGTGCCGTACCTCGAGTCGATCGTGCTGGGCTCGGGCGCCCTGGCGCGGTTCGGTTCCGAAGAGCTGCAGCAGGGCTGGGGCTCCGACGCGGTGCGCGGTGAGAAAATTCTGACGGTCGCATTGGACGGAGAAATGGGCGACGGGCCGGTGCAGGCGGTCGACGGCCGGCTCACCGGAAGCCGAACCCAGGTGTCCTACGGCCCTGCCGCCGACGCGTTCCTGGTGCCCGCTGAAACCGATTCCGGCACAGCGGTCTTCCTGGTCGCCGCCGACGACCCCGGGGTGACGGTGACGCCGCTGCAGACCACCGGCCTGGGCAGCGTCGGCCACCTGGCGCTGGACGGTGTTGCGGTGGACGACGCGCGCCGCGTGGGTGGCGCCGACGTGGTGCTCTGGCTGCGCACGATCTCGACCCTGGGCCGCAGCGCCTACCAGCTCGGTGTGCTGGAGCGCGGTTTGCAGATGACGGCCGAATACGCCCGCACCCGTGAGCAATTCGACCGCCCGATCGGCAGCTTCCAGGCGGTGGGCCAGCGGCTGGCCGACGGCTATATCGACGTCAAGGGCCTACGGTTGACGTTGACCCAGGCGGCATGGAAGGTCGCCGAGGACATCCCGGCCGAAATCGACGTGGCGTCCGCGGCATTCTGGGCGGCCGACGCCGGCCACCGGGTGGCGCACACGATCGTGCACGTGCACGGCGGTGTGGGTGTCGACACGGATCACCCGGTGCACCGGTACTTCCTGTCCGCCAAGGAAACCGAGTTCGCGCTGGGTGGAGCCACCGGGCAGCTGCGGCAGATCGGACGCGAACTCGCGGAGACTCCTGCTTAAAGGCGTGGGCCCGGCCCGGTCTCCGGCGAGCGTGAAGCCAGCTTCACAGTCGACGTCGAACGTGAAGCCAGCTTCACATTCGAGATGAAGAGGAAGTGACGTGAGCGAACCCACGGTCACCGCACTGCTGCGACCACTGGCCGAAATCGACGACCGCGGCGTGTATTTCGAGGATTCCTTCACCAGTTGGCGGGAACACCTGCGTGACGCTGCGGCCCTGGTGGCGACGGTGCGGGAGCGCCTGGACCCCACCCGGCCGCCGCACGTCGGCGTGCTGCTGGAGAACACGCCGTTCTTTTCGGCAGTGCTGGTCGCGGCAGGACTGTCCGGGATCGTGCCGGTGGGCCTCAACCCGGTGCGCCGCGGCGCGGCGCTGGCCCGCGACATCGGCCATGCCGACTGCCAACTGGTGCTTGCCGATACGAATTCCGCTGCGGCGCTGGACGGGATCGATCACCTCAACGTCGACTCAACAGAATGGGCCGATGAGATCGCCGCTCACCGGGACGCCGATCTGGAGTTCCAATCCGCTTCTCCGGCAGACCTTTTCATGCTGATCTTCACCTCGGGAACCAGCGGCGAGCCCAAGGCGGTGAAGTGCAGTCACGGCAAGGTTGCCGGCGCCGGCCTGGGAATGGCGCAGCGCTTCCGGCTCGGCGCCGACGACGTCTGCTATGTGTCGATGCCGCTGTTCCACTCCAACGCGGTGCTGGTCGGTTGGGCGGTGGCAGCGGCATGCCAGGGTTCCGTGGCGCTACGGCGCAAGTTCTCGGCGTCCGGGTTCCTGCCCGACGTACGACGCTATGGCGCCACCTACGCCAACTACGTGGGCAAGCCACTGTCCTACGTGCTGGCCACCCCGGAGCAGCCCGATGACGCGGACAACCCGTTGCGGGCCGTCTACGGCAACGAGGGTGTGCCGCGCGACATCGAGCGGTTCGCCTCCCGGTTCGGCTGCCGCGTTCAGGACGGCTTCGGATCAACCGAACTCGGAGTGGCGATCGCCCGCACCCCCGACACCCCGCCGGGTTCGCTGGGTCCGCTGCCGGACGGCGTGGAAATCGTCGACCCGGAAACCGGCGCGCCTTGCCCGCCGGGTGTCGTCGGCGAGCTGGTCAACACCAAAGGCGCCGGCGGTTTCGAGGGTTACTACAACGACCCTGACGCCGAGGCCGCCCGCATGGCCGGGGGCATCTACCACAGCGGTGATCTCGCTTGCCGGGACGACGCGGGCTACGCCTATTTCGCCGGGCGACTCGGTGACTGGATGCGGGTGGACGGTGAGAACCTGGGCACCGCCCCGATCGAACGGGTGCTGCTGCGCCATCCGTCCGTGACCGAGGTCGCGGTCTACCCGGTGCCCGACCCGGTGGTCGGCGACCAGGTGATGGCGGCCGTCATCCTGGCACCCGGCACACAGTTCGACCCGCAGGAGTTCCGGACGTTTCTGTCCGGGCAGACCGATCTCAGCCGCAAGCAGTGGCCGTCGTACGTGCGGGTGAGCGCCGGCCTCCCCGGCACGATGACCTTCAAGGTGCTCAAGCGACAGCTCTCGGCCGAAGGCGTTGACTGCGGCGAACCGGTATTTCAAATTCCCCGTTGAGCTGACGACGAGGGCTCCTGACAACCCCTCTCAGCAGCCGAAATGCACGATTTCTCGCTCAGATCGCGCTATTACGCGTGAATCCAACAACGCGCTGTGGAGACGCGATACGATCCGCGCCTAACACTTGCATCGCTGCTTGCCTGGCCGCCGCCGGGCCGCATTATTTCTTGCGAGGTGCCGGATGTCATACCTGCTGGTAATGCCGGAAACAGTGACGTCGGTGGCCACGAATCTGACCAGCCTGGGCTCGACCATCTGCGCCGCGACCCAGGCGGCCGCGGCTCCTACCACGGGGCTGGTGTCGGCCGCCGCCGACGAGGTGTCGACCGCCATCACCAACCTGTTCGCGCAGCACGCGCAGGGGTACCAGGTGCTGGCGGGCCAGGCGGAGGCTTTCCATCAGCAGTTCGTGGCGGCGCTGACCTCCGGTGCGAACTCGTATGCCGCCGCCGAGGCGGTCAACCTCCGGCTGGCCGCGGCCGCTGCGGCCGACCCCATCCAGGCCTTGCTGTCCCGCCCGATCATCGGTAACGGAGCCAACGCCACGACGCCGGGCGGCAACGGTGGCGACGGCGGGTGGTTGTTCGGTAGCGGCGGCGCCGGCGCTGCGGGAGGCCCGGGCCAGCCCGGCGGCAACGGCGGCTCGGCCGGGTTGTTCGGCAACGGCGGCTTCGGCGGCGCCGGTGGCAGCGGCGGGGCCCGCGGCGGCAACGGCGGAAACGGTGGCCTGCTGTTCGGCGCGGGCGGTGGCGGCGGCATCGGCGGCGTCGGCGCGGCCGGCGGCGGTCTGGGTGGTGCCGGTGGCACTGGGGGCAACAGCTCGTATCTGTTCGGCGGCGGCGGTGTCGGGGGCGCCGGCGGCCAGGGCGGCACGGGCGGCGGCACCGGCGGCCACGGCGGCGACGGCGGCAACGGGGCGTGGCTGTTCGGCACCGGCGGCAAGGGCGGCGCCGGTGGCATCGGCGCTCCGGGTGCCGTCGGCGGAGGCGGCGCCGGCAACGGCGGCACCGGTGGCAACGGCGGGGCCGGCGGCCTGTTCATGAACGGCGGCGACGGCGGTGCCGGCGGCCAGGGCGGTGACGGCGGTGCCGGCAAGGCCAGCCTCGTCGTCGGCGGCACCGGCGAAAACGGCGGTTTGGCCGGCAACGGAGGGGCCGGTGGACAAGGCGGCGCGGGTCCGGTGCTGTTCGGTCACGGTGGCGCGGGTGGCGCCGGAGGCCAGGGTGGTATCGGCGGAAGCGGCGGCCAGGGTGGCGCCGGTTCCACCGTGATCGCCGCCGGCACCGGCGGTGACGGCGGCAGCGGCGGCGCCGCCGGACCGGGCGGAAGCGCAGGCGCCTCCGGCACGCTGTCCAACGCAGGGCTGTCCGGCGGCGTCGGCGCCGGCGGTACCGGCGGGACCGGCGGACAGGGCGGCACGGGCGCTGACGGGGCCGCCCAACTGGTGGCCGGCAAAGACGGCAACAACGGCTTCGCCGGTGGCCAGGGCGGCAAGGGCGGGACCGGTGGTGCCGCCGTCACGGGTGGCGTTGCCGGCAACGGCGGCCTGGGCGGCGCCGGCGGACAGGGCGGCAACGCCAGCGCGGGAGCCGACGGGGCGGCAGGCGGTAACGACGGCGGCAACGGCGGGATCGGCGGCAAGGGCGGTGTTGCCGGTGCCGGCGGTTCGGCAGGCACCGGTGGCGGCGGCAAGGCCGGCGCGACCGGCGCCGGTGGCAACGGCGGCCTCGGCGGAGACGGTGGCAACGGCACCACGGGCGGCAACGGCGCCGACAACTCCGGCACGGCCAACGCGGTCGGTGGAGCCGGTAAGGCGGGCGGCAACGGTGGTAGCGGCGGTGCCGGTGGTGGCGCCGGTGGCGCCGGGGGCACCGGCGGCACCGGGGGCACGGGTGGCGACGGCGCGGGCGGCGGCACCGGCGGACATGCCGGCAACAACAGCACCAACTCGCCGACCGGCGGCATAGGCGGCGCGGGTGGTGCCGGCGGCGCTCCGGGCGCGGGCGGGGCAGCGAACGGTGGAACCGCGGGTGCCCTGGGCAAGGGCGGTAATGGCGGGCTGGGCGGTGACGGCGGCGGTGGCGGCAGCGGCGCCAACGGCGTCGGCGGCGGCGCCTCCGGCTTCGCGGGTGGCGACGGCGGTGCCGGCGGTGCCGGTGGCGCCAACGGCCTCAACGGCGGGCTCGGTGGCAGCGGTGGGAAGGGCGGCGCCGGCGGTAGTGGCGGCACCGGCGTTGCCGGGGGCACTGGCAGCACGGGCACCGGTGCCGCACCGGCCGGCGGCACTGGTCAGACCGGCGGTGACGGCGGGAACGGCGGTGCGGGCGGCGCCGGCGGCAGTGCCGGCGGCCCCGGGGGCAGCGGCGGAGCCGGTGGCGACGGCGGCAAGGCCGGCAACGCCGGCAACGGCGGCCAGGGCGGCAATGCCGTCCAACCCAACAGTGGCGTCAACATCGCACCGAACGGCGGCACCGGGGGCACCGGCGGAAACGGCGGCATCGGTGGCACCGGCGGGACCGGCGGCGCCGCGGGCGCCGGAGGTTCCGGGGGCGCCGGCGGCAACGGCGGAAACAGCGGCGACGGCGGCAAGGGCGGCGGCGGCGGCAAGGGCGCGCCGGGCGGCATCCTGGACACCGACGCTGCAGCCGGTTCCGGTGGAGCCGGCGGTCAGGGCGGCAATGCCGGCAATGGTGGCACCGGCGGTACCGGTGGTGCGGGCGCGACGAAGGCGCCCGCCGGCAACGGAGGCAACGGCGGCAACGGCGGCAACGCGGGCAGCGGCGGCAACGGCGGCCTCGGTGTGTCCGGCGGTAACGCCCTGGCGGCGTCGGGCAGCGACAGTGCCGGTGCCGGCGGCGACGGCGGCAATGCGGGCGTGGCCGGTAACGGCGGCGCCGGAGGCAAGGGCGGTAACGGTCTCACCGGCGGTTCCGGCGGCGCCGGCGGCAACGGCGGTACCGGCGGTACCGGCGGCATCGGCGCGAACGGCGCCGATGGCACCAACAGTTTCAATGTCTCGACCGGGCCGACATCGAACGCCGGCGACGGCGGTGCCGGGGGCGACGGCAGCAAGGGTGGCGGGCCTGGCGCCGGCGGGGCCGCCGGCGGCGCTGGCGGTAATGCGGGCAACGCGGGCAAGGGCGGCAACGGTGGTGCCGGCGGTCAAGCCGGCAACGGCGGCAAGGGCGCCGACGGCATAAACCTCCCGGTTCCGCCGACCTCAACGGCCGCGACAGGATTGCCTAACCCGGGTAACCCGGGTGGAACCGGGACAAACGGCGCCACCCAACTTCAGCAGGGCGGAACGGGCGGCGCGGGGATCGACTTGACGAATACCAACGACAACCAGTTCGCCTTCGCCGGAAACGCCGGCGCCGGCGGTACCGGCGGGCAGAGTGCGCCCGGCGGCACGGGCGGTGCCGGCGGCAATGCAACCGAATCCGGCAAGGGCGGCACGGCCGTCGGCGGCATCGGGGGCAACGGTGGGGCCGGCGGGGCCTTTGGCGCCGGCGGTAAGGGCGGCGCCGGCGGCACGGCCACCGCGAACAACGACAACGGGGTGGCTACCGGCGGCAATGGAGGCAACGGCGGCAACGCCACCGACGGCACCGAGACCATCAACCCCCCCGTCGGGCCGCCCATAGTCAAATCTCTCGGCGGCAACGGTGCCGCGGGGGGCAATGGAGGTAACGGTGGGGACGCGTCAGCGACTGGGACAAACGGCAAAGCGACCGGCGGCAATGGCGGCGACGGCGGCAACGGTGCCAGCGGTGGCATCAATGCGGGTAGAGGCGGCACCGGTGGCCTCGGCGGCCGTGGCGGGGACGGCGGCCTGAATGGCGGAAGCGGAGCCGTGGGGGGCGCGGGAGGCGTTGGTGGTGACGGCGGCAAAGGCGCGGTCGGTGGCAACGGCGGCAACGGCGGCAACGCCGGTACCGGCACAGGCGGGGCCGGTGGATCCAGCATCAACGGCACCGCCGGTGACGGCGGGGCCGGCGGAACCGGCGCCAGGGGCGGCGACGCTGGCGCTGGCGGCAACGGCGGTGCCGGTGGTCAGAGCGGGGGCGCTGGCGGTACGGCCGCGAATGGCGGCGCTGGCGGGTCCGGCGGTACAGGGGGTGCGGGTGGCACCGGCGGCAACGGCGGTTCCGCAGGACTAGGTGCCGGTGGCATCGGAGGTAAAGGCGGTACCGGCGGCGACAGCGGGGCCGGTGGCACCGGCGGGAGCGGCGGGCTATCGGGAAGCAGTACACAGGGTCAATCAGGCATCGCCGGTGGATTGAGCAACACGGGTACGGCCGGCGTCGTCACAGCCGGTGGAGCCGGCGGGGCCGGGGGTGCTGCCGGTGCCGGAGGCTCTGGCGGCATTGCCGTTTGACCTCTTCACACATCGAGGTGCTGACGGGGTTAAACCGGACCGAATTCCAATAACGAGGGCATCGCGGACCTCAAGGCTGCAGGGGGTCAGGCGGGGCGTCTGAGCTCGGACCGGACGGCGGACGCTGCGCCTCAGTCACGATCAGCTACCCCAACAGCGACGGCACCACCGCGTCGATCAGGTGCGGGCCCGGTTCGGCGAAGGCGTCGCGCAGTGCGTCGGCGAGTTCTTCGCAGGTGGTGGCGCGCCGGGCCGGCACCCCCATCCCTTCGGCGATCTTGACGAAGTCCATTGTGGGACGGGAGATATCGAGGAGATCTTTGGCTTTCGGCCCCGGCCCGGCCTCAACGCCGACGCGCTGCAGCTCGAGCCGCAGGATGTCGTAGGCGCCGTTGTTGTAGATGACGGTGGTGACGTCCAGCAGTTCCCGTGCCTGTGACCACAGCCCGGAGATCGTGTACATCGCCGACCCGTCGGATTCCAGACACAGCACCGGACGGTCGGGTGCGGCCACGGCTGCGCCGACTGCGGTCGGGATGCCGTATCCGATTGCCCCGCCGGTCAGCGTCAGCCAGTCGTGGGCCGGCGCTCCGGCGGTCGCCGCCGGCAACATCAGGCCCGAGGTGTTGGATTCGTCGACGACGATGGCCCGCTCGGGTAACAGCGCGCCGATCACCTCGGCCGCCGACGCGGACGTGAGGGCGCCCGACGGCAGCTGGGGACGGGAGGCGGGCGCCAGCGGCGCGGTCGTGCCAGGCGCCACTTCGTCTGCCAAAGCGTCCAAAGCGGCTGCGGCACCGTCGTATTCGGCCAGCACATGCACGTCGCAACCGGACGGGACCAGGTCGCTGGGCATCCCTGGATAAGCGAAGAAGGAGACCGGCGACCTTGCCCCGGCGAGCACCAGATGCTTGGCTCCGTCGAGTTGAGCCGCGGCGGCCTCGGCGAAGTAGCCCAGCCGCTCGATAGCCGGCACCCCGGCGCCACGCTCCAGTCGGGTCGGGAACGTTTCGCACAGCAGGCGGGCGCCGGTGGCCTCGGCGATCCGCACGGCCGCGGACAGTCCCGGTCCGCGGGTGGCGTCTCCCCCGACCAGGATGGTGGTCGGTTCACCCGAGCGCAGCACGTCGGCCACCTTGCTGACGTCGACGCTCACGGCGGACGGAGCGGCGCCGTCGACCGTCGCGGGCTGGGCGCCCTCGGACCAGGAGGCGTCGGCGGGCAGGATCAGCGTGGAGACGAACGACCCGGACACGCTGGCCGCGATGGCGTCGGCAGTGTCGGCGCCGACGTCGGCCGCGGTCGCGGTTCTGCGCACCCATCCCGACACCGTGCCGGCGACCGCGTCGATGTCGGATTCCAGTGGGGCATCGTACTTTTTGTGGTAGGTGGCGTGATCGCCGACGACAACCACCATCGGCACCCGGGCGCGGCGGGCGTTGTGCAGGTTGGCCAGACCGTTGCCCAGTCCGGGCCCGAGGTGCAGCAGCACTGCCGCCGGGCGCCCGGCGATGCGCGCGTAACCGTCCGCAGCACCCGTGGCGACACCCTCGAAAAGCGTGAGCACGCCCCGCATTTGGTCGACGGTGTCCAGCGCCGCGACGAAGTGCATCTCCGAGGTGCCGGGGTTCGAGAAACACACGTCGACGCCGCCGTCGACCAAGGTGTTGATCAGAGCCTGCGCACCGTTCACGTGTCCACCTTTCGTTGCAACCTGAAAACCCGCTCGGCGTTGTCGTGCAGGAAGTCCCGCCGAGCCTCGTCGCTGAGTCCCAGTTCGTCAAGACCCGCCAGTGCGTGCTCGTGGGCAATCATCGGGTAGTTGGTCCCGAACAGGACTTTGCGTTGTCCGGTACCGGTTTTCATGAACCGGACCAATTCGCCGGGGAGCCGGCGGATGGTGTAGGCGGACGTGTCGATGTAGACATTCTCGTGTTTGCGGGCCACCGCGACCATTTCCTCGGTCCACGGGTAACCGACGTGCCCGCACACGATCACCAACTCCGGGAAGTCGAGAGCGACCTGGTCGATGTAGGGGATCGGGCGTCCGGTCTCCGATGGGCGCAACGGTCCGGTGTGCCCTACCTGAGTGCAGAACGGCACTTTCGATTCGACGCACTGGGCGAACAGGGGGTAGTAGCGCCGGTCGGTCGGCGGGGCGTTCCACAGCCACGGCACCACCCGCAACCCGACGAACCCCTCCTGCACGCGGCGCCGCAGCTCGCGCACGGCCTCCATCGGACGGTCCAGATCGACGGTCGCCAGGCCCTTAAAACGGTTGGGGTGCAGGTGAATCCACTCGCCGACCTCGTCGTTGGACACCAGGTCCTGGCCCGCCGGGCCGAGCCACGCGCTGAGCAGCCCGAGTTCGACGCCGGCGGCGTCCATCGCGGCCACGGTCACGTCGATAGGGATCTCGGCGTCCGGCATGGACCCACCGGTCCAGCGGCGCAGCGAGGCCAACATGTCGCTACGCAGGAACCGCTGCGTCGGATGCTGCATCCATACATCGATCGTCATCGCGCTCTGACACTAGCGCGGTGAGGATGCCCGGCGGGGTTCGCATTACGCGTGGCGGCCGATCCCTCAATCGCGGGAGAGAATTTCATCCGCTCAATCCACCATTCGCCCGCGAGACCTGCGGTCAAAGACGGGCGAAGTATCGGCGAGCCGAACAACGGCGCCGCAAGCGAATCCACTCAGCCAGGGGATAAATCAGGATGTCGGTCCTATTCGGTCCCCAGAAATGCTGTCGGCGCGCGTGACCGAGGTAGCAGGGATAGGTTCGCCATTACGTCTGCGAACGCGGCGCCCGCCCCTTTGACGGTGACAATCGATTCAGACCACACCGCGGGAGGCAGCGCAGGCGGCACCGGGGGCGTCGGCGCAAACGGCTCAGTCGCCGGGCTGGGCGGGCGGGCCGATCGGCGTCAACGGAAAGGCCAGCAGTCGGGGAAGGGGCAGGCTGCTCCGGCAGGTGGACCTCAGGCGCCCAACGCGGAGCGGGCGGCAGCCCGTGTCTGCCCGGCATACCCGTCGCCGAACAGCACCACGTGCGCCAGCAACGGGTACAGCTGATGCAGCCCAATCCGGTCGCGCCAGCCAGGTTTCAGCGATCGGGCCTGCTGATAGCCGGCCAGGACTTCGTCGCGGTGGTGGCAGCCGAACAACGCAAGCATCGCCAGGTCGGTCTCGCGGTGGCCGCCGTGAGCGGCCGGGTCGATCAGCACCACTCCGTCCCGCGTCCACATCACGTTGCCGCTCCACAGATCTCCGTGCAACCGCGCCGGCGGATCGTCGTCGTCGAAATCCCCTGCCTCACAACGCACCACGACGGCGTCGATCGCTTGCCGCGTCGCCGCGTCGAGCTGCCCGGCCGCCAGCTCCGCCATCGGCACCAATCGCTCGCGGGCATAGAACGTACCCCAGCGTTGGTGGTGTCGCAGGGACATCGGCAGTGGCTGCAGCAGCGGACCGAAGAACCCTGGCCCGTCCCAGCCGTCGGGTCCCGCACCGAACGCCGGGGCACCCGCGTCGTGCATCACGGCCAGCCGGGAGCCGAACTCGCGCGCCGCGTCGCGCCTCGGTGCTGCCGGCGCCAGCCGGCGCAGCGTCAGGCTGGTGGCATCGACGGCCAAGACCTGCGCGCAGGGCACTCCCCCGCCGACCCCGGAGAGCCACTGCAGCCCTGCCGCCTCGCAGGCGAAGAAGCCGGCCGGTGCTGCCGGATTGCGTTTGACGAATTCGGTCACGAGGACGCCGACAGGACGATATGCAGCATGCGTTCGGACTGTAGACCGCTCCGCATTTCGAAAACCAGGCGGTCCGAAAGCTGTTGAGCATTTTGGAATCCCGTTCGACACCGCGGAAATACACCTCGAAAAAATTGGTGACTTATTGCACTGATGACGAATAAGATCCCGAGCTACGCGCCATTTCCGCGGGTTCTATCCAGCGTTGGTTGGGAGCTGTGCCATGTCGTTCGTAGCGATCTCACCGGAATTCTTGATGACCGCCGCTGGTGATCTGGCGCGGGTGGGATGGTCGCTTAACGCGGCCAACGCCACGGCCGCCGCGCCGACCACAGATTTGCTGGCCGCCGCTGCCGACGACGTGTCAGCCCAGATCGCTGCGCTGTTCGGCGGTTACGGCCGCGACTATCAGGCGCTCAGCGCACGGCTGGCTGCGTTTCAGGAGCAGTTCGTGGCAGCGCTCAGCGGCGGAACCGTTGCGTATGCGGCCGCCGAGTCGTTCAACGCCGAGCAGGCATTGCTCGGCCTCATCAACGCGCCCACCCAGACGTTGCTGGGACGTCCGCTGATCGGCGACGGAACCAACGCCACCACCCCGGGCGGCCGCGGTGGTGACGGCGGGATCCTCTACGGCAACGGCGGGAACGGCGCCGCCGGCGCGGCCGGGCAGGCCGGTGGTGCAGGCGGCGCGGCCGGCCTGTGGGGCAACGGTGGCGCGGGTGGCAACGGCGGATCCGGCGGGGCGACCGGCGGCGCGGGTGGTGCCGGCGGCTGGTTGGTCGGCGTCGGCGGCGCGGGCGGCACGGGCGGCATCGGCGGCGGCACCGGTGGGTCCGGAGGCAGCGGCGGGTTCTTGTGGGGCGGCGGCGGTGCGGGTGGCAACGGCGGGTTCGGTGGCGGCGCCGGCGGCGCCGGTGGTCGCGCCGAGTTGTTGTGGGGAGCTGGTGGGGCGGGCGGCCACGGTGGTGCCGGTGCCGATGGTGGCGCCGGCGGCCGGGGCGGCGCGGGTGGTGACGGCGGCTGGTTTGCCGGCGGTGGGGCCGGCGGCAACGGCGGAGCCGGAAGCGCGGGCGGCGACAGTCTCACCATCGGCGGCACCGGCGGGACCGGTGGAGCCGGTGGTGACGGCGGCGCGGGTGGTCGCAGCGCACTGTTCCTGGGGGCCGGTGGACAAGGGGGCCTGGGCGGGTCCGGAGGAATCGGCGGTGGCGGCGGCAACGGCGCCGACGGCAGCATCGCCGGCCTCGGTGGCATCGGTGGTGCGGGCGGCACCGGAGGTAACGGTGGCGCGGCCGGCCTGGGCGGGGCGGGAGGTGTCCGGCAGCTGTTCGGCCTCGACGGCGCGGCGGGTGCCTCGGGTACGGGCGGCACTGGCGGTTCCGGCGGCGCGGGTGGAGCCGGCGTGTCCGGCACGGACTCCCTGGCCGGCAGCGGTCTCGCCGGCGGCACCGGTTTCGCCGGCGGGGCCGGCGGCGCCGGCGGCGCGGGTGGCAATTCCGGTCCCGGCGGGGTCAACGGCTCCGGTGGCACCGGCGGGGTCGGCGGCGTCGGCGGCGGCGGTGGGGCCGGCGGATCGGGCACGCTCAACGGTTCGGTCGGTGGCAACGGCGGACAGGGTGGAGCGGGCGGCAACGCCGGCGCCGGGGGTTCAGCAGGGACCGGGGGCGCCGGGGGTGTTACCGGCAAGGCGGGTACGGGCGGCACCGGTGGTGCCGGTGGCGCGGGCGGGGCGGGCAGCGCTGGCGTCGACGCCATCGCCGGACTCGGCGGCTTCGGAGGTAGCGGGTTCGCCGGCGGCGAGGGCGGCGCCGGCGGTCAGGGCGGGAACAGTTTCGCTGGCGGCATCAACGGTTCCGGCGGTGCCGGCGGCGGCGGCGGCCTCGGCGGGGCGGGCGGCGCCGGCGCGGACAACCTCACCGGATTCGGCGGCGCCGGCGGCGACGGCGGAGCGGGCGGCGGCGGGGGCAACGCCGGCGCCGGCGGACTGGCCGGCACTGGCGGTACCGGTGGCGCGACAGGCAGTTCCGGCAACGGAGGCAACGGCGGCGCCGGTGGTGACGGCGGAACCGGAGCGGCGGGGATCATCGCCGGACAGGACGGATTCGCCGGCGGTAAAGGCGGGTTGGGCGGTGCGGCGGGCAGCGCCGACACCGGCGGCACCAACGGCAGCGGCGGGGCGGGCGGTCGCGGTGGCGACGGCGGCGTAGGGCGAGCCGCCGTGCCGGGCACCGGCGCTTCGGGAGGCGCCGGTGGTACCGGCGGTGTGGGCGGCGACGGCGGCACCGCTGGCTTCGGCACGGGTTTGGGCGGTAGCGGTGGCGCGGCCGGGGCCGGCGGCGACGGCGGGGCCGGTGGCGCCGGCAGCGCCGGCGGTGCCCTTAGCGTCAACGGCGGTATGGGTGGTGCGGGCGGCACCGGCGGCCAAGGCGGCATGAGCGGCCTGAACAGCAATGGCCTCAGCGGCGTGAGCGGGACCGGAGGCAGCGGCGGCCAGGGCGGCACCGGTGGCGCCGGCGCCACCAACACGCTGGGCCCGGCAGGCAATGGCGGAGACGGCGGCGCGGGCGGTAACGCCGGCGCGGGCGGCGTGGCCAACCTGGGGGGCCTCATCGGAAGCGCCGGGGCCGGCGGGACCGGTGGTGCCGGTGGTACCGGTGGCAACGGTGCGAGTGTCGCGCTGGACGGCTTCGGCGGTGGCAAGGGCGGCCAAGGTGGTGTGGGCGGCAGCGCCGACGCCGGCGGCACCAACGGCAGCGGAGGCGCGGGAGGCCGCGGCGGTGACGGTGCGACCGGGAAGTCGGCCCCCGCCGGTACGGGCGCGACCGGCGGCAGTGGCGGCCTCGGCGGTTCGGGTGGCGACGGCGGCAACGCGGGCGCGGGGGCCGGAGCTGGCGGTGTCGGCGGAGCGGCCGGCACCGGCGGTAACGGCGGCGCCGGCGGTACGGGCGGCAGCGGTGCCCTCAACAGTGGCGGTGGTTTGGGCGGCCACGGCGGACAGGGCGGCCAAGGTGGAATGGCCGGCCTCGACACCTCCGGTTTCACCAGCGCTGCCGGCGGCACCGGAGGCAACGGCGGCCTGGGTGGCGCCGGTGGCGCCGGCGGAGCCGGCACCCTGATGACCGCAGGCAGCGGCGGCGACGGTGGCGCCGGTGGTGATGCAGGGACAGGGGGCTGGGCCAATGTCGGCGGAGTCGCCGGCAACGCGGGCACCGGCGGCACCGGTGGCAGCGGCGGCGCCGGGGGTACCGGCGCGAACGGCAGCGGCGCCGGCCAACCCGGCTTCGGAGGCGGAAGAGGTGGCCAGGGCGGGGCCGGCGGAAGCGCCGATATCGGCGGCACCAACGGTGCCGGTGGCGCCGGCGGCCGTGGCGGAGACGGCGGCGCCGGAAAGGCCGGGGCCGCCCTGACCAGCGGTGTGGGCGGCCAGGGCGGGTCGGGCGGACAAGGCGGCGACGGTGGCAACGCCGGCTCAGGTCTCGGGGCACTCGGCGCCGGAGGGACGGCGGGGGTCGGCGGCGACGGCGGTGCGGGTGGCGCAGGCGGTAGCGGTGCCGGTGGCGTCGACGGCGGCTTCGGCGGCAACGGTGGGCAGGGCGGCCAGGGTGGCATGGGCGGACAGCAAACCGGCGGCTTCAGCAGCGTCGCCAGCGGTACCGGTGGCAACGGCGGCCAGGGAGGTGCGGGCGGGGCCGGCGGAGCGGGAACTTCGACGACGGCCGGGAGTGGCGGCACGGGCGGGACCGGCGGCGACGCCGGTCTGGGCGGCGTCGCCAACACCGGCGGCGTCGTCGGCAACGCCGGGACCGGTGGCACGGGCGGGACCGGCGGCGACGGCGGTGCCGGCAGCGGCGGGACCGCGCCCGGCCAGGCCGGTTTTGACGGTGGAGCCGGGGGCCTGGGCGGCAACGGTGGCAGCGCCGAGGCGGGCGGCACCAATGGCGCCGGAGGTGCGGGCGGTCGCGGCGGCGACGGCGGGGCCGGCAAGGCGGCCGCCGCGTTGACGGGGGCTACCGGAGGCAATGGCGGCAACGGAGGCGCGGGCGGCTCCGGCGGCATCGCCGGTTCGGGCAACGGCGCGGTCGCCGCCGGCGGCGCCGCGGGTAGCGGCGGAAACGGCGGGGCCGGCGGTGCGGGCGGCAGCGGAGCACTCAACACCGATGGCGGTGCGGGCGGTGCCGGCGGCAGGGGTGGCGAGGGAGGTGCCGGGGGCGTCGGCACCGGCGGGTTCGCCAGCGCCATCGGCGGCACGGGCGGCAACGGCGGACTCGGCGGCGCCGGCGGCGCCGGCGGGGCCGGCACGTTGAACACCGCTGGAAACGGCGGCGCCGGTGGTGCCGGTGGTGATGCGGGCAACGGCGGCTCGGCAAACATCAACGGGTTCGCCGGAAAGGCGGGCGTCGGCGGCACGGGCGGCGCCGGCGGCGCCGGCGGGACCGGCACCGCGGGCACCGGTGTCAGTCAGCCCGGCTTCGGTGGCGGACACGGCGGACAAGGCGGCGCCGGCGGCAACGCCGAGGTCGGCGGCACCAACGGCAGCGGCGGCGCCGGCGGCCGCGGCGGCGACGGTGGGGCGGGCAAGACCGGTCCGGCCACGACCAGTGCCACCGGCGGTGACGGTGGGAAGGGCGGCGATGGTGGTTTCGGCGGCAATGCTGGCAATGGCGCCGGTGCATCCGGTGCGGGCGGTGCGGCCGGCGGCGGCGGCAACGGCGGTGCCGGCGGGTCCGGCGGCAGCGGCGCTCTGAACATCACCGGCGGGTTCGGCGGCGCCGGCGGCCAGGGCGGCCAGGGCGGCATCGGCGGTCTGGACACGGGCGGGGTCAGCAGTGTCGCCAGTGGCACTGGCGGTAACGGCGGAGCGGGTGGCGCCGGCGGGGCAGGCGGTGCGGGCACGTTGGGCACGGCAGGCAACGGGGGCATCGGCGGGCGTGGCGGCGACGCCGGTAGCGGCGGCTTCGCCAACATCGGCGGCGTCGCCGGTAATGCGGGTACCGGCGGAGCCGGGGGGGCCGGTGGTGCCGGTGGCACCGGCGCCGCCGCCAGCGGCACGGGACAGGCCGGTTACTCCGGTGGTGAAGGCGGGTTCGGCGGGAACGGCGGCACTGCCGACGTCGGGGGCACCAACGGCGCCGGCGGCGCCGGCGGCCGCGGGGGCGACGGCGGAGCCGGCAGAGCTGCCGCACCCGGCAGCGGCGCCATCGGTGGCGTCGGTGGCAACGGAGGCGGCGGTGGCATTGGCGGCAACGCGGGAAGCGGTGCGGGTGCGGCCGCCCTCGGCGGTGCTGCCGGTGCCGGCGGCAACGGTGGTGCAGGTGGCACCGGTGCCAGCGGGTCGGCCGACACCAACGGCAGCGACGGCGGCGCCGGCGGTCGCGGCGGCCAGGGCGGCATCAGTGGTCTCGACAGCAGCGGGCTCAGCAGCGCCGCCGGTGGAAGCGGCGGCAACGGCGGTCAGGGCGGTGCCGGTGGCGTGGGGGGTACCGGCACCCTCGGCACCGCCGGTACTGGCGGAAATGGCGGCGCGGGCGGCGACGCCGGGGCCGGCGGGTCGGCGAACCTCGGCGGGGTAGCAGGGAAGGCGGGTGCCGGCGGCAGCGGCGGGGCAGGTGGCAACGGCGGCAACGGCGCCAATGCCAGCGGCGTCGGCCAGGCGGGCTTCGACGGCGGCCAAGGCGGTCAGGGCGGCAACGGCGGGCTGGCCGATACGGGAGGCACCAATGGCGCCGGCGGCGCGGGCGGGCGCGGCGGCGACGGCGGCGCCGGCCGGGCCAACAGCCCGCTCAGCAGCGGCAACGGCGGCCAAGGCGGAGCCGGAGGCGCCGGCGGCGCCGGAGGCAATGCCGGCGCGGGCAGCGGCGCCTTCGCCGCCGGCGGCGCGGGCGGCACCGGCGGCAACGGAGGTGCCGGCGGGACCGGCGGCAGCGGCGCCGACAACGCCAGCGGTGGCGACGGAGGTGCCGGCGGCCAAGGCGGTCAGGGCGGCATGAGTGGCCTGAACACCGGAGGCTTCAGCAGTGCACTTAGCGGCACCGGCGGCAACGGCGGCCAAGGTGGTGTCGGCGGTGCCGGCGGCGCCGGCGCGTTCAGCAGTGGCGGCACCGGCGGCACCGGCGGCGCCGGCGGCCAGGCCGGTTCCGGCGGCGTGGCTAATGCGGGCGGCGTGTCCGGCAATGCCGGCAACGGGGGCAACGGCGGCGCCGGCGGCAACGGCGGCACCGGAGCCGGCGGCGTCGGAGCAGGCCAGGCGGGCTTCTCCGGAGGCCAGGGCGGCCTCGGTGGCGCCGGCGGAGGCGCTGATACCGGCGGGATCAACGGCAACGGCGGGGCCGGCGGCCGCGGCGGCGATGGCGGAGCCGGTGTCGTCGGCACGCCGTCCTCCTCAGGTGGCCTCGGCGGTGACGGCGGGGCCGGTGGCAGCGGCGGCTTCGCCGGCTTCGGCAGCGGCGCGTCCGGCAGCGGCGGTGTCGGGGGGGCCGGTGGCAGCGGCGGATCGGGCGGCGCCGGTGGCAACGGCCCGCTCGACGTCAATGGCGGCGACGGTGGAGGCGGCGGAAGGGGCGGTGACGGCGGCATCGGCGGGGTGAACACCGACTTCAACAGCAGCGCGGTGAGCGGCACCGGAGGCAACGGCGGTCAGGGCGGCGCCGGCGGCAAGGGTGGCGCGAGCTCAACCTTCGGTGTGGCAGGAAACGGCGGCACCGGCGGCACCGGCGGTAACGCAGGCACGGGCGGTGCCGCGAATGTCGGAGGGGTGCGAGGCAATGACGGCGTCGGCGGAACCGGTGGCGCGGGCGGTGCGGGCGGTAGGGGTGCCGACGCCGTATTCCCGGGCCAGGCCGGTGCAAACGGCGGCCACGGAGGAGGCGGCGGAGCGGGCGGTAACGCCGGTTTGGGCGGTGCCAACGGGGTCGGCGGTGCCGGTGGCCGCGGCGGCGACGGCGGGGCCGGATTCGAGGGTGCAGGCAACGCCGGTGGCACTGGCGCTCCCGGTGGCAACGGCGGCGACGGCGGAATGGGCGGTAACGGCGGCAACGCCGGCAGCGGCGGTGGCGTTGCTGCAAATGGCGGTGCAGCAGGGAACGGCGGTAACGGCGGTGCCGGCGCCAAGGGCGGTCTCAGCACTCTGGGCGCAGTCGGCAGCCAAGGCGGCCAAGGCGGCCAAGGCGGCCAAGGCGGCATGGCCGGCGCGAACTCCAACGGATTCAACGGCGCCGGTGGCAGCGGCGGAAACGGTGGTCAAGGCGGCACCGGCGGCACCGGTGGGGCAAGCATCAGCGGCACTGGCGGTAACGGCGGCACGGGCGGCAACGGGGGCGCGGCCGGTGCCGGCGGCAGCGCCGGTTTCGGCGGCACCGTCGGCAAAGCGGGCGTCGGCGGCAACGGCGGGGCGGGAGGCGCCGGCGCCCCAGGCAGCATCGGTGACCCGAACGGCACAAGCAACGGCTACGACGGTGGCGCCGGCGGCCAGGGCGGACTCGGGGGTGACGCGGGCGTCGGGGGTATCAACGGCAACGGCGGGACCGGCGGACGCGGTGGCGACGGTGGAGCCGGTACGCAGCCACCGCCGGTTGCGATTGGTCCGGGCGGTAACGGCAGCAATGGGGGCAACGGTGGCAACGGCGGCAACGGCGGTCTGGCCGGCTCGGGCGCCGGCACGGCGGGCAAGGGCGGAGCGGCCGGGGACGGCGGCGACGGCGGAGCCGGTGGGGCCGGCGGGGCCGGGGGCCCTTCTGCCTTCGGCGGCACCGGTGGCACCGGTGGCAACGGCGGTCAGGGCGGCGTGGGCGCCCCGGCCGTCGGCAACAACGCCAACGGTGGCGACGGCGGCAACGGCGGCGGCGGTGGTCTCGGCGGCGCAGGCGGCAAGGGCGGCCTGAACGCCAATGGCGGCAACGGCGGCCTGGGTGGCAACGGCGGTTCGGGTGGCGGCGGCGGTTCGCCCACCGGCAGCGGGGCGGGCGGCGCAGGCGGCGACGGTGGCAACGGCGCCGACGGCGGCAAGGGCGGCGACGGCTCAGGCTCTCCCGCCGACGGCGGCATGGGTGGCAACGGCGGTAACGGCGGCAGCGGCGGCGACGGAATCGGCGCCCCGGGCGGACCGGGCGGCGCCGCCGGCGATGGTGGCCTCGGTGGCACCGGCAGCGGTGGCGGCAACAACGGCGTCAGTGGTGACCCAGGCACCCCGGGAAATCCAGGCGCGTAGCGCGCCCATCCGACCCTAATCGTGGCCTTACATCGTCGCGCAGATATCCGGCGACGTTTGCCAGCAGCAACCTTCCTGTCCCGCTTCGGGCGTCCCGCCCGTCCTCTGGGCCATCTGCACTCAGCAGCGTTCTCTCATAGCGATGTCCGCCCAGCGTTATCCCAGGTCAATAAACGAAATCCATCCGACAGACTCAACCATCAGTGGATCAATCAAGATCACACCTTAGGTACCGAGTTTGCTCAAAACAGTGACATAAAGCCCGGCAAATCATAAGATCCGCGCAAGCGATCCCGGCGTGGGGCGGAATTGTGAACTCGTCCCCTGCTGCCTGGAGCCGTTTCGATGTCGTTCCTCTGGGTCTCCCCCGATGCCGTCGCTGCCGCGGCAACGGACCTCTCGAGACTCGGCTCTTCGGTTGCTGCGTCCAATTCGGCCGCCGCCGTCCCGACGACTCAGGTGCTGGCAGCGGCCAGCGATGAGGTGTCGCTTCGCATCGCCGCCCTGTTCGGTGCCCATGGCCGCGAATATCAGGCTGTCAGCGCTCTCGTGGAGCAGGTGCAATCCCAGTTCACCCTGACTCTGCGGGCCGGCGCGGGCTCGTACGTGTGGACAGAGGTGGAGAACGCCCAGCGGGCCGTGCTCGGTGTGATCAACGCGCCCACGATGACGCTGCTGGGCCGGCCGCTGATCGGTGACGGCGCCAACGCCACGACGCCGGGAGGTGCCGGAGGCGACGGCGGGATCCTGTTCGGCAACGGCGGTGCCGGCGCGGCCGGCGCTGCTGGTCAGGCCGGCGGGGCCGGTGGGTCGGCGGGTCTGTGGGGCAACGGTGGGCCAGGCGGCGCGGGCGGCGCGACTGCCAGCGGTGGAGCCGGCGGTAACGGTGGATGGCTGCTCGGTGTCGGAGGCACCGGCGGGATGGGCGGGACCGGCGGCGGCACCGGGGGGGCCGGCGGTAACGGTGGCTTGTGGTGGGGCGGCGGCGGCACCGGCGGCACCGGCGGCATCGGTGGCGGCACCGGGGGCGCCGGCGGGCGGGGTGAGTGGTTCTTCGGCGCGGCCGGTGACGGTGGCGCGGGTGGCTCCGGCGGCGGCGTCGGTGGGGCCGGCGGTGACGGCGCGCTCGTCTGGGGCGGTGGGGGCGCCGGCGGCAGCGGCGGGTACGGGGGCGGCACGGGCGGGACGGGCGGACGTGCCGCGCTGCTGTTCGGCTGTGGTGGCGCCGGCGGCGCTGGCGGTATCGGCACGACAGGTGTTCTCGGCGGCGACGGCGGGGCCGGGGGTGCCGGCGGCGCTGGGTGGTTGTTCAGCGGCGGTGGCGCCGGTGGAGCCGGCGGAGCAGGCGGAACCGGCGTTGCCGGGACGGACGGCGGCGCCCTCGGAGGGTTCGGCGGGACCGGTGGCAGCGGAGGTGCCGGCGGCGTCGGCGGCCATGGCGCACTGCTGTTCGGTCCCGGCGGTCACGGCGGCGCCGGAGGCGCCGGCGGTATCGGCGGCGTCGGCGGGCGTGGTGGTGACGGCGCTCTTGGCGGGGTCGGCGGCACCGGCGGCACCGGCGGCACCGGCGGTACTGCCGGTCAGGGTGGAGCGGGCGGAGCGGGCGGTTTCCTCAGTTTCGGCGGCGCGGCAGGTGGAACGGGGGCTAACGGAACCGGTGGCGCAGGCGGTGCCGGCGGTGCGGGCGCCGCCGGAACGGATGCTGCAGCTGGTTCGGGCGCTGTCGGCGGTACTGGTTTCGCCGGTGGCACGGGCGGCGCGGGCGGTGCCGGCGGAGGCAGCGGAGCGTTGCAAGGAGCCGGCGGCGCCGGTGGCCAAGGCGGGGTCGGCGGCACGGGCGGCGCCGGAGGTTCGGGGTCGTCCGGCGGTCTGAACACCCCCGGCGTGGCCGGCGGACAGGGTGGCACCGGTGGGACCGGGGGCGCGGCAGGACTCGGTGGCGCCGGATCAGTCGCGGGGGCCGCGGGCCTTGCCGGCGATGGTGGTGCGGGCGGCAAGGGCGGTACCGGCGGATCCGGTGGGGCGGGGTTGGACGCTGTCGCGGCGGGCGCCCAGGGCGGTCAGGGTGCGGCCGGCGGCGCCGGGGGCCAGGGCGGCACAGGAGGAGCGGCGGGGGCTGGAACCGGCGGTCACCAAGGTGCTGGCGGCACTGGCGGTCAGGGTGGCCGGGGTGGTGTCGGTGGTTCCGGGGCAGACGGTGCTGACGGCAGCGATCCTTTGGTGTCTGCACAGGCCGGTGGTCAGGGGGGCACCGGCGGCACTGGTGGCGCGGCCGGAGCCGGCGGGACCGGCTTCAGCAATGGAGCGGCGGGAACGGCCGGGGACGGCGGGGCCGGTGGTGCGGGCGGCAGCGGCGGTAAGGGCGCTGACAACAGCACGGTCGCCGCGACCGGAACGCAGGGCGGCCAGGGTGGTGCCGGGGGTGCCGGGGGCAGCGGCGGTACTGGCGGCGCCGCGGGCGCCGGAACCGGCGGCCAACAGGGTGCCGGCGGTGCCGGCGGCAATGGCGGCGCAGGCGGTGGGGGTGGCCAGGGCGGCAGTGGCGCGAAGGGCACCGACCCGCTCGTTGCTGCTCAGGCGGGGGGTCAGGGCGGGACTGGCGGCACCGGCGGAGCGGCCGGAGCGGGCGGGTCGGGTTCGTCGAAAGGCTCATCAGGAGTCGCCGGTGACGGCGGCGCCGGTGGCGTCGGGGGCACCGGCGGCCAGGGCAGCGATAACAACACGATCGTGGCGCCCGGCGCCCAGGGCGCGCAGGGCGGTGCCGGCGGTGCCGGTGGCCAGGGCGGCAGCGGCGGCGCTGCCGGGTCGGGCGGCGGCGGTCAGCAAGGCGCCGGCGGCAAAGGCGGTCACGGCGGGCTCGGCGGCACCGGCGGCGTCGGCGGTACCGGCGCAACGGGCACAGATCCGCTGGCCGCTGCTCAGGCCGGTGGAAAGGGTGGGACCGGCGGGACTGGTGGCGCGGCCGGAGCGGGCGGTTCCGGATCGAGCACGGGCGCAGCGGGCACTGCTGGTGACGGCGGCGCCGGTGGCGCCGGCGGGACTGGCGGCAAAGGTACGGACAACACGACCGTTGCGACCACCGGCCAACAGGGCGCTCAAGGCGGTGCCGGTGGCGACGGTGGGCGCGGTGGTGATGGCGGAGCTGCCGGGTCGGGTGGCGGTGGTCAGCAGGGGGCGGGCGGCAAGGGCGGCGTCGGTGGCGTCGGCGGCACGGGTGGCGCGGGTGGTTCCGGTACCGACAACAGCGCGAACCTTGGGGTCGTCGGCGGCACCGGCGGCACCGGCGGCGTAGGTGGTTCCGGCGGTGCCGCCGGCGTGGGCGGTTCCGGTTCCACCGCAGGAGCGTCGGGCACTGCCGGCGATGGCGGCGTCGGCGGGGTTGGCGGTGTGGGCGGCAAAGGTGGTGCCGGCAGCGCCGGTGCCGCGGGTGGCGGTGCTGGTGGGCAGGGCGCTGCCGGTGGCGACGGCGGCCAGGGCGGTGCCGGCGGGGCAGCCGGCGCCGGCGGCGGTGGGCAGCAGGGAGCCGGCGGCAAGGGCGGCATTGGTGGCGTCGGTGGCGTCGGCGGCGTTGGTGGTGCCGGCGTGGACAACAGCACCAACCCAGGTGTGGCGGGTGGTGCAGGGGGTATCGGCGGTGCCGGTGGTACCGGCGGTGCCGCCGGTGTCGGCGGGACCGGATCGAGCACCGGCACATCGGGCAGCGCCGGTGACGGCGGGACCGGCGGCATCGGTGGCACCGGCGGCAAGGGCGGTGCCGGAGTCAGTGGTGTCGCGGGTGGTGGCGCTGGTGGCCAAGGTGCTGCCGGTGGCGACGGCGGCCAGGGCGGCGCCGGTGGCGCGGCAGGAGCCGGTGGCGGCGGCCAGCAGGGAGCCGGCGGTAAAGGCGGCACCGGTGGTGTCGGTGGCGTCGGCGGCGTCGGCGGTGCCGGCACCGACAACAGCACCAACCCGGGTGTCGCGGGTGGCGCCGGTGGCATTGGCGGCGTCGGCGGCACCGGCGGCGCAGCAGGCCTCGGCGGCACCGGCTCGACCCTCGGCGCATCCGGAACAGCCGGTGACGGCGGCGTTGGCGGTGGCGGCGGCGTCGGCGGCAAGGGCGGTGCCGGCAACACCGGCGCCGCGAGTGGCGGCACTGGCGGTCAAGGCGCCGCGGGGGGTGACGGCGGCCAAGGCGGCGCCGGCGGCGCGGCCGGAGCCGGTGGCGGCGGCCAGCAGGGAGCCGGCGGCAAGGGCGGCACCGGTGGCATCGGCGGCGTCGGCGGCGTCGGCGGTGCCGGCACCGACAACAGCACCAACCCGGGTGTCGCGGGTGGCGCCGGTGGCACCGGCGGCGTCGGCGGCACCGGCGGCGCAGCAGGCCTCGGCGGCACCGGCTCGACCACTGGCGCATCCGGAACAGCCGGAGACGGCGGCGTTGGCGGTGGCGGCGGCGTCGGCGGCAAGGGCGGTGCCGGCAACACCGGCGCCGCGAGTGGCGGCACTGGCGGTCAAGGCGCCGCGGGGGGTGACGGCGGCCAAGGCGGCGCCGGCGGCGCGGCAGGAGCCGGTGGCGGCGGCCAGCAGGGAGCCGGCGGTAAAGGCGGCACCGGCGGCGTCGGCGGCGTCGGCGGCGTCGGCGGTGCCGGCACCGACAACAGCACCAACCCGGGTGTCGCGGGTGGCGCGGGCGGCACCGGCGGCGTCGGCGGCACCGGCGGCGCAGCAGGCCTCGGCGGCACCGGCTCGACCACTGGCGCATCCGGAACAGCCGGAGACGGCGGCGTTGGCGGTGGGGGCGGCGTCGGCGGGGGTGGCGGTGTTGGCAGCACCGGCGCCGCCGGTGGCGGTGTTGGAGGTCAAGGGGCCGCGGGTGGCGACGGCGGAAAGGGCGGCACCGGCGGCGCCGCTGGAACCGGCGGCGGCGGCCAGCAGGGAACCGGCGGCAAGGGCGGCACCGGTGGCGTCGGCGGCGTCGGAGGCGTCGGCGGTGCCGGCACCGACAACAGCGCCAACCCGGGTGTGGCAGGTGGCGCCGGTGGCACTGGTGGCGTCGGCGGTACCGGCGGCGCAGCCGGTCTCGGCGGCTCCGGCTCGACCATCGGCGCATCCGGAACGGCCGGAGACGGCGGCGTTGGCGGCGGGGGCGGCGTGGGCGGCGGCGGTGGGGCTGGCAGCAGCGGCACCGCGGGTGGCGGCGCCGGCGGGCAGGGAGCCGCGGGTGGTGACGGCGGCCAGGGCGGCGCCGGCGGCGCGGCCGGAGCCGGTGGCGGCGGCCAGCAGGGAGCCGGCGGCAAGGGCGGCATCGGCGGCGTCGGCGGCGTCGGCGGCGTTGGCGGTGCCGGCACCGACAACAGCACCAATCCGGGTGTGGCAGGTGGCGCCGGTGGCGCCGGCGGGATCGGCGGAACCGGCGGCGCAGCCGGCCTCGGCGGGTCCGGCTCGAGCACCGGCGCATCCGGAACATCCGGAGACGGCGGCGCTGGTGGCATTGGTGGTACCGGCGGCAAGGGCGGAGCCGGAATTGGCGGTGTCGCGGGTGGTGGCGTTGGTGGTCAGGGTGCCGCGGGTGGCGACGGCGGGCAGGGCGGTGCCGGCGGTGCAGCAGGAGCCACCAACGGCGGCGCGGCGGGCACCCAGGGTGCCGGCGGAAAGGGCGGGATCGGCGGTACCGGTGGAACCGGTGGGCAAGGCGGCACCGGCACGGACAACAGCACAAACCCAGGTGTCGCAGGTGGCGCCGGCGGCACCGGCGGGATCGGCGGTACCGGCGGCGCAGCCGGTCTGGGCGGGTCCGGATCGAGCACCGGCGCATCGGGCACCGCCGGTGACGGCGGCGTTGGCGGTGCGGGCGGCACCGGCGGCAAGGGTGGTGCCGGAGTTACTGGTACCGCGGGTGGCGGAACCGGCGGCCAGGGCGCGGCGGGTGGAGTCGGCGGAAAGGGCGGCGCCGGCGGCGCAGCGGGAGCCACCAACGGCGGCACCGCCGGTATCCAAGGCGTGGGCGGCCACGGCGGCGTAGGAGGCACTGGTGGCGTCGGCGGCCAAGGCGGCGCCGGCACCGACAACAGCGCCAACCCCGGCGTCGCAGGTGGCGCGGGCGGCGTCGGCGGCGTCGGCGGGACAGGCGGTGCCGCTGGTGTAGGCGGGTCCGGATCGAGCACCGGCGCATCGGGCAGCGCCGGTGACGGCGGCGTTGGCGGTGCGGGCGGCACCGGCGGCAAGGGTGGTGCCGGGGTTACTGGTACAGCGGGTGGCGGAACCGGCGGCCAGGGCGCAGCGGGTGGAGACGGCGGAAAGGGCGGCGCCGGCGGCGCGGCCGGATTCGGCGGCGGCGGTCAGCAGGGCGCAGGCGGTCAGGGCGGCATCGGCGGCGCCGGTGGCGTCGGCGGCCAAGGCGGGACCGGCACCGACAACAGCGCAAACCCGGGCGTGGCCGGCGGCGCGGGTGGCATCGGCGGCATCGGTGGCACCGGAGGCGCGGCAGGCCTCGGTGGCTCCGGATCGAGCACGGGAGCGTCCGGCACCGCGGGTGACGGCGGGGTCGGCGGCGTCGGCGGGACCGGCGGCAAGGGCGGCGCCGGGGTTACCGGTACCGCGGGTGGCGGAACCGGCGGTCAGGGCGCGGCCGGTGGCGACGGCGGAAAGGGCGGCGCCGGCGGCGCAGCCGGATCCGGCGGCGGAGGGCAACAGGGCGCTGGCGGCCAGGGTGGCGCCGGCGGTGTCGGTGGTGTCGGAGGCGTCGGCGGTGCCGGCGTCGACAACAGCACCAACCCCGGCGTGGCCGGCGGCGCCGGTGGTGTCGGCGGCGTCGGCGGCACGGGAGGTGCGGCCGGCCTCGGAGGCTCCGGGTCAACCGTCGGCGCGTCCGGCGCGGCCGGTGACGGCGGTGTTGGCGGTGTCGGTGGGACGGGTGGCAAGGGTGGTGCCGGGAGCACCGGCGCCACAGGCGGCGGTGTCGGTGGCCAAGGTGCTGCCGGAGGTGACGGCGGGCAAGGCGGCGCCGGCGGCGCGGCCGGATCCGGCGGCGGCGGGCAACAAGGCGCTGGCGGCCAGGGCGGCACCGGTGGTATCGGCGGCATCGGCGGCCAAGGCGGGACCGGCACCGACAACAGCGCCAACCCAGGTGTCGCAGGCGGCGCGGGTGGCATCGGGGGTGTCGGCGGCACTGGCGGCGGCGCCGGTTTTGGCGGCTCCGGGTCCAGCACCGGCGCCTCAGGTACCGCCGGCGACGGCGGCGTTGGCGGCGCCGGCGGGACCGGTGGCAAAGGCGGTGCCGGCAGCGTCGGCACCAGCGGTGGTGGCACCGGCGGTCAAGGGGCGGCTGGAGGTGACGGCGGCAAAGGTGGCGCTGGAGGCGCAGCCGGAGCCGCCAATGGCGGCACCGCCGGTATTCAGGGCGGCGGCGGACAAGGCGGCATGGGTGGCGCCGGCGGAACCGGCGGCCACGGCGGGACCGGCACCGACAACAGCGCCAACCCGGGTGTCGCAGGCGGCGCGGGTGGCATCGGCGGCACCGGCGGCACTGGCGGCGCGGCAGGCCTCGGCGGATCAGGGTCCAGCACCGGCGCCTCCGGCACGGCCGGCGACGGCGGGGTCGGTGGTGTCGGCGGCACCGGCGGCAAGGGCGGACAAGGCAGCACCGGGACCGCCGGTGGCGGGACTGGCGGTCTGGGCGCGGCCGGTGGTGACGGCGGCCAGGGCGGCGTCGGCGGCGCAGCCGGAGCGACCAACGGCGGCACCGCCGGTACCCAAGGCGTGGGCGGTCAGGGCGGCATCGGTGGTGTCGGTGGCGTCGGTGGCCTTGGCGGTGCCGGCGTCGACAACAGCACCAACCCCGGCATCGCCGGCGGAGCCGGGGGCACCGGCGGCATCGGAGGCACCGGAGGCGCAGCCGGCCTCGGCGGATCAGGATCCAGCACCGGCGCCTCCGGAACAGCCGGTGACGGCGGCACCGGTGGTGTCGGCGGGACCGGCGGCAAGGGCGGGGCCGGGACCGCAGGGAGCAGCGGCGGCGGGACCGGCGGCCAGGGCGCGGCCGGCGGTGACGGCGGCCACGGCGGCGCCGGCGGCGCAGCCGGATCCGGCGGCGGCGGCCAGCAAGGCGCGGGCGGTCAGGGCGGCATCGGTGGTGTCGGCGGCGTCGGTGGCCATGGCGGGACCGGCACCGACAACAGCACCAATCCGGGTGTGGCTGGCGGCGCGGGCGGCGTCGGCGGTATCGGCGGCACCGGCGGCGCGGCCGGCCTCGGCGGATCAGGATCCAGCACCGGCGCCTCCGGCACGGCCGGCGACGGGGGCACCGGCGGCGTCGGCGGCACCGGCGGCAAGGGCGGTGCCGGGGTTACTGGTACCGCGGGTGGCGGGACCGGCGGTCAAGGGGCGGCTGGCGGTGACGGCGGCCAGGGCGGTGCCGGCGGCGCAGCCGGAACGGGCGGCGGCGGCCAGCAGGGAGCAGGTGGCAAGGGCGGTATCGGCGGCGTCGGTGGCACCGGTGGCGACGGCGGTGCCGGCACCGACAACAGCACTAACCCCGGTGTGGCTGGCGGCGCGGGCGGCATCGGCGGTGTCGGTGGCACCGGTGGCGCAGCCGGTCTCGGCGGATCCGGGTCCAGCACCGGCGCCTCCGGCACGGCCGGCGACGGCGGGGTTGGCGGCGTCGGCGGCACCGGCGGCAAGGGCGGTGCCGGGGTTACTGGTACCACGGGTGGCGGGACCGGCGGCCAGGGCGCAGCCGGCGGTGACGGCGGCCAGGGCGGTGCCGGCGGCGCAGCCGGAACGGGCGGCGGCGGCCAGCAGGGAGCAGGTGGCAAGGGCGGTATCGGCGGCGTCGGTGGGACCGGTGGCGACGGCGGTGTTGGCACCGACAACAGCACCAACCCGGGTGTGGCCGGCGGCGCGGGCGGCGTAGGCGGCGTCGGTGGCACCGGAGGCGCGGCCGGCCTCGGTGGCTCCGGCTCCAGCACCGGCACATCCGGCACGGCCGGTGACGGCGGGGTTGGTGGTGTCGGCGGGACCGGCGGTAAGGGCGGCGCTGGAAGCACTGGGACCAGCGGTGGCGGGACCGGTGGCCAGGGCGCGGCCGGTGGTGACGGCGGCCAGGGCGGTGCCGGCGGCGCGGCCGGAGCGACCAACGGCGGCACGGCCGGCACCCAAGGCGTGGGTGGCCAAGGTGGCATCGGTGGCGTCGGTGGCGTCGGCGGCGTTGGCGGTGCCGGGACCGACAACAGCGCCAACCCCGGTGTCGCGGGTGGCGCGGGCGGCATCGGCGGTGTCGGCGGCACCGGCGGCGCGGCCGGCCTGGGCGGGTCCGGCTCGAGCACCGGCGCATCCGGAACAGCCGGTGATGGCGGCACCGGCGGTGTCGGCGGCACTGGCGGCAAGGGCGGACAAGGCAGCACCGGCACCACGGGTGGCGGGACCGGCGGCCAGGGCGCAGCCGGCGGTGACGGCGGCCAGGGCGGTGCAGGCGGCGCAGCCGGTGCCACCAACGGCGGCACCGCCGGAACCCAAGGCGTTGGTGGCCAAGGTGGCATCGGCGGAGTCGGCGGCCAAGGCGGCCACGGCGGGACCGGCACCGATAACAGCACCAACCCCGGCATCGCGGGTGGCGCGGGCGGCGTCGGCGGTACCGGCGGCACGGGCGGAGCAGCAGGCCTCGGCGGGTCCGGCTCGAGCACCGGCGCCTCCGGCACGGCCGGTGATGGCGGCACCGGCGGGGTCGGCGGCACCGGCGGCAAAGGCGGACAAGGCAGCACCGGCACCACGGGTGGCGGGACCGGCGGCCAGGGCGCAGCCGGCGGTGACGGCGGCCAGGGCGGCGCCGGCGGCGCAGCCGGAGCGACCAACGGCGGCACCGCCGGAACCCAAGGCGTTGGTGGCCAAGGTGGCATCGGTGGTGTCGGCGGTGTCGGTGGCGTTGGCGGTGCGGGCGTCGACAACAGCACTAACCCCGGCATTGCGGGTGGCGCGGGCGGCGTAGGCGGTATCGGCGGCACGGGCGGCGCGGCCGGCCTCGGCGGGTCCGGGTCCAGCACCGGCGCATCCGGCACCGCCGGTGACGGCGGCACCGGTGGCATTGGCGGGACCGGCGGCAAGGGCGGCGCTGGAAGCACTGGGACCAGCGGTGGCGGGATCGGTGGCCAGGGCGCGGCCGGTGGTGACGGCGGCCAGGGCGGTGCCGGCGGCGCGGCCGGAGCCACCAACGGCGGCACGGCCGGCACCCAGGGTGCAGGTGGCCAGGGCGGCATCGGTGGTGTCGGCGGCCAAGGCGGCCACGGCGGGACCGGCACCGACAACAGCACCAACCCCGGCGTCGCCGGTGGCGCGGGCGGCACCGGCGGTATCGGCGGCGCCGGAGGCGCAGCCGGCCTCGGCGGATCAGGATCCAGCACCGGCGCCTCCGGCACGGCCGGTGACGGCGGGGTCGGTGGCATCGGCGGGACCGGCGGTAAGGGCGGCGCTGGAAGCACTGGGACCAGCGGTGGCGGGACCGGTGGCCAGGGCGCGGCCGGTGGTGACGGCGGCCAGGGCGGCGTCGGCGGGGCTGCCGGAGCGACCAACGGCGGCACCGCTGGCACCCAAGGCGTGGGGGGTCAGGGCGGCATCGGTGGTGTCGGTGGCGTCGGAGGCGTTGGCGGTGCCGGCGTCGACAACAGCACCAACCCCGGCATTGCGGGTGGCGCGGGCGGCATCGGCGGTATCGGCGGCACGGGCGGAGCCGCAGGCCTCGGTGGATCCGGGTCCAGCACCGGCGCCTCCGGCACGGCCGGTGACGGCGGCACCGGTGGTGTCGGCGGGACCGGCGGCAAGGGCGGGGCCGGGACCGCAGGGAGCAGCGGCGGCGGGACCGGTGGCCAGGGCGCGGCCGGTGGTGACGGCGGCCAGGGCGGCGCCGGCGGCGCAGCCGGATTCGGCGGCGGCGGCCAGCAGGGCGCGGGCGGTCAGGGCGGCATCGGTGGTGTCGGCGGCGTCGGTGGCCATGGCGGGACCGGCACCGACAACAGCGCCAACCCGGGTGTGGCTGGCGGCGCGGGCGGCGTCGGCGGTATCGGCGGCACCGGCGGCGCGGCCGGCCTCGGCGGATCAGGATCCAGCACCGGCGCCTCCGGCACAGCCGGTGACGGCGGGGTCGGTGGCATCGGCGGCACCGGCGGCGCTGGTGGACAAGGCAGCACCGGCACCGCCGGCGGCGGGACCGGTGGCCAGGGCGCGGCCGGCGGTGACGGCGGCCAGGGCGGCGCCGGCGGCGCAGCCGGATCCGGCGGCGGCGGCCAGCAAGGCGCGGGCGGTCAGGGCGGCATCGGTGGTGTCGGCGGCGTCGGTGGCCATGGCGGGACCGGCACCGACAACAGCGCCAACCCGGGTGTGGCTGGCGGCGCGGGCGGCGTCGGCGGTATCGGCGGCACCGGCGGCGCGGCCGGCCTCGGCGGATCAGGATCCAGCACCGGCGCCTCCGGCACAGCCGGTGACGGCGGGGTCGGTGGCATCGGCGGCACTGGCGGCGCTGGTGGACAAGGCAGCACCGGCACCGCCGGTGGCGGGACCGGCGGCCAGGGCGCGGCCGGTGGTGACGGCGGCCAGGGCGGCGCCGGCGGCGCAGCCGGAGCGACCAACGGCGGCACCGCCGGCACCCAAGGCGCCGGTGGCCAGGGCGGCATCGGCGGCTCCGGTGGAACCGGTGGTGACGGCGGTACTGGCACCGACAACAGCGCCAACCCGGGTGTTGCCGGTGGCGCGGGCGGCCTAGGCGGTATCGGTGGCACCGGCGGCGCAGCCGGCCTCGGCGGATCCGGGTCCAGCACCGGCGCCTCCGGCACGGCCGGTAACGGCGGGGTCGGCGGCATCGGCGGCACCGGCGGCGCTGGTGGACAAGGCAGCACCGGCACCGCAGGTGGCGGGACCGGCGGCCAGGGCGCGGCCGGTGGTGACGGCGGCCACGGCGGCGCCGGCGGCGCAGCCGGAGCGACCAACGGCGGCACCGCCGGCACCCAAGGCGCCGGTGGCCAGGGCGGCATCGGCGGAATCGGCGGCGTCGGAGGCGTTGGCGGTGCCGGCACCGACAACAGCACCAACCCCGGCATTGCGGGTGGCGCAGGCGGCATCGGCGGCATCGGCGGCACCGGCGGCGCAGCAGGCCTCGGCGGGTCCGGGTCCAGCAACGGCGCATCCGGCACGGCTGGTGACGGCGGGGTTGGTGGCGTTGGCGGCACCGGCGGCTTGGGCGGGGCCGGAACCGCAGGGAGCAGCGGCGGCGGGACCGGCGGCCAAGGCGCGGCCGGTGGAGACGGCGGCCAGGGCGGCGCCGGCGGCGCAGCCGGAACGGGCGGCGGCGGCCAGCAGGGCGCGGGTGGCCAGGGCGGCATCGGTGGTGTCGGCGGCGTCGGAGGCGTTGGCGGTGCCGGCGTCGACAACAGCACCAACCCCGGCATCGCCGGCGGAGCCGGGGGCACCGGCGGTATCGGCGGCACCGGCGGCGCAGCCGGCCTCGGCGGGTCCGGGTCCAGCACCGGCGCCTCCGGCACCGCCGGCGACGGCGGGGTTGGCGGGGTCGGCGGGACCGGTGGCGCTGGTGGACAAGGCAACACCGGCACCGCCGGTGGCGGGACCGGTGGCCAAGGCGCAGCCGGCGGTGCCGGCGGCCAAGGCGGTGCCGGCGGCGCGGCCGGAGCGACCAACGGCGGCACCGCCGGCACCCAAGGCGTGGGTGGCCAGGGCGGCATCGGCGGCGTCGGCGGTATCGGTGGCCACGGCGGCACCGGCACCGACAACAGCACCAACCCCGGCATCGCCGGCGGAGCCGGGGGCACCGGCGGCATCGGAGGCACCGGAGGCGCAGCCGGCCTCGGCGGATCAGGATCCAGCACCGGCGCCTCCGGAACAGCCGGTGACGGCGGGGTCGGCGGCATCGGCGGCACCGGCGGCGCTGGTGGACAAGGCAACACCGGCACCGCAGGTGGCGGGACCGGTGGCCAAGGCGCGGCCGGCGGTGACGGCGGCCAGGGCGGCGCCGGCGGCGCAGCCGGAGCGAGCAACGGCGGCACCGCCGGAAACCAAGGCGCAGGCGGCCAAGGCGGCATCGGTGGAGTCGGCGGCGTCGGAGGCATTGGCGGTGCCGGCGTCGACAACAGCGCCAATCCGGGTGTGGCTGGCGGCGCGGGTGGCATCGGCGGCGTGGGTGGCACGGGCGGCGCCGCAGGCCTCGGTGGCTCCGGATCGAGCACGGGCGCGTCCGGCACGGCCGGTGACGGCGGCGTTGGTGGTGTCGGCGGGACCGGCGGCAAGGGCGGCGCTGGAAGCACTGGGACCAGCGGTGGCGGGATCGGTGGCCAGGGCGCGGCCGGCGGTGACGGCGGCCAAGGCGGCGCCGGCGGCGCAGCCGGAGCGACCAACGGCGGCACCGCCGGCACCCAAGGCGCCGGTGGCCAGGGCGGCATCGGCGGCTCCGGTGGAACCGGTGGTGACGGCGGTACTGGCACCGACAACAGCACCAACCCGGGTGTTGCCGGCGGCACCGGCGGCGTCGGCGGTATCGGCGGCACCGGCGGCGCAGCCGGCCTCGGCGGATCCGGGTCCAGCACCGGCGCCTCCGGAACCGCCGGCGACGGCGGCACCGGCGGGGTCGGCGGCACCGGTGGCAAGGCCGGCGCTGGAAGCACCGGCACCGCAGGTGGCGGTGCTGGTGGTCAGGGTGCGGCCGGCGGTGACGGCGGCCAGGGCGGTGCCGGCGGCGCGGCCGGAGCGACCAACGGCGGCACCGCCGGCACCCAAGGCGCCGGTGGCCAGGGCGGCATCGGCGGCTCCGGTGGAACCGGTGGTGACGGCGGTACTGGCACCGACAACAGCACCAACCCGGGTGTTGCCGGCGGCACCGGCGGCGTCGGCGGTATCGGCGGCACCGGCGGCGCAGCCGGCCTCGGCGGGTCCGGGTCCAGCACCGGCGCCTCCGGAACCGCCGGCGACGGCGGCACCGGCGGGGTCGGCGGCACCGGTGGCAAGGCCGGCGCTGGAAGCACCGGCACCGCAGGTGGCGGTGCTGGTGGTCAGGGTGCGGCCGGCGGTGACGGCGGCCAGGGCGGTGCCGGCGGCGCGGCCGGAGCGACCAACGGCGGCACGGCCGGCACCCAAGGCGTGGGCGGTCAGGGCGGCATCGGTGGCATCGGTGGTGTCGGTGGCCATGGCGGGACCGGCACCGACAACAGCACCAACCCCGGCATTGCGGGTGGCGCAGGCGGCATCGGCGGTATCGGCGGCACCGGAGGCGCGGCCGGCCTCGGCGGATCCGGGTCCAGCACCGGCGCCTCCGGCACGGCCGGTGACGGCGGCGTCGGTGGTGTCGGCGGGACCGGCGGCAAGGGCGGCGCTGGCAGCACCGGCAGCACAGGTGGCGGGACCGGCGGCCAAGGCGCGGCCGGTGGCGACGGCGGCCAGGGCGGCGCCGGCGGCGCAGCCGGAGCGACCAACGGCGGCACCGCCGGAAACCACGGCGTGGGCGGTCAGGGCGGCATCGGCGGAATCGGCGGCGTCGGAGGCGTTGGCGGTGCCGGCAGCGACAACAGCACCAGCCCGGGTGTGGCTGGCGGCGCGGGCGGGATCGGCGGTATCGGCGGCACGGGCGGAGCCGCAGGCCTCGGTGGATCCGGGTCCAGCACCGGCGCATCAGGCACGGCCGGCGACGGCGGCGTCGGTGGCATTGGCGGGACCGGCGGCAAGGGCGGGGCTGGAATCGCAGGGAGCAGCGGCGGCGGGACCGGCGGCCAGGGCGCAACTGGCGGTGACGGCGGCCAGGGCGGCGCCGGCGGCGCCGCCGGATTCGGCGGCGGCGGCCAGCAAGGCGCAGGCGGCCAAGGCGGCATCGGCGGCGTCGGCGGCCAAGGCGGCCACGGCGGGACCGGCACCGACAACAGCACCAACCCCGGCATTGCGGGTGGCGCGGGCGGCATCGGCGGCATCGGCGGCACCGGCGGCGCAGCCGGCCTCGGCGGGTCCGGGTCCAGCACCGGCGCATCCGGAACAGCCGGCGACGGCGGCACCGGTGGTGTCGGCGGGACCGGCGGCAAGGGCGGGGCCGGAACCGCAGGGAGCAGCGGCGGCGGGACCGGCGGCCAAGGCGCGGCCGGCGGTGACGGCGGCCAGGGCGGTGCCGGCGGCGCAGCCGGAGCGACCAACGGCGGCACCGCCGGAAACCAAGGCGCAGGCGGCCAAGGCGGCATCGGTGGCGTAGGCGGCGTCGGAGGCATTGGCGGTGCCGGCGTCGACAACAGCGCCAACCCCGGCATCGCCGGCGGCGCGGGCGGCGTAGGCGGTATCGGCGGCACCGGCGGCGCAGCCGGCCTCGGCGGATCCGGATCGAGCACCGGCGCCTCCGGCACGGCCGGCGACGGAGGTGTTGGCGGCGTCGGTGGCACCGGCGGCGCTGGTGGACAAGGCAGCACCGGCACCGCAGGTGGCGGGACCGGTGGCCAGGGCGCGGCCGGCGGTGACGGCGGCCAGGGCGGCGCCGGCGGTGCAGCCGGAGCGACCAACGGCGGCACCGCCGGCACCCAAGGCGCCGGTGGCCAAGGTGGCATCGGTGGCATCGGTGGTGTCGGTGGCCATGGCGGGACCGGGACCGACAACAGCACCAACCCCGGCATCGCCGGCGGAGCCGGGGGCACCGGCGGTATCGGCGGCACCGGCGGCGCAGCAGGCATCGGCGGGTCCGGGTCCAGCACCGGCGCCTCCGGCACGGCCGGTGATGGCGGCACCGGTGGTGTCGGCGGGACCGGCGGCGCTGGTGGACAAGGCAGCACCGGCACCGCCGGTGGCGGGACCGGCGGCCAGGGCGCGGCCGGTGGTGACGGCGGCCACGGCGGCGCCGGCGGCGCAGCCGGAGCGACCAACGGCGGCACGGCCGGCACCCAAGGCGTGGGTGGCCAGGGCGGCATCGGCGGCGTCGGCGGCCAAGGCGGCCAAGGCGGGACCGGCACCGACAACAGCACCAACCCCGGCATTGCGGGTGGCGCAGGCGGCATCGGCGGTATCGGCGGCACCGGCGGAGCAGCAGGCCTCGGCGGATCCGGCTCCAGCAACGGCGCATCCGGCACGGCTGGTGATGGCGGTGTTGGTGGCGTTGGCGGCACCGGCGGCAAGGGCGGCGCCGGGAGCACCGGCACTACGGGCGGCGGTGCTGGCGGTCAGGGCGCGGCCGGTGGCGACGGCGGCCAGGGCGGCGCCGGCGGTGCAGCCGGAGCCACCAACGGCGGCAACGCTGGCACCCAAGGCGTGGGCGGTAAGGGCGGCATCGGCGGCGTCGGCGGCGTCGGAGGCGTTGGCGGTGCCGGCGTCGACAACAGCACCAACCCCGGCATCGCCGGCGGAGCCGGGGGCACCGGCGGTATCGGCGGCACGGGCGGCGCAGCAGGCCTCGGCGGGTCCGGGTCCAGCACCGGCGCCTCCGGCACCGCCGGCGACGGCGGGGTTGGCGGGGTCGGCGGGACCGGTGGCGCTGGTGGACAAGGCAACACCGGCACCGCCGGTGGCGGGACCGGTGGCCAGGGCGCAGCCGGCGGTGACGGCGGCCAAGGCGGCGCCGGCGGCGCAGCCGGAGCGACCAACGGCGGCACCGCCGGCACCCAAGGCGCCGGTGGCCAAGGCGGCATCGGCGGAGTCGGCGGCCAGGGCGGCCAAGGCGGGACCGGCACCGACAACAGCACCAACCCCGGCATTGCGGGTGGCGCAGGCGGCACCGGCGGCATCGGCGGCACGGGCGGAGCAGCAGGCCTGGGCGGATCCGGCTCCAGCACCGGCGCATCCGGAACAGCCGGCGACGGCGGCACCGGCGGTGTCGGCGGCACCGGCGGCAAAGGCGGACAAGGCAGCACCGGCACCAGCGGCGGCGGGACCGGCGGCCAAGGCGCGGCCGGTGGCGACGGCGGCCAAGGCGGCGCCGGCGGCGCAGCCGGAGCCACCAACGGCGGCACCGCCGGCACCCAAGGCGCAGGCGGCCAAGGCGGCATCGGCGGCGTCGGCGGCCAAGGCGGCCACGGCGGGACCGGCACCGACAACAGCACCAACCCCGGCATCGCCGGTGGCGCAGGCGGCACCGGCGGCATCGGCGGAACCGGCGGCGCCGCAGGCCTCGGCGGGTCCGGGTCCAGCACCGGCGCATCCGGCACGGCCGGTGACGGCGGCACCGGTGGTGTCGGCGGGACCGGCGGCAAGGGCGGCGCCGGGACCGCAGGGAGCAGCGGCGGCGGGACCGGCGGTCAGGGCGCGGCCGGCGGTGACGGCGGCCAGGGCGGCGTCGGCGGCGCAGCCGGAGCCACCAACGGCGGCACCGCCGGCACCCAAGGCGTGGGTGGCCAGGGCGGCATCGGCGGCGTCGGCGGCGTCGGAGGCGTTGGGGGTGCCGGCGTCGACAACAGCACCAACCCGGGTGTGGCTGGCGGCGCGGGCGGCATCGGCGGCGTCGGCGGCAGCGGCGGCGCGGCGGGCCTCGGCGGGTCCGGGTCC
Source organism: Mycobacterium sp. TY814 (assembly GCF_030755175.1). Lineage (NCBI taxonomy): Bacteria > Bacillati > Actinomycetota > Actinomycetes > Mycobacteriales > Mycobacteriaceae > Mycobacterium > Mycobacterium sp. TY814. The sequence continues at coordinate 245,308 of NZ_JAUFRY010000006.1, forward strand.
AGCACCGGCGCATCCGGCACCGCCGGTGACGGCGGCACCGGTGGTGTCGGCGGCACCGGCGGCAAGGGCGGCGCTGGAAGCACTGGGACCAGCGGTGGCGGGATCGGTGGCCAGGGCGCGGCCGGCGGTGACGGCGGCCACGGCGGCGCCGGCGGCGCAGCCGGAGCCACCAACGGCGGCACCGCCGGCACCCAAGGCGCAGGCGGCCAAGGCGGCATCGGCGGCGTCGGCGGCCAAGGCGGCCACGGCGGGACCGGCACCGACAACAGCACCAACCCCGGCATCGCGGGTGGCGCGGGCGGCACCGGCGGCATCGGCGGCACCGGCGGCGCAGCCGGCCTGGGCGGATCCGGATCCAGCACCGGCGCATCCGGCACCGCCGGCGACGGCGGCACCGGCGGTGTCGGCGGCACCGGCGGCAAAGGCGGACAAGGCAGCACCGGCACCAGCGGCGGCGGGACCGGCGGCCAAGGCGCGGCCGGTGGTGACGGCGGCCACGGCGGCGCCGGCGGCGCAGCCGGCGCCACCAACGGCGGCACCGCCGGAACCCAAGGCGCCGGCGGTCAAGGCGGCATAGGCGGCACCGGCGGCCAGGGCGGCCACGGCGGGACCGGCACCGATAACAGCACCAACCCCGGCATCGCGGGTGGCGCGGGCGGCACCGGCGGTACCGGTGGCACCGGCGGAGCAGCAGGCCTCGGCGGATCAGGGTCCAGCACCGGCGCCTCCGGCACCGCCGGCGACGGCGGCACCGGCGGGGTCGGCGGCACCGGCGGCAAAGGCGGACAAGGCAGCACCGGCACCGCCGGCGGCGGGATCGGTGGCCAAGGCGCGGCCGGTGGTGACGGCGGCCAGGGCGGTGCCGGCGGCGCAGCCGGATCCGGCGGCGGCGGCCAGCAGGGCGCGGGCGGTCAGGGCGGCATCGGTGGTGTCGGAGGCGTCGGAGGCGTTGGCGGTGCCGGCACCGACAACAGCACCAACCCGGGTGTGGCTGGCGGCGCGGGCGGCATCGGCGGTATCGGCGGCACCGGCGGCGCAGCCGGCCTCGGCGGGTCCGGGTCCAGCACCGGCGCCTCCGGCACGGCCGGTGACGGCGGGGTCGGCGGCATCGGCGGCACTGGCGGCGCTGGTGGACAAGGCAGCACCGGCACCGCAGGTGGCGGGACCGGTGGCCAGGGCGCGGCCGGTGGAGACGGCGGCCAGGGCGGCGCCGGTGGCGCAGCCGGAGCGACCAACGGCGGCACCGCTGGCACCCAAGGCGTGGGCGGTCAGGGCGGCATCGGCGGAATCGGCGGCGTCGGAGGCGTTGGCGGTTCCGGCAGCGACAACAGCACCAACCCGGGTGTTGCCGGTGGCGCGGGCGGCGTAGGCGGTGTCGGCGGCACCGGCGGCGCGGCAGGCCTGGGCGGCTCGGGCTCGAGCACGGGCGCCTCGGGCACGGCCGGCGACGGAGGTGTTGGTGGTGTCGGCGGGACCGGCGGCGCTGGTGGACAAGGCAGCACCGGCACCGCGGGTGGCGGATCC
>NZ_JAUFRY010000007.1:0-13563 GCF_030755175.1 Mycobacterium sp. TY814
CGCCGGCCAGGCCGTCTGCCATTTCGGCATCATCACCGGCGAGACCTGCGGAACGGTCGACAGCGTCAACAACGGCTGGTTCACCATGAGCAACGGTGTCCAGACCCAGCAGGGCGACTCGGGCGGCCCGATCTACCTGGCGGGTGACGGGTCCGGCCAGATCGTCGGGATCTTCAACAGCGTGTGGGGCACGCTGCCGGCGGCGGTCTCCTGGCAGGCGGTCACCCAGCAGGTTCACGAGGACACCGGCTTCAATCCGTAGTCTTTCGTGCGACGGTTCGCCACGGACTAGAGCCGGATTCCAATTATCGCAGTGTGTCGGCATCGGGTTCATGCGTTTCTCACATTTTATTAGCTGTGGTTGACGCCTGAAACTCAAATGCATTGCCGATTAGTGTTTTTCGCATTCGAAATGCTCGCGATTTCGTTTGCCCTGAACTGGCGGCGCGGATCGCTTATATACCAATTAGGCAGCCAAATCAACGGCCGAAATAGTCGAGGAGAATTGCTGGAAATCAGGCATTTTTCGGAAAACCGAAGTTACGATCCGAGCCTGGGTCCTTCGGGGTCGCCGATCACAGGAACGGTGGCAGCCGACGGCCCACGATCGGGACTTTGCCGGGATCGGGCCCCCGGGATCATCACATCCCCTCACCACATAGACAGACAGGGCCCGTTTCATGTCGCAGGTGATCGCGTTCCCCGCAGCGATGACGGCAGCAGCCGCAGACGTCGCCGGAATCGGATCGGTAGTCAGCACCGCCAACCAGATGGTGGCCGGCGCCACGACCAGTGTGCTGGCCGCGGCCGAAGACGAGGTGTCGGCGGCTATCGCGGCCCTGTTTTCCCTCCACGGCCAGACCTATCAGACCTTCAGCGGCCAGGCGGCCGCGGTTCATGACCAGTTCGTGCGCACCCTGATGGGGAGCGCCAATGCCTACGCATCCGCCGAAGTGACCAGCGCCGAACAGTTGGTGCTCGAGGTGGTCAACGCCCCCACCCGAATGTTGTTGGGCCGACCGCTGATCGGCAATGGCGCCGACGGCGCAGCAGGAACCGGAGCCAACGGCGGGGCAGGTGGGCTGCTGTGGGGCAACGGGGGCAACGGCGGGTCCGGAGCGGCCGGGCAGTCCGGCGGCCGGGGCGGCGATGCCGGCCTTTTCGGCAACGGCGGCCGGGGCGGTGCCGGCGGTATCGGCCTGACCGGGGCCACCGGCGGCGCGGGCGTTCAAGGTGGCACCGGCGGGGCCGGCGGCACTGGTGGAGCCGGCGGTAACGGCGGATTGCTGTGGGGCGCCGGCGGCGGCGGCGGCATCGGCGGCGCGGGCGGCGTCGGGGGGACGGGCGGAGCGGGCCTAGCCGGAACCGCCGGTGTTGACGGAGTGAATGCCGGGGCCGGCGGCGCAGGTCAGACCGGTGGTCAGGGCGGTATGGGCGGCGTCGGCGGGGCGGGCGGAGCCGGTGGCGCGTCCGGATTCTTCGGCGGCAACTCGGGTACGAGCGGCAGTAGCGGCAACGGCGGTGTGGGTGGCACCGGCGGGATGGGCGGCCACGGTGGCGCGGGCGCAGCAGACAGTGGCTCCGGTGCCGGGATCGGTGGTGCCGGTGGCACAGGCGGGGCCGCCGGTCTTGGCGGCAGTGGGGCGGTCACGGGCGGCGCGGGCACCGGCGGGACCGGGGGCACCGGGGGTACGGGTGGTACGGGGCTGGAAGGCGAAACCGGCACGGGCTTTAACGGCGGCGGTGTCATGGGCGCTCAAGGTGGAACCGGAGGCGTCGGTGGCACTGGCGGGGCTGGCAACGGCGGTGTCAACGGTAACGGCGGTACGGGCGGAACCGGGGGCACCGGCGGCAGGGGAGGCGACGGGATCGGTGCAGGCGATGGCGGCACCGGTGGGACGGGCGGTGACGCCGGACGCGGCGGGGCCGCCGGCACCGGCGGCACGGGAGGACGAATCGGCGACTCCGGCGTGGGCGGCACCGGCGGCGACGGCGGGACCGGGGCCGCCGGCGGCTACGGCGGCGACGGGGGCGTATCGCGAGGCTATGGGGTGGGAACCGCCACCGGCGGGACCGGCGGGGCTGGAGGTGCCGCGACGGTAGGCGTGGGTGGCGACGGCGGCCGCGGCGGAGGCGCGTTCCATGAAGGGAGCGGCGACGCCTTCGGTGGCAAGGGCGGGACTGCCGGCGTCGGACCTGCTGGTAGTGGCGCCGGAGGCAGTGGCGGCGATGTGCTTCACTCGGGCACCGGGAACGCATTCGGCGGAGCCGGCGCCGCCGGCACGGACGGCGGTGTCACCTCCGCAGGCGGTAACGGCGGCGGTGGCGGCAGCGCGATCATCGACAACGAGACGTCTGCGGCCACGGCGACCGGCGGCGCCGGCGGTGCCGGCGGCACGGGAACCGCCGGCGGCTATGGCGGGGGAGGCGGGTTCGTAGAAAACCGCGGCATTGGCGACGCCGTCGGCGGCGCGGGCGGGGCCGGGGGCGTCGGCATCAGCGCCAGCGGAGGCGACGGCGGAGCAGGCGGGTTGGCGTATACGAACAACATCGCGTCGCCGGGGCTCGCCACCGGCGGTGTGGGTGGAGCCGGCGGCGCCGGTGTCACCGGAGGGTTCGGCGGTGAGGGTGGTGCCGCGGGAACCGAGGGCACGACAACCGCGATTGCCGCTGTGGGCGGCGCCGGCGGGTCGGGAACATCCGGCAATGGGGGTGACGGTGGACGAGGCGGACTGGGGTATGCCGGCGCATCGTCGACGGTCGATGCCTTTGGTGCCGCCGGTGGCGCCGGCGGGGACAGTGCGACCGGCAGCGGCGGAGCGGGCGGAAGGGGCGGCGATGCCAGGAATTTGGGCAGCGGCGACGCCATCGGCGCCGACGGAGCGCGTGGCGGCACCGGCGGGGGCGGCGGCGCAGGCGGCCGCGGCGGTGATGCGGCCAGCGAGGGTTCCGGAAACGCAGTTGGCGGCAACGGCGTGGCCGGGACCGCCGGCGGTGCCACCGCGACCGGCGGTGCAGGCGGCGAGGGTGGCTCGGCCTTGATTGGCAGTGAGACGTCGACAGCGACTGCTACGGCCGGCCGCGGTGGCGATGGAGCCGACGGCGGTGCCGGTGGCGGCGCGGGCGGGCGCGGCGGCGACGCCGTCGTGTTGCAGGCCACTTCCACTGCCACCGCCGCGGGCGGGGACGGCGGTAACGGCGGCAATGCGATGCAGCCTGCCGGCAGCGGCGGTCCTGGTGGCGACGGCGGCGATGGCTTGGGTTACGCGCAGGTCAGCGCCGGTGCCGGCGGCACCGGTGGCCTGGGGGGCGCGGCCGGCGCCGACGGCTTGGACGGATCCCCAGGGACTACCGGCACCCCTTAACGAGCGAGAGCGAACACCGGAATGCGGGTCGCGGCGGCGCGCAACTCGTCGTCGCCGGAATCCGGCGTCACGCCGCCCACATAATCCTTCACCTGCCAGTACCACCGCTGCAGATACCGGCGCAGGATCTCGGGTTTACCGTCGTCGGCGACCTCGGTGACGGTGGCCCGTCGCCGTCGCCAGCGCGGGCCGGTTTCGACGACCCCGGCGGCCCTGACATTGCGCGCCCACTGCGTGTTGCCGCGGGGCGACACGAGATACTCGTCCCCGTTGAGGATCAGCAGGTTGACCACCACGCTGCGCGGCTTCCCGGTCTTGCGGCCTCGCACTCGCAGCGCCCGGGTCCCGGCGATGCTGATGCCCAGTTCGGCGAGCCAGCGGATCACCGCATTCGCGGACCGGGCGGCCGCATTCGGTTGTTGATACTGCGTGGACATGCTGACCTCCCTCAACCCAATACGAGAGCACTGCTCTCGTATTGGGTTGACCGTGTCACAACCGTGACCGAAAAGCAAGAGCGGTGATCTCGGTCCTGCCAGACTTGACCCCGTGGGCACACGCCAGGAATCGCGGGAGCAGATCGAGGCGAAGATCATCGAACTCGGGCGCCGCCATCTGGTGGAGCACGGCGCGGCCGGGTTGTCGCTGCGAGCGATTGCCCGCGAGTTGGGCATGGTTTCCTCGGCCGTTTACCGCTACGTCGCCAACCGGGACGAACTGCTGACCCTGCTCCTTGTCGACGCCTACTCCGACCTGGCCGACGCGGTGCGCCAGGCCCGCGACGGCACCGAGAGCGACTTCTGGAGCGACGACGTGCTGGCCATCACGCACGCGGTGCGCGCCTGGGCTGTCGCGCACCCGGCGCGCTGGGCGCTGCTGTACGGCAGCCCGGTACCCGGATACCACGCGCCGCCGGACCGCACGGTGGGAGTCGGCACCCGCGTGGTCGCAGACCTGTTCGACGCCATCGCGACCGGAATCACGACGGGCGACATCAAGCTGACCAGTGATGCTGCGCCGCAACCGATGTCGTCTGATTTCGAACGCATCCGGCGCGAGTTCGGCTTTCCGGGCGACGATCGCGTGATGGCCCGTTGCTTCCTGTTGTGGGCCGGCGTGCTGGGGGCGATCAGCATGGAGGTGTTCCAGCAGTACGGGTCCGACACCGTGACCGACCCCAGGAGCGTGTTCGACACCCAGGTCCGGTTGCTGATCGGCCTGTTCGACCAGCCGAACTAGAACATGTTCAGCAGGCCGCCGTGGGGCCGGTGCTGGCCTCGGCGGCAAAGTTTTTCCCCGTTCTTTCTGCCGACCGCGCGCTGCGATAGTCTGCGTGACGATGAACTTTCTTGCTGCGTCACCGATCCAGATCGCCTGGGTGACGCCGGACCTCGAGGCCACGGAAACGGCTCTCACCGGGCTTTTAGGCGCTCGCAAGTGGGTGCGGATACCCGACGTCCACTTTGCGCCGGACACCTGCAGCTTCCGCGGTGAGCCTGCTGACTTCGTCGCGGGCATTTCGCTGAGCTACCTCGGAGACATGCAGCTGGAACTGATCGCGCCGGTCCGCGGAGAGAATATCTATAGTGAATTCCTGCGGGACCATGGCCCCGGTCTGCACCACATATGCATGGAGGCCGAATCGCTGGGGGCGTTCGACGCCGCACTTGCCGACGCGACCCGTCACGATGCTGAGGTGGTGCAACAGGGCGTCATGCCCGGCGGCATTCACTTCGCCTACGTCAGCGCGCCGCAGGCGGGTGTCCCGTTTGTGGAGATCGCGTACCTCTCGCCCGAGATCAAAGCGTTCTACGACTACATAAAACAGGAGCAGCGGTGAGCACCGACATCCCCACCACGGTCAACGTGGACACGGTCGAGTCCTGGTCGGACGAGGTCGACGTGCTGGTGATCGGCTTCGGCATCGCCGGTGGCTGCGCGGCCGTCAGCGCCGCGGCCGCGGGTGCACGGGTGCTCGTACTGGAACGGGCAGCCGCCGCCGGTGGGACCACCGCAATGGCCGGCGGCCACTTCTATCTGGGCGGCGGCACCGCGGTCCAGGAGGCGACGGGTCATGCCGACTCTCCCGAGGAGATGTACAAGTACCTGGTCGCGGTGTCCCGCGAGCCCGAGCTCGACAAGATCCGCGCCTATTGCGAGGACAGTGTCGAGCATTTCAATTGGCTTGAGGCACTTGGCTTTCAGTTCGAGCGCAGTTACTACCCCGGCAAAGTGGTGGTGCCGCCGGGCACCGAGGGGCTGAGTTACACGGGCAACGAGAAGGTGTGGCCGTTCTGCGAGCAGGCCAAGCCCGCGCCGCGCGGACACTCCGTGCCGGTGCCCGGTGAACTGGGCGGCGCAGCGATGGTGATCGACCTGCTGGTCAAACGCGCTGACGAACTCGGCGTGCAGGTCCAGTACGAGACCGGGGTCACCAACCTGATCGTCGACAACGACGGCGCGGTTGTCGGCGTGAGCTGGAAGCACTTCTCCGACACCGGCGCGGTGCGGGCGAAAGCGGTTGTCATCGCGGCCGGCGGCTTCGCGATGAACCCCGACATGGTCGCCGAGCACACGCCGGCGCTGGGTCAGCCGCGGCGCACCAAGCACCATGGCCTGGTGGCGCCGTACATCCTGGGCAATCCACACGACGACGGGCTGGCCATCCGGCTGGGCGAGTCGGCCGGGGGTGCCACCAAATACATGGACGAGCTGTTCATCACCGCGGCGGCTTATCCGCCGGAGATCCTGCTGACGGGCATCATCGTCAACAAGGACGGCAAACGTTTCGTTGCGGAGGACTCCTACCACTCGCGCACTTCGGCCTTCGTGCTCGAACAGCCGGAGCAGACCGCCTACCTGATCGTCGACGAAGCACACATGCAGATGCCGGCGATGCCGCTGATCAAATTCCTCGACGGGTACGAGACCATCGCCGAGATGGAGACGGCCCTGGGCATACCGGCGGGCAATCTCGCCGCATCCCTGGACCGCTACAACGAATTCGCCGCCAAGGGCGAGGACCCGGACTTCCATAAACAGCCCGAATACGTTGCGCCACAGGATAAAAGCCCATGGGCGGTATTCGACCTGTCGCTCGGGCGGGCGATGTACTCGGGATTCACCATGGGCGGTCTGGCGGTCACCCTTGACGGGGAAGTGCAGCGGGCCGACGGCAGCGTCATCCCGGGGCTGTACGCGGCGGGGGCCTGTGCGTCCAACCTCGCCCAGGACGGCAAGGGATATGCCAGCGGAACGCAGCTGGGGGAGGGCTCCTTCTTCGGCCGCCGCGCCGGAGCGCACGCGGCCCGGCGGGCCGTGAGCGCGTAGGCGCCATCCCACACCGCCGGAGCGCACGCGGCCCGGCGGGCCGTGAGCGCGTAGGCGCCATCCCACACCGCCGGAGCGCACGCGGCCCGGCGGGCCGTGAGCGCTTAAGTCGTTTCTGAGGCAACGGCTTTCGTCTCGACCGGACCGAGTCGCCACTGGGCTTCACCGAGCAGTTCCAGGTGCCGCTCGTGGTGTTGCTCGACGGTGGGCCGGTGGCTGACGCTGATCACGATGGTGTCCGGCAGTTCGGTGCGCACCAGGTGATACAGCGCATACTCGAGACCGGGATCCAGCGCCGAGGTGGCCTCGTCGAGGAATACCGCCTTGGGTTTGGTGAGCAGGATCCGCGCGAACGCAACCCGTTGCTGCTCACCGGGCGAGAGCACCTTGGCCCAGTCCTGATCCTCGTCGAGGCGGGAAATCAAGGGCGCGAGAGCAACTTTGGTCAGGACATCGTGCAACTCGGAATCGGATACATTTTCGGTCGCCAAGGGGTAGCACACCACCGACCGCAGATCGCCCAGCGGCACGTACGGCAGCTGCGACAGGAACATTGTCTCGTTCTCACCGCCGGGGCGATGCAGCGTTCCGGTGGCGAACGGCCACAGTTCGGCGAGACTGCGCAGCAGGGTGGTCTTGCCCGATCCGGAACGGCCGGTGATCACCAGCGAGTCCCCGGTCTCCAGTCGCACGTCCAACGGGTCGATCAACCGGTCGCCGTCGGGCTTGCGCACCTCGACGTTGTCGATCTGCACCGAACCGTCGGTGCTCGGCAGGGCCAGCACGGCCGGCAATGCGCGTCCCTGCTCGTTGGCTTCCACCAACCCGTGCAACCGAATGATGGCCGCCCGGTACGACGCGAACGCATCGTAGGCATTGCGGAAGAACGACAGGGAATCCGAGATGTTGCCGAACGAGGACGCCGTCTGGCTGACATCGCCGAAATCGATTGTCCCGGCGAACAATCGGGGGGCCTGAATCAGCCAGGGCAACGGCACGATCGCCTGACTCACCGCGAGGTTCCAGCCGTAGAAGCCGACGCTGCGGTTGACGTAGTGCAGGTAGTTGTCGATGACGGGGGCGAACCGCTTGCGTAGCTGGGTGCGCTCGGCCCGCTCGCCCCGGTAGAAGCCGACCGCCTCCGCCGCGTCGCGCAGCCGCACCAGCGCATACCGGAAGGCGGCATTGAGCTTCTCGTTTCGGAAACTCAGCCAGATCAACGGACGACCGATGATGAACGAGATGATCGTGGCCACCAGCACGTAGACGATGACGGTCCAGAACATCACGCGCGGGAAGGAGACGCCGAAGATCGTCAGCGTGCCGGACAGATTCCACAGGATGCTGGTGAAGGACACCACTGAGATCACCGATTGCACGGTGCCGAACAAGAGAATGCTGCCGGTTCCGGTGCCCGGCTGATTCGGGCCGTTGCCCGTGCCGGCGGTGAAGATGTCGATGTCCTGCTGGATGCGCTGGTCGGGGTTGTCGATCGTCTCGTCGATGAACAGGTCGCGGTAGTAGGCCCGGCCTTCCAGCCAGTCCTCGGTGAGATGGTCGGTCAGCCACACCCGCCAGGCGACCACGAAGCGCTGCGTTAGGTAGATGTCGGCCATCACCCGGGACACGTGGATGACGGCCATGATGCTGAAGATCCCAATCGACATCCAAAAGCCATGCACACCAGAGTTTTTCACGACGTCGTTGTCGCCGGCGGCGCCCTGGAAGGCCTTCTGCAGAGCCGTGTACATGTCGTTGCCCTGGTAGCTGAACAACACATTCAGACGCACCGCCAGCACCACCGAGAGCAGCAGCACACCGAACATCAGCCAGACCCGGATACTGTGGCGGCCGGTGAAGTAGCCCCCGGTGATCCGCCAGAACTGGCGGCCCCAGGGGGTGACGAACCGGAACACCACCAGCATCAACAGCAGCGCAACCGCGCTGATCGTCCACGCGATCGCCGTCCACCGCAGCGAATCCAGCAACGCATGAGACCAGTCGATCGACGGCGTAAACGGCTTCGGACCCACGGTGTTGTCTCCTCAGAGTCGAACTGCTGCGCAACAGAAATCCTCCGGCGAAGGTACCGGAAGGCCGGTGGATAGGCTGCGTCAATGACCACTGAAGCGACCAGTGAAGCCGCTCCCACCCAAACCGTGCACGCCGGCCGGCTCATCGCTCGCCGGCTCAAGGCAAGCGGCATCCACACGCTTTTCACCCTCTCGGGCGGCCACCTGTTCTCCATCTACGACGGCTGCCGTGACGAGGGGATCCGGCTGATCGACACCCGTCACGAGCAGACCGCCACCTTTGCCGCCGAGGGCTGGTCCAAGGTGACCCGGGTGCCCGGGGTGGCCGCACTGACGGCGGGGCCCGGCATCACCAACGGGATGAGCGCCATGGCGGCCGCCCAGCAGAATCAGTCGCCGCTGGTGGTACTCGGCGGCCGGGCACCGGCATTGCGCTGGGGGATGGGTTCGCTGCAGGAGATCGACCACGTGCCGTTCGTCGCGCCGCTGTCCCGGTTTGCCGCGACCGCACAGTCGGGGCAGGATGCCGGCCTGCTGCTGGACCAGGCCTTGCGGGCATCGGTCGGCGCCCCCTCGGGTGTCGGATTCGTCGACTTCCCGATGGATCACGTCTTCTCGATGGCCGAGGACGACGGCCGCCCGGGCGCCCTGAGCGACCTGCCGCAACCGCCCGCCGTGGACGGCGGCGCCTTGGACCGGGCCGTCGAGCTGTTGGCAAAAGCCCAGCGGCCGGTGATCATGGCCGGCACCAATGTCTGGTGGGGGCACGGCGAAACCGCACTGCTGCGGCTGGCCGTGGAGCTGCGGATCCCGGTGCTGATGAACGGGATGGCGCGCGGTGTGGTGCCCGCCGACCACCCGCTGGCGTTCTCGCGGGCCCGCTCAAAAGCGTTGGGCGGGGCCGATGTCGCGCTGATCGTCGGTGTGCCGATGGATTTCCGGCTCGGCTTCGGCGGCGTCTTCGGCGCCGACACCCAACTCATCGTGGTCGACCGCGCCCGCCCGGAGCGCGCCCACCCGCGTCCTGTCGCCGCCGAACTGTATGGCGACCTGAGCGACATCCTGTCCGCGCTGGCGTGCGCCGGCACGCCTGGGCAGCAGGATTGGGTCGACGGCCTGCGCACCGCTGAGAGCGCGGCGCGGGATCTGGAGCGGGCCGAACTCGCCGAAGACCGCATCCCGCTGCACCCGATGCGCGTATATGCCGAACTGGCTCCGCTGCTGGACCGCGACGCCATCGTCGTCATCGACGCCGGTGACTTCGGGTCCTACGCCGGCCGGGTAATCGACAGCTACCAGCCTGGCTGCTGGCTGGACAGCGGGCCGTTCGGCTGCCTCGGTTCCGGTCCGGGCTATGCGCTGGCGGCCAAGTTGGCGCGGCCCGAACGTCAGGTCGTGCTGTTGCAGGGCGACGGAGCATTCGGGTTCAGCGGCATGGAATGGGACACGCTGGTGCGGCACAACGTGCCGGTCGTGTCGGTGGTGGGCAACAACGGCATCTGGGGGCTGGAGAAGCACCCGATGGAGGCGTTGTACGGCTATTCGGTGGTGGCCGAGCTGCGCCCGGGAACCCGGTACGACGAGGTGGCCCGCGCGCTGGGCGCCCATGGTGAGTTGGTGGCGGCGCCGGCGGAGCTGCGCCCGGCGCTGGAACGCGCGTTCGCCAGCGGCATGCCGGCCGTCGTCAATGTCCTCACCGACCCGAGCGTGGCCTACCCGCGCCGATCCAACCTGGCCTGATGCCAACCGCGTACCGTGGGGCTGTGCCGAAGACCACCCGCTCCCAGCCCGGACGGCTGAGCAGCCGCTTTTGGCGCCTGCTCGGCGCCACGACGGAAAAGAACCGCAGCCGCTCGATGGCCGTGGTGACCGATTCCGAGGAGTACGAGAAGGAAGCCGCCGACCTCAACGACGAGAAGCTGCGTAAGGCCGCCGGGCTGCTCAACCTGGACGATCTGGCCGACTCTTCCGACATTCCGCAGTTCCTGGCGATCGCACGGGAAGCGGGCGAGCGCGCGACCGGCCTGCGTCCGTTCGACGTGCAGTTGCTCGGGGCGCTGCGGATGCTGGCCGGTGACGTGATCGAAATGGCCACCGGCGAAGGCAAGACGCTGGCCGGGGCTATCGCCGCGGCCGGCTATGCCCTGGCGGGGCGACACGTACATGTGGTGACAATCAACGACTACCTGGCCCGCCGGGACGCGGAGTGGATGGGACCCCTGATCGAGGCGATGGGACTGACAGTCGGCTGGATCACCGCCGAGTCGACCAGCGAGGAACGCAGAACGGCCTACGGCTGCAACGTCACCTACGCGTCGATCAACGAGATCGGCTTCGACGTGCTGCGCGACCAGCTGGTCACCGACGTCGACGACCTGGTGTCGCCCAACCCCGACGTCGCGTTGATCGACGAGGCCGACTCGGTGCTGGTGGACGAGGCGCTGGTGCCGCTGGTGCTCGCCGGCACCACCCACCGGGAGACGCCGCGGCTCGAGATCATCAAGCTCGTCGGTCAGCTCGTCCACCACAAGAACGCCGACGACTACTTCGCCACCGACGCCGACAGCCGCAATGTGCACTTGACCGAGATGGGCGCCCGCAAGCTCGAGAAGGCCCTCGGCGGCATCGACCTGTACTCCGAGGAACATGTCGGCACCACGCTCACCGAGATCAACGTCGCCCTGCACGCGCACGTGCTGCTGCAGCGCGACGTCCACTACATCGTGCGCGACGACGCGGTGCACCTGATCAATTCCTCCCGCGGCCGCATCGCCCAGCTGCAGCGCTGGCCGGACGGGCTGCAGGCGGCCGTCGAGGCCAAGGAAGGCATCGAGACCACCGAGACGGGCGAGGTCCTCGACACCATCACGGTGCAGGCCCTGATCAACCGCTACACCACGGTCTGCGGCATGACCGGCACCGCGCTGGCTGCCGGTGAGCAGCTGCGCCAGTTCTACAAACTCGGGGTGTCGCCGATACCGCCGAACACCCCGAATATCCGCGAGGACGAGTCGGACCGGGTCTACATCACCGCCGCCGCCAAGAACGACGCGATCGTCGAGCACATCGCCGAGGTGCACGAGACGGGGCAGCCGGTCCTGGTCGGGACCCGCGACGTGGCCGAATCCGAGGACCTCTACGAGCGGCTGACCAAACGCGGTGTGCCGGCGGTGCTGCTGAACGCCAAGAACGACGCCGAAGAGGCTCAGGTGATCGCCGAGGCCGGTACCTACGGCTCGGTCACGGTATCCACCCAGATGGCCGGTCGGGGCACCGACATCCGCCTGGGCGGGTCCGACGAGTCCGACCACGACCGCGTCGCCGAGCTGGGCGGACTGCACGTGGTCGGCACCGGACGGCACCACACCGAGCGCCTGGACAATCAGCTGCGCGGCCGGGCCGGTCGCCAGGGGGACCCGGGCTCGTCGGTGTTCTTCTCGAGTTGGGAAGACGACGTGGTGGCGGCCAATCTCGACAGCAACAAGCTGCCCACCGAGACCGACGAGGACGGTCGCATCCTGAGTCCCAAGACCAACGCGCTGCTCGATCATGCGCAGCGCGTCGCCGAGGGCCGCCTGCTCGACGTGCACGCGAACACCTGGCGCTACAACCAGCTCATCGCCCAGCAACGCGCCATCATCGTCGACCGGCGAAACACTTTGCTGCGCACGCCAACTGCGCGCGAAGAGCTGGAGGAGCTGGCGCCCAAGCGGTACAAGGAGCTGCGCGAGGAGATCTCCGAGGAACGCCTGGAGAAGATCTGCCGGCTGATCATGCTGTATCACCTCGACCGTGGCTGGGCCGATCACCTGGCGTATCTGGCCGACATCCGCGAGAGCATCCACCTGCGCGCGCTGGGCCGGCAGAACCCGCTCGACGAGTTCCACCGGATGGCGGTGGACGCGTTCGCGTCGCTGGCCGCCGACGCCATCGAGGCAGCCCAGCAGACGTTCGAGACGGCGAACATTCTCGAGGACGAGCCGGGCCTGGATCTGTCCAAGCTCGCCCGCCCAACGTCCACGTGGACCTACATGGTCAACGACAACCCACTGTCCGACGACACGCTGTCCACGCTGAGCCTGCCCGGCGTCTTCCGCTGAGTCCCGTCCGCCGTGCGGACCGCATCGTCAGCGGGCCGGGTCTGATTGCCCGCTTCCTTCTCGGTCCGCCGTGCGGACCGCATCGTCAGCGGGCTAATGTCACGGCACATGGAGCCAGTGCTCGTGCAGAACCGGGTACTGACGGTGCCCAATGTGCTGAGCGTCGTCCGCCTTGGCCTCATCCCGGTCTTCGTCTACCTCATGCTGGTCACGCACACGCTGAGCTGGGCGGTGGCGATCCTGATGTTCAGCGGGGTCTCGGACTGGGCGGACGGCAAGATCGCCCGCCTGCTCAACCAGCAGTCGCGGCTGGGCATGCTGCTGGACCCCGCCGTCGACCGGCTCTACATGGTGACCGTGCCGATCGTGTTCGCGATCAGCGGCATCGCCCCGTGGTGGTTCGTGCTGATGCTGCTGGCCCGCGACGCGGCGCTGGCCGGAACGCTGCCGCTGTTGTGGAGCCGCGGGCTCTCGGCGCTGCCGGTCACCTATGTGGGCAAGGCCGCGACGTTCGCGCTGATGTCCGGCTTCCCGCTGGTCCTGCTGGGACAGTGGGACGCGCTGTGGAGCCGCGTCGTGCTGGCCTGCGGCTGGGCGTTTCTCATCTGGGGCCTGTACATGTACTTGTGGGCGTTCGTGCTCTACATCCTGCAGATGGTGCTGGTGATGCGCCGGATGCCGAAGGTCAGGCATGGCTGAGCCGGACCGGCTGCTGGGCGGCTATGACCCCAACGC
>NZ_JAUFRY010000008.1:0-9992 GCF_030755175.1 Mycobacterium sp. TY814
CTTATCTCTAGGAGAGGTAGATGAAAGTGGGTGTGACCAGCGGTGATACCGCCACGGTCATATCCATGACGGGGCCATAGTTCAACGGTAGAACGGGGCCTTTGCAAGGCTCAAATCGGGGTTCGATTCCCCGTGGCTCCACCTTTGGTCGGTACGGCCGGCGGTGACACTACGCCCGTCTGATCCGCCCGATGCCGGGCAGGAACCGGTCGACAGCCTCACAGTAGTCGCGGTAGGCCTGGCCGTGGGTGGCGGTGAGGTAGGGCTCTTCGATCAGGCGGACCTGCAGTTGACTACCGATGATGATCATCACGACGCCGGCGAGTGCAATACCGTTGGGAACCGCAAAGGTTAGTCCGATAACCATGACGTTGATCGACGTGTAGATGGGGTTGCGCACGATCGCGAAAATGCCGGTGGTGACCAGTGGCGGGCGTTCGGTGGGGTCGACAGTGGTGCGCCACGAAGATCCCATTGCGCGTTGGGCGCCGAACGCGGCGAACACGCCCAGTGCGGCGAGCATGATGCCGGCGACGCGGCTGGGCCCGTGGTCCAACAGTGGCACTGGCTGCAGGCCCAGCAGTTCGGCGATGGGGGCGGCGATGCCGGGCAGCAGCATGCCGGAGGCCAGGGTTCCTCGGGCCCACCACTGTTTGGGTGTGCGAGGGATGCGGATGCCGCTGTCGCCGGTGCGATGGCGTTGAATACGGGCTCGCACGTAGCCGTCGAGCAGCCAGAAAGCCGCGACGAGGAGCAAGGCGATGATGGCGTACATCGCGGACATCGTGGTCGGCTTTCGTGGTCGCGGGGGTGGCAGGTCAGATCTTTCGGGCGGCCCCGATGAAGAGGAGCCCGCGAAGGTGGTGTTCGATGCGGGCGGTGCCGTGCAGGCCGTGGCGGGCCAGTTCAGCGGCGAATTCGTCTGACTCGAAGCGGTTTTCGCGTGGGTGCACGGTGAATGTGCGGAACGCCCAGGTGTCGAGCATGCGGCGTGGAACTTCCTCGAACAACAGCAGCCCACCGGGGCGCAACACTCGGGCGATCTCGGCGACGGCCAGCTGCCAGTGCGGGACGTGGTGGATGATGCCGAAGTCAACGACGGTGTCGTGGCTGGCGGTCGGCTGATGGATGTCGCAGACATCGCCGACTGACAGGGATACGGGCCTGTGATGGAGGCGTTTGCGGGCGAGCTCGACCATGGTGTCGTCGAGGTCGAATGCGGTGACGTGGCGGGCCTGGAGCCGGTCGAGGATGACTTCGGAGCCGACACCTCGTCCGCAGCCGGTCTCGAGTACGTCCTGGCCGGTGAGGTCGCCACCGGCGAGGCGGCGAAACCATGCGGCTTCCCGATGGTGTTGATGGGCAGCCCGAATCGGGTTGTTCATCGCTGCCCGTTCGATGGTGTTGAGCTTCACCGCGCCACCTCAGCCTTCATCAATCGCAAGCGCTGTCATCGACTAATTCCGATCAATCTAGGTTGTAGGCTATCATCGCGATATGTCGATGAAAAGTATGGGTGCTGCGCCGCCGAGTGCATCGCGCGACGAGTTGGCGGGGGCGGTGGCGTTGTTTCACAGTCTGTCCGATCCCACCCGGTTGGCGATCGCCCGCCGCCTAGCTGGTGGTGAGGCTCGGGTGGTGGATCTGACCGGTGAGTTGGGATTGGCGCAATCGACGGTGTCGTCGCATCTGGCGTGCCTGCGCGACTGTGGGCTGGTGGATTTCCGGCCCCAGGGCCGCGCCTCGGTGTATCGGCTGGCCCGGCCGGAACTGCTGGACATGTTTCGCGAGGCCGAGGCGGTGTTGGAGGCGACCGGCAACGCCGTCGCCTTGTGCCCCAACTACGGCCACCCGACTGAACGGAAGGTAGCGCGATGAGCGAGGCGTGCGGCTGCGGCAGCGACGACCGCAACGAAGGCGAGCAGGAACCCGAACGGCTCTGGGAGATCACCGAACTACGCGCGGCCGCAGCCGCGGGGGTGGTGCTGCTGGCCGGCTATGCGGTCGGCTGGTCCGGCGGCCCCCATGTGGTCGAAATCGGCCTGTATGCGCTGGCGTTGGCGATCGGGGCCTACACGTTCGTACCCTCGACGCTGCGCCGGTTAGCGCAAGGCAAGATCGGGGTCGGCACGCTGATGACGATCGCTGCCATCGGCGCGGTGATCCTCGGCGAGGTCGGCGAAGCCGCCATGCTGGCGTTCCTGTTCTCCATCAGCGAGGGCCTCGAAGAATACTCACTGGCCCGGACCCGCCGGGGACTGCGCGCGTTGTTGGCGCTGGTGCCCGACGAGGCCACCGTCCTGCGCGACGGCGCCGAAATCACCATCCCGCCAGCGGAGTTGCGGGTCGGTGACCGGATGCTGGTCAAGCCCGGCGAACGGGTCGCGACCGACGGCACCATCACCTCGGGGCGCACCGCACTGGATGTCTCGGCCATCACCGGCGAATCCGTTCCGGTGGAGGCCGGACCCGGCAGTGATGTGTTCGCCGGATCGATCAACGGCACCGGGGTGCTCGAAGTCGAGGTCACCTCCAGCGCTGCTGATAACTCGTTGGCCCGCATCGTGGCGATCGTGGAGGCTGAGCAGTCCCGCAAGGGCGCCAGCCAGCGCCTGGCCGACCGCATCGCCAAACCGCTTGTTCCGGCGATCATGGTCGCGGCCGCGCTGATCGCCGCCATCGGTTCCGTGTTGGGTGATCCGCTGGTGTGGATTGAACGTGCCCTGGTCGTGCTGGTGGCCGCCTCCCCGTGCGCGCTGGCCATCTCGGTGCCGGTCACCGTCGTCGCCGCGATCGGCGCCGCCTCCAAGCTCGGCGTCCTCGTCAAAGGCGGCGCCGCGCTGGAAGCCCTCGGCGCGGTGCGCACCGTCGCGCTAGACAAGACCGGCACCCTGACCGCCAACCAGCCCACCGTCATCGACGTCGCCACCACCAACGGCAACAGCCGCGACCACGTGTTAGATGTGGCGGCGGCGTTGGAGGCCCGCAGCGAACACCCGCTGGCTGCAGCGATTCTCGCCGCCACCGAGGGGCCGGTCCAACCAGCTGAGGATGTGGAGGCGGTGACCGGGGCCGGACTGCTCGGCCACCGTGACGGCCACCGGCTACGGCTCGGGCGCCCCGGCTGGCTCGACCCCGGACCCTTGTCCGAACACGTCGCGGCCATGCAGGCCGCCGGCGCCACCGCCGTGCTGGTCGAAGACAACGGTCAGGTCATTGGGGCGGTCGCGGTGCGCGACGAACTGCGGCCCGAAGCCGCCCAGGTCGTCGAACACCTGCGCCGCGGCGGCTATCAGGTCGCCATGCTCACCGGCGACAACCAAGCGACCGCCCAAGCCCTGGCCCGCCAGGTGGGGATCGATACGGTGCATGCCGATCTGCGGCCCGAAGACAAGGCGGCGCTGATCGGTCAACTGCGCCAACGCTCCTCGACGGCCATGGTCGGTGATGGCGTCAATGACGCCCCCGCTCTGGCCACCGCCGATTTGGGGATCGCGATGGGTGCGATGGGCACCGACGTGGCCATCGAAACCGCCGACGTCGCCCTCATGGGTGAAGACCTGCGCCACCTCACCCAGGCCCTGGCCCACGCGCGGCGAGCCCGGCGCATCATGCTCCAAAACGTCGGCCTCTCACTGGGATTGATCGCAGTGCTCATCCCGCTCGCCCTCACCGGTGTGCTCGGCCTGGCCGCGGTCGTCGCGGTGCACGAACTCGCCGAAATCGTCGTCATCGCCAACGGTGTCCGGGCCGGGCGCACCAAACCACTGGCACAGCCAGGCCGGGACCATGATCCGGTGGCCGAAGTAGCCGCCTCCGCGATATCGCGTTGACCACCGGCATCATCCATCGCGTAACCAGCCAGGCGAGGAGGTCAGCAAGGTGTGGTGTTTGCCGATGACTTATCACGCCTTTGCGTCACGGCCGGCAGCGGTCAGGCCGAGACTGTGCGCTCGCCGCCAGGCGGCCGCCAGGTTTGCGCTTCGGCTCTTGCCTGATACCTGGCAGAGGTACGTGCTGCATTCTTTGTTGTTGGTCTGCCACCGCAGTTCGGCGTAGATACGCAGGTATCTGCGCCGCAGGACGACCCGTCCGAGCGCACCACCACTGTCGTTCACCACACGGCATCGGCGGCCGCCTGCGGCGTGGTCCTGCTCAAGGGCTTGCCCCTGCTTGGTCCAGTGGACCGGCGCTTTCCACTGCTCGTCGCGGACCGGGGTGCGATTCCAGCCCACGATCGCGCCCGGTGTTTAGACCATCGTGAGGTGCCGGGCGCCGGGCCTGTCGCTTACGCCGAAGAGCGCGCCGCGTTGCGCGCCGGTGAGCAGCGTAATGTCGTCGAGTTCACTGGCGGTGTAGCCGCCGGCCGCGAGTTGGCCGAGTACGTCGCCGACGAGACGGGGCATCTCCTCGGCCACGCCGGGGCGGGGGCCATACATGCGGCCGGTCTCGTTGAGCAGCCGGAACATCGAGCGGTACTGGTAGTCGGAGAGCACACCTCGCTCGCGGGCCCGCACGACCAGCGACGACGCGCTCACACCCCAGGTGAGGCGCAGCTCATCGAGTTCATGCACGGCCCGCACTGACACGCGGTCCAAGTCAAAGCCGATGTCGGCGATGGGGGCGAGGAACTCGGCGGCGAAACTGTTGGCCCGCCGCTCGGCCTCGGCGGGGCTGACCAGCGTCATCGCATCCATGACCAGGTGGCCGAGTTCGTGGGCCAGCGTCATCCGCATGCGGTCGGGCGGCCGGGCCGCGTTGACGTACACCAGGTGCGGGTGATACTCGCTTGCTCGCAGGGTCACCGCGTCGATCTCGTCGTCGAGGAAACCATCGACCACAACGAACACCCCTGCGGCTTCGAGCAATTCGGTCATCGAGCGGATCGGGCCGGCGACGCGCCACAGGCGGCGCAGAACCTGGGCGACGGTGATCTCTCCGAGCTCGGAGGCGTAGTCGGCCGGGTCGAGATCGGGAAGCGCAAGCTTGGGGTTGATGTCGGCGCGGGACACCAGGCGGCCGATCCGCATCGCGACAAGATTCGCGCGCGCCCACACGCGGTCACGCTTCCACTCGGCCGCACTCAGGTTGGCCCGGAAGTGGCTGCCCTGGGCCGGGGACCGGGTGAAGGGCACGCACAGCGCTTCCGGGCGGCATTCCATGGCCTGCGCGTAGTCGAGCAAGGCCTTCCCTGCCAGGGGCAGCAGCCCCGCCTCGACCCTGCTGACGTGCGAGGCCGACACCCCGGCCTCGTCGGCCAGGCGCTTTTTCGACCACCCACGCGACAACCGGGTCAACTGCACCATCACGCTGTTCGCCGCGTCGTCGTACGGGTCCGGTGCCGTCACAGATCGCCTCCCCAACCGTCTCGGTGCTGTCTTTCGACACTAGCCCGCCGCCGCCGCGAATTCGCGCAGAAACACCGTTTGATCTGCGTTTTCCCAGTTCACGCCCACTAACGGACGTGGGGCGTGTGTGGCTGGTGTGACGATAGCGCAACTCCAGCCCGTGACGCCTGCAGACCGGCTGCTCCGTATGCGATCGGCGTGTCTTCCGGCCTCAAACTTTACCCCGGTCCGCACGATTCTATGCAAGGTTTTCGGCTGAAAGGCGGGGTCGTGACAGCTCCGATGGATCAACCCAACACACCCGACCGTCCGGTCTCCCGCAAGGAGGCCCGACGGCTGCTCAACCAGGTGGCGGTCGGGGTGGGGGCGATGCTGCTGGCCGCCGTCGATGACTGGAACGCCTTGTCGGCCCGGCACTCCGCACATCTGCGAACCGTGATGCAAGGGCTCGGGCGCGGCACATATGTTGCGGCCGCCGTCGCGGCGGGCACCGATGTGTGGCTGAGCACCCGCGGCATGCATCCACCCGGACACACGGTCGTCAAGCCCTACCGCTGGCCCGAGATCAACAGCCGCGGCAAGACGCACATGATGATCCACCACAACGAGATGGAACCGACCACCCCGCGGCGGACCGCGTTCTTCACCCAGGATTCGGCGACCCTGGGCCTGATCGGCGATCCCACCCATTGCGAGCTGACCTGGGACTACGACATCGTCACCGACACCCATATCCGCCGGATCTGGGTCAGCGCGCCGGGCGTCGACTGGGACCGCTTCGAGGTTCCGATGGCCAAGGTGCAGGCCCAATACGCGACGTGGCGCAAGCGCGACATGAAGTGGCTGCCCGGGGCACTTCCTGCCGACACCGCCGCAGCCGCGCCGATGCCGGCCCGCCAACCGCAGGAAGACCTGCGGCCCGACATCCAGGTGCGGCCCCGGCGCCCCGAGGAAACCCGGGATGCCGAGTGAAGGCGGCACCGGTGACCATCCACGGACGGGCGTCGTGGACGGTCGTAGACGCTTCAGGCCTACCGGTCGGGGAGGTCGAGCAGTTCCTGCACTGGCTGCGTGCGATCGGCCGGTCGCAGAACACCGTCCGCTCGTATGCGCGCCACCTGAGCTTGTTCTACCGGTGGCTGGGCGCACGCGGAATCGACTGGGACGCCGTAGTATTCGACGCACTGTGTGATTTCGTGGGGGCGCTGTCGGCCGGTTTGCCCCCGCTGCCGACCCGGTCCGGTAGCCGGGCGCCGGGAACGGTCAAAGCGGTGAGCGCGGCCGTGCGCGAGTTCTACGAGTTCCACCGCGTCGAAGGCCGCGGACCGCAGGATCTGGTGTTGACCCGCAACCCGTCGCGGCTCCCGCGCCGGGCACACAGCTTCCTGGCCCACATCGAGCAACGCCACCCCAGCGCGGTCTCCCGGTTGACCCGGCCGGGCAAGCAGCCGGCAGAGACCGTGCAGCTGATCGACTTCGAGGCCGACTTCGCGACGTTGCTGGCGGCGGCGTCGACCCACCGCGACCGGCTGCTGCTCTCCGCGCTCTATGACCTGGGCCTGCGGGTCGGGCAGGCGTTAGGCCTACGGCACGCCGACCTGGACCCGATGCGCAAGCGAGTGCAGGTGTGCCGCCGGGAGGACAACGCCAACGGGGCGCTGTCAAAGCAGCGAGCGCAATTCGCGGTGGCCGCGCCCCGCCGGTTCTTCGACCTGTACGCCGCTTACCTCCTCAGTGAGATCTCCGACCTGGACAGCGATTACGTGTTCGTCAACCTGTCCCGGCCCCCGGTCGGCGGGCCGCTGTCGTACTCGAACGCCTACCAGATCATCGAGCACATCGGCTCCGTAGCGGGCCTTGACGGGCTGCACCCACACATGCTGCGCCATACCCACGCAACTGCGCTGGCCAAGGCCGGATGGACGTCGGCTGAGATCGCTGCCCGGCTTGGCCAGTCGCACGCCGCCAGCGCCGACGTCTACATCCACCTCGCCAGCGACGATCTGGCAGACCGATTGCGCCGCACCGAGCAGCTGGTGTGGGCGCCACCGCAGCGCGAGGCAGGCCATGAGAAACATTGATTCCCACCCTGACTCCACGCGCAGAGGCCGCCGTTCGCCGCTACGGGTACCCGACGGGCCGTGGTGTCAGCCGACGTGGCAGGTGGTCGAACCGGCCGGAGACCGCCGCCGCCAGGCGGCGGACCCCTGCGCCGTCGACGCATGCAACAGCGAGCGGTACTGGCTGGGCGGCCCCCACTCCGCAGGCGCCGAGCGGCGCGGATTGTGCTACGCGCACTACTTCCAATGGTTCCGCGCCGGCCAGCCCGCCGACTTCACCGCATGGGCAACCTTCGAAGCCCAACCCGTCGGCGCCCCGCGCGGCCACCTCTCGGCCCAGATCGTCGACTTCCGGCGGCTACCGCAGATCGCGGCCGATGAGATCCGGTTCGTCGTCGCCACCAAGGTGCGCCGCGGCGACTGGACCCCCAACACCAGCCTCCGCCGCTTCTTGATGGTGCTCATCGACACCGCCGACGGCCGGATCACCGACTCCCTCACCGAGCGACCCGCCGGCGAGTGGCTTCTGCTGTGCCGGCAGCATTGGCCGCACGCGAGCTCGTTCGACTCCCTGTGCGCACCCTACATTCGGCGCTTCTTCCGACTCCTCGACGGCGCCACCAACCCGGACCCGTGGGCCGACGACCACTGGCACTGGCGAGACGGATTCGAATTCGTTCTCGACGCCACCCAATCCGGATCGACACACACCGCCGTGGACTGGTCGACGGTGACCGTGCCGTGGCTGCGTGACGCGGTCAAAGAACTCGCACGCCGGCAGCTCACCACCGCCACCCTGGCCTGGGGCACGCTGACCCAGTGGGTGCGCGCCACCCGCCAGCTCGCCCGGTTCCTCACCCGCGACGACGAATCACCGGAACCGTCCGCGGTGACCAGGCCGGTCTTCCTTGACTACCTGGCGTGGACCCGGCGACCGGACACCCAAGCGGACGCGCGGTTGGCCAATACCGCCGCCTACCTGCTGGAGTCGCTGCACGACACCCAGATCGTGCCCGCTCTCGGGTCGGCGGTGTTCCTCCGACGAGGCGAGAACGTGCACCGCAAGACCCGCAGCCCCCGCCCGTTCCCGCCGGACGTAATCGAACGCGTCGACACGCTGATCGTCGACAACCCCGCAACCGACCCCACCCTGCGGTCGATGATCGCCACCACCCGGTGGGCAGGCTGCCGCATCTCCGAACTGGTCGCCCTGCCCATCGACTGCCTGCACCGCTCCGACGCGGGCTACTGGATCGAATATTGGATGCCCAAAACCCGGGCCTGGCGCCGATTCCCCATCCCGGACAGCCTCGCAACCATCGTCCTCGACCAGCAGACCCGCGTGCGCGACACCTACGGCCCCGACGCCGAGCACCTATTCCCCGGCGCCCGGTCCAACGCCGCCGCCGGCCGCACCCAACCCTGGTCGACCAGCGGCCTGCGGCACCGCCTCGCCGCACTGTTCACCGAACACGGCATCACCACCTCGACCATCACCGGCGAGCCGATCTCCGGCGGCGATGTGCACCGCTTCCGGCACACCATCGGAACCACACTGCTCAACAACGGCTGGACCCAACAAGAAGTGCGCGACTTCCTCGGCCACCACAGCGACACCATGACCTCGGCATACGCCCGCATCACCGACGACACCCTGGCCCGCAAAGCACGTGAATTCTGGAACAGCGCCGCAACAGACACGACCAACACCGACGCCGACGTGGAGCGGCTCCGGGCCCGGTTCACCACCGCGCTGCCCAACGGATTCTGCACTCTCCCAACGGCGCAACGCTGCGAATTCCGGCCCAACCCCTGCCTCGACTGCTCCTTCCACGACCCCGGCGGCCGGGTCTTCCTCGGCGCCCATATCGCGCACCGCGACCAACTGCAACGCCTCACCGCCGACGCTCACGAGCGCGGCGACGCAGCCGCCGTCGAATTGAACACGGCGATGCTCGACAAGGTCTCCAAACTGATCAGCGAAATCGACCCGAACACCACGCAGGAACCTCAGTGAGCGCCGACGACCGCGAACGCCGCACCGCACGCCTGACCGCAGCAGCCGCCGCCCGCACCACCGACGCCACCGCCCGCGCCCGCCGCGCGATCACCCGACTGCGAAACACCGGTCAGCCCGTCACCTTCGTCGACGTCGCCCGCGACGCCGGTGTATCGACCAGCTTCCTCTACCAGCACAGCCAACTACGCGACGACATCACCAACCTCCGCACCACCACGACCACCACGGCGACGGCCGCAACAGGGCGCGCGGCAAGCCTGGAATCGCTACGCACCAAACTCGCCACCGCGATCGCCCGCAACCGTGAACTCACCGAACAACTCGCGCAGCTTCGCACCGAGAACGAAGCACTTCGCAGCCGACTCCTCGAATCCCGCATCCCTGCGGCGACACCGCATCCGTCATAGCCGGACCGGACCCAACCAGAACCAACGGGGCCACAGCGCAGCCCACCACCGTCGACGACTTCCTACAGATAACCCGGCCACGACGACGGACCTACGCCAAGCCGCGGCCCCGTCGTAGACGTCGACTCCACACGCCGCTCACCTAGAGATATCGATC
>NZ_JAUFRY010000009.1:0-3070 GCF_030755175.1 Mycobacterium sp. TY814
TAATCGCCGCCGCCACTACCACTTTGAACGCCGAGGTGCGGGTGTCGGACCTGTTCGAGGCGCCCACGGTGGCGGGGCTGGCCCAACGCCTGACCCCCGAGACCATCCAACACCTGCCGCTCGTGGCCCAGGAGCGCCCGGACCGGATTCCGGTGTCCTTTGCCCAGTCCCGGCTGTGGTTTCTCCACCAGTTGCAGGGCCCCTCGGCGGTCTACAACATCCCCGCCGTCCTCCACCTCGACGGCCCACTGAACGGTGACGCTCTTCGGACGGCCCTGGGGGATGTGATCACCCGCCATGAGGCCCTGCGCACCCGCTTCGACACGATCGACGGCATCGGGTATCAGCACATCGTCGATACCGACGAGCTCAAGGTGCCATGGCAGCTCATTGATGCCCGCGGTTTCACGCCCGAGCAGGTGGAGGCTGTTGTTGCCGAGGGTGTGGGCTACGGCTTTGACCTGAGTTGCGAGATCCCGATCCGCGCCACCCTGCTGCACACCGGCCACAACCGGCACGTGCTGGTGCTGCTGGTCCATCACATCGCCGCCGACGGCTGGTCGATGGGTCCGCTGGCCCGGGATCTGCAGACCGCCTACACCGCCCGCCTGACCGGCGCCGCCCCCACCTGGACACCCCTGGCGGTGCAGTACGCCGACTACACCCTGTGGCACCACCAGGTGCTGGGCGACCCCAACCAGCCCGACAGCCGCCTGGCCGGCGAGCTGGGCTACTGGGAACACACCCTGGCCGGCCTGCCGGAACGGCTAGAACTGCCCACCGACCGCCCCTACCCGCCGGTCGCGGACTACCGCGGCGCCACCCTGGACTTCGGCTGGCCCGCCGAGCTCACCCGTGAGATCCACGCGCTGGCCCGCACCCAGCAGGTCTCCCCGTTCATGGTGGTGCACGCCGCGCTGGCCGTGGTCCTCTCTGCGCTGGCCGGCACCGACGATGTCGCGATCGGGGTCCCCACCGCCGGACGCACCCACCCCGGCCTCGATGACCTGATCGGGTTCTTCGTCAACACCCTGATCCTGCGCACCCCCATCGACCACCACGACACGGTGACCGCGCTGCTGGCCCGCATCCGCACCCGCAGCGTGGAGGCCTTCGAACACCAACACACCCCCTTCGAACTCCTGGTGGAGCGCCTGCACCCCACCCGCTCGCGCACCCACCACCCCCTGATCCAAGTCATGCTCGCCTACCAAAACCTGCCCTGGACCCACCCCGCAACCACGACCGCTCTGAGGCTGGGCGACGCGCAGGTCACCGCCCACGCGGTCTCGACCGGCACCGCCCGCATGGACCTCGTCCTGTCCCTGACCGAACACCTCGACGACCAGGGGGCCCCTATCCTCACCGGGACTGTCGAGTACCGCACCGACGTCTACGACCCCGCCACCATCGAAAACCTGCTCACCCACTGGCGCCACACCCTGGAAGTCTTCACCACCACCCCCGACATTCCCCTGCACCAACTCGACCTGCTCACCCCGGTTGAGCACACCCAACTGGACACCTGGGGCAACCACCCCGCACTGCACACCCCACCACCCGCCCCCGTCTCGATTCCGCAGGTCTTCGCCCACCAGGTCGCCGCCCACCCCGACGCGCCGGCGTTAACGTTCCAGGACCGGACTTGGACCTACCACCAACTCGACACGGCCAGCACCCAGTTGGCACACCACCTGCACACCAGCTACGGCGCCGCACCAGGGGCCGTCATCGCCCTGCTGCTGCCCCGCAGCGACACCGCCATCCTGGCCATCCTGGCCGTCCTGAAAACCGGCGCCGCCTACCTCCCGATCGACCCGCAGCACCCGAGTGCGCGGGTGGGGTTCATGCTCGCCGACACCACCCCGCTCGCCGTCCTGACCACCACCACCCTCACCAGCCACCTCCCCGCTAGCACTGTCCCGGTGATCACCCTGGACACCCTGACCCTCGACGATTCACCCACCACGACCCCGCTGCCCGGACCTGACCCGCAGGACCTGGCGTATCTGATCTACACCTCCGGCACCACCGGCACCCCCAAAGGCGTGGCCACCACCCACCACAACGCCACCGCGCTCCTGACTTCCTTGCACCCCCACCTCCCCACCCACGGGGTGTGGACCCAATGCCACTCCTACGCCTTTGACTACTCCGTCTGGGAAGTCTTCGGCGCCCTGCTCGGTGGCAGCCGCCTGGTCGTGGTCCCCGACCACCTCACCGCCTCACCCACAGACCTCCACCACCTCATCACCACCCACCACGTCACCGTCTTAAGCCAAACCCCCGCCGCACTACACCACCTCCCCCACCACGGACTCGAGAACGTCACCCTCATCACCGCAGGCGAAGCCTGCCCCCCCGAGGTCGTCGCACGCTGGGCCCCACACCGGATCATGCGCAACGGCTACGGCCCCACCGAAACCACCATCTACGCCACCCTCAGCACCCCCCTAACACCCGACACCCCCACCGTCCCCATCGGCACCCCCGTCCCCACCGCCGCCCTCTTCGTCCTCGACAACTGGCTACGCCCCGTCCCGCCGGGGGCGGTGGGTGAGTTGTACGTCGCCGGCACCGGAGTCGGGGCGGGGTATTGGCGCCGCAGCGCGCTCTCCGCCTCAAGGTTCGTCGCCTGCCCCGACGGCCCACCCGGCTCCCGGATGTACCGCACCGGAGACCTCGTCTCCTGGGGCCCCGACGGGCACCTGCACTACCTCGGCCGCGCCGATGAACAAGTCAAAATCCGCGGCTACCGCATCGAATGCGGCGAAATCACCGCCACCCTCACCGCGCTCGACGGCATCGAACAAGCCGCCGTCATCGCCCGCCAAGACACCCCCGGCGAGCCCCGACTGGTCGCCTACCTCACCACCACCACCGAAGCCGGCATCAATGTGGCCCGGGTGCGAGACCAACTCACGCAGATGCTGCCGCCCTATATGGTGCCGGCCGCGTTCGTGGAGCTCAAGGAACTGCCATTGACCGTCAACGGCAAACTCGACCGCCGCGCTCTACCAGCCCCCGACTACAGCACCACCGCACAGGCTTATGTGGCCCCGGCCGGCCC